>CAWFEP010000009.1:0-194547 GCA_963814845.1 uncultured Actinomycetota bacterium
GTCGAGGAGATCGCTGCCGCCGCCGGGGTGAGCCGTCGGACGTTCTTTCGCTACTTCGAGTCCAAGGCGGCCGTGCTCTGGCATGAGTTCGACGGCGAAGTCGAAGCGTTGCGCGCCGGCTTCGCCGAGGTCGCGGATGACATCCCGATCATGACCGCGATCCGCCAAGTCGTCGTCGCCGTCAACCGCTACCGCGCCGACGACGTCGCCGAGCTTCGGACCAGGATGAACCTCATCGGCTCCGTACCAGCACTGCAAGCCAGCGCGGCGCCGCATTACGACGCCTGGGAAGGCGCCGTCAGCAGTTTCGCTGCCACCAGGCTCGGTCAACCGGCCGACTCACTGTTTCCACTGGCGATCGGCCGCACCACGCTCGCCGCGTGCCGCGCCGGCTTCGATCGATGGGTGCTCAACGGCGACGCCGACCTCACCGTCTATCTCGATGCCGCGCTGACTGCTCTCGGCGACGGCTTCGGAGCAAGCACACCCATGACCGAGCCGAGGTCCCGGCAACGCCATAGGCGCTTCACCACTTGAGCCACCGCTAACTTCAACTGCGGTAGACGATGTGCCCGTCGGCGATCGTCGCCGCGACCGTTTCGGCGTACGGGGCGGTAAGGACAGCATCAAGTGGCTGTCGCAGGAGGATGAGGTCGGCAGGCTCCCCAACCGCGACGCGACGCAGGGGACCGGCTGGGTCAGCGAGCGATGTCAGCATTCCGTCTAGTGCGTCCCGCGCGTCGACGCGTTCGGCGTCACCGAGCACGCGACCATCGCCGGTTCGCCGAGTGGTTGCCGCTCGGATCGTGGCCCAGGGGTCGAGCTCGCCGTACGGCGCATCACTGCTCGGGACCACCCGCACCCCGTGATCGAGTAGCGAGCGGTAGCGCCAGAGATCGTCGTGCTCGTTGACATCGTGGCGATCGAGGTAGTCACCTCCCCGCGACGCGACCAGCGACGGTTGCGTCACGACAACGACGCCGAGCGATCGCAGTGCGTCGACCGCGGCGAGATCCGCAATCGCACAGTGCTCGATCCGGTCACCGTCGTGCGGGCCTGCCGCGCGCAGCGCCGCAATGGTCAAAGCAAGTGCCGCCCGTGACACGCAATGCACGGCAACGGCGCGACCCGCCTCGTGCGCCGAGGTGAAGATCCGAGCCAGGAGATCCGGATTGGGCAGCTCGTGGTCCGCGATCACGACCTTTCGCGGACCGATGGTGAGCCTCTGCTGATCTATCGTGACCGCATCGGCACCGAGCAGCTGCACGCGCTGCGGCAAGGTTCCGTCAGTCATTGCGTTCGTGATGGCTTCCACGGCACCCGCATCGAGGTCTGGCGATGCATCAGTGACAGCGGTGATGCCGAGCCTCGCCAACCGCGCGCCAACGGCTTGGAGTTGCGGCGGCGCCGCGACGTGGCCGCGCAACCAGGCGTCCATGCGCCACATCCGACCAGTCAGCCGACCGTTGTGGTCTTGCTCCGCGCCCTCTGGGACGGGCTCAGTGAGGTCGAGAAGGGCGAGGGCGGCACTGTTGAGCACCCACAATGCTCCGCTGCGGTGCTGGACCCGTACCGGCACGTCGTCGACGAGTTGGTCGAGCCGGTGGCGGTCGAGATCACCGTGCCTCGCGTCATCCCAACCGACGGCTCGCACTCCGTCACCCTTGGGCCGGGCTCGTTCCGCAGCCACAACGAGGTCGTCAAGCGAAGCGGTGGATGACAGATTTACTGACGACTCGGCAGTCGCGACGGCGAACAGGTGAAGATGGTGGTCAGCCAAGCCGGGCAGCAGCGCCCCGCCTGACCCTTCCAGCACCACAACTCCGGGTGGGGCTGGAAGCCGGACCCCTATGGCGTCGATCAGCCCTCCCACCAGTCGGCAGTCGACGCGCCGGCCGGCGATTTCGACATCGCGCAGAAGCAACCTTGGTGCCCTCACCGCCCACGCCAACGCTCAGTGTCCCGCCCGGCCGGCGCGGCAGCAGTGAGCGCTGACCTCGCCGATGGCGCCAGTACTCGGACCGGCCCCTGGGCGCTATCCACGAGCCAACCGTCGTGGGACTCGCGGGCCACGATCGTCTCGGTTGCGTCGCGTGTGAGGGTCGCAGCGACGACGTCCCGCATCGAGACATCGAGCAGCCTGCTGCCACCTGTTTGGTAGGAGCCGAGGGCGGCAACAGCGGCGTGCATGCCGGTCAGTGGATCCGCCATCGCATCGCCCGATGGGTACGGCGATGCCGAGCCAGGTTCCCAGGCGACGGCTCCAGCCGCCATGGCAACATCGTCGCCGAATCCGACCCGTTCGCCCTCACCAAGGCCATACGCCGTCACCGCCACCCACGTCGTCGCCGAGCGCCGGCAGACGTCGAACGGATCAATGCCGAGCGAAATCCAGCTACGGGGGCGTGAGGCTGAGACGACGATGTCGGCCAGTTCGAGAAGGTGGTCGAGCAGTTGCCGGTCGACATCGGAAGCGGGGTCGACAACGACAGAGTCCTGGCCGGTATGCAGAAGATCGTAGAAGCGCGGATCGCCCCTGCGGGCTCCGTCGAGGCGGTCGACGGTCTCGACCTTGACCACCCGCGCACCGACTGACCGGAGCAGGCGTGTGCAGAGCGGTCCGGCCCACAGCGCCGACAGGTCGACGACCACCGGTTTGGCATCCTCGGGCGGTCGCGCAGCGTCCGCAATCTCCACTCGCACGATTGGATCCGACGGCTCGCGAGTGGTGGGCGTCTCTGGTACGACACCGCAGGGCAGGCCGAGCAGCGCCGCTCGAGCCACCACGTCCGCGCTGCTGCGTTGCGATGCCCAAGCCTCGACCGCACGCCACGGGTCGTTTGCGCTCCCCCCGCGGGGACGCTCATACCCGCGCCGGTTGCGACCAGCGCAGGCACGCAGGCGATGTCGTCCGCTCTGGCGAGGTTGAACGCGGCCCAACCGTCTGCCGTGGTAATCGCGCGGCACGTCCCGCCCGCCGACCATGGCGCACGACGAGTCGCACCCGACAGCGCCGCCCGTTCGCCGAGCAGCCGATGCCAGCCGACCGGCAGCTCGGACGCAGCCGCCTGTGATGGCGTCAAGCCGGCTAAGGCCCGGAACGCCTGCTCAGCTCCACGGGCGGCCGTTGCGCCGATGCCGGGCGGGACCAGTGGCGGGCCATCAGCCCGACCGGTCAGCGACATCGCACCGGACTCGGCCCAGTCCGCAACGGGATCGACGGGACGGTTGTCTGGCACGAACTCACCGCGCACGGCCCAACCGTCGAGTAGGCGCGTCGCCCACCGCGAAGCACTCACTGTCATGCGCGGTTGACCTCGTCGACGAGTCCCCACGCCAATGCGGTGTCGACGTCCAACCGTTCGCCTGACAGCGCAAGCCACGCTGTCCGCCACCGACCGATTCGCCGCGGGATGCTCACCGTTCCACCGGCGCCGGGGATCAGGCCCATTCCAACCTCTGGAAGCACAAAGAACGCGCCGGGTTCGGCGATCACCCGATCGGCGAACGCCGGGATCTCGATCCCGGCGCCGATGCAGGCGCCCTGCAACCGGACAGTCGCTCGGTCACGGACCTGATGAAGCAACCAACCCGGGTGGCGGTCGAGCCTGACCAAATAGGCCGCGACGAGATCGGTCGCCGTACCGAACTCATCAAGGTCACCACCGCTGCAAAAGTCGAGACCGGCGCCACTCAACTCGACCTGCAGCGACTCATCTGCCAGCGCGACTAATAACCCCTCGACCAGCGCCTCGCGGAGCGTTCGGTCCATCGCGTTGCGGCGACCTGGGCGATCCAACCTGATGGACAAGGTCGTCGCATCCCGGTGCAGAGTCACGGGCTGCCTGGCGTTCAGGGCCGCCCGCGCCGGCCCACGTTGTTCTAGCCAATTGGCGAACTCCCGACCCGACAACAACATGGAGTACGCCGCTGCCTCAGCGGCGAGCCCGGCGCGGATATCGAGCTGCTCACTCGCTCGGAGTGTTTGCGTCGCTACAATGGTCGCCTGAGGCGAGGTCGCCGCCACCTCGGCGATCCTAGTGAGCGCGGCGACAACATCCGGCACCCTGACGATCGAACGCCCGGGCTCAGGCAGATCAGCGGGCGCGAGAGTAAACGTCAGCGCGTCCAGAAGAGGAGACAGGCGATCATCAAGTGGATCGTTGACAATGCCAACCGTGACCGCAAGTGCCGACCGCACAGCAGTTGCGGTAGCCATGATGTCCGCGTCGCTCGTGCTCCGGCAAGATTTATCAAGAGCAGTGGCTGCCTGGGAATCCCGCTGCTGTCTAGATCCAGCTCCGTGGCGAAACCGGAGATGAGCTCGGCGATCGATCTCACCGGAAGATGCGACACGGTTCGCATTGTTGGAGGACTGATTCCTATCCCGCGGGTGCCATGGCATGGGACGACCTCTTGCTCATGCCATAGCCCCTTTCCTATATGTCGACCGTATCCCGCTCGTAGAGCGCGCCCGGTCAATCCCCTCACGAAGCTGGCGCTCTCATGGCTCGGGCGCGGCCATTGTGGTGCCGGGTAACCACATCCGGCTGTCGTCATCGGCGGGCCTGATCGACCATGATCATGAGTTCACTGTGGGTTCACCGTGCACCCTCCACACACTTTCGGCCTTCTTCAAGCCATGTGGAGCAAGCGCCTGAGCTGCGCAAACGCTGTAGCCCTTCCTTAGCAATCTGGGTATACAGGCG
This sequence comes from uncultured Actinomycetota bacterium, assembly GCA_963814845.1. Taxonomy (GTDB): domain Bacteria; phylum Actinomycetota; class Actinomycetes; order JAFAQI01; family JAFAQI01; genus DATAUK01. The sequence continues at coordinate 4,710 of CAWFEP010000009.1, forward strand.
TCGGCCCGACTCTTAATCCGCGGGTTCGGGGTTCGAGTCCCTGGCGGCGCACCGCAGGCCCACCGCAGGCGTGTATTGCTTCGGCTGATCCCGGTCATTCGGGATTCGGTTGATTCGTGAGGGCTACTTCGGCTGATAGGGGACTCTCCCGGTTCATGAGGGAGATATCAGGTTGAGCAGCGGTATGAAGCGGTTCGCGCAGTGGTCGCTGCGGGCGAGAAGGTGACAGATGTCGCCGCTCGCTTCGACGTGGCGCTCTACATATGTTGCCCGTGGGCTGCCTTCGCGTGGTCCTAGTACGCAGCTTGGCTTGCGAGCGTGGCGAAGTTCACGACTCCCGGGCCACGACCCCGGCCGCTCAACGTCAGCTAGCGGCCGTGGAACACCGGACTCCGCTTCTCGACGAACGCGCTTGACGCCTCTTTATGGTCCTCACTCGTGAACGCGGCGCCTTCCCACACAAGTCCGACCTCGAATAGTAGGCCCATCCGCTCGCGGATGATCTTATTCAAGATCGCCCTCGTGCCCTGTACCGCGAGCGGAGGCCCGGACGCGAGTCGCTCAGCGATCGCGGCTACCTCTGTCTCAAGGTCGGACGCTGCTACCGCTTTGAGGATCATGCCCGCGTCCGCGGCCTCTCGGCCGCTCAATCGATCACCGGTAAGCAAATAATAACGAGCTTTCCCCATTGGCAGCATGAGCGGCCACAGGACGGCACCACCATCTCCTGCGACCAGCCCTACCGAGACATGTGAGTCCGCAAAGACCGCGTCATCAGTGGCGACAACGACGTCACAGAACAACGCAATAGTGGCGCCCAATCCCATCGCATATCCATGAACAGCCGCGACCATCGGCTGACGTACCTGTGCCAACGCTTCGAACAACGGCAACGACGTCAGCGGCTTCAACGCCAGCTCGCTGGGAAGCTCGGCTTGCGCGGCACCGCCCATCGTCTTCACATCGCCGCCCGCACAGAAGGCACGCCCCTCCCCTTTGATGATGATCGCCCGCACAGACTTGTCGGAACTCGCTGCCGTCAGCGCAGCTGCCAACTCCGGTTCCATGCCCGCACCCACCGCGTTCAGCACTTCGGGTCGATTGAGTGAAATCGTCAACACGCCGCCAGTCTGACTGATCAGCAGTGTGTCGTACTTGTTATCCCCGTTCACAGCAAGCTCCAATCGGTCGGTCTCAGTGTAGTTCAGGAGCCGTCACCTCCGCGCAGGCAGTATGTGAGCGCCTCCGTGCACTTGCTTCGGCACGCGTCACGCCGCGGGTGCTGAGCAGCATTCAGATCGGGCTAGAAGTCGATCGACTCTCATATCTTCTGGCCGACATCGGCGAATTCACTAGGGTCGGTGTGGACGGAAGCGCGCAAAGCGGACGCGCGCCGCCACCCCTGCACACCCAACTCCTCGGTCCCTACATAGGCCTCGCCGCGACTCACCTCGCCCCAGTACGCATGATTGAGTTCGTGCAAGGAGAAGCAACTATTGAGCGCGTTGTGGAAGCCCATCGCGTCGACGGTTTGGTTAACAGACTCCTTGATCAGCAGCGCAGTCATCGTCGGCAGCTCCGCTATTCGCCGAGCAAAGTCGAGGCACTTCGCTTCAAGCGTCTCCACTGAGAATATTCTGCTGACCATGCCAAGCGTGTATGCCTCTTGCGCTGTGATCGAATCGCCGGTGAGAAGCAATTCCTTCGCCTTGCGCGGCCCAAACTCCCATGGGTGGCCGAAATATTCGACGCCGCACATGCCGAGACGGGTTCCAACGACATCTGCGAAGACGACGTCATCTGCGGCGATGATGAGGCCGCAGGCCCACAGAAGCATGAGTCCGGCAGCAAACACCGGTCCCTTGACCTCAGCAAGAGTGATCTTTCTTAGGTCCCGCCATCGTTGGGTGTTACGGAAGAAATAGTGCCACTCCTGGGCATCCTTTGCTCGGTTGCCTGACGCGTGCCCCCGTTGATCTGGTACGAGGGATGCTGGTTCGGTCCGGGCGCCATCTCCTCCAAGCGCACAGGCGAACCCATATCGTGGCCAGCGGAGAATAACGGACCTAGACCCCCAAGGATGACTGACGCGTACTTGGTCGTCTGCCTCGGCTTGCATCATCGCCTCGTCCAACTCCACCAACATTCCGCGGTTTTCGAGCATTCCGCGCTTCCTGCTCCGCCAGCCGGATTCGCGCAATCTTTCCCTCGTCGAGTAGTTCGAAGTTGATGTACCTGTATGTCGTCAAACCCCACTCCTCTCGTTGATACCTGCTGTATGCGGACGGATGGCTAGTGCGTCTGCCTCGGCATACCAAGAACTCGTTGGGCGAGGATGTTTTTCTGGATCTGGGAGGTTCCGCCGATCACGCTGGATGTCCGTGACGTGAAGTATCGCGATAGCCACGGGCTCTCCAGATCAGTGAGCACTTCCGCACCTAGCAGGTCGAGAGCGAGATGATGAAGTGATTGATCGGCAGCAGTAGCGAGCAGTTTCGCCACCGAGATCTCGTCGCCGGGGCTACGTCCGTTGGCTCGCTTTGAAAGTTGCTGCAGCACATTGATCCGGAGCGCCTCTCCTCGCACGTATGCCTTCGCGAGCGCCTTGCGGACGCCAACGTCAGCATCAAGGCCCTTGTCAATCGCGATCTCCTCCAGCTGACGCAGGGCGTTCCGGTAGGAGGAGATCACCCCGACGTCGGCGGGGCCCCTTTCGTAGGCGAGGGTTGTCATCGCGATACTCCATCCCGTCCGCGCGCGCCTAGCAGTGCGTCAACGGGGACCACGACATCGTCGAAGAACACCTCGCAGGTCTCGGGTGCTCCGTTTGCCAGGACGATCGGACGCACCGTGATCCCGCGCGTCGTCATCGGCACCAGAAGGCAGGAAATACCGCGGTGCTTGGGTACGTCGGATTCTGTGCGCGCCAGCAAGAAGCACCAGTCCGCGTATTGCGCAAGGCTGGTCCAAGTCTTTTGGCCCCGGATGACGAATTCCTCGTCGTTACATCGCGCGGAGGTAGTCAGCGCCGCGAGATCGGATCCGGCACCGGGTTCGCTGAATCCCTGACACCACTGCTCGTCCCCCGAGAGCAACGGCCGAAGGAAACGGGTCTTTTGTGCCTCGGTTCCGTAGGTGTAAACGCTTCGTCCTAAATAGTTGACGATCGCCGGCAGCGCGGGAGCGCCGACGTTCCCTGCTTCTTCGTTCAGAATCGCTTCATAGCCGCTATCCAGACCTCGTCCGCCGTATTCAACCGGCCATGACAAGCCCGCGTAGCCCGCGGCATAGAGCCGTTGTTGCCAGGCTCGGGCGCGAGTAGCAAACCCTGCAGGAGTTTCGTCGTCGTCGTCTTCGGACACATTGGCCGTCAGCCACCGACGAAGCCCGAGGCGGAACTCTTCCTCCTCAGCTGAGTCACGAAAGTCCACTGGGACGCTCCCCTAGTCGTGCCGACGCGATCGACAGAAGTTGATGTGCCTCGTTCCCAAACAGTTCCACGTCGACAAGTGCTCGTCGGATCGAGAAGTGTGCGATGTGCTCCCACGTCTGACCTATCCCGCCAGACAGTTGCGCCACGATTTCTGTCACCTCTCGTGCGACGGAGGCGACGTATGCCTTGGCAGTTCGAGCGGCGAGAAGCGCGTCTGCCGGCGACAACTCGTCGACCGCCCAAGCTGCGTAACCGGTGACGCTGTCTGCAGCGCGACAGGCAACAAGACCATCAGCGCAAAGGTGCTGAACGGCCTGGGAAGACCCTATTGAAACGCCATACGCGACGCGTTCATGGCTGTACGCGACGACACCTTCTAAGGCCGCGCTCATCACGCCGGCCGCATACCAGCACATACCAGAGTCAGAGCAAGAGCCGACCAACGCTGAAACTCATCGGCGCTTATCGCCCCAAGCGTTCGAAACCGAGTGCGGTCGCCACCTTGTTCGAGACGGCCAAATGATCGCGTACGGTCCGCGCCGATCACCGCATCGACTCGTTGGTCGATGGGAATTCCTAGAAGCAGGATCTCGTCTGTTCCGGAAAGAGCCAGGGCGGGATTCAGCGCCACGAGCCTCCCAGACGACCGCCCCTCCAAGGTCTTCAACGCTCGCGATGCCGGCGATGTTACGAGTGAGCGTCAATCCGTAGCGGAGGCCTCCGTCAGCAACAAGCGCCGCCCTCCTCAGATACACCGGCAAGCTCAAGCAACTCGACGGCGAGCGCTCCAGACCCAACATACGGAACGGGTGAGAGAGCGGCACCAAGGGCGCGAGCGACAACCATAACCTCGACCGCAGAGCTCACCGCCGAGCTGTCCTCCTGCCGAGTTCGAAGCCCCAGGAGACCGGCGCGCGCCAACTCGCGCCACGTCCGATCTCGGTCTACCGAATACCAGGTCCGGCTGGATGCCTTACCGCGGCACGTTCAGCAAGGGCTCGTGCCACTTCGCTCAGCGCTTCTTGCTCCTCAGTCAGAAGCGCACGCATGGTGACACCCTTCGGCCGATCCCGCGAGGGGGAAAGTCAAATCTGAATATAACTCAGATTCTACAGCGAGTGTCGAAATCCACCGCGGGCAAACGGTCGAAGCCGAGCCGTCGGACTCGTAGACTGCTTGCAGGACTTGAGCGCGACAACGATGAAGGAGCCTTCGGGCGCCAGCTCTGCCATGAGCCGAACGCCACTTCGGCTTCCAGAACTTCCTGCAATTGCTGCGTTATGCGGCTCGATCACTACTGCTACCGTAATACCCTCGAACCTAGGCACAGCACCCCGCGAACCTCGAGCTCATATCGTCGAGTTTGCTTTCTATCTGACAGCGCGACCGCGCGTCCGAGTATTTTAGCCAGGAGGCCAGATTGACTGCAGCTGTCCCGCCGCGGTTAGCTGAAGCTCCCTCAGGACATCACAGGAACAGAACAGGGCGCAAATGTGGAGCGAGCCGTCGGCGACTAACGTCGTACCAGACACGATCCCGAGCCTCTCGCAAGAAGCCGGACGTCGATTCGGAACGGCCGACGCGATCGTTGATGTCAGCGAAGGCGTTCGTATGTCTTTTAGGGACCTGGCACACGCGGTTCGAACTACAGCAGCGTCGTTCACCTCTTTGGGTGTTGCCCATGGCGACCGAGTTGCCGTCTGGGCGCCGAACACTTGGCAATGGGTGGTCGCGGCGATTGGAGCGCAGTCGGCTGGCGCGGTTCTGGTCCCATTGAACACCCGGTTCAAAGGGCAAGAAGCCGCGTATGTTCTGGAGAAGTCAGGAGCGAAGGTGCTGTGCACGGTCAGCGACTTCCTCGGGCAGGCGGTCTACGTTGCGATGCTCCGCACTGCGCAGCGTGCCGCGGACGCACCCGAGCTTGATGCGATCGTTGTTCTGAGCGGTGAGGCGCCGGTCAACTGCCTGTCGTGGCACGAGTTCACACAGCGGGGACTGGAGGTGGGTCCGGCAAAGGTACGTTCTGTCCTGGATGCCGTCGGGCCTGATGACATCTCCGACATCATCTTCACGTCCGGCACAACGGGTGCGCCGAAAGGAGTTCGTACCACCCACCGACAGAATTTGCGGGCATATCGTGCATGGGCGAGGAACGTCGGCCTGGTCCGCGGAGACCGCCACATGGTGATCAGCCCATTCTTCCACTGCTTCGGATACAAGGCCGGCATCTTGACCTCGTTGCTCGCCGGCGCCACGGTGTACCCGCAGGCTGTGTTCGACATCGCTGAGGTACTGAAATCCATCGATGCCAACCGGATCTTGTCCTTCCCGGCCCGCCGAGCGTGTTTCAAGGTCTGCTCAGACGCGACGATCTGGGATCCTTTGACCTCACCTCCTTGCGGGCAGCCGTTACAGGCGCGGCCTCCGTGCCAGAGTTTCTCATTACTGAGATGCGAGATCGGCTCGGGTTCGAGACGATCATTACGGGTTACGGATTGACCGAAGCCTGCGGCGTAGTCAGTATGTGTCGGCCGCAAGATCCCCCGTACAGAGTGGCAAACACTGCTCGGCCTTCCTATCGACGACGTCGAGATTCGCATCGCCGGATCAGACGGACTGGAGGCTCCGACGGGCGCTCCGGGCGAAGTCTTGGTCCGAGGGTTTAACGTCATGGTCGACTACTTCGACGAGCCTGAAGAGTCGGCCGCGGCGATCGACGCAACTGGATGGCTCCATACCGGTGACGTCGGCACCTTGGACAAAGCCGGCTACCTGCGCATAGTCGACCGCACGAAGGACCTATTCATCGTGGGCGGATTCAACGCCTATCCCGCAGAAATCGAAGCGATGATGCTTGAGCACCCGGCCTTAGTACAGGTCGCAGTTGTCGGTATCGCTGACGCTATCCTTGGCGAAGTTGGCTGCGCGTTTGTTGTCTGCCGAGACGGCGCACACCTCACATTGTCCGAGCTCACATCGTGGTGCCGGAACCGAATGGCTAACTACAAGGTGCCGCGTCGGATCGAGCTTGTGCACGAACTACCTATCAACGCAGCAGGGAAGGTGTTGAAGTACGTCCTGCGGGAACGAGCTTCGGCGCACAGTTCTTGATCTCACCCGGCTCTGATACGCGAAACCATTGGCTCGCGCGGAAGTCCAAGGCCTCCTTCGGCGATGAGATTGCGCTGTATCTCACTGGTCCCTGCATAAATCATCGCTGCTCGATAACCAAGCCATGCTGTCTGCCAAGCGCCTTGCTCTGGATTGGCTTCAGTGGAACCCCACAAGGGCGCGAATTGGCCCAGCATTCGCATCGCGGTGTCGTGCAGTTGTTGGGTCTGTTCGGTCCAGAACAACTTCACCACAGATGGGCTTGGAGTAAGATCCCGATCTCGGCTGATGGCGTCTAGGACGCGAAAGGACATGCACGCGGAAGATCGCGACGGCTTCAATCGCCTGCGCTAAGCGCTCGTCAAAGCCTCCGCTGACATCTCGCGGCAGCGACGAGGCAAGCGAGATCAGCTTGTCCAGAATCGCGATGTGCTGGACCATCTGTCGTGGATTTCCGCCGCGCTCAAACTTAAGGGTGGCCTTCGCAACCTGCCAACCCGCGTTTTCCGGTCCGACAAGTTGGTTGCTGGGGACAAACGCATTGTCGAGAAAGACCTCCGAGAATTCGGATTCTCCCGTCATCTGCCGCAACGGGCGGGCGTCGATACCTGGCTGGTTCATGTCGAGTAGGAAGTACGAGATACCGCGATGAGGCGAAGCATCGGGATCGGTACGGGCCAGGCAGATTCCCCAATCGGCAATATGACCGTACGTGCTCCACACTTTCTGACCGGTGAGCAGCCAGCCGCCCTCGGTCGCGGTTGCCCGGGTTTGAAGGCCCGATAGGTCGCGACCTGCCTCTGGCTCACTGAACAGTTGGCACCATAGCTCTTCGCCTCGCAGCATTGCGGGTGACCATCGGGCACGCTGTTCAGCAGTGCCATACACGAAGAGCGTTCGGTTCGGGCGGCGAGGTGTGGCCCTATTCGCGTGATCAGCTCCGGAGACCCAGCGCGCGCCAGCTCTTCTTCGACGATGAATCGATCAGCGGGTCCGAGGCCGCGACCGCCGAACTCGACCGGCCAGTGCACGGCCGCCCAACGGTCACGGGCGAGAAGCGCTTGCCAACGACGGTGCAATTGGGCCAACTCGGGCAACGGACGGCTGTGGTCATTCGGCGGCATCGCTGCGGCGTTCTCGGCAAGCCAGCCGCGAAACTCTGCGCGTAACTGGTCCTGTTCATCCGTCCAGGTCATGTCCATGTGTAAACCCTTCTGCTGAGCCACGTCGCACCAACTTTTTCGGGCGTTCGCGCCAACATCTCAGGAAAAGACAGGAATTCCGGCTCGCACTCGCCCTCGAGCTGAGCTCGTTCACTCGTCGTCGATGCCAACGTGTATCGCCGAACACCACCGAATCGAGATGCACGCGCTTCAGAAACAGGTGCAGGTCGTGCTCCCAGGTAAAGCCGATCCCGCCGTGGATCTGCAAAGCATGGGCCGCTACCCGCTGGCCTGCATCCCCACTCCAGGACTTGGCAATCGAGGCCGCAAGAGATGCGTCCGGAGTGTCATTACACAGCGAGGTGGCTGCGAAATAGCAGGCGGACCGAATCGCCTCGATGTCGACGAGCATGTCGGCACTGCGATGCTTCACTGCCTGGAACGAGCCGATTGGGCGGCCGAACTGGTGCCGTACCTGTGCGTATTCGACAGTGACTTCTAGCAGTCGCGCGGCGGCTCCGAGAATATCGTGGGCATACGCAGTCGATCCCCAGTCCACCAACTCCTCGGCCCGCTTTTCGTCGCCGATCCGCATCCGCGGGCCGAGGTTGCTCTCGCCAATCCAGCCGGCGGTGCGGGTCATGTCCATTAGATTGGCGGCAGTCGGACGCTGAACGACCTCACTCATATAGACACCGGTAGTAGAGATGACGAGAGCCACGTCCGCGAAATGGAGCATCGAGTACCAGGTTGTCGCCCCAGACAACCGACACGACTTCTCCGGCGACAACCCGCTGTATCCACGGCTCACAAGGCGCTTGTGGGCCGAAGCTTAGGGCCCGCAGCGCAAGTGCGCTTGCTATGAACGGTATGGCACCGAGAGAACGCCCAACCTCTTCGGCAAGGATGGACAACTCGGCAAATCCCAGGCCGAGACCTCCACGCTCGACGGCCAGTGTCACGCCGAGCCAGCCTTGATCGATGTGATCGCTGCCCACAGATTCAAAGTCCAAGGCCAGACCCGTAGCCGACACGGAACGAACCTGGCTCGGCGTGCTCAGATCCGAAAGAAGCGCGCGGGCGGCATGGCTCAGCGATTGCTGCTCTGACGCAAGGTCGAAGTTCACGCCGGAGCACCTCGCCTGGCGCGTGCGCCGACATGGGTGGCAACACTCACTTCACGCCTCGCAGCGGCCGGCTAAACATCTCGGGTTACCCCAAAGCTCAAACGCGTGATCTCTTCGGTAGTCCTGTCGTCGCCGCTCAATGTCCCGGTCACATCGCCCTCTGCGATGACGACGATGTCGTCGCAGAGCTCAACCAGTTCGGTAACGTCGGACGAGACGATAAGGACTGCGAGGCCATCGCGCGCGGCGGCGCGAATGTGTTCATAGAGAGCGGCACGTGAGACGACGTCGACCCCGAGCGTCGGCTCATGCAGGATGAGCAAGTTACGCGGAAACACCAGCCAACGACCAACAATCGTCTTTTGTTGATTGCCGCCGCTGAGGGTCCAAAATTGGCGATCTGGTTCAGGCGGAACGACTCCAAACTTCCTCAACGCGGCACCAGCCGCACGCCGAGCCTCGCTTCGCCGATACCAACCGGCGCGCATGTGCGCTCGCCGCTGAGGCAGGAAAAGGTTAGTTGACAACTACAGTTCTCCGATACCGCCGAAAGCGGCCCGGTCAGCTGGAACGATCCCGATACCTACTCTGAGGGCTTGGTGGGGGCTCCGGATGTCGACCGGGGTGCCCAGAATACTTGCAACTCGCCGGCTCTCATGCGAAGGCTGCCGTCGATCAGATGCACTATGTCGGACTTGCCGCATCCTTCCAGTCCCGTAACACCGAGTATCTGTCCACCCTCAAGCCGAAGGCGGGGCCGCCTCAGACGCGGCGTTGAGACCCCGAAGAAGCTCAAGAACTGGAGCCGCTGACATGCGATCGGCCCCGCCGAAGGCTCTCGGAGCCTCGTCACGATCCGATTTCGTCGGATCCGGTCCAGCGACAGCGCCGAGGGCAGTCAATAATGCAGCCGCATCGGTCTCATGCGCTCTCGCCGCATAAACGACCTTGCCATCCCGAAGAACCGTAACGTCATCGGCAGACTGGAGGACCTCTCTAAGACGATGGGTAATCAGCACGACACAAAGCTGTTGGTTTAGAGCTAACTGTCTGAGCCGAGTGAGTAGTCGCTGCGACTCGCCTTCGTCCAACGCAGCAGTAGGTTCGTCCACCAGCAACAGACCGCCGGTCGGAGGAAGCTGAAGCAGTGCTCGAGCCACCGCAAGCAAGACCTTGCTCGAAGGCGGAAGATCATCGACGCGGTGCCGGGCGCGATGTCGAGGCCAACAGATCCCAGCACTCGCTGCGTAGTGCGGCGTGCTGTCGACCAGCGGACTTGGGACACCTGTACGCGGGAGATCGTTGCCGAGGTAGAGATTCTCAACCACTGGCATTTCAGGAATCAACCCAAGATTCTGGTGGACGGCACGAATGCCCAAGTCCCGCAATTGCTTCGCCGTCGCATTCGCGTTTGCCTTGCCGCCGGGGGATTGCAACTCAAACGTCGGAAGCGGTTGCACAACACCGGCGAGCGCCTTCACGACGGTGGACTTTCCTGAACCGTTTGGGCCGATGAGTGCATGCACCCGACCTGCATGCCAGTCGAAGGCCAAGTCATGCAGGACCTGGCTCTCGCCGTACCGAACCGAGAGCCCTCTGATCACAAACTCACCGCCCCCTGGGGCGCCAGGATCGGCTCTTGTTTTAGGCCTCGCGCTTGGGTCCGGGATGCGCACCGACGCCAGATTGGGCTCATTCTCTCCGCGGGGACTCTTGCGCACGTCCCTCCTCGGACCAGTTTCATAGGCGGTGTCTAGAAACCGCGCCGCCCTAAAGCTCCACAGATCTGAACCTCCTTCAGATTAGGATCAGATCGCTGCGCGAGTCAAGATCTGCTTGATCCGACTTTGACAACGCGAAGATCTGGCGGTTACATCAACTAGGCTCCTGAACATGCTTCAGATTGTGGGGTGCCAATGACTGACATCGGACCGGCGGACAACGAGGCTCACGAGATCGCCCAGGGCCTCTTCGCGTTCATCGAAAGAGAGGTTTTACCGCTACAGGAATCGTTGAGCAGTGTATTCAGCGACCCGCGGCGGTACTGGAGCGAGAACGGGCGGCTCTCGGAAGAGGTTATCGACGCTCGGAGGACGGTCCGGATGGCGTCGGCTCAGGCCGGGTACTACACGATGTTCTGCCCCGCAGAACTTGGGGGTGGCGGACTGGGCGCGGCAATCTACTTCAAGGTTTGGGAGGAACTCTGCTTTCGATACGGCTCCCCTCAGACGGCGCTGCCCTTCTACGTTCTGGCCCATACCAGTACAGGGCCGACGGCGCTTTGGTCACACGCGTCTGACGCGCTGAAAGGTGCACTTTTACCCAAGCTGCTGCAGGGCAAGGTCCAGGGCACCTTTGCTATGTCAGAGCCCGACGCCGGTTCGGATGCCTGGATGATGTCAACGCGAGCGGTCCGACAGGGCGATGCATGGATTATCAACGGCCAGAAGCAATGGGCATCCTGGGGTCCGACTGCTGATTTCGCGATCACATTCGCTGTGACCGACCCCAAGGAGTTCGGGCAACGGCGAGGCGGCCTGACGTGCTTCTACGTGCCGGCTGCAAGTCCCGGATATCGAGTGGACTCGGTGGTGAAGATCTTCGACGAGATCGGCGGAGAGGAGTGCATCATCTCGTTCGATGATGTGTCGGTCCCGGACTCCTATCGGATCGGCCCCGAAGGTCGCGGCTTCGCGGTGGCAATGCAAGGTGCAGGACAACTCAAACTGACCAAGCTGGGGCGAAGCATCGGTTTGGCGCGGTGGGCGAACTCGCGTGCGATTAGTTATGCGTTGATACGTCGCACCTTCGGCAAGACCCTCGCTGAGCACCAAGGGATTCAGAACATGCTCGCGGAGAATGCAATTGAACTCCATGCAGCGACTCTCATGGCAGCAAGCCTGGCTGTCGGTCTAGACAGTGGACGGTCAACTCGCCAGGAAGGCGCGATGGCGTACGCCTACTGCTTTGAGGCCACCTATCGAATCTACGACCGGGTCATGCAGATCATGGGGGGTATGGGAATCAGCAATGACATGGGGTTGATCAATGGCTGGCACATGCTGCGAGCATGTCGCATCACCGAGGGTCCCACGGAGATTCAACTGAGGACCGTAGCCAAACACGTGATCGAACGCGCTCGCGATAAGCCCGGTATCAGTCGCCGAGTCTGAGCTCCGCGACTGATTACACTCGCGCCTCGCCGTCGACGTTAAACATCGCCGCCAGCACCTCCACTGCGCGCTCGATGAACTCGGATGCGGCTTCCTCGGAACCACAGTCGGCGAGTTCGCGTGACAGAGTTCCCATCGCACCGGTCGCGGCGATAACCAAGGTATGGGCCGCAACCGAGTCCCCGATCTGAAGTACGTCCGCGTTGTGTCGCATCCATTCTTGATTCAGCTTTCGCGTCAGAGCAGCGAAGCCGGGCGGAGGCTCACCGTCAGCGAAGCTGCGGACTAACCCGTTGTTCTCCCAGGCGCCCCGCAGGAAGGCACGGGCGCCGGCGAGAAACAACTGCCTTCCGCTGGTAACTCCCGCCTGGCGAAGAATGGTCATCGCCTCACGCGTACGCGTCTCCTGCTGACGAAGATACTCGGTGAAAACAACCTGGTAGATCTGTGCCTTGCTGCCGTAGTGGTAGTAGAGCGTCCCTACACTCGCTTCGGCCGCGTCAGTAATGTCCTGAACGGACGTGGCGAAGTATCCGCGCTCGATGAGAGTATTTCGTCGCCATCTTGAGCAGCGCTTCAGCGACGGCGCCGTCGCGGCGAGCAACCTTGGTCGTCACTTGTTGACCAACCAGGTTGAAGCCGTCTCATCGTTGGCCCAAGCCGTGGTCGCAGCCACAGCCCATTGGCGAGTCAGGAGCCCGTTCGACGCGCCCTGCTCCGTGTACATGCTCAACAACAATACGCGAAGCCCTGAGTCGCGCTCAACAACTCAGCGGTACTTTTCGTGCGCAGTCTGAATATTCCTTCGGCGCCGAGCCTTGACCGCCCAAACGCCCTGGTGTTAGCTTGAGCTCGACTTACTGAACCTCGTTCAGATCTTGACTTGACCAGCTTCTTGCATGCGCGTCCAGTCAGGCAGATCCGTTACAAAACGTCAGGATTTCCGCGGTTCGAGAGAGACCGGAGTTGGAAATGATCTTCAGGTCGAGGCAATCCGTGTACCTGGCCGGGACGGCTTTTTGTTCTATCCGTTGCCGCCTGCAGCAGTCAGAGTTCCCCGCCGAGCGGCGGTACGACCGATTCGCCTACCTCCCAACCGAGCACGAGTCCCAGCAGCACGGTGTCAAGCATCGTCGCAAAGGCGAACGGCATCGTCGGCAAGCTATCGGGAACGGTGAAATTTCCGGCGCTGCCCAAAGCCCCGGCATCCAAACCAGGCAAGCGGATCTTCATCATTTCCGCAGATCAGTCTCTCGAAGGCCTGTCACGCCAAGTGACTGGCGCAGTTGACGCTGCCAAGCTTCTTGGGTGGACGACCACCGTGGTCGACGGAAAGAGCTCCCCTGATGCCATGACCGCCGGAGTAGAAGAGGCAGTCAACCAAAAGGCCGACGGCATCTTGTTGATCAACGTAACGAAGAGTCTGATCGGCGCAGGGTTTGCCGAGGCCAAGAAAGCCGGCATCCCAATGGTTGAGGTAGGAGACAGCGATCCGGTCGGCGGGAGTGGAGGTGTTGACGGCGCTGTCTTCGGGCCGGCGATGGTCAAGGTCATGGGCGAAGATCAGGGCTGGTATGCGATCTCCGCGTCTGAGGGAAAGGCCAAAGTGATTGTCCTCCGCGACAACACCGATCCAGCAGCCAGCATCATCGCGACAGGGACGATCGACGTCCTGGATAAGTGCTCAACCTGTCAGGTCACCGACGATCTCTCCTTCACTGAGGCTCAGTTGGTCACCGGACTATCTGGTCAGGTGCAGACGGCGCTGATCAAACACCCGACAACCAACTACATTCTTGCCCCTTACGACGCTGCCATCACGTTTGCGCAGCCGGGGATCAGAGCGAGTCGAAGCTCAGCAGTGGCGGTTGGGACGGGCGGCAACGCCTCTAACCTGCAACTCATCCAGAAACATGAACTGCAGGTGGCCACGGTTGGTGAGCCATACGAATGGGTCGGTGCCGGCGGGATCAACCAGCTGATTTGGTTGCTCGCCGGAAAGACCCCACCCGTCTTCCCCGTCCCCCTGAAGATTCTTACGGCCGCAAATTTGCCCTCCGGCGGCAAGGCGTGGATGGGTGACGAGGCGATTGACCCGATTCTCAAGGCGGCGTGGAAGTAGCCGGGCAAGGCGCACAGCGGCGTGGTGGGAAGGCGCCGCTGTGCGAATGAAGAGCACATCGAAAGGCGCGTGATGGATGTGATCCGAGGCTCCCGTGACGCATCCAGGCCAAAGCAGCCGTCGCGGTGAGCGTGGTCGAAGTCACACAGCCACGCTCACCTAGGCGCATGAACAGTTTGCTGGCCCAGATATCTCGCTTCGGTGGACCGACGGTATTAGTCCTCCTCACAGCATGCTTTTCGATCATCATGGCTGGCACGTTTGCCACGTGGCCGAACATCAGCGGATTAATCGCACAGCAAGCCGTTCCCGGGATATTGGCGGCGGGCGTGCTCCTCCCGATGGTCGCGGGAGAGTTTGACTTCTCCGGCGGGTCGATCATTGCGGGTGCGGCGGTTGCAATGGTTGAGCTCACCGGCGTCGACCGTGTGAACTTTGTGATAGCGGGCGCGATCGTGCTGGTTGGATGTGCCTTGGTCGGCGCATTGAATGGAGCCCTCGTAGCGTACGGAGGATTCAACTCCTTCATCGCAACCCTCGCGACATCGGGGGTAATTGATGGCGTCGTACTGGTAAAGACGAATGGCCAAACGCTTTACAAGGGCGTTCCGAACTCGTTTATCAACTTAGGCCGAAACAGTTTGCTTAACATTCCGCTACCGATCGTATATTTTGTCGGCGCGTTCCTGATCGTTGGATATGCACTGCGGCAAACGCCGTGGGGGCGAGCGCTCGAGGCAATTGGGAAAGGACGTCCGGCCGCTCAGATGAGCGGCATTACAGTGCAAAGACATCTGCTGGGAGCCTTTGTCGGATCGGCCGTCCTCGCTGGCTTCGCTGGGCTACTCCTGCTGGCAACGCTCGGATCCGCGCCGCCAGACATCGGCACTCCCTATATTCTGGCCGCCTTCTCCGCAGTGTTTCTCGGCTCGACCATGCTCCGACCGACGTTCTTTAATGCGACTGGCACCTTCATCGCGATCTTGCTGATCGCGGTTACGGTTAATGGCCTAACCCTGGCTGGCGTATCTAGTTTTGTCGGCGACATTGTGACGGGCGGCTTACTGTTTATCGCAATCGGAATCTCTCGACTCGAACAACTTCGTCGGTGAATGGGAGAAGCGGATGTCAGGCGCGATCGATGACGAACGTGAAGTACGTAACCTAATCATGACCTTCGCGCGACTGACCGACGCAGGCAGCCTCGAGGATTACGGTTCGTTCGTCGCTGATAACGCAACCTGGACATCGCCGACCGTTCCGCCGGTCGTGGGACGACCTGCCATCGTGGCCGCCGCAGCTGAGCGACGTGAGAACGGAGTGACCGGCCCGGGCTCCGCCACGTGCCATGTCGTGAGCAATGTCGTCGTGCGCGTAAACGCAGACACGGCAGAAGCAGACGCGATCTTCCAGTACTTTGACCTGTCAGGCGCGGCGCCCTCGCTCCGGGCGATGGGGACCTACCAAGATACGTTTGTCCGCATCGACAAGACTTGGCGATTTCTTTCCCGTCACATCGCGGCCGGCGCCCCGACCGTTCGATGACCACCTCGTCGTCGATTACGCGATGACATTCGAAGGCCTCAAGGAACAGGTACCTGTTTGCGAGGCGATTGTCGACGCCGTCGAACAAGGCGGGATCCGTCATGCACTGGGAATTCCCGGCGGCTACCTAAGCCCGCTGTTCGCAGCCCTCTCGAGACGCAACGCGATCCGCTTAGTCCCCGTACGTCAGGAGTCGGTCGGAACGACCATGGCAGAGGCGTTCGGGCGCATGACGGGTCGACCGGCGCTCGTCATCGGCCAAGGCGAATGGATCGCCGGAAATGCGGGACAAGGACTTCTCGAAGCCCACTTGGGAAGTTCGCCCGTTGTCGTGGTTACCGACATGACGGACGGCGGAGAGTTTTCGCATCACGCGCCCTACCAAGGTGGAACCGGCGATTACGGCGCATGGGATGCCACGGGGATTCTTCATGGCATGAGCAAGATGGTCATGGTGAGCCACTACCCGGGTCAAGCGATCCAGCACGTTCAACTCGCGATCAAACATGCCACCGCCGGCAACCCCGGACCGGTTAATAATTGGAGTCCTCCGAAGGGACGCGCTCAGGGGCGAGGTCGGCCCTGAAACACGGCCGCGCATCTATCCAACGGCACCCTATCTGGTGAGCAGCAACGCATCAGTGGATCCGGGAGCGCTGCATCTCGCTTCGGAGGCGCTGTCAGCAGTCGAGGCGACCCCGTAATCGTCGCCGGGAACGGCATCCGAGTGGGGCAAGCCAGACGCCAACTTCTGCTGTTCGGCCGAGAAGCTGGGCGCTCCAGTCGCAACCACCGCTAGCGGAAAGGGGATCTTTCCGGAAACACATGCACTCTCACTCGGCGTCATGGGCACCTTCGGAACAGCGAGGGCCAACACGGCAATTGGCAATGCCGACCTGGTGGTGGCTGTTGGGACGAGATTGGGTCCGATGGATACCGCCAACGAAAGCCCGGCGCTTCTCGATCCCACTCGTCAAGTCATCATTCAGGTTGACATTGAGCCGCTGAATGCAAGCTGGACGTTCCCGCCGACCACGCGCTCGTGGGTACGGCGTCGACGGTTCTTGAGCAACTGACGCGGTCACTGAGAAGCCGACCCCATCGCGACGGGCCGTACTCATCGGGATGAGATCGCCTGCTATTGCTGATGGCTCAGGCTCATCCATTCCCGACAGACCTTCGGAGCAAGCCCCTTTTCATCCACAGAACGTCATCGCGATTATGCAGGAGGCTCTGCCACCTGACGTTGTCATCACGTGTGACGCCGGCGAAAACAGACTATTCATGATGCATTGGTATCGCACACCTGAGGAAGGCGACTATCTACAACCAGCTAGCGGAGGCGGCATGGGATACGCCGTGCCCGCGGCCCTGGGCACCAAGTTGGCGCATCCGAACCGGCCAGTGGTCGCCGTTTGCGGCGATGGAGGATTCGGCATGTCGTTCGAGGCGCTCATCACCGCGGTCCAGGAGGAGATCCCGATCACCGTCGTCGTCTTCAACAACGAGTCATTGGGTTGGGTTCGTCACGAGCTTGGCGACGTATCCGCACCGACCGACCTAGGCCGATTCGACCACGTTCAGATTGCGCGCGCCATGGGCTGTGCTGGAACCCGAATCGACAGCCTCGAAAGCTTAAGGGTGGCACTCAACACATACGGCGACTACCACGTGCCTGCCGTCATCGACATTCCCACCAGTCTGGCGACCTCGTTTAAGGACATTGTGCAACGGTTGCCGCGCTAGCTCGGCATTTGGTCGCGTGCTCGCTCCTAGATACGGTAAATGCGCTCCGCATTTCCGGCGAAGAGTAAGCGCCGATCTGGCTCTGACAAACCCGATGTGATCTCAGAGTACGAATTCACAAGTTCGTCGTAGCTTCCATAGATGGAATCGATCGGGAAATTACTGCCGAACAGACACCGCTCAACACCGAACTGCTCTAGACATACTTCGACCCACGGCCTAAGAGCATCGACATCCAGCGTGTGGGTAACCATGCCGACGCCTGAGATCTTGCAACTCACGTTCTCAAGCGCCGCGAGCTTTGGCAGGACGTCCTTCCACCGCGCGAACTCCTCAGCAGATGCGCCCTCGGGCCAACCCACTGTTCCAACACCACGCTGAGCGAAGGGAAAGATCCACGAGCCGGGCGAACGCCGGAAGCGAGGAGGTCGTCGCCACCAGGTCGAAAACCCACTGACCATCGTTCAAGAGACCAAGGAGGTCGCGACTGACAGGTGCCTCCGGGTCCATGCCGAAAAGGACACGCACACCGCGGAACCGCTCGCTCGACGCCTGAGCCATGAGGTCGGATTCGAGCGTCGCGGTCGGAGCGAGGAGATCCACGGACCCAATAAAGGCAGTAGGAAGGCCGGCGACCGAAGCTACTTCATCGACCCACCGACTTTCCTCGCGAAACGCCCCAGGCGGAGTTACGGCCGAGACGTGAACCAGCTTCGTGACTTTAAACTCAGAGGTGTCCGAACGGTAATGATCCAGCAGGTAGCTCTTATTACGTAACTTCTCGAAGCCACCCAAATCGACGTCGTGCTCAGGGCCCTCGCCCAGCGGCAGAACCAATTCCGGATACAGCGAGGCATTGGCCTCGAGATCCCAAAGGTGGACGTGCGAGTCGACGATTTCCATGCCAACAGGCGTGGTCATAGTACTCCCTTAAGTTGAGTCGCGCTCAGTCCGCGACGACCGCGACACGCCGTGCCGAGCTTGTCTCTGGACTACGGGTCCGCTCAAACGGTCCCGACATCGTCTGGCTCACCAGCTCTTGATCTCGGGCATCACCGTGTCTGCAAAGAGTTTCATGTCGTGATACGCCTCGTCGCGAATCGGTATTCCGGCGGTCGGGCTGGCGTAAACGATATCGGTGAGAGGGAGCCGTTGAGCGAACTCCCGAAGGGTATCAGTAATAAAAGACGGGCTGCCGACAAGATCGTTTTCGCGATAGGTGCCTACCGGCGGCATTTTATCGTTAAGGAGAAGGTCTTCGTCGCCCATTTCAGACCGAATACGCCGGAAGAAGTCCCAGCGTTCAAAGTAGAGATCTTTATATCGTCCCCACTTTTTTTCCGGATCTTCGTTTGTCACGACAATCGACCACGCAGCGGAGATACGGACGTCTGCTTGAGCGATCCCTGACTCCGCCAGACCGCTCAAGTAGGCGTCGAAGACCTCCGGCGCTACTGTTGCGCCAGCGAGGTTGGCGCCATGACGGCCAGCTCGAGCGGCCGCCGCCGGTGCAGTTGCAGCGACCCACAACGGCGGATGAGGCTTCTGCAACGGCGCAGGCTGCACCTGAATCTCATCAAAGTCGTAATGTCTGCCGTGATATCCAAACGGCTTTCCCGTCCATGCCAGCTTGAGTACGTCTAAGCCCTCGTCCATCCTCGACGGCCGACTTTTGGGCGACATACCAAGCGCGTGATACTCGAGCGGCCGATGGCCGGCGCCAACCCCTACCTCAAGCCGACCATCCGAAATATCGTCGAGCCGCTGTCTCTTGGGCCAGCGTTGCGGCATGATGTAGCGGCAACACGTAGATATATGAGCCCAAGCGAATTGTCTTCGTGCGCTCGGCGAGCATGGTGATAAATATCGGGATCGACGGACCGTATCCGTCGTCGGTGAAGAAATGCTCTTGGATGCCGACATAATCAAAGCCCATACTCTCTGCTTCGCAGATGAACCACAGATAGTCCTCCCAGTATTCGCGCCAAGGTCGTCCGGTCACGTTGCGCATGTCCATCGTGAGGCCGACCTTCATGGGGAGCACTCCCTTTCGCTACGGAACCTTGATCTCGTCGTGGAGCCTTGAACTGAATCTCACTCAACTCGAGTTTAAAGCTTCGTCGGCGTACGTCAAGGAGACGGTGACAGGCAGCGGGAGAGGGACGGCACGTGGTCGCCGCTCACCGCCGAACTGCGGACCGGCGAAGCACTTCAGTCCCTGACAACCGAAGCGCCTACTCTTGGTCCGCGGGCTCGGGGTACAAGTCCCTGGCGGCGCACCACCTCTGAGTATTACTCGGCTGCTACCTCTCAGCCGAGTTTCGGGTTGAGAGGTGACGCCTACTTCGGCTGATTGGTGACACTCCCCCGTCACGACGAAGAGGTCTGTGGCGCACAGCGTCTAGCGAATGTCAGCTTGCGACAGCGGGTGATGAGCGCGCTGCTCTGGTTGACTAAATAGGGACATGAGCACCACAGTTCCCGGCCCAAGTCGCGTGCCAGCGCAGATCGCGTGGCCGGTGCTGCCGGCCGCCTGGCTCGAGTCCGTCTCGAACGGACTTCCGGCGCTCGCGCGCGACGTCGTCGACACCATCACGACCGAGATTCCGGAATACCGCAACGATCCTCACGGCGTCATCTCGGTCGAGACCAAGCGCCTTGTCGGCGAGGGCGTCGAGACGTTCGTCCGGCAGATCAAGGGGTCCGGTGTACCGTCCTCCGGTCACGAAGAGCAGTTTCGTCGGCTCGGGCGCCTCGAGGCAGAGGCCGGCCGGAGTCACGACACCGTGCAGCTGGCCTACCGGCTGGCGTCGCGGACGATCATGCGTCATCTGCTCGCCTGGGAGCGGCAGTACCCGTTGTCGGGAGACACGGTCGCACGGCTTTCGACAGCGATCTTCGCGTACATCGATGACCTCGCTGCGCTGTCGGCCGAGGGCTACCAGCAGGCACAGGCCGGCAGCGAGGCTTCACTGGGCCGGGCTCAGCTGCTCACCGCTCTGCTCGACCGGACATCGAGCGCCGCCGAGATCGCCGAGCTCGCGGGGCCGCTGCAGTGGCAGGTTCCCGACGCTGCAGCTGTCCTTGAGGTCGTCGGCATGCCCACCTTCACCGCCGACGCCGACGCACTTGCCGAGCTCGCGATCAGAATGGCCGGCCCCGATGCGCTCGCCGCCGATATCTCAGAGCGCCACGTCGTGCTTGCGGTCGAGCCCGTCGACGACGCTAGAGTCCACCGGGCGCTGGACGGCCAATCGCCGGGCGCGTTGGTGGCCGTCGGATTCCGGGTCGCGATCGCTGACATCGCGGAGTCCTACCGGTGGGCGCACCGGGCGTGCCTCATGCGCGCTCGCGGTCTGCTCGGCACCGACACGGTGGTGCACTGCGACGAGTACGCCGTACCGCTCCTCGCCGACGCCGAGCGCGTCCTGCACGAGCAACTGGTCGCAACGCGACTGGCTCCGCTTGCGCCGATGAGTCTGGCGAAACGGCTCAAGTACGGCCGGCTGCTCTCGGCGTTGCTCGAACTCGGGTCGACCCGAGGGGATGCACCCGGTGTCCTGGACAAGCACCGGCAGACCCTGCGATACCAGGTCAGCCGGCTCGAGCAGCTCTTCGGTGACCAGCTCGCCGACCGAGAGGCTCGTGTCGAACTCATCCTCGCGCTTCGCACCGCCCTGCCGTTGTGGGAGCAGGAGGACCAGCGGGCCATCGCTGACACCTCGCGCGTGCCCCAACCACCAACAACCGGCGAGGAACCGCGCTAACACCAAGACCTGGTTCACGATCCGTCACCAACTCCCGGCAAACTCATACATCGGGTATGAAGTCGTGGGCCGGATTTGTCCGGAGATCATGAGGAATCGGGGGCTACGAAGCACCTCCGGCGAATCTTTGGCCGGGCCGCTACCCGGCCGCTAACGTCGTCGCCGGAATCGTCCCCAACGTTCGGAAGGTCGGTAATGATGCACTCGTTGTCTCGCCGCGCCACCCTCATCAGCGGCTGTGCCGCCCTCGCGATCGGCGTGGCCATTCCGGTCGCCGTCTCGGCGGCGACGCCGACCTGGACCGTCAAGGCTGGAAGCGCTGCCAAGGGTCACACGGTTGCATTCAGTGGCAAGAGCACGGGCGCGTCACCGCAAATAAAGCTGACCGACACCACAACAGGCACCAGGTTGGACTGCAAGTCAGGCGCCGCCAAGGGCTCCATCAAGGTCGGAGCCGGTCAGTCAGGCAAGGGACTGGTCAGCATCTCGGGCGCGTCATCGACATGGAAGAAGTGCACAGGCCCGGCCAAGATCGTGCTGATTCCGACCGGATCGGGCACGTGGAAGATGACCGCGACCAGCTACAAGAAGGGCGTCACCACGGGCAAGCTCACGGGCATCAAGGCCAAGGTCTCCACGACAGACGGCAAGACGTGCGTCTTCACGTCGACTGGCTCAGTGCCCGCCACCTATACCAACTCCACCCATGTGCTGGCGTTCAGCGCCGCAACCTCAGGGCTCAAGATCTCCAAGGTGAAAGGCTGCTTCGGCCTGGTCAAGAACGGCGATAAGGCGTCCTTCAGTGCGAAATACAAGGTCACCGCGACCAAGCACGCCGACAACCCGCTGAAGATCACCAGTCCATGAGAGCCCGCCGGTCACGTGTGCAGTGGACCGGGTTCGTCATCCTCACCACCGCATTGGTCGCAGGGACAGTCCCGGTCGCGAGTGCAGCCGCGGCCGGGACTAGGCACCATGCCGCTTCCAGTGCGCTGACCGTTACCTACAAGGTGAGCGGCTCAACCACCGTGGTGAAGACCGCGTCGACCGTGGCGCTCGGGCCGGCGACGCTGACCGCAACGCTCAGGTCCACTGGCCACTTCACCGGCACCCTGCCACTGCCGTCGACCTCCACATCATTCACGGCGATCGGCCTAGTACCCGTCACCGCCACCGTCACCTTCGTGTCGGCTGGCCTACTGACCGGCAAGCTGGTGAGGCATAAGAAGAGGACAACGATCACGAGCAGCGCGTCGTACTACATCAAGCTCAGCAACGTCACTCTCGCTGGTCTGCCGGGCTTGGTCGGCAACAAATGTCAAACCAAGGCGCCGGTCGCGATCCACGCCGCCACCCCGAACGGTAAGAAGTTTGACGTCACAACTGGCGGCACGGTGACCGCGACATACACCATCGGCGACTTCGCCCACTGCGGGCCGGCGACCGTCCTGATCAACAAGCTCGTGCCTGGACCCGGCAACCCGCTGACACTCAAACTGTCCGATGGACAGGTCGCTAACTGACACGAAACGGCTTCGGACGCGCGCAGCGGGCTCAGTTTTCGGTTATGTCTGCCGGCTCGGTGACCGTCTTGTCAGCAGCCGGCCGAGGGCCGAGGTGGAACGCAGCCGACCGTCAAACTTTGCCAGTCCGACCGCGAGGATCAGCGCCAAACCGTTGAAGAGGTCCGGGATCCAGACCGGCGCGCCGGCCAGCTGGAATCCGGTCACACCGACCGCGAGCACGTAGACCGCGACGATCGTGCCCCAGACGTTGAATCGTCCCGCCCGGAACTGGGTCGAGCCAAGGAAGACCGCCGAGAAAGCCGGGAGCAAGAAGGAGGGACCCTCGGTCGGATCGCCGGTCCCCAGCTGTGACGCCAGCAAGAGGCCGACCGAGGCGGCGATGACGCCGCAGGCGACGAAGGCCCCGACGACGACAGCTGTCGTGCGCACGCCGGTCAGCCGTGCTGCTGCCTCGTTGCCACCGGTTGCGTAGACCCGGCGACCAAGCGGGGTGTTCTCAAGGACGTACCACACGATGATCGCCACACCGAGCAGGATGTAAACGGTAGTCGTGACACCGAAGATCTTGTCAGTGCTGAAGCTGACGAAGCCGTTGGGAAGGTTGAGGATCTGGGCGCTCTTCGACAGCCACTCGGCGCAGGCGAGCAGGACGGACTGCACGCCAAGAGTCGCGATGAATGAGTCGATCTTGAACACCCCCGCGAGCAGCGCGTTAACGCCACCGATGGCCGCTCCCATCAGGATCGTCAGCACCACGGCGAGCGGGACGGGCACGCCATGGTCCACAAGCAGCCAAGAAACGAGGATCGACGCAAACCCGATCTCCGCGCCGATGGCGAGGTTGAACGCACCGGCCGCCACCGGTAGCAACAGCGCGATCGCCGCCAGCGCCGTCAACGCCTGGCCGTCAAGGAGTGATCGCCAGGTCGCGAGGGCGAGGAACGTGTGGGGCACCCAGATCGAGAAGATGCCGAACAACACGATGAAGATGTAGACCGCGCTGAGCCGGCGAAACGATAGCGCGGCGCGGACTCGCGCCCCACGCCGCGTGTCCGCCTGAGGTGAGCCGACCAACAGCACGGTCTCAACCGAACTGGCGGCCACTGCATCAGCGAGCACAACGTCAGACATAGGTTGCCTCCGAAGGTGAATGGGCGTCGGCGCGCCGCTCGGACACGGAGCTGCCGAGGCACTCCTGGGTGATCCGGTGGTCAGTAATGTCCGTGCCTCGCAACTCGCAGGCCACAACCCCGTCCCGCATCACCAGGACGCGCGAGCACATCCGAACGAGATCCGCGTTGTCCGACGAGCAGATGAGTACGGACATGCCGTCAGCAGCGGCGGCGACAAGCAGTGCTCGGATCGACTCGCTCGATCCGACGTCGACACCCTGCGTCGGCTCGTCGACGAGCAGCACCGAAGGCGTGACACGCAGCCACTTCGCGATCACAGCCTTCTGTTGGTTTCCGCCGCTGAACAGCCCGAGAGGGCGCTCTGGCATACGTGGCTGGATGTTGAGCGTCCGCATCCAGGTGTCAGTCTCAAAACGTTCGCGGCGGGTCTGCAGATGGATGCGGCCCCGGGTCAGTGCGCGCATGTCGGGGAGGGTGAGGTTCTCTCTCAAGCTGATGCTCATCACAGCCGCGTGCGCGCGTCGATCGGACGGCACGAACGCCACAGCTCGACCGATCGAATCGCGCGGACTGTGGCGATCGCTCGTGTCTCCGTTGACCGCAACCGAGCCACTCACACACCGCCGAGCGCCGTACACGAGGCTGCACACGTCTTCGCGCCCCGACCCGAGGCTTCCGGCGATGCCCACCACCTCTCCTGGCCACAGATCGAGATCGAGCTGTCCGATACTGCCGCCACTCAACCCACGAACGCTGAGCGCAGCAGCCGTGGCCCTCGCCTCCGCCGCGACCGCCGCGACCCCTTGGGTGACAACGCTTCCGGTGATGAGCTCGGCGAGACTGCTCGGCGTGAGGCCGGCGGCATCACGATCGGCGACGACCTTGCCGTCGCGCAAAACAACGACCCGATCCGCGAGTGCGGTCACCTCCTCGAGTCGGTGCGAGATGAACAGCACGCCGGCACCTTGCTCAGCGACCCGCCGTACCGCGGTGAACAGGATGCCGACCTCCTCGCGTTGCAGCGAGGCGGTCGGCTCATCGAGGACGAGGACATTGCCCGCCGTCTCCCACCCATCCATCGCGCGGGCGATCGCGACGATGGTGCGTTGCGGAGGAGTGAGAGCGCGGATCGGCGCCAACACGTCGAACTCGACGCCGAACCCCGCAATCAGGGACCGGGCCAGGTCCGCCTCGCGTCGGCGTCGCAACGGACGCAGCCACCCGGAATGACGTTCCAGCCCGAGATTCTCGACTGTCGACAGCCCCTCAACTAGGCCAAGGTCCTGGTGGATGAAGTGCAGCGCGCCACGATCCGAGTCGGACGAAGCCGTGTGTACCTCGCCGGCGTCGGCCTTGTAGACGCCGGCGAGGATCTTGACAAGTGTCGACTTCCCGGAGCCGTTCTGCCCGAGCAGCGCCACGACTTCTCCGGCCCGCACCCGCAAGCTGACGTGGTCGAGAGCGCGCAAGCCAGGGAACGTCTTCGTCACCTCGTGCACATCGAGCAGCGTGCGGGTGCCTTCGTCGGCTCCGGTCGTCATCGTGGTCATCGCAGCTACGAGCCTGACCAGAGCTTCGCGAATCGCGCCGGGCCCGTCGGGTAGCCGGTGAAGCCGTGGCTCGGGTCGAATTTGATATCCGGCTTGGTCAGCATCTGGAAGACCACCGCGTCTTTGCGTTCTGACGCCGTCAGTCCTTGGCCGGTAAGGAGCCGTGCGGCTTCGTCAACCTGGGTCCAGGTGCTCGTGAGCGCGTCGTACCCAAGGCCCGACGCGATCGAGCCGGCCTTGATGTAGGACAACACCTCGGGGTCGGGAGCAAAACCCGTGACCGCGATGTGGATGCCCGCGTCGCTCAGCGCCGCCGGTAGTCCATCCGCCGCCTCCTCGGTGGAGAAGACCGCGAGCTTTGTGTCCGGGTGAGCCCGAAGGTCGTTGGTCACCAGCGACGGCGCTGTGGTTCCGATCGCCGTGACAGGAATCTCTACGTACCGCACGCTGCACGACGGGCAAAGTGCAGCCATCTCGGCCTTGAACCCGTTCTCCAGGTAGGAGTTGAACGTCAACTCCGAGGTCGAGTAGAAGACGCTCGGGTGGTTGCCGTTGTGTTCAACCACCCAGTCCGCGAGCAGTTTGCCGGCGAGGGTGTCGGCCGCAGCGCCGAAGATCACACCCTTGATCGCGGGGAAGCTGCTCGTGTCCGCGATGCCCTGCGACACCACCGGGATGCCGGCGGCATTCAGCTGGCTCATCGCGGTCCGGTACTCCACCGGGTCCACAGCGGGCAGCAACACAGCCGCGGGCTTCTCGGCGATGATGCTCGCCATCGCTTGCTGCAGCGAAGCAGCCGAGGCGCCGCCTTTGGTGATGGTGACCTTCACGCCCATCGTTTTTGCCGCCGGGACAATCAGCTGAGCAAACAACGCGCAGATCGGATCGGAGCACTGCAGGAAAGCGAGTGTTGTTCCGGTGCGCGGCTTCCGCTTGAGCGGCGTCGTCACCGGGAAGGAGTTCGGATGACCGGTATACGGCGCGAGGTCCCGGGTTGCCTCGGCCACGGCCGAGCTCGTTGGGCCGCTCGGATCCGTCAAGCTCGCGCCGGACGCGATCGGATCGGCCGGGTTCGGCGAATTGGCGCCGCTACTGCTGCTGCCGCAAGCCGCCGCAAGGGCCATCACTATGGCCAGCGACGACGCGAACACAAATCGGGCGGTGCGCTTCGGCTTCACGTCTGACTCCTCATCGGGGCAGGGGTGATCGGATCGGCGGGAGTGCTCCCGCGATCTGGTCGGGATGGGTGACGGCGGGAATTGCTCCCGCGATCTGGTTGAGTTAGTTGCGGATCAGAGGCGAAGTCAGCTCACGGCGAGCCGACCCTCACATTCGTGTCCAGGCGGGTAGGCACCTGCGCCGGTTGCTGAGCCTCGCCCTCGGGGTTGGCCGCCGGAGTAGGACGTGCCGCAAGGCGCTTGGCCAGCTTGGGGGCGACCTTGCGGTATGCCTTGGGCTTGATCGGCCCGAGCCAATGCGCAGCACGGGTACGGGCGGAGATGTTGAGATCCAGGTCCCCCAGAACCTCGTCAACGTTGTGCATCGAGAACGGGATGATCTTCGTGCCGCGACAGTGATGACCGCCGGTCGCGTCGTCCATGAAGGCGAGCTGATCGACGACCGCCTGCCGCATCGCCTCGGTCTCCGGCACAGTCAGCTCGCCGGCCAGATGCGCGGCGATCCAGACTGCCGCCATCTCGGCATTCAACGGGCTGAAGAATGACGAGTTGTAGCCGGCGAAGTACAGATTCGGGACGCCGACCGGAAGGATCTGCCGGTAGAGCATGAAGTTGGAGCGCTCGTCGAACACTCGCTTCTGCAGGTCTGCGTCGAGGAACGGCACGCCCTGCTTGAAGCCCAGCGCGTAGACAATGAGATCGGCAGGCAAGACGCTGCCATCGTTGAGCTCAGCAGATGGACGGCCGTCCTTGACCAAAAGGCGCGCGATGGTCCGGTCTCGCTGCACCACGATCTTTCCTTGTTCGACGCGGTCAAAGAACCCCTCGGTCACAAGGCCGATCGCGCCGCGAACGATGTCTTCCATGTTGCCGGAGGGCAGCAGGTCGAGCTTGGTCAGCTTGTATTGCCGCACCGACGCTGTGCCGACGGAGTTGAGCATCCGCCGTCGCATCCCGTTGCCGGGACCGTGAAGGAACTTCTCGACGCCGCGGATTCTGGCGTAGCGAAAGAGCGACTCTCCCATGCGGGTGAGCAGCAGGTATTTGAAGTTGAGTACGCCGCCAACCCGCTTCGGCACCTTCCACAACAGTTGGCGTGCGATCACCGTGGTGCTCGCGGCGACGTCGCTGATCGGCACCGCGACGTCGCAGGCCGACTTGCCATAGCCGACGACGAGGACATCTTTGCCGCGAGCCTCTTCGCCGTCGTGGAACTCAGTGGCCGGGTAGAGCCGACCACCCGCGGCGGTGAACTCCTCGACGCCTTCGTAGACGGGCCGCTCGGGCTCGCAAAAGACGCCATTGGCGATGACCAGGCGATCGACGGCGAGCGACTCGGTCGACGAGGTCGATTCGTGATCGACGCCACGAACATCCAGTCGCCAGCCGGTGCCGTCCTCGTTGGGCTGTGCGCGGGTGACTTCGGTGTTCAGCCGCAGGAATGGGTCGAGGCCGAAGCTCGTCGCGTACCCCGCGAGGTATTCCTGGATTTGAGCTCCGCTCGGCCACTCCGGATAGCCCTTCGGCATCGGGAGGTCCGACAGTGCATACATGTCCCTCGGGCTTTGAGTCGTCAGCCCCGGATAACGTCGGGTCACACTCCACACACCGCCGACGTCACTGGCCTTGTCGAAGACGACAACGTCGTGACCAACCTGCTTCAGCACCTTCGCCGTCGCGATCCCCGCGAATCCCGCGCCGATGATCCCGACCTTCATGTCAGTGCGTTCCAGCCGGCAGCCGGAGTTCGATCCCAAACTCAGCCATGATGCCCTGGATCACCGCGATGTCCCTGACACCGGGTGGCATCTCGGCAAGCGCCTCGTAGTACTTCTCCAGGCCCGCGGGCGAGACGACCGAGATCACTCGGGCCTCTTCCTCAAACGGGTTGCGGAAGGTATGGACGACGTTGCGTGGCAGGAACAGGTAGTCACCGTAGGCGAGCTCGAACTTCTCCTCCCCCAGGTCGACCTCAAGTCGACCGGCGAGGCAGATGAAGGACTCATCCTCACGGGTGTGGATGTGTGGCGGCGGCCCGTTGACGCCCGCCGGGATGGCGTACTCGAACAACGAGTAGGCATCGAGAGTGGATTCGCCGTCGGTCTTCTTGGTGATGCTGAGACCGATCGCGCCGATGGCTTGCCCCGCACGCGAGGGAAGCATGTATCCGCCGCCAAGCGTCATGTGTCCTCCAGCCGCCGCACCCCCAGCCCTCATGGCAGGTGTGCGATGCGACACATCTTGACGACGAGCGAGGCGGCCACCAAGCGAATGTCCCATTCAGTGGGACTCGACTTCGCTCGCCGATCGGCCCTCGAATTCGCGGCGGACGGGTTGTTAGCGCCGGGTCGAATAGGCCCGCGACGCGGCGGCTGCTGCGAGCCGGACAGCGGGACCGGCCCGATCGGATCGGACAGCTGCGGTCGGTCCGGTCACGGACAACGCAGCGACGACATCGCCGAGCGGTCCGAAGATCGGGGCGCCGACGCAGGACACGCCGATGTTGCCTTCTTCGCGCTCCACCGCCCAGCCCCGGTCGGGGATCGCGGCAAGCTCGCGACGCAGCGCGTCGGCAGTCGTGATCGTCCGCGGGGTGCGTGCCGTGAGGCCGGCGGCGATCACCGCGTTGACCGTTTCTGCGCTCGAGTAGGCGAGGATTGCGCGGCCGAGGGCGGAGCAATGAGTAGGGATTGTGCCGCCTACCTGGGACAGCATCGGCATCGGCCGATGCCCGGTGATCTTCTCGACGATCAGGATCTCGCGGCCCGTCCAGCACACCGAGCTGCACCGCGGTGCGGGTCGCGTTGTAGAGGTCCTGCAGGAACGGCAACACCGCCTCGCGCAGCTCGTGTCGGATCGGCGCGAGGCCGGAGATCTCGAACAGCCGGTTGCCGATGCGGTAGTGCTCGTCGGGCTTGTCGAGCCAGCCGAGGCGAAGCATGGCGTCGGCGGTGCGGTGGGTCGTCGACCGCGGCAGCCCGCTCCGCCGCACCAGCGCGGCCAGGGTCAGCTCCCGATGGGTGGCGTCGAAGGCGCCGAGAATCGTGGCGGCGCGATCGAGGCCGCGCGCGCTCGGAGCACTGATGTCCCGCTCAGTGGGACTCATCTTTGGCTGCTCCGGATCATCCCGTCAGGCTGACGACTCAGGGTACGGCGGACATCGTACGACCGGAGGGCGATCATCATCACCCGAACTGCGCTCGTCGGCGGCGGCGCGCAGGGCATCGGTCGCGCGACGGCCGAGCGCCTCGCCGGCGCCGGCATGCACGTCGTCATCACCGGCCGGCGCGAGGAGGCGTTGATCGCCGCAGCGACGGAGATCCGGGCAACGCGATGGCGGCGAGGTCGACTACCTGGTCAGCGATCTGGCCGATCCGGCCTCGGCCGAGTTCGCGCTCGCGAGCGTCGAGGCGGATGTTCGGCCGGCTCGACGTGCTGGTGATCAATGCCGGCGGCCCACCGCCGGGCCGCATCCTCGACATCGACGACGCGACGTGGCGTGAAGCGTTCGAGCTGCTGGTGCTCGGCCCGATGCGACTGGCACGACTGGCAATCCCGAGCATGGCGAAGCGCGGGTTCGGCCGAGTGATCGTCGTGACCTCCGCCATGGTTCGACAGCCACATCCGGATCTTGCGATCTCGGTAGTCCTGCGGACCGCGATAACCAGTGCGGTGAACCTGCTGTCGCGCGAGTACGCCGCGGACGGAGTCACGGTCAACTGCGTCGCACCCGGCGCCACCGATACCGACCGGCGCCGCGAGGTACTGGAGAATCGGGCCCGACGCAGCGGCGGCAGCTATGCCGAGGTGGAGCGCGCCGACTGCGCCGACATTCCCGCCGGTCGCGCCGCCGAGCCGGCGCGAGATCGCCGCGGCGATCGCCTTCCTGGCGTCGGCGGCAGCGAGCTACGTCAACGGCACCGTGCTCACGGTCGACGGCGGACGGACGGAGACGATCTGATGGCCGAGTTCGAGATGGCGAGCTTCCTCGCCGGCCTGCACCGACGCGGTCCAACCGGGCCAAGCGCGCCCGCTCGTCGTGCACGCCGACGAACTGCAGCGACTACCCGCCGACCAGGTTCACAACCCGACCACGCTGTCGATCGCCGGCGCCCTGCCGACCGCGACCTTCGAACTCTTCCGCCAGGTGATCCCGCCGGGTCTGAGCTCGGACATGCAACGCCACCATCACGAGACCGTCCATTTCGTCATCAGCGGCGACGGGCACAGCGAGATCGAGGACGAGACCGTCACGTGGTCCACCGGCGACTTCATCTACACGCCGCCCTGGACCTGGCACCGGCACTACAACGACTCCGCCCAGGCGGCAGTCGAGTTCCTCACCATCGAGAACTCACGGCTGCTCGCCGCCTTCGGACTGACCCGCCGACAGAGCGCCGGTCTCGCCACCGTCACCGAGGCCCGCGCCCGATTCAAGGAGCGACACCACATGACTGACCTGCCGGACCACATCAGCATCTGGGGCGAGCTCGCCGACGTCGATCACCAACTGCGCCACATCGACGTCGACGGCGTACGCACCCGAGTGCTGCAGGCCGGCTCCGGGCCTGAGCTGATCCTCCTGCACGGCACCGGCGGCCACCTCGAGGCCTACGCGCGCGACATCGCCGGCCTGGCCGAGGACTTCCACGTCACCGCCTACGACATGGTCGGCCACGGCTGGTCCGACCTGCCCGACAAGCACTACACGATCGACGTGCTGTCCGATCACCTCATCGGGTTGATGGACGCACTCGGCATCGAGCGGGCCGCACCTGTCCGGCGAGTCACTCGGCGGCTGGGTCGTCGCCTGGACCGCAGCCCACCACCCGGACCGAGTCGGGCGGCTCGTGCTCAACACCCCCGGCAACATCGCGAACAAGCCCGAGGTCATGGCCCGGATGCGCGACAGCACGATGGCCGCCGTACAAGATCCCGAGTGACGCCACCGTGCGCCGCCGGGTGGAGTTCCTGTTCCACGACACCTCGATGGTCACCGACGAGCTGGTCAACCTGCGCCGCGCCGTCTACAGCCGGCCCGGGCTTCGTCCAAGCGATCACGAACACCCTGGTGCTGCAGGACCCGGTGATCCGCGCGGACTTCAGCTGGGACCCGTCGTGGGTCGGCAGGTCGTCGCGCCGACCTTGCTGTTGTGGACCGACCACGATCCGACCGGCGGGCTTGACGAGGCCGAGATGCTCCTCGACTGGTTGCCCGATGCGCGGCTGCACGTCATCACCGACGCCGGCCATTGGCCGCAGTGGGAGAAGGTCGACGACTTCCTGGCGGCGCACCGCGCGTTCCTGCGCGACGAGAAGGACCCCTCGTGAGTGAGATCATCGGCTTCGTCGGCATGTCGCACTCGCCGTTCGCCACGCTGTTGCCGCCAAGCGGTGCCGACGACCCGGGCGCGAGCTTCCTCAACGACGCGGCGCCGCGTGGCAGCCGCCGTGAAGCGGCTTGCGCCGGACGCGATGGTCGTCATCGGGCCGGATCACTTCCACGCCAGCTTCTACGACGTCATGCCACCGTTCATCCTCGGCGTCGAGGAGGTGATCGGGTTCGGCGACTTCGGGAGCACGGCCGGTTCCTTGCCGGTCGCCAGGCAGCTGGCCTGGACGATCCACTCGTCGCTGTCCGACGCCGGCTTCGACCTCGCACTGTCCTACTCGCTGACCGTCGACCACGGCCTCGTGCAGGGGTACGAGATGCTCACCGGCACCGCCGACATCCCGCTTGTGCCGCTGGTCGTCAACAGCGCGGCTCCCCCGCTGCCCAGCCTCGCCCGATGCGTCGCACTGGGCGACCGCGCTCGGTGACGCGCTCCGCGACGGCGACGACGACAGCAGGGTCCTGGTCGTGGCCAGCGGCGGGCTGTCGCACTGGCTGCCATCGAACGACCCGCGCGATCCTGCCCTCACCGGCGAACGCCGCGACGCGCTCATCCACGGCCGCCAGTGACACCCGCGCCTTCGCCGCCGCCCGCGAGCCGCGAGTCCGGGCGATGGGCGGCAATCCGAGCGCGCCGCTCAACCCCGACTGGGACACCTGGTTCCTGGACCAGCTCGAGCACGACCGACCTCGACGCCGGTCGTCGAGCTGGGCCACGAGGGGCTGGAGAAGGTCGCCGGCACGCGGCGGCCACGAGATCCGGGCGTGGCTGGTCGGCACGCCGCCGTCCGCAGCCCCGCTGGCCTGGACCAGCTATGAGCCGGTCCCGGAGTGGATCACCGGCATGGGCATCGGCACGACCTTCGACGTCGCCTTGCCGTCATGACCACTCATGCCACCACGCTGGATCTGGCCGTCGCGGACGCGCGCGCGGCGCCTCGAGGTCGCGATCTCCGGCCGCACGCCATGCGCTCCGGTGCGAGACCTGCTACCCGCCGGTGACATCCCGGCTGCGTACGCGGTGCAGAGCGCGCTGGTCGCCGGCGCGCCTCCGCTCCGGCGCGCGCATCGTCGGGCGAAAGATCGGGCTGACCAACCCGGCGGTGCAGGCGCAGCTCGGCGTCGACCAGCCCGACTTCGGCGTCCTGTTCGACGACATGAAGTGCGCCGCCGGTGGCATCCGATCGACCCGTCACGACTGCTGCAGCCGCGGATCGAAGCCGAGATCGCGTTCGTCCTCGGCGCCGACCTGGACGCGCCCTCGATCGATGCGCGCGCTGTGTCGGCGGCGACGGCGCAGGTCGTGGCCGCGCTGGAGATCGTCGACAGCCGGATCGCCGGACTGGGACATCACCATCGTCGACACCGTCGCCGACAACGCCTCGTCCGGGCTGTTCGTGCTCGGCGACGAGCCACGGCCGCTCGCTGACCTCGACCTCGCTGCAGTCTCGATGACGCCTGCATCGCGGCGACGGAGCTCGTGTCATCCGGCGCGGGACGCGACTGCCTCGGCAACCCGCTCGCGGCGTGGCCTGGCTGGCCAAGACCGCCCGCGAGCTCGGTCAACCGCTACGGGCCGGTGACGTCGTGCTGTCCGGCGCGCTCGGGCCGGTGGTCGCCGGTGCGCCCCGGCGACACTTCACCGCCGACGTCAGCGACCTCGGCACGGTCACCGCGCAGTTCGCGGCCCGCCGGGGCGCCGAGCGGGAGCGACCATGACCCGCACCAAGGTCGCCATCATCGGCTCGGGCAACATCGGCACCGACCTGATGATCAAGATCCTGCGGCTGTCGCCTGATCTCGAGATGGCGGCGATGGTCGGCATCGACCCGGACGTCCGACGGGCTCGCGCGCGCGGCCGGGCTCGGCGTACCGATCACTGCTGACGGGGTCGACGGGCTGGTCGCGATGGCCGGCTTCGACGAGATCCGGATCGTGTTCGACGCGACGTCGGCCCGGGCGCACCTGGCCAACGCCGCCGGCTGGCGCCGTTCGGCAAGCAGCTCGTCGACCTGACGCCGGCCGCGATCGGCCCGTACGTGGTGCCGGCGGTCAACCTGGACGAGCACCTGGACGCCCCCAACGTCAACATGGTGACCTGCGGCGGTCAGGCGACGATCCCGATCGTGGCCGCGATCGGCCGCGGTCACGCCGGTGCACTACGCCGAGATCGTCGCGTCGATCGCGTCGAGGTCGGCCGGGCCCGGGCACCCGCGCCAACATCGACGAGTTCACCGAGACGACCCGGGCCGCCATCGAGCAGGTCGGCGGCGCGACGCGCGGCAAGGCGATCATCGTGCTGAACCCGGCCGAGCCGCCGCTGATCATGCGCGACACGGTGCTGTGCCTGACCGACCGGCTCGACGCCGCCGCGCGGGACGCGGTCGCGGCGTCGGTCGAGCAGATGGTCGCCGAGGTGGCGGCCTACGTGCCCGGCTACCGGCTCAAGCAGGAGGTGCAGTTCAGCGACTCGCGGCGCGGCGAGACGTGCGCACGCTGACTCGTCCCTGATCGCGGCCCGCGCCGAGTGCACCCAGGTGAGCGTGTTCCTCGAGGTCGAGGGCGCCGCCCACTACCTGCCGGCCTACGCCGGCAACCTCGACATCATGACCTCGGCGGCGCTGCGGGTCGGCGAGCGGCTGGCGCGCCGCACGCCGACGAGACCGCGGCGTTGCAGCCGGAGTGGCGCGATGACCGCCGACGCGCCGGTCGGACCACAGGTCTACATCCAGGACGTCACGTTGCGGGACGGCATGCACGCCGTGCGGCACCGGTACACCCTCGAGCAGGTGACCGACATCGCGGCCGCGCTGGACGCCGCGGGCGTCGACGCGATCGAGATCGCGCATGGCGACGGGCTGGCCGGCTCGACACTGACCTACGGCGCCGGCGCGCACACCGACGCCGAGTGGATCGGCGCGGTCGCGGCCGTCGTCCAGCAACGCGCGGCTGACGACGCTGCTGCTGCCCGGCATCGGCACGATCGACAACCTCGAGCGGGCCCACGACCTCGGCGTCACCTCGGTCCGGGTCGCGACCCACGCACCGAGGCCGACATCGCCGCCCAGCACATCGCCAAGGCCCGCGACCTCGGCATGGACGTCTCCGGCTTCCTGATGATGAGCCACATGGCCCCGCCGGAGCTTGGCGGCGCAGGCCAAGCTGATGGAGTCCTACGGCGCGCACTGCGTCTACGTCACCGACTCCGGCGGCCGGCTGACCATGGCCGGCGTGCGCGACCGGGTCCGCGCCTACCGGGAGCTGCTCGACCGGCAGCACCGAGCTCGGCATCCACGCCCACCAGAACCTGTCGCTCGCGGTCGCGAACTCCGTCGTGGCGGTCGAGAACGGCGTCACCCGGGTCGACGCGTCGCTGGCCGGGATGGGCGCCGGCGCCGGCAACTGCCCGATCGAGCCGCTGATCGCGGTGGCCAACCTGCTCGGCTGGCAGCACGGCTGCGACCTGTTCGCCCTGCAGGACGCGGCCGACGACCTGGTCCGGCCGCTGCAGGATCGTCCCGTCCAGGTCGACCGCGAGACCCTCACCCTCGGCTACGCCGGCGTCTACTCGAGCTTCCTGCGGCACGCGAACGCGCCGCCGCGACCTACGGCCTCGACACCCGCGACATCCTGGTCGAGGTCGGCCGCCGAGGGCTCGTCGGCGGGCAGGAAGACATGATCATCGACGTCGCCCTCGACCTGCTCTCGCAACGCCCTGCAGCCAGCTGATCCGCTACCGAGCTCGATCCACTGAGGAAGACACTTGTCGGACGCGCGCAGCGGCGGCCCGTCGAGGGCCGATCGACGAAGGGTCAGCCGGGGGTCAGAGCGTCGGTCAACAGGCTGACGAGTGTCTCGAGCTGTAGGTCGATGCTCGCGACCTCGACGTCCGAGCCGTCGAGTGCGCGAGCAGCGAGACTCTCTTTAGCGCTCATGAGCTCGGCGACCCGCGCGTCGACGGTCTGCGTCGCGATGATGCGCCACGCAGTGACCGGCTGGTCCTGACCGATGCGGTGCACACGATCGATCGCCTGCGTCTGCTCAGCTGCGGTCCACGACAACTCAGCGAGCACGACGTTGGAGGACACCTGGAGGTTGATGCCGACGCCGGCAGCGGTCAGGGAACAGACAACGACGTGCACATTCTCATCGTTGACGAACGAGTCGATGTTCTTTTGTCGTACCCGCGTGGTCTGGCCGCCGCGGATCGATGAGTAGCCAATGCCGCGCTTGGTGAAGACCTTCTCAGCGGCGTCCATCACGTCGATGTGTTTAGCGAAGAACACGACCTTGCCGGCGTTCCGAGACAGTTGGGCGGTGTAGTCCGCGGCGAGCTCGGCCTTGGCGTGGCCGATTCGCCGCATCATCGAGAAGATGTTCTCTCCGGTGCTGTTCTCGTCGGAGTTGCGCAACTCCCGGGCGCAGACTTGACGCACCGTCGATGCGTCGACACCTGCGGTCTCGTCGGCGTCCTTGCGCGCAGCCATGGCACTTCGGTAGCGCTTCACCAGACGCTCGACCAGCTTGCGCTCGGCCGCCCGTACCGATGACCCCGCGGCACCCTCGAGCTCGACCGGTACGTCGGCGATGCGCCGGTCGGGGATGTCCTTGGCGACGTCGACCTTGCGGCGTCGGACGACCCCCATCTCGATCACCGACTCTCGCGCGGCTGGGTAGAAGCCGGGGTCAAGCGGTGTCATCGCGTTGGCCTCGAGGGAATGCAACAGCTCGGGGCCAACTTCGGTGCCGGTGATCCAGCCGAGGAACTCCCAGATTGCCAGGAAGTCCTCAATGTCGTTGATCAGCGGCGTTCCGGTGAGTGCCATGAGCAGCGGCCGGGTCGTGCGCTCACGGACGCGGCGCGACAGGTCGAGCACGTTCTGCGAACGCTGCGACGACTTGTTCTTGATGAAGTGTGCTTCGTCGATGACCATGCCGCGGAAGCCGAAGCGGCCGAGCCATCCGACATGGCGGTCGAGGATGTCGTAGTTGACGATGACGATGTCGCAGAATGCGTCGACGGTCTCGCCGTCGCCGTGAATGACGGTGGCGCCGTGCTTCGGCGTCCACATCGCAGCTTCACGGGCCCAGCTGGTCTTGACCACGTTCGGTACGACGACGAGCAGCGGATGGGCATGAGCGGCTTGGGCCGCGAGCAGTGCCTGAGCGGTCTTGCCGAGGCCGGGCTCGTCGGCGAGCAGGAACGTCCGATGGCCGCTCTTCGCGCTTGCGACTACCTGGGCCTGATGGGGCATGAGATCAAGACCGACCGCGATGTGGGCATGGCTCGGCGCCGGGAGGGTCATGCAAGACGGGGCGTTCGCGGTTGACTCCTCGAAGGCCCGCAGCAGCGGCCGGATCAACTCCCAGTCGGCGAGCAACCGTGGCCGAGACCGAGGCGTCGGCGCCGCCGAGTACTCCGGCGCGAGGAACGGGTTGGCGAGGTTACGGGCGACCGCGGACTGCGGAACGACCTGACGCTGCTCGCGGGCAGGCGCGGCGTCGGACGGCGGGGATGACGCCGCGTCCTCCGCCTCGACTGGGAGACCTGCTTTGATCCGAAGCTCGCGCACGGCTGCGTGTGTGCCGGGAAGCAGCTGGGCGCCATCGTCTAGAAGGGCGAACAGCGACGTGTCGCGGGCGGCGGTGCGGGCCAGGTTGGCCGCGAGGCCTTCGATCCGCTTCTGCTGCCCTGCTCGCTGAGCCGGGCTCATCGGCGCCGTCGTGGCCTGGACCCGCTGTTCGCGCAACAGCAGCGCAATCGCCTGGAACATCGCGCGCGTCGCTTGGGTCACCGGTCGCCGGTCAACGTCCGCCGCAGCCATCGCGAGAACGGCGAGCGGCCCCTGGTCCTGTCGCCGGTTCGGCGCGTTGCGGCGCGGCGCAGCGCGGCTCGGCTCGGCGGCCTGCTGCGCCCGGCGAGGCTGCGCCCGGGCTGGCCGAGCGTCCGTACCCTGCCGGGGCGGCAACGGAACGCCGCCGCGGGTGCGACGCCGGGAACGTGGGGGCAAGCGCACTCCTTGTCGGTCGATCAGCCCTTCCGAACCCCATGACGATGGCGTCCGCAGACCGATGCTGCGACCACAGGCCGGACCCGGATCAGGCCGATCCACCCTTGCGCGATCCCTGGCTCACGATGCTTGATGCCTGAGTCAGACACGACCACGACGGTCGATACGGGTGACGCCAGCAGCCGAGGGCCTGCACCTCAGCACACCGTCACTCTATAAGTAGTGCGAACCTCCACGCGCGGCGACCGGCTACAACATGGTGGTGCCGACGGATCACCGCCCACCTAACCGAACCGTGCCGTCGAGGAGTTCCCTCGCTATGTCCAGATGCCCGGCGTGGCGGGCCGTTTCCTCGATCATGTGCAGCACGACCCAGCGAACGTTTGGCGGCTCATAACGGCCATGTTTGCCGAGCGGCGACGCCGACAGCGTTGTGGCCGCGAGCACCTCCTCGGACTGCGCGCACTGCGCGCGGTAAAAGGCAGTGGCTTCCGCGGCGGACGAGTCCGACGTGAAGATCACCGACGCGGGGTCGTACGGCGGCTGATCGTCGTCGACGTCGCCTGGCAACTCCGGCTGCTTGCCCGCGACGACGCCCTGGAACCAGTGCCACTCAGCACCGCCGAGGTGCTCCACGATCCCCGTTGGCGTCCAGCCTGTGGGGACGACCGATCGGTGCCACGCCTCCTCGTCGAGACCGTCGACGATTGCCAAGACCGATTCGCGTTGCGCCCTGAGGAAGCCGAGCACCATCTCGTCCTCGGCTGCGTTAGCGTCATCAACTGCTGACATATCTGGTCTCCTTACCCGCGGCTGCTGACTGAATGCCGGTACCACCGAAGCCCTGAACGGTACGCCGTCCCTCGCGGTGATCTCGACACATCTTGTCTGTCTCTCACCCGGTCCCCGCTCGCACAGAGCCAGACCAGTAGCCGTCCGTGCGCCACCACGGCGCGAGGCGGCTTGAGTCGCATGACACGATCGACCTCGACCGAGCCTGGGAGGCTGCGATGACGGACCAGACCGCGTTTACCGCCGACGAATGGACGCTCGTACGCGAAGCGCCAACCAGCGCCGGCGTCATCGTGGTGAGCGCGTCTCGTGGCGGGACCTTCCGCGAGTCGTTCGCGTTGTCGAAGGCGTACGTCGAGGCCCGGGCGGAACACGGCAACAGCGAGCTACTCGACGCGGTCGTCGGGGCGAAGCCCAAGGTGGATCACGCACATCCACACTCGCCCGAGGAACTAACTGCCACGTCGCTACAGCACATTCGTGATGCAATCGCGCTGCTCGAGACGAAGGCGACCGCGCAAGAGATCGAGGATTACCGACACTTCGTGATCACGCTGGCCGAAAAGGTCGCGGCCGCGCACCGCGAGCACGGCCAAGACGTAAGCCCGGAAGAAGCTGCGGCGCTCGAGCAGATCCGCACCGCACTAGGTACGCCCGCCAGCGGATAAGCGCGGTCGCCGGCGCCGATCGGACCGGGCGTGCCTGCGCATGAACGGTGAAACGGGCGACCTCAGGGGCTCAGCCACGTATCGTCACGGGGTGAGACGGATCGCAGCGTGGACCGGGCTCGCGATCGTCTTATGGCTGTGTCTGGCGTCCGCTCCGACGTACATATTCCTGCGGGGGCATCCGGCTGAGGATGGTCCCGGCTACTCGTGTAGCCGGTCGGTGGTCTCGACCGGTCTACATCCAGACCCGGACCCCTCGCTTGGTCGCGCCAATCCCGACGGCATCTTCGACAGTGTTGCTGCGTGTAATCGAGTCGCCCGCAGTGACCTGCGCAACGCGGTCATCATTGACGGAATCCCATTGGTGTTGATTGCCACCGTCGCGCTCATCAACTCCATCCGGGCATTCCGACGTCGTCGAGGTTGGGAGACGGTCGACGACGACTCCTGGTGGCATCCCCACCTGGAAGCCTCCGAAGCGAGCGTCTAGCCGACTCGGGGGCTTGTGCGGTGCCCCGAGAACCCACAGATGTGGCGTCCGGACGCGCCCGCAGCGGCGC
The DNA here is from genome assembly GCA_963814845.1 of uncultured Actinomycetota bacterium. GTDB lineage: Bacteria > Actinomycetota > Actinomycetes > JAFAQI01 > JAFAQI01 > DATAUK01. Next base: position 44,707 of record CAWFEP010000009.1, read on the forward strand.
TATCGTCAGCCGTGGCATCTCACGACCTGGCAGCGTTCGTCCGGGCTGCGACTAGAGGCGCCACACATGGGTCGGCCGGGGACGGGAGTCGTGGGATGACGCGGTATTTGATCTCTTTCGATGACGGCACGATGACATTCCCGGAAGAGGATCTGCCCGCTGTGGACAGGGCCGCGCACCAGGTGCTGCAGGCGGCGAAGGACGCCGGCGTGTGGGTCTTCGGCGGCGGGGTGCAGAGCCAGAGAGCCACTGTCGTCGCCCCCGACGGGACGGTCAGCGACGGACCGTACCCAGAGACGAAGGCGGTCCTCGGCGGGTTCGCCATCGTCGACGTGCCATCGCGCGAGGAGGCGCTGCAGTGGGCCGCCGAGTTCGCCTTGGCATGCCGCTGCGCGCAAGAGGTACGCGAGATCATGCCCGACCCGAGAGCCTGACCGCTCGATGCGGTGACTGAACCGGCCGGCCTGATCTCCCATGTCTGCGCGAAGACAGCCGACGGTTTGCTCACCTGCGACGTCTGGCGCTCACAGGCCGACCTGACGACGCCTCGGCGAACCGGATTGGGCCGGCAGCCGCGAAGGTGGACGCAGCACCATCGGCACGCGGGTCGGCAAGCTGCACTATGAATTCGTTCGCTGACGCTCGGCTTCCTGCACGGTTCGGGCAAGCAAGCAAAACTCGTTGCCCTCGGGATCGGTGAGGACGTCCCAACTCACATTGTTCCCTTGGCCGACGTCAGCAGGTTTTGCGCCCAGGTCGAGCAGACGCTGCAGTTCGGCGGCGCGCTCGACGCCGTCCGCGCGAATGTCGAAGTGCAAGCGGTTCTTTACCCTCTTGCCTTCCGGCACACCACACACGTCAACCGTTGGCCCGCCGCCTTCCACAGCGCCGATGCTGAGGACGCCGTCGTCGTCTTCGAGCACCACCCAGCCGAGGACAGCGCACCAGAAGTCGGCAACCGTCTGGGCGTTCACTGCGTCGATGGCGATGACGGCGAGCGAGCTAGTCACGGCTGACAGTTTGACAGCCGAGCGCGTGAAAGCGCCTGCACGGGCTACGGCAGTGGCGATCCGGTCTCCAGCAACGTCTTCAGACTGGCGATCACGGCCGGCCAACCGCTGGATACGCCTTGCAGCACACCGCTTCTGGCCGCAAAGCCGTCGTGAATGACGGTGAGCTTGACCACACCGGGCCCCGCGTCTTCGATGTCAAAGCTGACCTTGGAGCGCGGCTCGGCCCGCCAGGTCTCAGCGAGCACTGGGTCGAAGCCGTGCTTCTCCGCCCACTCCGGGCTGAACGTGTGCCAGGTGTAGGCGAGCCGGCGATACGGATCGGACTCGAGCACGACCTGCTCGGGATGGCTGATGACGAAGTCGGTTTCGTCGTAGACGACGTCATACGTCGAACCCTTCTGCCAGTCAGATCGCAACGACAGGCCGCCAGACTTCGGATGCCGCCAGTAGCGGGTCGTGAACGCCGGCTCGGTGAGGCCCTGCCAGACCTGCTCCGGCGTGGCGCTGATGTAGGTCGAGTAGACAAACGTCGTCTGATCCATGGTGGTGCTCGCCTCCAAAGCGATCTTGAGATCGGACAGGGCTTCGGCCCGCCCTCGGTCATAGGTGCGGATCCAGCGGTCCGCGATGTCGTTGATGGGTGCGGCGTTGAGGTAGTGCAGTCGCTCCCGGCCTCGCTTGATGGTGGTCACAAGGCCGGCCGCCCCGAGCACGTCCAGGTGCTTGGTCACCGACTGCCGTGTCATGGCCATGTCAGCGCACATTTCGGTGAGGGTGAGGCCGTTGCGGTCATTGAGGCGGTCGAGCAACTCGCGCCGGCCGGGGTCGGCGAGTGCCTTGAACACTGAATCCAGGTCGTGCATCGTGAGCCCGCCGCCTTCTCATGCAACCGTTTGGCTGCCTATTAACTTATGCAGCCAGAAGGGTGCATGTCAACCCACGTTCGACCACGGCTCGAGGTGCGCTACCCATGGCCGACCTGCAGGTCGCCGCATCGGGCAGCCGGGCGGTTGTGGTACGAGTTGTCCGGTCAGTTCGGCTCGGCTGCGCGCCGGCGGTTGTAGAGGCGGACCGCCCAGAGGTAGCTGGCAAGGGCGATGCCCGACGCTCCACGCGATCGCGGCGATCGCGTGGGTGCCGATCGGGTTGCCGGTCAGCAGCGCCGCGCACGGTTTCGGTGACCGGGGTGAAGGGCTGGTAGTCGGCGAACTGGCGCAGCCCAGCGGGCATCGTGGCGGTGGGGACGAAGCCGCTGCTGAGGAACGGCAGCAGGGTGAGGAACATCGGGGTGTTGCTGGCGGTCTCGACGCTCTTGGCCGCCAGGCCGAGTGCGGTGGCGAGCCAGATCAGCGCGAACGCGAAAAGCGAGCAGCACGCCGACGGCGGCGAGCCAGTCGAGCGGAGTCGCGGTCGGACCGAAAGCCGAGGGCGACGCGACCGCGACGACGAGCGACGAGCACGACAGCGTCTGGATCAGGCTGCCGAGGACGTGGCCGGTGAGCACGGCGGCGCGGGCGATCGCCATCGTGCGGAAGCGGTCGATGATGCCCTGGTCATGTCCATCGCGACCGACGATCGCGGTGCCCTGCGCGGCGGCGGCGACGGTCATGATGCAGGATGCCGGGCGCGACGTAGTTGAGGTAGGCGCCGCGGCCGCCGTGCCGACACGACCGCTGCCGCTGAGCCGGCGCCGAGCTGGCCGCCGAAGACGTAGACGAACAGCAGCAGGAACACGATCGGCATGCCCGACCAGCATCAGCGTCAGCGACGGGTAGCGCAGCTGGTGTTTGAGGTTGCGGCGCAGCATGCGTCGCCGAATCGGTGACGGTGTAGGCGAGGGCGCTCATCGCTGCAGCGCCTCCTCTTCGCGAGCGGGTTCGGCGGTGAGGCCGGTGACGGCGAAGAACACGTCGTCGAGGTCGGGGGTGTGGATCGACAGCTGCTCGACCTCGATGCTGGCGTCGTCCAAGCTCGTCGAGCAGGCGCCGCAGCGAGGCGACGGTGCCGTCGCCCTGGCACCTGCAAGAGTCAGCTGGTCCGTCGTCCGGCGAGGCCGTCGCGAGCACGGCCGCGGCGGACCGCAGAGCCTGCGGCTCGGTGAACTGGAGGCGGACGTGTCCGCCGGGGATGCGGCGCTTGAGCTCGGCCGGCGTGCCCTCGGCGACGATCCGGCCGTGGTCGAGCACCGCGATCCGGTCGGCGAGCTGGTCGGCCTCGTCGAGGTACTGGGTGGTGAGGAAGATCGTGACGCCGTCGGCGACCAGCTCGCGGATGATCTCCCACATCGTGCGGCGGCTGCGCGGGTCCAGACCGGTGGTCGGCTCGTCGAGGAAGATCACCGCGGGGTCGCCGACCAGCGTCATCGCCAGGTCGAGCCGGCGACGCATCCCGCCCGAGTAGGTCGACACCGGCTTGCTCGCGCGCGTCGGCCAGGTCGAACCGCTCGAGCAGCTCGGCGACCCGCCGGCGGTCCGGCGTCGCGGCCGAGATGGTGCAGGTCGGCCATCAGCCGCAGGTTCTCCGCGCCGGTGAGCAGGTCGTCCACCGCCGAGAACTGGCCGGTGACTCCGATCGCGGCGCGCACCGCGTCCGGGTCGGTGGCCACGTCGTGCCCGGCCGACCCGGACCTCGCCGGCGTCGGCGCGGATCAGCGTCGACAGGATCCGCACCATCGTCGTCTTGCCGGCGCCGTTGGGGCCGAGCAGCGCGAAGATCGTGCCCTCGGCGACCGTGAGGTCGACGTCGTCGAGCACGGCGTGCTCGCCGAACGATTTGCGCACGCCGCGGGCGCTGATCGCCAACGCATCTGGGTTGATCGTCATCGCTTCCTCGCTCTCAGCGCTCGGTGCGGCTCGTCGGGGAGCTCGCCGGCGGCGCGCAGCGCCTCCCGGCGCGCCTTCCACTCCTGCTCGCAGCAGCGGCAGTCGTGCCACCAGGAAGTCGGCGAACGCGGCCAACTCCAGCAGCACCGCCCGCCGCTCGAGCGGTGCGTCGGCGCAGCAGCTCCAGGCCCTCGCGGGCGAGCTCGCCCTGCTCCTGGTACTCGGTGACGTCGAACCCCATGCGTCTCGAGGGGAGTGAGGTCGATGCGGACGCGGTCCATCCGCTCACCCGCGGCACGCGAGCGGCGAACCAGGTCGAGGGTCTCCAACGCGTTGACCGCGCCCGCGATCGCGCTGCGGCTGGCCAGCAGCGCCTCGGCCAGCTCCGCGATGCTCTGCTCCGGCGGGTCGCAGACCGCCAGATAGCCGAGCAGCCGGCCGACCATCGGCGCCATGCCGTAGCGGCGGGCGTAGAAGCGGCCCGCGTGGTCGGCGAACGTGATCTCAGCGTCGGTCGGCATCGACATGAAAGTAACACACATCTGAGATAACACAAATCCGTGTTATCTCAGACGAAATGTGCCCGAGTGCCCTTCGACGACCAGTAGCGCAAGGCACCCCAATGGTCGGGCGGACCAAAGCGCTGATCGAGGAGCTCGACAAAGGCGCGGCAGCCAGGGCCGTCCTTCGCAGTCGTCACGATCCAATTCACGCGTGACCGGAGCAGAAATCCTGGGAGTTCCTGGCGTGCCCGATCCAGTACGTGCGCCGAGATCGGACGGGCGGTGTCGGTCGCCAGCAGCACTTGGGCAAGCGCTGCCGGCGCCGTCAGAAGCGCGCTTTTCGTGTCCGTACCGTTGGGAAGTGGTCGGTTCGCGTAGCCACCGAGAAGAGCGAATCGCAGCCCGTCGTCTGCCTGCCAGAGCATTGCCGCGTCGTTGGTGAAGTCAGGATAGGGAACCGCGAGCACAGTGCCGCGAAGCGGAGGTTGCCACCCGCGGCCGGTGAACGGTCTCGCGGCGTCGACCTTGAGGATGTGGATGCGGGTCGTCGGAAGGAGGCCAATAACAGCAATCGCAATCCCGGCGATCGCGATCCCGCGTACGCCGATACGGGTCCCGCTCCCGGCCATCCGCTGGATCGGGGAGCCGTCAATCCGACGGCGCCTGACCAGATGGTCGACAGCGAGGGCGAGCAGGACGGCGACACCGAGGTCACTGACGATCGTCAGCCGGCTCGGGATCAGGTCCTGCAGGCCGGGTATCGAACGGAGCCAGCCGAAGGGCAGCTCCGAGCCGTACCAAGAGCCAGCCACCGAGCGACCCCCACCGAGCGAGAACACCCACGCCGCTGCCGTCAGCAATGCAGCGCTACGAACCAGCGCCGATCGGCGTAGGCACCACGCGACGGCCAGGATCGCGGCCAACGCAGCCACACCGATGTACGCGGCGTTCTGCTGGTCGACAATTCCCTGCGAATGGATGCCCGGAACGCTCCACGCGAGAACTCCGCGGTAAGACGGGAACACACTCGCCAGCGGATTGATCCCACTGGACCGCAAGGGCTGGGTCGGCCCGACCACGTGTTGCGGACCCGCGACCGCGATCCAGGTTGGATAGGCCACGATCGGCACCGCAATAAGTGCGGATAGCCCAAACATTTTGCCCGCTCCAAGCGCGGGGTCGAGAACGTCCGCGCGCCACGCTCGCTTGCCGGCCACCACTTGGACCGACCGAGAGCAGGCGAGGACGACGATCACGACCGCGATCACCAGCGCGACGCCGAGCAGCACCTCGTTGTCGATGAGGAACTGCGCGGCCCCGATCGCCCCGAGCCAGCATCCCCGTCGTTGCCAACCCGCGGGGCCGTTGACGAACTGGCAATACACCAAAGCGCAAAGCGGGGGCAGCAGCGGCAGGAACACCAGAAACAGGTGAAAGCTCGCTTGGTGGGCAAGCGACGGAGAGAACGCGAAGACTGCACCGGCGACACCTGCGGCAACCACACTCATCCCCAGCCGGCGCGCCGTGACGAACGCTGAGGCCGCCGTCAGCCAGATGCCGCATCGAAACAGGAACCCCAGCGTGGCCACCGGCCCAGCCACGGCAGTCAGCGGAGCGGCGGCAACAGCAAGCAGTGGAAAGCTGGCTGAGTCGGCCAGATTCGCACCGCGCGGATAGTCAATCCGATTCGTCAGAAACGACAGGTCGTGGTGTGCGAGACCGACCTTTGCCCACTCCAGAATCCACGCCTGCTGGATGACATCGCCGCACCCACATCCGGGCAAGTGCGTGCGATCGAACAACGCGAGTGGGTAATAGAGCCACCACACCGCCGCGGCGTACGCCAGCAGGATTCCGAAAGCCGGCAGCTGGTCGACGACCCAGTGGCGCCGGGCCGATTCCGGGCGGTCGGCGTCCCACCGTCGCCAGGCACCGGTCGCGCCACGCCAACCCAATTGGTGGCACCTCGCGCTGAATAGACCCCGCGGTGATCGAACCGCGCCGCGACCACGCGCACAGCTCGGCCTTGTCGATATGGTGCCTGGCTTTGCCGAGGAGGTCCAGCGCGAAACGGTGAGTCAGGGAGCGGGTCGACCGAGCGAGGTACGTGGGCGCCGAAACATCGCGACGTCCGATGTATAGGCGCCTGACAGTCACACCGCTAGCGTGTAGTCGATGGTGTCGACCGCAGTCGCGAGCCTGACCGAGACGGAACGACCTCGTTTCGCGGCGATCATCAAACATTTGGCGTTGAGCCTGCTCATGGCCAACGTGATCCCGAGCGTGCTGTTCTACGTCTGCCTCAGAGCGGAGAACGTCTGGACCGCGCTCATCGCCGCCCTCGTCTGGTGTTACGGCGCTACCGCGTGGCGGGCGACGACAAGACGCCCGATCTCCATGTTGCTGATGATCGCCGTTGTGGGATTGACCGCTAAGACCATCCTTGCCTTTGCCAGCGGGAGTACCTTCATCTACTTCCTGCAACCCGCGGTCAACGACGCGGTGATTGCCCTGCTGTTCATCGTGTCGCTTCGAAGCGCTCGGCCCGTCGTGGCGCGACTCGCAGCTGACTTCTACCCGATGAACGCCGACGTCGCCGGCAGACCCCGGATCCAGCGGCTGTTCTGGCATCTGACGCTGCTGTGGGCTGTGCTCGGCCTCGCGAAGTGTGTCGTGACCGTCTGGCTACTGGAATCGCTGCCGACCACCGAGTTCGTCGCGATCAAGAGCGTCTTCGTCTTGGCGGTGATCTTGGCCGGCACCGTCGTGACGGTGGCGGCCGCGTTCCGAGTGGCTCGAAGCGAGGGCCTGCTTCACGCCCGACCAGCAGCTACCTAGGCGAGGTCTCGTCGGTCGCGGCTCCCGCCGCACGGGCGGCCTCCTCGAGTCGAGCCCGGTAGGCCAACCACCAGTTCTCGTCTGCCGGCGGCAGGTTGTCTCGACCCGCGGACAGACCGATGCCGCCATCGATGAGCTCGCGGATGATGTCGGCATGACCGGCGTGGCGGTCGGTTTCGGCGATCACACGGATCAAGATCCGATGGAGCGTGACCTCACTGCGATCGGCCGGCCACCAAGGAACCCGCCCGACCGCATCGAGTGCAAGGCCCTCGATCGTCGCGTTGGAATGTGCCCACACCTGTCGGTAGAAGCCCACGATGTACGAGCGTGACTCCTCGGCCGACGCCCACATGTCCGCGTTCGCCTCAGCGTCGTCGTCCCACCACGGCATGGGCAGCTCGAACGGCCGGCCAAACGTCGCACCGAAGTAGCCGGCTTCCACACTCGCGACATGCTTGACGAGCCCCAGCAGGTTAGTGCCGGTCCTGACCATTGGCCGACGGACGTCGTACTCCGATAAGCCGTCGAGCTTCCATACCAAAGCGTCCCGTCCGGCCTGCAGATATTCGAGCAGCTCTGCCTTCATGTCTCCCACAGTCATGACAGTGATTAAAGCCGGTCGAGATCGTCGCAGTGCTTCAGGCGGCGATACAACGTCAGCCATAGCTGGGTTGTGCGGCGCCGAGGACCTGGATGCCTTCGGCGAACGCAACAAGTGGGCTCGCGGTGGTCCACCCCAGCGCAGGCGGTGCCTCGATGTCGACTACGTCGCCGGCTGCGTCGTAGAACGCCATGGTCGGGCCGGCTTTCGCACCGAGGCCTGAGATCAGGCCCGCTCGACCGTTCACGGTCACCGCAAGACCGCCATGCTTCGGACCATCGGTACGCAAATTGCTCCCTGGTGGTTCGAGGGCGACCACGAGTTTCCCGACGAAGTAACTCGGGTCCATGTTGGGGTCACTAGCAGAATTGATCGTGAGGGCGAAGGAGTTCACCCCGCCGAGAACCCAGCCCTGCGGGATCACGTCAACGGTGTAGCCAGCAGGTTGCTTGCCGGAGTAGGCGACCAGCTTGACGCCCGGTCCCTTGAAGGGCTTAACCGTACGCGTCGAGGGCGGTCCACCAGCGGCCTGCCTCGGGGCGTGGCCCGCCGCGCGCGAGCCGGGATGCGGCGCGCTCGAGCTGTCGATTTGGGTCGCCACCACGACAATGGCCGCCAGCGCGACGGCCACGGCCGCGACCGCAACCGTGCCGCGTCGCCGCCGTCTCGCCCGAATGCCGCCTTGCACTCGCGGGAGAAGGTCAGTCGGGACAGCCTGGCTGGCGACCTCGACGAGAAGGTCATGGAGCTCGGTGTCAGACATCGCTATGGGACTTCCTTCCGGCTAAGTAGGCGACTTCAGGCGAGCCCTTGCGCAGGGCTTGCAACGCCTTGTGGGTCTGGCTTTTGATCGTTCCTACCGAGCAGCCCAGTACGGCGGCCGCCTCGGCCTCTGAGAGGTCCTCGTAGAACCGCAACATCAACACGCCACGCTGGGATCGCGTCAGACGCTGAAGCGCCGCCTGGAAAACCACCCGCGTCTCGAGTGCGCTGATCTCATCCGGACTGCTGCCGTCAGGCGGCTGCGCCGTCAGAAACTCGCCGGCTCGGCGGCGGCGCCACCGGCGGATCCCCAGGCGATACAGCACCTTGCGGGCGTAGGCGTCGGGTTGATCGTCGATCCGCCGCCAGGAAATCGCCACTCGTTCGAGCGCACACTGCACGAGATCCTCGGCGGCTTGCTGGTGACTCGTGAGGACGTAGGCGGCTCGCAACAACGACGGTGTTCGAGTGCGCGCCCACTCCTCGAATCCATCCTCCATGCGGCCCCTTCGCTCGTCCCCACCCTCTAAGAGACCACTGACACCGGGATTGGTTGCCGTGCGGGCTGGTAGCGTTCTCGACGTGCATCGCCGCGTGATCATCACCCCGCCGACCCGCTTCTAAGCGGGGTTCGGCGAGCGCCTTCGAGGCGCGCTCATTTTGTGCTGCCCAGCCGTGGGCATCCTGGCTCCGCTCTCGCGACCATCTGCCCGTTCGTCGCTGGAGTCCGACATGCGTCTGCACAACCGTTCACCCTTCATCTTGCTCGTCGCGGCCGGTCTGCTCTGGGGCACCGGCGGTGTCACCGGCGAGGCGCTCGCCCACTCGTCCGGCCTGTCCTCGGTCGCGGTGGCGGCCTACCGCCTCGGGTTTGGCGGCGTCCTGCTCACGGCAGCACTTGTGATCCGGCGAAAGCCGTTTCCCCGAACCCGGCCGGCGTGGCTGCGGATCTGCGCCACCGGCGCACTCGCTGGCGCGTTCCAGAGTGCCTACTTCGCCGCGGTCTCGGTCGGCACGGTCGGAACCGCAACGTTCGTGACGATCGGTTCTGCGCCCATCTTCGTCGTCGCGGCGGTGGCGATTCGGCGTCGCCGGCTCCCGACTTGGCAGGTCTCGCGGGCGGTCGTGATCGGCATCGTCGGGCTGTCGTTGCTCGTTGGCTCGCCTGTCGGCAGCGGCTCCGGCGCCGCCGAGCTCAGGTGCTTCGTGCTGGCAGCCTTGTCTGGCTCGTGCTTCGCGGCCTTCACCTTGTTGGGTCGCCGGCGACTGCCGGCCGGCATCGATCAGCAGACGGTTGTCAGCTACGGGTTCTTGCTCGGCGGTTCAATGCTGGCCGCGCTCACCGCGCCATTTGCCACCGTCGACCTGGCGCCGACCGCTCAGAACCTCTCGCTGGTTGTGGCGTTCGCGGTGTTCCCCACCGCCGTTGCGTACACCTTGTTCTTCGAGGGTTTGCGAGCCTCGACCGCAACGGCCGCAGCACTCGTGGCTCTCCTTGAGCCGCTCACGGGCACCGCGCTCGCCATGGTGGTGTTCGGCGACCGAATGAGTGTCAGCCAGTTGGGCGGAGCGCTTCTGCTCCTCGTGTCGGTAGTTGACGGCGGGCACGCTCGGGCGTCAAGCGCTCCGGCCGTCGGCATGCATCGCAGCCCACTCCTGCGCCAAGAGGGCGGTGTCGATCTCGTCACTCCAACCGCCCTTGAACCACTCGTTTTCGATCAAGTGCGCCTCGCGACGCATCCCGAGACGATCGGCGAGACGCAGGGATGAGTCGTTGCGGGTGTCGATTCTGGCAACCACGCGGTGAAGCCCGAGCTCGTCGAACGCCAGATGCAATATCGCGTGGGCAGCCTCGGTCGCGTAGCCGTGACCGGCATGTTCGGGATGGAACATCCAGCCGATCTCACCGCTTTGATGCTCGGCGCTGGTGAAGACCAACACCACGTCGCCAACCAGCACCCCGGTGTCCGCCAACTCGGCACCGAGCGTCAACGCGTCGCCCTCAGCGCTGATCGCGGTCAGGGACCATCTACCGGCAAGCCGGTCATCGATGACCGCGGCGTCCATTGGCTCGAACGGTACGTACCGGCAGACGTCCTCAAGCGATCGATAGGCAAGCAGGGCGTCGGCGTCAGCGCTCGACAGCGGCCGCAACCGCAATCGAGACGTGATCACCGGATAGCTGGCGCGAAGTTCCACTCGCCCATCATGTCAATGGCGTCGCGCCGCGTGACGCAGCGGTCAGCTAAAGCCGCGGACGGACACCGGGGTATCGGTGATTGCCAACGGTGTCTGCACGTATCCCCAGCATTTGATACCGCCACCTCGCACCAGCACACACACGGTGTAGGTCGAGACCGAGATCGCCTTGACGCCCGACGACAGACCCTTGACCTTCACCGGCACAACGCTGTTGGTCTCGGTGCCGTTGCCGAGGGTGCCGTCGTAGTTGTATCCCCAGCATTTCGCCGCACCGCCGGTCGTGACCGCGCACGACGTGCCGTACGAGCCATAGGCCGCCAGCGCTTGACCGCTGGCCAGGCCGTGCACCGTGCGTGGGGTCGTACTGAAGCCCGGGCCGTTCTTGCCGGCGCCGAGTTGCCCCATGCCGTTGTCGCCCCAGCATTTTGCGGCGCGGGCGGCTGTGACGGCGCACGCCCCGTCTCCGCCTGCCGATAGAGATCGAACGCCGCTCGACAAGCCCTTCACCGCGACCGGGTCGGTGCTCTCGGTCTGACCGCCGTTGCCCAACTGGCCGGACAGGTCAGTTCCCCAGCACTTGACAGCACCAGCGGTCGTCAACACACAGGCAAAATCCGCACCGACTGACACCGACGCGACCCCGCTGGACAAGCCGGCGACCGGCACGGCGACGTCGCTCTCGGTCACGCTGGAAGAGACACCGCTGCCGAGCTGACCTTCGAGATTGCTGCCCCAGCACTCGACTGCGCCGCCGGTGGTGACGGCGCAGGCATTGGCCTGGCCGGCGGACACCGACCGGATCCCGCCCGACAGGCCTTTGACCGCGACCGGGCTGCTCCGGAACTGGCGAGTGCCGTTGGACCCGTTGCCGAGCTCGCCTTCTGAGGTCGAGCCCCAGCAACGCACCGCCTTCGCCGCAGTGACCGCGCAGGCGAACTCCGATCCGAGTGAGATGTCCCTGACCCCGGTGGGCAGTCCCTTCACATTCGCCGGGGCGTTGTGTGGCTTAGTCGTCCCGTTTCCGAGCTCACCGTCGGTGTTGTCGGGACCCCAGCACTTCGCCGCACCCGCCGTCGTCAACGCGCACGCGAACGTCTGCCCACCGGTGTCCCCTACCGCCACGCTGGTCGCGTGAGGATAGGCGGGCTTGATCACGAGCCGCAGCTTGCGAGACGCCGCGTGGCCGCCGACGCGGACCCGGACCTTGACGTGTGCTGTGCCCGCGTGTTTCGGCTTGCCGGACAAGACCCCATGGCTGCTGAGGTGCAGACCGCTCGGCAGACCCGACTCGGACCACACGAGCGAGCCGTGTGCACCGCTGGCCGCCAACTTGTCGTGATATGCGACGCCGACTCGACCGTCTGGCAACGTGTGCGTCTTCACCGAGATCCCGCTTCGTACTGCTGCGGGTGCGGCCACGCTCACGGCCAAAGTAGATGATGGCGCCGCGACAGCGACCGCCACCACCGCCACGATTGTCAACGAAAGCCGACGTCGGCTTGATCGCATCTCGGCTCCCGCAACACGATGACGCGCGACCAGCTCTGCCGGTCGCGCCTTTGGCCAATTACCTAGACCGTCGGAACGTAGCACCCACCGCGAAGCGGCGAGTCTGATCAACGAAACTCGGCTCTGAGCGCTCACAGGTGGCGGGACGGCGGCAGAGGCTTAAGCCGACTCAGCGGACAGACGATGCTCATGACGTGGGAAGGGAGCGTATCGGCCTAATAGGTGCGTTCGCCTTCTCGTTGGTCTGCGCCACCGCGCTCTCGTGGGTAAACGGTGACTGGGGCCTGCTCAGTACTGCCGGACGCCAGCTGCTCCGCCCGGATGCGCTTCGCGTCTATGTCGATACGCCGGGCCTGCAAGCCGGGCCGCCAGCCCTTCTGATCATTGGCGTCATCGCGAAGGCCGGCAACGTCGCGGGCCCGGCGTTGGTCCATGCGTCGTTGTGGCTGATCGGGATCGCGATCGCAGTCTTGGCGATACGCACCTCGCGAGTCGGCAAGGCTGCCACGGACTCAGCCGAGGCAACCGACAGGGTCGAGGTGCCCGTTACGGTCATGGCCTTGGTGGCCGCACTACCCGTGTTTTCGTATCTGCTGAGCGACGGCGTCATTGCACCGACGTTGGCGCTGGCCCTGACCATCAGCGTCCTCGGCCTGTTGTGGTTGAGACGTTCCGGCGGTGACACGTCTGCTCGATCGGTCTCGATGACGCGCGGCGTCTGGATCGCCCTGCTGGCCGTCGGCCCGTGGTCGGCGCTGGCGTCGCTGTGGACCCACCTCGACGACGGACTCGCACTACTGGCCATGGCGGCCGCGCTCTGCGCTTCCGCCCGAGGACATCGGTGGGCGACCTCGATCGGTGTCGGCGCAGCAATCGCCTTCAAGCCGTGGGCAATCGCCTCGCTCCCGCTGCTATGGCGACCCGGTGATCGACGAGGCTCGGCGCTGGATCTGGCACGGGCGTTGTGCATCCCGGCTGCGTGCTGGCTGCCGTTCGTGCTCTCGGCGCGCGGCACGCTCGGAGCGGCGAGTCGCCCATTCCCGATCAGCGGATTCTCAACGTTGTATTGGCTCGGGCTGCACGACGCCACCGCGCCGCCGTGGCTACGGACGGCGCAACTCGTGATGATTCTGCTCTGTGCTGCCCTGGCGTTGCATCGAAGCCCTGCGGACGCTCTCGCGGTCGGGCTGGTGGCACGGCTCGCGTTCGACCCCAGCGTCGTTGACTACTACGCCGCCGGCGCCATCGCGCTCATCGCAGTCGCCGACATCGTCAACCGACGCCCGGCTTGGCGTACCTGCTTGGCGATCGTGGGCCTGTGGCTCGGCCCGTTCCTCGCTGACCCAGTGCTGAAACTCGGACTGCTACGAACCGTCACACTCGGCGTGCTGCTGGCCGCCGGGATCTCGCCGTCCTGGAGTCGGCTGCCACTTCGGGAGAGCCTCAGGGGCTTCCGCCCATCAGGTCGACCAACAATCCCCGCGTGATTCCGAGCTCAGCCAGCAGCGGCTCGTCACGGTCAAGATCCACCGGGTCCGGCAACTCGTCTTCTCTGCCCTCGATCAGGTCGTAGGCGCCCGCTCGCCGCAACGTGTCGAGAACGTCTTGCTTCGAACGATTCATCAGATCCCCTTCCCCGATCAGCCGATGCTAAGTCCGCTGCCCGGCACGAGCAATCGCGCCACAGACGACGGCGCAGGACGGGACAGGATCACGGCCGGGTCGCGATCAGCACCTGGTTGCGAAACGGCTCGGTGACCGTTCCGTCGGGGTAGAGGGCATGCACCGCATCGCGGACGTCCTGCGCAAAGGCGTCTGCCTTATCGCCGAACACTGCGGGAGTGGAGAACGAGTAGGAGAACTGGAGGCCGACCACCTGGTCGATCGACAGCTCGCGACTCCAGGACCACGACATTTCCTGGACTACCGAGAACGGAGACCGCTGCAGCACTTCCAGGTGGCTCTGCGAGGGGTCGAGATACTTCTGAGCCTCGATGCGCGGCTCGAGATATCGCGACCGGATCTCGGTGATCGCCTGATCCCAGTCGGGTTGCTCGCTGTCGTCGAGATCGTCGGTGATGACGACGATCGACCCATTGGCCGCCAGAATCCGGTCGAGGGTGTCGAGCGTCTGGGATCTGTTGGTCCAGTGGAAAGACGCGGCGAAAACCGCGAGATGCGCGCCCGGCTCGACAATGGTGGCCAGATGCTCCGAGTCGCCGGCGATCCAGCGGATGTTGCCGACGCCTGCCGCTTGAGCCGCCGCTCGGCCACGCGCCAGCATGGCCGATAGCGGATCAATCGCCATGACGGTGCTTGCGTGGCGGGCGATCGGGATCGCGATCTGGCCGGTGCCGCAACCGACGTCGAGCACTGCTTGGCTGCCATCGAGTCGTAGTCGGGTCGCAAGCTCGTCGACAAGCTGCTGCGGATATCCAGTGCGGAACTCCGCGTAGTAAGGCACCGCGGAAGCGAATGCCTCCTGCGGGACTAGCGACACGCTGACACCGAGGGTTTGAGCATCGCTCGATCATGCCCGAATCCGAGAGTTTGGCGAATTGACCACCCTGTAGGCAGGCCATCTCGCCATCGGTAGGCGACGTGATTGACGGTGCTGGCCGCCACGCGATTTCAGGGTCGGAGGACCGTACATTTCGCGGCCGGCAGGTCGAGGTCGGCGCGCAACTCGGCCGCCAAGGCACTTCGGCTGACGTCGAGGCTCAGAAACTGCTGGTGATCACTCGCGTAATAGCCGTACTGATTGATCGCGGTGGCGAGAGCTTGGACGTATTGATCGACCACCGAGATGTACTCGGCGGCGACTCCGGTGCCTTTCGCTGCACCGGTGAACTTGATGCGCTCCAGCGTGGAGAGGAAGGCCTCGTCAGTCGTCTGCTCGGTGACCAGATCGTCGAGGTGCACCTCATAGTGCTCATCACGAAGCGATCGCGACACGGCTGTCCAACCGACGTAGCCGGTGTTGAGGTCGTTGAGAAACGCGGTTGCAGCAGGTGAAGCGCCGGCAGGGATCGGCTCCTGGCAGGACGCCGCGTTCACTGCGGGACCGTTCCTGACGGCGTGCACGACTCCAACCGCCACCACAGTGGCGAGCCCGATGGCCATCACGACCGCCACCGCGATCGCGGCCCAGGCCAAGCCGCTCAATCCACCAGAACCGGGCGGTGGCGGCCCAAATTGAGGCGGCGCACCCCACTGTGCAGGTGGCGGGCCCCATTGGGGCGCGGGTGGACCCCACTGGGGCGGGCGTGGACCCCAAGGTGGCTGGCCACCGCTGGAGTACACGTCCGACACCGAGACCGTCCCTCGCGTTGACTGCGCTGCGCCAGCAATATCGACCGCGCTGAGCACGAACTGAATCCCCACGACGGACCGCCGAGTCTGATGCTCCGCCGCGACCCGGTCGACGGCAGGTGACTACGCTGAGTCTGAGCATCCATCGAGAGTGACATCCATCGGATCCAGGGAGAACCGCAATGGCTATCCGGTTGGGCGACGACGCCCCGAACTTCACTGCCGACACGACTGACGGCACGATCGACTTCTACGACTGGAAGGGCGACTCGTGGGCAGTGCTGTTCAGCCACCCCGCTGACTTCACCCCGGTGTGCACGACCGAGCTCGGCCGCACTGCCGCGCTGAAGGACGAGTTCGACAAGCGCAACGTCAAGGCCATCGCGGTCTCAGTCGACTCGGTCGACAACCACAAGGGCTGGGAGCCCGACATCGCCGAGGTGACCGGCAGTACGGTCAACTTCCCGTTGATCGCCGACTCGGACCACAAGGTCTCTGAGCTCTACGACATGATCCATCCCGGGCGAGGGCGACTCGAGCACGGTCCGTTCGGTGTTCATCATCGCCCCGAACAACAAGGTGCGCCTGACGCTCACCTACCCGAAGTCAGTCGGTCGCAACTTCGACGAGATCACCCGGGTCATCGACGCGCTGCAGGCCACGGACAAGAACCCGATCTCGACTCCGGTTGACTGGAAGCCAGGCGATCGGGTCATCGTCGCGCCGACGATGTCGACCGAGGACGCGAAGGCCAAGTTCTCCAACGTCGAAGAGGTCAAGCCCTATCTCCGGTACGCCGACCAGCCGTAGGTCTCGACGGCGATCGTTTTCGCTCGCCGAGCTGCGCTGACGAAGCCGCTAGCTGGCTCGTTAGCTGACTGCGGTGCCGACGAAGTAGGCGCGCTTCACGTGGCGGACCGTCAGCTCGCCGGTGCCAGTCGCTGACCCGGTGTGCACCGTCCAGGAGGCGGCCGACTCGTTGACGCCCTCATGCTTCGCGTGTGGTGGCGACCAGACCACCCCGTGCTTCGTGCAGCTGTAGGAGCCGGTCCACTTCGGGTGCGACTTCAAGGAGCTCCACGCGCCACCGTCACGGATCGAGCAGCGAGTGCCGTCTGTCAGCACAATCAGCAGCGGCGCGCGCAGCTTCGCCTTAACGGCGGCCGTGGCGGCGAACGAGCTCGTCAACCGCGCGGAGTAGAGGCGATGCGAGCTCGGGTTACGCATACACAGCGCGCGGTGCGCCGTTGCCGACTTCCAGCACGCAATCGCGTACGCGGCTGACGGGCTGCACTCCTCAACGTTGCGATTGACCGCGCCCGGCGAGGCGAACCGCTCGCTGCAATCGATCGAGCCACTGTGTTGGACCTTCACGTGGAAACCAGTGGCTGCATGACCGGCGGAGGTCACCGGCCGGATGGTGACCGACTGCGTCGCCGGCACGCTGGCGGCCGACCGCGGGCTGGCAAGCGCGGTCGTTGTCGCCGCGGCCGCGCCGACCAGACTGAGGGAGAGCCCGAGGATGAGAACCATTCGCAGTCGCATACCGCCATCCGATCACGCATCGACTCGACAGTCGAGCACCCCGCGGGTGGTTTATCCGGCGCCCGATACGGATACGCCCGGGCTCGCAACGCTCATTTGAGCAGCTCCTGAAGTGCCCAGGAGTTCCCGTCGGGATCGCTGAAGAACGCGTACTTCACCCCGCCCATGTCGCTCACCTCTGAGACGTCGACGTCCCGGCCTACCAGCAACGCTCGCGCCGCCGCGATGTCGTCAACCACGAGGTGCAGACCGTGGACGCGCCCGGCGTCAGGATCACTGATCCCCACGCCGACGACGATCGAGCACGCTGAGCCGGGCGGGGTCAGTTGGACGACCCGCATCCCGTTCCCTGGCTCGACGTCGTGGTCGAGGGTGAACCCCACTTGGTCGGCGTAGAACGCCTTGCTTCGGTCGACGTCAGTGGTGGGAAGTGGCACGAGCGCCAGGCGCATGTCCATCGATCCGGCTCCTTTTGCTGGCGTGAGATCGTCCGGGCTCACGACCTGTCACCTTATTGCCGAGCCTCGTCACCTCGAACCTGCGATGCTTGCTGACCATGCGGCACAATCCGCTCCACGCGATCGACGATCCGAACGAAGTGCGTCGGCTGATTCGCGAGAACCCGTGGGGCATCTTGGTCAGCCACAACGATGGCGAGCTCGTCGCCTCGCACTACCCGATCCTGCTCGACGAAGACGCCGAGGGACTTGGCGATCTTCACCCACGTCGGCAGGCCCGACGACGTCATCCACGGCTTCGGCGACCGAGAGGTGATGGTGATAGTCCAGGGTCGCCACGGATACATCTCGCCGAGCTGGTACGCGCCGGGGGCAAGTCCGCGCCCCGACGTGGAACTTCAGCACAGCGCACTGCTATGGCGTGCCCCAGATCCTCGACGAGGAGCAAACCCTCGCGGTTCTCGCCCGACTTGTCGAGCACTTCGAACGACACGTCGAAGAATCCGATGCTGCTGGACCTCGACTGGGGCCGTCCGGTCGCAACAGGGACAGTCGGCATCCGAGCTGCCGATCACGCGGTTCGTCTGCAAGATCAAGATGAGCCAGGACAAGACTCCGGTTACCCAGCGTCAGGTGATGGCGACTCTGCGAGCGCCGGGAGCCGTTCCACAATCCCGAGCTCGCGGACGACATGGCCAGGGCTCTGTCCGCAGACTGACCGACCCGAAGCAGTGGCTACCCGTACGTGGGTTGTTGCGGCAAGCCCGGCGGCGAGTCCTCCCAGTCCTCTTGCCGCCCGTACGGGGCCAGGTCGAGGATGCTGTTGACGAAGAGCAGCCGATCGACACCTCGCGCGGTGGTGTTGTACGTGCGGTAGACGTCGGTCCCGTCCGTCATGAACATCGTCAACATGAAGCCGTTCGTCGCGCCGGGCCGGCAGGGGTGTCGAACGTGTGTCTGTTGTCAGCACCATACGTTCTTATGGTGACGCGTGGTGCTGACAGCTTGCGAGGTCAGGAGGTGAGGATCGCTGTACCGGGTAGTGCGCGCTCGGCGGTTGCTCCCAACAGAAGGCAGCTGTGGGGACGCGGGCAGCTGATGTCGTTGTAGCCGGAGACGTCCCGATAGATCGCGCCCGTGCTGATCCCATTGTTGATCTCAGCAACGACGCCCTCGATCCGACCGTCGTGCACACCGGTCCCTACCGTGAAGCAGCGGTGAATGGTGATGCAGCCGATCGCGAACGCTGTGGGTGTCTTATGGACCGGCCCGGCCTTGCCGTTCTTGATCACTTCGATGTAGTAACCCGCGCTTTTGCGGTGCGACGTGTCCTGTCCAGCCGCGACGCAGCGAGTGCTCGACGGGCACGCGACGTCCACAAAACCGGTATGGGTCCGCTGTCCTGCGACCGGCGTAGCTACTCGACCCTTGTCGATCTGCACGAACTCACTTCGGGTGCCACTTCTGCCAACTGCGTAACATCGCGTCCATCGTGGACAGCTCACCGCCATCAGAACCACTGTCTGCGACACCACAGTGGCGGCCGTCGTCGACGCTCCCGGATGGATCACCGCGGCGACGCCCTTCGCGCCGTACATCGTGTCGACATACCCGACGGCGAGACAGGTCGTCGCGCTCACACACGAGATGCCATCGAGGATGGTCGCGCCGGAGACGGTCTCGGTCGTGGTTGCATGTCCGTCGACAAGCCATTGCACCGAGCCGGCGGCCTCATCGGCGGTACCAGCCAAGACACACTGCGAAGCCGTGGGACATGTCACCGCGTCGTAGTCGTGGTCGCCAAGCTCGGCAGTCAGTTCGCGGGGTACGCCGTCGCGCACCGTCCAGACGTCGTCCCCAAGACCATCGTCGCCGACGTGCTGGATGCTCATGACGCACGTACCGTGCGAGGGCGAGACGTTCGGGCCGCAGGCAATACTTTTCGCGCCTTGTTGGTCGAGGCGGTCGGTCAGATGATGAAGCGGGCCAAGTTGGAGGATGGGTGCTGCGCCTGCCGTACCGACCAATCCGGGTAGCAAGCCCGCGGTGGCGAGAACGATCACGACCCGGGCACGCCGCCCCCTCGGCTTCACGACGGTGACGATACGCACCCGCGCAGTGCACCGCAGCGATTCGCGACGAGCCGACGCCAGCAGGTGGCAGGATCGACACCGCCAGCGGGCGCATTTCCGAATGTCGAGGGGATTGCCGCAATGATCACCGAGTTGAGCGAGCTGCCCGCCGGGGTGATTGGCTTCGAGGTCACCGGCACGGTCATGGCCGAGGACTACCGCGATGTCGTGCTCCCAGCGCTCGAACGCGCCGCCGCCGACGGCGAGGTGAGGTTCGTCGTCGTCATCCCGCAGTTTCACGGGATGTCTGGGGGTGCTTTGTGGCAGGACCTCAACGTCGGCATCGAGCACTTTCGAGCGTGGAAGCGGATCGCGCTAGTCACTGATATCGAGTGGATAGACCGCATGACGTCGATGTTCGGCTGGATGACGCCGGGCGAGCTCCGACACTTCCCACTTGCTCAGCGCGAGGACGCCATCGCCTGGGTGGCGGGCTGAGCCTGCCCTGAAGCGTCGGCAGCTCCGGCGTACCGTTGCAGCAGGACCATGCGTGCCATCGATATTGTCATCGGCGTCGGGTGGGTAGTTTTCTGGCTCGGCTGGCTGGCGGCCGCCTTCCGCGTGAAGTCCGGGCGAAGCCGCTGGGGGCAGTTTGCGGGCGCCCGTATCGCGATCGTCGTGCTCGTCGTGCTCCTGGCGCGATTGCACGTCTTCCACCGACCGGCGTCACACAACCCCATACTGGATGGAGTCGGTCTCGGGCTGTTCGTCGTCGGCCTCGCCGTCGCGGTATGGGCCAGGGTCAACCTTGGACGCAACTGGGGCATGCCGATGTCGGAGAAGGACGATCCAGAGCTTGTCACCACCGGTCCCTACCGCTGGATCCGCAATCCCATCTACTCCGGCCTCATCCTCGCGATGATCGGTACCGCTATTGCAGTGAACGTGGCGTGGCTCGCGGTGGCGGTTGTGCTCGGCGCCTATTTCGTTTACAGCGCCGTCATGGAGCAACGGCTCATGGCCGATCAGTTCCCGGGCACGTACCCGGCGTACCGAAACTCCACAAAAATGCTGATCCCGTTCGTCTTCTGACCTCATACTCAAGACGGGGTAGAGAGGGAGCGCGATGAGGCGTCGGACTGGACGCCCTGCAACGGCCGGCGTGGCAATGATGATCGTCGCTGGCATCGCCGTCGCCGGTTGCGGGAGCAACAAAAGTGCCAGCGCGATGGGTTGCCTTGCGACACACTCGGTGCCGACCCAAGCGAAAAAGTCATCGGGCGCGTCAACTGATCCATCAGCGGCGTCGGCGTGGACGCTGCCCGGCGCCAACCTGCAGAACACCCGTGATGTGGCGAGCTCGATCAACAGTGCGAACGTCGCGGCCCTTGGGGTGGCGTGGTGTGTGCCGATCCCGGCGAGCCCAGCAGGTGTGACGGACGGATATGCGACGACGCCGGTAGTCGTCGGCGGCGTGTTGTACACGCAAGATCTCAAATCGAACGTCATGGCGATCGGCCTCGCCACTGGCCGGGTCCTGTGGACGCACACCTACAACTCCGCCAACGGCGGTCCCGACGGCGTCAACGTGGCGGACGGCGTCGTGTACACCGCGACGAACCAAGCCGCCGTCGCGTTGTCGGCCACGACGGGCAAGCAGCTATGGAGCCGCACGCTGATCCGTAACGATCACGAGGGCATCGATATGGCGCCCGGTTACAACAATGGCACCGTCTACGTCTCGACCGTGCCGGTCAATCCAAGGGTCGGTGAGTATCTCGGCGGCGGCAAGGGGACGCTGTGGGCGCTCAACGCCCGGACCGGGGAACCGCGGTGGAGTTGGGACGAGGTGCAGAAGCTATGGGGAAAGCCGGGACTCAACTCCGGCGGCGGTTTGTGGTACCCGCCGTCGTTCGATCGTGCCGGCGACATCTACCTCGGCGTCGCCAACCCTGGCCCGATCGCGGCGAACGGCTGGCCACCCGGCTACCCGTGGGGAACGAGTCGCCCTGGCCCTGATCTGTACACCGACTCAGTGGTCAAGCTGAGCCCGCAAGGAAAGCTGCTGTGGTACTACCAGCTCACCCCGCACGACCTGTTCGACTGGGACCTGCAGAACTCGCCGGTGCTCACCACAGCCATGGACAGCCGGTCGTCATCGACGGCGGCAAGGCCGGCATCGTGATCGAGCTCAACGCGAAGACCGGCAAGTTGCTGTGGAAGCGTCCGGTCGGCGCACACAGCGGTCACGACAACGACGGGCTGATCACCGAACATGCGACGCCCGGCTCCCGATCCCGCTGCCCGCCAAGTTCACCCTCGAGCCAGGCCCGTTCGGCGGCGTGCTGACGCCGCTGGCCACGAACGGGTCGACGACGTTCGCCGCCGTCAACGACCTCGCCGTGCCCCAAACCGCGAACGGCCTGGGGGAAAGCGCGACCGCCTTCTACGCCAGCGTTGAGAAGGCACGCGGCGAGATGGTTGCCGTTGACCAGAACACTGGAAAGCTCGAGTGGGACGACAAGCTCCCATCCTCACCCGACGGCGCGGCCGCCGTCACCAACAACCTCGTCTTCACCACGACCTTCGACTGGCCACCTGTACGCGTTCAATGCCAGCACCGGCGCGATCCTGTTGAACACACCACTGTCTGCCGGGACCAACAGCGCGGTCACCATCGACGGTGACTACGTCATCGTGGGAGCCGGCGCACCACTATCGAAGAGCCAACACCCGTTGATCATCGCGTACAGACTCGGAGCCAACGGCAAGCTCCCAGACACCGTGAAGTAGCTGCCCACCGGATGACGCGCCCGCCATCCCCTCGCCGCCGCCCCCTCGCCGCCGCCCCCTCGCCGCCGCCCCCTCGCCGCCGGGACCGTGCCGCGAGACCGTGCCGCGACCGAACCAGCACACCACTCGCCACGAAATCTGCGGCCCCACGCTCGCGTGTCTGCGAGACCACGCGAAATGGCCCCAGTCATGTGCTGGATCGGTACGTATCCCCCGCTAACGTGCCGGCTGGCCGAGTGAGAATCCCAGCACTTGTACGTGGACGAGCCGCCGAGGTGCATCGAGCAGGTTGCGGGTGAACATGACATGCCCAACAACTTGCCCATCGTCGTCAGCAACGACGGACAGACCCTGCTCGCTGTTCAGCGAACCGCGCAGGTCGTCGACAAGCGCGGCCACGACCGCACCATCGTGCCCGAACGCCAGGCGGTGGATCTCGGCGACGGCTGCGTGGTCACCAGCCCGCTCCCCACGAATCAGCACATGAGGACGCTACGACCGATCTGGAAGGCGCACGAGCGATTAACTCATCACGGCGCGCGCGACGTACCAAACCTGCGAGGGCGCCAATCGCCACCAGGTAGGCGCCGTAGTTAGTGCGATGAGCGCCGCCGGGCAACTAGGATCCTTGCGTGCAGATCATCCACGGCGCCGGAGTCTGGACCGCGCCGCAAGCCGGTGACGCCAACGACTGGGAAGAGCACTTCGCAGTCCCCGCGCTATCAGTCGGGACCTATTGCATCCCAGCGGGCGGAGTTGATGACCAGACTCCCCACGCTGAGGACGAGGTGTACGTGGTGATCGGCGGGCGCGCCAAGATCTCGACGCCAACTGCCACGACCGACATCGGTCCGGGCGTGGTGATCTTCGTGCCTGCCGACGAGGAGCACCGATTCATCGACGTTGTCGAGGACCTGACGCTGCTTGTCGTCTTCGGGCCAGCGTTTGGCACCCGGTCACAGGCACCCGAGGGCGCTGTCTAAGCCGAGGAGAGCATCCCTGCAGGCCGCGGACTCTGTCATGATCGGTGCGTGAGCAACCATGCACACCGGCGAGGAGATCCGCTCGCTGACTACACCGAGCGGCCGGGATTCATCCGCCGTGTGCTCGGCTTTCTCCGCTGGTTTCTCGGTCCATCTCAGGGCCGGGACCGGTTCCCCAGACGTGGGACGGCAACTGGGCGAATGAACGCCGCTGTAAAGCGCGGCTACCTCCGCGGCTTTCGCCGGCAACGCTGAGGGCTCGCGGCCGAGACACTGATAGCCGCGCAATCGATATCGGGGCATTGCCCAGCAGGAATCGCCAAGCACGACGAGGCTCCGCCAACCGTTGCCGACTGTCGAGCGTCCTACTGGTGTGACGGTCACCGGATGTCAGCGGTTTTCGCGCCTCGCTGTCTCACGACGCGCGACGGCAGAACGCGACGTTTGTGCGTGGCGGGCCGTCGTTTCGGCGAGCGTCATCGCCGGATTCGTGATGCTCGCCAGCGCTTGCGGATCGGCTGGCACATCGCCGCCGCAGCGTTCCCCGTCGGGTAGTCTCCCACCGTCGCGCACTGCGAGGACCGCGCTGCCAACATTGACGGTCTCCCCCGACACCACGTTGTCTGCCGGGCAGCAAGTCAAGATCGCACTGTCGGGCTTTCCCCGGCGCGCGACCGTGTCGGTGTACGAGTGCGCCGACACGTCTGCCGCCCGCAACATTCGCGGCTGCGGTGCGGCGAGCAGCTTGATCCTCTACACCAGCAGCAGCGGTGGAGCGACCGGACCATTCGTGGCGCAGCCCGCAGCCAGCGCCGGTCCTCACGGGCGAGCCGCCGCGTGCCTCAGGCAGTGCGTCCTTGTCGGCACGGTCATCAAACTCGGCGGCGCGCTGCCACCTCGGCCGGCAACGACAGCGACGGCACCGCTCGCATTCGCCCCCCATGCGGCGTCGCCGCTGGCAAACGCAGCGCTCCAAAATCTGACCTGGATCAACCCCACCGAAGGCTGGGCACTGGCAACTGAGCCGTGCACCCAAGGAACGTGCATCCGGCTGGCCAGCACCACCGACGGCGGGGAGCACTGGCACGCATTGCCCGACCCGCCGGCACACATGCAGGACGGCGAGGCGAACTGCTCGAGGCAGGCCTGCGTGACCTCGGTGCAATTCGCCACCCCGACAATCGGCTACCTCTACGGACCAGCCCTGCTGATGACCACCGACGGCGGTCGCACCTGGCGGCGCGTTCCAGGCCTGCAGACCGAGACGCTCAACGCTGCTGACGGTCATGCCTATCGAGTCGCGTACGCGCATGATGGTTGTCCCGGGCCATGCCAGCCGATCCTGCAGCAGGCTGAAATTGGCTCTACCAACTGGCAGCCGATGCCCAGCTCACTCGTTCCACCTGACCGCAACGGTGAGGCTCAGATCGTCCAGTCCGGCGCAACGTTGTTGCTGGCGCTGTACGGCAGTCAAGCCGGTCCAGTGTCGGCGCAGGCAAGCGTCTACCGCTCCACGAATGCCGGGCAGTCTTGGCGACACCAGAACGACCCATGCGCCGGACTCGGACCCAACCCGAAGACCGAGGAAGACCTCACCGACCTTGCCTCCTCGCCGGCCGGGTTCCTCGCCGGCCTCTGCACCGCTCACGTCGGGCGTGGCACGTTCGTCGTCACCTCCTCCGACGGTGGCGCGCATTGGCGGCCGACGAATGCCGTTCCGAGCGAACAAGGTCTCGCACTCGTCGCGGCTGCCAGCGCAACCACCCTCGCAGTCGCTACGAGTGCAACCAGTGGCAACGGACCGTTCACCGCGCAATTGCTGGTGTCGATTGATCAGGGACGGCACTGGCACGTTGCCGCGACCGATCCGCAACAAGTGACGCAAGTAGGCGTCCCGGCCTGGATCGGATTCGAGACGTCAGAAATCGGCCGGTGGATCGGCGACCCGCATGACTACTGGACCACGCACGACGGCGGCCGGAGTTGGACTAGAGCCGCGTTTCGCTGACCGATCGGCCAACATCTGGATCGGCTGCCCCTTGCGAGCGCTGCCTTTTCATCGCGTGAACTCCACAACTGCGCTCGCCGTCAAGGCAGTCGCCAGGATCGGCAGGAAGATCGCCACCGGAATCCAATACCAGAAAGCCGAGCGGGCACGCGCCTTCGGATCGTTGCGCAGTCGATCCGACGTCCACGGGTGGGCGACGATTCGAAACGGACCACGAAGTCGCGAATACCTCCTGACTATCGATTCGACTTGATTGACCGAGAAAGCCTTCCCCTTGATGAGCCAGAGCAGCCAAACCGACCACGTCAGCAGGCCACCTGCGAGGTATCCGACCCCCGCCCAAACGCTCAACAGGTTGCCAATATGAGTGAGGCGACTGCAAGCACGACGTTCGGCTGGACGTTCGCTGGCGTCGGCGTGATCCGCCTCAGGCCGGAACAGCCGGTCACGAACGGCCGTCGAGGAGTTCGCGCGCTTCGAGTGGGCGACCTTGGGCGGCAAGCGCTGCGGCGATTCGACGTACCTTTCGCGCCTCGGCGACAGGGCCGGTCGACAGCAGCGTAGGTTGCGAGCGACGCAGGCTGCGCAGGATCTTCATGCCATCGGTGCCAGTGGCGTTGACCTTCGTGTTGTGCGGGATGAGGTTGGTCACTCCAAACAGAACATGGATGGCGACGAAGGACAGCGTCGCGGGCGCGAGGACATTACTCAGCACAGTCGCGGCGAGCGCAGCTGCGACGAGGTTCGCGGCCGAACCTCCTGCTGCGATGAGGATCGCCTGACCACGTCGGCTGGACGGCATGTAAGTCGTCGCTCCATCGGTTGGCAGCAGGCGGATCTCCAATCGGCCGACGTTAGCGACGACCGGACCGCATCCGATCCGAATCCTGATGACGCGCCGCTGACAGAGCCTGGCAGCGCCCGCGTGGCCAAGCTCGTGCACCCACACCGTGGTGATGAGGGCGACCAGTGCAAGCACGGCCTGAATCTCGGCATGAACCCACAACCCGGGTGTTGGCAAGCGATGAGGATGCAGATGAGGCGTGACGACCAGCTCGACGACGGCAATCGGGAGAAAGACCAACAACAGCAGCCCGCGTGTCACCGCCCTGTCGCTCGTGTTACTAGACATCGCCGACTCCGACCTGGTGTGCGAGCGATCGAGCGTGTGGTTGCGCGTGCATCAGCGGCCCGGCGGTCTCCAGCAGCACCCGACTGGCGTCAACATCGCCGCGACGCAATGCGATGTGGGCTCTGGTCAACGCCACCGACGCCTGAGTCTCTGCGGTCTCATTCGCCAGTTCGGCGCCGCTCACCAGGTCTTCTGCGGTCGAGAGGTCACCATTTGCTGCATGGATCAGGGCCGCTGTATCGCGATAGCGCCAGTGAACCGCCGGTGCGAAGGGAGACGGCACCAGCAGGTCTGCGCAGGCCATCGCATCCGGGTGCGGCGGCTGGTTCTGGCTGGCGGCGTCCACCGCGAGCACCCAGCCCATCAGGTTCAGCACGTCGGTGCGAATCGAACCAACCAGATCCGGTCGGTCGATCAAGAGTCGAAGCGCCTCGACTATCGCCGCGACGTCACGATGTTGGGCCTCGTGGTCGTACGCCAGCGCCTGAAACAACAGAATGGCGTTGTCGGGATCAACGATCAGAGCCTCGCGCACCGCGGTGACATGATCCGCTGTGTTGTCGATCGCTTTGTGCTCGGCAACCAATCGAGTCCTGATATCCGCGTCAAAACACGGATCGACCGGGGAGGTACGCAGACCTAGTGATGAACGCGCGACCGCCAGCAGCGGTGCGGCTGGGTCCGCGAAGCTTGCGCGTCGCTCCGCGGCCACCGCGCGGTCGGCATCATCGGCTCGCAGCGCCGCGAGCGACGCCGCCGCCCACAGCGACCCGGACGCCGCCCGAATCGGTATCGCACGCACATTGCGCCACCAGTGAGCCAGGTTGTCTGCGCTGATGATGGACCCAGTCAGCGCCTCGATCGTGGCCGATTGGGTCACGGTGAGACGCTTCCGAACCATTCGATCCCGCGCGATCAGGCCGGCCGCATAACCAGGGACTGGATGACACAGCAGCGGGGTGACTGCGAGGTGGTGCAGCAGCCAGCCGTCAGGTGCGGTACGAGCGGCTTCGATCGTGACGTCTAACGCCTCGTCGAACCGCCCGACAACTACAAGTGCGTGACTGTACGGTTCAGCGACCCGAGGAGTGTGGGGGCCCTCCCGCCAGATCTGCTCCAGATCAGCCAGCCCACTGCGTCGTCCCCCGAACCAAAACAGGTGCTCGGCGGCGGTCACCGGGTCGATCGCCACTGCCACCTGCGGCTGCGCTGCAAGCCGTTCGGACACACCGTCTCCCCGTTTACGCTGCCCGCAACTGGGCCTGCACAGAGTTTCGGCGGTTTGGCCCGGATTGTGAAGCCCGACGGCACCACGAACCGGACTGACCTGAGTTGTCCGCACGAGCCGTCGCTCGGACGGCGGGTGCTGCTGACTCTGGCGGACTGGCTCGGTGGGCTCGAGCTCGGCCACCCGGTGAGAGTCGGGATCGACGGCGTCAGCGGCGCAGGGAAGACCAGATTCGCGCGTGACTTGGCGTCCGTACTTGCCGCCCCCGGACTCCGGTGATCGTGCTGGACTCCGACGGCTTCCACCACGTCCGTACGATCCGCTGCCGGCAAGGCCGCCACTCGGCGTCCGTGCTACTACGAGGATGCGTACGACTTCGACGCGCTCGCGGCGCGCGTGCTCCGGCCACTCGGACCGGGTGGTCACCTGACGTACTCCACTGCCGTGCACGATTTGGTCACCGACGAGGTGCTCACTGATTGTGTCTCGCACGCCGATCCGCACGCCGTGTTGCTCTTCGACTGCACGTTCTTGCAGCGAGCCGAGCTTCGAGGGCTATGGGATGAGGTCAGCTTCCTCGATGTCGCGCGCGACGTCGCGCGTGCTCGCGGAATCGCCCGTGACGCGGCGGCACTTGGCGGCGACCCGCCGCGACGGCTGCATACGACACCAGATGCCTCGCCGCCGGGGATCTCTATGTCGCGGCAGAGCACCCACGCGAGCAGGCCAGCGTGGTCATTCGCCACGACGATCCAGCGCAGCCAGTCATCGTCGCCACGAACTGACGACGCCGCACCGCGAGCACCCGTACGAGGGACAATCCGGTTCGCGTGACTCGCGCCTCGCGCGCAGGTCCGCGGTTCTGCGCCCGTCGTGCGGCACGATAAGCAAATGCTGGCGCTGATCGCGCGACTCGTGCGCCAAAATCGCAGTCGCCATATCGCGGTGCTGCTCTGCGGTGTCGGCGTCAGCATCGTGGCGGGTGCAATCGCTTTCGCCGCCACCCAGCACGTCTCGATCGGCACCGGGCTGTACTGGGCAGTGACGACCGCGACGACAGTTGGCTACGGCGACGTGCTTCCTCACAATGCGGTCGGCCGGGTTATTGCGGTTGCGGTGATGCTCACCGCGATCCCCTTGCTCGGCGCCGCCTTCGCGCTCGCGACGGGTAGCGCCGCGGCCGCTGGACTTCGGAGGTTTCTCGCCATGGATGACCTGTTCCCCAAGGCCGATCACCGTCTGGTCGTCGGCGCGCATCCAAGCGTCCCCGCGATCCTCGAGGAGCTGCTCGCCGTCGGTGAGAGTGTCGTGTGGCTGGCCGAGGTCGACCAAGCGGCAGCGCCCGGCGACGTCTATCTCGTTCACGGCAGCCCCACTGCCCAGTCTGCGATCCGCGCCGCTCGCCCGCAGCTCGCGTCGCAAGCGCTTGTCGCCTGCGAGACCGACGGTGACGTGCTCGTGAGTGTCGTGCTGCTTCGGGCCGAAGCGCCAGACCTCGAGATCACCGCCCTGGTGCGGTCCGCGTCAGTACGTGATGCCTTGCACGACCTCGGCGTCGAACAAGTCGTCTCACTCGACGAGCTGCTCGCGCACACCCTCGCAAAGAGCCTCGAGGCACCACACTCGGGCGAAATGTTCCGACAGCTGTTGGACTCTGACGAGCACAGACTTGTGGAGGCCGCAGCCGACAGTGACGCGTGCGGCAAATCACTCAGTACGGTGCGAGGCGAGCGAGCCGGACTCATCCTCGGCCTCGTACGCGACAACAAATTCACCCTCGGGATCGCCGACGATCCTGAGGTCGCGACCGGCGATCGCCTACTCGTCGTCGAGACGAACACCGCGCCATCCACCGGGTAGCCGGAGGGCTTTTGGCGGGTTAACCACGCTCTAACCAGGCCAGCCGGCAATCGGCACCCGAGCGGCGGTTAGCCGGCGTCTTTCGCGGGCGCGTGGATGAGCTTCTTGTTCACGAACTCATCGATGCCCAGCGGGCCGAGCTCCCGGCCGACGCCAGAGCGCTTGGTGCCGCCGAACGGCAGGTCCGCGCCGCCGCCTTCGGGCTCGTTGATCCAGACCATTCCGGTGTCGAGCCGATCCGCCAACTCCAATGCGGCCGGTACGTCAGTGCTGTAGATCGCACCGCCGAGACCGTAGGACGAGGAGTTCGCGAGCTCGATCGCCTCGTCGGCGCTCGACACCCGGTAGACGACTGCCGCGGGCCCGAACAGCTCCTCGCTGAAGGCCCGCATCTCCGGCGTGACATCCGTCAGCACGGTCGCCTCGACGAATGCGCCGGGCCGGTCGAGCCGGTGGCCGCCGGTACGCACGACGGCGCCCTTGCCGACCGCGTCGTCGATCTGCGCTATCAGGTTCTGCGCCGCCTGCTCAGAAGACAGCGGCCCGTAGTTCGTGTCCGGGTCGGTCGGGTCGCCGGTCTTCTGCTCCGACATCGCCTTGGTGAACTCCTCGACGAACTCGTCGTAGACGTCGTCGATGACGATCATTCGCTTCGCTGCGTTGCAGGACTGGCCGGCGTTCTCCATCCGCGCGGCCACGGCATCCTTGACGACCTGCTGCAAGTCGTTGGTGCTGAGCACAATGAACGGGTCCGAGCCGCCGAGCTCGAGCACGACCTTCTTGAGGTTCTGGCCGGCGACCGCCGCGACCGCCGTACCCGCCCGCTCGCTGCCGGTCACCGACACGCCGGCGATCCGCGGATCGGCGATCATCGATCGCGGCTTGCTCGTTGGTGGTGAACACGTTGATGTACGCATCGGCCGGCAGCCCAGCGTCGCGGAAGAGCTGCTCCATCGCTAACGCCGACTCCGGGCACTGCGGCGCGTGCTTGAGCACGATCGTGTTGCCGATCATCAGGTTCGGGCCGGCGAACCGCGCGACCTGGTAGTAGGGGAAGTTCCACGGCATGATCCCGAGCAGCGCGCCGATCGGTGACTTGCGCACCCACGCCTCGCCTGGTGTGTCCGAGGGCAGCGGCTCGTCCTTCAGCAGGTCGGCCGCGTTGTTCGCGTAGTAGCGGTAGATGTCCACGACGAAGTCGACTTCGCCGAGCGCGTCCGCCGTTGTCTTGCCCATCTCACGGGTGATCAGCGATCGCCAGCGTCGTCGCGGCGCTCCTCGTAGAGGTCAGCGACCCGGTTGAGCATCGCCGCCCGATCCGTGATGGAGGTCGCCCGCCATGCCGGGTACGCGCTGTGCGCCCGTGCGAGCACGTCCTCGATCTGCGCGTCGGTCGCTGTCGGGAACTCGCTCTCGGTTTCGCCAGTGGCCGGGTTGACGACCTTGTATTGCACGGGCGTGCTCATCTGAAGACTCCTCATCGAAGGAACGGCGGTCTCCAGTATCGCCGGTCGATCACGACGGTGGCGGGGTGGTCACTCCCCCGGTAGCTCGCGCAGGCGGACAGATAGGCACGTCACGCAACCTTCGAGCTTCTGAAACTCGCTGATGTCGACGGTGAGCGGGGTGTATCCGAGATCGGTGAACAGCTCCGCGCTTGCTGGGCAGTCGGCAGCCAGGAGCAATCGGTCCTCGCCGAGCAGGACGACATGGGAGCCCGACTCCTCCGGCACGGCACGAAAGTGCGGGAAGAAGGCGGGGTTGTCGACCAGCGGCGGATAGCCCACGATCGACCCGTCCGGCAGGGCCGTGACGGCCGACTTCAGGTGCAAGACCTTGCCAGATTGGTACACCGAGCACGGTCGCGCCGTGCGGCTCGAGAATGGCCCGAAGCTGCCGGACGCCCTCGCCATTCGTCCGCCCACCGCAACCGACGTAGACGAGCTCGCCCACCTTGAGCACATCGCCGCCGTCAAGCGTCCCGGGCGGCCGGATGTGAGCGACGACGTAGCCGAGGGAATCGACGACCTTCTCTGCGTCCACGATCTCCGGTTGGCGGGCGGCAGCACCAGGTTGGGTAATGACAGCGACGTCGCGGTAGACGACAACGGTGTCCTCGACGAAGACCGCGTCTGGGCAGTCATCCGCGGCCGGCACCGCGATCGTCCCCCACCCCGACGAATGCAGCGTCTCGACGTAGGCAGTCCATTGCTGCTTCGCCAGCGCCAGATCGACAGGTTGGCGATCGATGTGGGTGACGATCCCCTCGGCAAGCCGAGGCCCCGGTGTACGGATCAGGGCCTTCGGCATCTCCACTCCTTCGCTCACTCAAGGTCAGGCTCACTATGCCCGCAACGGGAAGCGGATCGTGAACCGGCCTAGAGCGAGCGTTGATAACTGCCGAAAGCGCGGGTCGCGAGCCACGCCATCAGTGCGGCAAGCGCCGCCAGCAGGCCGAGCCGCGGCCAGACCGCGCCCCACTCCGTGCCCGCCGACAGCGCCTGCCGCGACGCCACGACTGCCCAGTCCACCGGGTTGTAGCGCGCAACGTGCTGGACCCACGACGGCGACAGCTTGGTGTCGAACAGCGCCGAGGACAGGAACTGCAGCGGCAAGACCACGAACTGGCTGATCCCGATCAACGCCTCCTGCTGCCGCAAGAGCAACGCAAGCGCGTTCGACAACGAGGCGATGATCACCGAGATCAACGTTGCCGCCAAAACCGTGATCGCGATGCCGACCGCATCGCCGGGGAATCGCGCACCGCTCAGGTAGGCGATGGCGAAGACGACGAGCGTCTGCAACACCGTCGTCAGTCCTTGATACGACAGTGTGCCGATCATCATCGCGCCGCGACGCACTGGCGACGCCAGCAGCCGGTCCATGATCCCGCGATTCATGTCCTCTATATAGACAGTGCCGGCCCAACCACTGGAGAACAACGCCGTCATGACAATCACACCTGGCGTGATGAACGCCAGGTAGTTGCCGGTGCCGGCGCTGAACCCGGGAAGATGCACGACCGGCTTGAAGAGCTGACCGAAGAGCAGCAGCCAGATGATTGGCTGAATCAGTGTTGCCACTGCGTACGCCGGCACCCGTAGCAAGGTACGGAAGGACCGCACCGCGAGGAACGCCGAATGTTTGACCAGTCGCGCCCGCACTCGTCGTGCCGTGACGTCGAAGGGCGTTGAGACCACCGTCGCGGCGCTCATGCCGCCGCCTCGAAGCTGCGACCCGCGTAGCGCAGGTAGACGTCGTCGAGCGAGGGTCGGCGACGGTCACCGATGCGACCTCGATGTGACTCGCGTCGAGAGCCGCGAGGATCGCTGGCACGGCTCGCGCGCCGTTGTCCGCCCGCGCCCGAAGGCTCGCCGCTTCGACCGACAGTTCGTGCAACCCCTCGAGCCGAGACATCAGCCCAGCCGCGGCCGGCGACTGTCTCGGGCAACGCCAGCTCGACGTGAACCGTGTCACCGCGAAGCTCGCTCTTGAGCTCCTCCGGGGTGCCTTCGACGACGACGCGGCCGTGGTCGACGATCGCGAGCCGGTCGGCGAGCTGGTCGGCCTCGTCGAGGTAATGCGTCGTCAGCAGAACGGTTACCTGCTCGTCGGCGGACAGCCGCCCGATCTCGGCCCACATCTCGGCGCGAGCCTCGGGATCGAGGCCGGTCGTCGGTTCGTCAAGGAAGAGCACACGGGGCCGGTGCATCAGACCGATCGCGACGTCGAGCTTGCGCGACATGCCGCCTGAGAACGTCTTCGCGAGCCGGTCGCCTGCATCCGTCAAGCCCGAATCGCGTCGAGCAGCTCCGCCGCACGCTCGCGCGCGGTGCGACTTGAGACACCTTGCAGTCGCGCGGCGAGCACGAGGTTTTCCCGAGCCGTTGCCATCGGGTCGCTGGATGACTTCTGGGAGACCAGACCGATCTCATGCCGTACGGCGTCGGCATCGCGACCGACATCGATGCCAAGGACCCTCGCCCGACCTGAGTCGGGCCGGGACAACGTGGTGAGGATCTTGACGGTTGTCGACTTGCCGGCGCCGTTCGGGCCGAGCAGGGCGAACACGCTTCCGGTCGCGACTTCGATCGACAGCCCGTCGAGTGCGCGGATCCGTGGCTTCTTACGACCGCCCGGGTAGGTCTTGACGAGATCGACCGCCGACAAGGCGGTCGCGGCGTGCTAGCGACATGACACTCCCTCGAAAGGATGAGGAGTCGAGACCGCAGCGCCTATCGTGAAGGTGCGCCTCGGGACGGATCGCTTGCGATCTCGACTCGGGTGTATGGCCCCTGGCCTGGTGTTCGCGCACCTGGCCAGGGGTTCTCGGCTGTTAGGCAGAAGGACGAGTTGGCTGCGTCGCACCCTCCTCTGCAAAGAAATCGACGGCGTTGCCGACGATCTCCGGGAACGACATGCCGTTCGGCGAGCAGCTCGTGCATGCTTTCGCCATTGCTCGGTGCCCGCGAACGCATTCGAACGAATGTCGCGAGCAAGTGCGACGACGAAGTCCAGCTCCGCGGTCACCATCGCTCGCCGGTAGTGACTCTCGACGAGAAACAGATCAGGGACTTTCATGTCGGCGGCGACGGCTTGCGATGCGTCGAGAGTGCGCAGGCTCGATCCGGAGCCGCTCTGCCCGGTCTTCTAACAGCCGCGCCACCTCATCGGGTGGCAGCAACGCCATCATGGACAAGCCCGCCTCAAGCGAGGTGAACTCCCGTACCGGCGTCGACAGCAACTCGGCCAGCCAGTCCTCGCACTCGGTCTGGCCGGCCTCGGTGATCTCATAAACCGTGCGCTCCGGCCGGCGGCCCTCGCGGGTCGTCTCCCGCGGGCGGATCAGGCCATGTTTCTGCAACGACTCGACCACCGAATACAGCGAGCCGTAGTTGAGCTTGATGCTTTCTTCCTTGCCCCGACTGCGCAGCGTCGTCGAGATCTCGTACGGATGCATCGGCCGCTCGGCAAGGCAGCACATCACCGCCAGCGCAAGCGGGTTGGACACCCGGCGTCGCGTCATCGATCACTCCTCCGCGGATACTCGAAGCCGAGTATCCGTGCCAGGTCAATCGATGTCAAGCATCATTCGAGGCCGAGCCGCTCGGACGCCAGCGCTCATGACGCGTGCCGGTCGAGGGCGCGCGGACCAGACTGAGGCGTGGCCGCGGCCCATCGCTGCGCCCGGTCGGCGGCTTGCGGCGCCCGGCGAGGTATTGCACCGGCCAGTCAGCGCCTGGCCCTTGATAGTCCTGCTCACCAGCGGCATGCAGCGTCCACTGCGAGTCGTAGAGATGTGGCCGACCCACGGCGACGAGGTCGGCGCGGCCGGCGAGCAGGACGGAGTTCACGTCGTCGTATGACGAGATCGCCCCGACCGCGATCACCGCCACCCCGCTGGGTACGCCAACGTCGTTGCGAATCCGGTCGGCGTACGGCGTTTGATAGCTGCGGCCGAAGGCCGGCCGCTCGGCATCGACGACCTGGCCGGTCGACACGTGGATGGCGTCAGTGCCGTGCTCGACGAACGCCGTCGCAATCACCACGGCGTCGTCTACGTCCGTACCGCCTTCGTGCCAGTCGGTCGCGGAGATCCGCACACTGATCGGGCGACCTTCCGGCCACACGGCTCGCACCGCGTCAAACACCTCGAGCGGGAACCGCAACCGGTTCGAGAGCTCACCGCCGTAAGCGTCCTCGCGCAGGTTGGACAGCGGCGAAAGGAACGAAGACAGCAGGTAACCGTGCGCGCAGTGCAGCTCGAGCAGGTCGAAGCCGGCGCGCGCGGCCGCCTCGGCCGCTGCGACAAACTCGCCCGTGATCGACGCCAGCTCTGCCGTGCTCAGCGCGTGCGGCGTCTGGTTCTTTGCCGAGTACGCCACCGCAGACGGCCCGACCACCTGCCAGTTATCCGCCTCGAGTGGCGAGTCCATACCCTGCCACATCAGCTTGGTCGACCCCTTGCGGCCCGAGTGCCCCAGCTGAATGCCGATCTTCGCCGTACTGTCCTGGTGCACAAAATTCACGATCCGCGTCCAAGCCCGCTCCTGCTCCTGGGTGTAGATGCCGGTGCAGCCCGGGGTGATGCGACCGGTCGCAGACACGCACACCATCTCGGTCATCACCAGCCCGGCGCCGCCGAGGGCCCGCGCACCGAGATGCACGAGGTGAAAGTCCGTGGGCATGCCGTCGACGGCTGAGTACATGTCCATTGGTGACACGACGACCCGGTTCGCCAGGTCCAGATTGCCCAGCCGGTATGGGTAGAACATTGGTGGCCGCGGTTCCGAGGTCACCGGCAGTGCACCGGGTTCGGTCTCGTGCTTGGCAAACCAGCTGTCCATGGCCGTGACGAACTCCGGATCGCGCAGGCGCAGGTTGTCGTAGGTGATGCGACGGCTTCTGGTGACGATGTTGAACGCGAATTGCTCGGGCGCCTGCTCGGTGTAGTGGCCGATGTTCTCGAACCACTCGAGGCTGGCGCGAGCCGCACGCTGCGTGGAAAGCACTACCGGTCGACGTTCGGCTTCGTAGGCATTCAACGCGGCGTCGATCGTGTCCTGCTCATGCAGGCACGCCACCAACGCCAGTGCATCTTCCATCGCCAGCTTCGTGCCTGAGCCGATCGAGAAGTGCGCGGTGTGCGCGGCGTCACCGAGCAACACAACGTTGTCGTTGCGCCACCTCGCGTTCGACAGGGTGGCGAAGCTCTGCCACTTGGAGTTGTTGACAAGGATCCGGTGACCGTCGAGCACCTCGGCGAGGAGCTCTCGAATCTCCGCGACCGACTTGTCGTCGCTGACGCCCGGCGGGAAGGCAGTCGAGGCGGACTCATTGAAGCCGGCACGGCACCACACGTCATCGTGCATCTCCACGATGAACGTGCTTCCGGTGGTGTCGTACGGATAGCCGTGAACCTGCATGACGCCGTACGGGGTTTCGAGGATGTAGAACTTGAACGCCTCGAAGACCAGATCGGTGCCGAGCCACATGTACTTGTTGCGGTGCACCTCGATGCTCGGCTCGAAGACAGCCGCGCGCCTCGCTCTGATCGCTGAGTTTGCACCGTCGGCGGCGATGACGAGGTCGTAGTCGCGGCTCAATGAATCGACGTCGGGTGCCTCAGTCCGAAACTCGACGTGCACGTCGAGCTCGGCGCAGCGTTGTTGGAGCAGCTGCAGCAGCTTCTTGCGACCCATCGCCGCGAATCCCTGCCCGCCGACAGTGGTGACGGTGTCCTTGAAGTGGATGTCGATGTCGTCCCACCGCGCGAAGTGCTCCGCCATCCGGCTGTAGAACACTGGATCAGCGTGCTCGATGCCGCCGATGGTCTCGTCGCTGAAGACCACCCCGAAGCCGAACGTGTCGTCCGGCGCGTTGCGCTCCCACACCGCAATTTCGGCGGTCGGATCGAGCGCCTGCGCGAGGGCGGCAAAATACAGCCCACCCGGGCCGCCGCCGACCACGGCGATCCGCATCGGATTCACGCAGCCGGCCCGCGAAGCCGAAAGCGTTGCAGCTTGCCGGTCGCTGTCCGAGGCAAGGCGTCGACGAACTCGATCGACCGGGGATACTTGTAGGGCGCGATCAGCGCTTTGGTGAACTCCTGCAGCTCCAACGTCTTCGCGGCATCTCCGACGACGCCGTCGCGCAACACCACGACGGCGTGCACGATCATGCCGCGCTCGAGGTCGGGGCGCCCGACGACAGCGCACTCGACGACGTCCGGGTGCTGCTCGAGCGCTCGCTCGACCTCCGGCGCGGCAATGTTGTAGCCCGAGGAGATGACCATGTCATCGCTGCGGGCTTGATACCAGAAGTAGCCGTCGGCGTCCCGCACATAGGTGTCGCCGGTCAGATTCCACCCGTCCTGCACATAGACCGTCTGCCTCGGATCAGCCAGGTACCGACAGCCGGTCGGCCCTTTGACGGCAAGGCGCCCTGGCGTGCCATCGGGCACGGGCTTGTTGTCGGCGCCGAACACGGCTGCGCGATAGCCCGGAACCACGACACCGGTTGCCCCGGGCCGGATGTCCTCATCGCAGGCCGAGATGAACACGTGCAACATCTCGGTGCTTCCGATTCCGTCGATGAGTTTGACCCCGGTCTTCGCGTAGAACTCCTCCCAGACCGGCAGCGGGAGATGTTCGCCGGCCGACACAGCGCGGCGCAGCGAGCCCAATGCATCCTCCCGTCCGGCACGGAGGATCGCGCGGTAGGCGGTCGGTGCGGTAAACAACACGGTCGCTCCGAAGCGCTCGACCGCCTCCGCCAACTCGACCGGTGTTGCTCGTTCGATCAACAAGGTCGACGCACCGATCCGCAGCGGGAAAATCAACAGGCCGCCCAAGCCGAACGTGAACGCGAGCGGTGGCGTGCCGGTGAAGACATCGTCAGGGTTGCCCTTCACGACGTGTTTGCCGAACGTGTCCGCGACCGCCAGCACGTCACGGTGGAAATGCATCGTCGCCTTCGGCACCCCGGTCGTGCCCGATGTCGCGGCGAGAATAGCGACGTCGTCAGCCGCGGTTTCGACATTCGCAAACGTCTCCGGCTTGGCCGCGCAGGACTGGATCAGGTCGGCGTCGTCATCTCCGCCGTAGGCGATGACACCGATGCCGGTCGCCGCTGCGGCAACATCGATCTCTTCCTTGAAACGGTGGTCGCAGAGGGCGATCGAGCTCTTCGTCAGCTCGATCAACGGCACCAGCTCGGAGCTGCGGAGCAGTGGCACCGTGGCCACGACGACGCCGCCGGCCTTGAGGACCGCAAACCAACAGGCCGCCAGCCAGGGGTTGTTCGGGCCGCGTAATAAGACCCGCTGCCCAGGCACCAAGCCGCACTCATCGACGAGATAACCGGCCAACTGGTTTGCCCGACCGAGCAGCTGACCGTATGTCCACGTCTCCTCGCCGCTGCGCAGGCACGAGCGCCCGGCACCCTGCGCCGCGACGACGTCATCGAGCAGCGCTTCGGCGCAGTTCAGCCGCTGCGGATATTGAAGCTCTGGAAGGTCGAAGCTCATCTCGGGCCACAGCTGCGCCGGCGGCAGGTTGTCGCGGCAGAAGGTATCGACATGCGCCGACGGCGAGAGCGTCATCGAGGCACCTCGGCCATGCCCTGCACCTCGACCAACGCCGCCTCATCCCACAACCGCGCGACACCGATCCCCGCCATTGCCGGATAGTCACTGCCAGCCAGACGGCGCCACACCGCCCCGATCTCGCGAGCATGCGCGCGGTAGTCGGCGACGTCGACGATGTAGACCGTCACGCTGGCCAAATCCGCCGGCTCACCCCCTGCCGCGCGCAGCGCGACAAGCAGGTTTCCCAATGCCTGCTCGAACTGCTCGACCACTGTGGCGCCGACGACGCGACCGTCGCGGTCGAGTGCTGTCTGACCGGCCAGGTGCACGCGAACCGTGTCGGTGGCCCGCACAGCATGAGCGAAGCCGGAGGGTTGGGCAAGCTCCTCCGGATTGATCCGCTAAGGCTCACGACTGCACCGTCCCCCGTCTACATTGATCCCCTGCCCGGTGACGGCGCCGTTGATCACGCAGAAGCGAACCGCCTCAGCCACTTCATTGGGTTCGATCAGGCGACCGATGGGCTGCCGCCGGGCCAGCGCCGCTCGTACGTCGACGGGATCACGCGCAGTCCTCGCGGCGATCCCCTCGATCGTGGCATCCGTCATCGCAGTGTCGACGTAGCCCGGGACAGACCGCATTCACCGTCACACCGGTCGAGCGCGACCTCTGCCGCAGCTGACCGCACCAGCCCGAGCACGCCATGTTTCGACGCGGTGTAGGCGACAACCTCCGCCTCGCCGCGCTTGGCGACGACCGAAGCCACCACGACGATCCGTCCCCAGCCCTGCTCGACCATCGCCGGCAATGCGCGGCGCATCAGGCGGAACGGCGCGGTGAGGTTGAGGTCCAGCATCTGCGCCCAATCCTCATCGGAGGTAGTCGCGACCTTCCCCGTACACGCCGCCGCCAGCATTGCTCACGAGCACCTCGACCGCGCCCCAGGCTGCTTCTCATCTGCCGCGAAAGCCTGCTCGACAGCCTGGGTGGGATCGGTGATGTCCGCGGCAATCGGTCATTGCCGGTCCCGGCAAGCCGTTCCAAGTGATCGAGCGCTGCCGGGTCACGGCCGAGCAACGCGACCCGATGTCCTTCCCGCGACAGAATCGTCGCGACGGATGCGCCGATGCCTCGACGGCGCCGGTGACCAGGCAGGTGCGCGCAGTCGGGCCGCTCGATCCGCTCATGGCGGCTAGCGCCCGGTCCACCGGGGCGGCCGGCGGGCGTTGAACGCGGCATGAAACTCGGCATGGTCATCGGTTGTCATCAGCAGCGCCTGGGTCATCGCGTCGAGCTCCATCGCCCCGGCCAGCGACATGTCGAGCTCGCGGGTCAGCAGCGCCTTCGTCTGCGCGAATGCCAAGGTCGGGCCGGACGCCAAGTCGCTGCGCAAGCGCCGCGACGCGCTGTCCAGCTCGTCGTCCGCAACCAGCTCGCTGACCAATCCGTAACGATCGGCTGTGGTCGGCGTCGATCGTGTCGCCGAGCATGAGCAGCTGTGTGGCGCGTCCGACGTCCGACGACCCGCGGCAGCAAGTACGCCGCGCCCATGTCACCGCCGGAGAGCCCGACTTTGGTGAACAGGAACGCGAACCGGGCCGACTCGGCGACCACCCGGAAGTCCGAGGCCAGCGCGATGACCGACCCTGCGCCGGCGGCGATCCCTGGATTCCCGACACGATCGGGATCGCGACCTCGCGCATCGCGCGGATGAGATCCCCGGTCATCTTCGTGAACGCCATCAGCTCGCGGGCTGCATCTTGATCAGCTCGCCGATGATCTCGTTGACATCGCCGCCGGCGCAAAATCCTTTGCCGGCGCCGCGGATCACCAGCACCCGAACGTCGTCGCGATACGGGAGCTGCACAACGAGGTCACGCAGGTCCGCGTAACTCTCGAACGTCAGCGGGTTGAGCTTGTCCGGCCGGTTCAGCGTGACGGTGGCGATGCCGTCAGCTACCGCGAAGTCGAAGTTCTCCCAGTTGTCGGTCAGCGGAGCCGACGCCCGAAATCTACTGGCCATCCCTGCCACCCTTCACTCCGGCGCAGGTTAGCGGCTGTGCCCGCTCGACCTTAGGAGGCGAAGCCGATGAAGGGGTCGAGCTGCTCAGTCGCGCGACGGACGACGGCACGCAGATCCGCCGGGCATTGCCAGTTGAAAAGCGGCCCGGCGCCGTCCTGCAGGAGCAGGCTCGCCATCGCGATCCCCCGCACCGACGTCGGCACCGGGCTTGCCAGCACCGTGAGCATTTCGCGAACCTCGGGTTCGGCGGCGGCCAGCCGGCGGCGGCACAACGGTGCCCGCGCGCTTCGACCGCTCGGAGCCGCCGATCGAGCCAGCACGATGAGTCGCTCCCAGCTTTGGACCATCCGGCTGCGCGATAGCGGCGAGACGAGCTGCTGCGCCCGCGACGCCAACAACCGACTGCACTCAGGAGGGCGGCCAGCGGCAAGCTGGCGATCAAGGGAGAACGCGAGCAGCCGGGCCCCGGCACGAATCCACGGCCGGTCGGGTGCCACCAGGTATCGATCTGGGTCGTGTGGATCACTGATCAGAAGCATCATCCACTCCCTTCTGCCCGGGCCACCCGGCTGGCGTGCCGCCGGGGTGCCACATCTCGCCGGTGAGGTCTTACCCCGCCGCCGAACAGGTCAATGACGTACCAGATAACGAATCTCATACGTTCACATTGGCCTTGCTGAGAGGTAGGCGAAAGTGGCATGATTGCCAGCATGCGCGATAAAACTGCCAACCTGCCCAACGGCCGGCGACAGGGTCGGCGCGGGTCGCATGAAGTGGCGATTCTCGTCTGCGAGGACGTCACACCGTTCGAGCTCGGAGTGGCATGCGACATCTTCGGCGACGATCGCTGGCTGACACCCGGCCTGCCCTGGTACCGGCTCTCGATCTGCGCGGCTACACCCGGCCCGGTCAACGTCTCAAGTGGACTTCAGATCTACGCCCCGCATGGCCTCGAACGTCTTCGTCGCGCTGACACCGTTGTCGTGCTCCCCACCGAGCGCAGCAACCAAGTGCCCGACGAGGTCCTCGACGCATTGCGGTCAGCGCACGCACGAGGGCGCCGAATCATGTCGCTGTGTACGGGTGCGTTCATCCTGGCGCGTGCCGGTTTGCTCGACGGTCGGCGGGCGACGACACACTGGTCGGAGTGCGACGTCCTCGCGCGGGACTATCCGAGCGTGTCCGTCGATCCTGGTGTGCTGTTCATCGATGAGGGCGACATCCTGACCTCCGCGGGCAGCGCCGCGAGCATCGATCTGTGCCTGCACGTCGTCCGGCAGGACTACGGCGCCGAGATCGCCACGCAACTCGCGCGCCAAATGGTCGTGCCGCCACAGCGCGACGGCGGTCAGGCGCAGTTCATCGATACCCCGATGCCGACCCTCGACCACGCGAACCTGTTCGCCGACACGGTCGACTGGCTGCAGGAACATCTGCACGAGGCGGTGACAGTCGAGTCACTCGCGGCACAGTCGGCGATGAGTCCGCGAACCTTCGCCCGACGGTTCCTCGCGGCCACCGGCACGACTCCGTACCAATGGCTGGTACGACAGCGAGTCCACCTGGCGCAACGACTGCTCGAGACCACCGACCTCTCGATCGACCGCATCGCCGACAAGAGCGGACTTGGGTCGGCGGACAACCTGCGCAAGCACTTCAGCCGCGCCCTGCACACCAGCCCGCAGGCCTACCGGCTCGCCTTCAAAGACCGCACCGCTGCGTGAGCCGCCTCGCGCCGCCGCAGCCGCAGCCGGAACTGCCACTGCAACTGCAAAAGCGCTAACTACCAGGGGCTTCGGAGGTTTGTACCGTTACGTCTGGTTGCTCGGTGATCTT
Organism: uncultured Actinomycetota bacterium; assembly: GCA_963814845.1. GTDB lineage: Bacteria > Actinomycetota > Actinomycetes > JAFAQI01 > JAFAQI01 > DATAUK01. The sequence continues at coordinate 87,298 of CAWFEP010000009.1, forward strand.
GTCGGGTGATTCCTCGGTGATCTTGACGTAGGTTCCCTTGCGCGGGCCTTTCACGGGAACCTACGTCAAGATCACCGGGAAAAGCGGGCGTTCGTGCACGAACCGACCAGCCATAGGGCTCGTTTCAAGATCACGGCCGTTTAAGGGTCCTAGAGCACCCCTAAACGGCAATGAGATTTCCCCGAGCCAAAGAATCAGACGTTACCGGACAAAACACCAGAGCCCCTGGTAGTAAGCGCAGTTGAGTTCGGGTGTGCACGGAGCGCTCAGGCCAGACCGGACAAAACACCAGAGCCCCTGGTAGTGAGCGCAGCTGGGTTGGGGTGTGCACGGAGCGCTCAGGCCAGACCGGACAAAACACCAGAGCCCCTGGTAGTTAGCGCTTTTGCAATTGCTTTTGCAGTTGCTTTTGCAGTTGCTTTTGCAGTTTGTAGTTGCGTGGCGGCTCCGCAGCGCAACGAGGGTCTCAGTGGCTTAGACGGGGGATTTCGTTGCGGTGAGCCAGTGCTCGATGAAGGGTCTGAGGTTTCGCCCGGTGATGTGGTCGAGGTAGGCGATCCACTCGCCGCGGTCGGCGTTGCCGAAGCGGTGGGTGGCCGGCCACGGCGCAGCACCGTCGCGAACAGTCTTGGCCCAAGCATCGACCGCAGTCGGTTAAGCATCCAGGCACCGCACTCATAGACATTGAGGGCAGCGAATTCGTTTGCGTGCGGCTCGCCCGGCGGACCATACGCCGTGCGCAGTTGTTGGTCGTCGTGGTCGACCATCGCGCGCCATGCGCCGTTGTCGTCACACCGTGCGACGCCTCCCAGGTGAGCTGTACGTAGTAGGCGAAACTCTCGTTGAGCCACAAGTCCTTCCAGTTGTTTGGGGTGACCTCATCGCCATACCAGGAGTGGACGTACTCGTGCAGCAGATCGGTCGGGCCGAGGCTCGACCGCAGGACCGGCGCGCCGACGGTCACCATGGTCTGCGTCTCGACCGCCGAGTGGGTCGGCACAACGACATCGCCCAGCGAGTCGAACGGGAAGCGGCCGAGCCGCGCCTCTAGCCAGCGCAGCATCGCCGGCGTCTGCCGAAGCACTTTCAGCACGGACTTGTCCGGGTCTGTCACCCAGTAGGTCAGCGGCAGTGAACGCGGTCCGGTTTGGCGATACTCGCGGTACGGACCGATGGCCGCCGTCACCAAGTAGCTGGCCGCGGCGAGTCGAGCTGCCAGTGCGTCGTCCGCTCCCCGCGTTCGACGTGTCCCGAATCAGTTGACCGTTGCTGACGCCGGTCCACGACGATCGGGTGTGCCAGGTGATGTCGTAGAACGCCTTGTCTGACGGTTGGTCGTTGACCGGATACCAGGTGTAGGCACCGAATGGCTCTTGGAGGTCCAGACCTCGCCGTCGGGCGCGACGTTCCAGCCGAGGCCGGCCAGATCCGCCAGCCGCTTGGGCGGCACGTAGGAATCGTGGTCGGCCTCGTAGCGCACCAACAACGTATGGCGGCTGTTGGGCTGGATCGGCCCGCTGCGACGACAAGCTTCTGACCGAGATGCGTCGCTGACACCGCGGCGCCGTCGAGCCTCACGACGGGACACGCAACGGCGCCGCGAGATCCAGTGACACCTGCGACTCAAACCGCGTCGCGCGGAACCGGATCACCGCGGTTCCGCTCAGCGTCGCGTCCGATTGCCCAGGTCAGGTCCAGTCCGTAGTGCAACGCGTCGAGACTAGTCGTGCCCATAGCTGGATATTCGGAGTCGACCCGCGGATCCGAAAGTGCCGCGGTGTAGGGCGGCCGGTTGTAGGTACGGATGGCACGGCACTGGCCGGAGGCACCGCGGCGGCGAGAGCAGGAGTGGCGTCAACGGAGTTGGAGTGCCCGGCCGTCGTGGGAGCTGTCACGCCCTGCGCCGAGCCGCGTCCGTTCGACTGACACCCGGCCGTCGCGCACAGTGCGAGGGCAGCGAGTGCGGCGACGTTGCGCGACCGCACCCTCACTCCTCAGCGAGTGCGCTAGCGAGCCGTCGCGGCAACGTCTGTACGGGCAACACCGCCGACAAGACGCCGAGAGCGGCACCGACCGCGAGCGCGATTGCCGCGAGGGGAAGGGCGGCACGGACGGTTTCGTTGGTGAAGTTGCTGATCAACGCGACACCGACCACTACGCCAAGCAGCGAGCCGAGAACGCCGAGAATGGCGCCTTCGAACGTAATGAGCCGGCCGACCTGCCGGCGCGACCAGCCAGTTGCCTGCAGTGTGGCCAACTCACTGCTGCGCTCTCGCACGTTGAGATAGAGCACGTCCGTCACGCCGAACACGCCAAGCGCGAGCATGACGACGACCGCGGCATAGTCGACACCGCGTACCTGCACCGTCACCGCCTGTCCGAGCAAGTCGCCGGCGAGTTGCCCGTTGAAGCTCGTGGTGACTGCGAGCAGGAAGACGGTCGAGCAGATCCCGATCGCCAGGCCCACGACTGCGATTGCGCTACGGCCGCGACCGCGGATCAGATTGCGGCCGGCTAGGCCCAGCGTCGAATGGACCGCGCGCGCAGCGCGAAAGCGACCCGCTACCGGACGGATGGCCTCGAGAGGATCGGCTCGAGATGCCGAGATCGCCGGCGGCACGGCGGCGAGCATGGCGAGCGCGGTAGCAGCGAGTATCGCCAACACCACCCTGGCCGCTGTGACATGCAAGTTCGTGGCTGCAGCGATCGGCACTGCAACGCCCACTCCGACAACACCGGCGACGAGCCCAATCACGGCCTGCTCGGAGATAACGCTCGCAAACAGCTGCCGCGGCGCCCAGCCACTGCACGCCAGGATGCCGAGCTGCCGGCGTCGCGATCGCACCGCCGCAGTGGCAGCGTTCAGCACGAATAGCCCGCTCACGACGAGCACCAAAATGAACAGCAGCAAGCTCTTACGGTCGACCGCTCGCAGAATGCGCACGGCGATGTTCTTGACGATCCAGCCTTCACGCAGCTCGAGGGCCGGCCGGCCAAACTTGCCAGCGGGTAGATCCGTGACTCGCGTCGATGGCGACGATCCAGCCGTGATGTCGACCTGCAACCCGGTGCGCTCGATGATGTCCTGCGCCACCAGGTTGACCCTCGCCCGACTCAACGCGCCTTCGTTGGACGCTCCGGTCACACGGATCCGAATGGCACTGATCGGCTTGCCTGGCCTGAGATTGCCGCTGAACGCCTGCGAGTTCTCCAACGCCGGTAACGCCGCGAGAGTCGTGATCAGTTGAGGCGGCTGCCCGAGGTAGCCAGCAAGATTGTTGTTTGGGAGCAGGTCCTTGCCGTGGAGCAAAGCACGAGACCTCGCATCAGCCGGCGTCGCCTGCGGTGGCTCATACCCTCCGAGCGGCACATGGGTCAGCGGGTTGAACGGCCTGATCCGGTTGGGATCGAACTCGCCAACCGCGATGGGCACCGGCAGCGTGTCCCCGCCGACCGCGCTGTTGCTCGAGATGTGTTCCTGCAGCGTCCGGTAGGCGGTGTCCCGCGTATCAATCGGCGCCCCGACGTAGCCGTCGGACTGAAGCTCTGAGCGCCAGACGGAGTTCGGGTTGGTCGTTGGCGTCGGTCGAAGCGCGGCGCCAGGGGGCGCCGGCTCGTAGCTCACCGGCTTCACCCGCCACAGTCCATCGACCGGGCTGAAGACGTTGCGGTCACTGTGGCCGAGCAGCTGCTGCACCAATGTCTGGTACGCCGCCCCGACGCCGATCTGCTTTTCGCTGACTACAGGCCCGGTTCCGCGATCGGAGTTGTCGTTGAGCGCCAACGGATGTTTCACCACTGCCCTAGCAGCGGCGGACGACAGCCGACGCACGGTGATCGTGGTGGTGTCGTCGAGATAGTTGCGGCTAGACACGAGCACGGGGAACGTGGGCGAGTCCAGGTCGGCGTGCGTCCCCTTGACCGTGTTGACCCCGTCGGAGCCCCGCAGATAGCGACCATCGACGATCGTGTCGTTGAGCCCGTCGAGCTTCGCTTCTGCCGCGGGGTCGATCGCTTCAATGAGCAGCGGAACGCTCACACCCACAGCGTCTGGCGACTTCTCGTGCGCGATCTTGCGGAACGGCTCGCAGAAGTCAGAGTCGCGCGCACCCGCGTCATAAGGGTTGGTGTAGGTCGGCTGGCCGCCGCCGCACACCGGCAGCGCTTTGCCGTCCGGCTCTACTTCCCTCGTCGGCTCATCGAGAACCTTCAAGCTGCCCGATCGTGGTGGCCGCTTCAGTGGGCGCCGGGTGACGTAGATGTACGACGGCGGCACGGGAATGTGCGACAGTCCGCGATCTGTTGTCGTCGTGGCGCCCACCGAATAGAGCTGGCGAACAGCCGGATCAGTCAAGTGACCGAGGCCGATGGAGACCGGTACGTACTGCAGCGTGTAGCCGATCATCGCAACCGGGGCCGCGACCTCGATCCCCGGAATCCGCTTGATCTCGCGATATTGCTTCATGCTGATGCCGCCGAACACACCGTCGAGAAAGCCTGGTCGCACCTCACCGCTCTGCCGCTCGACCGCGGTTTGAGAGCCGCGTGGTCGGACCAGGATGTCGTACGCGCTCGGCCCGGTAGAGGCGACTTTTTGGTTGGCGACGACTCTGGCCGTGTCGGCTGCGCCGGTCAATACCGTGAACGCCGCAGTTGCGACCGCCAGTGCCGCCAACATCGTGACAGTGCGCGGACGGTCGTTGCGAAGTTGTGCCGTAACAACGCGACCGCGGCCTACTCGACGCCCGAATCGTTCCATCGCGTCTCAGTTCCGGAGTTCGTTGATCCGGGCGAGGAGTTCCTCCGGTGGGGTCTGCGGCCGCACAGCCACGTCATTCACGATCGATCCATCGCGGAGCTGAACCACTCGGTCGGCGTGAGCGGCGATGCTCGGATTGTGCGTCGCCACCACAACCGTCATGCCGGTGGCCGCTCGCAGCTCGAGGATCAGGGCGAGCACTTCATCACCGGTCGCGGTGTCGAGATTGCCGGTCGGCTCATCGGCAAGCAGCAGCGTCGGAGAGTTAATGAGTGCGCGCGCGATCGCGACGCGTTGTTGCTGACCGCCCGACAACTCCGAGGGCAAGGCACTGTCACGGCCGTCGAGACCGACATCGCGGAGCAACTGCGCGGCGCGTTGGGACTTGTCGAACTCCACTCGGTACGGCAACACCGGCGCGAGCACGTTGTCGATCGCGGTAAGCGATGGCAGCAGGTTGAACCGCTGGAAGACGAAGCCGACCCGCCGTCGATGAGCGATGAGGTCTTTGCGTCGAGCGGTGCTCAGGTCGAGACCATCGATCACGATCGAGCCGCTGTCGGGCTGGTCGAGCGCTCCCAGCAGATGCAGCAACGTCGACTTGCCGGAGCCAGAGGGCCCGATCAGCGCGATCATGTCTCCGCTGGCGATCTCTACGCTGACGCCGTCGAGAGCGGTCACCGCGCTCTCGCCGCTGCCGTACCGACGGACCACGTGGGTGGCCACTACGCCGGCCCCGGGCCGTCGCGCTACGGTCATCACCGATACATTCCGTCCGAATACATTGCCGGTATGCAACCATGACGAGGATGGGTTGCCAAGCACCCGCAGGGAGATCGTGACCATGCCGATACAACACGCGGTTCTCGCGCTGCTCGACGACGGCCCGACCCATGGCTATGAGCTCAAGGGCCGGTTCGAGGCCGCAATCGGCCCGCAGTGGGGCCGGCTCAATATCGGCCACCTGTACCAAACCCTCGACCGCCTGTCCCGGGACGGCTTCGTCACGAGCGAGCGGGTCGCCAACGATGTCCGCCCGGACCGCCGGGTCTTCGCACTCACTGATGCCGGCCGGCAAGAGCTCGGCCGGTGGCTCAAGCAACCGGCCGAACGCACGACCGGATATCGCGACGAGTTGTTCTTCAAGCTGCTCGTCGCGTCACGAGCCGGTGCCGACACCGTGGTCGAAGTGGTGAGCCGGCAACGCGCCTATCAACTCGGCCAGCTGCGCACCCTCACCGAGCTTCGTCGTGACCACAACGACCAGCCTTTGATTCAGCTACTGATCGATGCCGCGCGGCTGCACAACGAGGCCGACCTCGGGCTGTTAGACCTCGCCGACGATGCCCGTCACGCACTTACGGCTGCCGCCCGCGCCACGATCCCCGCCTCAGGCACCGCTGCGGACACGGCCGAGGAGCGACGCAGCGACACCGCCTGACAGGGCGCGCTGTGCCAACGTCAGGACCACGATCACACCGATCAGCCCGGCGCCCGAGATCACATAGCGCGCCGGGACGACCGTGCCCAACAGACCTGCGAGCCCGATTCCGATGCCTTGCACGGTCATCAGCCCACTGCTCTGAATCGTGAAGAGCCGGCCGCGATACTCCTGTTCCGTGGCTGCGAGGATCAACGGGTCGAGACCCTGGTTGAACGCGAAGCCGGCGCCGGAGAGCACCAGCAACCCGGCCGCGATCGGTATCGGAGGGGCAGCGACGAAGCCGAGCGCGGGCAGCTGGCTGAGCAACGCGAACGGCACCATCAACCGCCGACGAGTGTTCGGGGCAAGCCGGGCAACGAGGACTTCAGCGATGACGGTGCCCGCTGCGTACCCGGTGAACAGCGCACCCGCACTCGTCGTCTTGCTGCCCACCTGGGCGGTGTAGGCGACGGCAAGCCCATCGGCGGCCGAGGCGAACGCCGGCGCCGCCCATGACATCAAGAGCAGGTTGCGCAGCTGTGGCCGGCCGAAGACGTAGCGCAGGCCGGTCAGCGATGACTGCAGCACCGAGCCCACCGCAGCCTGGCCAGACGCATTGGCCGGCGTCGCGGGCGTGCCGAACCTGATGAATGTTGCCGACGCCACGAAGCTGACCGCGTCCGCGCCGATGAGCCACTTCGGTCCAACCGCGGCAACGACAATGCTGCCGAGGGCAAACCCCGCGAGGACCATCGTCTGGCTGATCGTGCGCAACAGCGAGCGACCAATCGGGAAAAGATCCGTCGGCAGCAGATGCGCCAAACTCGATGCCCGCGCTCCCTGAAACAGCGGTGCGACGAATCCGACAATCAGCAGCAGCCCAAGCAGGCTCAGCACAGGCAGCCGCGGGATCAACATCGCGCCGATCGCGATCGCGCTCGTCACATCGCAGGTGACCAAGGTCCGTCGCGCTGGGAACCGGTCGGCTAACGACGACAACACGGTGCCGCCTAGCCCGTACGGAAGAAAGGACACGACGAGCACCAGCGCCGACAGCAATGGTGAGTGGCTGCGCTGGAAGATCAGGATCGACAACGCGACCTCGGCAGCAACCGTGCCAGCCATAGACACGGCGTGCGCGACGTAGACCGGCCGGAGCCCGGGCACCCGCCATGCGGCGCTATAGCCGACTGTGCGGCTTGCCGTCGTCGTCACAGGTTGAGGGTCGCCCGCAGCGACTGCCAGTGCCATACTTTCGGCTGTGACCGAAAGTTGGCGCGAGTGACCGCCTTACGATTCGGGCCGGCCGACACCCTGAAGTGCCGGTTCGCGGTGTCGCCGATGTGGGAGACGCACGCCGCAGTTCGGGTCATGTACGGCCGGCATCACCGGCCGCTCTACGCCCCGTGGATCGCCGCCCGCCGGCAGGCCGTGGCCAGCACTGACCTGGAGATCCTGCGTGCGGTCCAACCGCACATCGGATACACCCCCGACTTCCTCACCTCGCCGCCACTCGCCGGCTCGTCGAGCTTCGACGCCGATCTGATGAGGCTGCGCGAGACTCCGCTGGATCGCGTGACGAGCGAGCTCGCCCGGTGCCGCGACCAGCCCACCAACCCGCTGTCTCATCTGCTCGACCCACTCGTCGCCAACCCAGGGCGAGCGCTCGCGCAGCTCGCGGAGGCGCTGCTTGCGGCGTGGACTGCGTTGCTCGAACAGGACTGGCCACTCGTGCGACGGATCCTCGACGATGACGTGGCCTACCGTGGCACCTGCCTCACCAACGACGGTCTTGCCGGACTGTTTGCCGACCTCCATCCGAACCTCGCCTGGCACGACAACCAGCTCGTCGCCGCTCACGCGACCGACCAGGATCGCGACCTCGGCGGCCAGGGCCTGCTCCTCGTGCCGAGCGCATTCAACTGGCCACACCTCTCGGTGATCGTCGATCTGCCTTACCAACCGACGCTCGTCTATCCCGCCCGCGGCGCGGCGAGACTGTGGTCCGACCTGCCGCCACCACCGGACCGGCTCGCGCGGCTGCTCGGCCGCTCCCGGGCGGCCATCCTCGCGGCCCTGGACCAACCGACCACCACGACCGCCCTCGCAGAGGAACACGATCTCAGCCTCGGCACGACATCGGAGCACCTCGCCGCGCTGCACGGCGCCGGCCTCGCGAACAAGCGACGAACCGGTCATCAGATCCGTTACTGGCGAACCCCGATCGGCCAGGAGCTGATCGATTTCACCATCGACTGACGGCCCTCACGGATTGGCGATGATCTCGTCGACCTGGGAGCGCGTGATCGGTCGGTGCGACAGTGGCTCGCCCGCCGGCCTCAGGCCCGCGACGAGGATGTCGAGGTGACGACGCCAGGCGTCAGGCGCCACATCCCCAGTGGTCTCGATGACGCCCCGGATCGACCACATGACCATCGTGACGTCCGTACTCGTCAGCTCGTCGCGCACGCGGCCATGGTTCTTCGCATCGTTGAGCAACGCAGCCACCAGCCGCCGAACCCGCTGGATCGCCTCGTGCTCGGTGTCGGTGTTCCACAGCCGCGGCAGGCAGCCTCGATGTTGAGCCTGATAGGCGCTCGACGCCTCGAGGAAGTGTTCGAGGCCGCGGCCGCCGGCTTGGCGGCTGGCGTCCTGCGCGAGTGTCGACATCGAGTCGAGGACCTCTTCGACGAGCGCCGAGATCAACGCATCCTTGGTGGGGAACCGCCGATAGAGCGTCCCGATCCCCACGCCGGCAACGCGCGCAATCTCATCGACACTCGCCTCGAGCCCGTCGGTGGCGAACACTCGTGCCGCAGCATCGAGAACACTCTGCCGATTCTCTGCGGCGTCGCGGCGCAGATGACGAGCCGCGGTGACGGTCGGCGCTGCCGCTCTCATTCCGGCTCATCGCCGATCAGGGTGCCGGCAGCGACCAAGCCAAGCTCGGCGTGCGGCAACGCATCGTGCAGCTCACCCCGGCCAACGGCTCGGGTCCGCGGCACGAGGATGGCCGCAAAGGCAGCCGCCACTGACGCGACCGCCAGCAGCTCGAATCCATGGGTGTAGCCGGACTCGGGCGGTCGGCTGCCGTGATGAACGCTTGCCGTGACAATGCTGCTCATCACTGCAGCACCAATTGATCCACCGATGGTGCGGATGTTGGCGTTCATGCCGCTCGCCACCCCGGTCTGACTGGGTGGCACACCCTCGACAATCAGGTTTGACATCGCGCAGTAGGCCAGACCGAAGCCCACGCCCATGATGGCCATTGCCAGCAAGATCTCCCACTCGTGCTGATGTGCCGCAACCAGGATCACGAACGGGATGACACTGATGAACGAGCCCACGACGAGGACGACCCTGCCGCCGAACCGAAGAGTCAGCCGCCCGGACGCGACGCCGAAGACAAACATCATGACGCTCAACGGCAACAGGATCAGCCCTGAGCGCGTGATGCTGACGCCGAAGCCATAACCCGCCGACGGCGGCGTCTGCAGAAACTCGGGCAGGAAGGCGAAGGTTGCGTACATGCCAACACCGAAGAGCAGCGCGACCAAGTTGGCGGTCCACACCACCGGGATTCGCATCATCCGCATGTCGATGAGTGGATGCTCGGAGCGGGTCTCCACCACGATCCATACAGCTGCCAGCACCACGGCGAGAATCAGCAAGCCGATGACTCGCTCCGATCCCCAGCCCCACGACGGTGCTTCGCTAATCGGCACAAGCAAAGCGACCAGCCAGCCTGACAACAGTGCGGCCGCACCCCAGCTCACTTGGCCCGCGACCCGGATGGGCGACGACGGCACCACGAGCTTGGCGGCGACACCCGCGATGACCAGCATGATCGTCGGAATCCAGAACAGCCAGTGATAGTCCAACGCATCAACGATCGGCCCGGCGATCACGATGCCGAACCCGGCACCGGCCGCGGCAAGCGCGGCGATGACTCCGACCGCGCCCGCCACCTTCTCTCGCGGAAACTCGTCCCGGATGATGCCGAAGGCAAGGGGCAGCACCCCGCCGCCGATGCCCTGGATGACGCGACCCACCAGCATGATGGCCACTGAGCTGGCAAGTGCCGATAGCAACGAGCCAGCAGCCAGCGCGACGAGTGCCGCAACGAGCAACCGCTCCTTGCCCCACATGTCTCCGAGCCGGCCCATGATCGGCGTGAAGATCGACGCCGACAGCAGGTATGCCGTCAGCACCCACGTGACCGTGTTCTGTGAGGTGTGCAGGCCGGCTTGAATCGTCGGCAGGACCGGGATCACCAATGACTGCAGCAACGCGTACGCAGCAACCGCAGTGGCAAGCACCGCGAACGTGGCCCGATAGTGAGCGCGCTCGACCAGCTCAGCCATGTCAATCCGATCCGAAACAAGTATGCGGAGAGTTGCCTCCGCTTATTCGAATCGTACCGCCGTCACCTATTGCAGCTGAACACCGAGTGCCAGCAACTCGACATGTCCCTCGACCCAGGTGTCGACCTGAGACCACGCGTTATCGAGGAACGCGCGGAGCCGGTCCTCGTCGCGCGGAACCTGGCTCGCGGGAATCAGAACGGTACGCACGACGAGCGGCCGATTCATCGGCACTCGCCACCAGGGCCGATCTCGCCCATCCCGACTAAATCCGGAATGTGCAAGCAGCAGCACGTCTGCTCGTGGTGCAGCAACAAGAGCAGCGAGAGCGCCGCCGAGATGCGGCGGCAGTGTGTAGGTGCGGCGCCGGGCGCGCGAGGCGGTGAGATACTGGCCGCGTTCTCTGAGCTGCTCGATCGCGGCGTGCCACCTCGGCCACGAGAAGTTCTTGCCTTCCGGGAACAGCAGCAGCGCATCACCATGGGACAGCGTCGCTGCAAGCTCGGCGATGCCAGCCTTTGCCGCGCCACGTCGACCCCCGACGAACCACAGCGGCAGGTGGTCCGCGGCGAGGTCGATCGTCGGCTCGAGTCGGAGCAGCCGCTTCAAGACGATCCGGAGCGACAACCGGTATTGCACCGCGAGCAGCCACGCGACGAACACCGAGTCGCCAGGACCACAGTGGCGCGCGAGCACCACCAGCCCGTCGCTTCCGCCGAGCTCAGCGGCGCTCGGCGAGCCGGCTTCGACCACCAACGGCACGTTGAGGATCTGGCGCATCGCGCGGTAGCCGCGGTCGAGCACGTCGACGAGGAGCTGGTTCCAGTCGTCAACTCCCGTCGATATCCGTGCCAACGCCATGAGCTCGATGACCGCAAATGCCACGACCAGCGTGACCGCACGCACCGGCCGTGAAGACCTGACCACCGCAGCGACCAAGCCGGCCGCGAGCAGCAATAGCGGGCTCGCGGCAACTAGCACTGCCTCTATGAAGACAACGGTTGGCAGCAGGAGCCCACGTCGAAGCGCGGCCCTCGCTGTCATCCGGCCCGCCGAGCGTCGAGCAGATAGTCCCGCGACGCGCGGTAGGCGATCTCCGCTCGGTCGCCGATGCGTGCGCGGTCGCGATAGCGCAGGTTGGACCACGTCGAGGATCGTCGCTCGCCGAGCCCGGTCGGCAGCACGTGGACCGTCACACCTTCCGGTAAGAAGGCCAGGTCGGTGTGGAATCGATGGCGACGGGCGATCTCAAAGGCGACGAAACCTACCTCCCACGGAAATCGCGGTGGCGTAAGTGGTTCCTCGATCCGGCCGACATGAAGCACCCACACCTCGTCGGCGCCTTGCTGCACCGCCCGCGCGATCGGCACCGAGTTGACGAGCCCGCCATCGAAGAAGTGCTCGCCGTCAATCGCGACCGCTGGGAAGATGCCGGGCAGCGCGCTCGAGGCCAGCACCGCCTCGACCAGATCGCCATCGGTGAACCAATGCTCCCGGGCTTGCTCGACACTGGCCGCGACGCACTCGAACCGGACCTCGGTCTCCTCAAACGTCCGCACCGGCAACTGCTCCTGCAGCAGCCGCCGCAAGGCCAGGTTGGAATGCAAGGACGTACGGGTACGCACCAGCTCGCCGAGGCGACCCAGCAACGAGCCACCCAACACGTCTTGGGCAGCCAGCTGATCCCACAGCGCCATCAACTTCGCGGCCCCGCTCGGGGTCGGGTCGCAGGCGATCGCCGCACCGTTGATCGCGCCGATTGAGGTGCCGACCACCAGGTCCGGGCGGATGCCAGCCTCGAGCAGCGCTCGTGCCATGCCGACCTCGCCGACCCCAAGCAGGCCGCCACCGCCTAGCACGAACGCCACGCCCATGCCTGATCTATACCCCATCGTCAGCGGCAATACTGTCCCCGTGACCTCCTCACCTGATCGCGATCCGGTCGGCCCGGTCGATGCCTCGAAGATTCCGCGATATGCCGGGCTTTCCACGTTTGCGCGGCTGCCACGCCGGGAGGATGTCGCCGGGATGGACGTCGCGGTCGTGGGCATTCCGTTCGACAGCGGCGTCAGCTATCGCCCAGGTGCGCGTTTCGGCCCTTCGCACATCCGGCAGAGCTCTCGCTTGTTGCGGCCGTACAACCCCGCACTGGACGTGCTCCCGTTCGGTGCCCACCAGGTCGTCGATGCTGGTGATCTCGCGGTCAACCCGTTCGATATCGGCGAGGCGATCGCGCAGATCGAAGCCGGCGCGCGCGAGCTGACTGCCGGCGGCGCGCGACTGCTCACCCTCGGCGGCGATCACACCATCGCGCTGCCGTTGCTGCGCGTGATGCACGAGCGCCACGGGCCGATCGCCGTGCTGCATTTCGACGCCCACCTCGACACCTGGGACACCTACTTCGGCGAGCCGTTCACCCACGGCACCCCATTTCGCCGCGCGTCCGAGGAAGGCTTGCTCGACCGCGATCACTGTCTCCACATCGGGATCCGCGGGCCGCTCTACCAGACCAGCGACCTGCCGGAGTCAGCCGACCTCGGCTTCGCCACGATTCACTGCACCGAGCTCGAAGACCTCGGGGTCGCGGGCACCGTCGCTCGGATGCGTGAGCGGCTAGGGGACCGACCGGTCTACGTCTCGGTCGATATCGACGTCCTTGACCCAGCGCATGCGCCGGGCACCGGCACCCCCGAGGCCGGCGGCATGACCTCGCGCGAGCTGCTTGGGGTGTTGCGGGGCTTGACCGGCGCGCAACTGGTTTCCGCCGACGTCGTGGAGGTCTCACCTGCCTACGACCACGCTGAGATCACCGGCATTGCAGCCGCCCACGTCGGATTTGAGCTGTTATCGGTAATGGCTACTTCCTGAGCGCGTCTCTTCCCAACCGGCCGCCGATGGTGCACAGTGCACCGATGGCGATCCAGCAGCAAGATCAACCGCGCATCAATGGCGTGGAAGTTCGCTCCATCGACTACGTCCCGCTGAACGAGCGACACGGCAAGCTGTGGCACCTGGGCCCGCTCTGGTTCATGTCCAACGCGCAGATTGCCACGCTCGCGGTGGGGCTGATCAGCTTCTACGACGGTGGCAACCTGACCTGGTCGCTGATCGCCATCATTCTCGGGACCTTGCTCGGGACGCTGTTCATGGCCTTCCACTCCGCCCAAGGACCGCAGCTCGGTTTGCCGCAAATGATCCAGTCGCGGCCGCAGTTCGGTTATGTCGGAGCGCTGCTGGTGTGGCTCTTTGCGTTCGTGCAGTATTTCGGTTTCAACATCTTCAACACGATCCTTGCCGGCGATGCGATGCACACCACGGCCCATGGCGCCGTGAAGCTGTGGGTCGTGGTGGCGACGATCCTCGCCTTCGTCATCGCGCTTGTCGGCTACGACTTGATTCACCGCGCTGAGCAGTTGCTGACCTACCTGATGCTGGTCATCTTTGGCATCTTCACCATCGCGGTGTTCACGCTGCACTACCCCGCTGGCTCATTCACGATGAGCGGTTTCAAATGGACGCCGTTCCTCGCGCAGTTCGGCGTGGTAGCCGGCTATCAGATCAGCTGGGCGATCTACGTTTCCGACTATTCGCGTTATCTCCCGCCGAGCGTGACCGTCCGCAAGACGTTCTACTGGACCTACTGGGGTTCCGCGCTGGGCGGCGCGTGGCTCATGGTCGTCGGCGCGCTGCTCGCGGGCTGGGCGGGGAAGAACTTCAGCGGTACGGCGATTCCTGAGATCAACACGGTCGGCGACAAGGTGTTCGACGGGTTCGGCGCGATCGTTCTCATCCTGGCCGCGATCGGTCTGGTCTCGGTGACCGCGCTGAATATGTACGGCGGTTCGCTGACGTTGATCAGCGCGGTCGACTCGATCACCCGAGTCAAACCGACTCTCAGCGTGCGGGTGTTGACGATCGGCGTGACTGCTGGGCTGTCATTGATTGGAGCGCTCGCCTCGACGAGCCACTTCCTCTCCAACTTCGAAGACTTCTTGTTGCTGGTCCTCTATTTCTTCATCCCCTGGACGGCCGTCAACCTTGTCGATTACTACGTCGTCAGACGTGGTCATTACGCCATCGCTGAGATTTTCAATCCGAACGGCCTTTACGGCCGATGGGGCTGGCGTGGCATTGTCGCGTACCTCATCGGGTTTGGCGCGATGACTCCGTTCTTCTCGATCGGCACGTTCTACACCGGTTTCATCGCGCACAAGCTCAACGGTGCCGACATCTCGCTGTTCATCGGGTTGCCAATCGCAGGCATCCTTTACTACGTCTTCGCACAGTCGATCGATGTCGAAGCCGAAACTCAGATCGCGATGGTGGAGCAGCTGGAGCTCGAGGCGGCCGCGGCCGAGCACGACAGCCTGGCGCCCCACGACCAAATGGACCTGTGACCGACGCCTGGCAGACCGCGGATGCGATCCGGGACGGAACGACCAGCGCGACTCAAGCGGTCGCCGAGGCGCTTGACCGCATCTCCGCGGCGGACACGGACATCGGCGCCTTCACGATCGTCACGGCAGCGGCCGCGATGGCACAGGCCGCTGAAGTCGATCGCGGCGAACGCAGTGGACCGCTAGCCGGCGTCCCGATCTCGGTCAAGGACCACGTGTGGGCGGCCGGGCTGCCAGCGACCAACGGCTCGCGGGCCCTCGCCGACTTCGTCGCACCAGCGGACTGCGTCTGTGTCGCCAGGTTGGTCGCGGCCGGGGCAATCATCGTCGGCAAAACCAACAATCCGGAGTTCTGCTACCGCGGCACCACCGACAACGAGCTGTTCGGATCGACCCGTAACCCGGTCGATCCGAGCCGCACGTCCGGCGGATCGAGCGGTGGCGCCGCCGCCTCAGTGGCCAGCGGAATGGTGCCGCTCGCGGTGGGAACCGATGGTGGCGGATCGATCCGCATCCCGTCCGCCTTCTGCGGCACGCACGGCATCAAGCCGAGCTTCGGCCTCGTGCCCAAGCTGCCCGGATTTCGCGGCTGGCCGACGCTGTCGGTGACCGGCCCCATCGCTGGATCCGTCCGCGACCTCGCGCTCGCACTGTCGATCATGGCCGGGCCGTCGCGACTTGATCCGCTCAGCTACCCCGCACCACCTGCCGACTATCTCGCCGCCGTTGTGGCTCCGAGCTGGGCAGGCCTGCGAGTCGCGGTGTCCGACGACCTCGGCTTCGCCGAAATTGATCCTGACGTGCGCGCCGCATTCCGCGCCGCACTCGACGTCATCGCCAACGGGGGCGCGGAGCTCACCGAGGCCCATCCTGAGCCGGTCGATCCCACTGCGTTGTGGGACTCGATCGCAATGCCCGAGGGCTACGCCTCTGAGGGCGAGATCGTCGAGGCCCACCCGGAGCTGGTGGGAGCCGATGCCGCGGCTATCGCCCTGGCTGGTGCGAGCTACTCGGCCAGGCAATACCTCGACTCCCAGCAGGAACGCGGTGCCTACACCGCGATGTGGGAGGACTTCTTTGATGACTTCGACGTCGTGCTCACCCCGACTATGCCGGTGACAGCATTCGAGATCGGGCGGCTTGCGCCCGCCAGTATCGACGGTCGGCCCGTGCCCGCATCCTTCGACGCCTGGTGCGCGCTCGCTCTTCCGGCCAACCTCGCCGGACTGCCCGCTGTCTCGGTGCCGATCGGCACGGGACGCGACGGCCTCCCAGTCGCGATGCAGGTCATGGCACGTCGCTGGGCGGACGCGACCGCGCTGCAGGCCGCTGCCGCGCTCGACGCTTAGTCTTGTGACGTGACCGGCCTGCGCTACCTCAGCAGCCGATCAGTCCAGCGGTCCGACCTCGCGCTTGACGACCAGCGGTACGCAGCCTTGCGCGACGAGTTCGTGGTGGGCTTCCGCTACCAGACCGCACGGGCGTACGCCGCGGATCTGGACCACCTGTTCGGCTGGGCGAAGGCGGCAAAACTGGATGTCCTTGGTCTGAGCGTCGGCGACATCGAACGCTACGTCGCCGAACTGCACGCACAGGAGTACTCACCTAACACCATGGTGCGCAAGCGAACCGCGCTTCGCGGCTTCTACGCCCTCGCCACCGAGACACAGGCACGCACGACCTCACCGATGACCGGCTGGCCGTGGCGTCGCCGATCGATCGGCACTGCCGCTAGCCAGTGAGGTGATGGACGTGCAGCCGCACGATCGTGCCGGCTGTCGTCGACCGCAGTTGCACCAAATCACACAGATGATTCGCCATCCACAGCCCTCGACCCCGGGCGCCATCGCCGGTGGGACGGCGTCGACCGGCGAGAAAATCGGCGACGTGGCCGCGGTCGCGGATCTCGCAGATCACGCTACGCGGCTCCCGCCAAACCCGCAGGCTCGCGTCCCCGTCGGCATACATCACGGAGTTGGTCGCGACCTCGTTCGTGGCAAGGACCAGGTCGCGGACCCGCTCTGCCGGGAGGCCCGCATCGGTCGCGAAGGCGCGGACGACCTCCCTGACAGTGGGAAGTTCGGTGGCGCGGATCGGTGTCACGGTGGCGGACTCCGGCACAGGCGGGAGAAGCGGATCTGCCGCGTCGTAGATCGTCTTCGGGTCGGCGTAGTGAGCACTCGCCTGGCACCCACGGCGGTCGATGATCGTCGGGTGCGTCCGCCACGCATTTTCGATCGTCGCCTCGTCGAGCCCCGTCACGTCGTACGGACAGAGAATGTCGACGTCCGTCTGCCCGAAGACGGTGTTCAACATCGCCTCATGACGGGTTGCCTCGCAGATCTCTTCCGCTGAACGACCCGGCCAGATCGGCTCACCGACAAAGCGAACTCGCTGCCCCTCGTGGGCGTCGACGAACGCGGTGATCGCAGGGACGATCCGTGCCGGATTCTGCCCAACAGCGGTCATATCCGCGAACACGACACGTCTGCCAGACTCGGGGAGCGCCGAGCGAATCGACTCGCCGTTCGCCCCGGGGACGGCGACGAACATCGGCTCGCCGGCAAGCATGCCAGGCTGCAGAAACGCCAACACGCCGTCGACGTACTCGTCGTGAGAGCGGTAGAGCAATGCGTCGTGCTCCCCAGTCCGCCCGCCGGCGGCCCTAGCCCTCGGCCTCGCGGTGCGCACGACTCAACGGTTCCTTCAGCTCGTCACGCCCGGCGTTCTGCTCGGTCCAAGTATGGGTCACAATCGCCGCATTTTGGGGGAAACGCCGAGCGAAGGCGCCGGCACAGCTAGCAGATACGCGGCAGCGGATCACCGACCAAGACGTCGATCATGCGGTGACCACCGAAAGCGGTCCGCCCGAGAACCCGGCCAGGTGGCTCATCACGGACCTCCCCGATGATCGCCGCGTCCCGGCCCTCCGCCAGGTCGTGCATGACCTCAAGTGCGGCGTCGGCGTGCTCCGGGGCCACGAACGCGACCAGCTTGCCCTCATTCGCGACGTAGAGCGGATCGATGCCGAGGATCTCCCCCGCGCCGACGACGGCCGGCAACATCGGCAGCCGATCCTCGGCAATCACGACACCGACCTCCGCGGCCAGCGCGATCTCGTTGAGCACCGTCGCGACACCCCCGCGGGTCGCGTCGCGCATGCAGTGCAGGTCCGCGCCACACGCGCGCCACCAACGCCTCGCACATCGCCCAGAGCGACTGGGTGTCGCTGCTGACGTCGGCCTCGATCTCGAGATGCCCGCGCGCGAGCATGATCGCGATGCCGTGGTCGCCGATCGTGCCGGACACGATCACCTTGTCACCAGGCCGTACCTGCTCCGGCGCGAGCGCGACGCTCGGAGTCAACCAGGCCGATACCGGTCGTCACGATGTAGATCGAGTCGGCCTTGCCTCGCTCGACCACTTTGGTGTCACCCGTCACCACGCCACGCCGGCACGATGCGAGGCCTCTGCCATGGCCTCGATCTCCGCCTCGAGGACCTCAGCCATCAGTCCTTCCTCGAGGATCAGCGCGGCCGATATCGCCAATGGTCGCGCGCCACTGACGGCGAGGTCGTTGATGGTCCCGTTGACAGCGAGCTCGCCGATTGACCCGCCAGGGAAGCGCAGCGGTGAGACGACGAACCCATCGGTGGTCAGCGCGAGGTTGACGCCCGCCGCGGTGAGCAACGCCGCATCCGAGAGCTGCGCGAGTGCCGGGTTGTCGAGCAACGGCACGATCAGACCCTCGACCAGTGCGCGCGTTGCTTTGCCGCCGGCACCATGCGCCATCGTCACGTAGTCGTCGCGGAACCGCGGCGTCCGACGACGCATCGCCTCGATACGCTCGCCGACCTCGACCTCAGAGAATGTTCTCGGCATCGTCAGACCTCAAGGTGGATCCGCTGCTTCGCGTACTGGCCGTAGTTGTAATAGGCCGCGCACGCTCCTTCGGAAGAGACCATGCAGGTGCCGATCGGCGTCTCCGGGGTGCATGCCGTCCCGAAAACCTTGCACTCCCACGGCCGCAGCACGCCCTTGAGGACCTCGCCGCACTGGCACGCTTTGGGGTCGGCGACCCGCACGCCGGGAACGTCGAAGGTCAGCTCGGCATCGAACTCCGCGTAGCGCTCCGAGAGCGCCAGCGCCGACTGCGGGATGGAGCCGAGGCCACGCCACTCGAAGTACGGCCGCAACGTGAAGACGTCGGCCAACGCTTTGAGCGCCACCGGGTTGCCGTCCCATGGCACGACTCTGGCGTATTGGTTCTCGACCTCGGCGCGGCCCGTCGGCGAGCTGCTTCATGATCATGTAGGTCGACTGGAGCAGGTCAAGGGGCTCGAAGCCGGCGCACACCAGCGGCTTGCCGTGCTCGCGAGCGATGAAATCATACGGTCGGCAGCCGATCACTGTGGACACATGACCTGGTCCGAGGAACGCATCGAGCCGCAGATCGGGTGAGTCGAGGATGGCCTTGATCGCCGGGATGATCGTCACGTGGTTGCAGAAGACTGAGAAGTTACTGACGCCGTCAGCCTTCGCCCGCATCAGGGTGAGTGCGGTCGACGGCGCGGTCGTCTCGAATCCGATCGCGTAGAACACGACCTTGCGAAGTCGGGTTCTCGCGGGCGATGCGCAAAGCGTCCAGTGGCGAATACACCATCCGAATGTCACAGCCACGAGCGTTGGCATCGATGAAGGAGCCGTTGCCGCCCGGGACCCGCATCATGTCGCCGAAGCAGGTCAGGATCACGCCCTCTTGCTCAGCGAGCGCGATGCCGTCGTCCACCCGGCCCATCGGGATGACACACACCGGGCAGCCGGGCCCGTGGACCAGCTCAATCGACTCCGGCAGATGGTCCTGCACGCCGTACCGATAAATGGTGTGGGTGTGCCCGCCGCACACCTCCATGATCTTGTAGTGCCGGCCTGGCTCGCACAATGCGGTGATCTGTGCACCGAGCATCTGAGCGAGCTCCGGGTCGCGGAATTCATCGACAAACCGCATCGGACTCATCCCTTCACGTCGATCGGCAGCACTCGCTCGAGCGCAACGCCGGCATGCACCAGCAGTCGGTCACCGACGTGCACATTGGTCACTAGCTCAGCCGCTACGAGCTCCGTCCGGCCCTCCTCATCGCGACACAAGACGTCAGCGCCGCGGAGCTCGACCACGGCCAGGATCACGGCGAGGTCGCCGCACGTGATGCAGCCATCAGTCGCCTCACAGTGCACGAAGTCCTCGGTCATTCGATGCTCGATGCCGCGACGGCTTCAAGTTCATCGGAGAAGGCCTGACCCATCATTTCGAGCATTGCCAGGGCTTCCGCGGCCTCCCTCTCGTCGACCTTCGACATCGCGAACCCCACGTGGATCAGGATCCAGTCGCCGACTGTCACCTCACCCGGTTCCAACAAGCCGATATTGATGCGGCGCTTCACTCCGACGACGTCGACCAACGCCAACTGGTCGTTGGTGCCGTCGATGAAGCCGACGACCTCTCCAGGAATTGCCAGGCACATGTCTCAGCGACCTCCGCCCGAGGTGGATTGCGCGTGCTCGTGGCTGTGCTCTGGCACGACCTCTGCAGCGTGTTCAGCTGCGTCTGCCGGGCATTCGCCGCCAGAGTCGTCCGGGTGATACTCGATCCACTCGAGGATGACCTCGTCGCCGCCTTCGGTCATGACGTCGAGCGCGCCGCAGGTCGCACAGGCCGGCGCGGGTCGACCGACTCGAACGACAGCGCCACAGGCCAGACATGAACCCCGCACCGGCACTGTCACGACCTCTGTCACGGCGCCTTCGGCAACGCTGCCGGCCGCGGCCATCTCGAAAGACTGCGCGAATGCTTCTGCGACGACGCGATGCACCGCACCGATCCGGACGCCAATGCGAGCGACCGGGCGGCCGTCCGCCCGGCGCTCGACCGCCTCGAGCACTCCTTCGCAATAGCTCATCTCGTGCAAGGCGAGCCCCTTACATCGATCGGATCCGCAGGTAACGGCGGATGTCCGGAATCGAGGTGAGCGTCACGACGATTGCGGCCAACACGCCTACCGCGATGATCGCGAGAAACACGTACCCGACGACCTTCATGGTGCATTACTCCCTTGCTATCGGTGGGGATGTTGAAGCTGGTGGAGTTCTGCCGACGGATAGAGCGCTAGCTCGCCGGTCGAGCACTGCGATGCACGGCGTCGATGGCCGCGCTCGATCGACGCCTCGACGGCCGGTGTCAGACCGATGCCTTCGTCGAGATCGGCCGGCTCGCACCCCACGATGTAGGTCGGTGGCAGCTCGCCACCCATCGAGCCGAGGCTCGCGAGCACCGCTACCGGCTCCATCCCGTGCGCATCGAAGTCGCCATCGCCGAGATCCTCGGGTCTGACCTGCAACACGACGACATCGCCCGGCGTACCGTGCCGTGGAAGCGCATCGACGATGACCAGCCCGTCGTAGCCGTCGAGCAGGTCATACGCCAGGTGCATGCCGCGGATGCCATAGTCGACGACCTTCACGCCGCTCCGGTAGCTCCCGGCCAGCAAGCCGCCGCGCGACCTCAGGACCGAAGCCGTCATCGGACAGGAAGATGTTGCCGATGCCGGCGACGAGCACCGTGCCCTTCATGAGGAAACCCCACGTGCTTCCGCGGCGGTGAGCGGCTCGATCTCCTCCGGGGCGAAGTAGTAGTAGCGGCCATGCCAGTCGTGCAGGTCGGCGGCCGGATCGTCGTCGAGCAGCACCGCCACATGTGTTTCGCCGTCGACGTCGAGATCGATGCGCCGCACGATCGCGATCTGGTCGGCAAGGAACATGTCGTGCGCATCGGCCCGACGGCTCGGACGCAGCCGCACCCGGCTGTTCTTCGACACCGGAATGCCGTTGATCATGCACGACATCGGTCTCCGGCGCGACACTGCGCCTCCGCCTTCTCGTTGAACCATGGCGCGCGTCTCGCCCACCCCAGTCAACTCACCCTCGGCATCGAACGTGCTGGTGATCGAGGGGAAGTCAGGCTCGTCCCAACTGTCACTTGGTGAGCCGACGGCGGAGAACGAAGGGCGCCATGCAGCCGCTCGAAAACCTCGGGCGGCATGTCGTCGCTGCGATCGATGATGGCGGCTGCCCGCGGGTCGGTGCCACGCGCAGCGATCTTCTCCTCGTCGGTCATGCGTCATGATCCGCAAGCGTCAGGATCTCGTCGATCTCCGCGGAGTCGAACAGCTGCCCCGGGCTCTCGGCCGCGATCTCCGGGTAATCGCCGAGGATGATCGGCGAGCCGAGCACGATCTCGCTCGTGCGCTCATCCTCGCCCCGCGTTCCCGCCAGGACGGGCCAGCACCGCGCGTTGCCGCAGCGTGCGGCTGACCTCGGCCGCCCACGGTCGGTGGGTCGACGACCGAGACGAATGTTGCCTCGGTGGCTGTCAGCAGCACGTGCGTGCCGACGAACGACTGCCGCGCCGCGAGGTCGCGGCGGGCAGTTCGGGACTCGTCGGCGGCGCCTGAGCACTCAGCGGTGTTTTCGACCTCGACGCGTATCACCATCGCCGGCGGAGCGATGGAGACCGTCGTGCCGACGACACGCATGCGGCCGGTCAGCGGATAGCGAGTCCGTACGAGTCGGCCGACGACGGCGCCGTTGACATCACGAAGGATCTCGACCTCCTCGCTACCGGGTATCGCCAGCTCGACCTCACGACCTGCGAGCAACTCCTCGACCAGGACTCCGTGGACGGCAACCTCCTGCTCGACCGCCTCGTGCCAGGCGATCCAGTTAGTCGCGCCAACGCGCAGCTCATCGACCGGCTCGAACCGTGAGGCCGCGACATCAACGCAGCGCTGTGGCGCCCGCCATTGCGTCTGCAAGAAGCGGAGATAGATGTCCACAGCGGCAAACTCGCCTGAGGGCTGAAGCACCGTCTCGGTGTAGATCAGTGGATCCTCACCGACCATCTCCTCGACGGCGCCACGGGGACCAAGCACGCCGAACTGCCACCGCACCTGGTTCTTCGACGAAGAGGCTCGGTAGGGATACAGCAGGTAGCCCTCGTAGAGGACGGCATCCGCAACGCGTCTCGCGGCCTCGACGCGGTGTCATGCCCGCACCGCCGTGCTGGCGTCGAGGAGCGCACCGAAGACCTGGTCCCAGCTGGCAAATCCATTGGTGCCCTTGAACCGGACCAGCGCGGCGACTGTCTCTCGGTCGAGTCGCAGCCATCCGGCGTTCGGAAAGAAGTGGTCCATCAGCTCGGTCCACACCGCCACCGGCAGCTGGTAGGTCGCCTCGAGGTTCCACGCCACTTGCTCCACCGAGAAGCCGGTGGTGCCGCGTGAAAACACGGTGCCACCGAACAACAGCCGGATCGGCACGACGCCGTCATCAAGGGCGTGCAAGTATTTCGAGGCGGTGACCTCCAGGTCGTACGTGCACGGGATCGCGAGATCAAACTGGAGATCGCCGGAGAAGCCCGACACCATCGTCGTCGCGAAAGTCCAGAGGAACGGGCGCAGCGTGTCCTTCCAACGCGGGCGGGGTCCGAACTGATCGAGCAGGCCAGCCGACTCTTCCTCGGTATATGGGCGGCGTTGTGGCTCGATCATGACCTGAGCGCGCAAGGCCATCGCGTGGATGACCGCACCGCTGGTCTCCTCGACTCGGATGCGGGCGAGCAGCTGCGGCGTCGCGGCGTAGCGGTCGGCGACGACGTCCAGCACGCTGAAAGCGAGCTCGCTCATGCCGGTCGGCTCCTCGCGGCGACATCATCGAAGAACTCCTCGAGCCGGTCGTGAACGTCGCTACCGCCGTCGAATCCACGCCACAACCTGCGCAGATGCCCGACCAGCTCGTAGCAGGCGTCGATCGGCACCAGGAAGCACTCGATGTCATCGTCGCGCTTGCGCAGCAGCAGTGCCTCGACGTCATCGACGAGTATGTCGAGCGCCGGGTTGGCCGCGACGATGCCATCCCAGGCATCAAGCGGCAACTCCGACTCGGTCGCCCCAGCCGGGCTCGGATAGAACGCGACCACTTTTCCGAGCGTGGAGTGCGAGAAGAAGAACGCGACCCCAACCGGGATCGCGAGGTCGTCCCATTGACCCTGAGACAACGCAAAGTCGGGAAACCGCAAGTAGCGGTCCGGGACCGTGTGGAAGGCGAGATCCGCGCCCTGCCGGTCGAACAACAGCGCACAAGGCCGGCAGGTACACATCAAAGCGCGGTTGCGGATGTCGACAACGTGGGAGTGCTCGTCAGCGATCGGCGCCACGCACATGTCGCAACGTTCGCCGGCTGGCCGCGCGGGGCGGTCACTGGCGATCCGCCGCAGGACCGAAAGTGTGTCCGTCACGCCGCAACACCACTCGGGATAGCGATCTCGATGACGCCATCGCGCTCGAGCAACGGCAGCGGTTCGAGGTGCAGGCTCTCGTCATCGATTCCGGCGCCGGCTCGGCGAACATCGAAGTGCGCGCGGCAGCTTGGGCAGGTCAGAACGGCTGATCCGACTTGGCCGAGCCGCTTCTCAACCGTCGCGAGGCCCAACGGTGAAGCGCATGAAGCGCAGCTGTCGCGGTAGGCGTATAGCGAGTCTGGCGACCCGGCAGACAATCACGGCAAGGCCGCCTACTGTCTGCGGCCACAGCGGCGCACTCGGCAGGTCGTCGAGCCGACCAATCGACTCCCACTGCGGCGAGCCGGCGACGCCGGCTTGGCGGATCCGCGCGGTGAGAGCGTCGACCGGAATCAGCCCGCTGACTGTCGCCTCAGCTGCCTTGGCCTCGACGACTTCGATCCGCTCGACCTCCGGCGCGGCCGCCTCCACCGCGTCCTTGACCGCGAGGTCGAGAGTCACTGCCGAGGATGCGCAGCCGTCGCAGCTGCCCAACATCCGCAACCGGACGACGCCGTCCTCGGTGACCTCGATCAGCTCGACATCGCCGCCGTGCGTGCCCATGTACGGGCGCACCTTGTCGAGGGCTCGCGCCGACCCGCTCCTCGACCGGATAGGGATGCAGACCATGCACGAGCAGCAGAGCCGGACACCAGGTCGTCATCAGCCAGCGCATCGAGCAGGTCGTCGCTCAGCGCACCCGCCTCGTACGCCAGCTCCAGCACGCGCTCGAGGCCGGCCCCGTAGAGCTCGACGACGAGGCGCACCAACTCCTCGGCGCGTTCGCCTACCATCGGACCGGAGGCTGCGCTTGCATCTAGCAGTCGTTCGATGCGTTCTCCGACTGACCGCGCGTCCACGGATGACGTCGCGTCGGGCATGTGGATCTATTCCGTCCCTGCGGCCATCGTGGGCGAGTGCAGTCGCTCCAAGCGTCTTGCCGCCGCCGAGATACATGTGCACGCCGCACGGCAAGGCACGGGTCGAAGCTGCGCACCGTACGCATGATGTCGATGCCCTTGAAGTGCTCCCGGTCGTTCTCCTCGAACAGCGGCTGGTCCTGCACCGCGTCCTCGTACGGGCCGGGAGTGCCGTAGACGTCGCGCGGGTTGGCGTTCCACGGCGTCGGCGGGTACGGGTGGTAGTTCGCGATCTTGCCGTCGCGGATCACCATGTGGTGGGAGAGCACGCCGCGCACCGCCTCGGTGAATCCGCAGCTGATCGCCTTCGTCCGGCACCTCGAACTTCTCCCAGGTCTTGGTGCGGCCGGCACGGATCTCCGCGATCGCCTTCTCGCAGAAGTGCAGCGCCGACGCCGCCGCGTAGGCCTGGAAGTAGGTCCGCGCGCGGTTGCGCTCGATCGTGTTGCTCCACTGCGGGCGTGTGCCACTCGAAGCTGACCGGGCCCTTCAACGCGGTCTTCGGCAGGTTGATCTGCACGCTGGTGCCGGTCGACTTGACGTAGCCGATGTCGACCAGACCCGGCTAGTGCGGTCGACCACATCCGGGCGAGGGCGCCGCCGCCGGTGTCGAGCGCGAGGTGGTCCGTGCCGTCGAACCAGCGCGGCGACATGACCCAGCTGTACTTGCTCGTCGAAGTCGCGCTTCTGCGGCTTGGGGTTGGTGTGCTGGTTCCACGGGTGCCGGCGGTCGACCGGGTTGCCGAGCGGGTCCTTGGAGACGAAGGTCTCCTGGCCCTCCCAGTCGTCGTAGAACGAGCTGCCGAGCAGGATCCGGATGCCGAGGTTGATGTCGACCAGGCTGGTCGTGACGAGCTTGCCGTCGACGACGACGCCCGGGGTCACGAACATCTTGCGGCCCCAGTTCTCCATGTCCTTGTAGGCGAAGTTGCAGTGGTCCGGGTCCTGGAACGAGCCCCAGCAGCCGAGCAGGATCCGGCGGTTGCCGACCTGCTCGTAGCCCGGCAGCGCGGTGTAGAAGAAGTCGAACAGGTCGTCGTGCATCGGCACGACCTTCTTCATGAACTCGACGTAGCGCATCAGCCGGGTCTGGTAGTCGGTCATCAGCTGGATCGTCGCGACCGTGCCGACACCGCCCGGATAGAGCGTGGAGGGGTGGACGTGGCGGCCCTCCATCAGGCAGAACATCTCCCGCGTCCAGCGGCTGACCTGCAGCGCCTCGCGGTAGAACTCGCCGGTGAACGGGTTGAGCGCCCGCATGATGTCGGCGATCGTCTTGTAGCCGTGGTCGCCGGCGTGCGGTGACGGCGGTGTTCTCGGCGAGCCGGAGGACGCCGGGGTTGGTCTCCGAGACCATCTTCTCGCAGTAGTCGACCCCGACCAGGTTCTCCTGGAAGATGTTGTGGTCGAACATGTACTCCGCGGCTTCGCCGAGGTTGACGATCCACTCGCCGAGGTTCGGCGGCTTCACGCCGTACGCCATGTTCTGCGCATAGCAGGAGCAGGTCGCGTGGTTGTCGCCGCAGATCCCGCAGATCCGGCTGGTGATGAAGTGCGCGTCGCGCGGATCCTTGCCTTTCATGAAGATGCTGTAGCCGCGGAAGATCGACGACGTGCTGTGGCACTCGGCCACCGTCTGGTTGGCGAAGTCGATCTTGGTGTAGATCCCGAGGCTGCCGACGATCCGGGTGATCGGATCCCATGACATCTCGACGAGGTCTTTGTTGCCTGCACGTGCTCTTCGCTCGTTGCGGAACAGTTGTCGTCATGGCCACGTCCTCTCGAGCGACGTGTGGGGCGGACGAACGGGAAGGGACGCGACTACCAGGTGCGTTTAGCGCCGGTTGTGAGCTCGCGGCCCGGGCTTGCGCCACTTGGGTTCCTTGTTGAGCGTGTCCGTCGTCATGTGTCGCAGCCGGCGGATCGCCGAGCCGTAGACACCGACCGCGGTGGAGGAGAACTTGCCGCCCGGCGGCTCGTCCATGAACGGCATGAACTTGTCGGGGAAGCCCGGCATCGTGCAGCCGATGCAGATGCCGCCGACGTTGGGGCAGCCACCGACGCCGTTGATCCAGCCGCGCTTGGGCACGTTGCACTTCACGACCGGACCCCAGCAGCCGAGCTTGACGATGCACTTCGGCGAGCCGTACTCGGTCGCGAAGTCGCCCTGCTCGTAGTAGCCGGCGCGGTCGCAGCCTTCGTGCACGGTGTTGCCGAACAGCCACGTCGGCCGCAGCTGCTCATCGAGCGGGATCATCGGCGCCTGTCCGGTCGCCTGGTAGAGCAGGTAGGTGATCGTCTCGGACAAGGTTGTCGCCCTGCACCGGGCAGCCGGGCACGCACACGATCGGCAGCCCGGCCTTGGACTTCCAGTCCCAGCCGAGGTAGTCCGGCACGCCCATCGCGCCGGTCGGGTTGCCGGCCATCGCGTGGATGCCGCCGTACGTCGCGCACGTGCCGACCGCGAGCATCGCGAGTGCCTTGGGAGCCAGCCGATCGAGCCACTCGCTGGTCGTCATCGGCTGGCCGGTCATCGGGTTGTTGCCGAAGCCGCACCAGTAGCCCTCGTCGTGCAGCGCCTCGTTGGGGATCGACCCTTCGACGACCAGCACGAAGGGGTCGAGCTCGCCGCGGTCGGCCTTGAAGAACCACTCGAGGAAGTCGTCCGCTCCCCCGTTCGGGCCGCACTCGAAGTCGATCAGCGGCCAGTGCACGGCGACTTTCGGCAGGCCGGGCAGCGCGCCGAGGGCGATCTCCTCGATGCTGGGCTGCGTCGCGCCGGTCAGCGCGACCGAGTCCCCGTCGCAGCTCAATCCGGCATTGATCCACAGCACGTGGACCAGGGTGTCTTCGGCGGCGATGGCTTCTGGAGTGAGCATTCACGCTCCTCAGGTCAGGCCTGCGAATGGAGGCCCTGCCACGGCGCGTTCTACCGGCGATGTCGGCTTCGCGCGTCGCAACCCTTGTGATATACCTCTCGTGTCAGTGAGTCAATCAGTGATTTTGCCGACCGAAAATGACACCGCGCGAGACAGTCGACGCCGCCCCAAGTCGGCTCCACGTTGCCGTCGAAGGCATCGTTCAAGGCGTCGGCTTCCGTCCGTTTGTTGTCGCGCTCGCCGCACCGTTTGGACCTCACCGGCTTCGTCGGGAACGACACCTCGGGCGTGTTCATCGAGGTCGAAGGGGCGGCGGCCGACGCTCGTGGCAGTTTCGTCGCGGCACTGTCCGAGGAGCCGCCACCACTCGCGCGGGTCGACCGCGTCCGCACTGCCGCGCTGACCGCTCTCGGCGGCGACGGGATTCACGATCGTGGCGAGCGCCACCGCGGTCAGCCGGGACGCGCTGGTCACCGCGGACGCCGGCACCTGCGACGACTGTCTCGCGAGATCAGGGATCCGGCCGAGCGGCGGTTCGGCTACGCCTTCACCAACTGCACCAACTGCGGCCCGCGCTACACGATCGTGCGCGACGTTCCCTATGACCGCGCCAGCACACGACGATGTCCGCATTCGCGATGTGCGCGGCGTGCCGGACAGAGTACGAAGACCCGCTGCGACCGGCGCTTCCACGCCCAGCCGGTCTGCTGCCCGGACTGCGGCCCCTCGCTACGACTGGTGGACGCGAGCGGCGCTGCGATTGACGGCGAGCCGATCGCGGCGACAGCCACCTGGCTCCGCGACGGCAAGATCATCGCAGTCAAAGGGCTCGGCGGATATCACCTCGCGGCTGCCGCCTCGAACGAGGTCGCGGTCAGCCGGCTGCGGTCGCGCAAACATCGCGAGGACCGGCCGTTCGCGCTGATGGTCGCCGACCTCGCTGCGGCTCGAGAACTGTGTGTCGTCAACGATGACGAGGCCCGGCTGCTCGAGCGGCCCGGCGCGACCGATCGTGCTGCTCGCGCGCCGCGCCCGACTGCGCGCTATCGCACCGCGGTGGCGCCGCGGACCCGCGAGCTGGGCCTGATGCTTCCCTACACGCCGCTGCATCACCTGCTGCTCGACGAGTTCGGCCGAGCCGCTCGTGCTCACCAGCGGCAACGTCTCCGACGAGCCGATCGCCTTCGACGATGACGATGCGCTGCGCCGGCTTGCATCGATCGCCGACGGGTTCCTCACCCACGACCGCGAGATCGAGACCAGGGTCGACGACTCGGTGACGCGAGTCGGTCGATGGCGGCGGCCGATGCTGCTCCGACGATCGCGAGGGTACGTCCCCGGCCCGCTCCGGCTGCCGTGGGAGTTCACCCGCCCAGTGCTCGCTTGCGGGTCGGAGCTGAAGAACACCTTCTGCCTCGGCCGCGGCCAGCATGCCTTCCTGTCGCATCACATCGGCGACCTCGAGAACTTCGAGACGCTCGAGTCGTTCACCCAGGGGATCGAGCATCTGCAACGACTGTTCGCGGTGAGCCCGCAGGTCGTGGCCTACGACCTGCACCCCGACTACCTGTCGACGAAGTACGCCCTCGAACTCCCCGGGGTCGACCTCGTCGGCGTGCAACACCACCACGCCCATATCGCCTCATGCCTCGCCGACAACCGGGTCGACGGCCCGGTCATCGGCGTCGCGTTCGACGGCACCGGGTTATGGCACTGACGGCACGGTGTGGGGTGGGGAGTTCCTGATCGCCGATCTGCGCGATTTCACGCGAGCCGCGCACCTAAAGCCGGTGCCGCTGCCCGGCGGCGCGGCGGCGATCCGCGAGCCGTGGCGCATGGCCGCGGCCTACCTCGATGCCTCGAACACCGGCAGCTCGCCGCTGAACTCGACATGGCCCGGCGACACGGCAGCCGCTGGGCGAATGTCCTCGCCATGGCACACAACGGCGTCAACTCGCCGCTGACCTCGAGCGCCGGCCGGCTATTCGACGCGGTCGCAGCGCTGCTCGACATCCGCGACGAGGTCACGTACGAGGGTCAGGCGGCCATCGAGCTCGAGCAGCTTGCCGACCCGAGCAGAGACCGGTCAGTACAACGTCACGATCAGTGACGATGAGGTGCCGCAGGTTCATGCGGTGGACCTGATCAGCGCGGTGCTGGCGGACCGCAGCGCACTCGTGCCGCCTGACGTCATCGCAGCGCGGTTTCATCGTGGCGTCGCGCGGCTGATCGTCAGGGTCTGTGTCTGCTTCGGGAACGGCACGGGCCGAAGTCGGTCGCGCTGTCAGGTGGGGTGTTCCAGAACGTCTTGCTGCTGCGGCACACCACGGCTGGTCTTCGCGACGCGGGTTTCGAGGTGCTAACCCACCACCAAGTGCCACCCAACGACGGCGGCATCAGCTTGGGCCAGGCGGTCGTGGCCGCTGCCCGAGACCGTGCTGGTTGTTAGAGATTGTCAGCCGGCAAGCGCGAGCTGGGTGAGCTCCCAGAGCACGTGGTAGATCGTGGTCTGCACCTCTTGCACCCGATGCACCGACGAGGACGACACCGCGAACAGGTGGTCGAGGCTGGCCGAGTCGGCCATCCGGCCACCGCCGTAGCCCGCGACGCCGACAGTCAGCAGACCGGCCTTCTTCGCCTCGTCGAATGCGTTGAGGACATTGCGTCGAGCCGCCGCTCGTCGACAGCCCGAACGCGATGTCACCGGGGCGTCCGAAGGCGCGGATCTGGCGCGCAAAGACCACGTCGTACCCCACGTCGTTGGACAGTGCGGTGATGATCGCCGCGTCACTGGTCAGGCAAAGCGCCGGCAACGGCCGCCCGCCGCCGGCAGGATCGAGAAAGGTGTGGACGACGTCTTGCGCGTCAGTGCTGCTGCCACCGTTGCCGAATGCCCACAGCGTGGCGCCAGCGGTGAACGCGATCGCCAGTCGGACGCACACGACGGCCAGCGATGCGCGCCAGTGCCTCGCCGACCTCGGCGCGGAGGCTCGACGATCTCGCCGACCTTCGTGACCGTCGAGGCTGCGACGCTGTCGAGAACGGCCGACGCGTCGTGCGATCCGCCATACAGGAACGGATAGAGCGACTCGACCCCGCCCGGCTCCGGTGCGTCGCCCCCGGGGTGTCGAAGAAGACATGCACGAGCTCCCACAGCACGTGGTAGGTCGTGACGTGGGCTTCCTTGACGATGCGCGGGTCGTCGGAGGCGGTCACGAAGCAGTGGTCGGCGGTCTGCTCCCGGGCGATCGCGTCCGCCATCTCCGCCGAGCAGCGCAACGCTCAGCATGCCGGCGTCGCGCGCCGCCGCCAGACCCCGCCGAATCGCCGCGTGCGTCACCGTCGACTGACAGCCCGAGCGCGATGTCGCCAGGGCGTCCGAGGGTCGAGATCTGATGGCTGAACACCTCGTCGGGACCTCGGTCGGCGGCGATGCCGGTGAGGGTGGCCGAGTCGCTCGCCAGTGACAGCGCAGGCAACGCCCGCTTGCCCACGATCACCGGATGGACGAACTCGACTGCGACGTGTTCCGCGTCGGTCGCGCCGCCGCCTGTCCCGAACACCAGCAGGCGACCGCCAGCCTGGAACCGCGCGGCCATATCGCGGCAGGCGAGCGCGACGGTCGTGGCGTCGTCGGCGAGCCTTTCGACTGGAGTCCGACGCTGTTCGAACGCAGCGATCGCCGCAGCGGTGAGCCGCTCGGCGTCGATCGTCACCTCTTGTCCCGCTGCACAATCCGACCGTAGCGCGGCCCCGCGAAGCTCGCTCTGCGCGTCAGCGGCCGAAGGCGACGGCGATCGGGAACGGCCCGACCTGGACTCGCGCGAGCAGTTGCCGCCTGGAGACGTTGATGATCGACAGCCGTCCGGTATAGCTATCGACAGTCACGGCGAGGTGGCTAGAAGGAACGAGAGCCACTGCAGTCGGGTAGGGGTATGCGCCGACCGGGATGGCAGCCGCTGCCCGGCCACTGGCAAGACGGATCGGCGTCAGGCTGCCGTAGATGTTGTTGAGCACGTATGCAGTTTTGCTCGTCGGCGGTGATCGCGATCGCCTCCGGCGCGTTGCCCACCTTGACCGCGCAGCCCGCGTGGTTGGTCGCCAGCGTCGATCGGAGTGACGGCGTTCGAGTCGCCGTCGACGACGTAGATCGTCCTGCCGTTCGGGGTGATCGCGATCGCGTCGGGCGCGCCACCAACCGGAATCGCGCGGCCGGCAACGTTGGTCGCCGTCGTGATCGGCGTCACGGTGTCTGAGCCGTAGTTCGCGACGTACGCCGTCTTGCCATTCGGGGTGATCGCGATCGCGAACGGATAGCTCCCGACCGGAATCGGCGGGCCCGGCGACTGTTGGTGGCGGTGTCGATCGGCGTGACCGAGCCGCCCTCCCAGTTCAGGACGTACGCGGTGCGGCCGTTCGGGGTGACGGCGATCTCCAGCGGGTGCTTGCCGACCGCGATTCGCGGGCCGGCGGGGTTGGTCGCGGTGTCGATCGGCGTCACGGTGTCGCTGCCGCGTCGACGGCGTAGACCGTCTTCCCGTTGGGCGTGATCGCGATGCCGCCGGCATGCTCGGTGTCGCCGGCGCCGGGACCGAGCGTGATCGGCTGCGAGCGCGTGTCGGGTGACGGTGTTGATCGGCGTCACGGTGCGCGAGCGCGGCGTTGACGACGTAGGCGGTGCGACCGTTCGGAGTCACGACGATCCCGTCGGCCGGTGCCCGACCTTGACCGGCTTGCCGGCGAGCCGCGTGGTCACGAGGTTGACCGGCGTGACGGATGCCGGACAGCGAGTTGACCACCCAGGCGATCGGCCGGGTCGCGGGCGACCGCGGCTCGCGGCCGCGACGGCGATGTCGCGCCGCAGCCGCGGCGGCTGCCAGCGAGCGACCGCGAGCCCGCCGAGCAGCAGGACGGCAGCGCCGCGGCCGCCGGGCTACGACGCGGCATCGGAAGACATCGTTGAGGGGCTGCGCGTACCGGTCATTGTTCGTCAGCGTCCCGAGGCCGAGCGCGGCCTCGATCGTGCGAAGCAGGCTGTAGTGGGTGTAGCGGGTGCTGCGAGACGAAGCCCTGCCGCACGTCCTTGCGAGCCCAGCACGATGGTCGGGATCCGCTGTGCCGGGTGCTCGTGGTCGTAGGCGTCCTCGTCGAAGGTGATGATCACCAACGACCGCTGCGTCGTCCACGCCGGTGAGCGCATGATCTCGCCGAGCGTGTGCTTGAGGAAGTTGTCGCCGGCTTTGATCCCGCAGCCCTCCATGTCGGTGCAGTCGTTGGGCTCCACCCAGTCGAAGCTCGGCGTGGTCGCGGCCGACTTCAGGTCGCGTAGTGCAACTCGGTCGAGCGGCACGAGGTGCTCGCGCGCAGTACTTCGGCCGGAGTCGCGCACATCGCGGAAGTACATGAACTCCGGGTCGTCATTCCAGTACGCGCCGTGGACCGTGTCGTCGCACGGCCCGTTCGCACCCTGCGCGTAGTCCTTCCACGACTCGTGCGCCGCGCCGATCAGGTCGCCGAAGTTGCGCGCGTCGATCGTGTAGCGCGGGTTCTCCTCGAGCGGATCGGTGAGCGGGATCCCGAACGTGCTTCCGCCGGCGAACGCGAGGTAGTTGCCGTCGCTCGGGTGCTCCTCGGCGAAGGTGTCGGCGAGCAGGCTGCCTTCGGGATCAGGCTGTTGAAGTACGGCGCCTGCTTCGTGTTGCCGATGATCGCGCGGTAGTCCTGGTTCTCGAAGTAGTACACGAAGACATGGTCAAAGCGCGGGACGTGGGCGACCGGCGGCGTCGAGCGCCGGCGGGCGCGCCGGACCTTGGCGTCGATGCGTGAACCCGACGTTGTCGGCGAGCGCATGGTTGTAGCCGACGAGCGGTGCGTAGAGCCGTCGTCGTTGGTCAGCGACGTGTCGAGCCGGATCGCGACCACCGCGGTCGACAGCCGCCGCCGGGAATCCGACCGCTGACCGTCCGCACGGTGCAGGCCCGGTGGCGCCTCGTGTCCGGCCTTGCGCAGCGACGGCGTACGCCACGCGCCGAGCGTGCGGTCGGCCGCCGAGAGGAACCGCACCTGCGACGACCGCGTGGCTGGTCGGCGGATCCGCCCAGCCAGGCCGAGAGGTGGAACGCGTGCCGGCGGGCAGCGCCGCGCCGGAGGGCGCGACGCAGCGCGATCCGCTGGGTCAGCGCCGCGGTGCCGCCGGCGCCGCCGACGAACATCTGCCGCCCGCGAGTGCGCGGGCCGGGCGCACGTGGCGCCGGGAACCCGGGTTGCCGTACTGCACCACCGTGGGCAGGCCGCGCCGCACCCGCCAGCCCGGGATCGTGACGGCGGCCCAGCCGTTCCTGGACGATGCGCCGGCCTCTGCGCCGGGGTTGACGAGCAGGTTGTGCCGGCGTTGCGCGATCGGTGCGCGTGCGGTCGCGGGCGTGACCACGCGGGCGCTGGGTTGGCGCGCCGCTGCCTGGCCGACGAGCGGCCGAGGTGCCGAGGTGCGATGGGGATCAGCGTCATCGTGCCGACGGCCGTCGCGATGCGGCGACGCCGAGCCATCGCGCTACCTCCAGGAGGCTGACTGAACATGCAATCAACCATGCGGTCTACGGGCTGTCAATCGCTCCGACCCGGCCCTTCGCGCTAGTCGGGCAGGGCGCGAATCGCCTCGACCACCGCGGGCAGGACCTCGTGCAGATCTCCGATCACGGCATAGTCGGCGGAGCGCATGATGGGCGCGTCCGCGTCGGTGTTGATTGCGAGCAGATGCTTCGCGCTCTTGCAGCCAGCCATGTGTTGGATCGCCCCGCTGATCCCACAGGCGACATACAGCTCGGGGGCGATCCGAGTGCCGGTCTGTCCCACCTGATCACGATGCGGCCGCCAGCCGAGGCTGGTGACTACCCGAGAGCCACCCACGGTTCCGCCCAGCAGTGCCGCGAGCTCCTCGAGAATCGCGAACTCCGCTGCTCCCCCGACGCCGCGACCACCGCCGACCACGACGCGAGCGTCGCTGAGCGACATCGCCCCAACCTCCCGGGGCACTGTGCTGACCACCTGGCCGACGAAGTCGGCGGTCGTGAGCTCCGGGCTGTGGTGGTTGACGTCGAGCGCCGTCGGCGACTCGACTTCGGTGGCCGGGACTAGCTGTGGCGCGACCGCCAGCAGGCTTCTCGGTGCCGTGAGCAGAGCTTCTTCCAGCAAGCTGCCGGCCCACCGGATCCGGGCGAGCTCGAGCCCCTCAGCGACCACAGTTGCCCGCAAGCACCCGGCCGCCATCGGGGCGTCGGTCAGTGCCGCGAGGTGGGCGAGCACGTCGTGGCCGCGGTCGGATCCGGGTGCCACGATCGCAACCACACCAACGGCGTCCGCAACTTGTTGCACACTTCGCGCCCAGGCGTTTGCAGCAAAGCTGCCGAGCCGGTCGTCGGTCACGACATGGACATCGGTGACGCCGTGAGCGGCGAGACGCGGTAACACCTCTGGCGCCGGTTCGCCGACCACCAATGCAGCTAGCCGGCCGTCGCCCTGCTCTGCCACAGATCGCGCAAAAGTCAACGCCTGCAACGACAATCCGGGCACGGCAGTGCCGTCATGCTCAACCAGACAGAGGACGGTCATCCGCCCACCAGCCCGAGCTTCTCGAGCACCTCGACAACGCGCGGTGCTGCATCGGCGCCGGTGCCGAGCACTTCCGTCGTACGACGAACACCCTCCGGCACCTGCAGCCGTTGCACCTTCAGCCCATCGTCAGCGCCGAGCGGCTCGCGTCGGTCGATCTGCGCTTTCTTCGCCTTGATCCGACCGGGCAGCGACGGATAGCGCGGCAGGTTGATGCCCTCGCGGACACTGACCACGCACGGCAACGGCAGACGATAGGTCTCGACCGCGCCGTTATATTCGCGGGTCGCGAGCACGCTGTCACCATCGACAGTGAGCGACTTGATGCCGGTCGCGACTGGGACGCCGAGCCGATGCGCGACGCGGATCGGCACCTGGTAGTCGCCGGTGTCGGCAGCCTCGTTGCCGAACAACATCAGGTCGAAGCCGCGCCCGGCGTCGCGCTCCGCTTCGATCGTCGCCGCGATCGCGGCCGACGTCGCCTGCGGGCCCCACTCCTCGCCATCGGTGGCCAGCAGCACTGCTTCCTGCATGCCGATCGAGACGGCGTCGCGCAGCTGCTCGATCTGCTTCCTCGGGACCAAGGGTCAGCACCACCGACCGGCCGCCCTCGGCGGTCGTGATGCGCACCGCCTCCTCAACCGCGCACTCCTCATGAGGGCTGACCGTGAAGCCGAGGAACTTGGTGTCAATCCCTCGCTCGTCCTCGGTGAGGCTGAGGGTCGCGCCGGGCATCGGCACCCGCTTGACACAGACCAGCACGTCCAAGACATCAACCCCGCAGTCGAGCGTTGTCCGGGTCGAACAGCGGTGTCGAGCCGGCAACTGCGACCGTGACCGGATAGGTCTCGCCGAGGTAGCTCACCTGGAGGACTTTGCCTCGACCGCATGCTCGGTCGGCAGGTAGGACATCAGCAGGTGACGGCCGACCGATGGGCCTGCGCCCGCGCTGGTGACATAGGACGGCCGGCCCAACGCGTCGACCAGCCGCTCGCCGTCCGGACCGAGGATCGGTTCGCCGCCGAGCATGTACCTCGCCGGGTCCGCGCCGTCGTCAAGGGTCAGGGTGCACAGCACGGCTGCCGGCGGTGCACTTCGTTGCTTGAGATAGGCCTCACGGCCGACGAAGTCAGCCTCCTTCACCTTGGGCCGAGTCATTCCGGCTTCGACCAGGTCGTACTCCGTACCAAGCTCGTCGCCGTAAGAGCGATAGCCCTTCTCGAGCCGAGCAGTCGTGGCGTACACGCCGATGCCGACCGGCACGATGCCCATGGGCTTGCCGGCATCCGCGATCACGTCCCACGCGCGCGAGCCGGTCTCGATCGGTACGTGCAGCTCCCACCCGAGCTCGCCGACATAGGAGATCCGTGACGCCAGCACGGGCACGCCGGCGAGATCGATCGTGCGACAGGTGCCGAAACCGAACGAGGCGTTGTCGACCGAGTCCTCGGTGAGGCCGGAGATGAGGTCGCGGGCTCGTGGCCCCCAGACGCCGATCGTGGTCCAGGCCGAGGTGACATCGGTGAACGTCACGCTTGCGTCTGACGGCAAGTTCTGCTTGAACCACGACGCATCGAGTCCGCCAGTCGCACCACCGGTCACGATCCGGTAGTGCTGCGGGCCGAGGCGCATGATCGTCAAGTCGGCCTTGATGCCGCCGTTCGACGTGAGCAACGAGGTGTAGACCACGCGACCAACGGCGACATCAATTTGTCCGACCGCGAGTTGCTGCAGGTAGTCGACGACGCCTGGTCCGACCACATCGAACGCGCAGAACGCCGACAGGTCGACCATCCCGACGCGGTCACGCATCGCGAGGTGCTCGGCGTTGATGATCGGTGACCAGTTGCGCGACTCCCAGGTGTCACCGCGCTCGAGCAGCCGACCGGCGTACTCCTCGAGGAGAGCAGAGTTGGACTCGTAATACAGCGGGCGTTCCCAGCCCCCGCCCTCGATGAACAGCGCACCGAGGGAGAGCTCCTGGGAGTGCATCGGTGGCAACCGGACGTCGCGGGCGGAGTACGCCTGCTCTTTCGGATGCACGATCGCGTACGTGTCGGTGAAGTGCTCGAACGCCCGCTGGCGGACATAGGAACGGGTTCGCTGATGCGGGTGGAACCGCGCGATATCGGCCGTGTGCGCATCGATCTCAGAGGTCCCGGACGTCATCAGCTCCGCAGCGGTGCGCGCGATCCCAGGACCCTCCTTGATCCAGCTGGCCGCTACTGACCACAATCCACGGACCTCGGGCGTCTCGCCGATCGCCGGCATTCCATCGGGCGTCAACGAGATCAAGCCGTTGATCGCGTAGCGGACGCCGACTGCCTCGTTCCCGAGAATGTCCGGCATCAGCTCGAGCGCGTCCTCCATTTGCGGGTCGAAGTCTTCCGGCGTGAACGGCAGCTCGGTCGGCGACAGCGTGGCCGCCTCATTGGAGGGAATGTCGTCGGGCTCGATCAGGATCGATCGGTGGGCATACGAGCCGACCTCGAGGTCGCCGCCGTGCTGGCGCTCATACATCTGAGTGTCGACGTCGCGGATGATCGGCCATTCGATCTCGCCGCCCGAGTCGGCGAACTGCGGCACCGGGCCGACACTGATCATCTGGTGCACCACCGGCATGAGCGGGATGGTGGCGCCAGCCATTCGCGCGATCCGCGGGCTCCACACCCCACAGCAGACTGCGACAGTGTCGGTCGTAATGGTGCCCGCGGAGGTCTGAACCCCAGTGACCCGACCGTCCTCGACATCGATGCCGAGCACCTCGGTGTTGGCGAGCACACTCAGTGCACCGGCCGCGATCGCGTTCTCGCGCATGACGGTGCCCGCCCGCAGCGAGTCAACGACACCGGTCTGTGGGTAATGGACGCCTCCGATGATCACGCTTTCGTCGAGATAGGGCACCAACTCGCGGATCTCTTTGGGTGACAGCAACTCTGCGTCAAGCCCCCAGACCTTCGCGGCGCTGCGACGGCGGCCGAGCTCCTGCATCCTCGCTTCGTTGCGTGCAACCTCGATGCCGCCGCTTTCGGTGAACAGACCAAGCTCTTTGTATTGCCGCATGCTGTCGAGGGTGAAGCGTTCCATCATCACGGAGTACTCGACGGGGAAGATGAAGTTCGACGCGTGACCGGTCGAGCCGCCGGGGTTGGGTAGCGGCCCCTTGTCGACCATGATCATGTCGCGCCAGCCCAGCAGTGCAAGATGATGCACCAACCCGTTGCCGACGATGCCCGCGCCGATGACGACAACGCTTGCCGTCGTAGGGGTCTGGCTCATCGTTCGGGCTCCGATCTTGTCGCAGTTGCTGGCACCTGTCCCGAACCGTGTCGGTAGAACGGGATCGGATCGGGCGGCAGCGGCGGGTTGCCGATGATGATGTCCGCCGACTTCTCGGCGAGCATCATGACCGGCGCATAAATGTTGCCGTTGGTCACGTACGGCATCGCGGAAGCGTCAACGACCCGCAGCCCGTCGACGCCGTAAACGCGCATCGTGGCGGGGTCGACGACCGACCTCGGACCAGTGCCCATCGCGCAGGTGCACGACGGATGCAGCGCAGTCTCGCCGTCACGCGCGACCCAGTCGAGCACCTCGGCGTCGGTCTTCACCGACGGCCCCGGCGAGAGCTCGCCACCGTTAAACGGCGCGAATGCCGGTTGCTCCAGGATCGACCGGGCGACCCGTATCGCTTCCACCCACTCCCGCCGGTCCTGCTCGGTCGAGAGGTAGTTGAACCGCAGCGCCGGATGCACGGTCGGGTCGGTCGAGGTGATCTTCACCGAGCCGCGCGCGTCGGAATACATCGGACCGATGTGGACCTGATAGCCGTGATCCGACGCGGGGGCGCTGCCGTCGTATCGCACCGCGATCGGCAGGAAGTGGAACATCAAGTTCGGGTAGGCGACGTCGTCATTGCTTCGAGCAAAGCCGCCGGACTCGAAGTGGTTGCTCGCGCCTGGACCGCTACGCGCGAGCATCCAGCGGGCGCCGATCCAGGGTCGGTGTCGTGTCTTCAGCAGCGGGTTGAGGGAGACCGGCTGGGTCGACGCGTACTGCACGTAGACCTCGAGATGATCCTGCAGATTCTCGCCAACTCCGGGCAGGTCAACAACCGGCTCGACCCCGACGGCACGAAGCTCTGCGGCGTTACCGATCCCGGAAAGCTGCAACAGCTGTGGCGAGTTGAAGGCACCCCCGCACAGGATGACCTCGTTGGCGCGCACCGTCTCTGGCGCGCTACCGCGATGTGAAAACTCCACTCCGACGGCGCGAGTTCCCTCCATCACCACCTTGCCGACCAGGGTGCGGGTGCGCACGGTGAGATTCGGCCGCTTCATCGCGGGGTGGAGGTAGGCGCGCGCCGCGGACCAGCGGCGCCCTCGGTTGATGTTTCGGTCGAAGCGGGCGAAGCCTTCCTGGCGGTAGCCGTTTACGTCGTCTGTCAGCTGGTAGCCCGCCTGCTGCACCGCATCGAGAAACGCGCCGCACAGTGGATTGGTGGCTGGCCCCCGCTCAAGCACCAACGGACCATCGCCACCGCGGAAGTCGTTTGCGCCGGCGCGAGTTGTCTCCATCTTCTTGAAGTACGGCAAGCAGTGCGCGTAGTCCCACTCCCCCATTCCGGGATCTGCCCCCCAGCGCTCGTAGTCCAGGGGATTGCCACGCTGGAAGATCATGCCGTTGATGCTGCTTGAGCCGCCGAGCATCTTGCCGCGGGCGTGGTAGATCCGGCGGCCGAACATGTTGGGCTCTGGCTCAGACTCGTACTTCCAGTCATAGAACCGGTTGCCGATCGGCATCGTCAGCGCCGCCGGCATGTGAATCAGCGGGTCCCACAGGTAGTCCGGCCGGCCGGCCTCCAAGACGAGCACCGACACCGCCGGGTCGGCAGAGAGCCGGTTGGCCAACGCGCTGCCGGCCGAACCGCCGCCGACGATGATCAGGTCGTAGTGCTCGCTCATCTGGCCGGCTCACACCCCTTCCGCCGCGGTGTCGTCCGGGAACGACGGTTGCGTATCGCGAAACTGGCGCGCGATACGAAACAAGCATCGTGCCCGCCGACACTTGGGTCAAGACGTCTTGGCGTTCGGGTATCGCGCGTCCTGCTCGGAATACATACTGTTGCACCATGAGCAACAACCCGGGTGAACCGGCTCCCCGCGCCAGCGGCTCGGTCCAGTCGGTCGACCGTGCGCTGCGGGTGTTGGAGATCCTGGCCGACCACGGCGATCGCGGCGTCACGGAGATCGCCGATGAGCTCGGGGTGCACAAGTCGACCGCCTTCCGGTTGATCTCGGTGCTGGAAGACCACCAACTCGTCGAGCAGGTCGAGGAGCGCGGCCGCTACCACCTGGGTTTCGGGATTGTCCGGCTCGCGGGCGCGACGTCGGCGCAGCTCGACCTCACCCGGCAGAGCCAGCCGGTGTGCGAGGAGCTGGCAACCGCCTTGGACGAGACGGTCAACATCGCTGTCCTCGAGGGCTCCTCGGTCATCAACATCAGCCAGGCCCGAGGCGGTGCCGCGATCTCGAGCCACAACTGGGTCGGGCAGCTGACCCCACCACATGCCACCTCCAGCGGCAAGGTGCTGCTCAGCGTCCTCACCGACGAGCAGGTCTTCGCGCTACTGCCGGAGCCGCTCGACCGATATACCGAGCACACCTTGACGACGCACGCGCAGCTGGCAGCGGCATTGCAGGAGGTCCGGGCTCTCGGCTACGGCGTAACCCAAAGTGAGCTCGAGGTCGGGCTCAACGCAGTGGCCGCGCCGGTGCGGGGACCTAGCGGCGACGTCATCGCGGCGCTGTCGGTCTCGGGTCCGACGTACCGGATGTCGACTGACCTGCTGCCCGAGCTCGCACAACATGCCCTGGCCGCCACCGCCGAGATCAGCCGCCGGCTGGGCTATCGGCCGCCGCGGGGTTGATACTTGCCCGATGTCCACCGAGCCGATGCCCACTGATCCGAGCTCTGTCGTCAGGCAGTCCACCGAGGCAATCGACACAGCGCGGGAACGGGGTATCCCGCTGCGCCTCCTCGGCGGCATGGCAGTCCGGGTCCTGACGCCGGACTACCCGCCTCGCAGCCGCGACGACCAGGACATGGACTTCGCCTCGACCGATGGGGACAAGAAGGGGCTGCTCGCGCT
Organism: uncultured Actinomycetota bacterium; assembly: GCA_963814845.1. Taxonomy (GTDB): domain Bacteria; phylum Actinomycetota; class Actinomycetes; order JAFAQI01; family JAFAQI01; genus DATAUK01. The sequence goes on from CAWFEP010000009.1 coordinate 129,193, forward strand.
GTTCGACGACCTCGGCTACATCGGCGACCAGCGGTTCAACACATTGCACGGTCACCGGCAGATGTACTTCCGGACGCCTGATGGCGCGCGAGCGGTCGACGTCATCATGAACAAGTTGATGATGTGCCACGAGCTGGTGTTCAAGGACCGGATCGAGCGCATGCCCTACACCCTCGACGTGACTGACCTGCTGCTCACCAAGCTGCAAGTGGTCGAGCAGAACGAGAAGGACGTGCAGGACATCTGCTACCTGCTCGCCGGCTTCGAGGTCGCCGCCGGGGACGCTCCTGGCACGATCGGCCTCGGGCGCATCGACGAGGTCATCTGCGCCGACTGGGGATGGTGGCGCACGGTCACCGGCAATCTCGACCGGGTTGCTGAGCTGCTGTCGAGCACGCTGGCAAACCTCGTGCCCACCAACGCGGCTCACGACCCGGTGGCGCAAGCCCGCGCGTTGCGGGAACACGCCGAGTCCTGCCCGAAGTCGATGAAGTGGAAGGTGCGCTCAAAGGTCGGCGAGCGCAGCCGCTGGTACGAACTCCCCGAAGAGGTCGGCCACTAACCGTTCGTATGTCACATAGGGGTAGTCCAGGCTGCACCTATGTGACACGAGGGCAGCCATAGCAACCCTTATGTGACATACGAACGGGTGGGGGTCACTCGACGGGGATGGCTCCGTAGACCATGTTGAGGTCGATGCCCTGCGAACGGCGTACCAGCTTTGCCCCGACGTACAACACGATCGCCAAGCCGTACATGCAGCCCATGAAGATCAGCGACGTGTGGTTGTTGACCGCGTATGTCGAGTCCGTCAACCACTCCACAATGTTCCAGCCGAGGAACGCTGCCGCCAGCGCCGACGTAATGGTGATCGCAGGAACTCCGCCGATCTTGTAGCGCGCGATTGGCGAGTTGTCGTACAGCTCCTTCTTGCGCCAGGGCAAGATCATCGCGGCGATCAGCGTGCCGAAGAACGTGATCGCGATGACAAGCACAGCGTCGAGGATGAACGTCTTGAACTCCGAGGTGTACGCATACAACGCGCTCACGACGATCGACGGCGCCAGCATCAACACCATGCCCCACACCGGAACGTGCCGCTTCTCCGACACGTAGGACGCCTTCTCCGGCAGGATCCGGTCGAACGCCGCCGCGAAGATCACGCGGGTCGAGGAGAGGAACAACGTGCCCGCCCACCCGAGGAACCAGGTGCCGAACAGCAGGATGAAGACGACCTTGAGGAAGGTCGTGGGTATCAAGAAGGAGATCAGCAGCGGCGGGAATCCCCACACCGGGATCGGCGATGTGCCAATGCCCCAGTAGGTGGCATTCGACGCCTGGAAGAACTGCCAGCCGAAGGTCCGATCCGCGAGGTAGAGGAAGATCACGGCGATGATGGCGGTGACCCACAGGCCGGTCATCATGCCGCGCAGGACGCCGCGGAAGTCACTCGCACCGCGCACCTCGCCATAGAGCGTGGCACCCCAGTTCGGGTAGAGGATCCAGAAGCACAGCAGCGGGACGAGCAGCATTGACTTGCCGAAGAACGGCGAGAAGTTGGGGTGATGCGAGGGGACGTATCCAGCCTTTGCCGCCGACGTGACGGTCTGGTGATAAACGTTGCCATTCGTGCCGAACAGCGTGTGCGAGGTCGAGTTGAAGTGCGACGCGAAGGAGCTCTGCGAGGTGAACAACATGATGACGAACATGACCAGCAACGCGGCGCCACCGAGGTAGAAGCACACCCGCTGGATCTTCGCGTAGCCCTCCATGCCGAGGGCCACCAGCGCACCGGCCAGCACGGCGGTGCCGAGACACACGATGAACACGCCGGTGTCGGACGTAAGCCAGGTCAGCACGCTGCCCCACTTGAGCAACGCGGCAATCGGCTGCAGGAGCTCGACGTTGAGGATGTTGGCGTAGACCGGGGTCCAGTACCAAAGGATGAACCACCAGCCGGTGACCGCGAGCACGAAGCCGATGCTCGGGGTGAGTACGCGGCTCTGCCAGACGTAGTCACCACCGGCACGCGGCATGACCGAGATCAGGCCGGCGTAGGAGAAGACAAGGAACGACACGAAGATCGCCGTCACGATCAATGCCGGCAGCACCTGACCGGTCGCGATGAACGGGAGCGCCGAGAGGCTGAAGAACAGCCCGAGGGTGACGAAGTTGACCGACATGTACGAGTAAACGAAGGCGTCCAGCCGCGACCACCCTTTGACCAGCCCGGTGGCATTGCGCAGGAACAACTCTGGTGCTGCAGACCCGGCCGAAGTCGGAGGGACTGTCGTGGCCACGCTGACCTCCTGGTCGCTGCGAATGCGTCAGCGGCGATTCAGCCGTTGACGAGGACGTAGTTCTTAACCTTTGCCTTCTTCAGATCCAAGGTCACGAGCGCTCCTTGCAGAACGCCCTCCTCGTATGTGCTGCCAGGGTTGAGCGCCAGGGTCCGGCCGATCCGTACGGCCCCCCTGCTTTCGTGGATGTGCCCGTGCAGCCCAAGCAGTGGCTGCACTGTCTCGATGGCGGTGCGGATCGACGTCGACCCGACCGGACGCATCGCCTGACCGCCGGCCTTGATGTTCATGTTCTCGTCGAGCGCCGGCGCCTGGTCCAGCCCACTTCCGAACGGAGGGGCGTGGAAGTTGAAAATCATGCGAGTCGGGTCCTTCACCTTCGCGACGATTTCGTCGACCCGCTTGCCCAACTCCTCCTCAGGGAGTTCGCGGAAGGTGTTCCACGGCGTCGGGTTGGTCCAGCCGAGCGAGACCATCTCGAAGCCCTCGAGGTCCATCGGCTCGTCGTCGTTGGTCTCGACGACCCGACCCTTTTGGCCCAGCAGCTCATCGAGCTCGAACATGTCGTCGTTCGCGGGACAGACGATGACACGGTGGACCTTGTCGCGCAGCTTGTCGTCTGCCATCTGCAGCCAGCGCTGGGTCTCGTCGAGCATGACCTTGGTGAAGCGCTGCTCGACGAGGGCGGGGTCGGCCTGCAGCGCGTCGTAGTCATCGCCCGACATCCGCACCGGGTAGTAGCCGCGGTTTCGGATCTTCGCCTCGACGTCGGCGACCTCTTCTTCGGTGTCGAGCACCTCGTGCCGCTCGAACATCACGGTGTCCCAGCGTCCGTTTCGCGCGACGACCGGCACCATCGCCTTGCCGGTGATGTCACCGCCGACGATCACTACGTCGGCCTTGTAGAACGCGCCCGCGTTGAGGAACTTGCGCCAGCAGATCTCGGAGCCGTGGATGTCGGTGACGTAGAAGATCGTGAGTGTGTTGTTGCTCGCACCCATCTCGCACCTCCCCTGCCGACCATCCCACTGCGTCGCACGATGCGCAACCGGTGTCGCATCGCGCGATTGGAGAATCGCACCGTGCTCTGGTGTCGTCAACACTTTGGGGCAGGTCACGTCGACGGTTGCGGCCGCAACGAAGCAGGCGGTGTTGATCCGCTTGACAGCATCCGACCAGCGAGTCACCGTTGCGTATCATGGGACGAGTCGCCCTCGGCGCAACGTTCCGCACTAGCGTGGAGGTGCCGAACCAGAGGATGAATCGCCATGACCACCACCGCTGACAACGCGAGCACCGCCGCACTCCCGGCGAGCCTGCTGCCCACGATGCCTGGTCACTACTACAACGATCCGGCGATCTTCGCGTTGGAGCAGGCGAAGATCTTCGAGTCGATGTGGTTCTGTGCGATCCGCGCCGAGGACATCCCCGCGGCCGGGCAGTTCCGGACGGTGCAGGTGGGCCGCGAGTCAATCCTCATCGTGCGCGACGCCGGCGGCGAGCTCCGCGCGTTCTTCAATGTCTGCCGCCACCGCGGCGCGCGGCTATGCACCGAGGCGGCCGGACAGGTCCGGCGGAACATCCAGTGCGCGTACCACGCCTGGACCTATGGTCTCGACGGCCGCCTGATCGCCGCGCCCAACCTGACCTCGATGCCTGACATCGACCGGATCGGCTTCGGTCTCGTCCCCGTCAACCTCCGGGTTTGGCTGGGCTACGCCTGGGTCTGCCTTGCCGATGAGCCGCCGTCGTTCGAGGACCAGGTCGTCGCCGCGTGCACCGAGCGGCTCGGCGATCCGGACCTCATCAACTCCTACGGCATCGACACCCTTGTCGTCGGACGGCGGATCAGCTACGAGGTCGCCGCCAACTGGAAGCTCATCATCGAGAACTTCATGGAGTGCTACCACTGCGCGACGATCCATCCCGAGCTCACCGAGGTGCTGCCCGAGTTCGCTGACGGACTCGCCGCGCAGTACTACGTCGGGCACGGTGCGGAGTTCGGCCCCGACATCCACGGCTTCACCGTCGACGGCAGCGAGGGCTTCCAGCGAATCGATGGCCTCGCGCAGGAGCAGGATCGCAAGTATTACGCCGTCACAGTTCGACCACAGGTCTTCATCAACCTGATCCCTGATCACGTGATCATCCATCGGATGTTCCCCATGGCGGCCGACCGCACGATCGTCGAGTGTGACTGGCTTTTCGAGCCAGGCTTGCTCGCCACCCAGCCGGACCTGACCCGCTCAGTCGAGCTTTTCGATCGGGTCAACCGGCAGGACTTCGACGCGTGCGAGCGCTGCCAACCGGGCACAACGTCACGGCTCTACGCGAACGGCGGGGTGCTGGTGCCGGTCGAGCACCACATCGCCGCGCTCGGCGAATGGATCAGTGACGTGCTCGGCGACACAGTGGACTAACGTACGGCCGCCAACCCTGGCAGCAAACTACTGAGAGAAGCGCCATGGCGCTCAGCGTGTTCGACCTCTTCAGCGTCGGTATCGGACCGTCGAGCTCCCACACCGTTGGGCCGATGCGGGCGGCCCGACTGTTCGCGTCCGGCCTCGACGAGAGCGGGATGATCACGGCCGTCGCGCGCGTCAACGTTGAGTTGTTCGGCTCGCTCGGCGCCACTGGTCACGGCCACGGCAGCCCACGCGCGGTGATCCTCGGCTTGCTCGGCGAGACGCCGGAGGGCGTCGATCCTGCCGGCTGCGACGACATCGTGGCAGAGGTCCGGCGTACCCGCCGGTTGTTTCTCATGGGCAGGCACGAGATCGACTTCGACGAGGACCGCGATCTCACCCTGCATCGCCGCAAGAGTCTGCCGTTGCACCCGAATGGCATGACCTTCGAGGCGTTCGGTGCGGACGGCGCGTCGTTGCGGCTCGGCACCTACTACTCCATCGGCGGCGGGTTCGTGCTCGACCAGTCGGCTGCGGAAGGCGATCGCGTCGTCGTGCCCGACGACACCGTTCTGGCCTTCCCGTTCGAGACCGCCGCCGACCTGATGGCTCACTGCGAGCGGACCGGCCGGTCGATCGACAACCTGCTGCTCGAGAACGAGCTGCACTGGCGCACCGCCGAGGAGGTCCGCGACGGGCTGCTGCGGCTGTGGGACGTCATGCAGGAGTGCGTCAACACCGGGATCGCGCACGAGGGCACGCTGCCGGGCGGGCTGAAAGTGCGCCGGCGAGCCCCCGACCTCGCGCGCGCACTCGCCACGGAGACCGAGTCGACCGATCCGATGCGCGCGATGGATTGGGTCAATCTTTACGCCCTGGCGGTGAACGAAGAGAACGCCTCCGGCGGTCGGGTGGTGACCGCACCAACCAATGGTGCGGCCGGCATCATCCCGGCAGTGCTGCACTACTACACCGCCTTCGTGCCGGGTGCGGACCTCGACGGTGTCGTGCGGTTTCTGCTGACCGCTGGCGCGATCGGCATGATCTACAAGCAGACCGCCTCGATCTCCGGTGCCGAAGTGGGCTGCCAAGGAGAGGTTGGCTCAGCTGCCTCGATGGCGGCTGGCGCGCTCGCAGCCGTCACCGGCGGCACGCCGCAGCAGGTCGAGAACGCCGCCGAGATAGCGATGGAACACAACCTCGGGCTCACCTGCGACCCGGTGGGAGGGCTCGTACAAATCCCCTGCATCGAGCGCAACGCGATCGGGGCGGTCAAGGCGATCAACGCCGCGCGGATGGCGCTGCGCGGCGACGGCTCGCACGTCGTGAGCCTTGATCGGGTCATCAAGACGATGCGCGAGACCGGCGCGGACATGAGCATCAAATATAAGGAGACGGCTCGCGGCGGCCTCGCGGTCAACGTCATCGAGTGCTGAAAGCGTTGCCGCGGCAAGTCCTCGTCCAGATGTCCTGCTGAGATGTCCTTTTGAGCGATTCCCTTTCGTCGTCTGGTTGTCAGTGCCAGAACCGGACCGAAAGGGCGGCAACATGAAACTCAACCATCGGCACACCGACCAGCGGGTGAAGCACAGCCACTGGCAGATTGACCAACGCGTGCAGGCGGCGCGCGACTACGCGATGATCCGTTACGCCTACGGGAAGCGAGTCTGAGATGAACTACGTGACGTTCGTCGGCACCGCGGGCGCGCCGGTGCCAGAGGCCCTCGCCATCATGCAGCGCGACCTTCCAGCATGGATCGAGGAGATGGATGGTCGCGGCGTGCGGTTGCTTGGCCGGGAGCTCGACTTCCCGGACAAGGCAATGACAGTGCGCGTGCGCGACAGCGAGACGCTGGTGACCGACGGCCCGTTCGCGGAGACCAAGGAGTTCGTCGCGGGCTTCGATCTGCTCGATTGTGCCGACCTGGACGAGGCGATCGAGGTGGCGGCGGCGAGCCCAGTAGCCCGGTTTCACCCGATGGAGATCCGGCCCTGCAAGGCGCGGCTACGGATGGGTGCGGGCGCGACCGCGTTCGGGCAAGGAGACGACTCGGCGGGCACGCCATACCTGCTGACCGTGTGGACAGACGGCGCCTCGGCGGGCTCGCTGGAGGATCCGGCGGTGATGGCAGATTGCGACGCCTGGCGACACGACTTGGCGGAGCGCAGCATCCACATTCTCGGGAGCGCGCTCGCTGGCCCGGACACGGCAACGACGATTCGAATCAGCGACGGACAACTGCAGCTCAGCGACGGCCCGTTCATCGAGACCGAGGAGTTCATCGCCGGCATCGACGTGATCAGTTGCGCTGACAAATCACAGGCTCTTGATCTCGCGGCCGGGCATCCGATGGCGCGATATCAGGCGATCGAAGTTCGGCCGTTCTACAGCGAATGACCACGTCGGCCGTCGAGCATGCGGTAGACGCGGCCTTCCGCGAGGAGTGGGGCCGCGTCGTCGCCACACTGATCGGGCGGACCGGCGACTGGGACCTCGCCGAGGAGTGCGCGCAAGAAGCATTTGCCGCCGCGCTGCAGCGATGGCCGGTCGACGGCATCCCGCGGCGGCCCGGCGCCTGGCTGACAACGGTCGCCGGCAACCGAGCGATCGACCGGCGGCGGCGCGCAGCGCGAGGCACGGAGTTGATCGAACAGGCGGCCCGAGAGACCCCGCAGGTCGTGACAGATGAGGAGGCGATGCCCGAGGTGTTCAGTGAGAACGACGAAATCGAGGACGACCGGCTGCGGCTGATCTTCACCTGCTGTCACCCGGCGCTCGCTTTGGACGGGCGAGTCGCCTTGACGCTACGGAGTCTCGCCGGGCTGACCACGGCCGAAATCGCCCGCGCGTTCCTCCTGCCAGAGGCCACGATGGCCAAGCGGCTGACCCGCACCAAGGCGAAGATCACGGCCGCCGGGATTCCCTACCGAGTGCCGCCTGCGCATCTGCTGCCCGAGCGAACCGCCGGGGTGCTCGCGGTGCTCTATTTGATGTTCAACGAAGGTCACTCGGCCTCGTCGGGCGCCGACCTCATTCGCGTCGACCTCTGCGACGAGGCGATTCGACTGGCACGGAGGCTGCACCAGTTGATGCCGGACGAGCCCGAGGCGATGGGCGCGTTGGCGCTGATGCTGTTGCACCACTCCCGTCGCGGCGCTCGCGTCGGAGCAGACGGTGAGCTGATCACCTTGGAGGATCAGGATCGAAGTCGCTGGCACAAGGTGGAGATCCAGGAGGGGTTGCGGCTGCTGGAGTCGGCGCTTCGGCAAGGACGGCCGGGGCCCTACCAGCTCCAGGCCGCGATTGCCGCGTGCCATGCCTACGCCGCAAGCGCCGCCGACACCGACTGGCGTGAGATAGCCGGCCTCTATGCCCTGCTGGAGCAGCAGCTGCCGTCACCGGTGGTGAGGCTCAACCGGGCGGTCGCGGTCGCGATGGCTGGCGACATAGACGCCGGCCTGGCGATTGTCGAGGAGCTCGCCAGCGACACTCGGCTCGCCGGCTACTACCTCCTGGCAGCGACCCGAGCCGATCTGCTTCGGCGGCGCGGCGATCGCTCTGCCGCAGCGGCAGCCTATGAGCAGGCGTCGCAGTTGGCACCGTCGGAGGTCGAGCGGTCCTATCTGCTGCGCAGGTTGCGGGAGGTCGGTGCCGACCTCGACGACAACGGCGAGTAGCGATGCCCTCACCGCCAACGTCGGCGACCAAAAGCCGTGGCGGATGTCGGACCGGCGGCCTAGCGTGGTGGTCGCATCAGCAGCTCGGTTCAGCAGGTCGGTTCAGCAGAGGAGATCAAGGTGAGCACGCTGTCAGGTCGACCCAATACCGCGTTAGTGGTGATCGACGTTCAGAACGGCGTCGTCGCGAAGTCACATGAGCGCGACACGGTCGTTGCCAACATCGCCTCACTGGTCGACAAGGCCCGCGACGCCGGCGTGCCGGTCGTGTGGGTGCAGCACAGCGATGAGCACTTGACCAAGGACAGCGATGCCTGGCAGTACGTCCCGGAGTTGGTGCGCGATGACTCAGAACCGTTGGTGCACAAGTCCTACGGCGACTCCTTTGAGGATACCGATCTGGAAGAGGTCCTTGCCAACGCTGAGGTGGGAAGCCTGGTGGTGGCTGGCGCTCAAACCGACCTCTGCATCCGCTCGACCATCCACGGCGCGTTCACCCGCGGCTACGACGTGACCCTCATCGGCGACGCGCACACCACGGAAGATCAGAGCGAATGGGGCGCTCCGACACCGGACAAAGTCATCCGGCACACCAACCTCTACTGGGAATACCAGGAGGCGCCCGGTCGCACCGCCGGCGTCACCGAAACCAAGGACGTGACCTTCAGCCGCTGACGAGTACGTGACGCCTCAGCTCAACGACGATTACGTGCCGAGCGCCGGGTGCCGCCCTGACAGTTAAGACAGCGAATCGCGGTCGGCAGCGCCTCGAGCCGGGCGTCACCGATCGGCTCGCCACAGTCGTCGCATCGCCCGTAGGTGCCATCCGCGACCTTGGCGATGGCGCGGTTGACCACGCTGAGCTGCGCGTCAAGTTGTTCTGCGGTGACCGCCCGTTCCTCCTGCTCGGTCGCGATCGCGGTGAAATCACCGGCCCGCTTGCCGAATCCGATTGCGGCCATACCTTCTTCGCGCGGCGCGTTCAGCCGCGCGATCTGAGCCACCAGTTCGTCGCGACGTCGATGGAGCTCAGCGAGGATCTCGGTGTCGCTGCTCATGCCGTCACCTCAGCATGACGAGGAGAGAGCTGCCGACGCAGCTGGGTAAATGTGCGAGCGGCATTCATGGCAACCACGGCACTGACCCGCCCGTCGTGGTCATAGACCGCGACGAAGCTGCCCGACTCCGGGTCACCCTCGACGACGCGTACCGGATCATGTGGCTCACGATGCCCAGCGAACTGAATCGTCACACCGTACTGATCGGACCAGAAGTACGGCGCGCGCGGCGCCGCCACCTCACCGGAGCCGCGGAGCAACGCAGCGACTGCGCGGGCCGGGCTCTCGAGCGCATTTGTCCAGTGCTCGACGCGAGTGGCTTGACCGGTCCACGGCCCGGTGGCGCGGGCGATGTCACCGACCGCGGCGACTGCTGGCAGCGACGTCAAACCGGCAGCGTCGGTGAGCACGCCGTTGTCGATGCTCAATCCGCTGCCAGACAGCCAGCCAGTGACCGGCGCGGCGCCGACCGCTATCAGCACGACGTCCGCGGGGAGCACGGTGGAGTCGGTGAGCTCGACCCCGGTGACCCGGTCCTTACCCAACAACCGCATGATCCCAACGCCGGTGCGCAGGTCCACACCGTTGGCAGCGTGCAGCGCACCGCATACCGCCCCCATCTGTTCGCCGAGCGCGAGCGACAGCGGCACCTCGAGCAGCTCGACGACAGTCACCTCCGCACCCAGACTGCGCGCCGAGCTCGCCACCTCCGAGCCGATGAATCCCGCGCCGACGATGACCAGGCGCGCACCGGGTTGCAGCGCTTCGCGTAGTGAATCCGAGTCAGCCAAGCTGCGCAGCTGGTGGACACCAGCCAGGCTGCCGATGCCCGGCAACGACCGAGGGCGCGAGCCAGTGGCGAGAATCAGTAGGTCGGCCTTCAACTCCTCCTCACCGATCAACAGGGTGCGATCGGCCGGTCGCAGGCCAGTGGCACGGACGCCGAAGCGCCGCTCCACCTCGAGCCGGTCAAGCTCGGCGTCGTCAGTGAGGTGAATCTTGTCCGCGCTGTCGGCGCCAGTGAGATAGCCCTTTGAAAGCGGCGGCCGGTCATACGGCAGCTCCCGTTCCTCACCGACCAGGACGACGCGGCCGTCGAAACCCTGCTCGCGCAACGCCCGCACCGAGCTAAGGCCACCGAGCGATGCGCCAACGACGATCGCCGTCGGGTGTGGAGTCACGTCGGATCACCGCGCCGGTGAAGGTCCACGCAGATCATGGCGTCGCGGATTTCGACGAGGTAGGTGCGCACCGGCTCCCTCGCTGGCGGCGCAGTCACCGCACCGGTCCGCAGGTCAAAACACGATGCATGCAACGGGCATTCGACCAGACAGCCTTCGAGCCAGCCCTCAGACAGCGATGCGTCTTGATGGGTGCAAGTGTCGTCGATCGCGTAGACGCGGCCCGCCGCATGGAAAAGTGCCACTGGGTGAGCACCGACCACAACCCGTTTGGCCTCGCCCGGGCCAAGGTCGTCGACCGCCAGCACCGGGACCATGAGCGCCTCCGTACCCGCCTGTGTGTTGTGACTGACGCAACAGTGACTACGGTACGCAACAGCGTGACGTACGTGAACCGCCTCGTCAAGGTGTGACAGCCTGACCGCGGACTTGGAGGCAGTCGTGTCTGATCTCTTCATCGCCGGCCGCTGGGTGTCGCCGTCCTCCGGCGCGAAAGACGACGTCATCAACCCCGCCGACGCAAGCGTAATCCGGACCGTCGACCGTGCCGGCGGCGACGAAGTCGATGCCGCGATCTCGGCGGCACGGGCAGCGTTCGACACCGGCCCATGGCCGCGCACACCATCAGCGGAGCGCGGCAAGTTGCTGGGCCGGGTCGCCGACCTGTTGGAACGCGATCGGGCTGAGCTCGGCCGGCTCGAGACCACAGATACCGGCAAGACAGCCCGCGAAGGTCTGCTCGACATCGACGACGTGGTCTCGGTGTTCCGCTACTACGCCGAGCTCGCCGGCCACGACCTTGACCACGACGTCGACATCCCGACGCCAGGGGTTCGGAGCCGGATCCGCCATGAACCGGTCGGCGTCTGCACCCTCATCACGCCATGGAACTACCCGCTGTTGCAGATCTCGTGGAAGCTCGCGCCTGCCCTCGCCGCCGGTAATACCGCCGTCGTCAAACCGAGTGAGGTCACCCCGCTCACGACGATCAGGCTGATTGGGCTGCTCGCGGAGGCGGGCTTGCCGGACGGCGTAGTCAACCTCGTGCTTGGAGCCGGCGCCGACGTCGGCGTCCCGCTGGTCACCGATCCGCGGGTCGACATGGTGTCCTTCACCGGCGGTCTCGCCACTGGCCGCTCGATCATGGCCGCGGCCGCCGGCACCGTGAAGAAGATCGCCCTGGAGCTCGGCGGGAAGAACCCGAACATCGTCTTTGCCGATTCCGACTTCGCGACCGCCGTAGACCACGCGTTGACCGGCGCATTCCTGCACTCCGGCCAGGTCTGCTCAGCTGGCGCACGGATCATCGTCGAGCGCAGCATCCACGATGACTTCGTCGCCGAGCTCGCCCGTCGCGCCGACAACGTCCGAGTCGGCGACCCGTTCGGGGACGGCATCGAGTGCGGCCCGCTGGTGTCGAAGGCTCAGCTCGACAAGATCGAGCGGTACGTCGAGATCGGCAAGTCCGAAGGTGCACGAGTGAGGTGCGGCGGATTCCGACCGACCGAGGGAGCCCTCGCCGCCGGCTTTTATTACCGTCCGACGTTGTTCGACGGCTGTGACCGGACGATGCGCATCGTGTCCGAGGAGGTGTTCGGCCCGGTGGCAACAGTCGAGGTGTTCGACTCCGAGGCCGAGGCGATCGCGCTTGGCAATGACACGACGTATGGACTTGCGGGCGCCGTCTTCACCGCGGATAGCGATCGGGGCGAGCGGGTCGCCGAGGCATTGCGTCACGGCACCGTGTGGATCAACGACTACCACCCGTACCTCCCGCAGGCCGAATGGGGCGGGATGAAGCAATCAGGGATCGGGCGGGAGTTGGGCGTCACCGGCCTCCTGGAATATATGGAGCTCAAACACATCTACCGCACCCTCGAGCCGGCTCCACCGGGCTGGTTCACCGGCTGAGTCGCTGGTCGGGTCAAGTTGGGGGATTTGTGGGCCGATGGCGAACACAGTCCACTTTCCGGGGGTAGACCATGCGCAAACCTCGCCGCGGTTCCGCTCCGCCGCCGTCAGCAACTGTGCCAAACAGCAACTTCGCCTGGCTGTACGAGCCGACGGCCGCACCGATTGCGACAGCACCCGCCACCGCCGCGAATCCGGCGGCTGCGCCACCCCCGCTGCCAGCCCAGGGCACCGCGTCAGCCCAGGGCACTGCACCGATGTCGCTATTTCCCGCGGCTGCGCCCCAGCAGCCTCTGCTGCAGATGCCGCCGCCGCAGATGCCGCCGCCAACGGTCGCACCCGTGACGGGCCAGCTGGGCGGACCGATGGCTGGACCGATGGCTGGACCGATGTTGCCGCCGCCTCCGGCGCCGCCGATGGCTGCTGCATACCCGCCGCCAATCGCCGGGCCGATGATCCCGCCGCCGGGTCTGCCACCCAACGGGTGGGGGCCACCGCCAGCGGCGCCTCATTCATCGCATCGAGTCGCGATCGTGATTGCGAGTGTCGTCGCGCTTCTCGTCGTCCTGGTCGGTGCTGCGGTGATCGTGGTGGTCCGCCAAGCCAAGCCGGTCTCGCTACCGAATCATGTCGGGCAGTTCAGTGTGCTGAACACTCCCGGCACGAAGGCCCAGGTGAAGGAGTCTGTTCAGGTGCTGCATGCGACGGGCGCCAAACACGTCGCAATCCAGATTTACACCGCCGACGGGCTCACCGAAGCCGCCTCCGCCTTGGTCGCGGACATACCGACCAGCGTTCAGGGCCAGAACTCCCCGACCGACGTGGTGAACGGCTTCGTGTCATCGTTCACGGCCGGCATCTCGGCGGCGGCGGCGCCAACTTCAGCGGATCCGGGCCCAAACGGCGGATACATGGTCTGCGGCCTGCGACCAGGGACGCTCGGAGGCCTCTCGTACTGCGTGTGGTCCGACGGGTCGACTGTCAGCGATGTCAGCGACACCAACGGTACGGTCGCGCAAGCCCACACCCTCGCCCTAGAAATCCGCGCCGCCAACCACCACTGACGTTCGTATGTCACATAAGGGTTGCCCTGGCTGCACCTATGTGACATGAGGGCGGCTATAGCAACCCTTATGTCACATACGATCCGGGGTGCTGGGGTCGTGGGCCATCGGGTGGACGATGAACAGCATTGAGGTACGCGGAATGCCGGCGCTCTCGTTCTCCTCGCGAGTCAGTGCGAAGCTCGCGATGAGGTCCTCAATCGTCGCATTGACCGTCGCGATCTGCTCCGCGGTCAGCCGGGCGGTCGCCTTGGAAACATTGACCAGGTCGATGTCGGCATCGGAACGGCCGAGGTAGCCCAACAGGTCATCACGACTGACATCGACGATCGCCGCCATCTGCGCGATCGCGTCGGAGCGAGTCTCCGGCGCTCCGAACAACGAGTCATCGAAGCGCAGCGCCTTCTGGCTGGCGCGATACCGGTGCTCGACGATGCCCGAGACCATCCGCGTCTCGACATCGGCGATCAGTCCCGCGCTCTCGAGGATCTTGATGTGGTGGTAGAGCTTCGTCACGGTCTGGCCGATTTCAGCCGCGATCTCCTTGACACTCCAGGCGCGATCGGAGGTCGTCATGAGCAACTGCAGCAACCGCAGCCGAAGTGGGTCGGCGATTGCCTTGATCGCCTCAGCGCTGTCGATGACGCGGACAGCCGCGGGCTCCGGTGCCGCCGCGAGAGTCGGGTCGCTCGCCAGGACTTCGTCGATCATCGAGTCACCGGCGTGCCCGACAGCGGGGGCGCGAGCCGCTCACCGAGGCGCACCAGCGCATGACCGGTCGCCGCCCGCACACGTCGCGGTGATGACTGCGGGTGTCGAGACTGGCGGAGCAGGCCAATCTCCACGGCGTCGCGGCGCAGGTCGGCGACCCGCTGCTCGACCAGCCGTTGATGTCCGTATGAGTTCGCCATGACGATCGTGGCCCCTTCCTTTTCATCGTTCAGTGAATGTATAGCATTCATCGAACGCTGAACGCAAGGGTTTCATTAAATGCTGCACTTTCCTAGAATCGGAACGGAGACGTCGACAGAAGGGCCCGTGGTGCAAGCTGATCCGAGGTCAAGCGCGTCGCCACACGTCCTGCGGGCGACCGCCGGTCAGCTCGAGGCAATAACGAGTGCGCTGGCGGGAGCTTTCGTGACCGAGCCGATGATGACCTGGCCGCTCGGCGACATCACCGACCCAGCAGCGGCGATCGCCGCAAGCTTTCGGATCTGGGACGTCGCCAACATTGACCTCGGTGTGGTCTACCAGGTCGCCGACTGTGCCGGTGCCGCCGTGTGGGTCGCCCCCGACCAGCACGGTCGCTGGCTGTCACTTGAGCGGCGCGCCCGCCCGGCGATCCACGCCTTGTCTGCTGACGGTGGCGCCCGATACGAACGGATGTGGGGCTGGATCGAGGAGCGGGAGCCTACTGATCCGGTCTGGTATCTGGACCGGGTCGGGGTTGACCCCTCCCGGCAAGGCGACGGTCTGGGCAAGGCGCTGGTCACCTTCGGCCTCGCCCGTGCCGCGGAGGCGGGAGTGGCCGCGTTCCTGGAGACCGCAACCGAGAGCAACGTCGAGTTCTACCGATCGCTGGGCTTCCGCGTCGTTGACGACGCGACGGTGCCCGGTGGCGGGCCACGAATCTGGTTCTTGCGGCGCGACCCGGCCTGATTGGGGCAACCCGGGCATCCGCCGAAACGACCGTGAGCCAACCGGGTGGATCGACACTCCGAAGTGAGTCAATTTCCCTGAACTGCCTTAGTTAAGGTCACGAATCGGGTACGGTCACCATGCTCAGAAGCACCCAGACAGCTCCAGCAGATGCTTTTGCGGTATCCCATGATCCCGCGACGACACGGTGAGGCACATCGGAGTGCCCGGCTTGAGGTAGGCGAGGACCATCATGGATGTATCGCCCCATGAACAGCTTTCAGCAGTTGACCTGGTCGAGTTCGGCCGCCGGCTCCGTGCCGCGAGAGTCGCCCGCGGGCTGACCCAGGAGATGGTTGCCGGCAAGGAGATCTCCGGCGCGTACGTCTCCCGGATCGAGGCCGGCCAACGACGCCCAGAGCCCGCGGTCGCACAACTACTTGTGGAGCGGTTGGGCACGACGCTTGACTACCTGGTCACCGGGGTCGAGCCGCAGTACACGGAAGAGATCCGGCTGGCGTTGCGCTACGCCGAGCTCGCGCTGCATTCCGGCGAGGCGACTGATGCCGAGGTCCAGGTTCGCAAGCTGCTGATCGACTCGGCGAACGACCTTGGCCCACTTCGGGCGGAGGCGGAGTGGCTGCATGCCCGCTGCCTGGAGGCGGTCGGCCGCCTCGAGGAGGCGGCGACACTGCTCGAAGGACTCGTCGCCGAACGCAGCCAAGCCCTGTGGCTGCCGGCGGTCATCGACCTCTGCCGCTGCTATCGCGAAGCCGGCGACCTCTCACGAAGCATCGAGGTCGGTCAAGACGCGCTTCGCCATGCGGAGGGCCTCGGGCTTGATGGCACCGAGGATGCGGTGCGCCTCGCCGTCAGTCTGGTCGGCGCCTACTACGAACGCGGCGACGAGCTCTACGCGCTGCAACTGTGCCGCTCGACCATTAGCCAGGCAGAGAAACTGCAGTCTGCCAGCGCCCGCGCCTCGGCTTACTGGAACGCCAGCATCATCGCCTCACGGCGCGGTGAGCTCAACGAAGCGATCCGGCTTGCCGACCAGGCATTGACGCTGATGGCCGACACCGATGACGTCCGAACCCTCGCCCGGCTCCGGCGTCAACTCGGTCAACTTCTCCTCCAACAGACGCCGCCCGACTCGACCCAAGCCGAGCGCCATGTCCGCAAGGCGCGGCGCGAGCTCAAGGGTGCGGACGGCAGCGTTGTCGACCTCGCGCGTTGCGACATCGTGCTTGCCCGGGCGCAGTTAAGCGCCGGCGATCTCGACGGGGCACAACAGCTCGCGCAGCAAGCTCGGGATCTGTTGGCTGGCCAGGCCCCGCTGGTCGAGGCCGAAGCCGAGTCGATTCTCGGATCCGTCGAGCACCGGCGCGCTGAGCGCACGGAAGCGCGCAAGCACTACCGGGCGGCGGTCGCGGCGTTGACCGCGGCCGGCGCCGATCGCGCCGCCGCCGAACTGTGGTTCGACCTCGGCGCATTGTTCGACGAAGCAGGCGACGCGGCCGGCGCTAGGGACTCCTACCGCAGCGCGGCCGCGACACTCGGCTTGCGCAACACCTCGCAGGCAAGCCTGCTGGTTTAACTCCTCGCGACGAGGACTAGCAGCACCAGTCGTCGCCATTGGAGTGCATGTGACCACTAGAAACCGACACGTGGGTCACCGTCGGGACTGTGTGACGCGCCTGAGCTGACGCGACACCTGCGGTGCCGAGGATCGACAGCGACAGGCACGACACCAATGTGACGGCGATGCGGGTGTACTTGACCATGATCTTTTTCTCCATTTCCCTGCGTGTGACAGTGGGTTGACTAGGTGAGTCAAGATATTCTGCCTTCGTCAGTCAAGAGACGGAGGCCCAATGCTGCCCGCGACGCCGCCCCTTTGCGACCCAACGCGCGCTTTGGGTCATCTACTAGGGCGGGCAACTCGTTCAACGGATCGACCCAGATGAGCCGAGGTCACGGCCGGATACAGCTACAAGTGCTCGAATACCTCCTCCGCTTTGACGAGGAGTCGCGCGCGAGCGGTGATCGAGATGCCTTCGTGGCGGTCGTCGACATCGCCGGCGAGAACGCCTCACGATCGAGATTGGAAAGTGTGCGCCGAGCGGTGAAGACACTTGCCGACGAGGGTCTGATCCGGCTGCAGTACGACGATCCGCATCGATCAGGTGCCCGCCGTGGCGCCTTCGGCCGCGTTGGCCAGGACTACGTCCTGATGGCCCGCCTCGACCACGGCGTCGACGAACGCGGCGAGCGCAGCGCGTCCTGATCACACCGACCACGCGCGGTGCCGGTGGATGATGATGACGTGGAAGACGAGGGACCCCGACCGGTCACGATCGTCACCGGCGCCAGCCGCGGCATCGGAGCGGCGACCGCGCTGTGGCTCGCGCAAGCCGGTCATGACCTGGTGATCAACTACCGCAACGACCAGGCCGCAGCAGAAGGCGTGGTCGAGCAGGCGACCGCGGCGGGCGTACACGCCGTCTCGGTCAGGGCTGACATCAGCCAGCCGGGCGACGTGGACCGACTATTCGAATCGGCTGCCGGCGCGCTTGGACAGGTGACCGGCCTGGTCAACAACGCCGGAGTCACCGCCCACGTCGGTGATCTCGCCGACACTCCGGTCGACGTGCTGCGACTGATTCTCGACGTCAACTTGCTCGGCCCGATCCTCTGCGCCCGATGTGCGGTTCAGCAGATGTCGACCCAACGGGGCGGTACGGGCGGTGCGATCGTCAACATCTCCTCCGCCGCGGCCACGCTGGGGTCTGCGCACGAGTACGTGCACTACGCCGCCGCCAAGGCCGGCATCGATGCTTTCACCGTCGGCCTCGCCAAGGAGGTTGCTGGCGACGGCATCCGTGTCAACACCGTCGCCCCCGGCACGATCCGGACCGAGATTCACGCCGCCGCCGGTGACCCTGGCCGCCCCGAGCGAATCGCGAAGCTCGCGCCACTCGGTCGTGCCGGCGAGCCGCACGACATCGCCACCGCAGTCGCCTGGCTGCTGAGTCCCGAGGCGTCCTACGTCACCGGCGCGACGTTGCGGGTGGCCGGCGGTCTATAAAGGCGCGGCTGTCGCCAATCAGCACGGTCGAGACGCGTCAGGCGGGCAACGGGTTGAGCGCCGGCCCACCGGCGTCCGACACTTCTGCATCCTCGGCATCCGCTGCGTTCTCGCCGTCCCACCACGTCGGGGGCACGACCAGCGCTACCAGGAGGGGCGACAGACAGACGAGAACGAGGATGACCCAGCCCCAGAAGCCGAGGCCGACGGTGCCGGTGATCAGCAAGTGCCCGCTCTTCGGCGGATTCGCGATCAACGTTGCGGGATAGCCCGATGGCGTGTGCTGCGTCGGGGCGCCCTTCATGACAAAGCGAAGCGGCAGTAAGCCGGTGTTCACGACCATCGCGTGAACCTGGTGATGGATGATGCCCGAGCCCGCGAACACGCCGCGCACAAGTGGACGCAGGATGAGAATCGGTACTGAGACCACGATCGTGCCACCGATGAAATAGGTAAGGCGGCGCTTGGATCGCGGCACGAAGGTGGCGATGCCCATCAGCAGCACTGCACCAAGCGCGAGCCACGGCAGCGCACGGACGAGCCAGCCCACTCGACGCATGTGATGGGTCGCGACACCAATGATGTTGCTTCGCGTCAGGACCCAGGCATCTGGCGTCGCATCGAGATCACCCTTGGTCGAGTACAACGGCCCAGGCATGATCTTGACGACACGATGCGTATAAGTGGTGTTCGGCTCATCCGGTGGATGGAACGCGATGATCTGCCCCACTCGCGGCCCGCCGGGTGGCACTGGCCGGGTCAGCACGAGTGAACCGACCGGCACCTTCGGGCTCATGCTCGGCGTGGTCACCACGTACGTGCGGCCACCGGTAACGGTCCACACCGCACAGACAACCAGGAACGCCGCGAGCAACGCCACCGTGGCGTACCACGCCGTGCGAGCGAGTCTCGACCGTCGCGGCTTCGCGTCTGGCGGCGGGACCGACTCCTCGGAGTCGTTGGGTGCGGAATCCATGGCCGTGGAGTCGTTAGCTGCGGAATCGTTAGCTGCGGAACGTCCTCAGCTACCGAGCCATCAGCAGCGGGCAAGCCGTCGTCGGCTTCGACGGCTGCGGTTGTGCGCGCCGCCGCTGGGTTGACCACCGCTGCGGTCACGACGGCTGGAGGGTGAGTCTTGGGTGCTGCTCGCTGGACCGGGATCGGTGCCGCGACGTTTTCAACTGTGACTGTTTCAACCGCAAGGTCGTGTTCAATCGCAACGTCACCGACCACTTGCGCGGTGTCGTCGACCACCGGTACGGACGTGTCCGAGGCCGGCGCGGCAGTGCCCGATGCCGATGCCGTGTCCGAGCCGTGGCCGTGTGCCGATGCCGATGCCGATGCGGCAGTCTCGAGTGTTGATGCAGTCTCGAGCGGCACGGCCTCGCTTACTGGTGCAGGTGCGAGCTGCTCGACTGACGCTCTTGCTACTGGTGACTGCCGCCTCGTCGCGGGCGTTGTCGCCGCCGCCGCGCGTTTCGGCGTCGCAGCTTTGGTAGGGGCTGTCTTTCGCGGTGTCGTCTTTGTCGCCGCTGCCTTCGTCGGGGATTTCACCGCAGTCTTCGCAGCTGTCTTGGCAGACGCGGCTTTAGCCGGGACGACCTTGGCGGGTGCCGTCTTGGCTGTCGCCGTCGTCGCGGGTGCCGTCGTCGCGGGTGCCGTCGTTGCCGGTGCAGTGCTTGTCGCTGCCGCGTCTGTCGCGATCGCCGCTGCCGCCGCGGTTTTGCGAGGCGTGGTTTTGCGAGGCGTGGTTTTGCGAGGCACGGTTTTGCGCGCGGCAGGCTCAGTGGAGGTTGCCGCCTTACGCACGGTTGGCTTCCGCGCGCTCGTCGTGGCGGATGCTGTCTTCGCCGGGGGCCGTCGGCGACGAGGCGCGGAGGCCGGCTTCGTGGCCTTGTCCTCGCCAGGGGTCATCGAGCCGCCAGCCGCGAGTTCGGTCATAGCGTCACCGGACGCCGAAGCTGTGGTTGAGCGCCGCGGTGAAGCCTGCCCCGGTCGCGGAAAAGGACATAGTCCCGCTCACGATGCACGCCGAGAGCGCCGCCGGCGACGACGCCGCGCGCCAAGAGTCATCTGGACGGTCTGGCGACCCACCGGCGGTCAATCCGGTCAGCGGAGCTGCAGCCCATGACGCCAACGTCGCCGCCGAGCTCGGAGCCGGGCAGGCGCCGGTGCCGGCCGGAAGCGCGCACGCCACCGTGGCGCCGGTCGTGGTCTGGATCGTCACGTTGACGTGCCGCACGGCGCTGAGTGCCGGCGCCGTCTGATTGAGCTCCCAGTACGACGTCGGGCTCAACGCAAGCACGGCTGCTTCGTAGGCAGTGGCGGTCGTCGGCGTGGTCAGCGCAGTGATCTGCGCAGCGGTGAGCTGGGTCGGATAGACCGCAACGTGGGCGAGGCTGCCTTGCCAGAGCACGTTTGGCGGCGGGTCGGTCCAGACGTTGTTCTCGTTGCCGTCACCGAGCCGCCAGTACCCGTTGAAGACCTGCGGCGCGGTGATCGCGGTGTTCGACGCCGACGAGGGTTCCGTCGACATACAGCCGCATGCCGGCGCGGTCCGATCGACGCGGCCGACCTGGTGCCAATTGCCGTCGGCGTACGAGCCCGCTGGAGGTGACCTGCTCCTCCTGGCCCGGCCAGACACCCCAGACCAGGTGTCCGGCCGAGTCCACCCAGATGTGGCGGTCCCAGGTGGTGAAGCCGGTCAAGCCGTTTTGGATGTCGGCGAACTCGATGATCGTGCCGGAGGCGACCGAGGTCTTGAACCAGGCGGTGATCGTCAGCGGATGCGGGTCGGTGTACTGCGTCGTCGACGACATCCACGACGTCGGGCCGTCGAACCCTGCGGCGGTCGCGCCGAGCGGGCCGAGACACGTCGGTGGTGAACGTTCCGTTGCCGGTGCCGGTGTTGCCCGCACCGGTGGCGTCGGCAGAACGGCGGAATGCCCGTACCCGGAACGTTGCCGGAGTAGATCGCGGTGCCCGCGTCGTCGAGCGGCCAGAACGCGGTCGGGGTGCAGCGCGAGGATCTGCGTCTGCTCGGCCGCGTTGGTCGTCTGCGTCCACAACGTCGTGATCTGCGCGGCGGTCAGCTGCGACGGCACGACCGCGATGTCGGCCAGCGAGCCCGGCCAGTACGCGTTCGCCGGGGCGTTCGTCCAACCCGTCTCACCACCCCAGCCAAGGTGCCAGTAGCCGGTGTAGCTCTGGGCCGCCGTCGACGCCGGCAGTTGATGCAGCGAGCGCGCCGTCGATGTAGAGCCGCTGCCCGTTCGAGCCGATCTCGCCACCGCGAGATGCCAGGCGCTCGCGCCGACACTGTCGCGCTGACTTCCTGCTTCACGGCGGCCGGCGATGACGCCCCAGTAGAGCTTCCCGCCGCTGACCCACAGCGAGCGATCGGAGACCGACTGGCCCGAGTCGATCGAGTCGTCGCTGAAGCCGATGATCGGTGCCCGATCCGCCCGCGGCGTACTTGAACCACGCGACGATGCTGAAGGTCTCCGGGTCGGTGAAGGAGTTGCACCGTCGAGACGTACGCGGACGATGACTGCGTGAGCGCGAGTGCCGTATCCGCCCAGCGGGCCGGCGCTGCCGAAGGTCACGGTCTGGTGCAGGATGCCGGTGTCGGCGCCGGCGTCGACGCGTCGCGCACGTACTGCACGCCGCAGGTGAGGCCGGTCGCCTTCGACCGAGCTCATCAACGTGCCGGGCGCGCTCAACGTGGTGTTGAGGCCGGTGGTTCCGGCCGGGAGGGTCGCCGCTCGGCAGCGGGTTGGTCGTGCAGTTGGTGGCGTTCGTCGACACCGACGACGGCGAGGACGTGCAGGTTGTGCCGCCGATCGTGTCGGCGAGGATGGCGCTGCCGGAGGACAAAGGTGCCCTTGCCGGACATCCCGGCGGTGAACCCTGCGGTTGTGCCCTGCGCGAGGAGCGCGGCGACCACGCCGGCCATGGCGACGAGAGAGGCGAAGCTCAGTCGCCGACGGCGATCACGTGACGGCCTTGGCGATGTCACGGTTCCTCGATTCGGTGGGCGATGGGCAGATCGTCCGAGTGGTGCAGGTGGTGCGGTTACGGGGTACTGGCTCCCGGGAACCCGGGACTGGGTGTCCCGGGAGCCAACGCCCCGTGGGTTGCTACTGGTTGAGCGTCCAGGTGAACGGCACGGAGGCCGCTCAGACCCTGGTCGGCGTTGGTGGTCGCCGACGTCGATCTGGGTCTTCACCGTGAACTTGTCCGACGCGCCGGCCGCAAGCGCACCCAGCGACAGTGCCGGCGAGGCACCGAGCGTCGGTCGAGGGTGTTCGTCGAGGACAGCGCCGGGCATGCGCCTGCACCAGCCGGGTAGACGCACGACGGCGTGCCGGTCGTGTCGTTCTCGATCGTGACGTCGACCTTGCCGCAGAAGCCGGCCGTGTCAGTGCCGACGTACGGCGCGGTGTTGGCCGCAGCAGCGGACGGTGCAGGCCGCCGGGGCCACCGTGAACGTGGCGCCGTTGATCGTTCCGACGTTGGTCAGGTTCAGCGTCTGGGTGTTGGACCGCCGAGCCGGGGCCCTGGTTGATCGGGCCACCGAAGTCATCGATCGTGGTGCAGGCAGCCGTGTTGGCGGCGGTCACCGTCGTGCCGGTGCCGGTCGAGAAGCAGGTGGTGGCGCCAGCCGCTTCCTTCAGCACGACAGTGCCGCTGGAGAAGTTGTTGTTCGGGTTGGTAATGCCCGCGCTGAAACCGCCGAGCGACAGACCGGCAGTTACGGCGAGCACGGTCGTACCAAGCAGACCGGCGAGCACGACCGAGCGCCGGCGCCGCCGTTGGGTGGGCTGCGACATCGAAATCCTTCTCCCTCTTCGTGCGCACGCTGGCGCCTGGATGCAGCTGGTATGGGCTGTCCCGCGTAGGTGCGACACGTCCCGATGAAGGTGTGTCGGAGTGGCTCTGAAACTTCTGGACCTCTCAGGTAGATAACGGAATGGTAACGAAGTGAACAGCCAATCTGGATGTAATCCGCGCTGCTCTGTCTGCCACGATTAGGCCGTGCGGGTGGCCCAAGCGGTGACAATCGTGACCGGAGCCGGCTCATGGGATCGGCCGCGCCACGGCTCTCGCCCTTGCCGACGCGGCGCCCTCGTCACGGCCGTCGACCGCGATGCCGCGGCGCTCGGCGAGGTCGACAGACGCGACCGGCGGCCCTCGATCGCGGTCGATGTCACCGATCCCGACCACGCCGATCAGGTCGTCAAGGCGACGCTTGCGCGGCACGGGCGGATCGACGCGGTCGTCGACGATCGCGGGCATCGGCTATGCCGGCGACTTCGCCACGATGCCGGTCGCTGATCTGGTCTCGCTGCTCGACGATCAATCTACGGGCTCCGATGTTGATGGCCCGCGCGGCGTTGCCGCCGATGCTCGACCAGGGCAGCGGCGTCGCTGGTGTTCATCACCTCCATCGCCGGCACCGTGCCGGTGCCCACCGAGGCCGCCTACTGCGTATCGAAGACCGCGCTGGAGTCCTTCGCCGACTAGCCTTCGAGAGGAGGTTCGGGCCGCCGGAATCACGGTCTCGACGGTGCGTCCCGGCGTCGTCCGCACCGGGTTCCTGGAGCAGCGCAACCTTCCATACGGTCGTCGCTGGCCGCGCCCGATTCCGCCCGAGCAGATCGCCCAGGCGGTTGTCGGTGTGCTCGAAAGCGGCGCCGAGCGGCGGACCGAACCGCCTTGGCTTGACCTCGCCAGCCGCAGCCCGCCGGCGGTTGCCATGGCTTTACCGCGAGTGTCCCGACGCCTCGGCTGAGTCGGTATGCGCAGGACACTAAGTTGTGATCATGGGCTTCGACATCCGGGCACTGATCGAACAACGCCAGGGCGAGAACGAGGCGCTGCACAGCGAGCATCTCAACGCTCAGGTCCCGCGGATGCTGGGCACGATCGGCTTCGACCGGGTGCTCACTAGCGCCAACGGCGCGTGGTACGACGACGCGGACGGCAATCGCTATCTCGACTTCCTCTCCGGCTTCGGCGTCTTCGCCTTCGGCCGCAACCATCCGGTCGTTCGACGGGCCTTGCACGACGTCCTCGATGCCGAGCTCGCCGACATGGTGCAGTTCGACCTGCCGCTGCTGCCCGGGCTGCTCGCCGAGGCACTGCTCGCTCGCGCGCCCGGCATGGAGCGGGTCTATTTCTGCAACAGCGGAAGCGAAGCGGTCGAGGCGGCGCTGAAGTTCGCCCGCTGCGCGACCGGTAAGCCACGGATCCTCTACTGCGATCACGCCTACCACGGCCTGACCGACCGGCGCGCTGTCGGTCAACGGCGCGGCGGAGTTCCGGCAGGGCTTCTCGCCGCTGCTGCCGGACACCCAGATCCCGTTCGGCGATCTCGACGCGATCGAGCGCGAGTTGCGCAAGGGCGATGTCGCGGCACTGCTCGTCGAGCCGATCCAGGGCAAGGGCGTCAACGTCGCGCCGCCCGGCTATCTCGCCGACGCGCAGAAGCTGCTGCACGCCAACGGCGCGCTGCTCATCGCCGACGAGGTGCAGACCGGGATCGGTCGTACCGGCAAGTTCTTCGCCCACACCTACGACGACGTCTCGCCGGACATCGTCACCGTCGCGAAGGCGCTGTCCGGTGGGTTCGTCCCGATCGGCGCAACGATGGCCCGGGCCGGGATCTTCGAGAAGGTCTACTCCTCGCTCGACCGGGTCTTCGTGCACGCCTCGACGTTCGCCGGCAATGCCCTCGCGATGACCGCCGGGCTCGCAACGCTCTCGGTGATCGACGACGAGGGTCTGATCGCCAACGCCGAACGCCGCGGCCAGGAGCTCACCGACGGGCTACGCGCGATCGCCGGCACGCAACGACCTGATCCAGCGATATCCGCGGGCGCGGACTGATGATCGGCATCGAGTTCGGACGGCCGTCATCGCTGGCCGCCCGCGGGGTGTGGACGATGCTGAACACTGCGCGCACGCGGGCTGTTCGCGCAGCTCGTCGTCGTCCCGTTGCACAACCGGCACCGGATCCTCACCCAGGTTGCCGGTGATCACATGGCGGTCATCAAACTGTTGCCCCCGTTGATGATCGGCGACGACGGAGGTCGAGACCTTCCTCACCGCGTTCGACGACGTGATGGCCGATGCGATGCGGCCCAACGGCCTCGCCGTCGACTTCGGCCGAACGCTGGTCAAACAAGCCCTCAGCCCGCTCGTAGGAGCGACGGCCAAGGTCAAAGCAAGTGCGCTAACTACCAAGGAGTTCCGCGCGCGGCTCGTGAACGCTGCCGATTCCTTACGGTCGATCAGGCAGCTGCGGCGGGCTGGGCCCTAACGCTACGAGCCCGACCGCGGCGCGTAGCGTTTCCTTCAGCGACCCCATCGTGGCGAGGACGGCGCTTGGCTCGTAGCCACAGTGCGCCATGCAGTTCTCGCAACGGTCATCGTTGCCGCGGCCGTAGGCCTTGAAGTCGGTGGTCTCGAGATATTCCTTCCACGTCGTGGCATGGCCGTCGTCGAGCAGGTAGCAGGGCTTCTGCCACCCCAACAACGAGTACGACGGGATCCCCCACGGCGTGCACTCGAAGTCCCGCTTGCCTTCGATGAAGTCGAGGAACAGCGGCGAGTGGTTCAGCCGCCACTTCTTGCGCCGGCCGTCGGCGAACGCCTCGCTGAACAACGCCCGCGTCTGCTCGACGCCGAGGAAGTGCTCCTGGTCTGGCGCCTTGGTGTAGGCATACCCGGGCGAGATCTGCATGTTGTCGACGCCGAGCTCGTCGTTGAGATAGTCGAGGACGTCGATCACGTCGTTCGGCGGTGTCGGTCGTGAAGAACGTGGTGTTCGTCATCACGCGAAACCCGCCGCCTTCGCGAGCCTGATCGCCTCGACCGCCTGGTCGAAGACGCCGTCCTTGCAGACCGACTCGTCGTGACGCTCGCGCAGGCCGTCGATGTGCACCATCCAGGCGAAGTCCTTGTGCGGCGTGAACCGATGCAGGTGCTTGGGCAACAGCACCGCGTTCGTGCAGAGCAGCACGATCCGCTTACGCGCCAGCAGTTGCCGGACGATCTCGTCGATCTGCGGATGCATGAGCGGCTCGCCGCCGGCGATCGAGACGATCGGCGCGCCGCACTCCTCGACCGCGCTGACCGCCTGCTCGACCGGCATCCGCTGCTTGAGCACGGTGTGCGGCTGCTGGATCTTGCCGCAGCCCGCGCACTTGAGGTTGCACGCAAACAGCGGCTCGAGCTCCATCACCAACGGGAATCGCTCGCGATGAGCCAGCTTCTGCTTGGCGAGATAAGTTCCCAGCCGCAGGCTCTGACGCATGGGCATCGCCATCGTCAGCTCAGCTCCTTCGGTAGACCGAATCGGACGTCTTCATCGACGGTGTGGTGCTCACTTATGTGGATCGTGCCAGTGCCGCCCAGCGCCGCGACCAGCTCGTCGACCAGCCGCGGCGGCGCAGACGCGCCAGCGGTGATGCCGATCCGGCTGGCACCGGTCGAGCCAGTCCAGGTCAACGTCGCCAGCGTCGTCAACGAGGTAGGACGGCAGAGCCCGCTCGCTGCGCAACCTCGACCAGCCGTTGGGAGTTGGAGGAGTTGACCGAGCCCACGACAAGCACGACATCGCAGTCACTGGCAATCTCGCGCAGCGCCTGCTGCCGATTGCTCGTCGCATAGCAGATGTCGTCCTGCCGCGGCGCGGCCAGCGAGGGGAAGCGTACGCGCAGCACTGCGGCGACGCGTTCGCCATCGTCGACAGCGAGCGTGGTCTGCATGACGTACGCGACGCGCTCGGGGTCTGCCACCATCACCGAGCCAGCCTCGGCCTCGTCGGCAACGACTCGCACCAGATGCGGCGCCTCACCGACGGTGCCGACGACCTCCTCGTGATCGGCGTGGCCGATCAGCAGGATGGTCTGGTCGTGGGCGGCATAACGGCGCACCTCCTGATGCACCTTGGCGACCAGTGGGCAGGTCGCGTCGACCACCGACAGGTTGCGTTCGACCGCTTGCGTGCGCACGCTGGGCGCGACGCCGTGGGCCGCGAGCACGGCTCGCGCGCCACGTCGGCACCTCGTCGAGCTCGTGGACGAACACCGCGCCGAGCGCCTCGAGCTCTGCAACCACATGCGCGTTGTGCACGACCTGGCGGCGGACATAAACCGGCGCTCCGAAGCGTTCGATCGAGCGCTTGACGATGTCGATGGCTCGCTCGACTCCCGCGCAGAACGATCGTGGCGAGGCAAGCACGACGTCGCGTTCCCCTGCCGCCGCCGCCCATTGCGCCACGACGGGCGCAGCCCGGCGCAACGCCGCCAACGCCACGACGCCACGTCGAGCCGTGCCGAGACGAAGTAATGGCGCGTCGGCGGTGTCGACAATCGCCCGCACCACCGCAAACGGCCGATCGGCGCTGATCTCGCCGAGCTGCGCTGACTCCATGTCGACAGCCAGCGCGCCGGTCGCTGCCAGCGCGGTGCGTTCGCGACCGTGGACAACTCCCGCAGTCGACACGATGGGGCCGAGGTGCGTCCGCAGGCCGGCCCGGCGTAGCGCACCAGCGAGCAACGGCGCAGACGGGCATTGGATTGTCACGTTGCCGCATCGCACCTCGGAGGCGACGACAACATCGCCCGGCTGCACCGCGGCGCTAGACCGCCGGCCACGCCCATCACCGCCACCGGCCCGCTGCCAGCCAGCAGCGATCCGCGTCGACGCGTACCGCCGGCCCCATGCCGGTGCGGACCACACGCAGTTGCGGCCGCCCGGCCAGCACCGCGGCCTGCTCGGCGCGCAACGGCGTGCAGATGATCGGGTCGCTCACGTGTTGCCTCCAACGAATCGACCCAGCGCACTGATCGGAAAAACCAGCCGGTAGAGGTGATAGTTGATGAAGAAGTCGCCGGGAAAGCCGGTCCCGGTGAAGTACGGCTCGTCCCACGACCCGTCAGCTCGCTGATTCTCAACGAGCCACGCCACGCCCCGCGCCGCCGCGGTCGATCCAGCTTCGCCCGCGGCGATCAATGCGAGTAGCGCCCACGCGGTCTGCGACGGCGTCGACGCGCCGCGGCCGATCCACGAGGGGTCGCGGTAGGAGCGGAGGTCCTCACCCCAGCCGCCGTCGCCGCACTGGTGGAGCTCGAGCCAGCGGACCGCTCGTTGGATCCGGGTGTCAGTCGTCGACAACCCAGCGGCAACTAACGCCGGCACAACAGCGCCGGTGCCGTACACATGGTTAGCGCCCCATCGACCGAACCACGATCCGTCGCTCTCTTGGGCATCGAGCAACCACCGCACCCCACGCTGGCAGGCCTCCGAGCCGCTCAGCCCCTGTGCAGCCAGCATTTCGACGATGTGGGCCGTCACGTCTGCGGATGGCGGATCGATCACCGCACCGAAGTCGCAGAACGGCAGCTTGTAAGCCAACTCGCGGGTGTTGTCGGCGTCGAAGGCACCCCAGCCGCCATCGCGACACTGCATTCCCATGGTCCACCGCACGGCCCGATCAACGGCGCCACGCAGCCGCGGGACGTCGGGGTAGGCAACTCGTCGAAGCCCCAGCACAACTTCGGCCGTGTCATCAGTGTCGGGATAGCCATCATTGGCAAACTCGAACGCCCACCCGCTCGGCTCGAGATCGGGGCGCTTGATCGCCCAGTCACCGGTGGTCCGGATCTCCTCGTCGAGCAGCCAGCCGGCCGCGCGCACGACGGCCTCATCGTCGGACGCCACGCCCGCGTCGAGCATCGCGGTCACCGCGAGCCCGGTGTCCCACACCGGCGACTGGCAGGCTTCCAGCCGACGGACGACACCGTGTGCGGTCGACTCCCGGACGACGAAGCCTTCAAGGCCGCCGATGCCGGCCGCAACGGCCGGGTGGTCGAGCGGATAGCCCATGAGGTGCAGCGCGAGGATCGAGTAGACCCACGGCGGCTGGATGCCGCCCCACGATCCGTCGGCTTCCTGCCGCGCGAGGATCCACTCGACGCCGCGACGCATTGCGGCCCGCCGAACCACTCCGACCGGACGCCTGGCGTACGCATGCAGCACGGCATCGAGTCGCTGAAACGCGCCAGCCCAACTCAGCCAGCGGGACTTCGGCGGCGTGGGCCGACCACTGCGCAACTCGTCGAGACTGAACGGCAGCGGGCGCTGCGGCCGCAACGTCGCCACGATCGTCAACGGCACGACGGTCTGCCGCGCCCAGCAGGCCCAGTCATAGACATTGAACGGGAACCACTTCGGCAGGTAGACGATCTCCGGCGGCAGGTTGGGCACCTCGTCCCATGACCACACGCCGAACAACGCCAACCACAGCTTGGTGAACACGCGAGCGGATTCGAGGCCGCCGTTCGCCTGGATGAAGTCAAGCGCCGCCACGAGATGTGGGGCATCGGTCTCATCGCCGGACAGCCGCAACGCGACGTACGCCTCGATCGTCGTCGACAGGTCGCCGGGGCCACCGAAATAGTTGGCCCACGTGCCATCGGCTCGCTGTTGAGTGCGAATCCATCGCGCCGCTTCATCGGTTTCGGTGGCGGTACGGATGCCGAGAAACTCCCGGAGCAGCAGGTCCTCGGCGTCCATCGTGACGTTGGTCTCGAGCTCGCCCTTCCACCAACCCGCCTCGTCCTGCAACGCCCGAAGCTGTTGGACGGCGCGATCGAGCGCGGCGCGAGCGGGCGATGGAGCTCGCCGATCTCGAGCCGATCATCGGCCGTGAGGGTCATCACGCCTCCCGATTCACGATGAAGTGACCGAGCGTGATCAGCTCGTCGCGCACCACCGGATCGATGTCCGCGGAGTCCAATGCGAGGGCAGCAGTCGCGAGTCGGCGCTGCGCCTCTTGTTGCGCCCACTCTCGCCCGCCGGCGACATCAACGAGCCGCGCCGCCCACCGCACCTGCTCGTCGGAGACCGCGCCCTCGCGGCCGAGCCAGACCGCGAGGTCGTGCGCAGCTTGATGGTCGGTTGCCATCGCGTAGGCAATCGGCAACGACTTCTTGCGGGCGCGAAGATCACTACCGACCGGCTTGCCGGTCACGTCGCTGTCGCCCCAGATCCCGAGCAGGTCATCAATGAGCTGAAACGCCAGGCCGAGCTCCTCGCCGTAGCGTCTGCAGTGCGCCGACCGTTGTCGCCGGCGCCCCGGCAAGCACGGCGCCGATCGCGGCCGAGCAGCCCAACAACGCCCCGGTCTTGCCGGCCGCCATCGACAGGCACTCGGCGACGCTGACGGTGCTCCGTCGCTCGAACGCAAGATCTTCGACCTGGCCGGCGATCAAGCCTTGGGTTGCCGTGCCCAACAAGGCCGCGGCGCTCACCGACGGCTCACCACCCGCATCTGCAAGCACCTGGTATGCCAGCGCGAGCATCGCGTCACCGACAAGGATCGCGGTTGACGCGCCCCAGACCGCCCACACCGTTGCGCGGTGACGACGTTGGGTGTCGCCGTCCATGAGGTCGTCGTGCAACAACGAGAAGTTGTGCACCAGCTCAACCGCCACGGCACCCGGCACACCCACCTCGGCCGAGGCTCCCGCTGCCCGCGCAGATAGCAACGCCAGGGCAGGCCGGACCGCCTTGCCGCCACTCACGGCCGGACGGCCGTCGGCATCAACCCAGCCCAGGTGATAGGAGGCCACCTCGCGGCTGACGTCGTCGAGCCGGTCAACTGCCGCGCGCATTGCAGGTTCGACAAGGTCACGGCTGCGGTGCAGCGTTGGTGGGAGCGCGATGGTCATACAGCTACCCCTGTGTCCGTGCGCTCGTGCGCAGTTCGCACCACCAGGTCCGCGGCCGTCTCGCCACTTCGTACAGCGCCTTCCATGGTTGCCGGCCAGCCAGTCGCGGTGTGGGCGCCCGCCATCACCAGTCCGCGACGCCTCGTGCTCGCCGTCGGTCGCCAGCGACCGCTACCGGGCGCCTGTCGAAACGTCGCGTGCGGCTCGCGGGTGACGAAGAAGTCGACGAGGTTTGCCTGTCGCGCGCGGGGCAGGACGCGCTCGATCTCCGGCAGCAACGACGCGCGAAGTTCGCTGACCGGCTGGTCGGCAACGTCATCCGCCGCCGACAGTGAAGCTGCCAGGTATTGGCCGTGCTGAAGGCCGGACGGAACAGTGCGGTCGAACAACCACTGCAACCCAGAGCCGAGGCAGGCCACGAACGCCTCGGACATGACGGGGCGATCGAAAACGGCGTGAACGTTGACGATTGGCATCGCCCCGAGCCGGTCTGCCCAGCCAACCGGGAGCTCAAGCGCATCGGCCGGAATGACCCGCTCCGCTTGGGCCGGCGGCAGCGCGACGACGACCGAGGCCGCGTTGTGCTCGCCGTCAGAAGTACGCACGACCCAGCCTGACTCGTGCGGCTCGACCGCCTCGACGCGGCTGCGGACCGCAACCTCGACGCCGGCGGCGTTGAGTGCGCGCAACGCGGCCTCGCCATGCAGCTGTTGCAGTGCAACGTTCGACCAACCGATGTCCGCCGCAGCTGCGTCAGTGAGCAGGCCGAGTTGAAACACCGTTGCCGCGAGCGCAAGCGAGGCGTCCGCCGCGCGCGCGTTCAGGGTCGCCACGCCGACTAGGTCCCACAACGCCTCAACCGCGGCCGGCGGCTGGCCGTGGTCGGTGAGCCAGCCACCGAAGGAGCGCTCGTCGGTGGCCGGATCCTCGGCATCGACGGAACGCAGCGCCAACGCCGCGCGCGCGGCCGCCAGTCGTGCGCCCAGTGGCATCACGGAGTACATCGCAAGGGATAGACCGAGATGCAACGGCAACCCGGCCAGCACTGGCAGGCGCCCGCGGCGGAGATGTCCCGGCCGCCCGTCCCGGGCACGCACTACTGACACGTCGAGCCGAGGCTGCAGCGTGGTCATCGACGTGACGTTCAGCCGCTCAAGCAACGCGCGGTAGGACGTGCAACACCGAAGGAACACGTGTTGACCGGTGTCGACCTCGAGGTCGCCCCGCCGGAACGACGCAGTCAGCCCGCCCAGCCGAGGCTTCGCCTCAATCAGCGTGACTTCACAGCCGACGTCAGCGAGTCGCAACGCGGCGGTGATTCCCGCAAGACCGCCGCCGGCGACAACAACGCGTTGGGGGCCGCTCATGTCGACCGCCCAGCCAACGACCGGGCTGCTACCGCGATCTTCTGCCAACCAGACAGCGAGAGCCGACGGTCGCGAACCAGCGCCGGTTGCTCGGCGATCTGATCTAGCAGCCGGCGATAGATGCCTGACATCGCCAGTGCCGATGCGGCACTGCGTCGATCGAGTAGTGGCACCAGCCGGAGCCCGTCGTCGTACCAACCGCGAGCCCGATCTGCCGACGCGCGAATCAGCGCGGACAGCCCGCCGTCATCGATGAGCGCGCCCTCACCGTCAAGGCGCAGGTCCACGCCGTAGTGCGTCAACTCATCGGTCGGCAGGTAGACGCGGCCGTTCAGCAGGTCCTCGCGGATGTCGCGCAGGATGTTGGTCTGCTGCAGCGCGATGCCGAGCTCGTCGGCGTAACTCGGTGCGCGGCGCAGGTCCGTCGCGCCGAAGACACCCACGCACAGCCGGCCGATCGATCCCGCGACGCATCGGCAATAGTCGACGAGATCCTCGAAGCTGGCATAGCGACGACCGTCGAGATCCATCTCGACCCCGTCGATCAACTCGTCGAACGCGGCAACCGGGATTGGCATTCGCCGCGCAGCATCGCGCACCGCGACTAGCACCGGGTCAGCGCTGTCAGCGAGCGTCGAGATCGACTGCCGTAGGGCGGTGAGCTCGCGGCGCTTGACCTCATCCGGAAGCGGGCCATCGCCGATGTCGTCGACGCGCCGAGCAAGGGCGTACACCGCACACAGCGCCTGTCGCTTTTCATGTGGCAGCAACCGGATGCCGTAGTGGAAGTTGCGGGCCTGCGTCCGCGTCGTGGACTCACAGATCGAGTAGGCCTCGGCGATCGTTGCGGTCATGACCGGCCGGCCAACAAGCGCAGCGCGTGGCGCGCAATGTCGCGACGACGCGGCGACGGAACGACGTCACGACCCTTCGCCGAGTCCAGGCCTAACACCTCGAAGTCCGCGCGTCGCAACGCGTCGACCGTCGCCAAGCCACCCGCGACGTACCCCGCGACAGCGACCCGGCCGGCGCCACGCAGCGTCTTGACCAGCTGTGGGCCACTGCCGAGCAGCGCTTCTGCCCTCGCGACTTCAAACGCGACTACCGCACGCACGGCCGCCGTCGTCAAATCGGCGTCGAGGTCGCTTTCGTGCACGCCGTGATCCGCGAGGTCGGCGAGCGGCAGGTACGTTCGCCCTCGCCGCCGATCCTCGGCAACGTCCTGGCAGTGCTCGAGCAGCTGCAATGCGGTGCAGACGTCGTCGGACAGGGCCACGCGGTCTGGTCTAGTGGCCCCGAGGATCGACAACACGATCCGGCCAACCGGGTCGGCAGAGAGCGAGCAGTAGTGACGCAGGTCGGTCCAGGTCGGGTACACCGATTGCGTCTGGTCCAGCCGGTTCGCCTCGATCAGGGACAGGAACGGGTCGATCGCCAAGCCACGATCGCGGACGGTCGGCACCAGCGCCACGAGCACCGGCAGGTGAGGGGCACCGGTGGTCCAGACCAGCCGCAGCTCCGCCTCGAACTCCGCGAGCAGCGTCAGCCGGTCGCCTGGCGCGTCGTCCCCGACGTCGTCGATCGCCCTGGCGACGCCGTAGAGGGCATGCAGGTCACGGCGGAGCCGCCCTGGCAGCAGCCGGGACGCGACCGGGAAGTTCTCGTCGGAGGCCTGGATCGGCTCACGGCGGGCAGCGTCAACCGATCGTGCGAGCTGGCTCACGCGGCACCTCCGATCCCGTCACTGCATCCTCACGCGTAACAACGCCCGATTTCTGCACTAGTTGGCGTAGTCATCGTGCTGGGTTTTGTCACTGATGTACAAAGAAAGGGTGTCGGATGTGGCCCCTGAACCAGTCGGGCTGCGGGCCGTTCTGCCCAAGTTGACGGCCGAGCTCCCGCTCATGATCGACGAAGTCGTCGATCTGCTCAGCGACGAGTGGCCGGACTACGCGAAATTCGTCGCTGAAGACACCGAGGACAGCCTGCGGATCGCCGAGATCGCCCTGCTCCGACTGGTGAAGATCGCGGAGCGGCTGCCCGAGGACGGCTTCCCCTCCTCGCCCAGCCTGGAGGACTTGGCCGAGCGCGAGGCGTTCGAGGAGGTCGGCCGGCTCGAATGGCGCGAGGGCCGGTCGCTGGCTTCCCTGCTCTCTGCTTATCGTGCCGGTGCGCGGGTCGCATGGCGCCACATCTCTCAAACCGGCGTGGCACTCGGCCTCGACCCGGCGTCAGTCGCCTCGCTCGCCGAGGCCATCTTCATCTTCATGGAGGAGCTCTCCTCCGCCTCAGCACACGGGTACGTCGACGAGCAGCGGACCACCTCGGCTGAGCGCGAGCGGCTCCGCGCGCACCTCGCCGAGCTGCTGCTCTCGGACCGATCCGACTCGACCCTGATTCGCGCGATGGCGTTGCGGGCGGGGTGGACCGTGCCCGCAACCGCAGCCCTAGTACTGATCGACCCGGCGAACGAGCCGGCGCATGCGGCCCTCGATCGACTCGACCCGCAGTGTCTGCCGGTACGCCACGGCGGGCTGTCCGGCGGCATCCTCCCCGACCCTGACGCGCCCGGACGCCGCGCCGTCATCATCAAGACCCTTCAGGGCTGCGGTGCGGTCATCGGCACGACGGTGCCGCCCGCGCAGCTGCCGTCGTCAGTGCGAGTGGCGGAGGCCGGCGCCAGACTGGCAAGCGCCGGCGTGCTGCGGGGCGACCCGGTTTTTGTCGCCGATCACTACGACACGATCATGGTCGTTCGCGATCCGTGGCTGCTCGAACACCTGCGATCACAGGCCCTCGCGCCCCTCGCGGACGTCGCGCCGGTCACTCGCCGGCGGTTGGAGGAAACGCTCGGTGCCTGGCTCACCGCAATGGGCAACCAGCAGGTGACCGCCCGCGCCTTGCATGTTCACCCGCAGACTGTGCGATACCGCCTCGGCCAACTGCGGGCGATATTTGGCCCCAGCCTTGATGATCCGGACAACCAACGCCGGCTGATGCTCGCCGTCTGCTGGGACCGGCCAGGCACCTAGCAGCTCAGCGCAAAGAACTGGGCCTGTCGCGTAGTGCGACAGGCCCAGTTCTGCGGAGCGAGTTACTTCTTGACGGTGACGGTCTTCTTGCCAGTGCTCGGCTTGTAGTTCGCGTCGCCGCTGTAGGTCGCGGTGAGGTGCTGCTTACCGGCCTTCTTGAACGTGAGCTTGATCGTCAGCTTGCCGGACTTCGACTCCTTGACGGTCTTCAGCTTCTTCTTGCCGTCGCGGATGACGACGGTGCCAGTCGGCTTCGCCGTTCCCTTGACGTGGGTCGTTGCCACCTTGAGCGTCAGCGTCTTGTGGACGGCGACCGAGCTCTTGGACTTCAGCGTGGTCTTCGAGGCTGGGCGCAGATCCTTGAACGTGATGGCCTCGTCGCCAAACGACGTGACCGTCGACGTGTCGGTGCTGTTCACCACGAGGATGACGCACGACAGATGCGTTCCTGCCCCACACACGGCCTTCTTGTTGGTGGCGTCGAAATCGCCGGCGGCCGAGGTGTGGATCGTGACGTTGGCCGTCGCAGTTGAACCCGTTGGCGCAGGATCCACAGCGATGTTGGTCGTGTCGCAGTAGGACTCGCTCAACTTCGAGATCGCCAGCGGCGAGCATTCCGCGAAGTACAGCGTGGTGACACCGTCGCCGGCCCAGGTGTGACCCTTCATGTCGGTGACCTTGACCTTCACCGACTGCTTGTCGACCAAGTTCTTGGAGGGCGTCACCTTCACGGTGGTGAAGACGATGGTCGCCGCCGGATGCGAACGCGGGCTGGCGGACGCTGGCGCCATGCCCGCCGCGATCAGCGAGCCGGCCGTAAGGGCCGACATCAGAGTCGCTGCTGCGACCTTATGGATTCTCAATGAACTTGTCCCTTCGAAGCGTTAACGCGAGACACCGATGGCCGCGCCAGTTCGGACCGTACCGTTCGGTAGCCATCTCGACAACCGCCAGACCATTCGTCCGGATAACTCCCTTTCCTACCACGCCGGGCGCCGGGCGCCCTTGAGGGGGCTTCAGCCGTGGTCCGCCTCGGCCCATGAGCTCTCGGGGAGCACCTGGCCACCGTCGATGACCAGCGTCTGCCCGGTAATGTAGCGCGCCTCCGGCGAGGCAAGGAAGCGCACTGCCCAGCCGACGTCCTCGGGCTCGCCGAGCCGGCCGAGCGGGAATCGCCGCCGCCATCCGGACACGTGCTCCGGGCCGAGGTCGTCAAAGCCAGGAGTACGGATGTTGCCTGGCAGCACGGCGTTGACCGTGATGCCGCTAGTCGCCACCTCCAGCGCCGCCGAGCGCATCAGGCCGAGCATGGCGGCCTTGGTCGAGCCGTACAGCGAGTAACCAGGCTGGCCGACTAGCGAGCCGGTGATCGACGAGGTCAGCACGATTCGGCCGTAGCCCTGACTCAGCATCTGCGGCAGGCAGGCCTGGATCGCGAACAGCGCGCCACGGACGTTGATCGCCATCAGCCGGTCCCAGTCCTCGCCGGTGACATCGATCAGCGGGATGTGCGGGTAGATCCCGGCGTTGGCCGCCAGGATGTCGATCCGGCCCCAACGCTGACCGCAACCGCCGCGGCCTGCTCGAGATCGGCCCGCACGGTGACGTCGGCTCGGACGCCAACGGCGTGTTCGCCGCCACCAGGCAAGCCCGCCGCGGCTGCACTCGCCTCGTTCTCGTCGATGTCGGCGACACGACGTTCGCACCCTCGGCGCGCAGCACCTGGCTGATTCCCAGCCCGATGCCACGGGCGCCGCCGGTGACGATGGCAACCTGACCGGTCAGGTCATCCACGACGTTGTCCGACCTTCCGTTAGTTCGTCGCTGACACGTGACCTCGCATCGCGGTGTCGATCCGATCCGGCCACCTGCGTGGTCCGCTTCGGTCGTGCGTCGCCGTCTCGGTCTTGAGCTTAAAGATCGGTGCCTTGTAGACCTTGACGGCGACCACCATCAAGCCGACCCGAGCAGACCCAACGCCGATCAGCACGCCGCTCCTCGGCGCCACTGAGAGCCTGCGCCGCCTTGACCGCCACCCAGAGCAGCAGCCCGGCGCCGGCGAGCGGCAGCAGCCAGCGAGCATCACGAGGTCCTGCGGCCGACTTGATCGACTGTCGCCGGTAGTACCAGGCCGCGGCCAGGCCAGTGATCGCGTAGAACAGCGAGTACAGGAAGCCGCTGGACCGTGATGAGGTCACTCGATCGCGTTGGCCACCGACGACTGCGAAGATGTCGATGACCCCAAGCACGATCATGCATCCCGCCAAGCCATGACGTCGTGAAGGCCGGCGTGCGGTAGCTCGCGCTGATGGCACGCGAGCGTGGCGGGCAGCACCCGGTCACGGGACATCGAGAAGATCAGCCGTGCGGTGCCGATGATCGCGACCTGCGTGGTGGCGAGGACGGAGAGCACGACGGCGAGCGACATGAACTTCTCACCCGTCGTGCCGCCGAGTCGCTGGCCAACGAACGCCGCCGCGTTGTCGGAGTGGGCCTGCATGGCGGACAGACGGGGCCGACCCCCTGGTAGGTCGCGAACATCAGGAAGAAGATGCGCGCCGAGGATCGCGACGCCGATGCACCGCGCCAAGGCCAGGGTTCTTCTCGGGTCGCTCGGTTTCCTCGTTGACGTAGATGCCGGCATCCCAGCCGGCGATGGCGGCGACAGCGATGATCATCGAGGCGCTGAAGACGCCCGTGCCGGTGCCGCTGAAGCTGAGCCAGTGAGCGGACGGATGCACGGTCCCGGTCTTGTGCGTGATGTAGACCGCGATGAAGGCCCAGACGATGAAGACGCCGATGATCGTGTATTCGATCAGGGCGACGATGAACTGCAAGTCGGGCGCTTGGCCGCAGGCCGACGACAGCCGTCAGAGTCAGCAGCGAGCCGATGACGACGATCGCCGAGAGCGCCGGCCCACCGGTTGCCCGGCGATACGCCGATCAGCGACAGCACGCTCGGGCCGATCGTGATGACGTCGATCAGCACGAAGCCGCCGAACGCCACCAGCATCAGCCAGCCGACCATGTCGCCGATGTAGGGGTTAAACGCGCGAGACACCCACTCGAAGGTGGCGCCCGGCGTTCTGCCGCCACATGTTGAGCCGGTGGAAGGACAGCGCAATACACAGCAGACCCGCCGTCGTGAGGATGACCGGCAGCAAGGTGCCGTACGCCGCAGTCGTGACGAGCAAGGCCAAGGTGATCGCGATGGTCTGGCCAGGCGCGGCGCCAGCCATCGCGAAGATGACCGAACCCCGCAGCCCGATCTCGTCCTTGGCGAGCGTTGCGTGAGCGGAAGTGGTGGGTTCAGCGGCAGTGTCGGTCATGTCCCGTCCCGGCGTACGTCGCGGTGCGTGGTCGTCGGCAAATCACGACCCCTGATTGCGGCCGGTGCAATGTAATGTTCCACATAGCACACACCACGTCAACGACCTGCGTCGCTGCTGGCGGACGGTGGTGTGTAACGTCACGTAGCGCGATGAAGGGATGCCTATGACCACGGCAGCCGACGATGGCGGCGCGACGAGCCACATCTCGGCAGCGATCCGGACGGGCAGCCTTCGCGAGCAAGTCAGCCGCGCGCTCGAGGCCGCGCTGGTCGCCGGCGAGCTGCAACCTGGTGAGATCTACTCCGCGCCCGGGCTGGCCGAACGGTTCGGCGTGTCGGCGACCCCGGTGCGAGAGGCCCTGCTCGACCTGGTCCGCGACGGGTTCGTCGAGGTGGTCCGCAACCGGGGGTTCCGGGTGGTCGAGATGTCAGAGACCGACCTCGACCAGATCTTTGCGATTCGCTCGCTGCTTGAGGTTTCGACGACGGCCCAGGCCGCCGACCTGCTGACGCCTGAGCGCCTCGAGCGACTTGACGCACTCGCCGATGCGATCGAGGCCGCAGCGGCCAGCGGTGATCTGATCGGCTATCTCGACGCCGACCGACGCTTCCACGGCGAGCTGATCTCAGCATTGGACAACCCTCGCCTCACCGAGTTGATCGACCGGCTCCGTCGCCAGACGCGGTTGTTCGGGCTCGACGAGCTCGTCCGATCCGACCGGCTCACGACCTCGGCCCGCGAGCACCGCGAACTGCTCGACGCGCTGCGCGCGCACGACGCGCAAGCCGCGCATGACTTGATGAGCGCCCACATCCGCCACACCCGCGGCGTATGGGTCGGGCGCGAGGAGTCCGACCACCACCAACCCTGATGCACCGAAACTGTGTGCGATGAGTGGCGCGCCTCAGGAATGCGGCGCGATGGTGACGGTTCGCGTGGTCGAGTAGAAGTCCAGCGCTGCCATCCCTTGCTCGCGCGGCCCTTGGCTGGAGTCCTTCTCACCACCAAACGGGGCGTAGAAGTCGACACCGGTTGTCGGCGCATTGACCTTGATCAGCCCGGTGTCGGCGGACGCGACGGCGCGCAGGATCTGGTCGAGGTCACGGCCATGGATCGAGGTCACCAGCCCGTACCTCACCGAGCTCGACAACTCGATCGCGTCGTCGAGACTCTCAGCATGAAGGACGAAACCGAGCGGCCCGAATGTCTCCTCGCGACACAACGGGTGATCCGGCGCCAACCCGTCGACCAACGTTGGGGCGACGAACCAGCCGTCCCGGTCGACGCGCTGACCACCGGCAAGCAGCTGGCCACCATCGGCGACTGCACGGTCGATGGCCACTTGGACCGCGTGTTGCGCCCGCTCGTTGATGACCGGCCCGACGACCGCGGCAGGATCGGCAGGGTCGGTCGGTGTCAGGCGAGCCACTGCAGCGCTGAGATCGTCGAGGAACTCCGCGTTGTCGCCAACGACGATTACCCGCCGGGTCGCGGTGCATTTCTGCCCGGCGTAGCCCATCGCCGCGCCCGCGATCACGGCCGGCGGTCGATGCCGGATCAACGTCGGGCAAGACGATCGCGGCGTTCTGCCCACCCATCTCGCACTGAGACGCGATACCCCGGGTCGCCGCGGCGACCGAGACAGATCGCCCAACCGCCGCGGATCCGGTGAAGGACACGACGTCGCAATGGCCCACGATCGCGGCGCCAGCCTCGGCGCCGCCGGGCGTCACGATGAACAGGCCTTCCGGCAGGTGTGCGCGCA
Organism: uncultured Actinomycetota bacterium; assembly: GCA_963814845.1. GTDB lineage: Bacteria > Actinomycetota > Actinomycetes > JAFAQI01 > JAFAQI01 > DATAUK01. The sequence continues at coordinate 169,755 of CAWFEP010000009.1, forward strand.
TGATCTGGCCGAGCAGCTCGGCGCAGCCAGTGGCGTCCGGCGACGGTTTGAGCACGACGGCGTTGCCGGCCACCAGCGCTGGCGCTGCCTTCCAGAGCGGGATCGCGATCGGGAAGTTCCACGGTGTGATCAGGCCGGCGACGCCATGGGGACGTCGTTCGGTATAGAGCAATCCCCCGAGCGACGGCGGAAACATCGAGCCGACCTCGGCGTAGGCGGCCTGCGCGTAGAACTCCAGGATCGACACCGCTCGCCCAACCTCGCCAGTGGCCTCACCGAGTGGCTTGCCAACCTCGCGCACCACGAGATCGACCACGTCGCTGGCGCGCGATCGCAGCTCCATCGCGACTGCCGCGAGCGCGGCCGATCGCCGAGCCGCGCCGAGTCCGATCCAGTCGCGCTGCGCCTGACGGGCACGTGCCACGGCAGCCGCAACGCCGGCGTCGGTCTGGTTCTTCGTACTCGCCAACAATGTCGGTCGGACGCTGCGGTGACACCGAGCGAAAGCCGAGCCACCGGCATCACCTCATCCCTTCGGCGACGGCCTTCTCAGTCAGGTCACGAATCAACCCGGCGATGTCGGCATCAAGGGGTCCGCGCGGCGGGCGACAGGGCCCACCCGGCCGCCCGACAATGTCCATCGACGCTTTGATCGCCTGCACGAACTCCGTCCGTGAGTCCCAGCGCAGCAAGGCGTGAAGCGCTCGATAGAGCGGGACGGCCTTGTCCAGGTCACCCGCGAGCGAGGCTTCGTAGAGCTCGACGCACGATCTCGGGAAGGCATTCGTGTAACCCGACACCCAGCCCACCGCGCCCGCGATCGCAACCTCGAGGACGGTGTCGTCAGACCCGATCAGGATGTCGAGGTCGGGCGAGAGCTCCTTCATCACATACGCCCGCCGCGGGTCGCCCGCGAACTCCTTCACCGCGACGATCAGGCCTTCGTCATAGAGCTCAGCGAGCAGCTCAGGGGTCAGGTCGACCTTCGTGTCGAGCGGATTGTTGTATGCCACGACCGGCAGGCCGACCGCCGCGACCGCGCGGTAGTGCGCGACGACACTTGCGCGGTCCGCGCGGTAGGCGTTTGGCGGGAGCGCCATGACTGCCGGGGCCCCAGCGGCAGCTGCTTGCTCAGCCCAGTGGACCGACTCGCGCGACCCGTAGGCGCCGACCCCGGGGATCACGGCGAAACCTGGCGGCGCGGCGGCCATTGCGCTGTCGACGACCCGCTGGCGTTCAGCCTCGGTCAGCGTCGGATATTCACCGAGCGAGCCGTTCGGGGTGATGCCGTGACACCCCGACTCCGCCAGCCACCGGATGTGGTCGCTGTAGGCGTCGAAGTCGATCTCGAGGTCGGGCGTGAGTAGCAGCGGATTCGCCACCAGCACGCCGTGCCATGGTCGGGGATCCACGGTCCACCTCCGGTGATGCGTGCCGTCATACGAGCGCGAAATCGGCCGCCTCGCCGGTTGAGGCGCCTCAGTGCTATGTGGCATAGTACCGAGTGCCATAGTACCCATCGCCGGCTGATCAGCCAGAGCAACCGTCCCAGCGCGGGAGAGCCATGAAAGTCACTGGCGTCGACGTCCACATCGTCTCCGTCCCCTTCACCCGTCCAGAAACCTGGCGGTTCGGCCGGATGTGGGGGTTGACGAACGCGTTGGTCGAGGTGCACACCGATGACGGAATCACCGGGATCGGTGAGGTTCCCGGGTCACCCCTGATCGGACTCGTCCGCGAGGCGCTCGCCGCCACCTCGGAGTGGATCATCGGCGAGGACCCGGAGCGGATCACCTCGTTCTTGCGCCGCGCCCAAGACCGTGGCTGGCACCACTATCCGTACCTCGGCAACGGAGCGGTCGCCGCGATTGAGATGGCGCTGTGGGACATCTGTGGCAAGGCCCATGGCTGTGCCGGTGCATCAGTTCTTCGGCGGCCTCGACACTGAGAACGTCCCGTTCTACTACTACATCCCGGTCGAGGACCGCGCTCCGCAGACCGCGCGCGAGCAGGCAGCCGAAGCGCTCGAGCAGGGCTTCAAGACGATGTACATCAAGATCGGCTTCGATCTGAAGAACGACATCGCGCTCGCCCGCGCCATTCGTGACGAAGTCGGCGACGACATCGCAGTCCGCGTCGACGCGAACGAGGCGTGGAGTGTCTTCGAAGCGGTCGACGCCCTGCAACGCTTCGAAGACGTCGGGGTCGAGTTCGTCGAGCAACCGATCAACATGCACGACATCAGTGGCATGGCCGACCTGCGCCGCAAGTCAAAGGTGCGCATCGGCGCCAACCAGTCAGCGTGGCTTCCCTGGCAGGTCCCGGAAGTCATCCGGCAGCGGGCCGGCGACGTCATCGTGACGGATCCGCACCAGCTCGGTGGGTTGGTCCCCTTCCACCACGTCGCGGGCATGTGCGAGACCGCCGAGATCCCGTTGGTCAAGCACGCGTTCGCCGACCTCGGCGTGACGACAATCGCGACCGCTCACGTGCTCGGGACGATGGCCTCGCCGCAGCTCGGGCACCAGCAGTTCGCCACGATCCTGACGCACGACCTGCTGGCGACACCGTTGCAGTTCGTCGACGGGGCGCTTGCGGTGCCGACTGGGCCGGGCCTTGGCATCGAGCTCGACCAAGATGCGATCCGCTTCTACGAGGGGGTCTACACCGACTACGGCGAGTTCCCGGGCTACGGGCCGGTCACGCCGGTCTCGCCGCTGCCGGCCGAGTTGCACGTCGCACGTCGCTGACCATGCAGACGTTCGCGGCACAGGATTTGAAGTACGTCTACAGCCCTTGGCACGAACCGATCGGCGTCGTACAGCCGGGAGAGCGCTTCGAGGTCGAGACCGCGGACTGCTTCACCGGCCGCTACCGAAACCCCGCGGACTTCAACCCGAGCACCGCCGCCTGGGTTGAGGACAACCTGAACCCCGTCACCGGCCCGATCAGGGTCGAAGGCGCACAACCGGGTCGGGCGATTGAGGTCGCCATCGAGGCCATCACCATCACGACGCCCGGCATGCTCGCAGTCAGCCGGTGCGCGGCGCTGTCGCCGATCGACTGGTGGCACGAGGAGGACCACGCGGTTGCCCTCGAGATCAACGACGGCCGGATCCAGATCCGCGACGGTTGGTCAGTGCCGATCCAGCCACTGATCGGTTGCCTGGCGACGGCGCCTGGCCGAGAGGTCATCCTCAGCCGTCGCGAGGGTGACTACGGCGGCAACATGGACTGCAACGACATCACCGCTGGTGCGACCTTGGTCCTGCCGGTCGAAGTTGCGGGCGCGTACCTCTACTTCGGAGACTGCAAGGCCGCCATGGGCGATGGAGAGATCGTGGCCGCACCGGAGGTCGGCACTCGGATCGTTGCCTCCGCTACCCCGGTCGGACGCCCGGCCTCGATGCAGTGTCCGCGGCTGTCGAACGCGACTCACCTCAGCACGATCGTGTCGGGCGTCTCACTCGCCGACGCGAGCCGGATCGCGTTCCGGGAGCTGAAGAACTGGCTGCAGGACGAATGGCAGGTCGCGCCGGAAGACGCGACGATCGTCATGGGGATCGGCGCCCACTGCGGCGTCTGCCAAGTCAGCAACGCCATCTACACGGCGAGGTGCTCGATCCCGCGAGCGTTGCTGCCACCGCGACCTTGACCAGCGCGCGCAACCGAGCGCGTTAGACGACTGCGATGGCGGCGAGCTTCGCCCGCAAGTAGTCGCCGGCGGCGATCGGCTCATGGCTGACCACGCCGATCGGTGGTGGCACGCCTTGCAACACCGCGCTCGGGTTCGCCTCATGGAAGTAGACCAGCGACATCAGGTCCTCATCCGGCGCGGACGAGTCCGGCGCGAGCACACGATGACGGTTGGACAGCCAGCGGTCGCCGGTCCAGCGAGCCATCATGTCGCCGATGTTGATCGTGAGCGCACCCGCGATCCACGGTGCATCCGCCCACTCACCGTCCTTGCCCAGCACCTGCAACCCGCCGGTGCCAAGCTGGCGATCCAGGATCGTGAAGGTGCCAAAGTCGGTGTGTGACCCGATCCGCAGCTGGCCCGGCATCGGCTCACCGACATGACGGATCGCGGGATACCAGTGGGTGTAGAAGGACCACGTCGGATGGCTCGCCTGGGAGAGGAACTGGTCGTCCGGCAGTCCGAGTGCCACGGCGGCGATGATCAGCAGCTCGTCGATCAAGGTCCGCATCTTCGCGATGTATGTCGTGACCGCCTGGCGGTATTCAGGCACCTCCTCGGGCCAGAGGTTGTCGGTGAACCACTCGCGGTCGATCACCGGGTCGCCGGTCGGCTCGAAGCAGGCGACGTCGTAGGACTCCTTGAGATCCGGCGGTGCGTCGACGCCAATGTCTGAGTTCGCATTGGACTCGCCACCCACCGGCGTCCAGCCTCGAGGGAGCCAGGTGTCATCGCCAACCTGGGCGCGATAGCGCGACTTCACGTCGTCAGGTAGCTCGAAGAACTTCCGCGCGGCGGCGCGGACCTCGTCGCGCAGCTCGACTGTGACGCCATGGTTGACGATCAGCAAGAACCCGATCTCGCGCAATGCGGCGTCGACCTGGGCGGCGACCAACGACCGGCCTTCGACCGTGCCGTCAAACCACGGCGCGAGATCGATGACTGGCACGGGCGACGATGAGGCTGACATGCGGAGATCCTCTCGCAGCGGGCGATCCTTGTCCCGGGCAGCGCGACTACGGTCGTCACCATGAGAGTTGCTGTCCTGGGGATTGGCAATATGGGCCGAGCGATCGCCTCCCGCGCGCTGGCAACGGGCCACGCCGTGACGGTGTGGAACCGGTCACCCGCGGCGGCCGCGGAGCTTGTCGGCAGCGGAGCACGCCACGCCGAGTCGATCGGCGATGCGGTCGCGTCGGCCGAGGTCGCACTCCTGGTCGTCGCTGATGACGATGCCGCTGAGGCGGTCTGTCTCGGCGGCGGCGCTATGGCGGCCCTGTCGTCAGCCGCGGTGCTCGCCAACATCAGCACCGTCTCGCCGCAGACCGCGCGCCGGCTGGCGGCGGCCGGGCAGGCAGGCCAAGTCCTCGACGCTCCTGTCAACGGTGCGCCGGCGTTGGTGGCTGACGGCGGCGGCCACTTCCTGATCGGCGGCGACGAGCACACCGTGACCTCGCTCGAATCGCTGTGGCGCGATCTCGGATCCGGTTACACGTACTGCGGCCCGGCCGGCACCGGCGTCACGATGAAGCTGATCTCCAACCTGCAGCTCATCGTTGGCGTGACCGCGCTCGCCGAGGGCATCAGCATCGGCCGCAGCCTCGGCATCTCCGACGACCTGCTGCGTACGGTCTTCGCCCACTCGCCCGTCATCAGCATGGCCACGCAGGCCCGATTGGATTCGCTGCTCTCGACCGCACACCCGGGCTGGTTCGGGCCCGCACTTGCCCGCAAAGACATTCGGCTCGCCCTCGCACTCGCGACCCAGACGGGAGTGCCGGTCGAGGTCGGGCCGGCAACCGAGCGACTTCTCAGCGGCGTGACCGACCACGATCCCGCATGGCCGGACTTCACCGCCGTCATCGAGGCGCTGCGCTGATCTAGTTTTGCGCTCTCGATTCGCGAAACTTCGGACTCGGCGATGAACCGGCTGCGTACTAAGGCGTCTAGGTTGCATGGGGCCGAAAACGGCGACGGAAGCGGAACGGGTAAGGGTGGCCGAGGACCTCGAGCTCCTGTTCAACACGAACTTCGCCCGCCTGGTGCGCTTGGCGGCATTGCTCGGCGCTGACGATCCCGAAGACGTCGCGCAAGAGGCGTTCGCTCGCTTTGATCAGCACCGCGACCGGCTACCTGCCGACATCAACGCGGCGGCATACCTGCGCAAGACAGTCATCAACCTGACACGCTCGCGACTGCGCCACCTGCGAGTGGTTCGGCGCTTCTCCCCTGATCTGCCGCTCGTCGAGTCTGCCGAGATCTTCGCTGTGCTCAGCGACGACCGGCGAAGGGTCGTCAAGGCACTGTCGCAGCTATCAGCTCGGCAGCGACAAGTAGTGGTGCTTCGGTACTGGATGGACCTGTCCGAACGCGAGATTGCCGAAGCGCTCTCGATTCGGCCAGGGACCGTGAAGTCAACGACGTCGAAGGCCCTCGCGCTCCTCGGCCGATCGATGGGAGACGACCGTGACTGACCTTGAGCTGGAGCTGCGCCAGGTGCTGACTGAGGTCGCGGACCGCGTCAGCATCTCGCCGAACCCGTGGGCAGCGTACGAACAGCGCGGTGCGCGGCGCCCGAGCCGCAACTCCCGACTGAAGCTCGGCCTGTCGCTCGGCGCAATCGCCGCAGCCACCGCAGCAATCGTCATTAGCGTCGTCGTGCTGGCCTCGGGCGGTGGGACGAATCGGCCAGCCGAACTCACCGGTGGGCAAACATTCACGCTGACTCCGCACGCCCGTTTGAGCACAACCAGTCTCGCCGTGGCGGCGAGGATCATCACGAAGCGTCTGTCCGCGCTTGGGGTGAAGGATGTCGAAGTGCGACCGCGCAGCGGCGGACTTGAGGCACAAATCCCTGCCTCAGCGCGTTCGACGCTGACCGTAGTAGCCGACACCCGCGGGATGCTGCGCTTCCGGCAGGCGTTGGCCGACGACGCGGGCCAGCCGACGCCGGCGACCGATTCACATCGCCTTCCAACTAGCGCCGCCGAGTCACCGACGCTGAGCCGACGGTTCCTCAACACCTACCACGCGTGGGACTGCACTAAGCCGGCAACACGAAACGCGACGCGCGGGGCGGATCAGGCGGCGGACTACATCATCGCGTGCGCTCCGGACGGCATAACCAAATACCTACTCGCCCCGAGCACGATCGACAACACGCAGATCTCGAGCGCCAATGCCGCCCTTGGCACTACGAAGGAATGGATGGTCAACCTGACCTTCACATCCACTGGTGCGCAGGCGTGGCAGCAGCTCACCAAGACGGCGTACGACGTCAACAACGGGCAGCCACCAAACACCACCATCCCCTGCGCCCCGCCTACCGGGTGCAACGAGGTGGCGATCGTGCTGGACGGCGTCGTGCAGTCCGCGCCGTACATCAGCCAGGCCGGCGGCATCTCCAGCGGGACGGCTCAGATTACCGGCGGCTTCACGCAGCGCAGCGCGACCGAGCTCGCGGACATCCTGAAGTACGGCGCGCTCGCAACGACCTTCCACATCACCTCGAACTGAGCTGGTCGCTAGGTTGCGACTCATGGAGCCGACCCGTGACGTGCCGATTCGCGACTCGGTGATCCGCCTCGGGCAGTTCCTGAAACTCGCCGGTTTGATCGACTCAGGCGCAGATGCCAAGCGGGTGCTCGCGCTCGACGAGGTCACGGTGAACGACGTTGTCGAGTCTCGTCGCGGCCGGCAGTTGGTTCGCGGCGACGTCGTGGCGCTCGGCGACGAGCACTGCCGGGTGGTCTGAGCGGTCAGTCGATGGTCGCGGAGACGCTCTTCGGCACGCACATCCGCCACGCTTCGACGACGAGCTCGCGCAACTCGATCTCGTCGATCTCGGCCAGTCGCACCCGCACCCAGTTGTAGCGCTCGTCGGAGCGCACCGGCATGAGGAACTTGTCCGGCTCGGACTCGACCAACGCGGCGCGCTCCTCCTTGGGAAAGCCGAAGCCCATGAGGACCTCGTCGGGCCCGACGGAGGCGTAGACCAGGCTGCCCACCCGGAACTTCACGGAGTCGCGGATCAAGTGCTCCGAGGTGCGCGGCAGCTCCATCGCGATCGCGCGCACGTCGGTCAGCGTGACGCCTTTCACGGCCGTGCCTCCAGCCGGTCGGCTGCGGCGGCGATCAGCGCCCCGGCGCGGCCGAACTCCGCGACGACCTGCGCCGCCGACTGCTGTTCGCGCAGCAGCGCGACGCCCTGACCGGTGTAGACGTAGGCAGCGCGGTAGTCGCCCGCTGCGCGGGCGTCCGTCAGTTCCTGCATGGCATCCACATCACTGGCCAGCTCGTCCTCACGTCCAACCCAACGCTCGAAGAACTGGTTGCGCAATGCGCGGCCACCGAACTCCGCCGGCCAGCCGAGGCGCTGGGCAACGTCGAAGACCCGGCCATAGGTGGTGTCGGTGTCGGTCGCGTTCAGCAGCTGCTCGCGTGCCGCTTGCGTCGTCTGCGACTCCACGCATGCGCTGAAGGCGGTGCCGGCCCAGGCACCGGCGGCACCGGCCGCGAGCACCGCAGCCAAACCACGGGAGTTCGCGATCCCGCCTGCTGCCACGACGGGTGTCTCAACGGCCTCAAGCACTGCTTGCAGCAACGGGAGCGTCGCGACGTCGTTACGGCCGTGACCGCCACCCTCAGCGCCGCGCACCACGATCAGGTCGACGCCGTACTGCTCGGCGAGGTTGGCTTCGTGCAGGTTGCCGACCTGAGTAGCGACCACGACACCCGTCGCCTGTAGCGGCCGAACGTACTTCTCGTAGTCACCGAAGCCGATCGACACCAGCGCCGGCGACGCCGCCAGCGTCGCGTCGAACGGGCCGCTGTCGCGCTCTAGTGTCCATGCCATTAGACCGACGCCATACGGCTTGCCTGCCTCGGCCGCTACTCGACACTCGTCCGTGACCGCCTGTGCAGTGGTCGTGATGCCCGCTCCGAACATGCCGAGACCACCGGCGCGCGAGACCGCCGCGGCCAGCGCGCCACCCGCCACGCCGAACATCGGGGCGCACACGACCGGAACGGCGAGACCGAACCGATCGGTCAGCCAAGTGCGCACCGAGACCTCCACTGGTTTGTCCAACGATGCCGCCAGCCTCAGTGATGGAAGGCGGACACAGTGCTCGGGACGTGCCCCCCGCCTTCAGTCAGGCGCTTGACGACGTCGCGCAAGTCATTGAGGAAGACCTCGGCAAGATCGTGGGAGAACCCGTTGCGGCACACGATCCGCAAGCACCGCGAGATCCTCCCGATTTGCTGGGAAGGTGTAGGCGGGCACCTGCCAGCCGCGTTCGCGCAATGCCTGCGAAACCGCGAACACGTCCCAGGCGTCGGCTTTCTTGTTGGTAGTAAAGGCAAACACCGGCAGTTGGTCTCCCTTCGACAACAGGTCGAACGGACCCATCGCGGCGATCTCGCCCGCGAGGTAGGTCGCCACATCACGCGAGGCCTGCTGGACCGCGCGAAAGCCCGATCGTCCGAGCCGGAAGAAGGTGTAGTACTGCGCGACTACCTCGGCACCCGGCCGCGAGAAGTTCAACGCGAACGTCGGCATCTGGCCACCGAGGTAGTTGACGTTGAAGATCAGCTCTTGCGGCAGCCGCGCGGCGTCGCGCCACAGCACCCAGCCCGACGCCGGGATAGACCAGGCCGTACTTGTGGCCGGAGGTGTTGATCGAGACGACCCGCTCGAGCCGGAAGTCCCACTCCAGATCAGGGTCCAGGAACGGCGCGATCATGCCGCCAGACGCACCGTCGACGTGAATCGGCACGTCGACTCCGGTGCGGGTCGCGACGTCGTCGAGCGCGGCCGCAATCTCGGCCACCGGCTCATAGCTGCCGTCGAAGGTCGAGCCGAGGATCGCGACGACCCCGATCGAGTCTTCGTCGACCGCCGCCGCCGCGGTCGCCGCATCGAGGTGATAGCGGTCGCCGTCCATCGGGACGACCCGTGGCTCGACGTCCCAGTAGCGGCAGAACTTCTCCCAGCACACCTGGACGTTGGCGCCCATCACCAGGTTGGGCTCGACGATCCGGCCCAGCCGGCGTGCGGGCCGCCCAATGCCGCTTCATCGCCATCCCGGCGAGCATGCATGCCTCGCTCGAGCCGGTGGTCGAGCAGCCGGTCGCCGCGGTCGCGTCAGGGGCGTGCCACAGGTCGGCGAGGATCGACACACATCGGCGCTCGAGCTCCGCGGTCTGCCGGGTATTCGTCCTTGTCGATCATGTTCTTGTCGACGCACTCGCTCATCAGGGTGCGCGCCTGCGGCTCCATCCAGGTCGTGACGAAGGTCGCGAGGTTGAGCCGCGCGCTGCCGTCGAGCAGCAGCTCGTCGTGGATCAGCTGGTATGCCGAATCGGCCGGCACCGGATCGTCGCCCAGCCGGTCGTGCGGGCGGGACCAGTCGCTGCCCGAACGCTGGATCGGCCGTGCCGAGGAAGGGGTTCGAGTCGGTCTCGCGAGGGGGTTCGCTGGATCCGTGATGTAGCGCCATGGCATCACTATGCCCGGGCGCCTGACACTGCCTCACCGGGAGCGCGACCGGTTCATCAGTCCGAGCTGTTGACGAGCTGCGCCTGGCGCATGCCCGAGCTCCACTTCTCCTCGATCCGGCCGAACCGCCAGATCAACAGCGCGATCACCCAGGTCGCCACGAACAGGCCCGACGATGACGAAGCCGAGCGTGTTGATGTCGGCGTTCTGCATATCGGTCCAGAACCGGCCATTGATGTTCAGCTGCTGCGAGAGCAGGCCGAGCAGCTCGACCGTGCCGATCACCAGCGCGACGATCACCGACAGCGTGGTGATCGTGATGTTGTAGTAGACCTTGCGGATCGGCCGGGAGAACGCCCAGCCGTACGCGAAGTTCATGAACGTGCCGTCGATCGTGTCGAACAGGCACATCCCGGCCGCGAACAGAACCGGCAGGCACAGGATCGCGTACCACGGCAGTCCGCCGGCCGCGCCGGCCGAGGCCAGCACGAGCAGCGCGACCTCCGTCGCGGTGTCGAAGCCCGAGCCCGAACAGCACGCCCACCGGATACATCTGGCCCGGACCGGTCGATCGACTTCATGATCGGGCCGCAGGATCCGGTTCATCAGGCCGCGGTTGTTCAGGTGCTCCTCGAGCGTCTCCTCGTCATAGACCCCGCGGCGGATGTCGCGGAACACCTTCACGATGCCGACCAGGATGATCACGTTGATCGCCGCGATCGCGTACAGGAAGGTGCCCGAGACGCTGGTGCCGATCAGCCCGGTGTAGTGGTGCAGCGAGGAGTTGCCGTTGCGTACCGGCCCGACCAGCGCCTTGACGCCGAGGGAGAGCAGGAACGCCAGCGCGAAGACGATCGAGGAATGGCCGAGGGAGAACCAGAACCCCACCGACAGCGGCCGCTGGCCATCGTCCATCAGCTTGCGGGTCGTGTTGTCGATGGCCGCGATGTGGTCGGCGTCGAAGGCGTGCCGCATGCCGAGGGTGTAGGCGGTGACGCCGATGCCGATGCCGAAGGTCTTGGTCCCGAGGCTGTAGTGATGCGGCGCGACGAGGGCGATCACGGTGAACCAGCCGATGACGTGCAGCGCGATGATGACGGCGATCATGCCGCCGAGCTTGAGCCATTCTGCCGGCGTGAGGCCCTGGCGGATCTGCGCCAGCTTGGCCCTCGGGGACATGTTTGTATCCTCGCACTTACTGCGACAATGTCGCAACCAGGCGGAGAAATCTGCGTAGGCAGAAATACCTCGAGGCTGTGGACGAGTCAGTGGATGAAGCGGTGGACGAAGCGGGTCTTCGGGGGATAACAGGCCAGTCCGGTTGTGGACATCGTGTGGACGCAAAAAGATCTTGAAAAAAGTTCGAGAAACCTCTTGTGCACCGTCTCAGAGACGTTAGACATTGCGTTGTCACCGGGAAACGGGGGCCGAGTCGGGGGAAACTCCGACACGCAAGATGAGTCGGGCAACCGGCACATCGGGCGGGTTTCAAGGACCTGGTACCGGCAAGGCAACGCACGGTGTCCGAGCAATCGGTACGCCGGTGCAGCGGAGCCGAGTTAGGCCCCTCCAACTCATACTTGGAGGGGCCTAACGCCATTCTGCCCAGGTTTATCCCCGAGGTCGCGCAGCGACACACTGAAGACCGCGCGAATTCTAACCACCGCAGCGTGTCCAACCCGCTGGACTACTCGGCGCCAAAGGCGCTGTTCTCAGGCGCCAAAGGCGCTGTTCTCAAACCCCAAAGGCGGTGGGACGGTGGCGGCTGGAAATCTCGAAGAGCAGGATCGTCGCCGCGTTTGCGACGTTGAGCGAGTCGACGTCGTTGAACATCGGGATCGACACGGAGTCGGTCTCATAGGTCGCCCACTCGCGGTTAATGCCATATCGCTCGCTGCCAAGCACGACTGCGACTCGGGGCTCATAGTCGCAGGGACTTGTACGTCACGCGCGCCGGTGTCGGCCATGACGAGCTGATAGCCGTTGCCCCGCAGCCACGACACCGCCTCGTCGACCCCACAGTCGACCATGGGCATCGTCAGCGACGCTGCCATGCTGGCGTGGATCAGCCTCGGATGGGTCAGGCGCACCCGACGGTTGGTCAGCAGCACCCCGTCGGCGCCGCTTGCCTGGGCGGAGCGCACGGCGGTGCCAACGTTGCCCATGACCTCGAGACCATCGAGGACGAGGACCACCGAGTGCGCACCCCGGGCACAAGATCGGCGAGCTGCCATTGCCGTGACATCGCGATTGCCGCGAGACCGTCGGAGGAGTCTCGGTCGCTGATCCGGGCCGCGACCTCGGGCTGACTCGCGTAACCTTGGCGCCGGTCTGCTCGGCTCGATGCAGGACATCGCGCAGCTCGGTTGCCACGGAACAGCTCGGGCGAGACGATCACCGCGACCAGCTCGAGCCCGGCATCGAGCGCGGACTCGATCTCCCAGAGCCCCGCAAGAACGATCAGTCGCTGCGGGTTGGGCTTGCTGTTGTTCTGGATCGCAAGGTACTGCACCAGCACGGCGTGCTTCGCGCCGATGACCGGCAGGTGCGCCCAGGGGCCCGGCGCAGGTCGTCAGCCATCGTCGCGACCTAACGGTCGCGGTGGGCTTGACGCGTCCTAGACGATCCCGTCGATGCCAGCCTTCGCCATCCGGCCGGCGATGATCGCGCGCTGGATCTCGCTGGTGCCTTCCCAGATCCGCTCGACCCGCAGCTCGCGGAAGAACCGCTCGGCGACGTTCTCGCGCATGTAGCCACGACCGCCGAACACCTGTACGGCGCGATCGGCGACCCGATTGGCCATCTCGGACGCGTAAAGCTTCGCCATCGAGCACTGGACGTGCTGCACCTTCAGATCGCGACCCTGGTCGGCACCGCGGGCGGCCTCGTAGGTGATCAGCCGGGCCGCGAACAGTTCGGTCAGGCTGTCGGCGAGCATCGCCTGGATCGCACCGAACCGAGCGATCGGAGCACCACCGACGACCCGCTCGGTCGCGAAGGAGGTCATCTCCTCGACCAGCCGTTGGGCGGCCCCACGCAACGAGCCGCCACCATCATCCGCTCGAACCGGAACCACTCGTAGGCGAACCGCATGCCGTCGCCCTCGGCTCCCACCATGTTCGCCGCCGGCACCCGGACGCCCTCGAACAGCACGATCGGATGGTGATGACTGATGGTGTGCGAGTAGGCCGGAGTGCGCACGACGGTGATGCCGTCGGCAGGGAGGTCGACGAGAAACATCGCGTGCTCGCCCTGCGTTCGGGCCGTCAGCGAGCTTGGCCTGAAAGAACGCGTAGTCGGCAGAGTTGTACGAAGTGACGTGCCACTTCTCGCCATCGAGGATGTAGTCGTCGCCGTCACGACGGGCAGTGGCGACGATGTCGTCGACATCGGAGCCGGCGCCCTCTTCGGTGATCGCGTAACACTCCTCGCGGTCACCGGACACGGTCGGACGTAGCCATCGCTCGATCTGGTGCGCGGTCGCGACCTCGGGGAGCCAGGACGGGGGCGTCGAGGCGACCCAGCCAAGCGCGTTGGTGACCCGGCCCATCTGCTCCTGGACGAGGACCTGCTGCAACGTCGAGCAACCACCGCCGCCGAGCTCGACCGGCATGTTCGTCGCGCACAGCCCGAGCTCGTGCGCTCGCGCCTTCTGCGCGGCCAGCACTGACTCGGGGAGCTCGCCATCGGCCATCTCCGCAGCGACTTCGAATGGAATCAGCTCATCAGCAAATTGGCGAGCTCGCGCTTGGATGTCGAGGTCCGCGTCGGTCAACTCGTACATGTTGAGGTCCCCTCGCTCCTTGACTGACTGTTCAGTCTATGCGAGCGTTTCCGCCGTGCCAATGGCGCCAGCCCATCCCTCGCAAACCGCCGACGCAGTCGTCATCGGTGGCGGAACCGTGGGCGGTTGGTGCGCATACTTCCTTCGGATGAGCGGCCTCGAGCGGGTCGTTGTGGTCGAGAAGGACCGGCTCGGGCAAGGCGCAAGCAGCCGCGCCGCCGGCATCGTGCGCAGCCAGGGAGGCACCCGCTGGGCGGTCGAGCTGGCTGAATGGACGCGGCACTTCTACCTCTCGCAGCAAGCTGAGCTCGACGTCGACTCTGGCTTCACCCGCCAGGGCTACTTCCTGCCGTGCTTCACCCCCGCCGACATCGCCGCGGCCAACACCCGCATGGAGATGCAGCGCGCGGCCGGCCTTGACGTGCAGTGGTTAGACAGCGCGGCTGCGGATGAGATGAACCCGACGATGGCGCCGGGCAAGACCCTGGGTGGCACCTACTTCGCGGCAGACGGATACATCACACCGCCGCGCAACGTGCTGGCTTATGCGCTCGCCCTTGCCAAGGCCGGAGTCGAGGTACGCGAGGACACCGCATTCACCGGCCTGCGCGTCGACAGCGGTCGCGTCACGCACGTGGAGACCACGGCCGGCCCAATCGCCACCGAGCGGGTCGTGCTCACCGGGGGGCCGAAGCTCGCCGCGATTGGCGCGCTCGCGGGCATCCGGATCCCGGTCGGCGGAGTGCGCCATCAGGTCGCCGTCACCGAGCCCCACCCCGACTTCGACCCGGGTCGAGTGCCGATGGTCTTCGACCTCGTTGCTGGTCTGTACTGGCGGCCAGAGGAACGCGGTCTGCTGTTCGGGATGAGCAACCCCGACGAGCCAGAAGGCAAAGCGCGTGAGGTCGACGTCGCCTACCTCGACAAAATGCGCCAACGCCTCGCTGAGCTTGTGCCGGTGACCGAGGGCCTCGGGCTGCGACGCACCTGGGCCGCAACGATCGACTTCACCCCGGACCACCTGCCGATCCTCGGACCCGCGATCAACGCCGATGGGCCGATCGACGGTGTGACCGTCGCTGCTCCGGGTGGCCACGGGATGATGTGGGGACCGGGTGTGGCTCGCGCCGCTGCCGACATCGCCCTCACCGGCACCACCGCTATCACCGATTGCACCGATCTCGGCCTCGACCGCTTCGACGAGGCCGGCCGCAGCAGACTTGCTGCTGACCCCATCGCACTACCGTTTCCCGAAAGGACAACATCCACATGAGCCATGCCGCCTCAGCCACCCCACACCTGCACGCCATCGCGGCCGGCAGCGAACTCGAAGACTGGGGTCCGCTCGAGGAAGCGACCGACCCAAATACCCCGATGACAACCGCCGGCCTCACGTTGTGGAAAGACGGCGACCAGGAGGTCGGCATCTGGGAATGCACCGCCGGACCGTCGCACTGGACGCTAGAGACGCACGAAGAGATCTACATCATCTCCGGGAGCATGACGGTCACGCGCGAAGGCAGCGACCCGCTCGACGTCGGCGCCGGTGACGCGGTGGTCTTCCCGCGCGGCTGGTCGGGCACCTGGCAGATTCACGAGACCCTGCGCAAGCTCTACGTCATCTTCTAGGCCGGCTTCAGCTGGTGATCTCTGAGCGATCACCGCAAGGTTTGAGCCTCGAGCACGTCGTAGGCGCCCTGGTGGAAAATCAGCCGGTAGGGCGTGCCGGGGTGAAGCGAGTCCACGTACGTCACGGTTCCGGGGTCGGGCGCCGACCCGGTGACGGATGTGTCGACCGCGACGTAGTCCGGTGTCACGCCAGGGTCATCTCCGATGGCGTAGACCTTGTGGTGAGCAACGAGCGGTGGCATCAGGTCGACGAGATCGGTCTCGACGGTGGCTCCGGCTGGGATCTGGGCCAACGCAGCGGTCGCGGCGGCGGGGGCTGGCGCGTAGGTGGTCGAGTCGAACAGCGTGTGAAGCGGGAACTCAAGGCACAGCAAAAAGGCGGTCACCACAGCCAGCCGGGGCGCATATCCGGCCAGGCTTCGAAGCCAGGTCCACTCAGAGCGTCGCGCTCGAACGACCCCGTCGATC
Organism: uncultured Actinomycetota bacterium; assembly: GCA_963814845.1. Taxonomy (GTDB): domain Bacteria; phylum Actinomycetota; class Actinomycetes; order JAFAQI01; family JAFAQI01; genus DATAUK01. The sequence goes on from CAWFEP010000009.1 coordinate 185,832, forward strand.
AGTGCCACGAACACGACCGGCATCAGGACAGCGCTGTAATGCCAATCCGTCCCCCAGTAGGTGGGGTTCGCGGACTCGAACCGCCACAGCAGCGTGGGCGCGCAGACAATCATCAACGGCGATCGCAGCGCGACGAGCCCTCCGGCGGCAACCAGCAGCAGCATCGTGTTCAGCTTTGTCCACGGCACCACCAGATGGGTGATCAGAGACCACGGGTTGGTCGAACCCGCAGTGTTGACCATGCCCCAGTACATGTACTGATGGGCCGGGTTGAACGCCGGAATGATCACGACGACAGTGAGGACGACAGCGGCGAGGCCGCCGACGATCAACGCCACGCCACGACGGCGCTGGTGGCGGATCACCATGTACAACCCGATGGCTGCGACAGTCAGGCCCATGTCCTCCTTGACGAGGAGCAGCGGCAGCGCCCACAGGGTCGCAGCGCGCCACCGCTCGCGGACCAGCGCCTCGAGCGCAAACGCCAGCAGCGGGACGGCGAATGCGATCTCGTGAAAGTCCGCCCCTAATGCGGACTGGATCCCCCACGCCAGGCTGTACGAGACACCGATCGCGACGCCTGTCCGCCGGCCAAGCAGCCCGATTGCAAGCCGGGTGATCGGGACCACCGCCACGGCGAACAGCGCCGCCTGTGCGACCTGCAGGGTCAGCGGACTCGGAAAGACCCGGTAGAACGGCGCGAGGACCGCCAGGATCGGGCTGAAGTGATCACCGAGGACGCTGAGGTGAGTGCCTCGCAGGTACGCGACTGGCGCCTGCAGGTGCGCGTACCCCTTGACCGCCTGGGTGAAGATCCCGAGATCCCAGCTGGGCTCATCCATGCGGCGGTACTGCAAGACCGAATACATCGCGTAAACCACGAACGACACGACCGCGAGAGCGATCGGGCGCCTCGACGTCGGGCGACCGGCTCGGGATGCCGCCGTGATCTCCTGGCGCGAAGGGTGAAGATCCACGCCAACCGCGCCGGCATCCAACGTCGCTGGCACGCTCGACTGCAGCGGTTGGTCGACCTCGCGGAGCACGGAAGTTCTATCGGCAGCACAGCGCGCAGACATAATCGGGAACGCCCGGATCGCACATACCTCGTGATCCGGCGCGGCGAGCACTCGACGTGGACGGCTAGCGGACTTCGACGTGGACGGCTAGCGACCTCGACGTGGACGTCGACGGCGATCGCCGCCGTCGGCGCTGCACACCAGCGGGTTGATCTCGATCGCGTCGAGGGAGTCGCCCAGCTCGACCAACCAGCGCGGACAGCCCGGCGATCGCGGCCGCGACGGCGTCGATGTCGGCGGGCTCGCCGCCGCGTGGCTCGAGCAGCAATCGCTCGCATGACCGTCTTCGCCGAGTCAGCGCGCGCGCGTGGACCTGGTCGACCGGCGGCAAGGCGGCGGCCCGGTCGGCGACCTGCTCGACCAGGACGCCGCCTGCGCCCACGACGAGCAGCATGCCGAGGTTCGGGTCGCGTACCGCGCCGACCAGGACCTCGACGCCCGGCGGCACCTGACGCGCAGACGACGACGCGGCGGCCCGAGTCGCTCGCGCATGTCGCGGTAGGCGGCGACCAGCTCGTCGTCATTGCCGAGCCCGACAACGACTCCCCCGACATCGGTCTTGTGCGCGATGTCCTCGTCGGTCTTCAGCACGACCGGATAGCCGATCGCGCTGGCCGCTGCGAGAACCGCGCCCTCATGGTCGGCGGCCTGCGACGCGGCGCCGTCGATGCCGTAGTCACGCAAGCAACGCGAACGCCTCGACCGTCGACAGCGGGCCGCCGGCGAGCCGCGCCCGCCAGCGCTCCTGCCGCGCAGGGTCGATCTCTGCTGGTTGCGCCGGCCGGGCAGGCTCGGCATGGGCGAGCAGGTGCCCGAGCGCACGCAGCCCGCTGCGCGTGCCCTCCAGCACCGGCACCCCGGCCGCGCGAAGCTCCGCCGCACCGTCGCAGGTCGAGCGCGGCAGGCAGATGGCTCAGGACGACCACCGGCAGGTCTCGGTCGCGGCCGCAACCCGACGGGCCGCGTGGCGGTAGGACTCGTCGCCATCGAGCTCTTCGACGAGGTCGACCGCGAGCGCCACCGCCTGCACCGCCGGATCCTCGGACAAGTGCGACGAGGACGTCGCCGAACAATCCCTCGGTGTCGGCGCCGTTGCCCCAGACATCGAGCGGGTTCGTCGCGATCAGGCCAGGGTCGAGTCGCTCGCGTGAGCCGATCGAGCGTGTCCGTCGCGAGATCTCGGCGAACGGCACGCCGGTCGCCGCGGCGACATCGACCAGCAGCGCGCGCTCGGCGCCGGAGTCGAGCACCGCAGCCAGCCCGCTCGCCGGAGCCGCGCGGCGGGCGTGCGCGCCGACCAGCGGCAAACAGCTCGACGGTGTCGAGCAGCTCGCCGAGGTCGGCGACCAGGTGCACAGCCGTGCGCGTCGGCGAGCGCCTCCCAGGCCGCGGTGCCCCCCGCCACCGCGCCTGAGTGCGCGGCCACCATCGATCGGCCGCGCTCGCTCGTGCCGACCGGCAGGACCACGACCGGGATGTCGCGCGCGGCCGCTGCGGTCAACGACGCCCGCAGCGCGGTCGCGTCCCGCATCGTCTCGAGCACGAGCGCGATGACCTCCGTCTCCGGCAAGCGACAACGCGTAGTCGAGGTAGGCCGGCGTGGTCGTGACCAGCTCCTGGCCGGAGGAGACCGCGACGGTGAATCCGAGCGCCCGCCGCGCCCGCAGCACCGCGGAGAACACCGATCCGGAGTGCGTGACCATCGCGACCGGTCCGGCCGGGATCGGGTCGGGCTCGATGTAGCCGATCGCCCGCACCCCGTGCGCGACGTTGACGAAGCCCATGCAGCCGCCGCCGCACAGCGCCATCGACGCGTCCCGGGCGATCGTGGCGAGCCGCGACCGCAGCGGCGCGACGCCCTCGATGCGGCGGCTCGTAGGCGTTGCCGAAGATCACCGCCGACCGGTCGCCGCGTTCGGCGGCGAGCGACAGCTCGCCCTCGAGCGCGCCGTCGCCGATGCCGAGCAGCACCAGGTCGACCGGGTCGCCGATGTCGGCGAGCGACGGGTAGCAGCGACGCCCGGCCATCTCGTCGTACCTCGGGTTGACGAGGTGGACGGTCGACGCTCGGCCGGGCTGCGCAGGACCTCGGTGACCATCCGCTCACCGAAGCTGCCCGGCCGCGAGCTGGCCCCGACCACGGCAATGCTGCGGGGCTCGAGCAGGCTCGCAGCGCCGCATCGCGGCGGCAGGCTGGCCTGCGTCGGTGCCGGCTCAACCCTGCTTGGACGGCAGGTACTGCGTCAGCCGCTGCCGGTTGCCCGCCGCCTTGGTGTCCTTGATCGCTGCCTTCGCCGCCTGCCAGCCGGGGATGCCGCACACGCCGCCGCCGCCGTGGGTCGCGGAGCTGGCGTTGTAGAGGCCCTTGATCGGAGTGCGGAAGTCGGCATAGCCAGGCGCCGGCCGCATGTGGAACAGCTGCTCGAGCGAGAGCTCACCGTGGAAGATGTTGCCGCCGATCAGGCCGTACTCCTGCTCCATCTCATGCGGACCGACCACGTCGCGGTGCAGGATCGAGCTCTTGAAGTTCGGCGCGAGCTCGTTGTAGCAGTCGACCATGCGGTCGGCGTAGGCCTCGAGCTCGTCCTGGTGCGGCTCCTCGCTCCACGTCTCCGGCACCCACTGGGTGAACAGCGACATGATGTGCGTGCCCTCCGGGCACAGCGTGCGGTCGAACGTCGACGGGATCACGCCGTCGCTGAACGGCCGCACCGCCGCCTTGCCGTTGCGGGCGTCCTGGAACGCCTGCTCCATGTAGTCCACCGACGGCGCCATCTCGACCGAGCCGGTGTGGTGCTCCTGCAGGTTGGTGCCCGGGTCGGCGATGAAGTCGGGCAGCTCGGCGAGCGCCAGGTTGATCTTCACGACGCCGCTGCGGGTCTTCCAGGTCTCGATGTCGCGGGTGAAGTCCGACGGCAGGTGCTGGCGCCCGACATGGTCGAGGAACGCGGTGCGCGGGTGCAGGCTGGACACCACGACCGGGGCCCGAAGCTCGTCGCCGTTGGCGAGCACCGCGCCCTGCACCCGGCCGTTCTCGACCAGCAGGTGCGCCACCGGCGCGTTGACCCGGATCTCGGCGCCGAAGCTGCGCGCGGAGTTCTCGATCGCCGTCGGACGACGCCGCCCATGCCGCCTTCGGGGAAGCCCCAGTTGCCGAGGTGGCCGTCGCCGATGTCGCCGATCGAGTGGTGCGCCATGACGTACGCCGTGCCCGGCTCGCACGGCCCGGCCCAGGTGCCGATGACCCCGTTGACCGCCATCGCGCCCTTGACCTGCGGCGACTCGAACCAGTCGTCGAGCAGGTCGGCGACGCTCATCGCCATCAGCCGGGTGACGTCACCGATGGTGCGGACGTCGACGCCGCGGTTGCGCCAGGCCAGCCGCAGGGTGTCGTACAGGTCGGTCGGACGCTTCGAGCCGATCTTCGGCGGGACGGTCAGCAGCAGCGGGCCGAGGACGTCGGCGAGGCCGCCCATCCAGGCGTCCCAGCGGACCATCGCGTCCGCGTCCTTCTTCGACCACTTCGAGATCTCTTCGTGGTTGCGCTTCGCGTCGTCGGCGTGGATCTTGATCGAGCCGCCGTCCGGGAAGGCCTGGTAGTACGGGCCCATCGGATGGACCTTGTAGCCGTGGCGCTCGAGGTTGAGCTCGCGCATGATCGTCGGCGGCAGCAGGCTCATGACGTAGGACAGGCGGGTGACCTTGAACTCCGGCGCGTCCGGCCAGGGCGACTCGGTGGTCGCGGCACCGCCGGTCTTGTGCCGCGACTCCAGCACCACCGTGTTGGCGCCGTTGCGGGCGAGGTAGGCCGCAGCCACCAGACCGTTGTGTCCGCCACCGACGACGATCGCGTCGTAACTGCCACTGCTGCTCATCAGGTCTCCGCTCAGTCCGCCGGCCGATGCCGCCGAGATTGGTTTGACTGAATGTTCAGTCTAGGAACTGATAGGGTCCACGACAAGAGATCTGGGGCAGGAGATCGCATGACATTCACGATCCGCCCGAGGTCCGTCACTCTAAGGTCGTACCCATGAGCGTGCTTGCCCCCGAAGCCGGCGACTCCACCGCCGACCGCCGCCGACGGCCGGCGCGAGCAGCTGCTCGAGGCCGCCCTCAGCCGTCATCGCCGAGCGCGGGTTCCCCGAGACCCGGATCGCCGATGTTGCGGCCAGCGCCGGCACCAGCCCCGCGCTCGTCATCTACTACTTCAAGACCCGCGACCAGCTGCTGACCGAGGCGATCCGGCTGTCCGAGGACCGCTGGTACGCCGAGGGCACCGCCCGCATCGCCACCATCCCGACCGCCGCCGGCCGGCTCGAGGAGTTCGTCGCGATGAGCTGCCTGCCCGAGGAGGAGGGCGACGGCCAGGTCTCCTGGACCATCTGGCTCGACCTGTGGGCGCAGTCCGCCCGCCACCCCGAGGTCGCCGCCGTCCGCCGGGAGTTCGACGAGCACTGGCGCCGCACCATCGCCGACGTCGTCATCGAAGGCCAGCGCGACGGCGAGTTCGCCGCCATCAACGCCGACGACTTCGCCGTCACCTTCTCCTCGCTGCTTGACGGCTTCGCCATCCAGACGGCACTGTCTGATCCCGTGGTCAGCACGAGCGCACGTTCCGGCTCAGCATGGAGTTCGCTGCCATCGCAGCTGGGCTTCGCCTGGTCGCAGAAGCGGCTGGCCCGCCGCCAGCGGGTAGCCCCGGTCGCCCGCGACCACCCGTCACAGCGCGCAGGGAGCCTCACGGTGCCTGGTGGTCAGATCGACCTGATGAGTCTCACGAAGACGCTTCACCGAGACCGCCGCGGTCGACTGCGATCGACCTCAACATCGCCAGCGGGGAGTTCTTCTCGCTGCTCGGCCCGTCCGGCTGTGGCAAGACCACGACGCTGCGGATGATCGCCGGCTTCGAGCAGCCGACCAGCGGGCAGATCCTGCTCGACGGCTCCGACGTCTCGCGGGTGCCACCGGACAAGCGCAACGTCAACACCGTCTTCCAGAACTACGCGCTGTTCCCGTTCCTGACCGTCTACGACAACGTCGCGTTCGGCCTGCGCTACCGCAAGGTGTCGAAGCAGGAGATGAAGACCCAGGTCGGCGCCGCGCTCGATCTCGTCGAGATGGGCAGCTACGCCAAGCGCCGCCCCTCGGAGATCTCCGGTGGCCAGCAGCAGCGGGTCGCGCTCGCCCGCGCCCTCGTGCTCAACCCCGCGGTGCTGCTGCTCGACGAGCCGCTCGGCGCACTCGACGCGAAGCTTCGCCGGTCGCTCAAGGTCGAGCTCAAGGCGCTGCAGGAGCGGGTCGGCATCACCTTCCTCTACGTCACCCACGACCAGGAGGAAGCGCTCACGATGTCCGACCGGCTCGCGGTGATGAGCGCCGGCAAGCTGGCCCAGGTCGGCTCACCCCGGGACGTGTACGAGGCGCCCGCCTCGACCTACGTCGCGGACTTCCTCGGCGTCTCCAACCTGATGAGCGTCGACGTCGTCGAGGTCGGCACCGAGGTGCCAGGTCAAGCTCGGCGACGCCGTGCTCTCGGTCGAGAACGCCGGCAGCCAGCCAGCGCGGGCCGGCCATGCTCTGCATCCGCCCCGAGAACGTCACCCTCGAGCCGCACGGCAGCCCGGGCGACAACCGGGCTCCCGCGATGATCGAGCGCAGCGTCTTCCTCGGCTCCTCGACCCAGGTCTACGTCCGCCTCGCCGCCGGCGCGACGCTGCAGGCGCAGCTCGTCGGCGAGCACGCCGCGGTCGCCCTGGCCCAGGGCACGCCGGTCAACGTCCACCTGCCGGCCCAGGCCCTGCGCGTCCTGCCCGACGACGCACCCGCGCCGAGATCGCCGCGACCGACGAGTGAAGCCGGCCGCTCGAAGCCACGGCTGACGCTCGAGGCTCGGTGCGGACTAGATGCCGGCGAAGGTCGCCATCGACTCGTCGGTCGAGGAGCGCTCGCCGCGGGTCATCCAGCGGTAGCCGACGTAGCCGAGGATCGCGACGACGAACGAGAACACCAGCATCAGCGTCGCCAGCGCGTTGAGCGCCGGGCCGCCGTTGCCGCCGTGGGTGTTCGAGTAGATGATCACCGACATCGGCTGGGTCGCGGCCGAGGACGACAGCAGGTCGACCAGCACGAAGTCGTCGATGACGCCGGAGAACACCAGCACCGCGGAGGCGAAGATCGCCGGCGCGAGCATCGGCAGCAGCACCCGGCGGACCGCCTCGAACCTGGAGGCGCCGAGATCTGCGGCCGCCTCCTCGTACTGCCTGCCGATCGACACCAGCCGGGCCCGCACGATGATGGCCGGCCAGCTCAGGTTCCAGGTCACGAGGCCGAGCACCTCGGCCGTCGTCCCGAGGTGGACCGAGGTGAACAACGTGTTGAAGACGAAGAACAACGCGACGCCGAAGATCAGCTCCGGGATGACGAACGAGAACACCATGACGAAGTTGGACGCGGACGCCGGCCGGGTCCGCCAGCGGTCGATGCCGATCGCGAACGCGACGCCGAGCGGCACCGCGATCAACGTCGTGTAGAACGCGAGCCGCAGGGTCTGCAGGACCGCCGCGTGCAGCGTCGGGTTGTGCAGGACGGAGTTCAGCGGGTCCCCGGTGTACCACCGCATCGAGAAGCCCTGCCACACGCTCTGCGACTTGCCGTCGTTGAACGAGAAGAGCACCGCGATCGCGATCGGCACCAGCGACCAGAGCGATGTAGAGCCAGGTGAAGCCCTCGAGGAAGACCGGCCGACGCCACGGGTTGGCGGCGAAACGGCTCGGCTTCGGCGTCGTGCGGACCGTGTCCCCCACCGGCCGCTCGACCTCGGGGATCACCCGCATCGTCGCTCATGCGTTCGCCGCGTCGAGAGCTCGGTTGGTCGACGATCACGTAGTAGAGCATCGGGATCACGAGCACCCCGAGCAGCATCATCGACAGCGCCGCGCCCTGGGTCTGCAGCTGCGTCGTCGACAGCTGGGTGTCGACGACGTTGCCGATCATGGCGGTGTTGGTCGCGCCGGAGAGCATCTGGTTGGTGAAGTAGTCACCGATCATCGGCAGCACCGTGATCAGCAACCCGGTGAGGATCGCCTGCCGGCTCAGCGGCAGCGTCACGTGGAAGAAGGTCCGCGACGCGGCTCAGCCCCAGGTCACGGCCGGCCTCGATCAGGCTGCCGTCGATCCGGTCGAGTCCGGCGAACAGCACCAGGATGAGGTACGGGATGTAGCCGTACACCAGGCCGAGGATGACCGTCGACGCCTTGCCGCCGAGCCAGACCACCGGGTGGGAGATCGATGTGCAGGTCGATCAGGATCCGGTTGACGTAGCCGTCGGTCTGCAGCAGGTCGATCCAGGCCAGCATCCGCATCATGTAGCTGACCCAGAACGGCGCGAGCAGCAGGCCGAGCAGCAGCCCTTTCTTGCGGCCGGCGAACCGGCTGACGAAGTAGGCGCACGGGTAGGCGATCAGCAGCGAGATGATCGCGGCCACGGCGACGTAGACCGCGGTACGCAGCACGACCGGGCCGAGGAAGGACGCCGGCGCCGGTGAACTCCTGGAGGACCGCGCGGTAGGCGGCACCGCTCCAGTCGAGCGGGTTCCAGGCCGGCAATCGGGGTGCCGATGATCTCGTTGATCTCGCCG
>CAWFEP010000010.1:0-35844 GCA_963814845.1 uncultured Actinomycetota bacterium
TTGTTATATTCTAGCTTAGCTTGGTCAGTGTCTGTAGTCTGCCAGTGAAGCGCGCCCAAGTTGCAGTAGAGAGTTGGCAAGTCCCTCAGATTCTATTGCCTCTGCTATAAGTATGGCCTTCTTCAGCTTTTCTTTCGCATGACCGTAATCCTGCATTAGGGATAAAACAGTGGCAACATCATTTAGCAAAACAGCCACTTGAGGATGCTTGTCTCCAAATACACTTTCAGCTATTTCCAACGCCCTTGTCAAACACTTCAAGGCTTCTTTGTACTGCTTACGTGAAATGAGAAAGCGTGAATAGGCATCGGTTGACATGCCAAGTAGAGCCTTGGTGTTCGTGTCCACCTCCTTCATTGTCTTCATACGAGTCTCCAGTGTATTGATACAGTATTTATACCCCGCGATTGCCTCATCGTCTAATTTTTTCGCAGCGTAGATCATAGCTAGCTTGAGCGAGATTTCTATCACGGCGTCGTCATCCTGTTTCATTCCCTGGCTGTATCAACCCTCTGAGTGCTTCTTTGAATAGTGTCTCTGCTTTATCGAGCTGACCAGTCATCAGGGCAAGGTTTGCCATACTATCGTAAATATAAACTCGCGCTTGAATTATACGAAACTCGTCCCAAGATTTGTTTTGAGTATATATTACCAATAAACTCAGCGCCTTATGGTAGAGTTCCTCTGAACGTCGGAAATCCTGCTTCATTTCTGCTAATTTTGCGTGCTTTATCATCGTGACGACTTCGTCCTCAGGTGACAAAGTTAGTCGATCAACAGAACTCTGCTCCTCGGTCACGCTTTCTTTCTTTTCTTCCTTCGTGGCCGTAAACAGAGACAGGCTGGCAAGTAGAGGAAGTCCAATTGTTGGCACGAATCTGAAAAGGTGAAATATAAATTTTACGATCAGTCACTATGTTTTCTTTCTACTCAAAATGAAGTTTACAATTTATTAAAAATATTTGATGGGCGCAATGGACCATAATGGTAACCTACTTCCTACATTAATTAGGTCTATTGAAATGCTAAACAGAGTAAAGTCCACGAAAAATTTAAACGTTTTAATAATTAGTTGACAGTATAGCTTGAATGTAATGCATCATTCCAAGATTTACAATCTAATTCGGGATGGTTTAGCTAAATTTAATATTCTTTGACCCAATTTTCCTAGTTTTTAATTTATATTAGAATCAATATAAATCAAATATAAGTTTTATTAATTAGACTATATAACGATAATAGCCTATATTAGGCCTAACGGCGTTCATGCAGTTTACGGTCGAAAATTATTGCGATCATTTTTAGCCTGCAAAAACCTAACCTAAATACCCTAAATACACCTAACCAAAATCCTAACCCTATTCCTAACCCTAACTCCCAGCCCTAACCCTAACTCCTAGACCTCGATTGACTATAATGGGAGACTTATTTACGCTAAAAAATGATCGCAATAATTTTCGACCGTCAACTGCATGAATGCCGGCCTAACAATTATGGTTAGAAAACAGAGGTTACTTCAGTGGTTCTCAAGCCTTTGACCGCACCACAAGTGGCCCTCGGGGCCTTAAACGGTAACTCGCGAGAGGTTGATTAAGCAACCAAATTTTGGCCGCGGCGTGGTTTGCTATAGATTCGGTTGTTGAAAATATATTTATCTTGTGAAGACAGTTAAGAATTAGTCCGAATTTTCAGAAATGGACCGCGTAGCTCAACATTTTTGTGGCAACCCCCGCCGGTTGCGAAATCAAGTGGCTCTCGCTAAAGTTTGAACATCAGTATTTTTGGCCCGCGACCAGAAGTATTTGAGAACCACTGGGTGACTGGAGCTATACCGTTGATTAGAGCCCGACCGCTGCCAGTTTGGCCGTTGACCCCTGGACTGTGATTTGTTGAATTATCGCTATACTTGTTCATTGATTCATATCTAACGCCGCACACATTTCGACGCGGCACGCCGAAGCGCAATAATCGACAAAACAAACGGGAAATCATTAATAACTTATCTTTTCTCAAAATTAATCTACTATTTTAATTAAACAATCCTTATCATGGTCGCCGCCATGTTTTGTAGACTGTAAATCGAAAACGCTGCACAGTACCTAATAAACATTGGGAGGGGACTAGCAGGAGGCGTGGGCAACACTCCTCTGCCTGCTTCCCCTCGAAGGCCTACGCCTCTGCCTGCAGATGCAGATTTGCAAACTTACTGGGCGAAAGGCGCCTCCAGCAGTCCTACCTCTGCAGGCCTTCGCAATTTATCGAAATTCTAAAAAAAAACTATGATGACATATCAATATTTTCTGCCAGGTGTCACGACGTAAGAAAAATCAAAGCACTTGGCCAGTTGTTGACAGCAAATTAGAAAGTTATTTTACTTTTAGGCCTAGCCACACCCCTGACCTCCCGAGTTGGCCAGGCGCCGCTGACTTCTCCGGCGAGTTGCTGCACGCCGCCGACTATCGCAACGCGACGCCCTATATCGGCAAGAACGTGCTCGTGGTCGGCGCTGGCAACACCGGCGCCGAGATTGCCCTCGACCTGATCGAGACCGGCGCGGCAAGTGTGAAAGTCTCCGTCCGGACGCCGCCACACATCGTGTTTCGGCAGCAGAACGGCATCGCGAACCCGACTCTCGGCATCCGTTTCGTCACCTTCCGCCGCGGATCTTCGATCCGATTGCTCGGCGGTTGCGCGCGCTGACGGTTGGTGACCTGACCGAGTACGGCTTGGAGACACCGACCGACGGGCTCTATGAACGCGTGCTGCGCGATGAGGCGATCCCGCTTGTCGACATCGGCTTTCTTGACGCTCTCAAAGCCGGCAAGGTCAGCATTGCGGCCGACGTGGTCGGATTCGATGGCCCTCGAGTGCTGCTCGGCGACGGTGAAACGCTCAGTGTGGATGCGGTGATTGCCGCTACGGGCTATCGCAGAGACCTCGATCCGCTCGTCGGGCATCTCGGCGTACTCGACGCGAAGGGCCGACCAGTCGTGCGCGGCGGCGGCATCGAGCCGGGTGCGCCCAACCTCTGGTTCACCGGTTTCTCTAACCCCATCAGTGGAAACTTCCGGGAGATGGCAATCGATGCGAAGCGCATCGGGCGCGCGGTTGTCAGAGCGCGGCACTCTGGGGTCGTCGATACGTTGCGAGTCAGCGCTCCGCTCATCGTCCCTGGACGAGAGCCAGTGCGTCGATGAGTGACGTGAGTCGTCGGGGGCTGTTGCGTGGCGCGGCCGGACTGTCAATCGCGGGGGAGCGGTTTCGGCGACGGCGTCGCGAGTCGACGCTTCGCCGGTGAGCAGTACCCGGTCGCGGTCGCCGCACCCGGCGCAATCACGGAGTACGGCCGGTACGTCGCAATGCCGGCCGGCCGGATTCACTGGGCCGGCACCGAGACGGCGACCTATTGGCACGGCTATATGGACGGCGCCGTGCGGTCAGGTCAGCGCGCGGCCGCCGAGGTGCGCGCCAAGCTCTGAGCAGCCGACCAACGCCCGGCCTCACCGATCACGACGAGATCGAGCAAGGTTGTCGTCGCGTCAGCGAGGCGGGCATTGAGCTCTCGCCACAACAGTTTGTCCACGCGCGCCGGCCGACCGCTGATCCGTCGAACCGCGAACACCACCGACGAGACGCCGATATCGGCGACGATCGCGACGAGGTGCCGTAAGAACAACTCGTCGACGTGGGCGGTGCCCTCCTCGAACCCGACCGTGAACAACACCGTACCACGGATGTCGAGAAACACGGCGAGCAACGCGCCTTCGCCGCGACCGTCATCGTGCTCGACAGCGGCGGCGCAGATCTCGTCGTACGGAACGCTAAGTCGGTCATGACCTGAGACTGCGGGCTGAACCGTGCTCGTGACCGGCGTGGGCATCGACTGTGGATGGCCGCGCATCGGTACTGCGTCGTGGACAACCCGGGTCGGATGCGAGGCTTCGGAGGTGGGTCGGTCAGATGTCGTGCCTGCGCCGGTCCTGATCGTCGGCGCGATCACGAGCGTGCAGAGCGGCGCTGCGGTCGCGACGAAACTGTTCCCAGCGGTGGGCGCTGGCGGCGCCGTGTTCTTGCGGCTAGTGGTCTCGGCGATCCTTCTTCTCGCGTTGACCCGGCCGCGGATTCGCGGCGTGCCGCGTCCCGACTCCTCCTCGTCCTGGCATTTGGTCTCGTGCTCGCCTGCATGAATGGGCTGTTTTATCTCTCGATCGCACGGATCCCACTCGGGGTCGCGGTCACGGTCGAGTTCCTGGGCCCGCTCGCCGTGGCGATCGGGGGTTCGCGACGACTGCTCGACCTGTTGTGGGTGGGTCTGGCTGCGCTCGGCGTGGCGCTGCTCGCCAGCGGCGGCGGTCGCCTCGATGTCGTCGGTGTCGTTCTCGCTGCGTCGGCGGGCGTGTTCTGGGCGTCCTACATCCTGTTGTCACAGCGAGTCGGCAGGGTCTTCGACGGCATGTCCGGTCTCGCGCTCGCGCTTGGAGTAGGGGCGATCGCGATCGCGCCATACGGCATCATCGCCGGTGGCCGTCATTTGGTGCGGCCTGCTGTGCTCGGCAAGGGAGCCGCGATTGCGGTTTTGTCCTCAGCTGTTCCGTACTCGCTCGAGCTGGCGGCGTTGCGGCGGTTACGGGCGTCGGTGTTCGGCGTGCTGATGTCACTCGAGCCCGCTGTCGCAGCGCTGTCGGGTCTGGCCTTCCTCGGCCAGCGGCTTCGACTGCACGAATGGCTTGCGGTGGTCGCTGTCATGATCGCCTCGGTCGGCGCGACCGCTCAGGCGCACCTCGAGTCGACCGAGCCGGTCGAGGTGCTCGGGTGAACGTCGAGCTGATGCGTGACGCCAGGCGCGACGACGGATGGTGGCTGCTCGTCGGTGGATCCGAGCAGTCCTACGTCGACACTTCCGATCCACTTCACCTTGAGTTCGAGTACGTCCAGATGATCGCCGAGCTGATCGACACATTCTTTGTTACTGACGCGCCGGTTTCTGCGCTACATCTTGGTGGTGGTCTATGTACGGTGCCGCGCTGGCTCGCCGCAACGCGTCCCGGTTCGCGCCAGCGTGTGATTGAGCACGCTGCGGAGATTGCGGCGATGGCGAGAAGGCTCGGCAAGGTCACCGGCACAGCAGTGATCGTCGACGATGCGCTCGCGGTTACCTCCCGCGCCCGCCGAGGCAGCGTCGACTTGGTCGTGTGTGACGTGTATGACGGGCCCGACACCGTGACGCAGATGTTCACCGTCGATGCAGTCGAGCTCGTGCGCAGCGTGCTTCGTCGCGATGGCGTCTACGTGTGCAACCTGTCTGACGCGACGCCGTTCGCGTTGTCGCAGGTCGTGGCGGCGACGTTGCGCGCGGTGTTTGGCTCGGTCGTGCTCCTCGCAGAACCGCCGGTGCTGCGTGGTCGCCGATCGGGCAACCTCGTCCTTGCCGCCACCGACCGCGAGATCCCATTGTCGGACTTGTCGCGGCGGGCGGCGGGCGGGCCGGTGCGGTTTCGGGTCGTCACCGCCGAGGAGTTGACCGGGTTCATCGAGCGTGCGAAGCCGGCCGAGGCGGAGTCGGACCTGCCGCCGTCAGGGGAGTCGACCGGCCGCCGCCTGCTTTAACACGTCGTCGCGACACGCGGGGCCGTTCGGAGCAGATTCACCCGCCTGCCGGGTCGATACATGAGTACGCTGCCGACGACGACGATCCGGGAACGATCGAGATGCGCCGGCGGCGGGTGCCCGCGCTCCGCTCGATGTGATCGATGAGGGGCTCCAAATCATGATGTTTACCCCAGGTGCCAAACGGTCCGGTCAGGCGCTGCGCCGAGGTTTTGTTGCGGCAGCTTCGCTCGCGGTGATCGCGTCGTTTGCCGGTGCGCCCGCGGCGCAAGCAGCCAGTCGCGGGGCGCTGCCCGATCCGCATCACGCCCTCCGTGCACCACGGCCTGCCGAGAAGCCTCAGGCTCCGCACGTCAAGCGGACCCATCCGGCGCCGCCGGCGGCGAACCGCAACATCACGCCCACCGGACGGTTCGCCCCGCTCGCCGAGAAGCCACATTTCGCCCATCCCGCGATCCACCGCCCGGCCCGCCCAGCCCGCCCAGCTGCCGTCGTGCGTCCGCAGGTCAAGCTCTGGCACGGCGTTGCGTCCTACACCCTGCGGCCGAACGTCCGGCTCAAGCCGGGTGTCATCTCCAGCATCACCGGTAGCTGCCAGATCACTGCGGGCAATCACTCGGGGACCTGGTCACCCGCGGCCTGCCCCAACGGTTACGAGGTCCAAGGCGACGTCACGGTGCCGGTAGGCAAGACGCTGACGATCAAGCCCAACACTGTGGTGTATTTCGACACCACCGTCGACGGCTCGCTGACCCCATTGCACCCCTCCGAGCTGACTGACCTCATCGTGGACGGCACGCTGACCGTCGCTGGCACGACAGCCGAGCCGGTGCTGCTCACCTCCGCCAACGCCGCACCGAGCTCAGCGGTCACCCCGGAGGCTGGCGACTGGGGCTACGTCTTCTTCAATCACACCGGCGGAAACAAGGGCACCGGCTCGATCACCCACATGCGCCTGCAATATGGCGAGGGCATTGCGGCGGACCGGGTTGCACCGCCGATCAGCGACAGCACGATCAGTAACGTTGCGGCTGGCCTGACCGCGCCACTGATCGCCGATTCGATCGAGCGCGGTGCGGGCATCGACTACTCGGATATTCCGGGTGGCACCGTGACCATGTCGCATGACGTATTTGATGGCGCTCAGGTCGCGGGCATGTCGTTCATGTCTGCCTACAACCATGTTGACTTCAGCGGTGCGGCAAGTGCAGGCCACCCATTCTCGCTGCACCTCATCGACAACCACATCACCGGTGGCGGCTCGACCGGACTAGAAGACGCGGTTCGCGCGGAGAGCTTGGTTGACAGCGCCTCCTCTGCGGACGACCACAGCGAAGTGGCGCTTGACGTGCAGGGCAACCACGTGACTCAGACCAGCGACGGTTATGAGTTCAACGTTGAGGCCGAGAACGAGTCGAGCACTGTGGCCGGCACTTCGGCGATCGCCGGCGAGTTCAGCAGCAACACCCTGACCGGCGGCGACGAGTCCTCGGGCACGTACTTCTACTCCTATGACGGCGATGGCACTGCGACCGGTACGAAGACCTGCACTGGTGCCGCTGCGTGCGTGCTCGTGCCATTCATGAGCGACCACGTCAGCGCACGTTTCGACGCCGTCGAGAACGAGGCGTACGTCAACGTGGGTGCGGGTCGAGCGGTGGTCGCTACCGCTGTCGGCAAGGTGGTCAAGAAGAAGATCAAGAAGACGGTGAAGAAGCACGGGAAGAAGCACCACAAGATCGTGACCAAGCTCGTTGACACTGGTGGCGGCGTCTACCAGTCCGAGGATGACGACGCGTGGGAGTCCCTTGTGTACGCGGAGGGGACCGGTAGCGCGAGTAGCAGCGTTCCCGCCGTCGCGTCGACCTTTGATTCGGATGACCGCTCCGTTGACGCCGACGTTGTGGCTTATCACGGGTCGGCAGGCAACACGGTCACGGCACGTCACTCCTCGATGACGTCAAGCGACGACGAGAACATCGAGGTGGAGACTGAAGGCTCGGATTCAGGCACACCGCCCGCGGGCTCGACTGGATCCGCATTCACCACCATTGGCATCACCGGTGGTCACTACACCGCTGAAGACGAGAACATCGATAGCGATGAAACGTCCTCGGACTACGGCAGCTCGTCGAGCCACATCACCGTCAGTGATGCCACGCTGTCCTCATCCGACGACGACAACGTCGACGCGGAGAGCTTCGGCAGCGAAGACGGCGGCTCAGGCAGCGCGACGAGCGACGTGGCTATTTCCAGCTCGACGCTGAGCGCGGATGACGGCGGCGTGGAGAACGAGGCTGAGGCTTACCACGGAACTGCGCCGGCGACCGCTGACGTGACCGCAACGCATTCGACGATCGATGCCAGGGACGATTCGGGCATCGAGAACGAGGCGTTTGCGGCCGAGGACAGCGGGTCGCACGGCAACGCAAGCCTGACCACGACGGTCAACGCCTCCAAGATCCAGTCCGAAGATGAGTCGCTGGATCTGGAGTCCGAGTCGTACTGGGGCGGCTCGGCGACGTCGAACCCGAAGGTCATCAGCTCGACGCTGGCGAGCGCGGACGACGACGCCATCGACAATGAGGTTGAGGCAACCATCGATGGCGGAAGTGGGGCCGCCAGCGGCTCACCGTCGATCACAGGGTCGACGGTCGAGGCCGAGGATGATGTCATCGATAACTCCGTGGAGTCCAACTACGGCACCGGCACGACAACCGGCAGCCCCACGATCACGAACTCCACGACCTCTTCAGCCTTTGACTACGACATCTACAACGATGTGACTGGCAAGGACGAGACTGGGGCAAGTGGTGGGTCCGTAGGCAGCCCGGTGATCAGCGGCGGGACTGCGACCGCAGCGGAGTACGACATCTACAACGAGGTCACCGGCTACTACGGCGGCGCTAGCGGTAGCCCGGCGCTCAAGAGTGTGACCGCCACCGCGGGCGATGACTACGCCATCTACAACGACGTGACCGGCAGCGAGGATGCCAGCAGCGGCTCGGCCACGGCCAACCCGGAGATCAGCAAGTCGACTGTGCATGCTGAGGAGTACGGCATTTACAACGAGGCGTTCTCCTATCGTGGCGCTGGCACCGCGAACCCGCTGATCAGCCATTCGACGGTGGTCGCGTCAGATGACGACCTCATCTACAACGAGGTCTACGCCGACGAGAGTGGCGGGACGGGCCACACCGCGACCGGAAGCCCTCGAGTCGTCGACTCGACAACACACTCTGACGATGCCGCGATCTACAACGAGGTGTACGCCTACGAGGGCCCGGCAGTCGGGCGGCCAGCCATCACTGGCTCGAACGTCACGGTGGTTGACGACTACGGCTTCGAGAACTACGTCTACAGCAGCGAGTCCGGCGGGACGGGCTCAGCCACGGCCGAGCCGGTGATCAGCAAGTCCTCGATCACCACTTACGAGTACGCCCTTTACAACGAGGCCATCGGATATCGCGGGGCGGCCGCTGCCAAGCCGTCGATCAGTCACTCGCATCTCAATGCGCTGTTCGATGGCGCGATCTACAACTACTCCGAAGGTGGCGAAGACGCTGGCACCGGTTCGGCGAACGCGAGTCCGACGGTGTCGTCGTCGCCGATCTACTGCGGGGACTGCAGCAGCGACTACGGGATCTACGACGAGGCGTACTCACCTGCGGGTGCCGCGACATCCAGTCCGGTTATCACCTCGTCGGGGATCCACAACGGTGCTGGTTATGGCCTCTACAACGAGGCGTACTCGGCCCAGACCTCAGGCCATGGGGCCGCGACTGCGAATCCAGTGATCACCTCCTCGCCGATTACCAGCTACGACTACGGCGTGTTCAACGAGGCGGATGCGGACGACGGCAACAGTCCGGCGAATGGATCGTTCACGTTCACTGGGTCCCACATCACCACCCTCGACGACACGGCGATCGAGTCCGAGGCGTATGGCGCTGGCAGCGGTGGGTCGACCGTCAGCCCGGCCGTGAGCAGCGCAGTGCTGCGTTCGCCTGACGACGATGTCATCGATGTGACGGCGGATCCGGGCGGCACCGGCGCAGCATTGGTCGGCGGTCACATCACCAGTAGCACGCTCGCTGGCAGTGATGACGTGTTCGACGTCACTGCCCAACCGAGCAGTGTCGGTGGCTCGTCGACCTTCGACACGTCGTTGAAGAATGATGACCTCACGTCGACGGATGACGACGACATCTATGCGGATTACCACGCCAATGGCGCGTCGCTCACGATGGCGCCCAAGATCACCGGCGGGTCGATGACGGCAGCTGATGATTATGCCGTTTACCTGGATGGGAGTGGTTACGGCGGAGTGGCTACCGACGAGGTCAAGGTCGATCCAACGATCACCGACACGCCGATCGTCAGTGCCGACGGCATCTATCTCGATACCTCAGACGACAGCGGCAGCACCGAGCCGGGTCATGTCGTGGTCGAGGGTGCGATCAGCGGGAGCAGCATCACCGCTGTTGACAGCGAAGGCATCTACGCCAACTCGAGCTGTTCGTACTGCACGGGTGGGGCGAGGACAGCGGTGACGGTGAGCAACTCGCCGGTCAAGTCCGAGGAGGGGATCGACTTCTCAGCCAACGCTGCATCCACGACCACGGCGCCGGCGTCCCTGGGCGGTTCGGTGACGAGCACCCACGGCGACCATGTGACGGCGAGTGACGACGACGGCATCTACGGCTTCGTCGAGTCCGCCTTAGGCAACGTGGCCGACAGCCTCAAGGTGTCCGGTCTACATATCTCTGGCGAGGATGGTGCCTTCTATAACGAGGCCTATGCAGAGGACGGCAACGCCAGCGACACGGCGTCCTTCACGAATAACACCGTCGACAACGAGAACGCGTCGACCGGCGAGGATGGCGTCTACGACGAGGTGCTGGGGGAGGGCGCTGGTCACACCGCGACGCTGACCGCCACGATCACGCACAACTCGGTGAGTGACTTGCCTGGTGACGCTGAAGGCATCTTTGTCTATGGCGTCGCTGGTGGCCAGTTGCTCCCGAAGGTCACCGTCGAGCACAACACGGTGACGAACATCGGCGAGATCGGTGTCGACGTGGAGGGATACTGGGGAACTGCCCCGCCATCCGCGGACGGCGTCACCCTGTCGCACAACACCATCAGTCGCACTGGGGAGGAGGGTGTCTACCTCTACGGTCTGCGCCCGACTGTGACGAGCAACACCGTCACCTCGACCGGTCTCAGCAACAGCCTTGGTATCGACGGGGACGGGATCTACGAGGACGGCTCGCCCTACCAAGGCAGCCTCACCTGCAACGTCATCACCGGCAACGCACTCGGTATTCAGTACGGTGCTGACAACCCGATCACCGGCAGCGCCGGCCACAACGGGGATCCGAAGACGAACGACAACAGCTTCCGGGCGATCAGCAGCAGCCTCCGGAACTCAAAGGATCTCAAGACTGGCAACACCGGCAAAACGGACGCGCAGGACAACTTCTGGGGTGGCTCGCCGCGACTGGTGAGCCCGAGCAGCAGTTATGACACCACGCCGAAGTTGTCCAGCGTGCCGAAGTGTGCGAAGACCGCCGGTAACTGAGCGGACTCAGCTGCTGCTGGCAGCGAACGGTTCGAGCAGTTGCTTGGCGAGTAACGGCAGGGGCCGGGCGCCGGCTTGCTCAACGGCAAGCGGCCGCCCGGCTAGGCCGGTGCGGTAGGTCGCTGCGTCCGGCATGGGAAAGCGAGCGCGCTTTGCGAGCACGTCCCAGATCGTCAGGACCACGCCGAGGTTCGTGCCGTCTTCGCCCTCAGCGCCATGATGCAACCGGTGGTAGGCCGGACTGACAACGAGGCGCCCGATCGGCCCGAACGTCCACCGCACGTTCGCGTGGGGCAGTGTGCCGAGACACACATAGGTCGTGATCAGCACCGGAGCGATCGACCGGTCGCCCATCAGTACCATGACGGGCACGGTGGCCAACAGGAACCCGTTGGTGTGCATGAGCGGGTGAGCACGGAAGGAGGTCAGCACGCTCAGCTCCTCCTGGCTGTGGTGGACCGCATGCAGCCGCCAGAGCGGCGCAAGCCGGTGGTCGGCGTAGTGGGCGGTCCAGTTCGCCCCGTCCATCGCCACCAAGGTCACACCGACGATGAGCCAGGTCGGGAGTCCGTCGGTCCACGACACCTCCACCCACGGCGCATGACTCCCGATCAGAGCGGCGAAGCCGACACCCAGCAGCGTCATCAAGGGAATGACGACCGCGGCATGTAGGACGAGGAAGCACCCATCCTGAATGTGTCCGCGGGCGAGCAGCCGCTGGCGCTCCGCGGGCCACAACTGCTCGCACACCACTGCAATTGTCAGAAGGATCACCAGGGCGGGAGCGGCGAGCTCCGCCCGCCCGGCCGACAGCTCGGCGCCGAGCCGGCCGTCTCGGTGCAGGTCGAGGATCGCGACACCCGCCACCCAGCCCGTGACAACCGCCATCGCCACGGCCGGGAAGTACACCCGCCGCACGCGTGCGGCGGTGCGTGGCCCAAGGGCCGTGCCGGGCTCAACAACTGTGCGGGCGTCAATGTGGCGAAGGATAACAATCCGCCACGGGTCACCCGTTTTCCAAGCGAGGGTTCAGGGAGCGGACGCCGTCGTACCTGACATCACGTGGGCCAGAGTGTCAACACTGTCGACGAGGGGGTCGAGCTGAGCGGCGACAACTGCGAGGCGTCTGGCGTGCAGTGATGCGGGGTCATTCGCCACATCGACGTCGAGATCCTGCTGGAGGTCCCGTAGGCCGGCAACCGCGGTTGGATCGTGCGCCGCCAAGCCGGTCAACGCCGCCACGATCGCGTCGCGGATGCCCTCGACCTGCGGCACCGCGACATGCTCGGTAGCGTCGTCAAGCGTTGCTCGCAACGCGTGCAGCGAGATCACGATGCGCCGCGCCGCAGCCAGCACGCCAGCCGCGCTCTCGGTGTCGGCACCCGCTCGTGGGGGCTCGGCGACCGCGCGGCTCAATGAGGCCTGGGCTGCGGTCCGGGCGCGCCGCGCTGCGGCCGCGGCGCTGTTGACCGCCGAACGCTCGACTGACTCCGGGTCGACGTAAGCCGACAGCACGAGCTCGGCATAGGAGGCCAAGGCGCTGAGCAGCCGGTCGGTAGTTTCGGTCAGGGTGTCCCGTTCCCACGTCGGCCACACCGCGTATCCGACCAACGCGAGCGCGCCACCAACCAACGTGTCGAGGCCACGGTCAGCGACAGTCGACAACTGGTCGCCGCCGATGGCACTGAGCAGGAAGACCACGATTGCGGTGACGGCAAACGAATACAGCGCGTACGACGCGGCAAAGGACGCGTACGCCGCCCACGTCGCTACAGCCAGCAGGATCGACAGGGTCAAACCTGACGGATGGATCGCCACGAGCAGCAGACCGCAGAGGACGACACCGAGCAGGGTGCCGCCGACCCTGGCGAAGCCACGTTGGACGGTTGCCGCATAGTCGGGCTTGAGCACAACCAGTGCAGTCAGCGTCACCCAGTAGCCCCGCTGCCAGGGCAGGACGTGGCTCAACGCCTCCGCGATCGGCAGGATCACTGCCAGCCGGACGGCATGGCGAAACGCGGCCGAGTGCGGGTCGCGCACGGTCGTCAAAACCCGCCGAGCCGAGTCAGTCGCACGCCGCTGCAACATCACCACGGCGGGTGATCCGACGACGCGTGGCAGGACGAGGCGCCGCACGCCGGCTACGGCGCTCACGAGTCGGTCGACGGCGCGAAGCTGGCCGAGCAGCGCTGATGCGCGGGCTGCGACGAACCGATCGGGCGCTCCCGCCAGGCCGTGCGGCGCGCCCTCGCGCCGCTCGCGCAGGGTGTCGACGGCGGTTGCCAGTGCAGGATCCTCCGGCGCTGCCGCCTCGCCATCTCGAAGCGCCATGCTGACTCGCACCAGCCAACCAGCGGCGGCTTGGCGGACCTCACCGACCATGGCGACGTCCGGGAAGGCGCTGAGGGCCTGCAGCTCCAAACGGATTCGGTCGGCCTCATCGGCAAGACCGCGAAACAGCTCGACGTCCTCGCTCGGAGTCCGGCGCTTCAGCAGCGTTCCGGCTGCCGCCTCCTCGCTGGCCGTTGAGGTGGCCGAGCGGTGCGGGTCTTCGGCGACGCGGGCGAGATCTGCGTACGCGCTGGCAAGTGTCCGTCGCTCGACGACAAATCGTTGCGGTGGGCGGATGACCGCCGCCAGCACGCCCTGGAAGCCGCCGCCGATGAGTACCCAGCCGGCGTGTACGGCCGAGCTCGCCACGCTCGACGGAAAGCGGCCGAACACCACCAGGCCCATCACCGCCTGGGTGCCGATGATGGTCGCCTCTCGCCCAAGCACGACGGTGATGCCGGCAGCGAAGCCCCAGACAACGAGTACGGCGATGGTGGGGGTGAAGTGTCCAGCGACCAGCCCGCCGACGAAGGTGCTCACTGCCATCCCGACCGCGCTTGCGAGCATGACATTCGCGCGCGACCGGAAGCCGCCACCAAAGGCCGCCACCCCAGCCGGCAGCGCGCCGGCTGCCGCGATCGCGCCCTCGGCGGAGTGCCCGACCGCCGCGCCGACCGCGAACGGGATGGTGACGCCCGCGGCTGCCCGCAAGGCGAGGACCGGCGCGAACGCCGACCGGTCAACGACGAGCGCGCTCTGCGCGGCTGCCCGCAGCCCGCCGGCGGAGCTCACCGTGCCAGCAGCCTCGGTTCGAGCACCGTCTCGCGGATCTCACCGGGACCGATGCGCTCGACTCGATAGCCCATCGCACCGGTGACCTCGCTGACGACGTCGTACAAATCGGTGCCGATGTAGTGAAGGCCGACTCCGTTGTCCGTGGCATACCCGGCTGGCAGGGTGCCGTCGGCGATCAGTTGCTGGAGCATCGGCCGTCGTTGCGTTTCGGCGTCATAGTGCACGCCGTTGGAGTGCGGCAGCAGGCCGAGGCCGTTGGTCACAGGGCGCAGCTCAAGGCCGAACGAGTCGGTCGTGCCCCCGACATGCCAGCACAACGAGCCGGCGGACACTCCCGCCAACACGATGCCTCGTTCCCAGGCTTCGCGGAACACCTCGTCGAGGCCGTGCGCGCGCCACACCGCGAGCAGGTTCGCCACTGATCCGCCGCCGACCCAGATCACGTCCTGGGCGAGCAGATGCGCCGCCGGATCGGCCACGTTGGGCATCAGGAACAGCTCGAGGTGGCTCACGATCGCGTCGTCGCACCCGGCGAACGCGTTGTAGTAACCCGCAATCTCGCTGTCGTTGTCGCCACCTGCGGTCGCGAGGAAGCACACCCGCGGCCGGTCAACGCCAGTGAGTTTCAGGGCGTGGTTGATCAGCGGCCCGCGTTGAGCGCGGTACGGCCCGGTCCTGGGCGCTGCCCACCCGCCGGAGGTCGCGAGGATCTGACGCTGTTTGGTCGCCATGGCTCAGTCTTGCCACCGCGTGCCGTCGAGCAGCCAGGCGTATGCCAGTTTGATGTGGGTGTCTGGATCCCCCTGATGCCCACCGCTGTCATCGACCCGGGTCAGGGCGTTCGGCACGGTGCGCGAGAGCCACTCGCCATGCTTCGCCGGCACTAGCACGTCCTTCCTTCCCCACCAGATCGCGGTCGGCACTCGGATCGTCGCTGGGTCGAAGCCCCACGGCCAGGTGAACGCCAGGTCGTCGTCGACCCAGCCCCACACGTCGTTGCGCACGCACTCGGTGAGGGCGGACTTCATGACTGCGGCGACGTCGGGCCGGGACAGGATCGCCACGTCCTCAGGCGGAAGCTCGAAGTCGGCAAGAATGGTGGCGGGATCCGCCGCGATGCGGGCGAGGACCTCGGCGGCCATGCGCACCGTCTCGGTGTAGAGCCGATCCTCCCCTTCGAGCGCCCAGCCGAACTCCTTGATGTTCTGCGGGTCCATCCCGTCGAGCCACTCCTCACCGAGCACGTCGTACGGCGCCACTCCGACGATGCAGGCCGCGCGGGTGACGCGATCGGGCAGGGCGGCGGCGACGGCAAGACAGTGGGGGCCGCCGCCTGATCCGCCGGTCACCGCGAACTCGGCGATACCAAGTGCATCCGCGAGCGCGGTGACGTCGGCGACACAGTCGTTGACGATGCGACCGCGATGGCGGTCTGATGCGCCATAACCCGGCCGGTCGTAGGTGATGAGTCGTGCTCCAGTCGCGGCGATCTTCGCGTTGTCCGGGTGACGCATGAGCCGGCATCCAGGGGTGCCGTGCAGCGACACGATCGGTCGACCGCTGGGATCACCCCATTCGGTGTAGCCGAGCGTGCGCCCGTCGGGCAACGTCAAGGTGCTCAAGTTCTCGGTCACGCGGTGATGCTATGGCGAATCCGAATGCCACTGCTCGAGCAGCCGCAGCCAGACCTCGGCCGCGGTGGGGAACGACGGCACTGCGTGCCACAGGACCTCGAGGGGCACCTGCCCGACGACCGCGACCGTTGCCGAGTGGATGAGATCGCCGATCTCAGGCGCGACGAACGTCGCGCCGAGGATCACCTCGGCCTCAGTGTCGATGACAAGCTTGGCGCGGCCCTTGTAGCCATCGCGTTGCAACGAGGTGCCGGCGAGCGCTGCGAGGTCGTACTCCAGGCAGCGGACCGGTGCGACGCCAGCTCGCGCCTCGGCTTCTGTCAGGCCGATCGAGGCAACCTGTGGATCGGTGAACGTGACCTGCGGGACCCGGCCGTGGTCGCTGGTGGCACGGAACCTCAGCCCGTCGGTCGGCTCGCCTTTGGCTCGGGCGGCGATCACGTCGCCGCAAACGCGGGCTTGGTATTTGCCCATGTGGGTGAGCAACGCGCGGCCGGTGATGTCGCCAACGGCATATAGCCACTGGCCCGCTACTCCGACCACCATCATCGAGTCGTCCGTCTCGACGTAACCGCCGTCGCTGAGACCTACCGCCTCGAGACCCAGGCCGGTGCTGCGAGGGGTCCGTCCGGCGGCAATCACGACCTCGTCCGCGATGAACTCCTCGCCGCCGACAACGACGGTCACCTCGCTGCCGCGAAGCTTTCCTTCGTCGGTCGTGGTGATAGCCCCCCGGCGTACTTCAGTCGGTTGGGCATTGAGCCGAACGTCCACACCGGCCTTGCGCATCGCGTCGGCAACGAACTCGCCGGCGAACGGCTCGTTGCGCGCGAGCAGGCCCTCCTCGCGGCAGAGCATGGTGACGTGAGCGCCGAGCCCGTAGAGCCAGGTCGTCGACTCGCAACCGACGACGCCGCCGCCGATCACGATGACGCGTTCGGGCACCTCGTGCAGGTTGGTCACGTCGCGCGAGGTCCACGGCTCGGCTTCCCGCAGGCCGGGGATCGGTGGCACAGCGGCCCACGTGCCGGTCGCCAGCACCACTGCGTGGTTGGCCGTCAAGGAACGGACCGAGCCGTCGCTCGACGTGACCTCCACGGTTCGCTCGCCGGTCAGACGGGCGTTTCCACGCACGACGGTCAGGCCGGCGCCGGTCGCCCACTCGACCTGGGAGGAGTCGTCATGGTGATTGACGAACTCATCGCGCCTGGCGAGCACCGCCTCGACGTCCAGCCGGTCGCCGATCGGCACTCCAGGAAGCGCCTTCGCGGCCGCGAGCACCTCGACCGGCCGCAACAGTGCCTTGCTCGGTATGCAGGCCCAGTACGAGCAGTCACCGCCCACCAACTCGGTCTCGACTATCACCGCGGACAGACCGCCCCGGTGCGCGTAGTCGGCGGCGTTCTCGCCGGGCGGCCCGCCACCAATGACGATGACGTCGAAGCTGGTCTGATCGGTGTCTGCCATTAGGTGAGTGTGACGCTAGGCATTGTCAGCGGCCCGGCAGGCGGCAGTCCGAGTGACGTGGCGATCGTGGCGAAGTCGCCCCAGCCCCCGATCGACACCGATACGGCGCGCGGGTCATCGCTCGATCTCGGCGTCCGCAGCCTGGCGATCTTCTTCACCTGAACCGCGGCGCGCAGTGGTGCGTCACTCGGCAGGTTGGCGCGCTCTCGCGCGATCGACGTGGCGTCCCGAATCCCGCCGATGACGTCTACGAGCCCGTTTCGTGCGGCGTCGGAGCCCGACCAGACCCGGCCCTTGGCGATTTCGTGGACTGCCTCGTGGGTCATGCTGCGACCGGCGGCGACCTTGTCCACGAAGTCGTTGTAGACGTCGTCGAGCCACTCCGACATGTGCGCCCGCTCGTCATCGGTCAACCCCACCCGCGTCGAGAACATCCGGGCTCGAGCGCCGCGCGACACGGCTCCTGTCGTCAAGCCAACCTTGTCCATCAACCCGGTCACAACCGCCTTGCCGCCGTACACCCCGATCGAGCCGGTCAACGTCGCGGCCTGGGCGACGATCACGTCTGCGGGGCAGGCGACGAAGTAACCACCGGAGCCAGCCATCGTGCCCATCGAGACCACGACCGGCTTGCCTGCATCGCTGGTCAGCGCGACCTCACGCCAGATCGTGTCGGAGGCGACGTAGGAGCCGCCGGGGGAGTCGACGCGAAACACGACTGCCCGGACCCGGTCATCGTTGCGTGCCGCGCGGAAGGCCGCGGCGATGGTGTCGCTCCCGATCTGCGGGCCGTCCATCGGCGAGCGGCGGTTGCGACCCGTGACGATCGCACCGTGCCCTTCGACAAGCGCCACTACCGCCTGGTGGCGAGTCGTCACCAGCTTCGCCAGCCGTTCCGGCGCCGCGACCTTTGGCGCCCAACGGTTGGCGAACAGCAATCGCACGTCGCCACCGACGCGCCGTCGGACATCGGCGTAGACCTCGTCGCGGTAGCCGCGGCGATCGATCAGGCCGCCCTCGATCGCCCTCGTCACGGACATCGGCGCCGTGTCAGCGAGGTCGCGCACTTGTTCGGTGGTGAGGCCACGGCCGGCGGCGATTGACTCGACGACGTCATCCCAAGCCGACTCGACTAGTCGGTCGGAGGCCTCACGGTGGCTGTCGGTGAACTCCTTGCGCATGATCCGGTCGGCGCCGTTCTTGTACTCATAGCGTTTGTCGAGCTGTGGCTCGATGCCCAGCTTGTCGAGGGCGCCGCGTAAGAACGTCACCTCACCGGCGATCCCGACCAGCCCGAGCTCGCCAGCGTGTTGCATCCAGATCTCGCTGAACGCGGTCGCGAGGTAGTACGGCACCGTGCCGCTGCTCGACTCCCCGAACGTCTCGGCCCAGGCAACGGTCGGCTTGCCACTGCCGGCGAAGGCGCGAACCGCGGCGTGAAGCTCCTGAGCGATCGCCAGCGGCATCGAGCCGCTGCCGAGCTTGGCGACAAGACCGACGACGTTGGCGTCGCCGCCCGCCTCATGCAGGGTGCGGAGCACCGCGCGCAGC
This sequence comes from uncultured Actinomycetota bacterium, assembly GCA_963814845.1. Taxonomy (GTDB): domain Bacteria; phylum Actinomycetota; class Actinomycetes; order JAFAQI01; family JAFAQI01; genus DATAUK01. The sequence continues at coordinate 18,970 of CAWFEP010000010.1, forward strand.
CGCGGCTTGCCGCGAGTCCGCAGCTTGGCGATCGGCTCGTCCGGCTCGGCGTCGATCAGCGGCTGCGTCAGGTCGAGCTCGAGCAGGGTCGGCGGGTTGTGGCGCGTCATGGAAGCCATGTACCCACCCTAGAAGCAGGCTGCTACAAGGACTCGTCCTCAGCAGGCGCGTACGGTCCCATGCGGTGGAGCTTGAGGCGCCACTTCGCCCATTTCATCGGGTGGCGCAGGCCCGAGAGGTCCACCGGATCGTGTTTGTACCAGCTCAGCGGGACTCCGAGGACCCGTTGCTCGGTGGGATCGACTCGCGGCAGGATGTGTCCCGGACGGCGCTCCATGCCGGCAACGTGGTCGGGTTCTGTTTCTTCGTCTTCGTACACCGCAATCGCCCGCCCGTTCTGGGTTGTCGTGCGCCAGAACTGCGCATCCTGACCGTACTCGCACGCGCACTGCGGCGCTATCGTGCGAACTGCTCGCGGGACGGCGAGAACGGGGAGGTTGGCGTGGCGCAACAGCGACCGGGCCGGCTGGAAAGATCGATTCACCGGATCAGGAACCATGATCGCGCGACGCGCTACCTGCATCGGCTTCGACGCGATCTGGTGCTTCGGCTCCGCCATCGAGGCGACCACATCGGCTACTACCGCGACGTCGTCGCCGATGACCTCCGGCACGGTCGTGCCACCGCAGTTGGAGCTCGTGACCGGCCGGAGTGGAACAGGATCGGCTTGCTCCAGTTTCACTACCTGCGCGAACACGGACTTACGCCGCGACACCGCATGCTCGAAATCGGCTGTGGCAACCTGCGGGCGGGGTGGAGGTTCATCGACTTCCTTGATCCGGCGAACTACTACGGCGTGGACATCTCACCCGAAGTGATCTTGGCGGCCCAGGACACGGTCGCGCAGCGTGATCTCGCCGCCAAGCTGCCATACCTCACGGTCGTGAAGGACATGCGCTTCGAGTTCTTGCCGGCGGACAGGTTCGATTACATCCACGCCCACAGCGTCTTCTCGCACTGCCCGCTGCCGGTGATCGACGAGTGCTTCGCCCATGTCGGTCGGCTGATGACCAAAGAGTCGATCTTCGACTTCACCTTCTTCCGCACGACCGGGAGGGAGTACGGCCGACTGCGCGAAGAGTTCCACTACCGACCCGACACTCTCATCGCCGCCGCGGCACGACACGGGCTGGTAGGCCGGGTGATGGCGGATTGGGAGGGCAAACACGTCCAGTCCAAAATGCGCCTGATTCTCGCCTGACCGGCACGGTCGAGGCGAAAATCTCAAGATCGCGACGCACCGACGCGGGATAGGGAATGCTGACCTTCCCTGCCCACAAAGGAGCTGCGCGTCATGTCCCAGTTGTCTTCACTGGCGCGGTTGGTCGGTGTCGCGACCGTCGCGACGGTCATGCTCGTCCCGGCGGCCGGTGCGAGCAGCGCACCAAACCACCCGTTCCGCGTTGCGGCAGAGCCACCAGGCACCACGGGCGGCTTTGCCCTGGTGACGGCAGTGCCACATTCGTCTGACGCTTGGGCGTTCGGGACGAATGAGAGCGATGGCATCGCGCCGCTTCTCGGCCGCTATCACGATGGCAAGTGGTCGCACATCAAGATCAAACTTGGTCCGTACGGCTCGCTTGGCGGCATTGCGGCTGGCTCGGCCAAGGTGGTGTGGGCCGATGGAGCCTCTGAGGGCAACTCATTGATCGTGCGACCGTTGCTTGATCAATGGCACGGCAAGACCTTCAAGCCGGTCAAGCTGCCGGCCCATCTCACTGGCTCGTTCGCTGCGATCGCAGCCAGTTCGGCGAGCAACGCGTGGGCAGTCGGCAGCGATCTGTTCATTGGGTCGAAGCTGGTGGATCTGCACTGGAACGGCAAGAAATGGTCGGCAGTCGTCGTGTCCGCTACAGACACCCTCACCGCTGTGAGCACCTCCGGCCCGAGGAACGCCTGGGCCATCTCCGGGGAGACTTTGGTGCACTGGAACGGCAAAAAATGGGCGAACTCGATCGACGTGCCCGCCTCAGTCACCTTGCGAGCGATCGCGACATCGTCGTCGAGACACGCATATGCGGTTGGCTACACGACGAACGCGACCACGATGCTCGAGAAGCCATACATCCTGCGCTACAACGGACATAAGTGGTCGCGCGTCGCAGCGCCACGCCCCTATAGGAGCGTCGGACTACTGAGCGTGACCATGCACGGTTCGGCGGCCTGGGCCGTGGCTCAGGCCGACAACGCAAGTGACCTGCAACGGGCCGTGATCCTGCACACCGTCGGCGGAAAATGGAAGGTGCAGAAATCGCCGGTCCATGGCCTCGGTTCGCTCGTCGCGGTAAGCGCTGAGTCGGCAAGTCGGGTCTATGTGGTGGGAAACTGGCGACCAGACGTCGACTCCTTCCCTGAGACGGCCTTCGCGATCTACAACGGTCACTCCTGGCGGACGGCGCCCTCGGTGGTGTGACGGCGGGCGTACTCCGTCAGTCGGGCGACCGCGTCGTCGAGGACTTCGTCGCGTTTACAGAAGGCAAACCGTACGAACGGTGTGCCGACCCCCGGGGTGTCGCAAAAGACCGCGGTCGGAATCGCCACGACACCAGCCTCATGCGGCAGCGCCCGGGCGAACGCCTCGCCGTCCTCGAGGCCGAGCGCGCGGACGTCTGCCTGGATGAAATACGTCCCCTGCGGCCGGCTCACCTTCAGGCCGACGGTCTCGAGCCCGGCTGCCACCCGATCTCGGCGGAACTCCAGCGAGGCGCAGAGGTCCGCAACCCACCCCATCTCGTGCTCAAGCGCATACGCGACTGCTAGTTGCATCGGGGCACTGTGGGTGTAGGTCAGGAACTGCTTGACGGTGTTGACGGCGCGGATTAGCGGAGCGGGCGCGCAGATCCATCCGATCTTCCAACCGGTGACGCTGAACGATTTGCCGGCACTCGAAATTGTGAGGGTGCGCTCGCGCATGCCCGGCAGCGTTGCCAGCGGGATGTGAGGGGTGCCGTCATATGTCAGGTGTTCGTACACCTCGTCCGTGACCGCGATCAGGTCATGGTCGAGGCAAGCGGTGGCGACGACGTCGAGCTCCTCGGCGGTGAGCACCGTGCCCGTCGGGTTGTGCGGCGAGTTGAGCAGAATCAGCCGGGTACGCGGCGTGATTGCCGCGCGAAGCTCATTGGGCTCGAAGGAGAACCGACCATCTCCGGCAGTCGGGCGAAGTGCGACCGGCACTCGTCGTGCCCCCGCCAGCGCGATGGCCGCGGCATAGGAGTCGTAGTACGGCTCGAAGACGACGACCTCGTCGGCTGGCTCGCATAACGCCAGAATCGTCGCGCTGATGGCTTCGGTCGCTCCGACCGTCACCAAGACCTCGCTGTCGGGGTCATATGACAGGCCATAGAACTGCAACTGGTGGGCGGCGATGGCCGTGCGAAGCGCCGGCATCCCCGGGCCGGGCGGGTACTGATTCAGGCCACTGCGCAGACCTTCCACGGCGCGTTCGAGCATCGCGTCCGGACCGTCGGTGTCAGGGAAACCCTGGCCGAGGTTGATCGAGGCTGTCGCCACCGCCAGCGCGCTCATTTCCGCGAAGATCGTGGTCCCGAAACTCCGCATGCGTTCGACCAGCATGGCGTGAAGCGTAGTTGGATGGGCGAATGCGGATGGCCGTCGTGCAATATGCAGCCGGGATGGACAAGCCGGCCAACCTCGCCCGGGTGCGGGCCTCAATCGGCGAAGCCGCCGACGACGGCGCGACGCTGGTGATCGCTCCTGAAGGAGCGATGCATGACTTCGGCCCGCAGGACCTCGCGCTGGCGCCGGTCGCCGAGCCGATCGACGGGCCGTTCGTGTCCGGTCTTGCCGAGGTCGCGTCGGGCCGCGGCGTCACGGTCGTTGCGGGCATGTTCGAGTCTGTCGGCGGGGATCTGACCCGGGCATACAACACTGTCGTCGCGATTGGACCCGACGGTGCGCTGATTGGTCGCTACCGCAAACAGCACTTGTTCGACGCGCTGGGCTGGCGGGAGTCCGACCGCCTGGTCGCCGGCGAGGCTACTAACCTGCTCGCCTTCGATTGCGGGGAGTTTCGGGTGGGCGTCCTCACGTGCTACGACATTCGCTTCCCCGAACTCGCGCGGGCGCTGATCGACGATGGCGTCACTCTCCTCGCGGTGCCGACCGCGTGGGTGGCCGGACCGCTCAAGGCGCGGCAATACCGCACCCTGGCGACCGCACGCGCAATCGAGAACGTCTGCTACGTCGCGAGTGCGGTGCAGTCGCCGCCGTCCTACACGGGTGAGAGCGTCGTTATCGACCCGTTCGGCGAGGTGATTGCTGAGCTTGGCGAAGCCGACGGCGTTGCAGTTGCTGAGATCTCGGCCCAACGGGTCATCGACTGCCGAGCGAAGGTGCCGTCGCTGAGCCATCGCCGATGGCGGGTCGTTCCGTTGACGGATTAGCGGTTGCGGCGCCAGATCGAGGCATTGAGCACGGCGACATAGGTGACCGCTGCCAGGGACGGCAGGACCAGCAGCGCAGCCAACCTGTGACGCTGCCCAAACTCCGCGATCGTCAACGCGATCGCGAGCCACAGCACGCAGATCTCGAGCATCGCCAGGGCCGGCCGGCGTAGGCCGAAGAAGAGCAACATCCAAGCCAGGCTCAGCCAGAGCTGAACTGCGTACGACGACAGCGCGGGCACGTCGAGCGCATCGCGGCTGTCTTCCGCGCGCCACAGCAGCCACGCCCCGACCGCCTGGCTCGCGGCGACGACCGACCAAGCCGGTGCGAACAACACGCCCGGCATTGCCCAGCGCGGCCGGTCCAGATCGCGGTACCACTGATCGCCGATGCCGATGATCAGGGCACCGCTGCCGGCGGCAGTGGCGACGCCGCCGAGCGAGCCGGCGAGACCGATCGCGCGGGTGGCCTGACTCGATGGCATGTCGCGAGTCTTTCACCTGCCCTGCGACAATGATCACGAACCCCAATGGACCACAACGTATTTGGAGCGCAGCGTGTCTGAGATCTCCTTCGACGGCCGGGTCGCAATCGTCACCGGTGCAGGTGGCGGCCTCGGTCGCACGTACGCCCTCGAGCTCGCCCGGCGGGGTGCGCAGGTGGTCGTTAACGACCTGGGGGGATCGGTGAATGGCGAGGGCGGCAGCGATGCTGCCGCGCAGCGGGTCGTCGACGAGATCAAGGAAGCCGGTGGCGAGGCGGTTCCGAATTACGACTCTGTGTCGAGCCCTGACGGTGGCGAGAGCATCGTCAAGACCGCGGTGGACGCCTTCGGCAAGGTCGACGTGGTGATCAACAACGCCGGCATCCTGCGCGACAAGTCGTTCGCCAAGCTGAGCTGGGACGACCTTGACGCGGTCCTCGACGTGCACCTCAAGGGGGCGTTTTATGTCTCGCAGCCCGCGTTTAAAGTGATGAAGGAAAACGGCTACGGCCGCTTTGTCTTCACCTCGTCAAACTCTGGGGTATTCGGCAATTTCGGCCAGTCCAACTACGGCGCCGCAAAGATGGGTCTCGTCGGCCTCTCGAACGTCATCGCGGTCGAGGGCGCGAAAGCAGGCATCCAGTCCAACGTGTTGATGCCCGTCGCCGCAACCCGCATGACCGAGGAACTGCTCGGTGACTTCTCCAAGCAGGTCAAGCCGGAGCTCGTCACACCACTCGTGACCTTCCTCGCGTCAGAGGCCTGTACTTTCACGCACGAGATGTTCTCCGCGGCGGGTGGGCGTTTTGCCCGGGTCTTCATCGGGCTCGCGCCAGGCTGGTACGGCGGGAAGGACCATCTGCCCACCGCTGAGGATGTGCTCGACAACCTCGCGCAGATCGAGAATCAGGACGGCTACATCGTGCCGACCGCCTCCTCGGACGAGCTTGGCCAGCTGCTCAGCCTGCTGAGTGGCTGAGCGCTCATCCGCGCCCTACCGGATAGCTGGTCAGCACCCAGATACCCGTCTTGTCGCTGCGCAGCACGACGAGGGCCTTGCGGACGAACCACACTCGCCCGCTGGCGTTGACCGCAAATCCAACGTCGAACGGTGCCGTGATGTGCAGTCGAAGCGGCGCCACCGATCCCGCCGCGAGCCAGCGAGCGATCGCGGGCTGGCTCGCGGCAATCGCTAGGCGGATCGAGTCATTGGCGGTGTTGTCGTCCCAGTACGTCGACGCCGTCGAGATCCGACGGTTGGCGCGGACCCGGGCTCGCAGCTCGCTGGCGGTCCTTCCGACGTGACGACCGATCGTGTGCCCTGGGCCTTCATGCAGGGTGAGATCGAAATCGCCACGTTGGATCTCCCGCGCCGACTGACGAAGCACCGATAGCTCGTGGGCGATCCCGCGGTCGGCGATCAGCCCTTTCTGGTGGCGCAGGTTGATCAGGGCTTCACGCCGGTAGTCAGTTTCGGCTGGCCACAGATCATGCTCGCGCAACGCGTCGCGTCCCAATGTGCCGCCGCCGGCGACCACGAATGACTCAGACACATCAAGCAAGCTGATGCGGTGGTTGACAAGCTCGTCGTCACCGGCTGCCGCTGCTGCCCACGCCGTGCCTTCGATCAGCTGCGGTGAGGCCCAGGCGGTGTCGGCTGCCAGCTTCGTCGCCGCCGTGGCACTCCCCGCGCCGACGAACGCCACCGCGCCGTTTGCCGTGATCTGCCCCCAATCCAGGCGGCCGAGCGTCAGCTCGTTCCACGCGGCTGTGCCGCCCGCTGCCCACTCGACCTGGACGAGGTGTGGCACCACAAAAGCGAGCAACGGCCGTAGCGACGATGCGCCGTCAAGCGCGACATCGACGCCAGCCGCCGCACTCAGGTCGGCCGCGGTTGCTGCACCCGCGGCCTCGATCGTGCCGCCCACCGCGGCCGTGGCAGCGGCAGCCTCAACGACTCCTGCGGCACCGACCGTCACCACCACCGCCGCCACCGAGACCGTGACGATCGCGCCGACGACGAGGAGCTTGTGGAGCGAGAAACCATGGTGGTGCTTGGCCTTCTCGAGATGCCGGCCATAGACGTCGAGCTCGGTAGCGGCCTCCCGGAGCATGCGTATGAGTCGGCCCGCACCTTGCAGGAACGCCTCGACTGGTGCATCGATGCCGCGATGACCGACCCCTCGCCAGGCGCGCGAGAGGTCATTCACGATGTGGCCGCAGCGAAGCTGCGCGGCTGAGATGGCATCGGCGAGCTCTCGGTAGGCGTCTGCAAGCCGATGGGCCGCAGCAGGATCGCCGTGGATCGTCGGCACGACGTACTGCCGTGGTGGCGCAATTGAGGTCGGGCCGGGCCTCATCGGCGCCTAACGGCTGCGCCGTCGACCTGCGGGTAGTGGTGGGCGAGTGCGGCCAGCGCGCGGGAGAGCTGCTCGATGTCGGTGCAGATGGTGTGGATGGCCTGCTCGGTGCCAACAATCCCTCGATTGGTTGCTGCGGCGACGTTCACGCCAAGGTCGGGTAAGTCAACCTGCGCCCGACGGGCGAAGGTCAGCCCGGCCTCTGCGACGTCAGCACGGCAGCGGGTCAGGGCGACCGACGCGGCGTAGAGATCGGCCGGCGAGATGGCGAGTTCCATGGCCACGCAGTCTGACGCCGAGGTGCCGTTGTGCGTTGGCGTTGTCCACAGGGCAGGATGATCCACATGGTGGTCCTGCGTGTGGTCGGCGCTGTCCTGGCGGTGCTGATCATCGGTTCGACGCTGATCAGCGTGCTGCGGTCACTGATCATTCCGAGGGCCAGCCTCGGGCGCATCGGTCGGACGGTCGACACCGTGGTGGACCGCGCGTTCGCGCTGGCAACGCGTCGAATGACCGACTACGAGGATCGCGACACCGTGCTTGCCGGGCAGGCAGCGGCGTACCTCCTGCTGCTGCTCATCGTGTGGCTCGGCGGCTTCGAGGTCGGCTTCGCCTTGCTGCTGTGGCCAGCGACTCACCACATTGGGGCGGCCTTCCGGGAGTCAGGGTCGTCGATGTTTACCCTCGGGTTCGATGCGCCGAGTGGGAGCGGATCAAGCGCGATCGACGTCGTCGCGGCGGCCCTGGGCCTGTTTGTCATCGCTGCTCAGATCGGTTATCTCCCGACGTTGTATGCCGCGTTCAACCGGCGCGAGACCGATGTGACATTGCTCGGCTCGCGTGCCGGCTCGCCACCGTGGGGGCCAGAGCTGCTGGCGCGGACCAAGTGGGGGATCTACGGCGATCGCGATGACCTGCCCGCGCTTTACTCGACCTGGGAGCGTTGGGCCGCCGACGTCGCGGAGAGCCACTCCAACTACCCGGTCCTGATGCGATTCCGGTCGCCTCAGCCGATGTCGTCCTGGCTGATCGGCCTGCTCGCCGTTATGGACTCGGCTGCGTTGTTGCTTGCGGTGGCACCGAGTCGCGACCGACTCGAGCCGAGATTGTGCCTGCGCATGGGATTCACCGCGCTTCGGCAGATGGGTCGATCCGTCGGCGTGCCGATCGACTACGACCCGGATCCCGACGCCGACATCCAGCTCAGCTTCGAGGAATTCGAGGCTGGCGTCCAGCGCCTCATCGACGTGGGTTTCGACATCGAGCGGACGACGGCCGAGGCATGGCCGCACTTCCGCGGCTGGCGGGCCAACTACGAGTCAATCGCCTACACGCTGGCCTATGCCACGGATGCCGTGCCGGCGCTGTGGTCCGGGCCACGCCGCTTCGCCTACCAGCCAATCGCGACGATCCGACCACCCAATCGGCTACCCAGCACCGCGGACAACTCCGACAGCCCAAAGTTCGGCTGATCTGGTCGCCTCCTATGGGTCCAACGCCCAAGAAGCCAAAAGCGCTCAGTACCAGGTGGCTCTGGCGTTTTGTCTCGTCTCGTCTGATTTCTCGGTCTCGTTCAAGATCATGGCCGTTTAAGGTTCCTAGAACGCCCCTAAACGGCCATGATCTTGAAAGCTGCCTCAGCTGGTCGGTTCGTGCCCCAACGCCCGCTTTTCACCGGCAACAATCAGACGAGGCCGGGCAAACCGCCAGCGTCCCCTGCTAGTTAGCGCCGTTGCTTTTGATCTTTGGCTTTGGGGCTCGATACATGCCAGCTCCGCGCAGCGGGCTTGCAGCCGCCGACTGACTAGCATCCGAGGCGTGGACTACGTGCTGCCGACGGACGCCGTACTGCTCCACATCGGAACGTTCAAGACCGGGACGAGCTCGCTGCAAGGGGCTTTCCACCTCGCCCGCGACGAGGTCGCCGCGAACGGTGTCCACTACGCCGGGCGCAACCGGCAGCCGATGCTCGCGACCTTGGCCCTGACGGGTAGCCCGGGTCGGCGAGGTGACCCGTTGCCCGAGCCGCGAAACTGGCACGCCCTGGTCGAAGAGGTGGCGTCCTTCGCTGGGCGTAAGCGGGTGGTCGTCAGCAGCGAGTTCTTCGCCGACGCGGATGACGACCGGGCCGGCGACGCCGTGAGAGAGCTTGGCGGCTCGCGCGTCCAGGTGGTGATCACGTTGCGGCCGCTGGCGAAGATCCTGCCCTCGCAGTGGCAGCAGTACATCCAGAACGGCCTGCGCATGGGCTATGACGACTGGCTCGACCGTATGTTCAACCAGCCGCCGTACGAACGACCGACGCCGACCTTCTGGCAGCGGCACGATCACGCGGCATTGGTGCGCCGATGGGTCGCCGCGGCGGGTGCCGAGAACGTGACCGTGATCGTGGTCGACGAGTCGGACCGGCTGGCGCTCCTTCGGACGTTTGAGTCGTTGCTCGGGCTGCCCGACGGCATTCTCGTGCCGGATCCGAGCGATTCGAACCGGTCGCTCAGCCTCAGCGAGGTGGAGCTGGTATCACAGCTCAATGCCCAGTTCTCGCGCCGAAAGTGGTCCGAGGAGAACTACCGGCGGTTCGTCAGGGAGGCAGTCGTCAAACCGCTGCTGGCCGATCGGCAGCCGCTGCCGGGCGAGCCGATGATCACCACGCCGGCCTGGGCGTTGGCGCGGGCTGCCGAGAAGGGCATTGCGACCGTCAAGGCAATCGCCGACACCGGCGTCCACGTGATCGGCAATCCTGACCTCCTGGCCCTCGCAGACGAGCAATCACGTGAGGAGGGATCGACCGAGCCGCTCGTGCTGCCGGTCAGCGCCGTGGCGACGACGGTGATCAACACGATCCTTGCCAGCCGGAAGGCGCAGTGGAAGCGGCCCGAGTCGCTGCCGCAGCCGACGCCTGAACCGCCGCCACTGATCCCGCCGCAGCTTGAGGACCGCCCGGCGCGAGCGATCGACAGCCGCGAGCTGGCCCGCCTGCTGTGGACTCGCGCCCGTCGTCGGGTCGAGATGAAGGTGAGGGCGCGGCTACCTCACCGCTGAGTGCGGCGCTGCGGCCGAGCGTCGTACGCCCGAAGCGAGGCTTCGGCCTGCTCGAGCTCGGCCCGCAGGCTCGCGGCCCGCTCCTCCACCACGCTGCGGCACGAGTCGACTGTCTCGACGAGCGCATCGCGCACGCCGTCGTCATCGAGGTGCTCGGCGAAGGCGCTGACTGCGCCCGGCCGCAGCGGAGCGGGCTTGGCGAGCCGGCGCGCGCCTCGTTGTGCCTCGACCGTCCACCCGCCGTCGCGAAATCGCATCGTCACCACGAGTGGTGGCACGCGCTTCGGCGCCGCGCGCGGGACGCTTCGCTCGCGTCTGGGGTCGAGGCGCGCGCCGTCGGGGTCTTTGCCGGAGCGGGTGTAGTCCTGGCTGGTGGGGCCGCTTTGGCTAGCGTTGCTGGTTTGGCTGCCGCGCCGGCCTTGGTCCGACCGGGCAGGCCGAGTTCCGCCGGGGCGAACGGCACTTCGTCCTTGCCGAGGCGTACCACGATGTATTCGCTGTCTTTGGGATCGCCGAGGCGTACCACGCTGCCACGGGTGCCCGCGGCGACCGAAGCGGACGCCGCGCGGACGACGACGCGTGGCCGCTCGCCGGCAGCGACCCGCGTCCGAAGCAGCGCGACGTCGTCGTCGGTGAGCGCGGGTGGCGCGGGCGTAGTGCGGCGGTTGGGTGGCACGGTGAGGCTCCTCACGGATCAGTCAACTCGGTGATGGTAGGGGTTACCGTGAGGTCGAGGAGGCCGACCATGGCGTTCTACCGGTGCATAGGTGACGTGCCGCCGAAGCGGCATACCCAACATCGGCGACCGGACGGCGGGTTGTACGCCGAGGAATTGATGGGCGAGGAGGGGTTCTCGTCGGACTCCGCGCTGCTCTATCACCGCGGCATCCCGTCGGCGATCGTCGAGGCGCGGCCGTGGGACCTGCCGAGCCAGGCGACCGTGCCCAACATGCCGCTCGTGCCGCGTCACCTCAAGCTGCACGAGCTGGTCGACGGCAATGAGTGGAAGCGGCTCGATGGCGTGACTGGACGCCGGCTGGTGCTCGGCAACGCCGATCGTCCGGATCTCCTACGCGGTCGCCGGCGAAACCGTCGCCCTACTACCGCAATGCGCTCGGTGACGAGTGCGTGTACGTCGAGTCGGGCCAAGCGATGCTCGAGACCGTGTTCGGCGCGGTGGACGTCGGCGAGGGCGACTACGTGATCGTGCCGCGCGCGACGACGCATCGCTGGGTGCCGGAAGGCAGCGAGCCCCTGCGGCTGTATGCGATCGAGGCCAACAGCCACATCGCGCCGCCGCGCCGCTACCTCTCGAAATTCGGCCAGCTGCTCGAGCACGCGCCGTTACTGCGAACGCGACTTCCGCGGCCCGCCGGAGCCGATGCTCGCCGACGGCGAGGAGGTCGAGGTGTTCGTGAAGCATCGCGCCTCCGGCGGCGGTGTGGCCGGGACCGTGCACACTCATGCCACACATCCGTTCGATGTCGTCGGCTGGGACGGCTGCCTCTATCCGTTTGCTTTCAACATCTCTGACTTCGAGCCGATCACCGGCCGGATCCATCAGCCGCCGCCCGCTCACCAGGTCTTCGAGGGCGGCAACTTCGTGATCTGCAACTTCGTGCCGCGCAAGGTCGACTATCACCCGCTCGCGATCCCGGTGCCGTACTACCACTCCAACGTCGACAGCGACGAGGTGATGTTCTACTGCGGCGGCGACTACGAGGCGCGCAAGGGCTCCGGCATCGGCGCAGGGCTCAATCTCGCTGCATCCCGGCGGGCACACCCACGGCCCGCAGCCCGGGGCGGTCGAGCGCAGCATCGGCGCGGAGTTCTTCGATGAGCTCGCCGTCATGGTCGACACCTTCCGCCCGCTCGAGCTCGGCGCGGCCGGGCTGGATTGCGAGGACGAGGCATACGCCTGGTCCTGGGCGGGACGGCGGTCGCCCTGACCGAGTGCTACCCGTACGGCGTCTACACGATCAACGGCGAGTCAGCCGAGCCGCGAATCTGCGTGCGGGTCGGTGACGGCGCGCTCGATCTCGGCGACGATGTCCTCGCTGCGCGGCTCACCTCACGAGGCGGCGCTGAACGCGCCCACACTCGACGCCTTGCTCGGCGCCGGTCCGGCGGCCTGGCGCGAGGTCAGGCGAGCGGTGCTCGAGTGGGCGCAGGACGCGCCGTTGATTCCGCTTGCGGACATCACGATGACGTTGCCGTTCACGGTCGCGGACTACGTCGACTTCTACGCCAGCGAGCACCACGCCACGCAACCTCGGCCGCATCTCTGCGCCCGGCCAGCGAGCCACTCCAGCCGAACTGGCGACACCAGCCGGTTGGCTACCACGGCCGCGCCGGCACCGTCGTCGTCTCAGGCACCCCGGTCGTGCGCCCGTCGGGCCACGTTGCCGGCGATGACGGCGTGGTGTTGCGCTCGACCGCAGCGGTTGGACGTCGAGGTCGAGGTCGGTTTCGTCGTCGGCGATGCCGTCGCAGCACGGCGTGCCGGTGCCGATTGAGGACTTTGCCGACCACGTTTTCGGCGTGGTGATCGTCAACGACTGGTCGGCGCGCGACATCCAGGCTTGGGAGACCGTGCCGCTCGGACCGTTCCTCGGCAAGTCGTTCCAGACCTCGATCTCGCCATGGGTGGTGCCGCTCGACGTGCTGCGACGCTGCTCGGCGTGCCGGCCGCCCTCGCTGGGTACGCCGCTCTCGCCGTATCTCGTCGAGTCGCGAGCCCTGGGGGCTCGACATCGACCTCGAGCTGCGGGTGAACGGTGAGCTGCTGTCGCGGCCGCCCTACCGCACGATGCACTGGTCGCCGGCTCAGATGATGGCGCATCTCACTGTCAACGGCGCGTCGCTGCGGACCGGTGACCTCTACGCCTCCGGCACGGTCAGCGGCACGGCGGCTGACGAGGTCGGGTCGCTGATCGAGCGATGGGGCGGCTCACGGTTTCTCGACGATGGCGACGAGGTGGTGATCAGCGCCACGGCACCGCTCGCCGACGGTTCGCGAATCGACCTCGGGGACGTGCGAGGTCGAGTCGTCGGACGTTAACCGCGCCGCACGACCACTGCGACCGCTGCATCGAGGTGGTTCAACACCCTGGTGAAGTTGCGGTCCTTGAACCCACTGAGCAGGAACGAGAACGTCACGGGTCGCCCCGAGTGGTCGTGGTGTAGCCGGAGAGCGCGGCGACGTGGTCGAGGCTGCCGGTCTTCGCTCGGACTCGGCGCGTCGACGTTTGGTCCACATAACCGGCCGACGAGAGTGCCGGTCTCGCACGCGATCGGCAGCGCGTAGTAGACGGTCGTGATAGATCGGCAGGTTTTGAGCATTGCCAACCACTCGCTCGATCGTGGCCGGTGTCTCACGGTCGGTGTAGGACAGCCCCGACCCGTCATGCACGGTCCCGAGTGGGAGTCCGAGGTGTCGCGGCGACCGCTTGCACTGCGGCGATGCCAGTCGCCGGGCTGCCAAAGCCGCTGCGTTTGCGCGCCGGCCTCGCGCAGCATCATTTCGGCGTTGAAGTTCACCGAGTTGGTCAACGTGTCGTCGATGATCGCGGCGAGGTCGGGGGAGTGATGGGTAAGCAAGTCGATGCAGCGGCGCTACCGAAGGCGCTCGATCAGGTTCCTTCCCGCGACTGAGATATGCGACTTCTTCAGCGCCTTGCGCCACAGCGCCGCGTTGCCGAACTCGGGTCGGCCTCGAACGTCTTGCTGCTGTCGCCACTCGTTGTCATCGACGCTGAACGCGTCGACCGTACCGGTCTCGACCGGTACGAACTTGTGCTTCCAGCCCGGCGACCCGCGTGACATGGCTGTAGCGCGTGTCGTCGACGACCAGCCGCCCGGTGACATGTCGCAGCCCCTTGGCTCGCAGGTGCGTCGCCATGAGGCGGAGGTCGGCGACCGTCATCGTCGGATCACCGGAGCCGACGAGGACGAGATCGCCCTTCAGGGTGCCGTCCGCTGAGATCGGAGCAGTGCCATAAACTTTGTCGCGTACCGAAACCTGGGGCCGAGCAGGTCCAACAGCGTGATCGTCGTGAAGAGCTTCTCGTTGCTGGCTGGGGCCGAGCGCGGTGTGTGCGTCGCGCGAGACGCTGCGCGCCGCCCGATGCGACGATCCGATAGTGGACGTGGCGCACCGTGCTGCCCCGAAACGCTGCGGCGACGCCTGCGGCCGAACGGTGCCGGCCGCGCTCGCGTGCGCCGGAGGTGACGTGACGGCGAGCAGACGAGACAGCGGCAGGACAGGCAAGCGCGGGGAGGACTCGTCTGGCGTGGCATCGACTCCACCGTACGATGTCGCAGTGTCAACCGCCGGTTCTCGAGGTCGGTGTCGGCCCGCATCCGCAGCCCTGGCCAGACGACCCCCGCCTGGACCCCGCCTTGCTTGCCGCACGGCGACCGACGCAACGTCGTCGACCGCTATCGCTACTGGAGCAACGACGCGATCGTCGCGGATCTGACCGGGCGCAGGCGACCATTCCATGTCGCGATCGAGAACTGGCAGCACGACATGAACATCGGCACCGTGGTGCGCAACGCCAACGCGTTTATGGCGGCTGCGGTGCACATCGTCGGCAATCGTCGCTGGAACCGCCGTGGCGCGATGGTCACCGACCGGTACGTCGACGTCCAGCATCACCCGACGGTCACCGACCTCGCTTCCTGGGCGGCACGGGAGGATCTGCCGCTCATCGGCGTCGATCTACTGCCCGGCTCTACCAGCATCGTCGATGCGGGCTTGCCGGCTGGCTGTGTGCTGCTGTTCGGCCAGGAGGGCCCTGGTCTCAGCGAGGACGCGCGCGCAGCGGTCACCGCCGTGCTGCACATACCGCAAGACGGCTCGACTCGCTCGATCAACGCCGGCGTCGCCAGCGGCATCGCAATGTATGAGTGGGTTCGCCGTCACGGGTCGATCGCCTAGCTCGTGATTCTTGCCCGCTATCAGGAGATTTTGCGCCGCCCGCATGTAGCCCGGCTGCTGCTTACGTCGATGCTGGCGAGGCTGCCGCAGGGCATGTCGGGGCTGTCCGTGCTGCTGCTGCTCACGCCGCACGTCGGCTATGCGCGGGCGGGCCTTGCCACCGGTGTGAGCGTCGCCGGCTCAGGTCTGTCGAACGTGTTGCTCGCGCGGGCGGTCGACCGGATCGGCGCGCGGAAGGTTCTGATCCCGGTCGCCGCGCTGTACGCAGCGGCCATGCTCACCCTGGCCGCCGCAGCGCATGGGGCGTACGCCGCGCAGGTCGGGATCTGCGCCGTTATCGGCCTCGTCACGCCCCCGATTTCTGCGGTCGCGCGTGGGCTGTGGCCTAGCCTGCTCACCGAGGATCAGGCGCAGGTCGTGTACGGCCTTGAAGCGACGGCGCAGGAGCTCATCTTCATCGCCGGACCGGCGACAGTCGCCCTGATCGCTGGGCTCGCCAGCCCGCGTACCGCGGTGGTGGTCAGTGGGGTGACCGGTCTGGTCGGGGTGCTCGCCTACGTGACCGCGCCGCCGCCACGCCCGGAGCGGGCCGCCGGTGCCTCGCCCGCGCGGACAGCGGGTGCTGTTCGGCACCGGAGTGCTCCGGTACGCCGTGGTGGGTGTCTGCCTGACGCTCGGCTTCAATATGACCGACATCGCCACTGTCGACTTCGTCGGCGGACGAAAGGCGTCCGCGGTCGCAGGGGTCGTTCTCGCGGTGTGGAGCCTCGGCTCGCTGATCGGCGGGGTCTGGTTCGGTGCGTCGCATCACACCGTCACCGACCGCAAGCTGGCGCGAGTGGTGATGTTCGCGGCCGCTGGGCTCGCGGCCGCCGCACTGGCTCCGGACTCGATCGGCCTCGCCTTGATCCTCCTGTGCAGCGGCGTCGCGGTCGCCCCAACCCTGGCTCGGCTCTACACCCGCATGGGGTCGGTCGCCGGCGAAGGCACCACGACCGAGGCGTTCGGTTGGCTCGCCGTCGGCTTCCTCATCGGGTCCTCGCTCGGCTCGACCCTCGGCGGGCTATCGGTCGACACGATCGGTCCACGCTGGACGTTTCTGGTTGCCGGGGCGGTGGCGCTGTGCGCAGTGCCCGTCGTCACCCTGCGTCGTTCGGTAGCGTCGTCGGGTGGCCGACAAACTGCCGATCCAGATGCTGCATGATCGCGTGCTCGTCACGGTCGACAACGAGACCGGCGAGCGGCGGTCCAACGGCGGCATCGTGATCCCAGCGACGGCCCAGATGGGTAAGCGGCTGGCGTGGGCTGAGGCGGTCGCGACCGGTGCCAACGTGCGTACCGTCAAGATCGGCGACCGGGTGTTGTACGACCCGGAAGACCGCGGCGAGATCGAGCTGCACGGCAATAGCTATGTGTTGCTGCGCGAGCGTGACATCCACGCAGTGGCGGCCGAGCGACTCGACGACGTTGCCGCACCCGGCCTCTACCTCTAACGCGCTCTACGGCCGCCGCCAGCCAGAGGCTCACCGTTGATCGACGTGCAGTTCTACGTACGTTCCCCGATAGACCAGGTGGGACAT
>CAWFEP010000011.1:0-83405 GCA_963814845.1 uncultured Actinomycetota bacterium
TATTCGCGCTGATCCTGCTCATCCAATTCGTCGCGATGGGTGGCGCGATTCTCGCTGCGCGGGTCGCGGCGCGGATTGGTGCGCAGCGTGCGGTCCTGTTCAGCCTGATCGTCTGGTGTGTGGTGATTCTCTACACGTACTTCGAGCTGCGGTCCAAGGCCCAGGCGGTCGGAATTGGCATCGTGATCGGGATAGTCCTCGGCGGCTCCCAAGCGCTCGCACGCTCGCTGTGGTCCCAGCTCATCCCGTTGGGCCAGGAGGCGACCTTCTTCGGGCTGCTGGAGGTCGCGAACGAGGGAACGTCGTGGGCCGCACCGCTGCTCTTCACGATTGTCGTGAATGCCACGGGCTCGTTCCGGCAGGCGATCCTGTCGTTGCTGGTGTTGTTCGTCGCCGGTGGTGTGCTGCTGGCGCTGACGGATATCAATGCGGCCATCAGCGAGTCAGCCTGAGCCAACCTCAAGATCACCGACGGATTTTGTGTAATGGCGGGTCCCGGCTGCCGATACATGATCTCATGAGACGTCTCGCTGGGGTGTGCCGCTGTTGCTGTTGTTGACCGTTGCTGCGGGTGGCGGGGCCGCACCGTTGCTTGCGACCTCGGCACCGACGACGATGAAGGAGCTGGCGCGACGGTCACACCTGCTGCGAGTCATCTCCCCGGCACGCTGGCTGCACGGTGTTCCCGGCGAACAACGTTTGGAACACCAACATCAGCAAGTGCCGGTCAACAAACGCAGCGCCGAGTGGGTGAAAAACATCGGTCGTTCAGACCTTCTGCACCCTGACTTCGGCCCGTCGTTTGGGGCTCAGTCCGTGCCGTACGGCATCCCGATCACCGTGGTGTCCGGCTCGCACCCGAAGGTGCACGTGAAGTTCGCGTATTCCTCGGAAAGTGACCATGTGCGCTACCCGCTGGGCAAGGACACCAAGATCGAGGGCGGCAAGAACGCCAGTGGTGACCGCCACGCGATCGTGGTCGACAAGGCCACCTGCCGCGACTACGAGACGTGGGACACCCGCGACACCAGCAAAGGCTGGACCGCCGGCTCTGGCGCAGTCTGGTCGTTGAACAGCAACAAGCTGCGCTACAAGCCAGGGCTGGACCTCGGCCGAACGGGTTGACCTCCGCCGATGCCGCCGGACTGCCGATCCTGCCGGGCCTGTTGCGCCCGTCCGAGGTGAAAGCGGGGTACGTCGACCATGCGATCCGCTTCACCGCACCGGTCACCTCCGAGCACTTCATCTGGCCGGCCGAGCACGAGGCCGGTAGCAAGCGCAGCCTGAACTACCCGCCGATGGGCGCCCGGTTCCGACTCAAGGCGAGCTTCTCCCTCGCTGGCTACAGCCGTGACACAAAGGTCGTGCTTCGCGCGATGAAGACCTTCGGGCTCATCCTCGCCGACAACGGCTCACCGTGGTTTTTCCAGGGCGAGGCGAGCACCAAGTGGTCGAACACGATGATCAGCCAGCTCAAGACGATCCCCGCCAGCGCGTTTCAGGCGGTCGACAAGTCGAGTCTGGAGATGGGCCCACAGCGGCGAGGCCAGCGCTGGGCCGGTGACGCCGCGAACCCGGCGTGGCAATCTGAGGGTGACCGCGGCCCCGTCGTATGCGGCCGGGATCAGCGACATCCCGCTGCTCGGCGAAACGATCGGCGACAACCTGGCTCGTACCGCCGCCCAATTCGCTGATTCAGCGGCGCTCGTCGAGTGCTCGACCGGCCGTCGCTGGACCTACCGCGAGTTCGACGCCGCGGTGGACCGGCTGGCGCTGGGCCTGCTGAGTCTCGATCTCGCCGCCGGTGAGCGGCTCGGCATCTGGGCGCCGAACTGTGCCGAGTGGGTCCTGCTGCAGTACGCCACGGCACGAGTCGGTGTCGTCCTCGTCAACCTCAATCCGGCGTACCGGACCCACGAACTGGCGTACGCCCTCAATCAGTCGGGCTGCCGGGTCATCGTGTGCGCGCAGGCGTTCAAGACGTCGAACTATGTCGAGATGGTCGACGCAGTGAGCGGGAGGTGCCCGCGCTGGAGACGGTGATCTACTTCGGCACGCCGGAATGGGACCAGCTCGCGCAGCGGGCGGCGGCTCACCGTCGAGCACGCGGTGCGCGACCGTGCCGCGTCCTCTCGCCGGATGACCCGATCAACATCCAGTACACAGCGGCACCACCGGATTCCCCAAGGGCGCGACGCTGAGCCACCACAACATCATCAACAACGGCTTCTTCATCGGCGAGGGCTGCCGCTACACCGAGCGCGACCGGGTCTGCATCCCGGTGCCGTTCTACCACTGCTTCGGAATGGTGCTCGGCAATCTCGCCGTCACGACGCACGGTGCGTGCATCGTCATCCCCGCACCCGGCTTCGACGCGGCGTTGAGCCTGCAGGCGGTGCAGGCAGAGCGGTGTACGTCGCTGTACGGCGTACCGACGATGTTCATCGCCGAACTGGCGCTGCCGGACTTCGCGACCTACGACCTGACCAGCCTGCGCACCGGGATCATGGCGGGCTCGCCCTGCCCGGTCGAGGTGATGAAACGGGTGGTCACCGAGATGCACATGGCCGAGGTCACGATCTGCTACGGCATGACGGAGACCTCGCCGGTGTCGACGCAGACCCGCGCCGACGACGACCTGGAGCGCCGCGTGTCGACGGTCGGGCGGGTGCATCCGTTCGTCGAGGTCAAGGTCGTCGACCCGGAGACCGGGCTGACCTTCGACGCGGGAGCCGGGAGAGCTGTGCACCCGTGGTTACTCGGTGATGCTCGGCTACTGGGCCGACCCGAGCGCACCGCCGAGGTGATCGACCGGGCCCGCTGGATGCACACCGGCGACCTCGCGACGATGGACGACGAGGGCTATCTCAACATCGTCGGCCGGATCAAGGACATGGTCATTCGCGGCGGCGAGAACGTCTATCCGCGCGAGATCGAGGAGTTTCTGTACAGCCATCCGGCGATCGCCGACGTGCAGGTCGTCGGTGTGCCGGATGAGAAGTACGGCGAGGAGCTCTGCGCGTGGATCGTCGTCCGCGACGGCCAGAGCATCACCGAGGCCGAGGTGAGGGAGTTCTGCGCCGGCCGGCTCGCTCACTTCAAGATCCCGCGCTACGTGCTGGTCGTGACCGAGTTCCCGATGACGGTCACCGGGAAGGTGCAAAAGTTCAAGATGCGGGAACACTCGATAGAGCAGTTCGGACTGCAGGCGGCCGCCGAGACCCCCACGGCCTGACATCGAGCCGATATCCGCGGGTCGGCGTACTGGAGTCTGCGGTCAGACGCAAGAATGGTTGATCCCAGCAAGCACCCCGAAGGGTTTCGACTGCATGCACGCCGCCTACTCAGCACTCGGTCGCTTCACCGTTCGGTTTCGCTGGCTGGTGCTGGTGGTCTGGCTGCTCGCGATCTTCGGGTCGTTCGCCGTCTTCCCGTCGCTGACGAGCGTGGTCAAGGCCAACAACTCCGACTTCCTGCCGAAGAGCTCGCCGAGCACGATCGCCACCAAACTGGCGTCACCATTGCAGAACGCCAACCTCACGCCGGTGCCCGTCGTGGTGTCGCGCAATGACGGCAAGCTGACCGCCGGCGACGAGCGCTACATGCGCAGTTGATCACTGCGTTGCGCAACGTCAAGCACGTCGTCCAGGTCCGTGACCTCGGCAGCTCACCGGACGGCGTCGCCAACCAGATCCAGACGCTGTCCAACATCAACCTCGGTGAGGATGGACCGAAGAGGATCGGTCGATGACCTGCGTACCGCGATTCATGGTGTACGCGCGCCGCCCGGCATCCAGACGAACGTCGCCGGTCAGCTCGCCGACCAGGTCGACCAGCAGGCGAAGTCCGGCAACACGGCCGAGCAGATCCAGCTGCTGTCCGTCGTCTTCATCTTGCTGCTGCTGATCATCATCTTTCGGTCCCCGCTGGCGCCGCTGATCACGTTGCTGCCGGCGCTACTGATCAGCCAGTTCGCGGGACGCGTGGTTGCCGAGCTGACGCATGCCGGCCTACAGGTCTCGTCGCTGTCGCAGATCATGCTGATCATCCTGGTGCTGGGCGCGGGGACGGATTATGCGCTGTTCCTGATCTTCCGGGTACGCGAAGAGGTCCGCTCCGGCCTGCCGCAGCGCGAGGCAATCGTACGGGCGGTTGAGCGGGTGGGGGAGTCGATCACCTTCTCTGCCGGCACGGTGATCGCCGCCTTGCTGAGTCTGCTGTTCGCGACCTTCGGTATCTACTCGAGCCTCGGTGCGCCGCTGGCCATCGCGATCTTCTTGATGCTGCTCGCCGGTTTGACGTTGCTTCCCGCGTTGCTCGCGATATTCGGTCGGGCGGTGTTCTGGCCCGTCAAGCTCAAGCCGGAGGCCAACCCCAAGACACCGTTGTGGGGACGGATCGCTGGGCGGGTCATCGCCCGGCCGGCGCTGACGCTGGTGGTTGGTCTGGTGGCCTTCGGCGGCTTGCCGTCGCCGTGGCGGCGTACAACCCCGCTGGTTTCGGCAGTTCGGTAGCCGCGCCGAAGGGCTCCGATGCCCGCGCCGGTGACACCGTTCTCAATGACCACTTCCCGAAGGCCGCAGCCAACCCGACCAACGTCATCTTCCGGTTCGCCAGCCGGTGTGGACTACGCCCAGCGAGCTCGATCAGGCCGAGGCGCTCCTCTCGAAGGCCTCGGTGTTCAACGAGGTCACCGGTCCGACCAACCCGAACGGCGCTCCGCTCGGCGGCGCGAAATACCAGCAGCTGCATGCCGAGCTGAGCACGGTCGTCCCGCTCGGCGACCCCCGCAAGCTGCCGGCCGTCAAGCCGGCCGGGGTCAAAATGTCGGCGCAGGACTATGCGATCTATCGCACCGAGGCGAACTACGTCAGTAGCAACGGCGAGACCGTGCAATATCTCGCCAGCCTGACGGTCGGCGATCCCGCAACAACCAAGGCATTGCACGCCGTGCCACAGGTCCGCCGCGTCGTCACCTCCGTTGGCGAGCAGGTGCATGCGACCGCATCAGCCGTCGGCGGTGAGGCGCCAGCGATCTACGACATCTCCGCCACCTCGGATCATGACCTGCGGACCGTCATTCCGATCGCCATTCTCGTCATCGGTGTACTGCTGGCCCTGGTCATGCGCAGCCTGGTTGCGCCGTTGTATCTCATCGTGTCGGTCGCGTTGTCCTACCTCGCGGCGCTAGGTCTCTGCGTGATCATCTTCCAGGGCATCGTCGGCAGTGATGGCCTGACGTTCTTGCTGCCGTTCCTCATGTTCTTGTTCTTGCTGGCATTGGGTGAGGACTACAACATCTTGGTCATGACACGGATCCGCGAGGAGGCGCACGAGGTTCCGCTGCGCGAAGCTGTGCGCCATGCCGTTGGGTGACGGGATCGACGGTGACGAGCGCGGGCCTCGTGCTCGCTGGCACGTTCGCGGTTCTCGCGATCGTCGGCAGCCAGATGCCAGGTGGCCAGCAGATCACCGACCTCGGAGCTGGGCTCTCCATTGGCATCCTGATGGACACCTTCCTTGTCAGGACGCTTCTGGTGCCGTCGACAGTCGCGATCCTCGGCAAGTGGAACTGGTGGCCGAGCGATCTGCACGACCGCCACCTCGACAAGCTCGCCGAGCTCGCCGAGCTCGGGCGCGGACGATAAAGGCTTTAGCGGGTCGCTAACCGCTGAGCTGTTGAGGTATACCCGGCGGTGCGGGGGTATGTGGGGACGTAGCCATGTCAGGGCCGGGTCGGTCCTACAAGGTCGCGTTCGAGGCGGACCTCAGACGCCCCAGTCGGGGCGCAGCGGCATGCCGGAGTCGCCGTGGTCGTCGACGCGTACGCCGAGCACCTGGTGCAGCTCGATCGTGCGGCGCTCGAAGCCAAGCCGCGAACCGGCCATGTACAGCGCCCAGACCTTCGCCCGGCCGAGGCCGACCTCGCGACCGCCTCGTCCCAGTGGCGTCGAGGTTGTCGCACCAGCCGTGCAGGGTGCGGCGTAGTGCTCGCGGAGGTTCTCCTCGTGGCGGACCTCGAAGCCGTTGTCCTGCATGGCCGAGATGATCCGGCCGACGCCCTCGAGCTCGCCGTCGGGGAAGACGTAGCGGTCGATGAAGCCGCGGATGTGGACGCTCTCGGTCGTGGTCGGCCGGGTGATGCAGTGGTTGAGCAGGCGGCCTTGCGGCTCGCAGCTTGGAGCGCAGGAAGCGGAAGTAGGCGCCGAGGTTGGCGGCGCCGATGTGCTCGGTCAGGCCGATCGAGGACACCGCGTCGAAGTTGCGTCTCGCGGACATCGCGGTAGTCGGAGAACCGGACCTCGGCGACGTCGGTCAGGCCGTCCTCGGCGATCGCCTTCGCGGCCCACTCGGCCTGCTGGCGGGACAGCGTGACGCCGAGCGCGTGGACGCCGTAGTGCTTCGCGGCGTGACGGACCATGCCGCCCCAGCCGCAGCCGACGTCGAGCAGCCGCATGCCCGGCTTGCAGGTTGAGCTTGCGGGCGACCAGGTCGTACTTGTGGGCCTGCGCTTCTTCCAGCGTCGAGTCGTCCTCGGGGTAGCAGGCGCAGGTGTAGGTCATCGACGGGCCGAGCACCCACTCGTAGAACGTGTTGGACACGTCGTAGTGGTGGCTGATCGCCTCGGCGTCGCGGGCCTTGGAGTGCCGGAAGCCGTACTGCAGCCGCCGGGCGCCGAACTCCTCGCTCGGCGGCTCGACCCAGCGCAGCGCCTTCGGGTCGAGGTTGCGCAGCACGTCGAGCCGGTCGGCCCACGACAGCTGGCCGATCCGCTCGCTCCACAGCATCGACAGCGCGTCGTAGAGGTCGCCCTCGATCTCGAGCTCGCCGCTGACGAAGGCGCGGGCGAGGCCGAGCGAGCTCGGCGCGGTGATCAGGTAGGACAGGGCCGCCGGTGACGCCAGGTGAATGCTCGACGGCTGCATCGGGCGGGCCGGCGCTGCTTCCGTCGTACGCAGAGATCTGCAGCTGCCGGGCGTCCGAAGGCGTTCGCCACGACCTGTGCGATCGGCTTGCGCGGCATCTTCTCTCTCCCCTGTCGGTCTCGGACGCTATCGGCGTTGCACGGTCTTTGCGTAGAGGTCGAGCAGACGGCCGTTGGGGTCGTAGGTCTTCTTCAGCAGCTCGTACGTCGCCGCCACCGTACGTCGCCCAGAACTCGTCCTCCGGGTAGAACGCGGTGGAGTACAAGCGACTTGCGCCCGCCGAGCTCGGCTGACCTTCTCTTCGATCGCGCGGTTGTGGAACCCGTCGGTCTCGCCCGGCTGGCAGCGGCGCGGTCGACCAGAACCCGACGTTGACGTAGAGCGTGGCGGGGTCGAGGTGCGTACAGGTCCCAGTGGCGCGTCGGGTCGCGCTGGCGCAGCGGGCACATCCAGACCGGCTCGATGCCGGTGCGCGCGTCGAGGAACGCGATGAACTCCGCGAGCCGATCGACCGGCACCTCGACGTCCTGGATGACCCGTTCCTCCGGCCGGCTTGCCGTGGCGGGCGTCGATCCGCGCCTTGATGTGGTAGCGGTCCTCGAGCGCGATCAGCTTCCAGTAGACGTCGGAGCGGCGCCAGCGCTTCGGCCAGACCCGGCGGATCCGCGGGTTCTGCGCGCCGAACGCCCGCGAGCACCAGAACCAGTCGGTGTCCCAGCGCCAGAGGTAGTCGTGGGTGGTCAGCCAGTCCTCGCTGCGGTGCTGGATCGAGCGGTAGTAGATCTGCTGGCCGGTGTAGTCGAGGCGTGCGGCGCCGTCGTCGGCGCAGGTCGCCGAGCGTGAGGTAGCACTCGTCGGCGGAGAACCAGGTGCCGTCGACGAAGTCGACCCGCTCGCCGTCCCACTCGCGGTCGGCGCAGACCTCGCTGATCGCCTCGGCGCAGGTCCGCGACGCTCGGTGAAGCGCACGTGGCGCAGGTGGACGTACGGCGTGACCGGCTCGAGCTCGATCCGCAGCCGCAGCGCGTAGCCGAGCGTGCCGTAGGAGTTGGGGAAGCCGTAGAACAGGTCGCGGTGCTCGCCGTCGGGCGTGGCGGTGACGACCCGGCCGTCGCCGGTCAGCACATCCATCTCGAGCACCGACTCGTGCGGGCAGCCGTTGCGGAACGACGGCACTCGATGCCGAGCCCGGTGACCGCGCCGCCGAGGGTGATCGTCTTGAGCTGCGGCACGACGAGCGGCATCAGGCCGTAGGGCAGGGTGGCCTCGACCAGGTCCTCGTAGGTCGTCATCGCGAGGACGTCGGCGGTGCGGTTGGCGGTGTCGACGCTGATCACGCCGGTGAAGCCGTCGGCGTCGAGGGCGGAGTGTGCGGCGTCGCGGGAGCGGAACAGGTTCGAGGTCTTGCGTGACTTGCGGAGCCGGACCGGGGCATCGCTCGGCAGCGTCAGACAGCGCCTGCGCGCAGCGCCTCGACGCGCACGGTCTGGTAGCGCGCCGAGACCCCCTGCTGTGCCCCACTCCTTAGCACCACGTTTATGTCCGGGAGCGGCCCTCGCGGGCGTCCGACCACACAAAAGTTGCATGCTGGCAGGCAAGTATATATACTTGAGCACATGCCTCCGTGGAGCAAGCGCGCGCCCGCGTCGACGCTGAGACGCCGGCGCGACTGCGCGCAGTGGTCGGCAAGCTGGCTCGTCGCCTCAACTCACTGGCTCGCGGCTCCGGCCTGACGCCCAGCCAGCTGTCTGCGCTCGGTGTCATCGCCCGCCAAGGCCCGATCCGCCTATCCGAGCTCGCGGAGATCGAGAGCGTCAATCCGACGATGCTGAGCCGGGTCGTGGCGGCCCTCGACGAGGCCGGCCTTGTCCGTCGCCGGACCGATCCCGATGACCGGCGTGCCGGCCTGCTCGAAGTGACCGCAAGCGGCCGGCGTACCCATGACCGGTTGCGGGCGGAACGCGGCCGGGTGCTGACGACGGTCTCGAGGGGCTCGAGCCCGAGGATCGTGGCCGCGGTCGAGGCCGCACTTCCCGCCCTCGAGGCCTTGATCGAGGCGATTGCGCGCCGAGATGGAACGGCCTGATGACCCCGATCCAACGCTTCCGCCGCGACACGTTCGCCTCGCTTCACAACCCCAACTACCGGCTCTACTTCTTCGGGCAGTCGACCTCGCTCGTCGGCACCTGGATGCAGACGATCGCGCAGTCGTTGCTGGTGCTGCACCTGACCGGCTCCGGCTTCGACGTCGGCCTGGTCGTGGCGCTGCAGACGCTGCCGGTGCTGCTGCTCGGCCCGTACGGCGGAGTGGTCGCCGACCGGGTCGACAAGCGCAAGCTGATGATCGTCCTGCAGTCGCTGATGGGCGTGCAGGCGCTGGTCTCGGCATCCTGACCCTGACCCACG
Source organism: uncultured Actinomycetota bacterium (assembly GCA_963814845.1). GTDB lineage: Bacteria > Actinomycetota > Actinomycetes > JAFAQI01 > JAFAQI01 > DATAUK01. The sequence continues at coordinate 9,333 of CAWFEP010000011.1, forward strand.
TGATCACCTGTGGCAGATCGCATGCTTGCTGTCGTCCTCGGGCTCAACAACACCTTCGAGAACCCGGCCCGCCAGTCGTTCGTCCTCGAGATGGTCGGCCCGAAGGACCTGCGCAACGCCGTCAGTCTGAACTCCGTCATGGTCAACGTCGCCCGCGCGGTCGGGCCGGCTGTCGCCGGCATCATCATCGCGGCCGGCGGCTTCGGCGTCTGCTTCCTCCTCAACGCCGCGAGCTTCGTCGCGGTCGTCGTCTCGCTCATGAGGATGGACACGAGCGCGCTCTCGCCGTCCCCGCCGGCCCAGCGCGGCCAGGGCCAGCTGCGCGAAGGCTTGCGCTACGTCAGGGCGAGATCGGCTGCTGATCCCGCTGATGATGATGGCGCTCGTCGGCTGCTTCGCCTACGAGTTCCAGGTGACGTTGCCGGTCGTGGCCACTCGCGCGTTCCACGGCGGCTCGGAGATCTACGGCTTCATGACCGCGGCGATGGGTGTCGGTGCGGTCATCGGCGGCCTGTACGCCGCGGCTCGCGGCCGCACCGGGCTGCGGTCGCTGACATCCGGCGGTCTTCACCGGTCGTGATCGTGGCGCCGCCGTCGCCCCGGACCTCGACGGTCGAGCTCGTCGCGCTCGCGCGGTCGGCGCGGCAGCGTCACGTTGCTGTCGAAGGGCAACAGCACCTTGCAGCTCGCGGCCGAGCCGCAGATGCGCGGTCGGGTGATGGCGCTGTGGGCGGTCGCCTTCCTCGGGTCGACCCCGATCGGTGGTCCGCTGCCGGCGCGGTCTCGCAGTACATCGGGCCCGCTGGGGCCTCGGGATGGGCGCAGTCGCCTGTGCCGTCGCCGCGGTGCTTGGCGGTGTGGTGCTGCGCCGACTCCGCAAGCTCGGCGTTGCCGGGCAGGCCGCCGATGACCCAGCTGAGGCAGAAGCCGAGCCGGTGCTCGAGGTGGCAGGGTCCTCCGCCACCTCGAGCACCGACTCGGCTTCGGGCCCTGCCTGGTCATCGGAGGCCTGCCGGGCAACGTCGAGCTTGCGGATCCGGCGCAGCACCACACCGCCAAGCACGGCGGCGACGGCACAGGCCACGGCGCCCATCCCGAGACCCCACCGCGGTCCGATGTATTGCGAGACCGCACCGGCGGCAGGACCACCGATCGGGGTTGACCCGAGGAACGCCACCGCCCACAACGCCATCACTCGACCGCGCATCTGCGGCGCGGCAGCAAGCTGCAAGGTGCTGTTGCCCTTGGAGAGGAACGTCACGCTTGCGGCGCCGACCGCTGCCAGCGCGATGATCTCGACCGTGAGGTTCGGCGCGACCGCGGCTGCCGCGATCACGACCGTGAAGACCACACACGAACGTGTCAGCGAGCGAAGCCCGGTCTTGCCACGACCAGCGGCGTAGAGACCGCCGATCACTGCGCCAACACCCATCGATGCGGTCATGAAGCCGTAACTCTGCGAGCCGCCGTGGAACGCACGAGTCGCCATGACCGGCAGCGTCACCTGGAACTCATAAGCAAGGCACCCGACGATCGCCATCATCATCAACGGCACGGCCAGACCGACCTCGCCCTTGACGTAGCGCACGCCTTCGCGCAACTGACCCTTGGCGCGCTGGGCCGGCGGGGACGGCGAAAGCGCGCTCTTGTCCATCCTCATGAGCGATGCGACCACTGCGACAAAGCTCGCGGCATTTACGAGGAAGCAGATGCCGTACCCGCCGGCCTCGATGATGATGCCGGCCGCAGCCGGCCCGACCGCGCGAGCGACGTTGACCAGGACGGAGTTCAACGTGACGGCATTGCGCAGATCCTTCGGGCCGACCATCTCGAGCACGAACGTCTGGCGAGCCGGGTTTTCGAAGGTGTTGTTGAGCCCGAGGATCACCGCAAGGATCGCGATCTGCCACAGCGAGATGACGTGGGTGAGGGTCAGGATGCCGAAGACGAGTGCCTGCACACCCATCAACGACTGCAAGACGATCATCAGCTTGCGCTTGTCGACTCGGTCAGCGACGACACCTGCGTACGGACCGAGCAGGAGCACTGGCAGCGTCTGCAGCGCGACCACGAGACCGACATCGAATCCGGAGCCGGTCAGGTGCAGCACCAGGAACGACTGCGCGATCGTCTGCATCCAGGTGCCGACGAGCGAGGTGGCCTGGCCGAAGAAGTAGAGCCGGTAGTTGTAGTTGCTGAGCGACGCGAACGTGTCGCGGCGGAATCGTTGGATCGGGCTCATCAGGTGGTTCCGTCTCGGCGCCCAAGCGCCTCGATGAGTGCCTCAAGTGCGGGCAGCGCAGCCTCGAGCGCGTCCACGTCCTCCGGCTGGAGTCGTTCGAGACCCGCGCTGAGCACGCGGCCACGCTCGGCGCGAAGCCGGTCATGGGTCCGCCTGCCGGTGGCCGTCACTTCGAGCAGGCCGGCGCGGCGGTCATCCGGATCGGTCCGACGCCGGACGAGGCCGGCTTCGTCGAGGGCGGCGACGACCCGGCTCAGCATCGTCGGGTTGACGCTCTCGATCTCGGCCAGCTCGGAAAGACGAAGCGGGCCCTGGCGGGTAATGACGCCGAGCGCAGAGAGCTGGCTCGGAGTCAGGCCCGAGCCGCGGGCGAGGGAGTTGAGCCGCCGCGACAGCTTTCCGACCACGGCGCGAAGCCGCGCCGGAGTCTCCGGATCGAGCCGGGACGCCAGCTGGGTCGAGGTATCAGCAGGAGGCACGTACCCAAGTATAGATACTTGCCTGCCAGCATGCAACTTTATATTGACATACGAACGGTGGGGGGTTGGGCATAAACTCGCGGGGTGGGGCACGCAGGGGGGCTCGCGGCGCTACCAGCGCGTTGACGCTTTGCGCCAAGCCCTGTTGACCCTGCCGACCGACGCGCCAGTACGGCTACGCAAGTCCCGCAAGACCTCCAACCTTTTCCGCGCGAGGGATGCGGCCCATTCCGCCCTCGACGCCGACGGCTTCACCGGCGTGCTGAGCGTTGACACGGCCAACCACACCGCCGACGTACTCGCGATGACGACCTACGAAGACCTGGTTGCGGCCACCCTGCCGTACGGCCTGATCCCGCTGGTGGTGCCGCAGCTCAAGACGATCACGCTCGGCGGCGCGGTGACCGGACTCGGCATCGAATCGGCCTCCTTCCGCAACGGCTGTCCGCACGAGTCGGTGCTCGAGATGGACGTGCTGACCGGAGACGGTCGGGTGGTCACCGCCACGCCGGACGGCGAGCACCGCGACCTGTTCTACGGCTTCCCGAACTCCTACGGCACCCTCGGCTACGCGCTGCGGCTTCGCATCGAGCTTGAGCCGGTCACGCCGTACATCCACCTGCGCCACGTCCGTTTCCCGAACGTCGCGGCGTGCGCTGCGGCCATCAGCGAGGTCTGCGGCGCCCGCGAGTGGGACGGCGAGCGGGTCGATTTCGTGGACGGCACATGGTTCTCCCCCACCGAGTGCTATCTCACGCTGGCGAGCTACTCGCCAACGGCGCCGCGCGCCTCGAGCTATACCGGCCAGCAGATCTACTACCGCTCGATCCAGCAGCGCAGCGAGGACTGGCTCACCACCAAGGACTACCTGTGGCGCTGGGACACCGACTGGTTCTGGTGCTCGCGGGCATTCGGCGCTCAAAACCCGCGGGTTCGTCGGGTCTGGCCGAGCCGCTGGCGCCGCTCTGACGTCTACTGGAAGCTGATCGCGCTCGAGGACCGCTACCGCGTCAAGGCGCGCATCGACGCCCGTCACGGCAAGCCGCCGGAGGAACGGGTCATCCAGGACATCGAGGTGCCGGTCGATCGGCTCGCCGAGTTCATCGAGTTCCTCGACGCCCGCACCGGAATCGAGCCGGTCTGGGTCTGCCCGCTTCGCCAGCGCGATCCCGACGCGCACTGGGATCTGTACGCCCTGGACCCCTCGACCTTGTACGTCAACGTCGGGTTCTGGTCGACCGCGCCGCTGCCACCGGGCGAGCACGACGGGTTCCACAACCGCGCAATCGAGGAGAAGGTCGCCGAGCTTGGCGGGCGCAAGTCGTTGTATTCCACCGCGTTCTACCCGGAGGATGAGTTCTGGGCCACTTACGGTGGCGGCACGTACGAGTTGCTGAAGAAGACCTACGATCCCAACGGTCGCCTGCTGGACTTATACGCAAAAACTGTGCAACGCCGATAGCGTTTCGAGAACGACAGGGGAGAGAAGATGCCGCGCAAGCCGATCGCACAGGTCGTGGCTAACGCATTTGGACGTCCAGCAGCTGCGGATCTCCGCGTACGACGGTAGCGCCGCAGGTCCGACAGACGCATCGGTGAGCATTCACCTGGCGTCACCGGCGGCACTGTCCTACCTGATCACGGCGCCCAGCTCGCTCGGGCTCGCCCGAGCGTTCGTCAGCGGCGAGCTGGAGATCACCGGAGACCTGTACGACGCGCTGTCGATGCTGTGGAGCGAGCGGATCGGCCAGCTGTCATGGGCCGATCGACTCGACGTGCTGCGCAACCTCGACCCGAAGGCGCTGCGGTGGGTGGAGCCGCCCAGTGAGGAGTTCGGCGCCCGCCGGCTGCAGTACGGCTTCCGCCACTCCAAGGCCCGCGACGCAGAGGCGATCAGCCACCACTACGACGTGTCCAACACCTTCTACGAGTGGGTGCTCGGGCCGTCGATGACCTACACCTGCGCCTGCTACCCCGAAGACGCCTCCACCCTGGAAGAGGCGCAGGCCCACAAGTACGACCTGGTCGCCCGCAAGCTCAACCTCCAACCAGGCATGCGCTTGCTCGACGTCGGCTGCGGCTGGGGCGGCATGGTGCGTCACGCCGCGAAGCACTACGGCGTGCACGCGCTCGGCGTCACGTTGTCGCGCCAGCAGGCAGAGTGGGCCGCGAAGGCGATCGCCGAGGACGGCCTGAGCGACGTTGCCGAGGTGCGGTTCTCCGACTACCGCGACGTCCGCGAGCGCAACTTCGACGCGGTCTCCTCGATCGGCCTGACCGAGCACATCGGCGCCGCCAACCTCGGGGCGTACTTCACCTTCCTTCGCTCGAAGCTACGACCCCAAGGCCGGCTGATGAACCACTGCATCACCCGGCCGACCACGACCGAGAGCGTGCACATCCGTGGCTTCATCGACCGGTACGTGTTCCCGGACGGCGAGCTCGAAGGTGTCGGCCGGATCATCTCGGCGATGCAGGACAACGGCTTCGAGGTGCGCCACGAGGAGAACCTCCGCGAGCACTACGCGCGGACCCTGCACGGCTGGTGCGACAACCTCAACGAGCACTGGGACGAAGCGGTGCGCGAGGTCGGGCCTCGGCCGCGCGAAGGTCTGGGCGTTGTACATGGCCGGCTCACGCCTGGGCTTCGAGCGCCGCACCATCGAGCTTCACCAGGTGGTCGGCGTCCGCGTTGACGATCAGGGCGACTCGGGTATGCCGCTACGGCCTGACTGGGGTGTCTGAGGGTTCGGTTCGAACGCTTTGTGAGGACCCACCCGTGCCCTGACACGGCTAGGTCCTCACAAACCGAAGATCCGCCGGGCACAAGCCACCAAAGCCCCAGCAGTTAGCGCTTTTGCCTTTCAACCGCAGCCGTGCTGGCCTGGTTTGCGGCGGCTTCGAGGTCGAGGTGACGGTCGTGCAGGTCGCTCGGCCACCAGTTCCACTTGCCCAGGATCGCGACCGTTGACGGCACGAGCAGGGTACGCACGAGGAACGTGTCCATCAGAATGCCGATGGCCAGGCCGGCACCAAGGTCGGTGAACTGCTGCCCGCCGGGCGTCTGGGTGCCGACGACGGCGAAGACGGCGAACGTGCCGGCAAGCACGAGACCGGCGCTCGTCACGGTCGAGCCGGTGACGCCGACGGCGTGGCGCACCGCCTCACGCAGCGGCACCTCGTGGGCTTCCTCACGGATCCGGGTCATGACCAGGATGTTGTAGTCCTCACCCAAGGCAAGCAGGAACAAGAACATCAGGAACGGCAGCAGGAACGTCAGACCATCGCTGCCGGCAATGCCTTGGAAGATGATCACGCACAGGCCAAGCGCGGCGAGATAGGACAGCGCCACCGACACGATCAGATAAAGCGGCGCGACCAGGCTGCGCATCACCAGTGCGAGCAACACGCCGATGACCAAGATCGCGATTGGAATGACCGTACGAAGGTCGTGGTCCGACGTCGCGGAGATGTCATACAGAGCTGGCGCCTCGCCACCGACCGCCGAGGCGTTCGCATGCACCTGGTGACCGACTGTGGTCACCACAGACCGGATCTGTGGCACAACATGCAGGGCCGCAGTCGACGCCGGATCACCGACACTGAGGCTGGCGAGATACTGCACGGTCTCACCGTTGCTGCTGACGTAGTTGGACTCGGCGCGGTAGAGGGCATAGTCCAGCGCCGACATCTTGACACTCGCCGGCTTGACCGCAGGGAGCTTGCGCGGATCACCGAGCGGCACCAGGGCAGTCAGCTCGTTGTGCAACTGCTGGTATTTCGCACCCCCGAGTGGGGCGCCGTTCGGGTTGGTCGGGCCGGTGACCTGGTTGAACACCGGGGCCTTGGCAAGCAGTTGCTGGGCCTGCTCGAGCTCGCTCGGCGTCGTCCATACCGGTTGGCTGAACCGGAAGATCACGTTCGTCGGGTTGGCCGCAGCCTTGGGGAAGTGATCGTTGAGCACGATGTCACCGGCGCGGGCGTCGGTGCCCTTCGGCGCCGCGACGGTGCTGCCGAATCCTGCCGGGTTGTAGCCGATCACGGCGATCGCCAAGCCGCCGAACGCGACGAGACCCACGACCAGGGTCAGTGCCGGGCGCGCGATCACCCGTCCGGCGACGCGACCCCACAACGGCGGCTTGGCGTTCGGATCGGGCTTGAGCTTGACCGGCCAGAACACGGCTCGGCCAAAGATCGCGAGCAACGCCGGCAGCAGCGTCAACCCGGCCAGCAGCATCAGGAAGATCGCGATCGCCAGCGGCGCACCGAGGCTCGAGTAGATGCCGAAGGTCGCGAACAGCAAGCTCAGGAGGGCCGCGATAACCGTGCCGGCAGAGAAGGTGATCGACTCCCCCACCCGCTCGACCGACCTGACGATCGCGTCGCGCGGCGGCATGCCAGAACGGATCTCCTCACGCACGCGGAAGATCAGGAACAGCGCGTAGTCCGTCCCAGCTCCCAGCACGAGGATGATCAGCATGATCTGCGACAGCGACGAAACTTGTAGCCCGGCATGGGTCAGCTCAGCCACCACGCGGCCGGCGAACTGGCTGATGAGCAGCGCCGGCAAGAGCGTGATCAGCGGCGCGAGCGGCGACCGGAAGATGATGATCAGCAGGATCAAGATGAACACGACAGACAGCAACTGCACCTGCTCGGCAGTGTTGCCGGACTTCGCCTCCTGGTCGACCTGGTCGGCGAGCTGACCCGCAACGTTCGTTTGGACGCCGGGCGGCGCCCGCAGCCCGTGAATCGCGGTACGCAGATCATCGACGAGCGTCTTCGATGGGCCGTCCTGCCCGAGGTTGATGTTGGACAGCGTCTGGATCTGGTTGGCGACGCCGTCCGGCGAGGTGCCGAGATCGCGGACCTGCGTCACGTGCTTCACCTTGCTCAACACCGTGACGAGCTGCTGCACGTAGAGCGCATCTGCGTTGGTGAGCTTGCCATTGCGCTGTGACACCACAACGGGCACCGGTGTGAGATTGGCGTTCTGCAGCGGCGATGCGAGGTTGCTCGCGATCGTGCTAGGCGAGCTCTTCGGCAGGAAGTCGGAGTTGTTCGCCTTGACCACGCTCGTCAGCGAGGGAAAGACCGAGAACGATCCGAAAATCACGACGAGCCACGCCACCAGAACAAACCAGCGGTACTTGACGGTGAAGCGACCCAGCGCTGAATAGGCGGCATGCATACGGTCGAGAACCTCCGGGGGGTGCTTGCTGGGAGCAACCATTCTCACGGGTGGCCGCACACATCCAGACGCCGACCCGCCGACTCCGCATCAACGTTACGCCGTCGTTGCCGTCGCAGCCGCTTGCAGCCCGAAGCGCTCGATCGACGCATCTCGCATCTTGAATTTCTGCACCTTGCCGGTGACCGTCATCGGGAACTCAGTCACGACCAGCACGTAGCGCGGGATCTTGTAGCGCGCGAGCTTGCCGTCGCAGAACTCCCGCACCTCAGCTTCGCTGACCGTCTGCCCCTCCCGCACGATGACCCACGCGCACAGCTCCTCGCCGTACTTCTCATCGGGCACCCCGACCACCTGCACATCAGCAATCGCCGGGTGGCTATAGAGGAACTCCTCGACCTCTCGCGGATAGACGTTCTCGCCACCGCGGATGACCATGTCCTTGATGCGACCGACGATGTTGAGGTAACCCTCGTCGTCCATCGTCGCGAGGTCACCCGTATGCATCCAGCGTGCTTGGTCGATGACCTCGGCGGTGCGCTCCTGGTCATCCCAGTAGCCGAGCATCACCGAGTAGCCGCGGGTACACAACTCTCCCGGCGCACCGCGGTCGGCGGTCAGCCCGGTGTCGGGATCGACCACCTTGACCTCGACAAAAGGATGCACCCGGCCGACGGTCGAGACGCGTCGCTCAAGGTCGTCATGGGCGAGCGTCTGCGTAGAGACGGGCGACGTCTCGGTCATGCCGTAACAGATCGTCACCTCCGCCATGTGCATCTCTGTGACGACCCGCTTCATCACTTCGACCGGACACGGTGAGCCCGCCATGATGCCGGTGCGCAGGGTCGAGAGGTCATAGCTCGAGAAGTGCGGCAACGCGAGCTCGGCGATGAACATCGTGGGTACGCCGTACAACGAGGTACATCGCTCGGCCTGCACCGCCTGCAGGCTCAGGTCAGCGTCGAAACCAGGCGCGGGAATGACGATGCACGCGCCGTGGGTGGTGACGGCGAGATTGCCAAGCACCATCCCGAAGCAGTGGTAGAACGGCACCGGGATGCACACCCGGTCAGCCTCGGTGTAGCAACAGCCCTCACCGATGAAGAAGCCGTTGTTGAGGATGTTGTGGTGACTGAGCGTCGCACCTTTGGGAAAACCCGTGGTGCCGCTCGTGTATTGGATGTTGATCGGGTCATCGGGAGAGAGCATGGCAGCGCGCGCACGGACGAGCTCGATGGTTGCCCCGCCGTCAGAGTGCGCGAGGCGGTCCCACTCCGGCGTGCCGAGATAGATCACGGTCTCTAACGTCGCCACCTCTGGGCGAACCGCGTCGACCATCTCGACGTAGTTCGACGTCTTGAACTCAGGTGCGGACACCAGCACCCGGCAGCCTGACTGGTTGAGGGCGTACGCCAACTCGTGCGTGCGGTAGGCCGGATTGATGTTGACCAGGACGATGCCGACTCGAGCGGTCGCGTACTGCAGCAAGACCCACTCGGCACAGTTCGGCGCCCAGATCCCGACCCGATCACCCGCCGCGAGATCGAGGCCAAGCAGCCCCAGCGCGAGGACGTCGACTGCTGCATCCAGGTCGCGATATGTCCAACGACGCCCGGTCGCGCACTCGACCAGCGCCTCCGAGTCAGGCACCCGTGCGGCCGTGCGGGCCAGGTTGTCCCCGATCGTCTCGCCGAGCAGCGGCAGGACACTCGTGCCAGCGGCGTAGGACGGAGGTGCGGTCATCCTCAAACCTTGCCACGCCCGGTTCGCGACGTCATCAGGCCGGCAAGCGCTGACCGTTAACGCGCCTCGCCGCTGTGGGCCGCGATCTGCAGGCTCGACTCGTTGACGGCCTGGAACGCGCTTGCCGGAATCGTCTTGAGCTCGCTGATCATCGTGTTGGACCACTTCGTGCTCGCGGCGCCCTGGAAATACCACGGTGAGCCGTTGTCGGCGAGGATCAGGCCAAAGGTCTTCATGGCCCGAAGCACAACCTTCGTGTCGCGGCTGTAGCCGGCGAGCGAGAAGCTCGCCTTGAGCCGGAATCGCGCACCCATCGGTGGGTAGGCGAGGCTGCGTTTGCTGCCGGCCTGGTGCTCCGCCGGCCAGATGAAGTGCTCTGACGTGACCGGCGCGGTGAACCGGATGGCGTGGTCGACGTACCCCGACTTGACCTCGGATTCGCGCAACAAACCCGCAAGGATTGGAAGACCAGCCGCGTCAGCCGAGGTCAACCCGCTCGGTCCGAGATCGAGGCCGGGCTTGAAGCGAAGCTTGTTGCTGTCGAGCGACCAAATCGCGCCCGAGCCGGCGGTCCAGCCCTTGCTCGTGTCTCGGGTGAGCCAGGTCTCGTAGTCGACGCAGGTGGCCTTGTCGACGACGATCGCGTGCCGGTCGCCGGAGGCATTCTTGCCGCCTTCGATCTTGGTGTCCTTGCCAAGCGGGTAGCGCTTGTGGTCGCTCTCCGAGGAGTACATGAACTTCACATGAACCTTGGGATGCGAGCCGGACACGACCGTGATCGGAATGCCGTATGGCACTGGCTGGGCGCCGAAGGACGGCCCGAAATCGGGGTGGAGCAGATCTGCGCCGCCGATGTTCTTCACCCACTGGGCGCTTCGCTTATTGACCGGGAGCTTGCTGATATTTGTGTTCCAGACGTTGTTCGCCGGAAAGACCGTGCACTTGGTGCCGGCGATGTGGCTCTGGTGCCCCGTGGCTCCAGCCGCCTGATCGGCGGGTGCGGATGTTGCGAGCGGCGCCGCGGCGACGCCTCCAGCAGCGACAAGAACGGCGACAGCGGCACCGCTCACAAGACGTCTCATGTGAGCACTATCGGCATCTGGCACCCGCCGTTATACAAAATCCGTCGGTGATCTTGAGGTTGGCTCAGGCTGACTCGCTGATGGCCGCATTGATATCCGTCAGCGCCAGCAGCACACCACCGGCGACGAACAACACCAGCAACGACAGGATCGCCTGCCGGAACGAGCCCGTGGCATTCACGACAATCGTGAAGAGCAGCGGTGCGGCCCACGACGTTCCCTCGTTCGCGACCTCCAGCAGCCCGAAGAAGGTCGCCTCCTGGCCCAACGGGATGAGCTGGGACCACAGCGAGCGTGCGAGCGCTTGGGAGCCGCCAAGGACTATCCCGATCACGATGCCAATTCCGACCGCCTGGGCCTTGGACCGCAGCTCGAAGTACGTGTAGAGAATCACCACACACCAGACGATCAGGCTGAACAGGACCGCACGCCGCGCACCAATCCCCGCCGCGACCCGCGCAGCGAGAATCGCGCCACCCATCGCGACGAATTGGATGAGCAGGATCAGCGCGAATAGGAAGGTCGCGGCTCGCGACGCACTGTCGCCGAACAGCTCGTGGGTGATGAAGGTGGATGACAACCCGATCACCGCGGAGATCGCGTCGGAGAACAGCAGGTAGGAAATCAAGTAACGCCTGGTGTGCGGCAGCCGGCCGAGCAACCGGACGGCATCGCCGAGTCGATGCCGGGCCGATGATCGAGCGAGGTCGGGCGTGACGGCAACCGGATCGGGGAAGCGCTTCAGCGACCACCCCCCGAAGCAGGCCCACCAGATCCCCGCCGACACGAAACAAATCCGCACCGCAGTCGCCTTGTCGATCCCGACACTGTGGTGCGCGACGAGCAAGGCCAAGTTCACCGCGAGGAGCAGACCGCCGCCGAGATAGCCGTACGCAAACCCGCGGCTCGACAGCGCGTCGCGCTCGCCGGGCAACGCGATCTGCGGCAGGTAGGAGTTGTAGAGGACGTTGGATGCGCCATAGGCCAAGTTGCCGGCGAGCAACAGCACGCCCGCTGCGACGTACTCACCGCCGGACGTGGCGGCGAACGACACCGCAATCACCGAGCCACCGATGCAGGCTGCGGTTAGCCACCGGCGGATCGAGCGCCGATGGTCCGCCGCCGCTCCGAGCAACGGCAGGAACGCGACCTGGGCCAAAGCAGCGATCGTGATGACCAGTGACGGATACGACTCGGCCCGAAGGTGCAGCGGCCCGACGGTGAACAACGTGGCGCCTCGCCGATGATGCTTGGTCGCCAGCGCAAGCAACCACGGGCCGGCGAGAACGGTCGACACCGTGGTCTCCCAGCCATGGTTAGCCCACGAATACATCGACCACCCGGTGACGGTGCGGCGGTCGCTCACGTCGCGAGCGTTCCACAGCCACGCAAACGCGGCAGGTCAGCGCGCCTGGCTGACCGGCTCCAATCGACCGTGCCACGCCGCCTTGGCACCGCTGTCGCCTGCCCGGACAACCGCGACACCCGTAGCCAGCGCCGTGACGACAAGCAGCGTCGCGGTGACTCGGTGAAGCGCGAGCAACCGGTGTCGCCGGGAGTAGTCCCGCACCCCAGGCAGCCGGTTGAAGGCCGCCGCTTCAACCCGGTTGACGTCCCCGGCTCGATTGCGGCGAAGCAGATCGACAACAACAAACGCCGCAAGACTCAGGCCGAATACCGCCGCGACCGGCAGCAGTTGATGAGCCAAGGCGACGTGGTGGTCGATCAACGAGGAGTTCGGCAGCCGATGCCGCAGCGCCGAGCCACTCAGGAATGCCAACGGCACCGCGACGCACGCGACGAAACTAAGACCCACCGTCACGACCGCGAAGGCACGACGGGTAGCGGGCACGCAAACCAACACGAGTGCGGCGAGGATCGACAGCGGTAGAAGCACCGCAACCGCATGCACGATCAGGACGTGGGTCGGCGACCCGTTGATCGTCGCCGGCATCTGTTGGCCCTCCGCTGCGGGATGTGACCAGGAACACGCTACTACAATTGGTAGTAGGTCGACGGCTTAAGTCCGATTTAACCGGGCGATCAGATAGTCGGCGTAGCGAGCCGACGCTTGGTCATTGGTGCGAAGAAACAACTCGGGCTCCACCAGCTCGAGCTCCATGGTCACCGGACCCGCGTCGGTCGTCACGAGGTCGACCCGCCCGTATGCCACCTCACCTGGCGCGATCGCGAGCGCGGCGGCAGCGACAGCCAGCTCCGCGTCAGTGGCGACGTGCGGCGCGACCGTCCCGCCGTACTCAGCCTGCACGCGGTAGTCATCGACGCCTGGCACCTTCCGCACGGCGTGGCTGAACACGTCGCCGAAGAAAAGCAGCGATACCTCGCCGGCGAGCACGGCGGGCTCGAATGGCTGCACCAGAGCGTCACCAGCCTCCACGAGCAGTGCAAGATGATCAGACGCGTCCGCCGAGGCCGCCGGGAGCCGCTTCGTGCCTCGTGCGCCGCCCGAGACCGCCGGCTTGACCACCACATCGCCACCGAACTCACCGAGCGCACCACGCCGCATCGACGCGGACGCGCCGGACGGCACGAGCACGGTCGGGATCACCGCGACGCCGGCGGCAACAAGATCGAGCAGATATCGCTTGTGGCTGCTCCATTCAAGAACCTCGACCGGATTAACGAGCTCGGTCACGGCGGTCGCGTGACGAGCCCAGGCCAGGAACGCGTCCCGATGCTCGACGTAGTCCCAAGGGGAGCGGACGACGACGAGCCGGCCGCTCGTGGACGCTTCGTCGCGCCACGTCTCAATCGCCGCATCGACGCCCCCTGCCTGGAGGGCGGCAAGGAGCAGCGGCGTCTCAGTTTCGAGAACGGGCATGTCACGACCCGTGATGAGTACGACGTCGCGCATCGAGTCGCGTCAGCTCGGATAGTGCACGTATGCCGCATGCAGAGTGCGGAGGAAATCCGGATCGGTCAGCGGATCGGCAGGGATCGCGAACGATTCGTCCCGACTGGCGAAGTCCTCGGCGAACCGCGCGATCACCTCGTCTAGCCCGATGTCATCGGTGTGATCGTCATACCGACGGCGATCGGCGTCGTCGTGAAAAACCAGCGCCTTCCACGACAAGCTCACCCGCAGCTGGTCGGTCGCGAACACCGCCCGCTCGTCGCCCTGATCGACGATCGCCCAGTGACCCTCGTCGTGACGGACCAACTCTGCGTCACGCGTCAAGGTGAGCATGCCATCCTCGGGTCGCCCGGTCGGTCGGACGCGATGCCACATAAAGTCGTTGTCCGCGACGATTGCCGTGTTCTCGATCGCACCCTCGTGCACGATCGACGACCGCGTTGAGCCGTGCGGCCAGTACTCGAAACCCCCGTCGTGACCCCGATAGAACCAGGCGACAGCAGTCGCGACCTTGACGCGGACATCTTCGAACAACCCGGACAGGCCCATGATGGTGAGGAACGTGATCGGATAATGCGTCCGGTCCAAGCCGCGAAAGGCCGGCACATCAGTGTGACCTGCGCCTTGCGGGAACGGCAGCTGCCAGGTGAGGTTGACATAGACGGTCGTCGGTCGTACGAGCTGCGCGTCGAACACCTGCCTTGCGGCGGCAGCGAACCGCTCGCTGTCGAGAATCGGCCGCACACCGTCAAGCGGGTCGCCGTCGGTTGCCCAGTTACCGCGAAAGACCGGCGCGATGATCATCTGGGCCAGCTCGGCTTGCCCGGACAGAGCGGCATACTCGGCGCTGTTGGCGAAATAACGCTGCACCGGCCAGTACGGCTGGTGTTGGTCGATCAGGGCGCGGACGAGGTCGGAATCCTCGACGGCTTCGTCGAGAAAGACCGGCATACGCGGCAACGCCATCGTCGCAGCGCTCACTGATCGACCCCCTTCGTTCGCGCCGTTTGACCGGCGGAATCACCAAGTATCGACGACGCGGCGCCTGCCGTCGCGGCGCGGCGCCTGCCAACCGCCGATCAGCGCAGCGATGCGCTCCCGGGTGTGTGCCGGATCGATAACGTCGTCGATCTCGTCGTACGTCGCGGCTGACAACGCATGACCACGGGCGTACGCCGCTGCGACCAACTCGTCGAACACGCGTTCTCTCTCGTCGGCGTCGGCGATCGCCTCGAGCTCCTTGCGCATGGCGAGCCGCACCGCGCCTTCCAGCCCCATCCCACCGACCTCGCCGGTCGGCCAGGCGAGCGTCGCCAACGTGGCGTGGAAACTTCCGCCCGCCATCGCCATGGCACCAAGGCCATAGCCCTTGCGCAGGATGACAGTGATCATTGGCACGGTGAGAGTGGCACCGGCGGTGAACAGCCTTGCGGTGTGACGGACGAGCCCGGTCTGCTCGGCAGCCGGCCCCACCATCATCCCTGGGGTGTCGCAGAGCGAGAGCACTGGCAGGTCATACGCGTCGCAAAGCTGCAAGAAGCGAGCCGCCTTATCAGCACAATCGCTCGTGATCGCACCGGCGAGATGCATCGGGTTGTTCGCGATCACGCCGATCGCTCGTCCTTCGATCCGCGCCAGTGACGTCACCATGCCGCGGCCAAATCGCGGTCGCAGCTCGAGCACCGAGTCGTCATCGCAAAGCAGTTCGATCGCGGTACGCACGTCGTAAGCACGACGACGGTTTTCTGGCACGACGTCGCGCAGCGCCCGCTGATCGGATGCCGTCCAGGTCGCATGGGTCGGCCCAAAATATGACAGTGCCTGTTTGGCAAGCGCCACAGCATCCGCGTCGTCGCTCGCCGCGACGTCGACGCCGCCGTTGCCGATGTGGACGTCGCGCGGACCGACGTCGTCAGGTGCCACGATGCCGAGGCCGCCGCCTTCGATCATCGCCGGTCCCGCCATCCCGATGCTTGCCTCAGGCGTGGCGATCGTGACGTCACAGAGACCGAAAAGCGTCGCGTTTCCAGCAAAGCAACGGCTCGACGCGATCCCGACCCGAAGCGCGACGCCTGAGAGCGCGGCGAACCGCCTGAACGTCGGCACATCAAGGCCGCCGACGGTAGCGACGTCAGTGTCGCCGGGCCGACCGCCGCCGCCCTCTGCAAACAGCACCAAGGGCAACCGCTCGCGCGCAATGACATCAAGAACTCGATCTGTTTTCTTATGTCCAGCAAGGCCCTGGGTGCCCGCGAGCACGGTCGCGTCGTATCCGATCACCGCAGTGCGCCGACCAGCGACCGTACCGATGCCGGTCACCACACCGTCTGCCGGCGTCGCGGCGATCAACTCATCGAGACTCCGGCGGCCCCGCTGGGCGGCGACTGTCAGCCCGCCCCATTCGTGGAAGCTGTCGGCATCGATCAAGTCGGCGATGTTCTCTCGGACACTTCGGCGTCCGAGCACATGCCGTTTGGCGATCGCCTCCGGCCGCGCAGCATCGGTCAACAACGCCTGACGTCGCGCCACCTCCGCAAGCTCCGGCCGCATCCCCTCGTCGTCGGTCATGGCCGCAAGCATGCCCGAAGGAGCCACCTGAGCACGCTCGTCCTCAACCAACGACGTCGATCAACACCTTGCCGACGATGCCGTCCTCGACCGCCGCATGCGCCTGCGGGGTCTGCTCAAGCGGGAAGTGATGCAGCGGGAGGCCCGCCTCTACACCGACCCGAATAGCGCCATCGAGCATTGCGGCGCTGATGTCATCAATCGCCTGATGCTTTGCCGGCATCGGCTCGGTGTAGACCAGGACGAACTGCCACCGCGCGCTCGTGGTCATGAGCGAGCGAACCGGCAGCGTGACTTCCGCACCGCCGTTGTTTGCGTACACCGCCACTGAGCCGTGCCGCCCGAGGACCTCGGCATCGATGGAAGCGTTCTGGGCCGGTGCGACCTCGACGATGGCGCTCACACCGTGCGGCGCGATCTTGCGCACCTCGGTCACGACATCTTGTTGGGTGTAGGTGATCACGTGGTCGGCGCCCGCCGCTGCCGCAAGTTGAGCCTTGCTCGCGCTGCTGACCGTGGTGATCACGGTGGCATCGGACCAACGCGCTAGCTGGATCGCGGCGTTGCCGACGGCACCTGCCCCGCCGGCAACGAGCACCCGGCGACCCTGCATCGCGCCGGGTCCAAGGCGGCGGGGCCCGTCCTCAGCCACGGTGAGGCAACGGTGCGCGGTAAGGAAGGGGATGGCGAGCGAGGCGCCGAGGTCGAACGACGCCGCATCGGGCAAGGTGACGACCTGACGCTCAGGGACCAGGGCATATTCCTGTGCCGTGCCGCTCGGGCGTTGGTAAGCCGCCTCCCAGACCCAGACCCGCAGATCGAGCAGCGCGGCCTCGACCCCTTCGCCGACAGCATCGACAACGCCGGCGCCGTCGTGGTTGGGCGTCTGCGGCGGATCGACGGATGCACCGTCACCGGAACCACGACGAGACTTCCAATCGGTCGGGTTCACGCCGGAGCGATGAATCCGCACTCGGACCTCGCCCGGGCCAGGCGCAGGCACTGGCACATCGACCAGTCGTAGTACCTCAGGGCCACCGGTTTCGCTGTAGACAACAGATCGCATGGGACATGCCTACCCGACGCGGCGCGGTCAGCGAACGTCGGCTATCGCCTGATGGCGACGGGCCGTCCCGACTCGCTGTGCACGTGGGCCAGATCGCCATGTGAGTGCGCGTGGATCAGGTCGACATGGGCGTGCAGGACATCGTCGTCGCGCATGAGGTGGTGACGGTCGCGCCACTTGGCCCGCAACGCAAAGAACGTGCCAATCAACAGCGCAATCATCGCTAACCAAGCACTGGCGTACGTCACCAGCTCGCGCCCGAGATGCCCCATGGCCCGGTCTCCTTACCCTTGCCGCCCGCGCTTGCAATAGTACGCACTCGCGTCTGGGGCGCCGACACCGGGCTGTTGCTAGCCGGCAGTATCCAGCAATGCCAGATCCTCTGCGCTGAGACGAAGCTCCGCGGCTCCGACGTTTTCCTCAAGATGTGCGACTTGGCTCGTGCCCGGGATCGGCACGATCACCGGCGACCGCGCGAGCAGCCACGCGATCGCGAGCTGCGTCGGCGCGACGCCCAAGCGGCCCGCGACCTCGCCAACCACATCCGTGTCCGTCACGCCTGCACCACTGCGCAGCGGTGAGGCGCCGAGCGGGAAGTACGGCAGGAAGGCGATGCCCTCGCGTTCACACGTCGTGAGGAGAGCCTCGTCGGTACGGTCGAGCACGCTGTAAGCATTGGAGACGGTCGCCACTGGAGTGACACTCAGCGCCACCGCCAGCTGAGACTCGTCGACCGTGGACAACCCGATGTGTTCGATCTTGCCCTCATCGCGCAGTTCGACGAGGGTGCCGAGCGCGTCCTCGAAGGAGACTCCTGGGCTGTTTATCCACCGCAGATGTGCGATCGGGACTGACTCGAGTTTCAACAGTCGCAAGTCATGCTCGCAGCCCGCACGCAGCTCGGCCGGGGCGAGTGCCGAATACCACGACGCGTCGTCTCGTCGCGCACCGCCGAGCTTGGTCACGATCACCAGATCAGCAGGGTACGGATGCAACGCCTCCGCGAGGATTTCATTGGCGACGTCCGGCCCGTAATACCAAGCCGTGTCGATCACGCGCACACCCAAGTCGACCGCTCGCCGCAGGACGCGCACTGCTTCGTCGCGATCGGCCGGCGGACCGAAGATGTGCGGTCCGGTCAGCCGCATAGTGCCGTACCCGAGGCGAGGGACGGTGCGTCCCGCGAGGTCGATCATTCCTGCACTGGTTGCTGTCACCACTCCAACGTACGTGCGTCCCAAACGCGCAATGACGGTCGCGTCACCCAATGCCGAATCGAGCTGTGGACAACCCAGCAATTCGTGGCGCGGTGTCGGCGCCGTCTCATAGGTTGGCCGTTCAGCGTCAACGCGGCGCCTTCCCGATCGAGGAGCGCAGGAGGCCGACGTGCTGAGCAAAGATGTGCTCGCCCGCGTCCGTAAGTTGCTGGCGGTCGCGGAGCATCCGAACACGCCGCCGGAAGAGGCCGACAACGCGGCGAGGGCGGCCGAGCGGCTCATCGCGAAACACGCCATCGACGAGGCACTGCTCGAGGCAGCGGCTCACACGAAGACGCGACCTGAGACTCGGACCATGATCGTCGAAGCGCCGTACGCCAGCGCGAAGACAAGCCTGGCCGGCGCAGTCGCCAGTGCCCACGGCGTTCGCGCAATCGTCACCCGTGGTGCAGAGGGAGTACGCGTGATCTTCGTTGGCTTCCCTGCCGATCTTGCGGTCGTCGACCTGCTCTACACCAGCTTGCTGCTGCAAGCCACGACGAGTGTGCGGCGGCAGCCTCAACGCGATCGGGCCTTCCGTCGAGCGTTTTTGATCGGCTTCGCCGCACAGGTTGGCGAACGACTGCGGGAGACGCGGCGGCAGGTCGTTGCCAACGTGGGCAAGGAGTCGACCGCCATCGCACTGCGTGACCGTCAGCAGGATGTCGAGGACGCGGTTCGAGCGCGGTTTCCCCACCTGCGCACCACCCGCACGACGGTGTCGGATCGCGGCGGATTGCTCGCCGGTCGCCGGTCGGGTGCAAACGCCGATCTGGCCTCGGGCGCCAGAATCGCGGGCAGTCGCACCGCGATCAACCGTTGAGGTCGCCGTCCCAACGTTGCAGCGAATGCTTGAGGAATCGAAGCAGCGTGGTCTCATCCGCATCGAGATAGCGACCGGGCCGCCGACGGGTGCCGTTGAGGAAACGCTCCAAATCGCCGTCGACGTAAGCCTGCACGAGATGGGGATGCACGTAGTGGGCGCGAGCGACCGCACGAGTGTTGCCGAGCGCCGCCGCGGCCGCGTCCACCGCAGCTAACGCCTCGGCCTCGCGATCCGCGCTGTCCAAGTGGCCGCGTAGATGAGTGAACGCAACGCGCGTCCCGCGCCAGGTCCGGAAGTCTTTCAGCGTCAGATGCGGTCCGCCGAGGCTCGCGAGTCGCTCGTTCAGCTCCTCCGCATCCACAGTGCTGCCGTCAATGGCGAACAACCGCCGGCTGCCGTGCGCCAGAAGCTTGGCGATCACCCGCGCGACCCGCCGGTCGTCCAACTCGACCACTGCGCGCTGACCCGACTTTGCGCGAAAGGTGAAGGTCACCGTCGCTCCGTGGACAACTGCGTGGCGCCGGGCCAGGGTGGTCAACCCAAAGCTGTCGTTCTCCTCGGCGTACACCTCACTACCGGCGCGAAGCCCACACTCGTCCACGATTCGCAGCATGGCCGCCATCACCACCTCGCGGTCGAGGGTCCGTCGACGCAACTGGGTGTCGACGTTCGCGCGTACCGCCGGCAGGCGCTGACCAAATCCCACGAGGCGATAGAAGTTGAGCAGGTCACGAAACTCGCGCCAGGTCGCGTGGTAGAGGTATTGCCTGCGTCCACGCTCGTCATCGCCCACTGCCTGGATGTGCCCATCAGGATCCGGACAGATCCAGACCTCCCGCCAGGCTGGCGGGATTGCGAGTGCGGCGATTCGGGCCCGCTCCGAGGCACTCACCACACGTCCGCTCGGACGGCGATAGCTGAAGCCCCGTCCCGATCGCACTCGCTTCAGACCCGGCGACTCCACATCGACGTAGGCAAGACCGGCTGCGGTCGCGCACCATTGCGCATCGTCATAGCGGGTGGCGATCCGATCGCTCGTGAACCGCACGATCGCCACCATTCACGCCGAAGCGACCTCGACAAGCTCAAGATTGCAGCCCGGGCGGGCTGCACCACTTGTGCCCTGCGAACCCGAGATCCAACCGCGACCCGACGTCACAACATTGCGCCAACCGGGTGGAACCGCCTCGTCCGTACGGTCCGTGAGCTTGTCGCCGTTCACTCAACGCCACTCGAATGGTTCGCTTGCGAAACCATGGGTACAAATGGGGCGTCAGGCCATCACGCCGCCCAGGCCCTGCTGCGCGGTCCCCCGACGATGGAGCCAGAGGAGCCTGAATCTAGTGCCGCGCAACGGAGAACTGCTTGCCGCCCGTACATCGGGCGCTCCGGAACCACGCACACTGGACCTGCCGGCGTCACACCACAGTTCGTTGCGGGCAAGGGCCTACACCCAAGAGGCGTTGGCGAGTTGGAATCTCTCCGACCTCTCCGATGACGTGTTGTTGATCGTCGGCGAGCTGGTGACCAACGCGATTCTGCACGCCGAGCCTCCGATCACCTTGGTGCTGAACCCCTCTGGACATGGAGTCCGCGTCGAAGTCATCGATACCTCGCCGGTCATGCCGGTCACACCATCGTTCAATGAGACACGGACAAGCGGTCGTGGGCTCGCGATCATCGCGGCAATCTCGGCGCAGTGGGGTGCTCAGCCACTGCCATCCGGTGGTAAGTCTGTGTGGGCGCGCGTGGACCGCTCGTCGATGACCCTGCCGTAGTCAGATGGCGCCAGATCAGACAGGTTTGCTTCTGCCGATTTGGCGGTACCTACCTTCCAGCCGCACCAAGGGATAGCTGCATCAAGCGGCCTGATGCGTGGGGAGGTTGTCCGATGTCCGTTGATATTGCTCAGGTTGACGCTATTACGCCGACGTTCACGCCCCGCCTGGTCGAGGTCGCGCCGCAGGACAATGACCAGGACGAAGAGCGAGAGCGACTGTGGGCGTTGCTCGACACTCTTCCCACCGGCCACCCAGCCCGGCTTGACGTACGCAACGAGCTTGTCGCCTCGCACATGCCGCTGGTCTACTACCTCGCTCGGCGTTACCGCGATCGTGGCGAGACCCTTGCCGATCTGATTCAGGTCGGCTCGGTCGGACTGATCAAGAGCGTCGACCGCTTTGACCGCACTCGCGGCGTCGTGTTTTCCACCTTCGCGACGCCGACGATTCTCGGCGAGATCAAGCGTCACTTCCGGGACAAGACCTGGATGGTGCGGGTGCCGCGCCAGCTGCAGGAGTTGAAAGCTCACTTGGTGGCGGCACGTGAAGAGCTGTCGCACACGTTGTCGCGATCGCCGACCGTCGCCGAGCTGGCAGCGTTCATGGAGCTTTCCGAGGAGCAGGTTCTCGAGGTCCTCGACGCAGCGAACGCCTACTCCGCCACCAGCATCGATGCACCCTCGGACGGCGAGAACCCGCAAAGTCGATCCATCGAGGAGCAGCTCGGCGCGGCCGACGACGCACTCGAGTTGGTCGAGCGACGACAGTGCGTCGCACCGCTGCTTGATGCACTGCCGGAACGCGAGCGTCGGATCATCTTTCTCAGGTTCTTCCGCGACAAGACCCAGGTCGAGATCGCGGAGGAACTAGGCATCAGCCAGATGCACGTGTCTCGACTGCTGAGCCAGACCCTGAGTCAGCTGCATGAAAAGCTGACAGCAGAGCTTGACGCATAGCCGACTCGGACCGGTTTCGGAGGGCAAGCGAGGGCCGTCTCGTGCTCCGCGCCGGCGATAAGGCTCGCCATGATCTGCGAGTAAATCGAGCGGAGCTTGCGCGCCACTATCCGGCCCAGCAGGGTGCGGTCCCATTCCGCCGCCCAATAGATATGGGTGCCTAACCCGATCGGTGCCACCCTCACCTCAGCCCGGTAGTTGCGCACCGGGATGCCCTTCACGACGGTGTAGACCATGCGCTTGCCCGGCTCGACTTCGGTCACCCGCTCGACCGTGGTCGTGTTACCCCAGCGAAGCCACCGGACGGTGCCAACGTCACCCGATTGTTTGCCGCCAAGATCGCGGTCCCCACTGCCATCCCACGGACCCCATTCGGCGTACCGGGACGCGTCGGCCAACAATGACCAGACCGTCTCCGCTGCCGCAGCGGCCGTCCCCTCGGCGTCGACCCGTAACGTCGTCATCTTCCCGTCCTCCTCGCCCGCGGTACCGCCTGTACCAACTGGAACATGTACCAGACGGTACAGCAGCCGTTCAGCGAGCGGCAAGCGAATTTCTGTGTTTAGCGCCGACGGTTACAGCCGATCCACGTATCGCTGGAGCATCTCGATGTAGCTCTCAACCGCCGCGTCGACCCCGGCGCGATCACCCGTCGCCAGCAGGTCGAGCAACAACCCGCGGATCACCGCAAGGCCAAGCCTCGACTGTGCCCGCGCTTCGGCGACAGATGCACCGCGTTGCACCAGGTAGTCAGCGCCCGACTCGACCCATGACTCGACGATGCCGTCAAGCAGCTCGACCGTGCCGGGACGGCCCTGCAGCGCCTGCCCATAGATCTCGAAAAACAACCGCTCGTGTGGCCACAATGCCGGGTCGGCGAGTCGGCGCCACATCGCCCGGGTCGTTTCGGCCGGCTCCAATTCGGCTTCATTGGCAAGCCCGGCCAGAACCTCTAGCTGGGCCGCTTCAATCGCCTTCACGACCGCGACAAGCAGGCCCTCCCGAGACCCGAAGTGGTAGATGAGCATCCGGTGGCTGGTGCCGATCTCGCGCGCCAGCTCGCGCAGGCTGACATCGCTGAGCCCATGAGCCTCGAGATAGCTGATTGCTCCGGCCAGCAGCCGGGCACGCGAGTCCTCACCGGTCTTTCGGTTGGCCGCCGGCGTCACAGCCACAAGTGTACCGCTCGGTACAGTCGATCGGGTCGCTACGGTGCGGCAATGACGAACGAAGCGCCGGGCGAGGCGCGAATCGCGATGTGGTCCGGACCGCGGACGCTGTCGACCGCGATGATGCGGTCCTGGGGGAATCGCGCCGACACGTTCGTCGTCGACGAGCCGCTCTACGCTCACTACCTGCTCGCAACTGGCATAGACCACCCTGGCCGCGAGGACATCATCGCGAGCCAGCCGACCAACTGGCGGGTGGTTGCGCGTTCGTTGACCCTGGACCCGCTGCCGACCGGCCGCCGGATCTACTACCAAAAGCACATGACCCACCACATGATCGCGGCGATCGACCCAGAGGTGTTGCGACCATTGCGCCACGCGTTCCTGATCCGCGACCCACGCGATCTGCTCGCGTCCTACTCGAAGGTCCGGACCGAGCCAACGCTCGACGACCTCGGCCTGCGCCAGCAGGTGGAGTTGTTCGAGAGGTTCGGCGGACCCGTCATCGACTCGAGCGACCTGCTGCGTGCACCCGAGCCGATGCTGCGCGCCCTTTGCGCAGCGCTCGACGTCGCGTTCGATCCCGGAATGCTCTCCTGGCCGCCTGGCGCTCGCGACACCGATGGGGTATGGGCGCCGTACTGGTATGACGGCGTGCGGGCATCAACCGGCTTCGCGGAGTACGCCCCGACAACGACGCAGGTATCCGATCGGCTGTTGCCGTTGCTCGCGGAGTGCATCCCGCACTATGAGCGGCTGGCAAGCCACCGACTGCAGATCAAGGAGGCGACGTGCTCCAGCAATTCGACGAGCGAAACCGCGACCTAATCGTCAATGTCAATGGCAAACTCACCCACCGCGACGAGGCGGGCATCAGCCCGTTCGACTCGGTCGTCCAAGGCGGGGACGCGGTGTGGGAGGGCCTGCGGTTGTACGCCGGCAGGATCTTCGCGCTCGAGGAGCATCTGGCCCGGTTACGCCGTTCCGCGCATGCGCTCGCCTTCGCGGTGGTGCCGAGCGACGAGGACATCATCACCGAGATTCGGCGCACGCTGGCCGCAAACTCCATGACCGACGGCGTGCACATCCGCCTCACCTTGACGCGCGGAGTGAAGGTGACCAGCGGGATGGATCCGCGGTTGAACCAGAGCGGGCCGACCGTGATCGTGCTCGCTGAGCACAAGCCGCCGGTCTATGACCAGAGCGGCATCAGCCTGGTCACCGCCCGGATCCGACGGCCGACGCCTGACGTCCTCGACGCGAAGATCCATCACAACAACCTGCTCGGCTCGATTCTCGCCAAGATCGAAGCGAACCTCGTCGGCGCAGACGACGCGCTGATGCTGGACAGCCACGGCATGCTCGCAGAAACCAATGCCACCAACATCTTCTTCGTCGCGGCCGGCGTGCTCTGCACGCCGACGACCGTGGCGTGTCCCGAAGGGATCACCCGGGCCACCGTGCTGCGACTCGCAGACGATGCCGGGATCCCGACGAGCGTCGCCGACTTCTCACTCGCCGACCTCTATAACGCCGCGGAAGCGTTCGTGACGGGGACCATGGGCGAGCTTGCAGCGGTCCGCAGCGTCGACGGTCGCGAGATCGGAGATGGCTCAATCGGTCCGGTCACGCGGCGACTCAGCCAGGACTTTGCGACCCTCACCAGCCAGGCCGGTACGCCGGTCGTGTGAGCGTCGCGTCACGGCAGCCAGACGTCGTGATGTGCCGCCGCAAACTCGCGCTCGGCCTCAGTCAGGTCGCGGTCTCGCATCGGCACTACGAGGCTCCAGTGCTCACCAACCGGACAACGCTGCCATCTGGCAATGCCGAGATCGAGTCCCTTGAGTTTCACGCCCGGAATCCACAGGGTGGTGAACAGGTGCCCCTCGCGACAGCGGACCACAACATTGCCGCCCAGCTTGTAGCCCAGCCTTCGGGCGATGAACGTTGCGACGACGATCAGACCGATGGCGACCAGCGCGGAGTGCCGGGTTCGGCTGGTCTGACCGCTCGCCTTCGCTGTTCCCATGTTTGAGAACGTTAACAGTTTTGAGATTAGCCGTCTAGGGTGAGCCGCGTGACAAGCGCCGATCTCCTGCTGCACCCAGTCCGATTGCGAATCGTGCAGTCGTTGCTCGGGGACCGCGCACTGACGACCACCGAGCTCCGGGCTGAGTTGACCGATGTCCCGGCAGCCAGCCTCTATCGCCATGTTGCGCGGCTCGTCGCGGGCGGCGTCCTCAGCGTGGTCGCCGAACGCAGAGTTCGTGGCGCGGTCGAACGGACATATGTGCTGCGGACCCAGGCAGCGAGTATCAGCCTCGACGAGGTCGCGAAGATGAGCCCCGAGGAACACCGGCAGGCGTTTCTCGCCTATATCGCGGGCCTGATCGCGGACTTCGACCGCTACCTCAGCCGCGATGACATCGACCTGCTCCGCGACGGCGTGAGCTATCGCATGGCCGGCATCTGGCTCGACGACGCCGAGTTGATGGAAATGGCCCGAGACCTCCTGACCGTGGTCCAACCCCGTTTGGCCAACGCGCCAAAGCCCGGACGCAAGCGGCGGATCTTCGGCACCATCCTGCTTCCCGGCACCGACAACACCTGAGATTCCTCAGCGGTCGGCGGGAGTGTTGTGGATGACGATCAGGCTGCTGATCTTCTCGTCAGCGACAGTGAAGTAGTTGCTGAGGATCAGCTCGTCCGGCAAGTTCGTCTTGTCGTACTCACCGTCGTACCTGCCTCGGACAATCGTCATGTCGTAGTGGGTCCTGACCTCTGTCACGTCAATCGTGACCTTGTCTGCAACCATCTCCTTCTTCACCCACGCACGGATCGCCTCGGTGCCCCAGAACTCTCGGTGGGCGTCGTTGACCATCGCGTCAGCAGCGAAGGTCGCAAGAATCGCGTCGAGGTCGAAGGCGTTGACGGCGTCTACGTGTGCGGCAAGCACACCGGTCAGCCGGGTTGTGGTGGTTGTCATCAGCTTCTCTCCTTAGGTGAATCTCCAACCGCCGGGCCGGCGGCCATGACAACGCTGCGTGCTCCAGCAGCGGGAGAGTCAATGCCGCGCCAGTGGCTTGACTGTCCCCCAAGGGGAGACCAGAGACTGACGAGATGAGCGCCGCGCTGCCGGTCGGGGAGTTCTCCCGAATGACCCACCTCAGCGTGAAGACGCTGCGGCACTATCACCAGGTGGGGTTGCTCGATCCTGCTCGCGTCGACGAGAGCACGGGCTACCGCTACTACTCGCCCGATCAGGTGCCACGGGCTCAGGTCATCCGCCGGCTTCGCGATCTCGACATGCCGGTCGCCGAGGTAAAGGCCGTTCTCCTCGCCTCAGACGCCGCGGAACGCAACCAGCTGATTGCCGCCCATCTCGATCGGCTCGAAGGTGAGCTCGCTCGCACGACCGCCGCCGTCAACTCCCTACGAGGGTTGCTCGAACGACCTCGGTCAAGTGAGTCGGTCGAACATCGGACCGTCGCCGCCGTCCGCGCGATCGCCATTGTCGATGTCGTTGATCGCGACGACATTCTCGACTGGTGGCAGGGCGCGCTGGGCGAGCTTCACGCGACCGTCAGCGGTCAGCATCTGCGCGCGCGAGGTCCGAGCGGCGGCTTGTTTGCGAACCAGATCTTTGCGGACGACCGCGGCGAGGCGACGGTCTTCATCCCGGTCGAGGGCTCGATCCGACCGGTCGGGCGGGTCATCGAGATGACCGTCCCGCCCGCCGAGCTCGCGGTCATGCCTCATCGTGGCTCCCTCGCCGACGTTGACGTGACCTACGGCGCCCTCGGCACGTACGCCAACAGCAACGAAATCAGCGTCGACGGTCCGCTGCGGGAGTACTACATCCTCGACGCATCCAACAGCCGCAGCGCCGACGAGTGGCTGACCGAGATCTGCTGGCCGATCTTCCGCGCCGACGGCGGCTCCTAGATTGGGCGACCCCGTACCGTCGTTGGGTGCGCACAACCGAGGACGTCGAGCTCAACTGCCGGGGGGTGCTGTTCGACCTGGATGGGGTCCTGCTCGATTCGACGGGTAGTGCCGAACGGGCCTGGTCGAAGTGGGCGATCGAATATTCGCTGTCGCCGTCGCGTGTGCTCGCTGGGCTGCATGGTCGCCGGTCGACTGACACCGTGAGCGCGTTTTTGCCGCCGGCGCAACGGGCGGCTGCGCTGGCGCGAATCGAGGCGCTTGAGGAGGGCGACGTGGCCGGCCTGCGGCCGATCCCAGGGGCGATCGATCTCGTCAGGGAGATTCCCGCCGGCAACTGGGCAATCGTCACGTCTGGTACCGCGGCCCTGCTGGCGGCGCGGCTCGGTGCGTCCGGTCTACCGGCTCCGCCGGTCACCGTGACGGGAGACGACGTCACAGTCGGCAAGCCGGCGCCAGACGGGTACCTCAAGGCAGCGGCCGCGTTGGGCATCGCAATCTCGGACTGCGTCGTCGTGGAGGACGCGCCGGCGGGAGTCGCCGCAGGTCTCGCTGCTGGTGCCGGACACGTGCTCGGCGTGGGAAAGCTCGCACTGACGACGCCGGCGCGGCCAGTCGTTCGAGACCTACGCGGCGTGACCTGGACCGACAATGGGCTCCACATCGCCGGCGGTATCGCAGACCTCACCGATCTCGAGAGTTAACTGAGGGTTCTTGATCGTTCCAGGTAGTTCTGTGCAAGGATCCTGAGGAAGCCGCTCCTGTGAGGTCCGACGCCCAGTCGGCGGGGGATGAGGGGCTGCATTGTCGCTGAGGTGCCGATGTCGAGTGGTGATCGCGGCGTCGGCCTTCGTGGCCGCCGCAACGAGTGTGAGGCGCTCGATCGCCTCCTGACTGGGGCTCGTGCCGGGCAGAGCGGGGTGCTGGTCGTGCGCGGAGAGGCGGGGATCGGCAAGACCGCGTTATTGGACTTCCTGCTCGAGCGTGCGTCAGGGTGCCGCGTGGTCCGAGCGGCCGGGGTCGAGGCGGAGATGGAGCTCGCCTACGCCGGCCTGCACCAGCTCTGCGGGCCGATGCTGGCTACCTTGAGCGACTGCCCGGTCCGCAGCGCGACGCGCTGCGGATCGCGTTCGGGTTGAGCGCCGGCGAACCTCCTGACCGGTTTCTGGTCGGGCTTGCAGTCCTCAGTCTGATGTCGGAGGTCGCTGAGGAGCAACCACTGGTCTGCCTCGTCGATGATGCGCAATGGCTCGACCGAGTCTCGGCCCAGACGCTGGCGTTCGTCGCGCGCCGGCTGCTGGCGGAACGCGTCGCACTGGTGTTTGCGGTGCGCGAGCCCGGCGAGGAATCGAGTTGTCGCGGCTGCCCGAGCTGAGGGTCAGCGGGCTGAGCGACAGCGACGCGCGGACGTTGTTGGATACCGTCATGAGCGGGCCCAGTGGATGCAGCGGGTCCGTGAACGGATCGTCGCCGAGACGCACGGCAATCCGCTGGCACTGCTGGAGTTGCCCCAGCGGGCTGACACCGGCCGAGCTGGCATTCGGGTTTGGCGTGCACGACGCACGATGCCACTGGCCAGCCGCATCGAAGCAGGGCTTCCTGCGTCGGCTGGCGCCGCTGCCCGACGAGACCCGCCGGCTCCTTCTGACCGCGGCCGCCGAGCCGGTCGGCGACGTGCAATCCTGCTCTGGCGTGCAGTCGAGCGACTCGGCATCGGACCTGACGCGGCGGCGCCCGCCGAGGCGACCGGATTGATCGAGATCGGCGCGTCGGTCCGGTTTCGCCATCCACTAGTGCGCTCGGCCGCCTACCGGCCGGCGTCGAGGACAGGCAGGACGTGCACCGCGCGCTGGCGGAAGTCACCGACTCTGACCTCGACCCCGACCGGCGCGCCTGGCATCGCGCGCACGCGGCCGACGGAGCCCGACGAAGCGGTCGCGAGTGAGCTGGAGCGCTCGGCCGACCGAGCCAGGGCGCGCGGCGGCGTGGCGGCGGCGGCGGCCTTTCTCGAGGAGCAGCCGAGCTGACCGCCGATCCCGCCAGACGAGCCAGACGAGCCCTCGCCGCGGCGCAGGCCAGGCACCAGGCCGGTGCGCCTCGATGCCGCGCTCTCGCTACTGGCCATGGCACAGGCGGGACCGTTTGATGACCTGCAGCTCGCCCGTGTCGATCTACTGCGGGCACAGATCGCGATTCGCCTTCCGCCGAGGAAACGACGCTCCGCCGCTGTTGCTGGGAGCGGCTCAGCGGCTCGAGCCGCTCGACTCGGGTTGGCCCGTGAAACCTATCTCGAAGCGCTCTCGGCTGCCGTCATCGTCGGTCGGCTCGTCACGTGGCGCCGACATCTCGGAGGTGGCGAGAGCAGCACGCGCCGCGCCGCCGCCCTCGACCGCTCCGCGTGGCCCCGATTTGCTCCTGGACGGAATGGCGCTACTGATCACCGAAGGCCGTGCGGCGGCATACCCGCTGCTCGGCAGGCGCTGAGCGCCTTTCGGAGCCAGGACATCTCGACGAAGAGGGTCTGCGATGGCTGTGGCTGGCCGGACGGGTCGCTCAGGACTGTGGGACGACGAGAGTTGGGAAGTGCTGTGCGCCCGCCACGTGCAACTCGCCCGGCAGACCGGTGCGCTCACAGTGCTGCCCATCGCGCTGCGCTCGCGGATCTTCGTCCATGGGCTCTGGGGCGAATGGACGAGGGCGCATCGCTGACTGAAGAGGTGCAAACGGTCAGCGAGGCGATCGGGACGCAACTCGCTGCCTACGGTGCCGTCGCGCTCGCCGCGTGGCGCGGCGACGAGACCGAAGCTGCAAGCTGATCCGGGCCACGCTCGACGACGTGGCGCCGCGGCGAAGGCATGGGGGTGAGCGATCAGCCACTACTGACCGCATTGCTCTACAACGGACTAGGTCGCCATGCCGAGGCGCTGGTCGCGGCCGAGGCAGCTGCGAATACGAAGATCTGGGCGTCCTCGGGTGGGCGCTGACAGAGCTCGTCGAGGCAGCAGCACGCAGCGGGAGGGCGAGATCGCCGCAGCGGCGCTCTTGAACGACTCTCGCAGACGACTCGGCCCGCGGCACCGATTGGTCGCTAGGGATCAGGCCCGTTCGCGCGCACTGGTGAGCTCCGGTGACGTCGCCGAGCGCCAGTACCGCGAGGCGATCGACCAGCTCACTCGGACCCGCGTCCGAGTCGAGTTGGCCAGAGCCCATCTGCTGTACGGCGAATGGCTGCTCCGCGAGCGACCGGCGCATGGACGCCCGCGAGCAGCTGCATGTCGCCCACGACATGCTGAGTCGATCGGCGCCGACGGGTTCGCCGAGCGCGGCCGTCTGGAGTTGATGGCTGCCGGCGAGACGGTGCGCAAACACACACGGACCCCCGATGAGCTCACCGCTCAAGAGGCGCAGATCGCCCGGCTCGCTGGCGAAGGGAGGACCAACCCGGAAATCGGAGCGGAACTGTTCCTCAGCCCGCGCACCGTCGAATGGCACCTACGCAAGGTGTTCACAAAGCTCGGACATCACCTCACGCAAAGAGCTCGAGCACGGCGCTGCCCGAACCCTCTTCTGCCGTTTAGAGCGCTTCCCATGAAGACTCATGGTGGACGACCTCGACAATACGCTGAGTGAACTGACCATCGATGGGTATCACTCCGCGATGCGCCGCGGCGACCTGACCGCTGCCGAACTCGTCGATTGGTACCTCGCCAGGATCCCGGCCACGACGACGCAGGTGTGGAAATCAATGCCGTCGTGACCGTGAACCCCCGCGCCCGCGTCGAGCGCGGCCTGCGATCAGTTCCTCGCGGCCAACGGCGATCTCCTCGGCCCACTTCACGGAGTACCAGTCCTGGTCAAGGACCAGGTCGAGACCGCCGGCTTGCGCACGACGTTCGGTTCGATCCTCTTCGAAGGGTATGTGCCGAAATCCGATGCCACCATCATCAAAAAGCTCAAGAACGCGGGCGCAATCATCCTTGCCAAGACAGCCTTGTGTGACTTCGCCGCGGGATGGTTCTCGTCCTCATCAATGACCGGCCACACCAAGAACCCATACGACCTAAGACGGGAGTCCGGCGGCTCCAGCGCGGGAACTGCCGCCGGCGTGGCCGCCAACTTCGGGCTGGTCGGGATCGGGGAGGACACCGGAGGGTCCATCCGAATCCCGCTTCATTCAACAACCTCTTTGGCCTGCGCGTCACGACCGGTCTGATCAGCCGCGCCGGCTTGTCACCACTCGTTCACTTCCAGGACACCCCGGCCCGGTTGGCCGAACCGTCGCCGATGTCGCGAAGTGCTCGACAGCATCGTCGGGTACGACCCGAGGACCCGTTCACGGTCACAGCTTGAGCGGCTTCCACCCCGGGAGGCTATGCGGAGCGATCGCGGTCGACGTCCCCTTCGCCGGTTGGCGGATCGGCGTGCTCGAGACTGGCTTCGGCTCCGACCTGAACCCAGACGCGGCGCCTGTCAACCGGGTCATTCGAGAGGCGATCACCGGCTTCAGAGAACTTGGCGTATCGACGATCCCAGGGATTGAGATCAGCTGATCTCGACGACTGGATCGCCGGCACTTCGGTATATGTCAAACAGTCCAAATCCGACCTTGGAATTCCTCGGTGCTAGACCTCAAGCCCCCGTGTCGAGTTTCATGGAGATCTACGAAAGCGGGCAGTTCCATCCGTTCAACGATCTGTTCCACGCGATCGCCGACGGACCGGACTCGGTCGACGGCGACGTGGAGTATCTCCAGCGTCGACTCAATCAGGAGCACTTCCGTCGGTTGCTGCTGAACATCTTCGCCTCGGCGCGAGTAGACTTCATCGTCTGCCCCACCGTCCGAGTCATACCGCCGACTCGGGAAGAACTCATTGCCGAGAAGTACAGCTGCCTCACCTTCCCGACCAACACCGTTATCGGATCCCAGACCGGTCTGCCTGCGATGACGATTCCGGTCGGATTCACTGACACTGGGCTGCCCGTCGGGACTGGAGGTGCTCGGCGTACCGCTGAGCGAGGTGAAGCTGCTGCAGTTCGCGCAGGCGTGGGAGCGCAGCACGCAACACCGCCAGGCCCCAGTCCTCTGATCGCGCGCTGGCGCGCGTCGCCGGCGAAGCAGAACAGACCAGGGCAGCGGCCAGTGCCTTCGACGGGCGCGACATCACGGCCCGCCGCGCGACGGTGTTGAGGTAGCCCACCGATGTCACCTGAGCCCCCGGCCAGTCACGTAGGAGAGACACTATGAGCGCCGAATCACCCGCCAGCTCGACCGCCCCACCCGTGCACCGACGCCTGATCACGACGCCGCTCGGCGCCTGCGCCGGCGGCCTCCTCGCCGGCGCAGTTGGCACCGCGGCGATGGACGGCTTGCTCTTCGCGCGCTACCGACGCGGCGGCGGCAAGAGCAAGTTCACCGACTGGGAGTTCGCCGCGGGCGTGTCCGACTGGGATGAGGCGCCGGCACCCGCCCAGGTCGGCAAACGCCTGGTGGAGGGACTGTTCGGCATCCAAATCCCGACCCAGCAAGCTGCGCTCGTCAACAACATCACGCACTGGGGCTACGGCATCCTCGGCGGCGTGCAGTACGGCATCGTCGCGGGATCCCTACGCTCGCCCCGGGTCCGCTACGGGCTGCCCTTCGGTGCCAGCGTGTGGGCAGCAAGCTATGTCGTCCTGCCCGCCGCCAAGCTCTACAAGCAGATCTGGGAGTACGACGGCAAGACATTGGCCAAGGACTTGAGCGCCCACCTCCTGTACGGGCTCAGCGCTGCCACCGCGTTCCACCTGCTGTCCCGGCGAGACGCCGACTAGCTCGATTAGCTCGATCCGGCGGCCAAACGCCGCCAGGTAATGCGCCCGGCCAGGTAGCTCAGCGGGCCATGTAGCTCAGCCGGCCAGGTAGCTCAGCCGGTCAGGTAGCTCAGTGCCGCGGTGGTCATTGCTTGGATTCCGACCTCGAGGGTCGGGTGGATGACCGGCGCGAACTTCGAGCTGTGGTTGGTGGGGATGTCCGCAGCGACGGTGCCGGCTTTCTCGGCCTGCTCGTACTTCGCGATATCAGTGCCCCCGACGTACCAGAACAGCGACGGGACACCCCATTGCGTGCCGTAGGCGCCGAAGTCTTCGCTCACCGGCAACGGGTTGACGAGTTCGTTGACATGGCCGGGGCCGAAGTAGCTGCGCAGTGCGGCCGCGACGTGACGGGCGGTCATCGGGTCGTTGATGGTGAGTGGGAAGTGCTGACCGTAGGTGATCTGCGGCGGGGTCGGTGCCCCCGCCGCCGCGGCTTCGGCGTTGACGATCCGCTCGATGGCGGCCAGCACCCTCGCGCGGACCGTGTCATCGAAGCTGCGGACGTTCACCTTCAGCAGGGCGGCGTCGGGAATCACGTTGCCTTTGGTGCCGGCGTTCAGTGCACCGACGGTGACGATCGCGTCGTCGCTGGTCGCTATCTCCCTCGAGACGATCGTCTGAAGTCGCAGCACCGTCGCGGCCGCCATCACGATCGGATCGATGCACGACTCCGGCCACGCGCCGTGCCCGCCCCGGCCAATCAGCCGGACGTCAAGGTTGTCCTCTATCGACTGAGTGACACCGGGCCGGTAGTCGATATGACCCGACGCTGGCGGCATCACGTGTTGGCCGAGGATCACCCCTGGCTTCGGGAACCGCGTGAACAGATGATCATCGATCATCGCCTGCGCGCCTTCACCGGTCTCCTCCGCCGGCTGGAACAACGCGATCACGGTTCCCTGCCACGCGTGCGCTCCGGTCGCGAGCAGACTCGCTGCACCGCAGAGCCAGGTCACGTGCATGTCATGCCCACACGCATGCATCACCGGCACCCGCATCCCATCAGGACCAGTCGCCATCACCGTGCTCGCATACGGCAAGCCGGTCGCTTCTTTAACCGGCAACCCGTCCATGTCCGCGCGCAGCATCACGGTCGGTCCGTCGCCGTTGCGCAGCACCCCGACGACTCCGGTCTTGCCCACCCCGGTCGTCACCTCAAAGCCTGCCGCTGTCAGCTGCTCGGCAGCCTTCCCGGCCGTACGCGTCTCTTGCATCGACAGCTCCGGATGAGCATGCAAGTCCAGATACAGCGCCTCCAGCGACGTGGTGATCTCCTCCAATCCATTGAGCACCTGGTTCGCCGGAGACGTGTCCGACTTTGCTTTCGTCTTGTTAGTCACTGTCTGTCTCCTTGGGCGACGCGATCGGGTGTGGCCGAGCGGCTGGGCTGAGTTAGCGTCCGGGGGCGCGCTGGCTGACCTCTTGGAGGAGCCAGCCATTTCCGTCTGGGTCGCTGAACGACGCGAACGAGATGTAGCTCCGCCGGTCCGGATCAGGGCCGGTGACTCGCCCGTCGGTCCCGATCCGATGGAACAACCCGTCCACGCTGTGAAACGGCGCGCTGACATCAACGCCATGACCCGCGAGCTCGGCGCACGCCGCGACGATGTCGGTAACACTCAGCTGCAGACCTTGGACCGACCCGGGCTCGGCGGAGGTGATGCCTTTGCCGAGGATCACCGAGCATTCAGAACCGGGCGGGGTCAGTTGCACGACTCGAAAGTCTGCGCGAGAAGAGAAGTCTGCGTCGAGGCGCCACCCGAGCATCTCGTAGAAATGCTTGGCGCGATCGACGTCGGAGACTGGCAACAGCACGACCTCAAGCTTCATGTCCACGGCTGTCTTCTCCTCTGCGATTGGTACATCGCGGCAGCTATTGCCGCGCGCCTTCACAGTCACGCTTTTTGTGGCCTAGTCGCGCCCGTAGGACGCCCTGGCGCGTGCACTGGTCCGGAGCCGCGACCGTCAGTCGCGCTCTCCACCGAAGAGGTTCAACAGCAACAAGAACACGTTGAAGACATCGAGGAAGATGCTCGCCGCGATCGGAACTGCGCCGCCACGGTCGGTTCGGCGAAGCCGGTTGAAGTCAATGATCGTGAAACCACCAAAGATCACCAGACCGAGCACGCAATAGATCACGTTCCCGTTGGGAATCGCGACGAAGATGCTGACGATGCCGAAGACGATAAGGGCAAGCAGCGCCCAGAACAGGGTGCGCGCCCAGGACGAGAGATCGCGTCGGGTGGCGTAGCCGTACGCGCCAAGGCCCGCGACGAATGCCGCGGTCACGCCGCCGGCCTGCCACAACGCCGCTGGCTGTGTCTGCGCGTAGTAAGCCAGCACCGGCGAGACGGCGAGTCCGAGCAACAGGCCGAGCCCGAAGAGCAGACCGACGGCGAGTTGCTCGTTGCCCCTGGCGGTGGCGGCGTTGAGGCCGAAGATGCAGCCAAACGCACCGATGAAGAAAACGATCCCCAGGCCACCGTTGAGGTTGTGGCCGGCATAGGCGCCGAGCGCCGCGCATCCAACCGTGACAGCAACAAGTCCCATTACCTGGCCGAAAACAGTTCGGGTGCGGTCTCGCGAGACAGCGCCCTGACCGAGCACAGGTCGGTTGAACATCTGATTGGGGTCGGCGTACTCACTCATTGTGGAGCTCCTTCTCGGTACGTGGTGTTCACCACACAATGGTGCTTCAGGCGACCCCGCGACACCAGTGAGGCACCCTGGTCGGTGCCCTGGAGCGGATCCGCGCTGCGTCCCAGTCGCACGTGGCGTCCTCCGGGTCCGGCCATGAACAGCCCGCCCGTTAGGCTCCCGTCGGCGATCGCGACCGCGAGTTGAAGGAACCCCCATGACCGACCGAACGTCTGACGTCCTCGAACGCGCCACGGTGGCGGTGTTGGACGGCGGCGGTGGCCTTAGCGAGCCGGACGTGCTGGCGTGCCTGCTGTTGCCGGACGACGCCCTGCCTGCACTTCTGGCACTGGCCCACGATGTCCGGCGCCGCTGGTGCGGTGACGAGGTCGAGGTGGAGGGGATCGTCTCGGTCAAGACCGGTGGCTGCCCGGAGGACTGCCACTTCTGCTCGCAGTCCGGGCTGTTCGAGTCGCCGGTTCGTGCCGCCCGGCTCGACGTTCCGGCGATGGTGCAGGCCGCCAGAGAGACCCGGACCAGTGGCGCGAGCGAGTTTTGCATCGTGGCCGCGGTACGAGGTCCGGACCAACGGCTGCTCGCGAGCGTCCAGGCCGCGATCGAGGCGATCCGCGCTGACGGCAACGACATCCAGATCGCATGCTCGTTGGGGATCCTCACCGCCGACCAGCTTGATCAGCTGGTCGCGATGGGGGTGCACCGCTATAACCACAACCTCGAGACTGCCCGGTCTCACTTCACCGCGGTGGTGACGACCCACACCTGGGAAGAGCGATACGCCACGCTTGAGCTGGTCCGCGACGCCGGGCTCGAGGTGTGCTGCGGCGGCATCCTCGGCATGGGGGAATCCGTCGAGCAACGAGCCGAGTTCGCGGTCCAGCTCGCCACCCTTGCGCCCCACGAGGTGCCGCTGAACTTCCTCGACCCGAGGCCCGGCACGCCCTTCGCCGACCTCCCGACCCTGTCCGCGAGCGAGGCGCTGAAAGCGATCGCGGCATTCCGCCTCGCCATGCCGCGCACCATCCTTCGCTTCGCCGGTGGGCGGGAAATCACCCTCGGCGACCTCGGCACCCGCGACGGCCTGCTCGGTGGGATCAACGCCGTCATCGTCGGCAACTACCTCACCACCCTCGGCCGGCCAGCCACCGCAGACCTCGACCTGCTGACCGAGCTGAAGATGCCGATCAAAGCCGTATCCGCCACGCTGTGACGTACTGCGCCGGATGCGGGCAGCCGGCTGACACCGCCGACCACAGCCGCTGCACCCAACGACTCATCTACGAGCCGCCCCGTTATTGCACCCACTGCAGTCGACGCATGACCGTGCAGGTCACGCCGATGACCTGGACCGCAACCTGCTCACGCCACGGCGAGATCGGCTCAACGAGCCACGCTGAGTGAGACCCGCGCGCGGTCTTTACAGCGTGATCGCGATCGCGGCACCGTGAGCACCGGTGCGAGCGCGTTCGAGCGCATCGGCGGCGTCGGCGATGTCAAAGACCTGAATTGATGGGACTGCAAGCCCGCCGCTGTCAAAAAGCGCTGCCGCCTGCGCGAGCAGGGCACCATCGGCCTGCACGACAACCGCTCGCACGGTGACCGCCTCAGAGCTCGGGTCCGGACCGGTGATCGACACCAGCTCACCAGCGGCCGCGACGAGTGGCAGCACGTCTGTGGCGCCGCCCGGCGTCGCGTTGATGGCTGCTCCGACCGGCCCGCCGAACAATTCCAGGACCTGCTTTGCCCAATCAGGCTGCCTGCGGTCCACCACCTTCTTCACACCAAACCCGAGCAGCCGCTCGGCACTAGTTGGACCTGCTGTCACGACGACCTCTGCGCCGTCGGCCAGCGCAATCTGTGCAATCAAGCCACCGGTGAGACCGCCCGCTCCGTGCACCAGAACCCGGGACGCCGCGGTGAGGCGCAGCGGCCGCACGGCCTGCATCGCCGTGAGAACCGGGACCGCGATCGCGCCAGCGACCGGCCATGGCAGTGCAGCGGGCTTCTCCGCCACCATGTCCATCGGCGCTATCAGCTGCTCCGCCCATGTCCCGTTTCCCCGAAGCGGAAACACATGTGTGATCACCTCGGCGCCGGCTAACGAGTCAGGGACATCCGCAGGGATCTCCGTCACGACTCCCGCTGCCTCGACTCCGAGCGCGTGCGGTGTACTCAGGCCACTCGGCCATCCGCCGGTCCGCATGATGTCGTCCCAGTTGCCGACGCCCGCTGCCCTGACGTCGATGAGCACCTCGCCGGGCCGAAGCGGGCCGGGCGGTTCCAGCTGCAGCAGCTCGACTGCAGCCGATGGTCGTGTGATGCCTGCGGCGCGCATGTCAGGCTCCTCCTCATCCAGGAGTCATCATGGCGGGCAGGATGACGTAGACCTTGCGCACTGTCTCGGTGATGGTCCACGTGGTCCGCTCTCCGGCCCGAAGACGAATCAACGCTCCCGGTTGAAGCATCACCGTCGCGCCGTCCTCGAAGGCAATCTGGCCCGATCCGGCAACCACGAGGAAAACCTCGTCCACCTCGGTGTCGGTGACCACGCCGGGCGTGATCTCCCAGACACCGATCGACACCCCGCTGGCTTCCTCGAGATCAGCCGACGCCACCCGCGGTGGGCCGTCGACCACGTCGAAGGGACTCAATTCATCTGCCGTCAACGGCTCGGTCAGAACGTCCGTGCTGAGGGCACGCTGGTCAGTGTTCATACGCCGAACCCTACGGTCACCCGCGCCGACGGGCGTGCGAGGGACAAGCGACGATTTATATTGACCAAACTATATAGATGAGTCTATGGTTCGTGATATGAGCAACGATCGCGACGGCATAGCGGAGCAGCTGTTCGCGATGACCACGCGAATGATCCGTGAACGGTCGCGCGAGCTCAGCTTGACGGCGCTGTCGACCCTGGCGACTGTCGAACGGACCGGCCCGCGCCGGCTCACCGACCTCGCTCTTTGCGAGGGAATCACGCAGCCGTCAATGACCGCGCTGATCACCCAGCTGGAACAACTCGGTTTGGTCGAACGCCAAGCCGATAAACGAGATGGGCGGGTCGTCCTCGTGGCGATCACCCGGGCCGGCCAGAAGCACTTGCGTACCACTCGCTGCAATGGCGCTTCGGTCTTCCAGCGCCTGATGGACAAACTCGATCCCGATGATGTCGCCGCACTTGCCGCAGCGCTTCCTGCGCTTCGACGGCTACACGAACTTGCGGATGACGACCTACCCGTTGAGAGGAGAACGACATGACTGCTCTGCCCGCAATCGAACACAGCTCTGGTGACTACTCGACTGAACATGTCGGCAATCCGTTGCTGGTCGTCGGCATGGACGACTCGCCGCCGAGCTGGGATGCGTTCTCCTGGGCCGCCGGCGAGGCTCAGCGCACGAACGGACGGATCATCGCTGTGTACGCCACAGCGCTCAGTGCACCCGGTCTTGCCGGTGCCGTCGCCGTGCCGATGGACTATGCCGCCATTGCGCAATCTCGAGACGAGCTTGTCGAAGAGCTTCGCGGCAAGGTCGAACAACGCGCAGCCGAGCTCGGCATTGAGGTGAGCTTCGTGCGTGAGTACGGCGAGCCGGCTCAAGCACTGCGCCGTGCCGCCGAGACCATGCACGCCGACCTGATTGTGGTCGGCCGATCAACGAAAATGCTGCATCACCTGGCCGGCTCGCTGAGCCGCAGATTGGTCCTCAATCACAAACTGCCGGTCATCGTCGTCGTGCCGTGACGGTGTCAGGTGACGGCAACGATTCCGTCTAGCTGTTCGACCAGTGCGGACAGCGTGGCGCCGAGGGCGACGTCGAGGGTCACGCAAGCGTGGGCGTCTCCTCGAGTCGGCCCTTGGTTGATGATCGCGACGGGCACTCCAGTCTTCGCCGCGTGCCGGACGAACCGGTATCCGGACATCACCGCGAGTGAAGACCCGAGCACCAGTAGCGCGCTCGCGTTGTCCACGATCTCGTAACACCGCTCCACCCGCGGCAGGGGGACGGACTCGCCGAAGAACACCACGTCAGGCTTGAGTAGGCAGCCACACCTGTCGCAGTCCACGACCACAAATCGACGGACGTCGTCGTCAACCAGCACCACATCGCCATCGGGGTTGACCTGACTGACGTGAGCCTCCCAGGTCGGATTCGCCTCCCGCAGCCGCCGGTCCAGTTGTTCTCTGTCGCTGAGCCGCCTGCAGCCAAGGCAGACGACCCGGCTTAACCGCCCGTGCAAATCGACGACGCGTTCCGCCCCGGCAGCCTGGTGCAACCCGTCGACGTTCTGCGTGATGATCCCGCTGAGGAGACCCCGACGTTCTAAGTCTGCGACCGCACGATGTCCCAGATTCGGTGCCGCAGCGTGGATGTGTCGCCAGCCCAGGTGACTGCGAGCCCAATACCGTTGCCTGGCTGAGGCAGCTCCGACAAACTCTTGATAGGTCATGGGTTGGGCTGCCCTCGCCCGACCTGTTGGACCTCGGTAGTCGGGTATCCCTGACTCGGTCGACAGCCCAGCACCAGTGAGGACCGCAACGTCGCCGTCCGCGACCAGGTCGGCGACGACCCGAAGAGGCCGACCCTGGTGTTCGATGTTCACCGTTCCATGATGCGGTCTGCCGCAGTCAAT
Organism: uncultured Actinomycetota bacterium; assembly: GCA_963814845.1. Classification (GTDB taxonomy): domain Bacteria; phylum Actinomycetota; class Actinomycetes; order JAFAQI01; family JAFAQI01; genus DATAUK01. The sequence continues at coordinate 49,653 of CAWFEP010000011.1, forward strand.
GAGCCGTCAAGAATGATCGTCGTGGTCCGCAGTGGGGACTTCATGAACGATGAGGATCGGGTGTCGGGCATGCGATGCGAGCGTGTGAGAAACACTTCCTAGCAGCGTTGTGCGCAGCACGCCCCGGCCGCGCTGGCCGCACACGATCAGGCGAGCCGAAAGACTGTCTGCGACGTCGAGGATGGTCTTGGCGATCCCGTCGAAGGACTCCTTTGTCAATGCGGTGGCGTTGTAGCCGTGCTCGCCCGCCCGCAGCGCTCCCTCGTCGGCAACTGACTTGGCAAACGACTCTTCCGCTGCGTCCAAGTCCTCGCCGCCGGTGATATTGCCGGCCGCAAATGCCCCGGAAAGGGCCAGGCGGGTGGCGACTGATTCCCACACCGTGACCACCACAGCGTCGGCCGGCCGTTGGATCAGATCCACCGCGGCCCGCATGGCACCTCGCGATCCATCTGAGCCGTCGAAGCAAAACAGCACAGGGCCAGTCAGATCTTGTTCTGCCACGGGGTCTCCTTCGGAAAGTCTTGTCACAACCCTAGCGACAGGCTTCGCTCGACATGCGTCAGGACGCGCGGTCGCAGCCGCCATGGCGACCGACGCACTGCGGCGAATTCAGTCGCGCGCTCCAATGCGATCGCGCTGGGGCACGACGGTGAACCGGGGATCCCGAGCCGAAGCCTGACCCGCCTCGAAGATCCCGAAGCGGGTGGTGACCGAACCGGCGATCAACAACGCGCCAGACACGGCCCCGCACCAGCGGGCCCGTCGTGCGCCGAGCCCGCTCACCAGGCCAGCGAGCGTCAGCGCGCGCGATGCCTTGATGAGTTGACCTGGCCGGCCTTCATTCAACGCCTCCGCCGCCAGCCCCATCGACGACTCCATGCGATGGCTCATCGTGAGCTCCAACGCGGCGCCACCCAGCGCGAACCGGCGAGCAGGACCTGTCTCCGACAGCGGGGCAACGACCATGCTGAGGCCGCCGGCAGCCGCCGCTGCCGAGCCCACGAAAACCAACGGCAACTCTCGGTACGCCTCGTGCCACGCTGGCGTGGCGGTGTCGGTGAGAAGAACCGCGGTGTATGACGCCACGCCCGGCGCGAGTGCTGCGGCCACCAGGCCGGCCGGGCGGCCGAACCGTCGCAACGCCGGCACGATCTCGGCGATCGCCGCCAGCCCTGCAAACGGGGCGTAAACGCTAAGGATCCACGTGCCCACGGACATTGGCGAGGTTGTCTTCGCGACTCGCAACATGTTGTAGAACCGCGACGGTTTCCCGAGGTCGTGCACGAGGGCGTAGAAGGACCCCGACAACCCTGCGAGCGCGGCGAATCGCGCCGCCCGACGTGTCGCGGGCCGGCCGGTGAGATCCGCACCGGCCGCCAACAATGACGAACCGCCGGCAAGCCCACCCAGGAAGAAGTACGCGGGGATGTCGAGCGTCCACGGCGAGGCCTTCAGGACTGGACGTCCGTAATAGGAGGTAAACACCGCGGGTGGCACCATCCGGCGCTCTCGGCCGGCGCCGCCGCCCCTGCGTCGCCGCGGCGACACTCCCTGCGTCGTCACCGCCGACCACCGAACGCGGCAATCGCACCGATCAGCAAGCCGGCCGCAGCGACCGCTCCTCGCCGCCACATGTCGGGAAGATCTCGGGTCGTCACCACCGGGTCGGGGGGAAGGCCATAGACCTCGGGCTCATCCAGCAGCAAGAAGAACGCGCCGAGCCCACCAACGCCGTCATCCGGGTCCTCACCGTAGAGCCGGGCTGATGACACACCTTGTTCGTGCAGTTGCTCGACCCGGTCCTTTGCCCGGACTCGCAGCTCGTCGAGATCACCAAACTGAATCGACTCGGTCGGGCACGCCTTGGCACATGCTGGTGTCGTCCCGTCGTGAAGCCGGTCATAACACAGCGTGCATTTCTGAGCGATTCCTTCGTTTTTCACACCCTCGCCGACCCGCCGGTCGATCACGCCGAACGGGCATGCCGGGACGCAGTATCCACAGCCGTTGCAGATGTCTTCCTGCACGACGACCGTGCCGAACTCAGTACGGAACAGCGCGCCGGTCGGGCACACGTCCAGGCAGGCCGCGTGAGTGCAGTGTTTACAAACATCACTGCTCATCAACCACCGGAACTCCGTGCGCTGCGCACCGGCGTGCTGCCCGGGCAGCCCAACAGTCGGGAGGCCGAGATCGACGACAGCGGTGTCGCCTGCTAGGGCAGGCTGCTCGATAAAGGCGACGTGCCGCCAAGTGGAGGCGCCAAGTGCGCCCGTGTTGTCGTAGGACGTGCCGAGAAAGCTCATCCCGTCATCGGGCACGCCGTTCCACTCCTTGCAGGCCACCTCGCAGGCCTTGCATCCAATGCACAGGCTGGTGTCAGTGAGGAAGCCCTTGCGCGCAGGCGGATCCACCCAGCCGGCCTCCACGGCAGGATTGAGGGTCATTGCTGCGTTCTCCTCTGCTGGCCGGTCTCGACGGTGATCCCCGCCCGGCTCCGGTAGCTTTCGACGAAACGAAGCAGTGCCTCGCCACGCGGTCGGCGACCGGGCACGATGTCGCAGGAAGAGGCTTTGGACTCTTGGATATGCACGTTCGCATCAAGTGTCAGCCCGAACAAGTCATTCGCCGAGTCGCCCTGAACCACCGCCTCGCCGCCCACTCCCCAGTGGTAGGGCAGTCCGACCTGATGGATCACGTTGCCGTCGACCCGTAATGGGACCACGCGGTCGGTGACCAGCACGCGCGCCTCGATCGCGGCACGCGCGGTGACGATGGTCGCCCAGCCCAAATGCTCGAGCCCGCGCTCGCGCGCGTGCGCTGGCGAAACCTCACAGAAGAACTCCGGTTGAAGCTCCGACAGGTAGGGCAACCACCGACTCATTCCCCCGGCGGTGTGATGCTCGGTCAGGCGGTAGGTGGTGAAAACGTACGGGAAGACATCTGCGCCTGGCTCGCCTTGCGACGGGTTGAGCAGATTCTCTTTTCGCTTCGCGGACTCGCGCGTGGGGTTGGCTTGCTGGAGGTAAAGCGGATTGCGCACGGGTGACTCAGCCGGCTCGTAATGAGCCGGCAGCGGGCCGTCGAGCAGGCCGGCCGGGGCGTACAACCAACCCTTCCCGTCAGCCTGCATCACGAAGGGGTCATCGCCCGCGAGTGCATCGGTGCCGGTCGCGCCCGGATCGGGGCGGTAGTGCGGGTTCTTGTTCGCCTGGAAGTCGGGGACGTCGGGACCCGTCCACTTCTCGCCGTCCCACCTGATGTAGGCCTTGCGTTCACTCCATGGTTTGCCGTCCGGGTCAGCCGACGCACGGTTGTAGAGCTGGCGACGGTTTGCCGGCCAGGCCCAACCCCATTCGGGTGCCACCCACGTCTGCTCCGAGCCCGGCTTTCGCCTGGCCGCCTGGTTGACCCCGTCGGCGTAGACGCCGGTATAAATCCAGCAACCTCCAGCAGTCGAGCCATCGGGCTTCATCTCGGTGTAGGCCGACAGCGGCTGGCCGGCCTTTTCACCGGTCAGGTGACTCCCATTGATCTCGGCCAGCACTGCCTCGGCATCCGGCTCGCCGTTGTCATTGACCGCGTAATCCCAGGTCAGGTTGCGCAGCGCCCAGTCACGCTCAAGCGTCGAGTCCGCCAGCCTTTCGCGAACCTTGCGCCCAAGCAGATTGAAGAACTGCAACTCACTGCGGCAGTCGCCGGGCGGTTCGATCGCTTGGTGATGCCACTGCAACATGCGCTGGGTTTGGGTGAACGACCCGGACTTCTCGGTGTGAGCGGCCGCGGGCAGCACGAAGATCTCGGTGCCGATTGTCTCGGTACGCAGCTCTCCGGTCTCGATCTCGGGTCCGTCCTTCCACCAGGTGGCCGACTCGATCAGGTTGAGATCTCGCACTACCAGCCAGTCCAGGTGGGCCATTGCGAGGCGTTGCAGCTTGCCGTGAGCCGATCCGACGGCCGGATTCTGGCCGAGGAGAAAGTAACCCTTGACCTTGTCGTCGAGCATGTCGAGTGCGGTCCGATAAGTGCCATGGTCACCGCTGATCCGTGGCAGATGATGCAATCCCCAGTCGTTGTCCCGGGTGGCGTGATCGCCGAACCAGGCCTTGAGCAAGCTGACCACGTAGGACTCAGCGTCGGCCCAGAAGCCCTTCTGCTCGGTGCTTCGAATCGTGGCGAGATAGTCATCCCAGCTGTCGTGCTCGCCGGCCTTGGGCATCGGGAGATAGCCGGGCAGCAAGTTGAACAGCGTCGGGATATCGGTCGAACCCTGGATGCTGGCGTGACCTCGAAGCGCCAAGATGCCGCCACCGGGACGTCCCATGTTGCCGAGCAGCAGTTGGATGATCGCGGAGCCACGGATGTATTGCACGCCCACGCTGTGATGTGTCCACCCGACGCTGTATACCCACGCGGTCGTGCGCTCGCGACCACTGTTGGAGGTGACCGCCTCGCACACCTTGAGGAACGCCCCGACCGGAACGCCGCAAACCTGCTCGACCATCTCTGGCGTGTAGCGGGCGTAGTGCCGCTTCAGGACCTGGAAGACCGACCGCGGGTGCTGCAAGGTCTCGTCACGCTTGATCTCGCGGGGCGACACGGCTGGCCCGCCGCTGCCGTGTTGGTCGCCCTCGGCGTGACCGCCGGCACGCGCGTTGCCGGCAGCTGAGTCGGCGTCGGGGTCGGTGTCGGTGCCGTCGTAGCTCCAGCTCGACTGGTCATACGTTGCGGAGTCGTCGTCATAGCCGGAAAACAGACCGTCGAGCTCCTCGCTGTCGCGGAAATCCGCACTGACCAAGAACGACGCGTTGGTGTAGGCAACGACGTACTCGCGAAAGAACTTTTCCTGACTCAGGATGTAGTTGATGATGCCGCCGAGAAAGGCAATGTCCGATCCGGCGCGAAGCGGCACGTGCAGGTCTGCGACAGCTGAGGTACGAGTGAATCTCGGGTCAATGTGGATGACTGTCGCGCCGCGCTTCTTCGCTTCCATCACCCACTGAAAGCCGACCGGGTGGCACTCGGCCATGTTCGAGCCTTGGATGATGATGCAGTCAGAGTGCTGCAGGTCTTGCAGGAAGGTCGTGGCTCCACCGCGGCCAAATGAAGCGCCCAGACTGGGCACAGTAGCGCTGTGTCAAATCCGAGCCTGATTCTCGATTTGGACAGCTCCGAGCGCCGTGAACAGCTTCTTGATCAGGTAGTTCTCTTCGTTGTCGAGAGTGGCGCCGCCCAGCGAGGCAATGCCCAACGTGCGCTTCACGCTATGGCCGTCGGCGCCGATGTCCTGCCACGTGCTCGCACGGGTCTCGACCACCCGATCGGCGATCATGTCGACGGCGGTGTCGAGGTCGAGGTCCTCCCAATCGGTTCCAAACGGGCGGCGGTAGCGCACCTTCGTCAGTCGCGTAGGTGAGTTGACGAGTTGCTCGCTAGCCGATCCCTTCGGACACAACCGGCCGCGCGAGACCGGGCTCGCCGGATCCCCCTCGATCTGCACGACCTTCTCGTTTTTGACGTACACCTTCTGACCGCAGCCGACCGCACAATAGGGACACACGCTGTCGACGACGCGGTCGGCGGTGGCGGTTCGCGGCATCAAGCCCGCGCTGCGGGCGGATTGCGCAGCCGGGCCGCGACCGCTGGGATCGGGGGCGGTCAATTGGCGCACAACCGGCCAGCCCAGGAACGCTGAGACGACGCCCATACCTGCCCCTCTGTGCGTGACGACTACATCTAATCAGGCTCCGTCGCGCCTGCACGCTCGAGCCGGCTCCGGCCCGGCGACAGGCCGCTGGGTCTACTACGCATCCACTGTCGGAGCATGGCGACTGACCTCGTGCTAGCCGGCCCCCGCCGATTCTGTCGTGGCAGATGCCGGTTTTTAGGCGTGAGTGGTCTATCGCGACAGACACCCGTTCGGAGTATCAAGCGGGCGAAATGTCGGCGACGCTAGAGACATGACCAAAAACACGCCGAGTGGAACCACGTGAGTCGAGGAACTCAAGGTCATTGGTCTCGGGGTACGGGCAGAAAGCTTCGAGTGGCGCTTTTCGCCATTGCCGCCCTCACGAGCGTCGTGGGCGCGGTGGCACAACCGGCGATCGCAGGCGCGAGCACCGTTCCTGCATGTGATGCGATGTGCGCTCAGGCGCGAGTTCATCATCCTGGCAGCGCAACAACGCTTGTCGTGCACTGGAAGCGATATCCGTACTCGTCACAAGCCGATCCGGGTGCGATCGACCGCTGGGGAACGACCGAGCGACAATGCACCGGCTACGCGACGTGGGCGTTGAACGCGATGGGCGTGCATTTCGGGATGCGTGACCGCGGCGTGAACGGTCGAACGGTGAGGTTCATGTCAGCTCGGGGGTGGGCGAAATCAGCACGCCAAGGCGGATGGACTGTGTCGCGGACCCCTGTCGTGGGAGCGATCGCGCAGTGGCGCGCCAACGAGTCCAGCCATTGGACGATCAACCATGTCCGCTTAGGTGCAACGGCGGGTAGCGACGGTCACGTCGCAATCGTGACGAAGGTGTACGCGAACGGGACAGTGCGCCTTGCCCAGTACAACGCCGGCGAACCGACGCGGTCGTACTCCACCATGCGCGCCAAAGCACCGCGTTACCTCTACATCGGCGTGAGCTAGACCCGCTCGCCACCAGAAGAGGCCGACGACACTCGCGCTATCAGCGCCGGCGTCGGCGACCCGCGACCAGCGACGCGGTGCCGAGAACGAACAGACCGAGCGCAGTCAGTAGAAGGGCTTCAGTCGGCAGTCCAGTGAACGGCAGATGCGGCGTCGGCGTGTGCGGAGTTGGCGTGATCGACGGCCCGTGCCCAGGCCCGGTAGGCGCCGGAGTCGGAGTCGTTGTCAGCCCTCCGCCCGGCGTCGCCGGGGTGGATGGTGACGTTGTCGGCTTGGAGGTCACCGTGCTGCTCGGCGACGGCGACGGGCTCGACTTGACCGCCGCACAGTTGGCGCGAGTGATCGTGTTGTGATCCAACGTCACGGCACCTACGCGGGCGAGCAGGCGCCCTTTGAAGGTCGCCCCGGTCAGCGCTGAGATCGACGTATGGGCGAGGACATTACCAACGAATGCGGTGTCAGTGTTGAACGTCGCGGAGCTGCCAATCTGCCAGACCACGTTGCAGGCCTGCGCACCGTTGATCAGAACGACTCTGCTGTTGCTCGCGGTGATGATCGTCGATGACGCTTGGAAGATGAACTGCGCATTGGGGTTGCCTTGCGCATTGAGGGTCAGAGTGCCGGTGAGTCCGAAGGTCGGGCTGCCGTAGACACCGGGTGTAAGGGTGGTGCCGCCGAGCTCGACCGCAACGCTCGTCACCGGCTTGCGGCCGGCCGCGTCGTTGTAGGCGGTGGTGAGGTCCGTTTTGGCGCCCTTGGTCACCGCGTCACCGTGATGGTTCGTGCCGTGCAAGGTTATAGATCCGAAGCCGGTCTCGCTTGGTGTCGGGAATGTCCCCACGTCGCCGGTGATCGTTGTGGCGCCAGTGTTGGTGATTCCCGAACCTGCAAGCACCGCGAAGCTTCCCGCAGTGCCCAGCCCCACTGGTCCTTGCGCCGCGTACGCCGGACCACTGATCAACACCGATGTACCGAGTGCAACACCCGCGAGTGGAACCAGGTACGCCACGAACCGGCGAGTCGATCCTTGTGCCCGTCGATGCGCACCGATGCCGTGCGTAGCAATCGACGATGAGCTGGAAATAGACCTGGTGGACATGACGCTCCCCGTGAATGACGAGGCGGCGTCGAGCTTGCGCGGGCGACAATCGTCTGGATCGTCCATCCCAAACCAAGCGTCCCTCTGGTTCACCTGCCACATCGACACGCGGGAAGGGCGACTGTAGCCAAACTCGGCGTCGGCTCAATCCTTCGCGACGAGGTGGTCGATTTTCTGCTCGCTTTCAGGTCGGCGTTTGCCCGGCAGGCGTAGACACGTAGGGATGACGGTGCTGCCATCCTTCGACGAGCGCCGGTCGCATGGAGTGCTCGGCGCAGTTGCGCGCGGGGTCGGACAAATCCTGGTCACCGCTGGCGTCGTGATCGTCTTGTTCGTTGGCTACGAGCTGTGGTGGACCGGCTTGACCACCCGACACGACCAGCGTGTCTTGCTCAGCACGTTGCAACAACAGTGGAAACAGAACCCTGCGCCAGCGGCTAGCGAGCGCGCGCGCCAACGCCGGCAGCAAGCCGCAGTCCGTAGGCCCGCATTGGGTTCCGGCTTCGCGATCCTTCGAATCCCGCGGCTCGGAAAAAACTACAAGTTCGTGATCATCCAGGGCACCTCAACCAAGGATCTGATCAAAGGGCCTGGCCATTACCCGAACACGGCATTGCCTGGACAGGTGGGTAACTTCGCCGTCGCAGGACACCGCACCACATACCTGCATCCGTTCTACGACATCAACGAGCTCCGCCCAGGAGACGCGATCGTCATAGAAACCCGAACCTCATGGTTCACCTACCGCGTCGGGGACATCCCTGGAACGTCGGCGCGCTATCAGGAGATCGTCCGACCTACCGACGTCTCGGTGGCCTACCCAGTTCCCGACCAACCCGATTCCCGCATCACACCGACGTTGTCGGTGCTGACGTTGACGTCGTGCAATCCCCGATACTCAGCCGCACAACGCATCGTCGTGCACGCCCTGCTGACTTCGTCGCGACCCAACGTCACCGGCGCGCCGCCAGGGTCGAGCGGCAATCGACAGGCCGTGGGCTGATGTATTCCTACCTGTGGCGCGTGCTGCCGGGCGGGCTCGTAGCGAAGCTTGCCGCCTCGCTCATCCTGATCATCGCAGTGGTCGCGCTGCTCTTTCTTGTCGTGTTCCCCTGGGCGGGCCCGAAGCTCCCGTACAACCACGCAACCGTCAACCCAACACACGCTATGCAAGACCGCTAGTCGCGTGCTGCCTAGGACTTCTTGTCGTTGAACGACATCGTGCAAAGCGCGCCGCTATTTGGGTCGAAGACGATGTATCCGGATCCGGTGCGACGCGTTGGGAACTGCATGACCAACGAACCCGGGTAGTGGTGGCCACGCACTTCGACCTTCACCTGGGCGGGGTTGATTCCGGTCGGCGAGCCGTTGACTGGCTTTCCGACCACCCATTCAGCCTGCCCGGCAACACCAGCGGCGCCCTTGAGAAGGTGAAGCCTCGGTTTGCTGACGAGCGTCACCTTCATGCGGCTGCCGCACTCCGGGTCGCCGCCGTGGGCGGTCAGTTTGAGGACGTGGCCGTGACCCGGCGCGACCGTGAACGACCCTTTCGCATTGGATCCCTTCTTGGTCAACACCCAATGGCCCGCGTACGGCGCCCGCGGCGCTTTGGCGGTGCGGCTGGACTGCGCAGCACTCGCTGCGGTGGGCACAAGACAAACAGCGAGCGCCACGACAGCGGCGCCACGTTGGAATCGTTTCATGTTGCAACTATGTCGCATAGTGAGGCGCCGGACGCACGAAACCCGGCAATCCCTCCGGCGAGCCGACCGACCAAGGCCGTCATTGCGACTCGCGAAACATCGCCTTTCGGAGCACACGTTGGGCCTCGTAGATCGAGCCCTCGTGGACGGAGGGCGGCAACGGCAACCGCACGGGCACGTCAGTGACGCGTGCCTGCGCGGTGGTCGTGCCGTGAACTACGGAGGCGAGGTGCTCATCCCACGGGTTTTCGCCGGGGAGCAATGGCCACGCGTCTGCGGCGCAGTACTGAATGAGGAACAGCCGTCTGGGAAGGGCGGAGCGGTTGGGCGCGGAACCATGCAACGTGCGGACGTGATGAATCGACACGCCACCGACCTTGACGGGGACCGGAACCGCGTCGTCGGCCCGGAACGCCTCATCCGTCACCGCCCCGGCGAACCTGCCGTCCTGGTGATGGTCAAAGACCTCACCGCGATGGCTGCCCGGGAGAACCATGAGACATCCATTTTCCGCGGTGGAATCATCGAGCGCGATTCCCACCGCGAGTAGGTCATCGTTCGTGTGCGGGTAGAACGCCCAGTCTTGATGCCACTCGACCGGACTTCCGACGCCCGCCAGCTTGAAGTTGAGCTTGTCGCCGTTCGTCCGCAAATTCGGGCCGATGAGCTGGCTCACAATCCCCAACAACGTTGGGTGGGTCAGCGCCCGCCGATACACCTCATGCTGCTCCGACGGTTGGTGCAGCCGACGGAGTCGCGGCTGCTCCGGGGTATGACTCGGCTCAAGATCAAAGACGGAGTCGCCGGTGGTTACCTTGCGCGAACGCTCCACGAACTCATCGGTGACGGCCCGCAGCGCTGCGACCTCTGCTGCAGAAAACACCTCATCGACGGCGAGATAGCCCTCGTCGTGGTAGAAGCGAATCTGGTCAGCGTTGAGCATTCACACCCCCGGACCTCAGTGTCCGCAGCGATTGACTACGTATGCGCAGATTGGCGAAGAAATGATCGCGTGCGGCGTCGCCGGAGTCAAGCCTGCCCATGGGGATGCGCCAGAGCCTGCATAAGGCTCACGGTCGGACTACTGGTCCGGGAAGTCGCGGCGCAGGACCAGCAGCGCGACGTCATCTTGTGGGCTGTCAATCAGCAGGCGGTCGATGATGTCTGCGCATGCAGTCTCGGCGTCGCCGGGGTGAAACGAGTCTTGAAGGTCAGCGAGCCCTCGGTCTATCTGGCTGTCGTTGGCGTCGTGTCGGGGCCGGCGCTCGACGAGACCGTCGGTGAACACCGCAACGGAGGTGCCCCTCGACAGTTCGACGGTGGCCGTCTTCCGTCGCGTCGTGAGGTCGACGCCGAGAGGCAGGTCGGGTGAGACGGCTGCGGGTCGGGCCTCGTGGTCGGGCGCGACCAGGACGGGCGCGAAGTGGCCCGCGAGCGATACGTCGAGAGTCTCGTAGGGAGCGGCGGAGGTGGCGTAAAGCACGGTGGCCATGATCCCTGCCTCAAAATGCTGCGCTTTGCGGTCCAGGTGGTGCAGCACGTCGGAAGGGTCTTCGTAGTCGAGGGCATACGAGCGCAACGCACTTCGTAGCCTGCCCATTACAATCGCGGCGCGGAGGCCGTGTCCCGCAACATCGCCCATCACGATCCCGACGCGTTCGTTCGGAAGTGTGAAGACGTCGTACCAGTCACCTCCGATCTCGCCGGCGGCCGGGATGTACCGCGCGGCCAGATCGAGACCGGGGACGCGAGGCAGACGCGCCGGCACCAGGCTTCGTTGCAACGCGATCGCTGCCGCGTGGTCCTCGGCGGACAGCTGACTGCGCAGGGCGACCGCGATCGGCGCTGCGACGTTGTGCAATGTCGCGAGGTCGTCTTCAGTAAACGAGCGTGGGTTCAGACTCCCGACGTGAAGCACCCCGATGACGTCCTCGCCGATCTGCAGGGGCACGCCTGCGAGCGAATGGATGCCCTGCCTGGCGAGCAGCGGGTTAACCACAGTGGTTGGTCCGACGCTGAGCACGGTACGTGCCCGGCGCTCGGCCACGATTCGTCCCGCGAAGCCCTCGCCGACCTGTACGCGCGTTCGCTGCCTCGCCGCAGCGTCCGCACCAACTGCCGCCACCGTCTCGAGCACCGTCCCGGACGGGTCGACCAACAGGATCGTCGCCGCGTCCGCGTGCAGCAGGTCACGCGCACACGCCAGCAGCGTTGCCACCAGGCTGGGTCGAACTCTGCGGTCGAGTCCGCCCTCGGCAGGCGGCTCAACGATCAGGGGCGGCAACGGAGAGTCGAGAGAGACCTGGGTCCGTGCGTCGGCCACGTCGCCAGAGCCACCGTCGAGATTCGCCCGCGGTAAGTGCGCCGCGGACACCGAAGACGTGGTGCGGTCGAGGAGACGAAACCACACCTCTTTCGCCGCCTCAGGCACCAAATCCACACCCCAGCTGTCCGACAACAGCTCGACGAGGATCAAACCACGACCGCTTTCGTCCGGCGCTCCGACATCGGGTGCCACGGCCATGACCGGACTCTCATCGCGAACGCGAACTTCAAGAGCGTCACCGGTGCACTCCACGCTCAGCACAATCGGCGGGCTGCCGTGCGTCACGGCGTTCGTGACGGTCTCGGACGCCAACAGCACGGCATCGTCTAGCACCGATGCCCCGTGCTCCATGCAAGCTGCTTGCTTGACGAATTCGCGGGCCCGGGCGGCTGACCCCGGGTCTGACGGCAGCGCGATGGTCGATCGAGCCGTGATGTCACACAAGTGCACCCCCACGTAGGGAAGCTCGCCTTCTCGCGCAAACTGCCGAGCTGCACCGCCGATACCCGCTATGCGCGTGCACATCACGCGAATCTCACGAGCACGGGCAGCGTCGGCTTATCGCCAGGCGCGAGTGTAGGCGGCTCACCGACCAACCGACGTGCGGCCCGCGAGCTTGGTGCTCACCGCGATGCCGTGAGGGGTGGTTGAGTCGAGCAGTCGATGAGTTGTGGGTGTCACTTTCGAGGAAGGTGGAGGGTGACGGTGAGTTCGCTGGGGCTCGTGGGGCTGTGCGGGTGCAGATCGACCGCGTCCGCGGTACCGCTGGCACCTTCATAGATCCCGCTGCCGCCATAGATCACGAGCTTGTCATCGGGTGACGGGCTCAGCGGGCCGCGAGCGAGAATCATCGAGCCACCGATCGCGATCTGCCCGTAGCAGGTGCCGCCATGAGAGCTGGTGAAAAAGCAGATCTCATGGTCGGAGTCCGTCCATTTCTTTGCGTGATCGGTCGCACTGCCGACGTAGTCGAGACCCGTGGCATCGACGTGATCCCCTGCGTGGGGTTTCTGGGGCGGGTGCTTGACGATCTTGCCATCGGCCTTCGTGTAGGTGAAGCTCTGCGACTTTGAGAACAGATGGATCACCTCGGTGTGACGGCTCACTGTCGCACCAGACGCACCAGCGGTTAACGTCAGAGCAACGCCGACGCCGGCAGCGACAGCGATCGCTGCGCCGCGGCGGACGGTGTGGGAGTGGATGGTCATATCGGGCCTCCGCAAGTTGATTGAAGCGACGACGAGTCGCTGACTGCGAAGCCTGCCGATGCAATCAGGCCGGGTCATCAGACCCGAGTGGGATCATCGCCATCCGCCGTGAGACGGACGTGCCAACCTCGCCTCGTACCGTGGTAGCAATGCGCCTCGCTGGCGGGCTGGCGTTAGCTTCCGGCGACGACGAGTCCGGACTCGTACGCGATGACGACGGCTTGGACGCGGTCGCGCAGGTTGAGTTTGGTGAGGATGCGCCCGACGTGGCTTTTGACGGTGCTTTCTTCGATGACGAGCTCGGCGGCGATCTCGGTGTTTGAGCGCCCGCCCGCGATGAGGCGTAGTACTTGGAGTTCTCGATCGGTGAGGTCGCGTAGTTGGGCCGGCGAGGTTTCGGCGGCGCGCACGGGTCGGGTGAAGCGGTCGATCAGTCGGCGGGTGACCGTGGGGTCGATCAATGCGTCGCCGGAGGCCGCGCAGCGAATCGCGGTGAGGAGCTGATCGGCGGGAGCGTCCTTGAGCAGGAAGCCGCTAGCGCCCGCCCGAAGCGCTTCGTAGACGTAGTCGTCAGAGTCGAAGGTCGTCAGGATCACGACGCGGCTTGTTAATTCGGCCAGCATGATCCTGGTTGCTTCCAAGCCGTCCATGTGCGGCATGCGGATATCCATCAGGACGACGTCGGGTGCGATCGCGCGCACCAGATGTAACGCCTCGATACCGTCGCCGGCTTCACCGACTACTTCGATGTCGGCCTCGCTGGCAAGGATCGAGCGGAATCCGGTACGGACCAGTCGCTGGTCATCGACGAGCAGCACGGTGATCGGCGAGTCCGGGTGCTCGGTCATCGGATTCCGTTCGACGGTGTCGGTCGAGGGTATCGACCGGCTGCTCCTCCTCGGGTCGAGTATTCGCGTCGCACAAGTTCCGACCCGAGGCGGATGTGTCGCTGGCGCGGCGACGCCACGCTTGGTCGAGACCACATCACTACACAAATCTCACCGACAGGAGCCTTAGCTATGAGCCCGATCATCGGACTTCTTATTGCGATCGTCGCCGGCTTTTTGGCGCCGCGGCCGCGCACAGCAGCAGCGATCGTCGTCCCGCCGATGCTGGGTGCAACCGCGGCGCAGTCGTGGTACTTGGGCACCGGCCGCGGCCACAATCCAGCGAGTACGACCACCGATTCGCCTGGCTACTGGATCGTGCAGGTGCTCATCATCATCGCGATCTGCGGGGTCGCGGCCGCGATCTGCTGGGTGGCAGACGCGCCGCTCGACGGTGGAGCGGGTTCTGCCTACCGGCGCGAAGGGTGTCGTTCTCCTCGCGGTCAGCGGCCGTCGCCGCGTGCGCCACCACGCTGGGATTCGCGTTCGTGACCGACCGGCCAACGCACCCGGGAACCGGCAACGGGAACCCCCCGATCGCTGGGACCATCGCGATCTTCGTCGGCGTGGCCGTACTGATTTTCCTTGCCGTCGTCTGGTTCCGGAACTCGCGCCGCCCGCTTGTCGCCTGACGATGCCCGAGCGGACAATGCGAGATGTCCCCGTCAATGAAAGCGGCTCGTGATGACTGCTACGACTGCACTGCCGCCACGATGGGGGCTCTCGCGGTCGCCGCGCTCCCTCCGGGGCGGCAGTGGCGATCGCGCTGGCTGGATTGCTCAGCCTGGCGATGGTGTTGTTGATCCTCAATCAGCGCGGCGGGGGGATCGGCCTGGCCATCGTGGCCGTGACGATGACACTGCCGGTGGCCTACGGGTGGCAAGCCCCGACGATCGCGGCGTTCAGCCTCGCCGCCGCGGCCGCGGTGAACGAGCCGTTCCTGGCCCATCTCGCCCGTTGCGGCGCTGCCCTACCGGCGGCGTTCTTCGTGGCCTTCGCCGCCGGCTACGCACTCGGGCGGCGGCGGGGCCTGCTTCCGCTGGCTGGCACTGCGACGTCGATCGTGCTGCAGTGCGTGTTCGACCCGCGACTGGGTCCGGCCGTCGTCGCGTTGATGATCCCGCTCGATGTGATCTTCTTCGGTGCCGGCCTCTATGTTCGCCGGCGGGCGGCGATGGTCGCAACGCTGCGTGACTCGACGACCAGGCTGCGCGAGCAACGGGACCAGACCGCGCGGCTTGCCGTCGCCGCTGATCGTGAACAGCTCACCGGCCAGCTAAACCGCACGCTGACCCAACGGCTGGACGTGCTCTCGCAGGCGGTTGACGGCGAGGGTGATCCCCGTGAGCGGTTCGCCACGATCGAACGGCTCGGCCGCCAGACCCTGGACGAGATGCGCGAGCTGCTCGGCTCACTCCGGGACTCGCCGACGCGACCCGAACCGGGTCTCGCCGACCTGGCCGACATCTGTGCCCGGGCGACCGCCGCCGACGTGCGACTGACGGTGGACGGGACGCTGCGAACGTTGCCGGCAAGCATCGAGCTATCGGTGTGCCGCATCGTCGAACAACTGCTGCGGATCTTGCCGGACGAGCCCGCGTCCCGGGTGCAGCTGCACGTCGATGTCGCGGCCACCGGCATCGACATCGTCATTGCCGGCACGCCGGCCGTCGGCGTCGACGTCGAGCAGATCCAGACCCTGGCAACGGCCCGGGCCGCGCTGCACGGCGGCAGCGTCGCCGTCACCGACCACCCCGGGCGGCGAGGAGCGCGGGTGTGGCTGCCGCTGGTCACCGCGCATGGCTGAGCCACGATGGCCGGTCTACGCGGCCCTCGTCGGCTCGGCGGCCTACATCGCCGCGGTCCAGACCGGCAGCTACCACCCCACCGGCAACAGCGTTGCCGACGCGGTCATCTTCCTGATCACCGCTCCAGTCGTCGCCGTCCTGAGCGTGGCGCTCGGCCTGCTCCCCGCCCGAATCCCCTCGTTGGTCGGCTTGGCCGTCCTGACTGTCGCCCTTCAGTGGGGCGACCCGGATCCCTTCCCCGCGGTGATCACGATCGGGTTCTGGCTCGTCGGACTGGCTGTGCGCTCGCACCGCCGCCTGGCTGGCGCGCTGCGCGTACGCGCCGACGAACTTGAATCCGGCCGCGATACCTACGTCCAAGAGGCACTGCGTTATGAACACATCCGGATCGCCCGCGAGCTGCACGACATCGTCGCCCACAGCCTCAGCGTCATCGTCATCCAGGCGAGCGCGGGTCGTCGCCTGCCCCCAGACGATCCCGACGCGGCCGAGTTGCTCCACACCATCAGCGAACTGACCAAGGAGGTCCGCACCGACATCGACGGACTCGCTTGCCTGATCGACGACCCGGCCGACGTTGAAGCGCCCAGAGTCAGACACTCGATCGACGAGCTGCTCAAACGCACCGCCGATACCGGATCACCCGTCAGCAGCACCTTGCCCGACGACCTCGACCAACTACCCGGCCGGCTCACGACGATCGTCTACCGCATCGTCCAAGAAGCTCTGACCAACGCCATCAAACACGCTCCCGGCGCGCCGATCGATGTCCTCATCGCCACCGGCGGCGACGTCCGAATCACTATCACCAACACCGCCACCCGCAACCGCTCCAGCGCGCCCGCCCCGCCCGCCGCCCCCGGCTCCGGACGAGGCCTTGCCGGCCTGACCGAACGGGTCCACGCCGCCAACGGCACCTTCGCCAGCGGGCCAACCACCCACGGCGGCTGGCAGATCAACGCCGAGCTCCCACTGACCCGAGCCGCTGGCAAGATCGCGTGGCAAAGACCGACCGGTTCGGGGACCGTCCAGTCTCGCTGTCGATAGCGTCGGGTTATGCCCGAACTCCAGCTGCTGCGGCTTGACCATGCGGAGGCGCTGCTGGCTTTCGAGTCGACGAACCGTGCGTATTTTGCTGCCTCGATCTCCGACCGCGGAGACGCGTATTTCCAGCAGTTCGCCGAGCAGCTCTCCGGCCTGCTCGCCGAACAAGCCTCGGGCAACGGTGCTTTTTACGTACTGGTTGCTGACGATTCCTCAATCGTCGGTCGCTTCAACCTGAAGCTCGCGAAGGACGGAACAGCCGAGCTCGGGTACCGGGTGGCCGAGACTGCGACGGGACGGGGGGTCGCGACGGCTGCGGTCGAAGAGCTGTGTCGGGTGGCGCCTCAGCGACATGGTGTGCGTACGGTCAGGGCGGCTACGTCAGCAGCGAACGTTGCATCTCAGAGAGTCTTGTTGAAGGCGGGTTTCCTCGCGGACGAGCCGGCCGATCCCCAGCACATCGGTGGCAAAGTGGGCACGTGGTATTCGCGACACCTCGCGCACCACCATGACCGGTAGGCGCCGCCAGGTACAAGCGATCCTGCCGGACGGCACCGTGCTAGCCGCACCCCAGATTCGGGTGTTCGCACGGTGGAATCCGTGGGTCGCTGCGGACGAAGATCGAAAGGTGGCGACCAAAAGGTGGTCGCTGCTGGAGATCGAAGGAGGAAGTCCTATGAACGACCTGAGTGAGCATCAGCGATCGACCGTGGTCGTTCCAACGGCCGCCAGGGGAACCTTCACGGCGTTCGGGGCGCGTCACGTCAAGCGCGTCGCCGTAGCGCGGTGGGCTGCCGCGGTCTGTTTCGTGATCGCAGGCGCGTTGGTGGTGGCGTTCGGTCAGTTGTGGGGGCTGGTTTTTTTCGTGGCGGCCGCGCTGAACGGCTCGCTCGCCTACCTGGTGCCGCGTTGGAACCTGCTCCGGGATGACTCCAAGAACCCCAAGCTCTCGACGTAGGTCTAGATATGACCGGGGCAGGCCCATCCGCCACCAGGGGCACCTTCACGGCGTTTGGGGCGCGTCATGTCAAGGGCGTGGCGGTCGCGCGGTGGGCTGCCGCGGTCTGTTTCGTGATCGCAGGCGCGTTGGTAGTGGCGTTCGGTCAGTTGTGGGGGCTGGTTTTCTTCGTGGCGGCCGCGCTGAACGGCTCGCTCGCCTTCCTCGTGCCGCGCTGGAACTTGCTGCGGGATGCGCCGAAGAACGTCGAGCGCGTGCGCGAGCTGCAACAATCCCGCGCTGTCGTGGTCGACGACGCGGCAGCCCTGCTACGCCGCATCGGGCAGGATCTGCACGACGGAGCCCAAGCCCAGATGGTCGCTGTCGTGATGAAACTGGGACTCGCTCAAGACCATCTCAGCGCTTCGGCGGCCAGGCCCGAGGGCGCCGACCTCGACCGGACCCTGGAGCTGGTCGCCGCCGCCCGCCGCGCAGCGATGGAGGCGATCACCGAGCTGCGTGACCTGGCCAGGGGCATCCATCCGCCAGCCCTGGACGAAGGCCTCGATGCCGCCCTTGCCGGCCTCGTGGCACGCAGCGACCTGCCGGTCAAACTGGTGGTCGACATGCCCCAGCGCCCGTCTGCTGCCATCGAGACGATGGTTTACTTCTGCGCTGCCGAACTGCTCACGAACGCCGCGAAGCACAGCGGTGCCGAACGCACCAAGGTCGAGGTGTTGCATCAAGCCGGCGTGGTCACGATGCGGGTCAGCGACGAAGGCTTAGGCGGTGCCCGGCTCGAGCCCGGCGGAGGCCTGGCGGGTCTCGCGGCGCGGGTCAAGACCGTCGATGGCAGGCTGCAGGTCGAGAGTCCGGCCGGCGGCCCCACGGTAGTCACCGTCGTGCTGCCATCTCACGTATGACCCGATAGGAGCAGCGTCGAATGCGGATTGTCATCGCCGAAGACTCCGCCGTGATCCGGGCCGGGCTGGTGGAGATCCTCGCCGACCGGGGACACGAGACGGTGGCCGCCGTAGGCGATGCCGAGGCTCTGCGAGCGGCTGTGGACGAGCACAAGCCGGATGCTGCCGTCGTCGACGTACGAATGCCGCCCCACTACACCGACGAGGGCATCCGCGCCGCTATCGCCATCCGCCGTGACCACCCCGACACCGGAGTGCTCGTCTTTTCCCAGTACATCGAGACCCGCCACGCCGCCGACCTGCTTGGGGCGGCATCCAGCCGCGGTGCCGCCGGCATCGGATACCTGCTCAAGGACCGCGTCAGCGATGTTGGGGAGTTCGTCGACGCGCTGAGCCGGGTGGCGGCCGGCGGCACCGCCCTCGACCCCGAGGTCGTCACCCAACTACTCCGAGGCGCCGCGCGGCGCACCGATGGCCTCGATGCTCTCACCCGCAGAGAACGCGACGTCCTTTCCCTGATGGCCGAGGGCAGGTCGAACGGCGCCATCGCTGGCACCCTCGTGATCTCGGAGCGGGCAGTCGAGAAGCACGTCGCCAACATCTTCGCGAAACTCGGTTTGGCCCCCGCAGACGCTGACCACCGGCGGGTGCTCGCCGTCCTTCGCTATTTGGAGTCCTGACCCGGTGGGCTCCCACTGAGCGGCAATGAATGAGCGGCGAACCATCAAATCCTCATCCAGATCGGCTCAGTCTGATCACGACGCCACCGCTCCAAGCGGCCGGCGAGAATCTCTATGTCCGCTCGGCCGGCGGACCCAGCCGGCCCCGGTAGCGGTACGGCCCCGGCCCAGTCGGTCACGTCACCGGGCCCGACGCCCATCAACGTCACCATCCGACTCCTAGGAGCACACCATGACCGAAGTCGTCGTCGTCATCGGACCAGGCTCAATCGGGCAAGCGATCGCCCGGCGGGTCAGCGCGAGCAAACACGTCGTCCTCGAAAGCAGTTCATGGGCCAAACGCGGCGCCCGCATCAACACCATCAGCCCCGGCATCATCATCACGCCGCTCGCCGTCGACGAGCTCACCGGACCACGCGGCGATGGCTACCGACGGATGATCGACCTCAGCCCAGCGGAACCGCCGGCACCCCCGACGAGATCGCCCCCCTCGCCGCCCTCCTCGTGGGACCCGACAGCGGCTTCATCACCGGCACCGACATCCTCATCGACGGCGGCGTCACCGCCTCCTACTTTCTACGGTGAGCTCCTGCCACAGTAATAACACCAACAGTTATCCGTCGGATCACGAGCGGTCATGTTGAGGCGGCGTCAACAGGCTGCGCGGGTAGGTTGATCTCACCCGAGACGGTCAGTGGTAGCGAGATGGTGAATCGGCATCCTGCCGCGGTGTTGGCCACGTCGATCCGTCCGCCGTGGGCCGCCATGATTGCCCGTGCGATAGCGAGCCCGAGGCCCGCACCGCTGTCCTGCGTCGGTGTTCGTGCTGCGGTTCCGCGGAACGCGACGTCGAAGACTTGTGGCAGGTCGGCGGCAAGGATTCCGCCGCATTCGTCGTCGACGCTGAGATAGGCGATCGTCTGCTCAGCGCCGCCGCGCACGGTGACCTCGCCACCGTTGGGGGTGTGTCGGATCGCGTTGGCTAACAGATTGGTGAGCACTCGAGTGATCTCGCGTACGTCGACGTTAACGCTGACGTCGGGGACTTCACAGGTGAGCTGCACCATCTTCTTGGACGCTAACGCGGTCGCGCTCGGTATGGCCTGCGCAGTCACGTCCGCAAGGGTGATGCGTTGCTTGGCTAACCTCAGCGCCCCGCTATGTAGGCGGGAGAGCTCGAACAGGTCCTCGACCATCGCGGTCAGCCGTTCGGACTCGCCGCGAATGTTGCGGTGGTATGTCGCGACTGACTGCTCGTCGGCGACGACACCGTCCTCGAGTGCCTCGGCCATCGCGCGGATCCCGGCCAGCGGGGTACGCAGATCGTGCGACATCCACGCGACCAGATCGCGTCGGTTGAGCTCCAACGCCCGCTCGGTGTGCAACAGGGTTGCGGCGTGCGCGTGGCGCGCGATCAGTGTGGACACGTGACGGCTGACCAGGACACCGCAGCCACTCGCGACAATCGCGGAGGAGACCACCACCGCGACCAGCACGTCGGTGTCATGGCTGGAGATGAACATCCGGTTGACGGCAACGGCCACCCCGACCGCGGTCGAAACCACGGCGATCAAGACAGCAACCATGATCAGGGTGATCGGGCTGCGACGGCGGTTCAGCCAGATCACCGCGAATCCAACGACACCAGCCAGGAGTGCGCAGGCGGCGGACCATACGACCATGTGGATCATGCCGAGACCGTGATTGGCTCATAGCGATAGCCGACCCCCCAGACAGTGACGAGCCGGCGCGGTTGGGCGGGGTCGTCCTCTATCTTCTCGCGGAGCCGGCGGACGTGGACGGTGACCGTAGAGACATCTCCGAAGCTCCAGCCCCACACCCATTCGAAGAGCTGCTCGCGAGTAAACGCGACCCGCGAGTTGCGGAGCAAGAAGACCAGCAGGTCGTACTCCCTAGCCGTCAACGACAACGCTCGACCGTCCAACATGGCCTGATGCGCGGCGGTGTCGATGACCAGCGCACCGTCGGTGAGAGCTTCCCAGCCCTCCGACGGCAGCATCGACTGCGCCCGCCGAAGCACCGCGCCGACCCGCAGCACCAGCTCACGCGGGCTGAACGGCTTGGTCACGTAATCATCTGCACCGAGCTCGAGGCCGACGACCCGATCGCCTTCATCTGCGCGCGCGGTCAACATGATCACGGGAATCGGCCCGATCTCGCGCAGCCTGCTGAACACCTCGAGGCCCGGTAGGCCCGGCAGCATCAGGTCGAGGATGACCAGGTCCGGCGGCGCTAACATCGCTTCGTCGAGCGCAGCCAGTCCGTCGGTGACCACGACAACGTTGTGACCGTCACGTTGCAAGTAGCGCGCGACGACGTCGCCGACCGTGCAGTCGTCGTCGACCACGAGGATCCGGCTCACTGTCGCCTCACAGAAGAAGGGTATGGCGACCCGCGGCCGAGCGGACTGCTTGTAATCAGTCCGTAAGATGCTCGACCGCGGGCCAACCACCTCAGGTGACGACGAGCCCAACCGGTGAGGACCCGGCCGGCAGGCTGATCGGCGATGACGCCAGCTCGGTTAGGCCTCCGCCGCTCACGGAGAAGCTGCTGATCGCCTGCGCTCCGCTGTCCACCACATACAGGTTCCGCCCGTTCGGGCTCAAACGGAGATCGACCGGGCCCTTCTCCGTGGTTGCGCTCAGCGGTGTGCTGCCCAGCAGGGTCAACGACCCGTCAGCTGCGATCGAGTACCGCGAGATGCTCGGCACAGCGGTGTTCGAGGTGAACAAGAACCGACCATTGTGGCTGATCTCGACCCAGCACGG
Source organism: uncultured Actinomycetota bacterium (assembly GCA_963814845.1). GTDB lineage: Bacteria > Actinomycetota > Actinomycetes > JAFAQI01 > JAFAQI01 > DATAUK01. The sequence goes on from CAWFEP010000011.1 coordinate 71,709, forward strand.
CGCGGTCTGGTTGTCGGCGAACGGGCTCGCTCCGATCGAGGACAACACACCGGTGCGGGAGACCTTGAATGCGGAGACGGTGCCGTTGTTCGCGCCACCGTGTGCGTTCGACACGAAGAGCTGGTTCGGACGGACCGGTGAGAACTCCGACCCGATCGGACCCGGACCCTGTGCGGTGAACGGCGAACCGGGCGCCGCATACAGCAACCCGTTGCGGCCGACGTTGAAACTGTCGACAAGCTGGGTGCCGACCCGGGAGCCAGCGAGGACCGTACCGGTCGGGTTGAACAACACGTCACCGAGCACCGAGCCATCCGGCACCGACACGGTCGAGCCACCCAGGTGACGCAACTGACCGAATCGGTTGAGGATGAAGCCGGTGTAGTTCGCGCCACCGTCACCAGAGTTCGCCACATACACGAGGTCGGCTCGCCCCCACCTGGTCACTGCGACACTCACCGGTTCGAGGCCGTGCGAGCTCACCGGCCCACCAGCAACGCGGCTCAGCGCCCCATCACCATGGATCCGCAACACCGAGATCTGGTTGCTGCCCGCGTCGACCGCCAGCAGGTAGCGGCCATCCGGTGTCACCTCCAGCGAACCCTGCGACCCCGTGCCGGCGCCGAGCCCCGCACCACCAGCCTCGAACGGCGAACCAGGCTCACGTGTTAGCGAGCCATTGGCATGCCGATCGAAGGCCGCGATCGTGTTTTTGCCAGTGGCGTTGTCGTTGACATAGACATGTCCGACTACCGTCGAATGCTGCGGCGTCGCTACCGCTGCAGTGACCGCAGGGCCGGTGAGACCAAGGGTCAGTGCGCCGACGGCAATCGCTACGCTCCTCTTGATTTTCACGTCACTACTCCGGTTCTGGGCGCATCAACCGGGCCGCTTTGGCCAACGCTCGGCACCCATCGCAGGTGTACACGCCATCAACCGCTCAGCGGCCACATCAACGAGGTTGTTCACCACTCCGTAAGAACTCGCCCGCCCGTCAGTTCAACCGAAAACTGTCCACGTACCTCGCTCTCTTCGTGGTCTCGCCCGACCGGCATTTGGTACGCAGCCCGGCGCGGCGTTCACGACCGAGAACGACTCGGGCACGCCCAAATCGCCACCACCGCGCGATATCTCGCACCCTCCCCGACGCAGCGCACGCGATCCGGCATCCTGTCCGCCCCTGCTGTCTAGATGCATGCATGTCTTATGGCCCTCGAATCCGGCCGCTGATGGCTCGGTTCGTCTCGCCACCGCGATAGCCTGCCCGCACGTTGACTGGAGGCTTCATGACGTTGTCTGGCGCTCGTACCACGTTGATCGCCGCTCTCGCGGCCGTGCTCATCGCTGGGATCGGCGCCGGGTTCGGGGTCGCGATCGCGAGCAGCAAGCAACCCTCATATAAGGCGTGCGCGAATTCTCACGGTGTCTTGTCGCTGGAAAGCCATGGCAAATGCAGTAAAGGATCAAAGCACGTCAATCTGGGCGAGCGCGGACCAGCCGGCGCGATAGGTCCGAGTGACGTCTATGCGTCCTACGGAAAGATCAATACGATCGTTCCGTACTTCTCTACCTTCGCGCCAGTGGTCTCCGTCCACGTGCCAGCCGGGAAGTACTTCGCCGAGGGATCGATCTACATCTCCGGCAATATCGACGACAGCGTCATCTGCGACGTCACCCTGAGCAACGCCAACGGGGCAGGCAATCAGAGCATCGGCGACCTTACCCCGAAGCTGGACGGCTACAAGGAGGGCACCCTCACACCGATGGCGCCACTCGACTTGATCAAACCGTCGACGGTTCAGATCTCCTGCGCGTCTGAGTACAACAGCTCGTCGACCACGCCCGACAAGACGATCTATTCCCAGCTAGAAGTCATCAAGGCCGGCGCGCTACACGTGGCCAACAGCGACACGACGCCCCTTACAGACTGAACCGCCAACAGGACATTGTTGAGGGACCGTCATCAGTTTGTCCTTGAATCCCTTGGCTTACGGGCATGGCGTCTCTTAGCATTCTGCGCTGATGCGCCTGATCTCGCATACTGCGGTCGTCTTCGAGGATCCGATCAGTAGACGGTTCTGTTCGTCGGAGGTTGCGCTCCAGATACGTCTGGGCTAAGACGGCAGTGGGCGGCGTTGGCAGGGCACGAGGGGATGCGCAGATGGAGATCGTCAACCTGGGTGAAGCGGACGGGCTACCGCCGGTGAACTGGGCCTCCGTTGCAGAGAAGCTCGGCGCGGATTCGGCACCGGATCCCGAGGCGCACAACTCACGCACAAAGTGGCTGACCACCACCAACGAGGATGGCAGCCCGCACGTCACCGCGGTCGGAGCCCTGTGGCTGGACGGCGCGTTTTGGTTTCAGACCGGCACGCGCACCCGCAAGTGCCGAAATGTCGCCCGTGATCCGCGGTGTGCGCTCGCCCTGTCGATCCGCGACGCCGACGTCGTCATCGACGGTGACGCTGCGCGGGTGAGCGAACCGGCCGCCATCGCGCGGATCGCGAAAGCGTGGGCGGACAGAGGTTGGCCAGCAGAACTTGACGAAAGCGGGTCAGGCATCACTGCGCCGTTCAACGCGCCCTCGCAAGGTCCACCGCCGTGGAACGTGTACCGCATTGAGCCACGCTCAGCGACTGTCGTCTTGGGCGCGGAGCCCGGTGGGTTGACTCGTTTCCGGTTCTGATCTGCAGGAGCGGGGATGGCGGCTGAGATCGTCGCCCCCTCGTCGTGACCAGCGCTCGGTCGCGGGCCGCGCATGACCATGGCCGAGGCGTTCGTACTCGGGTGGAGGTCCACCATTTAGGGGCCGAGTAGGGAACGATGAGGGCTGATCGAGCGAGTCGACGTCGTGGCTTACGTCCGGAAGAAGACCCGCAGGGACGGCACCATCCGCTGGTATGCCCGCTATCTGGGCACCGATGGCCGCTGCCAGGAAGAAGGCGGCTACCTCTCCAAGCTGGCGGCCGCGAAGGCCGCCGCGAAGAAGGAGGTCGCGCCGGTAGTGGCGACTGGGTGTCCCCGACCGCGGGACGCATGACGTTCGCCGAATACGTCACGAGTCGCTACTGGCCTACCACCGGTTATCTGGAGGTCTCCACCCGTGCCGGGTACTCCTACTACCTCGACAAGCATTTCCTGCCTCGGTTCGGGGCGATGCCGATGCGCCGGATCACCCCGGCGGTCATCCAGTCCTGGGTGAACGACGCCACCGCCGGCTCGCTGTCCGCCAGGTCGGCGGTGAACTACCACACGTTGCTGCACCGGATCTTCACTCGCGCAGTGATCGACTGGGCGGTCGCGACCAACTCGTGCGCCCACACGAGCTCCCGAAGGTGATCACCATCGGCAAGCAGATCATCACCGTCACCTAGTTCAACGCGATCCTCGCCGAGCTGCCCGACCCAAAATGTAAGGGCCAGGCGCGAGAGCGCCAGCGCGCAGATTTGGTCTGTTTGTGACCTATGCAGGGCCCTATACCTCGCTGCTACGTGTCAGACTTCAGAGAGTCGAATCGAGGTATCTATGGACAGGTATCCAGCAGTACCGGGCAGCGATCGTCAATCTGGGCGCTCTCGTTCTGCCGCTCGCGGTCGCGGGCTGTCTGGTCTCGTTCGGTCGAGTTTCACTGACACCGCAGCGGCCCTGGTGCTGGTGGCGGTGATCGTCGCGGTTGCAGTCGTCGGCGACCGAGCCGCTGGGTTCTTGGCGACGGTCTCGGCAACTGTGTGGTTCGACTTCTTCCTGACCCGCCCTTACGAGCAGCTCGCCATCACGCACCGAGCCGACATCCAAACCGCGGTGAGCCTGTTCGTGGTGGGGATGATCGTCACTGAACTGGCTGTCCGTAACCGGCGCCATCAGGAGTCGGCGATCGAGGAGTCCGACTACGTCGGCCTGATCTACCAGACTGTCGGAGCTGGCCGCATCCGGTGCACCCGCCGATGAGGTGATCGAGCGGGTCCGACGAGAACTCATCGTTCTGCTGGATCTGCGTCGCTGCCGTTACGAGCCCGGGATCGGCCCGGACCATGCGATCCGGATGCACCACGACGGACGCGTGGTGATCGGAGAGGTTTCCTGGACTGTCGAGGGCCTGGGACTGCCGGGCCCCGAGTTAGCGTTGCTCGTCCAGCGCCGTGGTCAGACGCTCGGCCGGTTCGTGCTCGAACCCACACCGGGTCTGCCGGTTTCGCTGCAACGGCGAGTCGTGGCGGTGGCGCTCGCCGACCAGGTCGGCGCGGCGCTCACCCCGCAGCTTCGCTCGGCATAGCCGCTAACTGGTGATAAGGAGGATCGCCACGAACAGAACGTATGCCGCGATGATTAGCAAGCCCGCCGCGCGGCGAAGCCCTCGGTCGATGTAGGCGAGCGTCAAGGTCAAGGCAGTGAGCCCGACATACCAGGCCGCGACGAGAAGCCCGGATCCACTCGGCTTGGCCAAGCCGATCACCGCTGCCGGGATCAACAGGCCCGCCGTCACGTTGATGGTGTTGGAGTTCAGCGCGGTGCTCAGCGCGGCCGCGCCTCGGCCTTTGCCAGCGAGATACACCGCGGCGACCGCGTTCGGCAGGCTGGTGACCGCGGCGAGGACGAGACCGCCGACGACGATCTCGGCCACGTTATAGCGATCCCCCAACGACGAGGCGCCTCGCTCCATCGCGGTACTGGCCACGACCACGACCATTAGGGCGACACCAGCGACGTAAGCGTCCGCCCTCGTGCCGCGGCGGGGTCGCACCGCCAAATCGAGTTCGGCCTCTTCTTCCACGATCGCCGCGGTAAGCCACTCTGCCCAGCCTGACGGCAACCGGAGTCGACCGAGTACTGCATGGTCGACGCTCAGCATGACCAGGTACGCCACCAGCACGACGAGCACGACGGCAAGCGCGAGATCGGCACTGACGACACCAGTCACCGCCAGCAGGCACGCGACTGACACGACCAGGCCGACCGCGCCGCCAAGTACAACAACCTTGCGATGCAACGCGATCCGGCCCGCGACCACCGCGCCAAGACCGAGCAGGGCCGCGAGATTGAACACATTCGAACCAATCACGACCCCGGCGCTGACCGTTCGCTGGTGGTGCAGCAGGGCCGTGACCGAGGCAGTGATCTCGGGTGCGTCAGCGGCCAAGGCCGCGACCATCCCGAGCAGCGCCTCACTCAGACCGAGGCGCTCGCCGACTCGCTCCAGCCGAATCACCAGCACCCAGCTCGTCGCAAGGCTGACAACGGCGCCGAGCACGAAGGCAGCAACAGCCGGACCTACCGTCATCGCGGCTCTAACCGCTTAACGATCGGCGCAGCTCCACTGGGCCTCGCCGACAGTGCGCCATCGCCTCTCGACATTGCCATAGCCCGGTCATGACTCGCGGATCAGTGCGATCAAGCTCGCACGTCGGCCAGGCCACGGGCAGTCCTACTTGACGGGAGCCGGGAGCTATAGGTCTGCAGAATGTCGTGGTGGTTGATCCAGCCGACGAGTCGTGAGCCGTCGGTGGACACAACCGGCACTCCGGTCGTCTCACGCTCAGTGAGTGCTTGGACGGCGTCGTGCAGGGACTGCGTCGCGCGCGCCGTGGGGAGCCAGCGGGCCAGTTCGCCAGCGGTGACGTCGACGTCGTTCGCGACCGATTGCTCGACCTCCTGGGAGGTCACCGTGCCGCGATAGCAGCCGTCGAAGTCGACCACCGGTAGCGCTTCACGTACCTCGTCCGTGAAGCGCTCGATGATTCGCTTGAGCGGGTCGGATACGGCCAGCGGGTCCGGTACGGGATGCATCGCGTCGTTCACAGTCAGTGTGTACATCAGATTGACCGCTCGAGGGTTGGTGATGTCGATGCCGCGCCGGCGCAGTTTGAGGGTGTAGATCGTGTCCTTTGACAGCTTGCCGCTGACCGCGGTCGCGATGACAATCGCGACCATCAGCGGGAGGACGATCGTGTAGTCACCGGTGAGCTCGAAGATGATCAGCACACCGGTGATCGGTGCACGGGTCGCGCCGGCGAACAGCGCGCCCATCCCGACCAGGCCGTAGGCGCCGGCTGATGCGGTCAGATGCGGCAGGATCTGGTGGACACCGTCCCCGAACGCAGTGCCGAGCATCGCTCCCATGAACAAGGACGGGGCGAACACCCCACCGGATCCGCCGATCCCGATCGTGAGGCTGGTCGCGACCATCTTCCCGACCAGCAGCACGATCAGGAACCAGGCGACATAGTGACCGGCGACCCCGTTCTCCAGAATCGGGTAGCCCACCCCGTACATCTCCGGCAACGCCAGGATCAGCCCGCCGAGCAGGACCCCGCCGGCTGCGGGTCGCAGCCATTCCGGGCCGTGCCACACCCGGTCGCAGACGTCCTCGATGCCGTAGAGCACCTTGGTGAACCCGACCCCGCCGGCCGCGGCCAGCACCCCGAGCACGGCGTAGAAGGCGAACTCGACCGGGGAGTGCACTGAGAAGGTGGGCAGCGTGAGGAACGGATGGTTTCCGAACGCGGCCCGGCCGATCACGTCCGCGGTGACCGAGGCAAGGACGACCGCGCCGAAGGACTCGGTCTCGAAGTCGCGCAGGATCAGCTCAAGGGCGAAGAACACGCCGGCGATCGGTGCGTTGAACGTGGCGGAGATCCCACCGGCGGCGCCGCACGCGACCAGCAGCCGCAGTCGGGATTCCGGGACCCGCAGCCATTGCCCGAGGCTTGATCCAAGTGCGGACCCGATCTGCACGATCGGTCCCTCCCGGCCCACCGAACCACCGGACCCGATACATAGCGCGGACGCCAGTGACTTCACGATCGCGACCCGTGGGGCGATCCGCCCACCCCGCTGGGAGACGGCGAGCATCACCTCGGGGACACCGTGGCCGCGGGCTTCCTTGGCGAACCGATCGACCAGCGGCCCGTAGATCAGCCCGCCGATCACCGGAACAAGCAGGACGAAGTAGATCCCCAGCACCGGGAAGTGCGGGCTGGCGACATGCCCGGCGTCGCTGTAGTCCGAGCGACCAGTGAACAGCTTCGTGAACCCGAGGATCAGGTAGCGGAAGCCGACCGCTCCGCCGCCGGCACCCGCCCCGGTCACCACGGCTAGCGCCATCAGACCCGCTGCCGAACCGCGCAACCAGTCCAGCGCCCGGATGCCCGGCTCGCGAGGCAACCGCAACGCGCGCCCGCGGGCAGAGACGTCTACAGACAACTCCGAGGTATGAGCGCCAGAACTCAATCCAGACCCCACCCGAGCGACCACGCCTGCTCCGGCGCCTCCCCAGCCGCCTCGGCAAACGCCGCAAGCGCCGCCACCAGATCGTGCTGCGCGCCGCGCGTCATCTTCCGAAGAATCGACCGGATCAGGCTCCGCCGCCGGCGCATCACCGCAGCCACAAGCTGCTGGCCAGCCGGCGCGATCGTCACAATCACAATCCGGCGGTTGTGATCCGGACGCTCGCGTGCGATCAGACCCTTGCGGTCGAGCCGATCACACATCCGGGTGACCGTCGACTGGTTGACCTCGAGCAAATCGGCCAGCTCCGACATCCGCTGCGGTCCGCGCATCGTCAACACGACGAGCGCGCGGTACTGCGGCAACGTCACCTCCTCCTCAGCAGCAGCCAACGACTTCGCCGCCACCGCGACCAGCGCGCAGCTAGCCGCCAACACGCCGTCGACGACATCGACCGGCTCGGTGGCGTGACTTGCCAACGCTTGCATGTAGCTATTCTTGCATAGTGCATGGGTGCTTAGACGTTTCCGAGAGCGCGATCGAAGAGTGGGTACGCGGCGACTGGAGCTGCGCGCCGCTGCGATCATGCAGCTTCGGATGACGCCGTCGACCCTCGTGACGCTCGGATTGGGCGCCGAGGGTTTCAAGCAGCATCGCGCTATCGGCGCGTTTTCTTGCGGCGAGGCTCAAACGCCTCGGTTAGTGCGCCGAACAGCCCACGGCTGCTCACATGGTTAGGCGGCGCCAACTGGCTGCTGGCTGATCCGGCTCATAAGGTCCGGTTTGCCCTGGGGTGGTTGGCTGTGCGGTAGTTGCCAATAAGCGCGAGGGCACCGTCGAGGGCTTGACGCAGCGCTCGGGGGTCGTGTCGGGCCTGGGAGAGGATCAGGCCGCCTTGGAGGCTGGCGAGGGTGGACGCGGCGAGCCAGTCTGGGTTGGTGTCGGATCGCAACTCGCCGGTGCTGACCATCGTGGCGAGCCCGGCGCGAATCTGCGCTTCCCACCGGTCGTAGCCGGAGGCGAGGACGGCGCGGATGTCGTCGTGGTGTTCACCGAGCTGTCCGACGAGGTTGCCGATCGGGCAGCCGCCACGGCCGCCCCGCTGCTGCTGGACCTCGATAAGCGCGTCGGCCCAGCGGTTGAGCCCGACCCAGGTGTCGAGGCCGGCGAACAGCTCGGATTGCGCGTCGAGGACCGCGTTGTTGGTTGCCTCGGCGACGGCTCGAAGTAGGTCGGTCTTGTCGGTGAAGTAGTGGTAGAGCTGGCTGCGGGAAGCCGAGGCTCGCGTCCCGACCTCGTCCAGGCTCGCCCCGGCGGCGCCTTTCTCGGCGACGACATCCACCGCGGCAGCCACGATTCGCTGATAGGTCCGGCGCCCACGCTCGGTCGACGGCTGCAAGCGGCATGACACCATTATCCGAGAACTGGACTTGACAGTCCAGTTATCGGTGTGGTGCGCTGACTGGACCGCACAGTCCACACCGCGATCCGACCACCGGAGCCACCGATGACCCTGACCATCCGCGAGCAGTCCACCCAGTTCAAAGCAGCCGCCGCTCAGCGACTTCCGGCCGATGTGGTCGAGACGTTCGACCGAAGCATCGAGGATCTGCTCGCTCAGGGGCTGCCAGCGAACAGCGTCGCGGTAGGCGACCAGCTGGTCTCGTTCACCCTGGACGACGCCACCGGCACGCCGGTCTCCTTAGACCAGTCCTCGAAACGGGACCGACGGTCATCGTGTTCTACCGGGGCGGCTGGTGCCCTTACTGCAACTTGGCGCTTCGGACCTACCAGAAGGAGCTACTGCCGGAGTTGGCGAGCGTTCGGTGCCCGGCTGGTCGCGATCAGCCCGCAAACCCCGGACCAATCCCTGTCCACGGTTGAGAAAGCCGAACTCGGCTTCACCGTGCTCTCCGACCCCGGAAGTCGGGTCGCCCACGACCTGGGGATCGCGTTTCAGCAGGCCGACGAGGTCCTCGACGCGCAACGGACCCTCGGCCTCGATCTGACCCAAGTGAACGCTGAAGGCTCAACCCAACTACCCCGGCCCACCGTTCTGATCGTCGACCGCGACCACACCGTTCGCTTCGTCGACATCCAGCCCGACTACACCGCCCGAACCGAGGTAGCCGACATCCTCAGTGCGCTAGGTGACCTCGCACGACTAGTCGCCCACAATCCGCTCGCTGCCGGTATGCGCGTCGGAGTGCAGCGTCGTGGGGATACGGAGCAGATACTCGAGCCGGTCGCTGGTGACGCCGCGTCCGCGGTGTGGACCATCGAGTGCGACGTACGCCAAAGCGCCGACGGCGTCGATCTCGTCGGTCCCTACGTCCAGGGTCGACCGGGACAGCGCTTCATCTACCTTTCGTGGCTCAGCGACCAGGGTCCGGGGTCCACTTGGCATGTTCAGGCGCGGGAGATCCAACTCGACTCGATCCCCGAACCAGTTCTCCAGCACGCGCTAACCGGCGGCACCGTAGCTGTCACCGTCCGGCTCACCGACTAGAACGGCGGCCCAGCCTGCGCCACAATCGGACCACCCGACCTCGCGTGGCGAATCGGGTAGACGCTTTCAACAGCAGCATGATCGCTGCGAGGCTGCACTCGGCACGTTCGCCTTCGCCACCCATCGGACCGTCGCGGCCCGCTACATTCCCCAGAAAGTGGACCGACAACGGCTGGCGGGGCTAATGCACATCGATCCGTACATCGTCCTCGGTAGCGCCATAGTGGGCCTGCTGGTGGGGATGACCGGCGCCGGCGGCGGTGCGCTCATGACGCCGATGCTGATTTTGCTGTTCAACGTGACGCCGTTGAAGGCGATCTCGAGCGACCTGGTGGCCGCAGTCGTGATGCGCCCGCTCGGCGCGCTCGTCCACTTCCGCAAGGGCACCGTCAACATGCGGCTGGTTACGCTGATGTCGCTTGGCTCGGTGCCGATGGCGTTCCTTGGTGCCTACCTGTTGCATCGGCTCGGCGAGTCGAGCAGCGCCCAGACCAATGTCGAGCGGATCCTCGGCGTGGCGCTGCTGCTTGGCGCCGCGGCGATGGTCCTGCGCTTCATCCTCGATCGGCGCGGCGGCAACGCCCGCCAGGGCGTGGTCACCGACGTCGTCGTGCACCCGATCCGTACCGTCGCGATCGGCATGATCGGCGGTCTCGTCGTCGGGATGACCTCGGTCGGCTCCGGCTCGCTCATGATCGTGCTGCTGCTATTCCTCTACCCCGTACTGGGAGCGAACCAGCTGGTCGGAACCGACCTGAGCCAGGCGCTGCCATTGACAGCGGCAGCGGCGCTCGGTGCCCTGGCGTTCGGTCACGTGGAGTTCGCGGTAACGACCTCGCTGATCATCGGCAGCGTTCCGGCCGTAGTCGTCGGGTCGGTGCTGTCTTCACGGGCCCCGGACCGCTACATCCGGCCGGCGATCACGTTCGTGATCTTCGCGTCGGGGCTGAAGTACGTCGGGGTGGGCACGACCCAGCTCGGCTGGATTCTTGTCGGAGTCCTCGCCGCGGCCTTCATCACTTGGCTCGCCATCGCCCGCCCCTGGGTGCGGACGATGGGCAACGGCACAGACCACTCAGCGCAGCCTACGGACGACCCCCTTCCCCCTGCAGCTTTGATATGAATCAAGCTCCAGCCGAGACAGCCAAAATCATGACCGGATCGTGGTCCCCGCCGTTCGAGGCGGGTTACGGGTCCCGCGGCTAGCGCCGCTTTTTCATGAACCCAAAATGCAAGGCCGTACCGGGACTCCCCTGCCACCATGGCGACGCTAGGCACCATCAGTATTAGCTCATGGGGTCGGTCACGTCCGCGAAACGCGACCTCCGTGCGACGGTGCCTGTCGCGTAGACGCTGGCGAATCTGGTGCTCGTACAGGTCGCCCGGGCCAACAAGGGTAGGTGTTCGTGGATCCCGCATATCCCAAGAACCGTTCAGGTTCCGTGCTCAGTACACGCTGATTAGGAGCATCCACGGACTGACCGCCTCTACCAGCGTTGTGGTGCTCACTGGCTTCGGGACGTAGTCGATCGCACCGGCCGCGAGGCACCATTCGCGTTCGGCTGCCATCACCTTGCCGGTGACGACGATGATTGGCAGGGGCTTGAACTTGTCGGATCATCCGGCGTCCGCTTTGGGGTCAACATTTCCTCGGTCTCCCCGTACTTCCACACGTACTCTGCGTACGCTTGCGGTCTCGATGCACTCTGGTCGATGTGGCATTGGCTAGACCGAGCTCCACTGGGCCGTTATGAAGGCGACCTGTGGTGGTTTCACCGCCACGACGAGTACGTCCACCGTCTCAACTGCGGGTGACGATGGTTGCTGCTGCCTCGCGTCGCGCGAGCGGTCCGTGGAGCCCATCGAAACCTGTCGATCCATGCCAATCCAGGGATACAGCGTCTGGCACTTACCGTCACTCGGTGGAAGGTGCCCTCGGACGCTTTGGACCTCTGGGTTATACG
>CAWFEP010000012.1:0-84574 GCA_963814845.1 uncultured Actinomycetota bacterium
GACGCGGGACGCTCCATCTCTTGACGCGGGACGCTCCATCTCTTGACGCGGGACGCTCCACCTATTGACGCGGGACGCTCCACCTATTGACGCGGGACGCGATCCCGTTCAGCGTGACGGTGTGCATCAGGACCCGACGTGTCCTCGGTGCGGGAACGAGTTGCGCGCGCCCGGGTTGTGGTCGAGCGCGTGGGAGTGCCCGCGCCATGGCATCGTGCAGCCGTACATGGTGATGACCCAGGTCGGGCTCGACGCGATCGAGCACGTGGTGGGCCGGGCGACCGTGCCGTTGTGGATGCCGTACCCGTTGCCCCATGGCTGGGTGTGCAGCGGCGTCGCCTATGCCGGCGACGAGCGCACCGGAGCCTGTGCGACCGTGACGTGCCTGACCGGGCCGAGCCCGCTCGGCGGTGCCGCCGAGTTGTTGATCATCACCGAGGAGCCCGGTGTCGGGCTCGGCTCTCGTCATGCCGGCTTCGCGAAACCGACCCGGCGAGGGCTTCGACGCCGGCGCCCCCGATGCGAAGGTGTTCGCCGCATCGCAGCCAACCGCGCTGTGGAGTGTGCCGGCCGCCGATGACCGGGCGGTCTTCGTCGGTGAGGCGAAGGGCTGTGGATGTGGGCCGTGGTGTGGCCGGCAATCGCTGGCGTACTGATGTATGACGACCTGTCTTGCAGGGACCTCCGCGACGGGCTCGCCGACATCGAGCTCGCGCTTTGGATCGCTGTCGCCACGATTGTCCGCGCCACCGGTGCTGCCGTAAGTCCGTAGCATTAAGCGCCGTGCACCACCTCGCGTTTCACACCAAGATGTTCACGGAAGTTTTTGTGACGCTGCTGGTGATCATGGACCCGATCGGTACGGTGCCACTTTTCCTGGCATTGACCGGCGGCCGATCGCGCAAAGCGCGCCATCGCCAGGCCTGGCAAGCCGTCCTCGTAGCGATGTCGGTGATCGCGACTTTTGCGTTGTTCGGCCAACAGATTCTTCGCTACCTCGACATCTCAGTCGCAGCGCTGCAGGGCGCTGGCGGGCTACTCCTCATCCTGGTCGCGCTCGAGTTGTTGACCGGGAAGCAGACCCGCGACACCGAGGTGCCTGACGTCAACGTCGCGTTGGTGCCGCTCGGCACCCCGCTGCTCGCCGGTCCCGGTGCGATCGTCGCCACGATTGTCTTCGTCCGGCGCGCCCATGGCGCGGACGACGCCTATGCGATCGCGGCGGGAATCCTCGCCGTACATGTCGTGCTCTATCTCTCGCTGCGGTTCTCGGGGGTGATCCTGCGGGTAATCCGCGACAGTGGGGTGTCGCTCATCACCAGGATCTCCGGCCTGTTGCTCTCGGCGATCGCGGTCCAGCTCGTGGCCGATTCGGCGATCGCGTTCTCCAAGCAGGCATGAGGCCGCTCCTCTCCTCGTGTCGTCCACAGCACCGCGCGTCACGGGCCTGCAACGCGGTGATCGAGACGAGACTGGACTGATGAGTGACAGCCAGGGCGAGCTCGACGTCGTCGTGCCACCGCGGCTATTCAGCGCCACACCGTCGCGGCTCGCTTCGTGGCTCGACTGTCCTCGTCGCTACCGGTTCACCTACGTCGACCGGCCGACTCCGCCGAAGGGCGCGCCGTGGGCCCACAACTGCGTGGGTGCGGCCGTGCACGTGGCGTTGGCGTCTTGGTGGAAGCTCGACGAGGTGAAGCGGACGCCCGAGGCCGCCGGTCGCCTGGTGCGCGAGCAGTGGAGTCCGCTCGGCTTCCGCGATGACGCACAGGCAGCCGAGTGGCGTGAGCGCGCGGCGGACATGGTGGAGAGGTACGCCGCCGGCCTCGATCCGGCCGAGGAGCCGGTGGGCGTCGAACGTACCGTCGCTCTGAAGACCGATCGGCTCGCGCTATCCGGTCGTGTCGACCGGCTCGACCGGCGGGGCGAGGAGCTGGTGGTGGTCGACTACAAGACCGGACGCCACATCCTCACCACCGATGATGCGCGCGGCTCGCTTGCGCTTGCCATCTACGCGTTGGCGGCGACGCGGACAATGCGGCGGCCGTGCCGACGCGTCGAGCTGCACCATCTGCCGAGTGGTGAGGTCGTCTCGTGGGAGCACAGCGAGGAGAGCCTCGCCCGCCACCTTGGCCGCGCGAATGAGATTGCCGCAGAAGCCTCGGCAGCGCAGGCCGCGGCGGCGGCCGATGGTGATCTCGACACGGCATTTCCGCCTCGGCCCAGCCAGCTCTGTAGCTGGTGTGACTACCTCTCGCACTGCCCGGAAGGCAAAGCGGCATCACCGCAACGCACACTTCCCTGGGCCGGCTTGGCCAGCGACATCAGCTCCTCCGTCGACGACCTGCTCGACTGATCGCTGCGATCGCTGCGGAGGCCGCTAGTCGAGGGTTGACCAGAAGGCTTCCAGCGCGGCGGCTGTTGCCTCGGGCGCATCAACCGCGGGCGAGTGCCCGGCGCCGTCGAACACCTGATAGCGGGCCCCAAGGCGCTCGGCCATGTCATGTTGCTCGGCCGGCGACCACGCGTCGTCGGCGTCGCCATGAGCAACGAACGTCGGGATGCCGTTCTCGCGAAGCTCGGTGACGCGATCGGGCGCCTCGATCAGCGCTGAACCCATACCGAGCAGCGCGGCATCGGGCGAGGCCAGAAACCGGCGCCGCAGGAACGCCTTGACTGCCACGGGAACCGCGGCGTTCTGGGGATCCGCCGCGTCGAGCGCCTCCGATGCCTCCCACACCGCGGCGACGCCACCCTCGGCGAGCAGCGGCCGCATCAGCTCGATGAGCGCGCCGCGATTTCCGCCGAGAGCCCCCGGACCCGACCCGAGCAGCGTCAGCGATCGCGCCGGTGCGCCGCTGAGCACGGCGTCGCGGCAGACCAGCCCGCCGAAGGAATGCGCGACGATGTGCATCGGCTCGCCCACGCTCAGCAGCGATGCGACGTCCTTGGCCAACGCCTCGATCGTGTAGGCGGCAGGATCCTCCGGGCCGCCTGACTCATATTGCCCGCGTAGGTCGATCGCCGTCGTCGGATGCCCGGCCCGCGCCAGCAGCGGCAACAGGTGCAGGAAGTCTTCCTTGCTCCCGGTGTAACCCGGAACCGCCAGGACACCGCGCAGTCGATCGACGCCATCTGGCGGGGTGGCGACCAGTGCGGCAAGCTCACCCGAGGCGGCCGCGACTCGGGTGGATGAGACTTCAGGTGCCAGATCGAGATGACGCGGGACGCTCACTGTGTCAGCGTACGGATCCGCCACCCGACTGCGCGCGGTCCGGGGCTCGGATGCGCCTACGATTGGATCCTGATGGCAGCTAGCGTCCTGACATGACAGCGCCGACGGTGGGCGGCGCTCGAGTCATCGCCGTTGCCAATCAGAAGGGCGGCGTGGCGAAAACCACGACCGTTGCCTCCCTCGCCACGGCGCTGAGCGAACTCGGCCGTCGAGTGCTCGCAGTCGATCTCGACCCGCAGGCGTGCCTGACGTTCTCGCTGGGGCTCGACCCCGACTCACTCGACCTGTCGATCCACGACGTGTTGCTCGGGCGGGTCTCGGCGCGCATGGTCGTGCTGAGCACGGCGGAAGGCCCCGATGTCCTGCCGGCCACTATCGATCTGGCCGGCTGTGAGGCGATGCTGCTCACCCGTACTGGTCGTGAGCATGCGCTTCGCCATGCCCTCGATGAGGTGCGCAACGACTACGACGTGATTCTCCTCGACTGTGCGCCGACGCTCGGTGTCCTCACGCTCAACGCCTTGACCGCCGCCGACAGCGTCATTGTCCCGCTGCAGTGCGAAACCTTGTCGCATCGCGGCGTCGGGCAGTTGCTCGACACCGTCCACGATGTGCAGCGCTTGACCAACCCCAAGCTGGTGGTGCTCGGCGTGTTGCCGACGCTGTTCGACGGTCGCACCAACCACACCCGCGCGGTGCTGGCCGATGTCGCGCTGCGGTACGGCCTCGACGTGATCGACCCGCCGATCCCTCGCTCGGTTCGCTTCGCCGAGGCACCCGCCGTCGGGCACTCGATCATGCGAACCGCTCGCCGCACGCCGGGCGCCGTTGCTTACCGGGTGCTGGCTCGCCGCCTCGCTGGGCTCGCGGACGACCCGGAGGCCATCGACTATCTGGCGACCGTCAGTCTCGCGAACCGCCAGATCGACCTCACCGAGCCGGCGGGCGATCGCCGATGACCACCTCGGCCTCAGGGTTCGACCGCGTGCGGCCACGCTCGCCGCAGTCGCCGGGTCTCCCGCTTGACGTCAGCCACGACAGTCAAGGCAAGCGGGCGTTGTTTTCCTCCGCCGAAGCCGCGTCGCCGAGCGTCGGTTCAGCGCTGGTGGAATGCTCGCGATGCGGCGAGCGCACTGTCCTCGGCCTGGCTCAGGCGGTGCGAGCGGCGTTGCCGTCGCTGCATCTCGGGCTACGCATCGGCCACGGCGAGGACGTCCGATCGGTCAGCCTGATCAAGCACGAGTACCCGACCTACATGCGGTGCCCGGCCTGCGGTCGGCCGAGCTGGGTCCGCTTCACCCTGCAGATCTAACCCCTCGGTGATCTTGACGTACGTTCCCTTGCGAGTGCCTTTCAAGGACACCTACGTCAAGATCACGGCAGGTATTCGTCGCTTAGAGGGAGGCGAGCAGCTCGTCGACTGGCAGGTCCGGCAGCACCAGGTCGGTCAACCCGGCGACGTCACCGCACTCGACACAACGCACCGCGAGCACGAGCCACCGGGCGGTGCCAGCCTCATCGTGGATCCCGTAGACAACCTCGGCGATCGACTGGCCACACGACAGGCAGGCCCATACGCCGGGGTACGTCCAGTGCTCAGCCGAGTCGAGCAGGTCGCTGGCGTGGCCGCCGGCGAGGCATCGAAGTCGAGCGACGCCTGCTTCGGCATCGGCTTCGACATAGAACCAGCTGGCGGGGTCTTCGCCGTGCGAGGCGTGTCCGCAGCTGGCAAACGTGGTTTGGGTGACTTCCGGGCAGTCCTTGAGCCCGCGGACCCAGACCGCTAGGTCCTCGACGTCCTCGGCGGCATGCCTGTTGCCTATCGTCCGCATCACCACAGGCGGTTCCCTCCTCGATCGTCGTCACCAGGAGCATCGGCCAGCGGTGCCAGTGTCTTGATCCCGGCGGCCGGGTCCGTTGATCTCGCCCGCAGGGCCCGTTGATCGGTGCTAGGCGCTCGCGGTGGGGTCGCTCGCCACCTGGTTGGTCGCGGCGCCGGCGCCGCCACGAGAACGGCGTCGGCGGCGGCGTTTCGGGGCGCCATCCGCGGTCGCAGTCGGTGGGATGGGCTCGACGCCGTTGGTCGAGGCGGTTTTGGCAGGCTCGCGGGCACCGTCAGCGGTCGCGAGTCCGCCGCGGGTGCGCTGCCGCTGGCGGGGCGGTCGTGACTCGCGGCTGCGGCCCGGCTCGGCGCTGCTCGGTGACTTCGAGCGGGCCGGTGAGCCCGATCGAGGTGAGCTGGCCGACTTGGTAGGTGCCGTCGACGAGCGTGGCGGGTGCTTGCGCCCAGTCTCGCCCAGGTCCTCGATCGCCTCGGCATTGAGACCTTCGCGGGTGCGCTGGGCACGCGGCAGTCGGCCGGTGGCTTCGCGCGGAATGTCGAGCTCTGCGTAGAGCACGTCGGAGGTCGAGTAGGTCTCTTCCGGCTCCGGGAAGGGCAGGTCGAGTGCCTTGTTGATCATGCCCCAGCGGTAACCGTCGGCCCAGTCCACGAAGGTGATCGCGGTGCCCACCTCGCCGGCGCGCCCGGTCCGGCCGATCCGGTGCAGGTAGGTCTTCTCATCGTCCGGGCACTCGTAGTTGATGACATGGGTGACGCCGGCGATGTCGATGCCACGCGCGGCAACGTCGGTGGCGACGAGGATGTCGACCTTGCCGCTGCGGAATGCGCGCAGCGCGCGCTCCCGCGCGCCCTGGCCAAGATCACCGTGCACTGGCGCGGCAGCGAAGCCGCGCTCCTCGAGATCGGCGGCGATGCGGTCCGCAGATCGTTTGGTACGGGTGAAGACCATCGCGAGACCGCGGCCATCGGCCTGCATGACGCGAGCGAGCACCTCTGGCTTGTCCAGATGATGGGCACGGAACACGAACTGGCTGGTGGTCGGCACCATCGAGCTCTCATCCGCAGACTCAGCCCTGACGTGGGTGGGATGTCGCAGGTAGCGGCGAGCGAGGGTGACGACCGGGCTCGGCATGGTCGCGGAGAACAGCATCGTCTGACGAATCTCCGAGACCTGCGACACGATGCGCTCAACATCCGGCAGGAAGCCGAGGTCGAGCATCTCGTCAGCCTCGTCGAGCACCAGGATTTTCACGCCGGACAGGTCAAGGGCTCGTTGCTTGGCGAGGTCGAGCAACCGTCCCGGGGTGCCCACGACGACATCGACGCCCTTGCGTAACGCCTCGAGCTGGGGTTCGTACGCCCGGCCGCCGTAGATGACGAGGATTCGCGTACCGCGAGGCCCGCTCGCAAACTCGATGTCGCGCGCGACCTGGCTGGCGAGCTCGCGGGTCGGCACAACCACCAGCGCCTGGGGCTTGCCGTCGGCCTGGCCGGCCTCGACGAGGTGGAGCAGCGGCAGGGCGAACGCGATTGTCTTGCCGGTGCCGGTCCGGGCCTGACCGATCAGGTCATGGCCCTTCAGCGCGAGCGGGATAGCGAGTGACTGGATCGGAAAGGGCTCGACGATGTCGTGAGACGCCAGCGTCGCGACGATGTCGTCGTCGACGCCGAGGTCGGCAAAGGTCTTCACAGCGGGGCTCCTTGCTTCTGCCCCACGCTGTTTCTCAACACACGGCAGAGTTCGTGCGGAGTCCGTTCGCGCACTTGGCGGCTGGCCCGCACCCGCGACGATCGCGGGGGACCGACACCACGGCTCTCCGCGGTTTGTCGTCGTACTGATAGCCAGTCTAGTGCCGACGGCGTCGATTTCGGCTCACGCCGATAGTGTCGCCCGATGAGCGAGTGGACCGACCCGATGACGGATGCGGACCGCGAACAAGCCGTGATTGACCTGCTGGGTGTCCTTGCCTATGCCGAACTGACCGCATTCGAACGCCTCGCGGGCGACGCCTCGCTGGCGCCAACTCTCGCCGACAAAGCGGCGCTCGGCGCGATGGCGGTCGCGGAGTTCGGGCACTTCCAGGTGTTGCATGAGCGGCTGGCCACGCTCGGAGTGGACTCCAGCGTTGCGATGTCGCCGTTCGTGGGCCCGCTCGACGCCTACCACCACTCGACGACCCCGGCGGACTGGCTGGAGAGCCTCGTGAAGGCCTACGTGGGAGACGGCTTCGCCGCGGACTTTTACCGTGAGCTGGCCGAATACATGGACGACGCGACGCAGTCGTTGGTCGTCGATGTGCTCGACGACACCGGTCACGCGGAGTTTGCCGTGGCGCACGTGCGCTCGGCGACCGAGGCCGATCCGGCCGTCGCGGGACGCCTGGCGTTGTGGGGGCGGCGGTTGGTCGGTGAAGCGCTGGTGCAGGCGCAACGGATCGCGGTCGATCGTGATGAGCTGGCTCGGCTGATCGTCGGTGGCGTGGGGGATCTGGCCGCCGTCGGCGAGCTACTGGCGCGGTTGACCCAGCGCCACAGCGAACGCATGGAAACCCTCGGCCTCCACAGCTAACCCAAGGACGTTCGTATGTCACATAAGGGTTGCCCTGGCGACACTGATGTGACATGAGGGCAGCTATAGCAACCCTTATGTGACATACGAACGGAAAGGCGTTAGAGGGCGCCGAAACCTACTCGGCGGGAGTCTGCCTCCGCGATCTCGAGGTACGCGAGCTTGTCGGTCGCGACCATCACGCGGCGGCCCTTTTCATCGACCAGCGTCACCGTGGCAGCACCATCTTTCAGTGCCTTTGCCACAAGCGCCTCGATCTCATCGGCGCTCTGCGCACTCTCGATCGACAACTCACGCGGGGCGCCCTTGACGCCAATCCTGACCTCCACGTGGCTCAGGCTAGTGGACCGGCCGCGCGGTAGGGGTGAACACGCGTACGCCGACGGCGAACGACCTGCCGGCACGCACCGAAGCCTGGCCCGCGAAGCGCTAAGCGAGCGGGTCGGCGGCCTGCCCGTGCGGGTCAGAGACCCTGGGATAGCCGCTGATTCCGCGCCATGCGAGCGCCTCGATGAGCTCGATCGCGCGTTCCTTCGGGATCTGGTCGGCCGACGCCAGCCACCATCGCGCGCTGATCTCTGCAACTCCGGTCAGACCACACGACAGCAACTCGGCGTCCCCTCGTTGTAGCCCGGTGTCGCGCGCGATGGTGTCCGCGATCGCCTCGACCGAGCGCTGCAGCGAGCGCTCGACCCGCTCGCGCACGGCCGGCTCGTTACGCAGGTCCGACTCGAACACCAGCCTGAAGGCGCCGCCGGGGTCGGCGACGAAGTCGAAGTAGGCGCGGATGCAGCCGGACACCCGCTCGTGGTTGTCGGTCGTGCTGTCCAACGCCGCTCGGACCCGCGCCTGGAGCATGTCTGCGTGCTGATCCAGCAGGGCGACGTAGAGGTCGAGCTTTCCCGGGAAGTGCTGGTAGAGCACCGGCTTGCTCACCCCGGCCCGCTCAGCAATGTCATCCATGGCGGCGGCGTGGTAGCCGTTAGCGACGAAAACCTCCTGTGCCGCACCCAGCAGTTGCTCGCGCCGAGCCGAGCGCGGCAGTCGGGTGCCGCGCGCGGGATTGCTGTTGGTCGTGGTCACGGTGCCGGAAGCGTACCGACCGGGAGGTCCACGAAGCGCTCGACGTTCCGAGTGGGTGGTTCGCCGTATCGCGCGAGCGCCACCGCGCCGGCGACGGTGAGCGCAAAGCCGAGTACGGCGAGGGTGGTGTGCCCAGGGGCCGGGCGGTCACCGAGCAAGGTGATCCCGACAATCGCTGGTACCAGCGTCTCGGCCACCACGACGGCCGACGTGGCCACCGTGACCGTGCCGCGCTGCAACGCCATCGCGTACAGCAGTAGGCCGAGGATCCCGGCGAGCGCCATCGCGTAGAGGGCCGGGTCGAGGAACAGCTGCCACGGCGTCGAGGGGGTACGCAGGATCCGGGCCCCGATCCCCGCGGCGCCGTACATCAAGCCGGCCAGCGCGCCGAGGGCCCAGCCATCACGTCGGCTCGGGGTGTGGCGTCCTCGGCGGCCAAGTAGGCGAAGAGACCGACAACAGCGACGCTGATGACCAGCAACCAGCGGTCCATATCGTCGAGGCGAGTCGGCGACTGGGTCGTCGCGGCCAGGGCAAGCAGCGTCAATCCGGCCGTCACGCATAACAGCGCGACCCACTCCGAGACCGAGGGCCTGACGCCGAGCATCACGGTGGCCAGGATGGCCGTGACGGCCAGACTCGACGCGATGATCGCCTGGACGGTGAACAGCGGCAACGTGTGCAGCGCCGCAAAGGACAGGCCGAAACCCACCGCGTCGAGTGACAGGCCAGCGATGTACGGGGAGGACCGCAGCAACCGCTTGACGAGGTTGACGTCGAGGTCGTTGGCCGCGCCGCCGGTGCGCGCACCGACCGCCTGCAGGATCGTGGCAACCCCGTAGGCGAGTGCCGCGGCGAATGCGCCGATCAGGCCCCAACTCACGCGTCCACGGTAGACGGGCGGTTTTCATCCATGG
Source organism: uncultured Actinomycetota bacterium (assembly GCA_963814845.1). Classification (GTDB taxonomy): domain Bacteria; phylum Actinomycetota; class Actinomycetes; order JAFAQI01; family JAFAQI01; genus DATAUK01. The sequence goes on from CAWFEP010000012.1 coordinate 9,648, forward strand.
AAACGCCGCGCGAGGCGCCAGCGTGAGGGACGATGGTGAGGTCGAGGGAGGTCGTACGCCCAACACCGGCCATATTCAAACCGGCCAAAGCGGCACAAATGGTCCCCAGGTGCCTCGCTGGCTGGTAATCGGGAACGCTGCGGCTCAAGCAGACGCGGCGGCACTCCGATCACCGACGTAGGAGAAGACCATCGCAGCGCCTGAAACAGGAGAGACCGTGACCGTGACCGACTACGCGGAGATCGTCGCCGCGCTGCGGACGGTCCCTGGCGTCGCCGACGCTGACGTCGAGCCTGACGACGCGGGGGGCGGCCTTGGGCTGCTGCGGCTGGGATTGTCACCTGGCGTCGACGAGGTGCAGGTCGCGTCCAAGGTCGGCCGGATGCTGCGCGAGCGCTTCGGTCTAGGCGTCGACGCCGACCAGGTGCAGTTGATCGAGGACGCGACGTCTCCCGACCAGCCCGTCCAGGGCGGCCGGCGCCCGATCATCTCCCGGATGCAACTGGTGTCCTCCGGCCTCGATGTGACCGCGGCGGTGTCGCTGTCCTACCACGAGGGCACGGTTCGCGGTGAAGCCACTGGCACCGCAACCCAAAGCGGCGTGCAGCGTGCGGTCGCCACGGCGGCACTTCGCGCCATTGAGCAGCTGATCGGGTCCTCCGCCCGATTTGAGCTCGAGCACGTGGAAGTGAGCCGCAGCGGCAACGACCGCACTGCGCTCGTTTCCGTGACGATGGTCAGCAGCACCGGCACCGACCGGCTCACCGGCTCAGCCGTGGTTCGCGAAGATGCGCGCCAGGCAGTGATTCGCGCGGCCCTCGACGCGGTAAACCGCCGCCTCGAACCTTTCCTCCCGCCCAAAAGACCCCAAACCCCCCCCCACCCAGGTCAGGAACAACCACCTATGCGGCGAGGTTTCACATTCGTGCGACCCTGGAAGTCGTGAATTGACTGCGAAAACATCAAGCCGACCGACGTATTCATGAGGTGACGACCGTGCCACTGCCCCCGCTCGTCGAGCCAGCCCAGGAGCTGACGCCGACCGAGATCAGGCGCTATTCGCGCCACTTGATCATTCCGGATGTCGCGATGATCGGGCAGAAGCGGCTGAAGAACGCCCGTGTGCTCTGTGTGGGTGCGGGCGGCCTCGGCTCACCCGCGCTGATGTATCTCGCGGCGGCCGGCGTTGGCACCCTGGGCATCGTCGACTTCGATGTGGTCGACGAGTCCAACCTGCAGCGCCAGGTCATCCACGGTCAGAGTGACGTTGGCCGGCCGAAGGCAATCAGCGCGAAGGAGTCGGTGCAGGAGATCAACCCACTCGTCGAGGTCATCGTTCACCAGGAGCGCCTGGACTCCTCGAATGTCATGACGATCTTCGCCGATTACGACCTGATCGTTGACGGCACCGACAACTTCGCCACGCGCTACCTCGTCAACGATGCATGTGTGCTCCTCAACAAGCCGTACGTCTGGGGCTCGATCTACCGCTTCGACGGGCAGGCATCGGTGTTCTGGTCGGAGCACGGCCCGTGCTACCGCTGCCTCTACCCGGAGCCGCCGCCGCCGGGAATGGTGCCGTCGTGTGCTGAAGGTGGCGTCCTCGGTGTGCTGTGCGCCTCGATCGGATCGATCCAGGTGAACGAGGCCATCAAGGTCATCACCGGTATCGGCGAGCCACTGGTCGGGCGGCTCATGATCTATGACGCGCTGGAGATGACGTACCGCTCGGTCAAGGTCCGCAAGGACCCGGAGTGCGCGATCTGCGGCAAGAACCCGACGATCACCGAGCTCATCGACTACGAAGCGTTTTGCGGCACCGTCTCGGACGAGGCGGTCGAGGCTGCGGCGGGATCGACGATCACGGCCAACGAGCTCAAGACGATGCAGGACAATGGCGAGACTTTCTACCTCGTCGACGTCCGCGAGCCGGCCGAGTGGGAGATCATCCGAATCCCCGGTGCGGTGCTGATCCCGAAGGGTGATCTGGCCGGCAAGCTGTCTGAGCTGCCGCAGGATCGCCCGATCATCGCCTACTGCAAGTCAGGCGTACGGTCGGCAGAATCGTTGGCATTGCTCAAGAATGCCGGGTTCGCCGACGCGAAACACCTGCAGGGCGGCGTCACCGCGTGGAGCACCCAGGTCCTCAAGGACGAGCCGCTCTACTAGAAGCGCTTACAGCGCAAGCTCGGTCTGCAGGTCGCGGACGGTGTCTTCGAGCGGTCGCCACTTCAGGCCGGCTGCGGTCGCTTTGGACAGGTCGGCGCGCATCGATGGCCACCATTGCGCTGTGTCCGACAGCGGGAGGTCATCGCTTGCCTCGGTCCAGGTGACCTCAGGGAGGTCGACCCGCAGCCCGCGGGCGATCGCGGCAAGCACCTCGGCGAACGTCGGCACGTCCTGCGGTGCCGTGACGTTGAACACGTCGTTCACGCCGGCTTCGATGCAGTCAAGTGTGAAGGCGCCCAGATCGCGGCCGTCGATGCACTGCAACGGCTGGTTGGCATCGGGACCGATGATCGGGCCGCCGTCGGCGACGGCGCGCACCCAGTAGGTGAATCGCTCGGTGTAGTCGTTCGGCCCGATGACGTAGCCGGGTCGGATGATCAGGAGCTGATCGCCGGCGAGCTCGGCAGCGACCTGCTCACACGCGACCTTCAGCTCGCCGTACTTCGCCATGTCCAAGACGTCATCCCACGCCGGAGCGAGCAGCGGCGCGTCCTCGGTGAAGCCATCCGCAGGGATGTCTTCGCCATAAACGCTGATCGTCGAGATGAAGGTGTAGTGGCCTGCTCTCTTGCCGAGCGCCGTCAGCAGATTGCGCACTTGGCGCGGCACGTACGCACAGACGTCGATCGTTTCGTCCCACTCGCCGGTGGCAAGGGCGGCCAGATCGCCGTTGCGATCGCCAATGAGCCGGGTGGCGTCGGGGAAGGCGGCGGGATCGGTCTGGCCGCGGTTGAACAACGTCACGTCGTGACCGCGGGCGATCGCCTCGTTCGCGATTTGGCGACCGACCAGTCGAGTCCCGCCGAGGATGAGGATTCGCATGAGAGCCGACGTTAGCCTCCATGTCGTGACACCGTTTGCCCGATCCGTTCTGGACGCCGTCGATCGCATTCCGCCGGGTCGCGTGATGTCGTACAGCGATGTTGCCGAGATGGTCGGAGCCGGCTCCGGTCGCGCGGTTGGCACGGTGATGTCGAGGTACGGCGCTGAAGTGCCGTGGCATCGGGTGGTGCGCGCTGATGGCTCCTGCGCCATCCACAAATCCGACTACCAGCTCGCGCTTTTGCGTGAGGAGGACGTCCCCGTTGTTCGTGGCCGCGTCGATATGGCACGCGCGCGATGGGACGGCCGACCGATCCGAGCCACGTCCGGGAGGACGCATGCCTGAGTTGATCGAGGGTCCGAGCACCATCGAGGCGGCGGGGGAGCCGCCGAAGACGATTCGCGAATACATCGGCGCGGTACGCACTGCGGACACCCGCCTCAGTGTTGCGCACATGACGAGTCCGAGCGGCTGGGCCGAGCCGGGCCAACGACCGGACTTCGATGAGTTCACCGTCGTACTGCGTGGTGTCCTGGTCATCGAGCATGAAGCCGGCCGACTCGAGGTGGCCGCTGGTCAGGCGGCGCACACCAAGGCGGGCGAGTGGGCGCGCTACTCCACGCCCGGACCCGAGGGCGCCGACTACATCGCCGTGTGCCTACCAGCGTTTTCCCCCGACATGGTTCACCGAGACGAGTAAAGCCCTCCGTCGTACCCGCGTGCTGTGATCGTGTGATGTCCCCGCTCGGCCCGACCTACAGACTGGTGCGACCACGCGTCGTTCCGGCCGAACCGCCCGCCCTGGACAGGTCGCAGCGTTCGGTCGTCGACCACGACCGCGGCCCCCTGTTGGTGCTAGCCGGTCCGGGCACCGGGAAGACCACCACATTGGTGGAGGCAGTGGTCGAGCGGGTGCGCCAGGGCGCGGCACCAGACGAGGTGCTCGTGCTGACCTTCAGCCGTAAGGCCGCGGATGAGCTTCGCGGGCGCATTGCGGGGCGGCTCAACCAGACGGTGGCCGAGCCGGCGGCATCGACGTTTCACAGCTTCTGTTACTCCGTGCTTCGCACCTACGGCGTCGCAGCCGACGGCCGGCTGCCGCGGCTGCTTTCAGGCGCCGAGCGCGAGATGCGGGTTCGCGAGCTGCTCGCGGGCAATGCGAGTGGTGAAGGCCGGACACAGTGGCCGGATGAGTTTGCGCCGGCGTTGCGGCTGCGCGGCTTCGCCGTCGAGGTGTGCGATCTGCTCGATCGTGCGAGGGAGCGGGGGTTGGATGGTGCGACCGTGCGACGGTTGGGGGCGGCACACGGTCGACCCGCATGGGTTGCTGCCGGGGTCTTTCTCGACGAATATCTCGACGTCCTCGCGATCCGCGAGGAGGTCGACTATGCCGGGCTGATCGCCCGGGCCGTCGACCTGCTCGAGGGCCCGGCACGCGAGCTGCGTGACCGGTTCAGTGCGGTGTACGTCGATGAATACCAAGACACCGACCCGTCACAGGAACAGCTGTTGCAGCGGCTGGCCGGTGCTGGTCGGTTGCTGGTCGCGGTTGGCGACCCGGACCAGTCGATCTATAGCTTCCGCGGTGCCGACGTCCGCGGAACCATCGAGTTTCCGGACCGGTTCCGGCATGCCGATGGTCGAGCGGCGGACGTCACGGAGCTCGGTGTCTGCCGGCGTTCTGGTCAGGAGTTGTTGGACGTTTCACGCGCGGTGGCTACCCGGATTCCGTTGGGGCAGCTCACATCGCGCCGAGACGCACATCGCGATCTGGTGGCTGCTGGTCCGGTGAGCCTGGTCGGACCGGAGATTCGGTTGTTCTCCTCGGTCGCCGCTGAGGTCAACGGCATTGCCGACCTGTTGAGGCGGGCCCATCTGATCGACGGGATTGCGTGGTCGCGAATGGCTGTGCTCGTTCGCTCCGGAGTCCGCAGCATCCCGATCGTTCGACGGGCACTTGTCGCGGCCGGCGTGCCGGTGTCGGTGGCGGCGGATGAGTTGCCGCTCTCGCGCGACCCTGCGGTCGCGCCGCTGCTCGCAGCGTTGGAGATCGTGTCGCGTGGCGACGAGCGGCTGACTCCAGAGGTCGCGCGCTCACTTCTGCTCTCGCCGCTCGGTGGCGCCTCGCCGGCTCAGCTGCGCGCGCTCGGTCGGCGACTGCGCGTCCTCGATGCAGAGGCGAGCGGCGGCCTGGCTCGCCAGTCAGCTGTGCTCATCGGTGAAGCGGTCGCCGACCCGAGCGACCTCGCAGTGATCGAGGACTGGGTCGCGGCGCCAGTCCTGCGGCTCACCAAGCTGCTCGCCGCCGCGCGCTCGATTGCTGCGGAAGGCGGCACACCTGCCGAGGTGCTGTGGGCACTGTGGGATGGCTCGGACTGGGCCCGTCGGCTGTCCGCGGCAGCATCGTCACCCGATATGACCGGGCGCGCCGCCGACCGCGACCTCGATGCCGTCATCGCGTTGTTCGATGCCGCGTCCCGGCTCGAGGACTACCAACCGCGCGCGACCGTTGGCGCACTCCTCGAGGAGATCGCTGCGCAGGAGATCCCGGCCGCACCGTATGAGGAGAAGGGCGGGGTGCTCGGGTCGGTGCGCCTGCTCACCGCGCACCGCTCGAAGGGTCTCGAGTGGGATCTCGTCGTGGTAGCCGGTGTGCAGGAAGGCGTGTGGCCCGATCTGCGCCGCCGCGGTTCGGTTCTCGACGCCGACGCCCTCGATGTGGCCGGGCCGCGCACTGTGCTGCCTACGAGCGCGCTGCTCACCGAGGAACGCCGACTGTTCTACGTCGCGGTGACGAGGGCGCGCGAGCGCCTCGTGCTGACCGCGACGTCGGGCACCGACGACCTCGCGGAGCGGCCATCCCGATTCCTCAACGAGACCGGGTTGCCACTGCCTGAGCGTGTGGCCGGGATGGCCAACATCTTGTCGGCGCCGTCGTTGGTTGCCCGACTGCGCCGGGCGTTGACGGCGCCGGCAAGTGACGAGGTGCTGCGGCGTGAAGCCGCTCGATGCCTCGCTGAGATGGCTGACGCGGTTGACGATGCCGGCCAGCCGTTGGTCCCTGCGGCGGCACCGGCCCAGTGGTGGGGGCTCCTCGCGGCGTCGCCCGGCACCGTGGCAGTGCGTCCGGTCGATCGGCCGATCGACCTGTCCGGCTCCGGCGTCGCCGCCTTCGAGCAGTGCCCTCGGGCGTGGTTCCTCAACCGGGAGGTGAAGGCGGTCGAGGCGACCTCGACCGCCCAGGGCTTCGGGTCGATCGTGCATGCTCTCGCCGAGGCAGTCGTCGTTGGCGAGCTCCCCGCCGACCTCGCCGTCATCGTCGAGCAGCTCGATTCGGTGTGGCAGCTCCTGCCGTATGACGCCAAATGGCAAGCCGTCCGTGATCATGACGAGGCGCGGGCGGCGCTCCAGCGGTTTTTGGCCTGGCACATCGCCAATCCGCGCGAGTGCGCCGGCGCCGAGCTGGCGTTCGACGTCCCTGTCGGCGATGACATCGTGATCCGTGGTCGCGCCGACCGCATCGAGCTTGATGACAATGGTCGTGTCGTGGTGGTCGATCTCAAGACTGGCAAGTACGCCCCCACCGACGCCAAGCTGCAGCAGGATCCGCAGCTCGGCGTCTACCAGCTTGCGGTGCGTGAAGGCGGGTTTGCGCAGTGGTCCACGACGCCAGGTGGTGCAGAGCTCGTGCAACTCCGCAAGGAGGTCCGCGGGTCGGTCAAGGTCCAGCCGCAGGCAGCGCTCGAGCCTGACGACCGGTGGGTCGACGACCTCGTCGGCAGCGTTGCGGCGGACATTCGTACCGAGCGGTTCCCGGCCCGGCCGAATGACGGGTGCGACCGATGCCGCTTCCGGACCTCCTGCCCCGCGCGTGATGAGGGCGCTCAGGTGGTGACATGAGAGCCGACGCGAGCGGTGACTACCTCCGCGCGTTGCTCGACAAGGACTTCACCGCGGAGCAGATGGCCATCATCACCGCGGACCTCACGCCGCAACTTGTCATCGCGGGTGCTGGTTCTGGCAAGACGATGGTGATGGCAGCGCGGGTCGTGCACGCGGTTGCTCACTTTGGCGTCGCGCCGTCGCAGATCCTCGGCCTTACCTTCACCAACAAGGCGGCCGGGGAGCTCGCCGAACGCGTGCGTCGTTGCCTTGCCCAGCTGCCTCACCTCACGCCACCCGGCGCGGTCGACGACAGCGTCGACGACGAGCCGACTGTCGCGACCTACAACTCCTACGCCGCGCAGCTCGTCCGGGACCATGCGTTGCGGATCGGGCGCGAGCCGGGCGCGACACTGCTCACCGAAGCCGTGCAGTGGCAACTCGCGATGCGTGTTGCGACCCGAGCAACCGGGCCGTTCTCCCATCTGAACTGGACCACGCCCTACGTCGCCGATCTGATCGTTGCGCTTGCGGGCGATCTGTCCGATCACCTCGCGACCGCCGAGGAGGTCCGACGCCACGACGAGCAGGTTCGCGCCGCTATTGCCGCCGCGCCCAAGCCGCTCAAAGCGCTGGCGGGCATCGTCGACCGCACCTACGCGCGCGATGAGCTTCTCGGCCTGGTCGCTGACTACCGCGCGGAGAAGCAACGGCTCGATGTCATCGACTTCGGTGATCAAGTGGCGCTCGCCTGCGCGATTGCGACGGCGTCACCCGAGGTGGCGATGGCGGAGCGCGAGCGTTTCAGGCTGGTGGTGCTCGATGAATATCAGGACACCGGTGTGGCGCAGCGGGTGATGTTGAGCACGCTGTTTGCCGGCTCGCACGCGGTCACGGCGGTCGGGGATCCCAACCAGGCGATCTATGGCTGGCGAGGTGCATCCGCGAGCAACCTGTCGCGGTTTGCCGCTCACTATGCGGCGAATGGGCCGGCTCCGACGCCGCAACCCCTCACGATGAGTTTCCGCTGCGATGGTCGCCTCCTCGATGCCGCGAACGCCGTGGCCGCTCCGTTGCAAGCGTCGCTTGCCGCCAAGGGCCGGGTGCGGATCGACCTCCCACGGCTGACCTCCGTGCCGGGTGCTGAGACGGCCGGCGACGTTGCGTTGGCTCGCCTCGTGACGTCGACCGATGAGGCGCAGTGGCTAGCGGCGCGCATTGCGGCAGCGATCGCCGCGGGCGTGCCGCCTCGCGAGATCGCGGTGCTGTCGAGGCGTCGCGCGGACTTTGCCCGGCTGCACCGCGCGATGATCGAACGTGACATCCCGGTCGAGGTCGTGGGGCTCGGCGGCCTGCTCGCTATGCCCGAGGTCAGCGACATCGTTGCGGTGTTGACGTTGATTGCTGATGCGACCTCCAATGCGGCGGCGGTCAGGTTGCTGAGTGGGCCGCGGTGGCGGATCGGGGTTCGAGATCTGGCCGCACTCGGTCAGCGGGCGGCCCATCTCGCGCAGGAGCGCCCAGCCGGCTCTGACGCCGCGGCGGAGGCCGAGCGATCAGGTACGGAGCTTGACGACGAGCCGCCGGTCTCGGGCGGTCTCGACGAGGTGTTGCATGCCGCGACACGCTCTGTCGACCCGGTCGAAGTGCCGTCCTTGCTTGAAGCAGTCGAGTCGCCAGGCCCTCACTCCCGGTGCTCCCCGGAGGCGCTGTCGAGGCTCGCGATGTTCGTTGCCGAGATGAGGCGACTACGCCAGCTTGTCGGGCAGCCGCTCGTTGACCTCATCACCGAAGTGATCAACGCCACCGGCCTCGGGGTCGAAATCCAGGCCGGGGACGCCGCACTCGCTGAGGCTCGTATGGCCAACGTGCATGCCTTCTTGGACACCGCGGCGCAGTTCACCGGGCTAGACGGCGATGCCGACCTCGCCGCCTTCCTGGCGTACCTGCGCGCAGCCGGTGACAACGAGGACGGGCTTGACGTGGCCGCCGTCTCCGAGGCCAACACGGTGAAGCTGATGACCGTACATGCGGCCAAGGGTCTCGAGTGGGACATCGTCGCCATTCCCGGACTGGTCGAGGACGGCTTTCCGGTCGGCAAGTCCCGGTCGACGTGGACGACCGGGGCGCACGTGTTGCCATTCGCGTGTCGAGGTGACCGAGACGATCAGCCGGTGCTGCGCGGCTACTCCTCCGCCGAGATCACCGCGTTCCTCGACGAGGCCAAGTCGGACTCCCAGGATGAGGAGCGCCGCCTCGCCTATGTCGCGATGACCCGGGCTCGACATCAGCTGTGGCTCTCCGCGTACGTGTGGAGTGCTACCCGCAAGAAGCCGTGCGCCCCATCGGTGTTCCTGACCGAGATCGCCACGCTGGCCGAGCCAGCAGTGAAGATCCTTGACTGGTGTGCCGATCCTGCGGGCGACGAGGTGAATCCGCTGCTCGAAGCGGGCGTCGCCGACGTGACGTGGCCGATGCTTCCCGACGCTGCCGAGATGGTCCGGCGACACGAGGCTGCCGCCCTCGTCGAGGCAGCCCGCGGCGGAGCGTCGATCGGCCAGCTCACCGGGGTGGCGCTGGCTACGGCGCAGGGCTGGCAGCGAGACTCCGGCCTGTTGCTTGACGAGATCAGGCGGCGCCGGATTCGCACCGTCGACGTCGCAATCCCCGCTCGGCTCACGACAAGCCAGATAGTGGCGATCGCTCGTGACCCCGACGCCTTCGCGGCGGCGCTGGCGCGACCGATGCCATCGGCACCGGCTGCCCAGGCGCGGCGCGGTTCCCGCTTCCATCGGTGGGTGGAGGAGTTGTACGGCGCGGCTCCGCTGCTCGAGCCTGATGACCTGCCGGGTGCCGAGGATGCCGACCTGACCGACACCGAGTTGGCCGAATTGCAGGCCAAGTTCCTCGATGCCGGCTGGGGCGAGCGACGACCGACCGCTGTCGAGGCGCCGTTCGAGATGGTCGTGGGCGGTCGGCTGGTCCGCGGCCGGATCGACGCGATCTATCGCGACGACGATGGCGGCTACGACGTCATCGACTACAAGACCGGCGCGGTGCCGCGCGACTTCGAGGCGGCATCGATTCAGCTTGCGGTCTACCGGTTGGCGTGGGCGGACCTGGCGGGTGTTGATCCGGTCGATGTCCGAGCCGGCTTTCTCTACGTCCGCACGGGCGAGGTGAAGCGGCCTGACCATCTGCTAGACCGCGACGAGTTGAACACGCTGTTGAGCCCAACCGGCGAGGTTTTGACAGCGGCCCGCTAGCGGGTCGTCACGCCGCCGGCGTCCGGTCTTTAATGTGGCGGGATGAGCGTCCCTACCTTGTCTCGCACTGCCGTGGACCGCGCGGCTGCCCGACGCGACGACGAGGCCTGGCTGGCGACAGCCTGGGAAACCGGCAAGTTGTTGGTGCTCGACAGCGATGGACGTGCCAGCGTCGACGACGACGGGCCCGCTCTGCGCTTCATCGATTCGGTCGGCAGCGACGACAGCGGCGGCAGGTTGCTGCTCGGTATCGACGACGACGGCATCGCCTTCTGGGGAACGCTCGCCGAAGTACCGAAGACGTTGGGCGCTAGGCCGCTGGGATTGCGTGAGGTCGGTGCCGCGCTCAGCGACCGGGACGCGGGCCTGTTCGTGACCCTCGTCGCGCTCACCAACTGGCATGCCACGCACACCCACTGCCCGCGGTGCGGCGCGCCGACTCGGATCACGCAGGCCGGCTGGTCGCGGCATTGCGATGTCGACCAGTCCCAACACTTTCCGCGTACTGATCCGGCCGTGATCGTCCTGCTCCATGACGGCGGCGATCGGGCGCTCCTCGGCCGTCAGCCGATCTGGCCCGCTGGGCGCTACTCCACGATCGCCGGATTCGTCGAGTCAGGCGAGTCAGCCGAACAGGCGGTGCACCGGGAGGTGCTGGAGGAGACCGGCGTGATTGTCGATGACGTGCTCTATCGGGCCAGCCAGCCGTGGCCGTTTCCGGCGTCGCTGATGCTGGGCTATGAGGCACGAGTTGTTGGTGGCACGGTCGAGGCAGTCGATAACGAGCTCGAGGATGTCCGATGGTTCACCCGCGACGAGCTTCGTACCGGCAGCGGCACGTTCCCGCCGTCGGCATCGATCGCCTACTGGCTGATCAACGGTTGGCTCGAACGTCACTGACGGAATGTGCTGCTCGGCCCGGCTGTTTGCCTAAGTTGTGCTTGCTCATCGCCTGAATCCGAAAATCTCCGTCAGCATCGTCTTTGTCCTCGCCATGTTCATGGCGATCATGGACATCACGATTGTCAATGTCGCGCTTCCGAGTCTGGCGCGAGACTTCAAGGTCAATCCAGCCCACATCGACAGCGTTGTCGTCGGATTCCTGGTGAGCCTTGCGGTCTTCATTCCCGCCTCTGGCTGGTTGGGTGACCGCTTCGGCATGAAACGGGTCTTCCTGGTTGCTCTCGCGATCTTCACCGTCGCCTCGGCGCTGTGTGGCTTGTCGCAGAGCCTGTCCGAGCTGGTGGTCTTCCGGATTTTGCAGGGCGTCGGTGGCGGCATGCTCACGCCGGTCGGGATGGCGATGCTGTTTCGTACGTTCCCGCCAGCCGAGCGGGTACGTGCCTCGCGGATCCTCGTCGTGCCGACTGCGTTCGCGCCTGCTTTGGGCCCGGTGCTCGGCGGCCTGCTGGTGACCGACGTCTCATGGCGCTGGGTCTTCTACGTCAACGTGCCGATCGGGATCATCGCGATCACGTTTGGAGCGCTGTTCTTGCATGAGCATCGTGAGCCGGCCGCTGGTCGTTTCGACGCCGGCGGGTTCGTGCTCGCGGGCGCTGGGCTCGCGTCGTTGATGTACTCGCTGTCTGAAGGTCCGATTCGTGGCTGGTCGTCGCCGCTGATCATCGGACTCGGCATCGCCGGCGTCGTCCTGCTTGCCGCGCTCGTGCGCTACGAACTGCGGGTCGCCGAGCCGATGATCGACCTTCGGTTGGTCAGCAACCGGCTGTTCCGCTCGACCACGATCGTGATCTTCGTGGTGACCGCGGCGTTCTTGGGTTCGCTCTACCTCGTTGCGCTGTTCTTCCAGGACGGCCTCGGGCTCTCGGCGCTCGGCTCCGGTTTGAGCACGTTCCCTGAAGCGCTCGGGGTGATGATCGGAGCGCAGTTCGCCACCCGCATCTACGCCCGGGTTGGGCCGCGACGCGTGATGACCGGTGGCCTCGTGGCGCTCGCCGCGGTCATCTCCCTGCTCACCCTGGTCGGGTTCGCCACCAACCTGTGGGTGGTTCGGCTGATCATGTTCGCGATGGGGCTGGCGATCTCCCATGTCTTCGTGCCGTCACAGGCGGCTGCGTTTGCCTCGATCACGCCGGCTGCGACCGGCCGCGCATCCACCCTGTTCAACACTGGTCGACAGGTCGGCGGCGCGCTCGGAGTTGCGGTGCTGACGACGATCATCTCGGCAGTCGGGATCGCCCACGTCGTGCACGGCCACCAGACGGCAAACCTGGCGGCGTTCCACTGGGCCTTCGGGGTCGCGGCCCTCATCGCGCTGGCCGCGGTGTGGTTCGCGCTACAGATCGACGATCGGGACGCGGCCGCCACAATGAAACCGCGGCAGGACGCGCCGGCGACCGCGGACGAGGCGCTGGTTCCGGCGAGCTGAGGTTGGCGCGCCGGGAGGCTGTCGAGCCGAATCGCTAGCGCGACAGGCCGCGGCGAGTTTGGTCGGTCATCGACGGCTCTCCCGCGAAAGCCTGCGCCAGCGACATCCATTCGGTTGCCGCATCGCCTGTAATCCGTAGCGACAGGTCCTCAGCCAGGCGTCGCTGCGTGACCAGCAGGCAGAAATCCAGCGCCGGGCCCTCAATGCGGTCCTCCGCGTGCGGGTCACCCCACGCCCACAACGCGCCGCCGGGCGCGGTCAGCACCACAAAGACCGGCGAATCGGGCGGGGCAAGACCCTTGATCGTGTACGAGAACTCCCGTGTCCGGACGCCGAGATAGGCGATGTGGCGCAACCGGCTCGTCGGGCTGCGGTGAGTGCCGAGCGCATCGACGATGTCCTGGCCATGCGCCCAGGTCTCCATCAGCCTGGCGGTCGCAAACGACATCAGGGACATCGGTGGCCCGTACCACGGCACTCGCTCGTCCGGGTCGGCATTGCCAAGCGCGCTGATCAGCAGCCGGCGCTCCTCGCGCCAGGCGGGAAGCAGCGACTCGCCAAGCCGGCGAATCTTGGTGAGGTGATCGGCCATGAACAGGTCCGGGTCGGCCAGCAACGCCTCGAGACCCGCGGTGAAGCTGTCCGGGTCTTCAATTGCCCGGCGAGCTTCGCGGTCGAAGAACCACAGATGACCGATGCTGTCGCCGACCGACCAGCCGACCGCAGGAGTGGGCGTACGCGGTGCGTCTGGGCCGCCGCTGGCAACGATCGTGTCCAGATCATCGGACTCTGCTCGCAGGTCTGCGAGCAATGCACCCAGATCACCAGCCACCGCCGGAAGGTAGCAGGCGATAAGGGACGATTTCCCGCGTGGCGGTGACGACGAACGATGACGTGACTCTCTGGTACGCGGTCGAGGGCGATGGCGGACCGCCACTGTTGCTCATTCAGGGTCTCGGCTACACCGCGGATCTGTGGTTTCGGGTCCTTCCCGGGCTGTCCGTGCCGCGTCGCACGATCCGTTTCGACAACCGAGGCGTCGGGCGCAGCAACGTCCCCCCGACACCATGGACGATCGAGGAAATGGCTGATGACGCCGTTCACGTGCTCGATGCGGCCGGTGTGGACCGGGCTCATGTGTTCGGCGTCTCGATGGGCGGTCTGATCGCCCAGGAGCTCATCCTGCGCCACCCGGACCGGGTCGCCTCGCTGGTGCTCGGCTGCACCCATCCCGGTGGCAAGGATGCCGTACGCATGGACCCGGCGGCCGCAACGATGCTGATGGATCGGACCCCAAAATCCGCGCGTGACGCGATTGAGGCGTCAGTGCCGTTCCTGTACGCCGAGACGACCCCTCGCGACGACATCGACGGCGATCTTGGTGCCCGGTTGCGCTATGCGCTGCGCGCGACGTCGTACTGGGGGCAGCTCGACGCCATGCGCCAGCACGGCGGCACGCTCTCGCGGCTCGGGCAGATCAACTCGCCGACCCTGGTGGTGCACGGCACCGTGGACAAGCTGGTCCAGCCGGCTAATGCCGAGCTGTTGGCGGCCGCGATTCCGGGAGCCCGGCTGGAGTGGCTAAGCGGCGCCGGTCACCTGTTCTGGACCGACCAGACCACACCGACGATCGACCTCGTCAACGACTTCCTCGCTGAGGCCGAGACATCCCCGCGCGCCCTAGAGTCACCGCAAAGGAATTAGGTGGCGGCGACGGCAGCGAGGAGCGCGGGGAGCGGGGGGTTGGTCATGACCTCGCCGTTGGGGAGCAACAGCGTCGGCACGGTCGCATTGCCACCATTCACGCTCAGCACGAACTGCTCCGCGGTCGGATCCTGCTCGATGTTGACCTCGTCGAAGTCGATCCCGGCCCGCTCAAGGCCATGCTTGAGACGCACGCAGTAGCCGCACCACGTCGTGGTGTACATCGTGAGCCGGCCGGTCATGTGACACTCCTTCGCCGCTTGCTTGGTCGATCCCGCCGGTATCCACAACACGCTGCGTCGCCCACACCTTCCCGGCCTGGGCGGAACCCGTCAGTGGCGGCTGCGAAGATGCGGTGATGGCTGCTGACCTCCTCGACCGCGTTCTGGCCGGTCTTGATGCCGAGCAGCGGGAGGCAGTCGAGGCACCGCGCGGGCCGGTGTGCATCCTCGCCGGGGCCGGCACTGGCAAGACCCGTGCCGTGACCCATCGGATCGCCTATCAGACACATGGCGGGCTGGTGGCCCCGCAGCACGTGCTTGCGGTGACGTTCACCACCCGCGCCGCCGGCGAGCTTCGCTCGCGGCTGCGGCTGCTTGGCGTCGAGGGAGTGCAGGCGAGGACGTTTCACTCTGCGGCGCTGCGACAGTTGCAATACTTCTGGCCCCGGATCTCCAACGGGCCGCGGCCGAGCCTTGTCGAAAGCAAGCTGGCGACCATCCGCGCGGCGGCGAGCAAGTGCCGCCTGACGGTCTCAGTGCCCGAGCAGCGCGATCTTGCCTCAGAGATCGAATGGGCCAAGGCTGCCCTCGTTGAGCCGCCCGAATACGCCGCGCGCGCGAAGGCAGCCAATCGACTCCCGCCGATGGACTTCGACGTCGTGCGCCGGGTGTTCGCGGCGTACGAAGAGGTCAATGCCGATCGAGGACAACTCGACTTCGAGGATTTGCTGTTGCTCACGGCAGGCGCGATCGAGACCGACCGCGGCATCGCCGCGGAGATCCACGAGCGCTATCGCCACTTCACGGTCGACGAATATCAGGATGTCAGCCCGTTGCAGCAACGGTTGCTTGACGCCTGGCTCGGCGATCGTGACGACCTCTGTGTGGTCGGCGACCCCAACCAGACGATCTACTCCTTCACCGGCGCGTCACCGTCCTACCTCCGCGACTTCGGCAAGCGGTTCGAAGGCGCGACGCTGGTGCGACTGGTCCGCGACTATCGCTCCACAAACCAGGTGGTCGGGCTGGCTAACCGCATCATCCCGACCGCGAAGCTGCAGGCTCAGGGCGGCGACGGTCCGGATCCGACCTTCGACGCCTACGACCATGAGCCGGCCGAGGCGGCCGCGGTCACCGCCAGCGTCGCCGCGCTTCGCAAGCAGGGCGTCGCGTTACGGGAAGTGGCGATCCTGTTCCGCGTCAATGCGCAGTCGGAGGTCTACGAAGCCGCGCTCACTCAGGCCGGCATCCCGTACGTCCTTCGAGGCGGTCAGCGATTTTTTGATCGCCCGGAGGTGCGGGAAGCGGTGGTGTTGTTGCGCGGTGCGGCGCGATCGGTCGCCGACCACGTCACGCCGACCCTGACCGAGACCGTCACCGACGTGCTGTCCTCCGCCGGGTTTGCCACAGAGCCGCCGAGCGCGGCTGGAGCCGCGCGGGACCGTTGGGAGTCGTTACGGGCGATCGTGGGGTTGGCCGAGGAGTTCGCGGCCGCCGACTCGAACGCGGGCATCGCGGAGTTCGTCGCTGAGCTGGCTGCGCGCGCTGACGCGCAACACGCTCCGCCCGTCGAGGGCGTGACACTCGCCTCGCTGCATTCTGCAAAGGGTCTCGAGTGGGACGCGGTCTTCCTCGTCGGGTTGGTAGAGGGCACGGTGCCGATCACTCATGCAACGACGCCTGAGCAGGTCGAAGAGGAGCGCCGCCTGCTGTATGTCGGGGTCACGCGCGCGCGCCGGCACCTCGCACTGTCATGGGCGTATGCACGGGCCGATGGTGGCCGTCGCTCCCGCAAGCCGTCGCGCTTTCTCGACGGCATCCGCCCGGTCACGCTCCTGCCGGATCGACCGGCGAAGGCGAAGCGCGAGCTCTCCGATGACCCGGTCGTCCAACGGCTGCGCGACTGGCGGCTGCAGCGCTCCCGCGACGACGGGGTGCCGGCGTACGTCGTCTTCGACAACAAGACGATCGAGGAGATCGCGGCGCGCGCTCCTAGCGATCGTGGCGAGCTTGCGGCAGTGCCGGGCGTCGGTCCCAAGAAGCTTGATCAATACGCCGACGAGGTGCTCGAGCTCCTCCGTGGATAAAGTCGCGCGCCGTGGCTGAAGAACTGAGCGCGTTGCTCACGATCCTCGATCTCGAGCAACTCGAGGTGAACATCTTCCGTGGGCTGAGCCCGGATGAGTCGGTGCAGCGTGTCTTTGGCGGTCAGGTTGCTGGGCAGGCGCTGGTGGCGGCCGGCCGCACGGTGCCGACCGACCGGTACGTGCACTCGCTGCACGCGTATTTCTTGCGCCCGGGCGACGCCACGGTGCCGATCATCTATCAGGTCGACTTGATCCGCGATGGTCGGTCGTTCACGACCAGGCGCGTGGTCGCGGTCCAACACGGGCAGGCGATCTTCCACCTCTCGGCGTCGTTCCAGATCGACGAGCCGGGCGTGGAGCATCAGGAGGCGATGCCCGAGGCGCCGGACCCGGAGTCGCTGATGACTGTCGATGAACGCCGGATCGCCGCGGGCATCCCGTCGTCGAGCCGCTGGGAGCGACCGCGTCCGATCGATCTGCGGTACGTCGATGACCCGCCGTGGCTGCCGCAAGCCATCGCGGAGCCGCATAACCACCAGCGGGTGTGGTTCCGGGCCAACGGCGAGATGCCCGACGACCCGCTGCTGCATGTGTGTGCCGTGACCTATGCAAGCGACATGACGTTGCTCGACTCGGTGCTGCTCGCGAACGGTCTGGTCTGGGACGACAACCGCCGAACCATGGTCGCGAGCCTCGATCATGCGATGTGGTTCCACCGGCCGTTTCGTGCGGATGACTGGCTGCTCTATGACCAGCACTCGCCGACCTCGTCAGGCGCGCGAGGGCTGGCGATCGGGCGGCTGTTCACGCGCGATGGGCGCCACGTGGTTTCGGTGGTTCAAGAAGGCTTGCTGCGCGTCGTCGACTGATCGAAATAAACTTGTGACACCGACCGGCCGATAAATGCGTTGCACTGTCACGCCGGACGCTTTATTGTCGCCGTTGGCGCGACACCCCGTCACGGCCTGTCACTGATGCACCCGAGGCAGAAGGAGGTTCCGACAGTGAATACAAATACGTACTCCCTGCCGGCGCCCGCTGTTGCGGTGCGGTCGTGCGCACAGGTGTCGATGTGGGCAGTGCCGGAGCAGGGGATTCGTCTGCCCTTCCCGGTCACGCGCGTTCACGGCCCTGCGCTTGCGAGCTACCTGACGTGCACGGCAATGGCGGATGCGGCCCAGGGCGCCACCAAGGGCGCATTGGGTGACGAGGCCTTCGAGGACCCGGTCTGATTAGCACTCATACCGGCAAATCCAAGGCCGCGGCACCCGAACAGGGTCCGCGGCCTTTTCCTTTGTCCGCAGCAATAACTACGAGTCCCGACAACCAACGAGGAGGTGGTACCGATGTCCTTCAAGCTCGACTGCGAGCTGCCCTGTCACCTAGTTGACCCCGACCTGTTCTTCGCTGAGTCGCCGGTTGACGTTGAGCGGGCAAAGGCGCTGTGCCTGGACTGTCCGTTGCGTCGGTCCTGCCTGGCCGATGCGCTCGACCGGCGTGAGCCGTGGGGCGTCTGGGGCGGTGAGCTCGTGATCTCTGGCGTCGTCGTGGCGCGGAAGCGTCCGCGAGGTCGCCCTCGCAAGTCCGACGTGGTCGCCGCATGAGCGCGACCACATCCACTCAGAATTCAAGGAGTTCTCAGATGATGCAGCAGTTGATGTACGAAGCGATGGCCCGCGACCGAATGCGGATCAACGACGAGCGGGCCCGTCGGGCCTACGTGCGCCAGCTGGCGGTTGTTCGCCGCCGACAGCGCCGGGCCGACGCAGCCCGTCGGCACCTGGTGTCGCTCTCGGCGCAGTAAGATGGCCGAACCAGAACCGCCCCGTGAACTGAGGTTCGCGGGGCGGTTCTGTGTGACGTGGTCACCGGGACCGAGGGCGTCGTCAAACTAGGGTCGTAGCTATGACCGCGCCGGGAGCCCTCGACGCGATGCGTGCCCTCGCCGTTGACGTGCTCTGCGACCCGTCGCTGGCGGCGGTCGTCGATCTGGTGGCGTACGCCGACGGCGAGGGCATCGTGGTGGCGAACGCCGCCGGTGCGTCCCGGCTCTCGCTGCTCGAGCCTGGGCGCGGCTGAGATCCTGCGTGGGCTCGATCCGGTGGCCTCGCAGGATCCACTCGCGTTCTCGACGCTTGCCGATGAGCTGGCTGATCCCTCGCCGCCGAACGCGCGCAACTCCTATCCCTGGGCGGCTGAGCGGCTCGGCTCACTGTTCGCCGCTCCGGCGGCGCCAGACATCGCGATCGTGCACACCGGCCGCCACTTCTGGCCAGATCGCGGTGGTCATCTCGGCGAACATGGCTCGCTAGGCGTGGTGCAGTCCCGTGCGCCGCTGTTGCTGTCCGGCTCGGGCGTGACGGCGCGCGGCATGGTGCCGGGCGCTGCGCGAGTGATCGACGTCGCACCGACGTTGGCATGGCTTGCGGGAACGCCGCTCGGTTTGCTTGGCGACATGGACGGTCAGGCACTGGTCGACGTGCTGGTGCCGCGAGCGGATGCACCCGTCATTGGGCTGCTGTGGGACGGCTGCAACTCCAACTCGCTGTACTCCCTTGCCGCGTCGGGCGAGCTGCCCGCTGTCGCCCGGTTGCTGTCTCGTGGCTGCGCGCTGACCGGGGGCGCGATCGCTGAGTTTCCCAGCGTGACGTTGGTCAACCACACGTGTGCGCTGACCGGTGTCGGGCCCGGCCGACACGGCATCGTCAACAACGCCTTCTACGACCGGTCGATCGCCGCGCAGCGCCTGACGAATGATGCTCGGACCTGGCATCGATGGGCGGAATGGCTCGCGCCGGGCGTCCGGACCGTGTTCGAGCGAGTGACGGCATGACGGCATGTGTCAACGAGCCGGCCGACTCGGGCGCGACCTACTCCACGTTTGCCCTGATCCGCGAGGCCGGCAACTCCGGGGGCGCTTCCGACATGGACTCGCTGCTGCCGTCGCCGCGCGCCGACCGGCACGCGACGCAGGAGTACGTCGAGGACTGCAAGGACTATGCGTGGTCGTCCTCGGTCGACGCCGTCGGGCTGACGCAGATGCTGGACCTGTGGCCCTCACGGTCCGAGGCTCCTCGGCTCACGTGGTGGAACACGCTGCTGACCGACACCGGGCACCATGCCGGCGGGCCGCATTCAGCGATCGCCACACGCGTCGATGCGCGACGCCGACCGGCGTCTCGGTGTCTTTCTCGATCATCTCGAGCAGCTCGGGGCGCTCGACTCGACAACGTTCGTGCTCACTGCCGATCACGGTTCGGAGGCTGCCGACCCCACCTGCCTCGGCGATTGGGACGCGCCGTTGCGCGAGGCCGGCGTGAGCTTCCGGGATGAGGCGAACGGGTTCATCTACCTCGGCGAGACGCCGGACTAAGCGCCCGCGCTGCCTACGGATCGAACGGCCTAGGGATCGAACGCCAGCCGCAGACCGAAGCCCACCAGCACGGCGCCGGTGCCGAGGTCGAGGGTCCGTCGGAGTCGAGGTCGGCGCATGCCAGCCATCAAGCGGTGCGCGAATCTGAGAAATACCAAGAAATACAGCCCAGTCTCGACCACGAAGATTGCCCCCAGGAGCAGGGTCACCGCGCCGATCGGCTCGCCGTGCGGAACGAAGGCGGGCAGGAACGTGACGAAGAAAACCCCAACCTTCGGGTTGAGCAAGTCGGTTGTCAGGCCGGCAAGGTAGCCGGTGCCGATCACGCCGCGCCGGCGGTGATTGCTCTCGGTGTCGAGCTCGGCGCTCGCCCCGCGTGATCGAAACGCCTGAATACCAAGCGCGCACAGGTAGACCGCGCCGACAAGGCGCAGCGCGGTGTAGCCGTCGTGACTCGCTCTCAGCAGCGCGGACAGTCCGAGGACTGCGCCAGCCGCCCAGATGCTGAGGCCGGTCAGGACGCCGAGCACGGTGCGCCGGGCGTGCTGCTGACCGTCGCGCACCAGCGCCCGGAGCACGACGAGTGTGTCCGGCCCGGGCAGCAGAATGATGAGCGCGGCGGCTGCCGCGAAGCCGATCGTGGCGATGAGCATCGTTTGAGTCTGTCAAACCTGCGCCCAACTCTCACGTGGGTTGTTGTGGGCAAGCCTGCCGGCCGCCGGTACGGTCCTGATTGGCGTCTGGTGAAGGGAGGCCGAGTGCTCGATCGGACACCGTCGCGCGAGGATCTCGAGCCGATCGAACTCGCCTCGGTTGACGAGCTGCGCGGGCTTCAGCTCGAGTCGCCTACAGTGGTCGCTGCGCCACGCGTACGACAACGTGCCGCACTATCGCGCGGCCTTCGATGCCGCTGGTGTCCACCCGTCGCATTGCCGGGCACTGTCGGACCTGTCGAAGTTCCCGTTCACCACCAAGGCGGATCTGCGCGCCAACTATCCGTTCGGCATGTTCGCTGTCCCACGCGAACAGGTCGCGCGCATCCACGCCTCGTCCGGCACGACCGGGCAACCGACCGTCGTCGGATATACCGCGAACGACATCCGCACCTGGGCAGGCGTGATGGCTCGCTCCATCCGGGCTTCCGGCGGGCGAGCGGGCGATCGGGTGCATGTCGCGTACGGTTATGGGTTGTTCACCGGAGGTCTCGGTGCTCACTATGGCGCCGAGGCGCTTGGCTGCACGGTCATTCCGATCTCGGGTGGTATGACCGAGCGGCAGGTGATGCTGATCCGCGACTTCGAGCCGGACATCATCATGGTCACGCCGTCGTACATGCTTGCGATCGTCGATGAGATGCAGCGCCAGGGGATCGACCCGCGCAGCACCTCGCTCGCGGTTGGCATCTTCGGGGCTGAGCCGTGGACCAACGACATGCGCAGGGAGATCGAGGCGCGCCTGGACATGCATGCGGTCGACATCTATGGCTTGTCCGAGGTCATGGGCCCAGGCGTTGCCAACGAGTGCGTGGAGACCAAGGACGGACTTCATGTCTGGGAGGACCACTTCTATCCCGAGGTGATCGATCCTGAGACAGGTGAGGTAGTTCCCGACGGCGTGGAGGGTGAGCTCGTCTTCACCTCGCTGACCAAGGAGGCGCTGCCGATCATCCGGTATCGCACCCGCGATCTGACCAGACTTCTGCCGGGCACTGCGCGGACCATGCGCCGCATGGAGAAGATCACCGGCCGCTCCGACGACATGATCATCCTGCGCGGTGTGAACCTGTTCCCGACTCAGATCGAAGAGCTGATCCTGCGTACCGAGAACCTTTCGCCGCACTTTCAGTGTGTGTTGCGTCGCGATGGTCGCCTCGATGCGATGACCGTGCGGGTCGAGCGCCGCACCGAGTCCGACCCGAACGCGGCGGCGCAAGCGGCGCTCGCGCTGACCGCCACGATCAAAGACACGATCGGCGTGAGTCTCGACGTCGAGGTGGTCGAGCCCGATCAAATTGAACGATCAGCGGGGAAAATGCGTCGGATCATTGACGAGCGGGCGCTCACGCTGTGAGCCGGCGGCCCACCTTGATGAGCCGGTCGGCTGCCACGCTGCGCGGCTACTCGATATCGGTCTCTACCATTCCGAGGTGACGTCGGAGCGGCTGGTGGGTTCACCGTTGCGCTGGGGCCGACGGGTCTTCGAGCCGGCTGAGCTCGCGGTCATGGCCATCGTCAACGCCACGCCGGATTCCTTCTTCGACCGAGGGCGAACGTACGGCACGTCAGCCGCCCTCGAGCGCGTGGCGCAGGTGGTTGACGAAGGTGCCGACATCGTCGACATCGGCGGGATCAAGGCCGCGCCCGGCGGGGACGTCGACGCCGACGAGGAGCTCCGGCGTGTGTTGCCGGTCGTCGAGGGCGCGCGTGCGGGTCACCCGGACCTCGTGATCAGCGTCGACACTTGGCGATCCGATGTCGCCGACGTGTTGTGCCGGGCCGGTGCTGACGTCATCAACGATGCGTGGGGCGCGGTCGACCCGGCCCTTGCGGGCGTTGCGGCCGCGCACGGCGCCGGCCTGGTCTGCACTCACGCGGGCGGTCAATCGGCGCGGACTCGACCGCACCGGGTCTGGTACGACGATGTCGTCGCTGAGACGACCGCGTATTTGCTCGAGCGGGCCCACGATGCCCTCGCTGCCGGAGTGCGACGCGACGCGATCGTCATCGATCCGGCGCATGACTTCGGCAAGAACAGCCGGCACTCCCTGATGATCACGCGACGTACTGATGCGCTGGTCGAGACCGGCTGGCCGGTGCTCGTCGCCATGTCGCGCAAGGACTTCATCGGTGAGGTGCTCGATCTCGCACCGGCCGATCGGCTTGAGGGCACGCTTGCGGCCACCGCGATCGCCGCTTGGCTGGGCGCTCGGCTGTTCCGCGCTCACGATGTCACCGCCACCCGCCGCGTGCTGCAGACGGTCGCGGCGATCCGGGGCGACGTCGACCTCGCCGTCGGCCGGCGGGCGCTGGCATGAGCATTGGCACGATCGCGTTCGTGCCGGCCGCGCCGTTGCTGATCCCTGCGGTCGCGGGAGGCTCCGCCGGGCACGACGAGGAGTTGCGCGCGGCGAGCCGCGAGGTGGTGAGACGCGCGCTAGCGATCAGGCCGGATGGCGTCGCGGTGGTAGCGGGCGTGCCGATTTCGGGCCGATGGGACGCGGCCGCAACCTGGGACTTTGCCGGATTCGGGGTCGTGCGAACGCCCCCTGATCCTCGACCGGCGTTGCCGTGGCCGCTCGGGATCGGGGCGTGGCTTCTGGACGAATGTGGTTGGCGCGGACCGCGGCAATATCTCGGCGTCGACTCACCCGCGCCGGCTTCGGCCGATGCTGACCGTTCGGGAGATCGCAAGATTGCGGTCGTCGTGGTCGGCGACGGGAGTGCGCGGCGAAGCGAGCGAGCGCCCGGCCACTTCGACAAGCGGGCTGAGCCGTTCGATCGCGCGGTTGCCGCGCTGCTGGGCGCTGGTGATGCCGCTGGCTTCGCCGAGCTAGACCCAGAACTCGCCGCCGCACTGATGTGTGGCGGCCTTCTCGCCTGGCAGTGGACCGCCGCCGCTCTTTCGGGCGCAACCGTCACGAGCGCTGAGCTGCTGACGCATGTCGCGCCGTACGGCGTGGGTTATTTCGTTGCGCTCTGGTCGATTGGCTGACGCTCGACGCTGTCCAGCGAGGGGCGCTCAGCGGTGTCGATGTCGTAAGACCTGGTGCGGACCCCGCCCTCGATCCGATCAGGCTGCAGCAGCTGTGTTGCGGGATCGAGATCGGCTGGCAGCCGTCCCTCGCTGGTTAAGCGATCGAGCGCGGTGTGCATCACCTCGGCGGCCATCCGCCCGAGCGAAGGCAGGTCGGAGTGGCGGTGCCAGCGACGGTGTAGATCGACCTGGGCGATGCCGTCGAGCCCGACCGCTCGGTAGGAGTCGAGCAGTAGCCCCAAGTCGACGCCGTAGCCACATCGGAACGGCAGTGTCACGAGCAACTCACGTCGAGCGGCGTACTCGCCGGCCAGCGGCTGCAACACGCCACTGAGGTCGGGCCAGAACGCCGAAATCAGTGGTCGCGCCATTAGCTCGGTGACCCGCCCGCCACCGTTGCTCGGGGCGGCGGGGTCGGTCGGCGGCCGGTCATACGCCGCCTTCACGAAGTGGGTGGCGGGATCGGTCAGCAGTGGCCCGAGCAGGGCAACCACGAAGCGGGAGTCGAACGAGCGGAGGTCGGCGTCAACGAACACCACCAGATCCGCATCGGTCGCCGCGACCCCTCGCCACATCGCTTCGCCTTTGCCGCGCCGGGGTGGCAACTGCGGGAGGACGTCGGTCAGGCCGACGACGCGTGCACCGCTCGTGGCCGCCACGGCCGCGGTGTCGTCAATCGACCCGCTGTCCACGACGACGATGTCGTCGACCAGGTCGCCGTGCCCGGTCGCGAGGTCCGCACGGATCGACGCCACGATGTCGCCGACCGTCGCTTCCTCGTCGAGGGCCGGAAGCACGACGCACACCCGGCAGGCGCCTTTGGCCGCCCGGAGTTGTTCTACCGACCAGTCGTCGATCGAGGAGGTGTGGGCGGCGAACCAGTCTTCGACCCCGGGTCGATGGCCGGAATCGTGAACGGCGGACACCACTCGGACCGTACACGACCAACTCTGGCTACTTCAGGGCGACAATGGAGGGGTGAACCACGACCACGACCTCATCGACACCGCGGAGATGTATCTCCGCACCGTGCTCGAGCTCGAAGAGGAAGGCGTCGTGCCACTGCGGGCCCGCATCGCGGAACGGCTCGACCAGAGCGTGCCGACGGTCTCGCAGACCGTGGCGAGGATGGAGCGCGACGGGCTGTTGAACGTCACCGGCGACCGGCGGATCGAGCTCACACCCGCCGGGCGGTCGGCGGCGACTCGGGTCATGCGCAAGCATCGGCTGGCGGAGTGCCTGCTCGTCGACATCATCGGCCTTGACTGGCAGCTCGTCCATGACGAGGCCTGCCGCTGGGAGCACGTGATGAGCGAGACGGTCGAGCGCCGATTGCTGGAGATCCTCGGTCACCCGACGGAGTCGCCATACGGCAACCCGATCCCCGGCCTGCTCGAGCTCGGCGACAGCTCGATCTCGGATGACTTCCTTGGTGGGCTCGTCGCCCTCACTGAGGTGCCGGTCGCGACAACCAGCGTGGTCGTGCGCCGGATCGGCGAGCCGATCCAGTCAGACACGAAGCTGCTCACCAGGCTGCGACGAGCGGGGTTCCGGCCCAACATGCCGGTCACGATCGGCCGGCAGAACGGCCGAGTGCTGATCGGCCGGGGCACCCGAGCAGTCGAGCTCGACGACGCGACGGCCGCCCACGTCTTCGTCACGGCCTGACCGGAAGGACTGGGGCTAGTCGGTGACCTCGACGCCGTGCCAGAAGGCGATCCGGTCCTTGATCTCGGCCGCGGCGTCCTTCGGCGTCGGGTAGTACCAGGCGGCGTCGGTGTTGACCTCCTCGCCGACCTTCACGGAGTAGTAGCTCGCGGTGCCCTTCCACGGGCAGACGGTCTGGGTGTCGCTCTCGACCAACTCGACACTCACCGCGGCCCGCGGGAAGTAGTGGTTGCCCTCGACGACAACCGTGTCGTCAGAAGTCGCGATGACAGTGTCGTTCCAGGTTGCAGTAGCCATGCTCGCGACAACGCGATGACGCCCGCCCTGCTTCCCGATCCGGCTGCTTCCCGTTCTCGGGGCCGATCTCGGCGGCTGGCTGTCGGCGAACATCGGTCCGCTGTGGGCGGAACCCAGCGACAATGCCCCACCCGCGCGCGAGGCTGGGCGTCATGAAGCTTCTTGTGCTTGGCGGGACCCGTTTCGTCGGTCGGGCCATCGTCGCAGGTGCGATAGCGCGCGGCGCCGAGGTGACCATCGTCAATCGAGGCGAGAGCGGCGAGCCGCCGCCAGGTGCCAACTGGGTGCGAGGCGACCGGACCGAGCCAGAATCGTTGCAGTGGCTGGGAACCTCTCGCTGGGATGCGGTGATTGACACGTGGGACGGCGCCGCTGACGCGGTCGCCACGTCGGCGGCGCTGCTGGCGGACGTGGCGGATTGGTACGGCTACGTCTCAAGCCGTTCGGCCTATCGCTGGCCGCCCGCGGCTGGCGCCGACGAGTCGGCTCCGCTCGCCGATCCGGACCCGGCAGGTGGTTATCCGGCAGCTAAGCGTGGCGCCGAGCTCGCGGTGAGTGAGCACTTCGGCGGCAGGTCGCTGCTGGCGAGGGCGGGATTGATCGTCGGCCCACACGAGGACACCGGCCGGCTGACGTGGTGGCTGCAACGCGCTGCGGCTGGCGGGTCGCTGGTGGCCCCTGACCCGCCGGACCGGGTCTGGCAGTTGATTGATGCGCGAGACCTCGCGGCGTTCATCCTCGATGCCGCAGCGAGCGGGGTCGCTGGCGCCTTCAACCTGGTGTGTCCGCGCACGGACGGTGTCACGACCAGGCGGCTCGTCGATGCCTGCATCGAGGCGTCCGGCGGCAACGGCAAAGCGGTCTGGGTGCCGGAGCAAGTGCTCAGGCGGGCCGGCGTCGCGATCTGGGACGACCTGCCCGGTTGGATACCGACCGATGATGAGGCCGCCGGCATGCACGACTGTGACGTCTCGGCTGCGGTTGCTGCCGGGCTCGTCTGCCGCCCGATCGAGCAGACCGTCGCGGACACGTGGGCCTGGATGCACACGCTGCCGCCCAGAGCCAGACGGCCGCTGCGCGCAGGCTTGCCGCGCCGCGGGCTGACGGCCGAGCAGGAGCAGGCCATCTGGTGGCTTACCGCGGCCAGCCCGGGTTAGGCAGCTTGCCTGGACGAGGCGGCTATCTCAGTATTTGAGATTCGGCTTTCGCTGGCCGAGACGACCAACTAGCGTGATGTGGTGGCTCCGCGCGCTCCCAACCGATGGCTGATCCTCAGTCTCGGCCTGACCGCTCAGGCCTCGACGAGCGCGTTTCTCTATGGCCTGCCGATGCTGTTGCCCCAGCTCCGGCACGAACATCACCTCTCGCTTGCCGCCGCCGGATGGCTCGTGGCCGCGCCGTCGATCGGAATGCTGGCGACACTGATCGTGTGGGGCGCGGTCGCGGATCGCCGGGGGGAGCGAGGCGTCATGGCACTTGGCCTTGGCCTCGCGGGTGTGTTTCTGTTTGGTGCGGCCGCGACGTCGACCTCCCCGCCCGGTTCGTGCTGCTTGTCCTCGCCGGTGCCGGCGGCGCCTCAGTCAACGCGGCGAGCGGCCGGGTCGTCCTTGGATGGTTCGCCGCCGCATGAGCGGGGCACCGCCATGGGTGCGCGCCAGACTGCGCAGCCGCTCGGGGTGGCGTTCGCGGCACTCGTGTGCCCCCGGTCGCAGCAGCGGCGGGAGTCGGTTGGGCGCTGGCCGTGCCCGCGGCGCATCAGTCTGGCTGTCAGCCTGCTGGTCCTGCGTTTCGTGGTTGACCCGCCACGCAGTGCGGCCGTGCCGGGCAGCCGGCCGGGATCGCCATACCGACCTCGACATTGTGGCGACTCCACGCGTCGAGTGCGCTGCTGGTCGTTCCGCAGTTCGCCATCTCTGCGTTCGCCCTCGAGTTCCTCGTGACACAGCGCGGGTGGGCCCGGCGGCGGCCGGGCGGCTGTTGTTCGTCTTTCAGCTGGTCGGCGGCGCGATCGGACGGATCGCCGCCGGCCGATGGTCGGACCTCGCTCGGCAGCCGGCTGGGTCCGATGCGGATCGTCGCGGTCGCGTCCGCCGCAACGATGCTGCTGCTCGGCGTGGGCGCGGCCAACGGGTCGGCGCTGGCGGTCGTGGCGATCGGCATCGGCACCGTCGTGACGGTCGCCGACAACGGACTGGGCTTTACCGCGGTCGCCGAGCTGGCCGGCTCGGAGCTGGGCGGGGCGGGCAATGGGAGTGCAGAACACCGGCCAGAACGTGACCGCGTCGCTGACGCCGCCGCTGCTCGGCGCGCTGATCGCGGCGGACGAGCTTCGGCGCGGGCTTCGCGTGGGTGGCGGTCTTCCCGCTTCTCGCGATCGCCTCGACCCCGGTCGCGGCGGAAACTGCTCGCCGGGCTGCGAGCGTCAGTGCCAGGCTGAGGCCATGACTCGCCACATCGGGATCCTGCTCTTCGACGGCGTTGAAGAGCTCGACGCAGTCGGGCCGTGGGAGGTGCTCGCGGCGTGGACGAGCGTTCTTCCCCGGACGACGGCTTCGACGGTGTCATGCCTGTCGCGCGGCGGCATCGGTGACCGCGGCGAAGGGCCTGGTGATCGCTGCTCACCACTCGTTTGCCGATGCGCCGACGCTACGACGTCCTGCTGCATCCCGGTGGGCAGGGCACCCGTCCGCTGATGCGACGACGAGGAGCATCTGGACTGGGTGCGGCAGCAACGCGCCGAGGTGCCGCTGATGACAAGCGTGTGCACTGGGTCGCTGGTCTACGCCGCGGCTGGGCTGCTGCGAGACCGTCCGGCGACGACGCACTGGGGATCGCTCGAGTCTGCTCGCCGAGACCGACCCGACCATCGAGGTACGCGCCCGATGACCGCTTCGTCGATGACGGCGACATCATCACCTCTGCTGGGGTCTCGGCGGGCATCGACATGGCGCTCCACTTGGTCAAGCGCCTGGTGAACGCAGACCGAGCCCGCGAGGTCCGCCGCTACATCCAGTACGACCCAGCCCCCCGGTCTGACCCCCGGGCACCGAAGGGCAATGTCACATCACCCCGAAAAATCCAGGGCAATGTCACATTGTTTGAAGGGGGTTAGGCGCCGACGGCGTGGACTCCACCGTCGACGTGGACAACCGATCCGGTCGTAGCGGGGAACCAGTCCGAGAGCAGCGCGACACAGGCGCGGGCTGCCGGAGCGGTGTCCTCGACGTCCCAGCCCAGCGGCGCGCGCTCCTTCCATACCTGCTCGAAGCCGTCGAAACCGGGGATCGACTTGGCCGCCATCGTGCGAAGCGGGCCGGCGGCGACGAGGTTGACGCGGACGCCGCGCGGGCCGAGCTCGCGGGCGAGATAGCGCGCGGTCGACTCGAGGCCCGCCTTCGCGACGCCCATCCAGTCGTACGCCGGCCAGGCGCGGGTGGCGTCGAAGTCCAGTCCTACCAACGATCCGCCGCGCGCCCATCAGCGGCATCGTGGCGCGGGCGAGAGAGACCAGCGAGTACGTCGAGATGTGCAGCGCCGTCGACACGTCGCTCCACGGCGCCTCGAAGAAGCCGCCGCCGAGCGCGGTCGCCGGCGCGAAGCCGATCGCGTGCAGCACGCCGTCGAGGTGATCGGTGTGCTCGCGGACCGCATCGGCCAGCCCGTCGAGCTCTGCCGTCGTCGGTGACATCGAGCGGCACGACCGGCGCCGGCTGCGGGGAGCCGGTTCGCGATCCGGGTGGTCAGCGACTGGCTGCGGCCGACGCCGGTCAGGATCACGGTCGCGCCCTCGCTGTTGCGCGATCTCGGCGACCCGGAACGCGATCGATGCGTTGGTCAGCACGCCGGTGATCAGGACCGACTTGCCGTCGAGCAGTCCCATCAGTGACCCATCCCTAGTCCTCCGTCGACGGGCACGACAGCACCCGTGATGTACGACGCCTCGTCGCTGACGAGGAACGCCGCGACCGCCGCGACCTCGTCGACCGAGGCGATGCGCTTGAGCGGCGTCCGCGACAGGATCTCGTCGCGTTGGCTGTCGGTCAGCACCGCGGTCATGCCGGTGTCGACCAGCCCGGGTGCGAGCACGTTGGAGGTGATCCCGCGCGGTGCGTACTCGCGCGCCAGCGACCGAGCCAGGCCGATGAGGCCGGCCTTCGAGGCGGCGTAGTTGGCCTGACCGGCTGAGCCGAACATGCCGACAACGCTGGAAACAAACAACATCCGGCCGTATCGCGCCTTGGCCATCGCGGGGATGACCGCACGCGCAGCCGCCCACGATCCGCGCAGGTTGGTGTCGATGACGTCATCCCAGTCGTGGTCGGGCATGCGCATCATCAGACCGTCGCGGGTGATGCCCGCGCTGGCGACGAGCACCTCGACCGCGCCTTGCTCGGCGGCGACGCGCTCGACCGCCTCGCGCACCGACGCCGGATCGGCGACGTCGCACTTGACCCCGAGCAGGCCATCCGGCGCACCGCTCGAGTGGTGCGTCACCGCGACCCGGTGACCGGCCGCGGCAAGCTGACGAGCGATGCCGAGGCCGATGCCGTGGTTGCCACCCGTGATCAGGACCGACCTGCTGGTGGCAGCTGTCATAGCGGGATGTTTCCGTGGCTGCCGCGCCGCGCCGGCTCGGCCGCGAGTGCACGCGCTGACCGCGCTGCGGGTGGTGTCCGGCTCGATGATCTCGTCGACCAAGCCCGAGCTCGACGGCGCGACCGACGCCGCCCGACTCCACCTCGTGGGCGGCGGCGAGCGCGGTCTCAAGGCTCGGGCGCTCGTCCTCGGGCACGCGCGGCGAGCTGGCGGCGTTGCAGGACCCGGACCGCCGCGACCGCGCCCATGACGGCGACCTCGGCGCCCGGCCAGGCGAAGCACCTTGGTCGCGTCGAGCGACCGGGAGTTCATCGCGATGTAGGCGCCGCCGTACGCCTTGCGGGTCACCACGGTCACCCGCGGCACGGATGCCTCGGCGAACGCGTGCAGCAGCTTGGCGCCGCGTCGCACGACGCCGTCCCACTCCTGGGCGACGCCCGGCAGGTAGCCGGGCACGTCGACGAGCACGACCAGCGGCACGCCGAACGCGTCGCACATCCGCACGAACCGCGCCGCCTTCTCCGCACTCGCCGAGTCGAGGCAGCCGCCGAGCCGCAGCGGGTTGTTGGCGAGCACGCCGACGCTGCCGCCGCCGATGCGGCCGAGCATGGTGACGATGTTCGGCGCCCACTTGGCGTGCAGCTCGGTGCCGGGCTCGTCGAGCAGTCGGTTGACGAGCGGGTGGACGTCGTAGGCGCGCCGCGCCGACTCGGGCAGCAGCTCGCGCAGCGGCCGGTCCTCGGCCGGCGTTGACCTGGCGGCGGTCGACGAGCAGGCCGACGATGTCGACGGCCGAGGCCGAGCGCCTCGGCGTCGGTGTCGGCGATGACGTGCACGACGCCGCTGCGGCGGCCGTGCGGCTCGGGGCCGCCGAGGCGACGCCATGTCGACGTCCTCGCCGGTGACGCTGCGCACGACGTCAGGGCCGGTGACGAAGACCCGGCCGTCCGGTCCGATGATCACGACGTCGGTGAGGGCCGGGCCGTACGCGGCGCCACCGGCGGCCGGGCCGAGCACGACCGAGATCTGCGGCACCTGGCCGGAGGCGCGGGTCATCGCGGCGAAGACGCGGCCGACCGCGTGCAGCGAGGCGACGCCTTCGGCCAGCCGGGCGCCGCCGGAGTGCCAGATGCCGACGATCGCGGCCTTGTGGCGCATCGCCGCGTCGTACGCCTCGACGATCGCCTCGCAGCCCTCCGAGCCCATCGCGCCGCCCTGCAGCGCGGGGTCGGTCGCGAACGCGATCGTCGGGGTGCCCGTGCAGATCACCGAGCGCGGTGACGACACCCGAGCCGGGCGTCGTCGTGCATCACGCAGCATCGACTCGGCGCCGAGCAGCGCCGCCAGCCGCACGCGCGGGTCGCGGTCGACTCGCCGCGGCGGTGGCCGCGTCGGTGACCGTCGGGCGGAACGATCTCGAGCAAGGACATCAGGCCTCCGTAAAGGCGAGGGCGACGTCGTGACCGCCGAAGCCGAACGAGTTGGACAGTGCGGCGGCGCCGGCTGGCGAGTCTCGCGGGGTGACTCGGACCAGGTCGAGCTCGACCTCGTCGTCGGGGTCGTCGAGGTTGCGGATCGCCGGCACGATGTGGTCGCGCAGCGCCAGGCAGGTGACGATGGCCTCGAGCGCGCCGGCGGCACCGAGCAGGTGACCGGTGCACGACTTGGTCGCGGTCACCGGGATCGAGTCGGTGTGCGAACCGAACGCACGACGCATCGCGAGCGCCTCGGCGACGTCGCCGGTCGGCGTCGAGGTGGCGTGCGCGTTGAGGTGGCCGATGTCCGCTGGCTCGAGCCCGGCGTCGACGCAGCGCCGCGCGTCATCGCGCGACCGGCGCCGGCACCGTCAGGGTCGGGAGCGGCGATGTGGTGGGCGTCGCTGGCCATGCCGGCGCCCGCGAGCACGGCGTAGATCTTCGCGCCGCGAGCCTCGGCGTGTTCGCGGGCCTCGAGCACGAGGATCGCCGCGCCTTCGCCGAGCACGAAGCCGTCGCGCTGCTTGTCGAACGGACGCGACGCGCGCCTGCGGGTCGTCGTTGCGCGGTGGACAGCGCCCGCATCGCGGCGAACGCCGCGATCGGCAGCGGATGGATGACGGCCTCCGACGCCACCGCACACGACGACGTCGGCGCGGCCGGTGCGGATCATGTCCAGGCCGTACGCGATCGCCTCCGAGCCCGACGCACACGCCGACACCGGCGCGTGCGCGCCGGCGCGGGCGTTGAGCTCGAGCGCGACCGCAGCGACCGGCGCCGTTCGGCATGATCATCGGCACCGTGAACGGGGAGACCCGACGGGCACCGCGGCTGTTCAGGATGTCGTACTGGTCGAGCACGGTGATCAGCCCGCCGATGCCGCTGGACACCACGGCGCCGAGCCGCTCCGGCTCGATCTCCGGCTCGCCGGCGTCGCTCCATGCCTCGCGCGCCGCGATCAGCGCGAACTGCTGATTGCGGTCGAGGCTGCGCAGCCGAGCCGGCGGCAGCACCGTCGACGGGTCGACGGCATGCCGGCGCTGCGATCCGCACCGGGAGTTCGGCGGCCCACTCGTCCTCGAGCAGCGCGGTGCCGGAGTTGCCGGCCAGCAGCGCCTGCCAGGTGGAATCCATGTCGCCACCGAGCGGGGTGGACGCGCCGAGGCCGGTAATAACGACCTCGCGATTCGTCATGCCACTCTCCTGGGGTTTGTGCGGCTTAGGCCGCTGTGCTGGACAGCAAAGCTCACGCCGCGACGCCGGCTTTCGCGAGGAAGTCCACGACGTCGGCGACGGTCTTGAGCTTGCTGAGCTCGGCGTCCGGGATGGACACGTTGAAGCGGTCCTCGGCCATCGTCGCGATCTCGACCATGGACAGCGAGTCGATGTCGAGGTCGTTGACGAACGATGCCTCGGGCACGACGCGGTCGGCCGGGATGCCGGTTGCTTCCTGAACGATCTCGCCGAGGGCGGTGAGGATCTCTTGGTCTGACATGTGTTTTCTTCTCCTGTGGGTTGGTGGTTGATGGTCTACGGGACAGTGACGATCGATCCGGCCCAGGTCAGGCCGGAGCCGAAAGCGAGGGTGAGGGCAAGGTCGCCTGTCGTGACCCGACCTTCTCGACGCAGCCGGGCGAGCGCCAGCGGCACCGATGCCGCCGAGGTGTTGCCGGCGTCGACGATGTCGCTCGCGATGACCGCGTTGGTCGCACCGATCTGCCGGGCAAGGGCGTTGATGATGCGCAGGTTGGCCTGATGCGGGACGACCGCAGCAAGCTCGGCGGGCTTCGACGCCGGCCGCGTCGCAGATCGCCAGCGCGACGTCACCGAGCGAGGTCGTGGCCCAGCGGAAGACGGCCGGACCGTCGAGGCGGAGGTAGTTCTCCGGGGTCATGTCGATCAGGCCGGACGGCGCTGCCGTCGCTGCCGAAGACCGATCGGCCCGATGCCGGGGGTGTCGGACGGGCCGACGACGACGGCACCCGCGCCGTCGCCGAACAGGATTGCCGAGGAGCGGTCGGTCCAGTCGATCCAGTGGGTGATCTTCTCGGCGCCGACGACGACGGCGTAGTCGACGGTGCCGAGGCGCACCGCGTCGGACGCGGCGCCCAGCCCGTAGCAGAAGCCGGCGCACGCCGCGTTGAGGTCGTAGGCGCCGGCGCGGGTCGGCACCGAGCGACGGTCGCGACCTGAGCGGCGCCGCCGGGAATCGGCTGCGGCATCGAGCAGGTGGCAAGGATGACGAGGCCGACCTGCGCCGGGTCGACACCCGCGTCGGCAACGGCCTTGCGCGCGGCCTCCGACGCCATCGTGATCACGGTCTCGTCGTCGCCGGCGATGCCGCGGGTGGCGATGCCGGTCCGCTGCTGGATCCACTCGTCGTTGGTGTCCAGGGCTGGCGGCAGCTCGTGGTTGGTGATGAGACGCACCGGGCGCTGTTCGCCAAGCCCGAGGATGCGGCTGTGCCGGAAGCCGGCTGGACCGTTCATGCGAACACCTCTGCGGTTACGCGGGCGAGTGGTTGTCCGGCATTAACCGGGTCGCCGTCGTGCACCAGCCACTCAACGAGATGGCCGGCGCGCTCGGCGCGAACTTCGAGGTCTTCGGTGCGCGTGGTGACCCGGACGACGACATCGCCGGCCGAAAGCGCGCCGTTGGCAACGCGTGTCCGGCAGGCTGACGGTGCCCCGGCCGGGGCGACAAGCAGCTGCCACGGCAGCGCGAGGTCGGTGAGCTCGGCGCCATGCTCGTCGATGAGTGCGTGGGCGGCATCGAGGTCATCTGGCGAGCGAAGCGCGAGGGTGGCGACGTCGGGCAGCTCGCGGCGGATCAGCGCGGTCAGGGTGCCGGCTGGCGCGAGCTCGATCGCGGCGGTGACGCCCATCGAGCCGAGCGTCTGCATGCACAGGTCCCAGCGGACCGGCGCGCACACCTGGTCGACGAGCCGGTTGCAGCATCTCCGAGCCGGAGGTGACGAGCGTGCCGTCGACGTTGGACAGCACGCCGATCGGCGCATCGCTGGCCGCGACGCCATCGGCGGCGGCTGCGATTGCCGCTCTGGCGGGAGCCATCAGGTCGGTGTGGAAGGCGCCGGCGACGGCGAGTGGGCGAAGCCGAGCGCCGGCGGGCGGTGCAGTCGGCGAGGCGGGCGAGCGCCTCGAGCGTGCCGGCGGCGACGACCTGACCCTTGGCGTTGTAGTTGGCGACGGACGCACCCTGCAGCGTCGATGCGCCGCGTGACCTCGGCAGGGTCGCCACCGAGAATCGCGGTCATGCCACCGGCGGGATCTGCAGAGGCTTGTGCCATCGCCGCGCCTCGCGTCGCCACCAGGCGCATGGCGTCGGTGTCGGAGATGATGCCGGCCAGCGCGCTCGCGGCGAACTCGCCGACGCTGTGACCGGCAAAGACGGCGGCGCGCGGCAGATCGGGGAGAACCGCCGCACTCATCAGGCTCGCGGCCACGATCAACGGCTGCGCGATCGCCGTGTCGGTGATCTCGGCGTCCGACATCGTGGTGCCGGCAGCGACCAGGTCGATGCCGGCCGCGTCACTGAGGCGGGCAAGGTGCTCGGCAGGCGCCGGCAGGGAAAGCCACGGCGCGAGGAAGCCCTGGCGTTGGGCGCCTTGACCGGGCGCGAGGATGGCGAGCACACCCACCACCCTCGCGTGTATTCGGCCAGAGTCAGGTCCGGCTCGTACAGTCTTTCGGGGTGATCTTTTGTAGGTTTCCTACAACCCCGGCCCGCCCACCTCAAGCCGGCCGAGCGTCATGGCGACCTGAATGACAAAGCGATCTCGACCATCGCCGAGGTCGCGACCGCACAACTCCGCGATCCGGCGGAGCCGGTATCGCACCGTGTTGGCGTGGACGAACAGCTCGCGAGCGGTTGCCTCGATCGCGCCGCCGGACCGGACGAACGCGTCCGCGGTGGCGAGCAGGACCGGGTCACTCTCGAGCTGGCGGTAGATGTCGGTGATCAGCGCGAGCACCGCGCGTGCGTCGCCGGCGATCGCGCGTTCGGCCAGCAGGTCGTCGCTCGCCGACCGGTCGTGGTGCTGCGGGCCACGCTGCGGCGGCCCGAAGCGCGCTGAAGACGTCCTGCACGGTCATTGCCGCATCGACCAGCCCTCCGACGACGGGACCGGTGACCACGGGGCCCTCGGCGAAGGCGGGCAGCAGTGCTTTCGTGACCTGTGACAGCCGGCCGCTCGCGCCGACGATCACGACCAATCGCGCGGTCTGCACGCCGGCGAGGATGTCGGCGCCGCCATCTCGGCCGAGGTGACGGGCATGGGACAGCACTCGTTCCGGGTCACCATCAGGCGCGCGGCCGGCGACCACGATGACCTGGTCCGGTTGGGTCCAGCCCAGCGCGGACGCCCGTGACAGCAACGAGTCGCTCACCTCGCCGCGCACGACCTCATCGACGACCAGCGACTCGAGTCGGGCATCCCACGCGCCGCGCTGCTCGGCGGCTCTCGCGTAGACGAGGGCAGCGGCAAACGCGATCTCGCGCGAGTAGCGAAGCGTGGCCTCTCGCAGCCAGGTCTGCTGTGCCGGCGCGACCAGCTCGTCGACGGCTTCTTCGGTGACCTCGACGGCGATCCGGACGAGCTCGACGGTCTGCTCGAGGCTGACGACGCTGGCGAGATCGCTCGGAGCAACGGCAAACACGTCGGCGGTGATGCGAGACCCGGCGCCGGGTGAGCGAAGCCAGTCGGCGAAGCCTCGGATGCCGGCCTGGACGATGAGCCCGACCAGAGACCGAGGCTGCGGCGGCATCGAGGAAAACCACGGGAGGGTGTCCTCCATGAGGCGCTGCGCGCGCGTCGAAAGCTGACCCGATGCCCGCTCGATCCGACGTGCAGAGGCCGCGATTGTCGCTGCTGACGGCTCCTCCACGTGCCGAGGATGTCAGGTTGCGGGCTGATCCACCTCGGCAGGCTGCAATCCCCGGGTGGCCGGCTCAAGCGAGGCGTGTGTGCTGAGGACCTCCGTGGCGGGCACGGATGGCGGCGTCGCAGATTGCGCGGGAGGTGTGGCGGGCTGTCGAGATGCCAGCGGCAGCTCAACCCGGAAGATCGTTCCGTCGCCGTTGCTCGACTCGACAGTGACCCGTCCGCCGTGTGCGGCGACGATGCCCGCGACGATCGACAGGCCGAGCCCGGTGCCGCCGGCGTTACGGCTGCGAGAGGTGTCGGCGCGGTAGAACCGCTCGAACACTCGCGCGGACTGCTCCTCGCTGAGGCCCGGCCCGGCGTCCGCCACCTCGATGACCGCGCGCGCATCCCCGCCGTCGTACGTCGACACGATGACCGTCACTGGCGTGCCGTCGGGCGTGTGCGTGATCGCGTTGGTCATGAGGTTGTGCACGACCTGGCGCAGTCGCGACTCGTCTCCCAACACGACCGGCGGCGAGTCGGTGTGCACCTGCAAGTCGATCGAGCGCTGCGGCGCGACGATGCGGGCGTCATGGACCACGTCGCTGGCGATCTCGAGCAGATCGACCGGTGCGCGTTCGAGCGGTCGTTGCTGGTCGAGCCGCGCGAGGAGCAACAAATCCTCAACGAGTACACCCATCCGAGAGGCCTCGTCCTCGACCCGACGCATGAGGCGTTGGACATCGGCTTCATCCGTCGTGGCCCCCATCCGGTGCAGCTCGGCGAAGCCGCGGATCGAGGTCAACGGCGTACGCAGCTCATGGCTCGCGTCCGCGACGAACTGCCGCATGCGGTCCTCAGAGGCGCGGGCCTGCCGCTTGGACGAACGTTCCTGCGCGAAGGCGTGCTCGATCTGGGCCAGCATGCCGTTCAAGGCACCCGACAGCCTGCCGACCTCGGTCCGCGGATGGCCTTCGGGCACCCGTTGTGACAGGTCACCGGCCGCGATGGCGGCTGCGGTGTTCTCGACCTCCACCAGCGGGCGCAGCGAGCGTTTGATCAGAATGAATCCGCCGCCACCCATGAAGGCCAAGGCGAGGACGCCGATCAACACCTCGATCAAGATCAAGTGATCGACGGTGTGGTTGAGATCGCTCAGTGACGTCGCAATCGCGACGCCGCCGGTGCCCTCCGGAAGCGGCCGCGCAACCACCCGCCATTGGGTGTGGCCGTCGCGGGAGGACACCGTGAACGGGTGCCCGTTGAGCGCGCTGATGTCTGACACCGTGAGCCGCGGCAGGCTGGGCGGCGACTGCCCGGCGAGAAGCGCATCCTGCGGGCTGCCGTCCGGCACGCCCGCGGTGGTCAGCGGGACCGCGTAAAACTCGCTCGGAAAGCGCGGCCCGTGGCCGGTGCCGCCGCTGAAGCCGCCTCCGCCAGGGCCACCCGCTGAACCCACGCGCCGGCCGTATCCGTCCGTGATCGGCTTGGCGGCACTTTGCAGCTGTGCGTCCACTCGCCCGAGCAGGTAGGAGTGAAGGGAGGTGGTCGCTGCGACCGCGGCGAGGCTGAGTCCGACGGCGGCGAGTGCGAGGACGGTCGCGACGAGCTTGATGCGTAGCGGGGTCCTCGCCGCAGCGTCATTGAGCCAACGCAGCGGTCGCTTCATGGTCACTCTCGTGGTTGTCGCAGCACGTAGCCAACGCTGCGGATCGTATGCAGGAGCCGTGGCTCGGTGGTGTCGATCTTGCGGCGCAGGTAGGAGATGTAGGACTCGACAACGTTCGCGTCGCCGCCAAAGTCGTAGTTCCACACGTGGTCGAGGATCTGCGCCTTGCTCAGGACCCGAGTCGGGTTTTGCAGGAAGTAGCGCAGCAGCTTGAACTCCGTCGGCGACAGCGTGACCGGCTGGCCAGCCTTGAAGACTTCGTGGGTGTCATCGTCGAGCTCGATGTCGCCGAACGCTAGTCGCACGCTCGAAGTCGTTGCACCCACAGATGCCAGGCGCCGCAGCACGGCGCGAATCCGGGCGATGACCTCTTCGAGGCTGAACGGCTTGGTGATGTAGTCGTCGCCGCCGAGGGTGAGCCCCGCGACCTTGTCCTCCGTCGCGTCCTTCGCGGTGAGGAACAGGACAGGCACGCGCTGCTCGTCCTTCCGCATGCGCCGAACGACCTCGAAGCCGTCGAGGCCGGGCATCATCACGTCGAGAACCATGAGGTCAGGTTGATAGCTGGCAGCAACCCGAAGCGCCTCATTGCCGTTCGTGGCGGTCGCGACATCGAACCCGGCGAAGCGCAGGCTGGCCGACAACAGCTCCAAGATGTTCGGCTCGTCGTCGACGACCAGGAGTCGGGCCTCCTTGGTCGTTGTCATTTCTGTGATGCTCATCAGGATCCTCACGCGTCGATCGAGCGGGTGTTGCGCTCATCGTCCCCGGCGGCGCTGAATCCATTCTGCCCGCAACCTGTGAGAATCCTGTGAGAGTGGGAATTCGCCGGGATTTGCGGCCTGCGACGATCAGGCCGTACCGGCGGCGGCACGAAACACCCACTGCCGGAGCAACACGAAGCGAAGGATCGAGGCGCCGCCGTTGGCGATGAGCAGGGCGAGGACCTCGGTCCACCGGGCGGCGTGGCGGTCGGCGCTGTGCAGCACCGCGAGCGCACCTGAGCTGAGCGCGAGCGCGAGGGCGAAAACGCCGAGGCCGTGAAGCTGGTCACGCATCATCCCCTCGCGTTGCGCGATCCCGAAGGTGATCCGGCGATTGGCGGCGGTGTTGGCGATCGCGGTGATGACGAGGGCGATGGCGTTGGCCCCCAGCGCGCTGAGGTCGGTCCGCAGGACGACGTAGAGCGCGAGGTAGGCCGACGTGCTGACGATGCCGATCGCGGTGAACTGACCGACCTGGCGGCCGAGGTGCGGCGCGCGCATGAGCCGTGCCACTCCGCGGAGATCGGCGCGTGCGGTTGAGGCGATGTCCACGGTGGATTCTGGGTCGTCGACCCAGTCCACCGGCACCTCGTGAATGCGCAGTCCGAGCCGTTCGGCCAACACGAGCAGCTCGGTGTCGAAGAACCACGCCTGGTCCTTGACGCACGGGAGCATTTCTTCGGCCCGGTCCCGGCGGATGGCTTTGAAGCCGCATTGAGCATCGCTGAACCCAGCGCCAAGCATCGTCCGCAAGATGGCGTTGTAGGTGCGGGAGATCACCTCCCGCTTCGGCCCCCTGACGACCCGAGCACCACGAGCGAGCCTGGTGCCTATCGCCAGGTCGCTGTGGCCGGACAGCAGTGGTGCGACGAGTGGGAGCAGCGCGGCAAGGTCGGTCGACAGATCAACGTCCATGTAGGCGAGCACCGCGGCGTCACTGCTCTCCCAGGCTCGCCGAAGAGCGCGGCCGCGACCTTTGAGGTTGACGCGAACGAGGCGGATTCCAGGCAACGCCGTTGCCAGCTCGCAGGCGATCGACCAGGTCGCGTCGGTGCTCCCACTGTCGGCGATCGTTATGCGCCAGTCCAGCGGAAACGAGTCGGTCAGGTAGGTGTGCAGTCGCCGGATGCTTCGTTCGAGACTGGCTTGCTCGTTGTGAACCGGAATGACAACGTCGAGCACCGTCGCTGCTACCTCCGCAGCCGGTGAACCCGCCTTCGGTCGGTGCAGGTCTATCGCGGTCATCACGACTCCTCATCGCTGCTATTGCCTAGATTCAGGCTGGGCGCGATGAGTGGGAGCCCGCTGCGGTCTGCCTGTCAGGGAGCTACGAATGTCTGGCTGCCGGCACCACCGGGACGACTACGGAAGCCACCGGCACCGCCGAACCCGCCAGCGCCGCCGAACCCGCCGCCAACTCGTCGGGTCAGGGTCGTGCTGCTGCTCGGCACCGCGGCGTTGAGGTTGGCAAGGACGACGCGTTCGCCGACGCTCAGGCCGGACAGCACCTCGGTGAGCGCTGGGCCGACCGCGCTCACCTTCACGTCGTGGCGGGACAGCGTGCCGGCCTTGAGCAGATCGACGTACACGGTCGAGCCCGAGTAGTGCACCGCTGACGTCGGCACCGTCAGCACGTTCGATGCCGTCGCGAGTGCGATTGAGACGGCCGCATCCGCACCAGCCACTAGTGGCTGCGCGCCGGCGGTGACGTCGATTGTGACGGGGTAAGTGACGCTGCCGGAGCTGGCCTCAGAGCCGCTCAGGCCAATCGTCACAACCCGACCGGTCACCGGCTTGCTCGCGCCGTCGGGCGTAACGGTGGCACGCATCCCGACCCGCATCATGCGGACCTGGGTGTCGCTGAGGTAGACCGTGGCCTTGTCCTGGCGGGATCCGACGATCTCGATGGCCGGACTGGTCGAGCTCGACTGGCCGGACACCGTGTCGCCCTTGGCGATCGTGACTGCTGTCACCTTCCCGCTGATCGGAGCGGTCAGCGTCGCCTGCCGCAGGCTTGCCTTCGCGGTCGCGACCTGCGCGGCAGCCTGGTCGATCGTTGCCTGATCGGTCGCGATGTCGGCGGCGGTCACCGTCGTGAACGACCCACCTGAGGATGTCGAATGTGTGCCGGTCCGATGCTGCCCACCGGTAGAGGTGCTGCTGCTGCCTTCGCGCTGCTCGAAGGCCTTGAGCGCGGTTGCCAAGTCACGGCTGAGGGTTTGTTCGGCTTGGTCGACCGCAGTCTCGTCACCGTTGACGGTTGTCTGGTCGTGCAAGAGTCCTTTCGCGGCAGCGGTGCACGTCAGCGATCCCGCCGGCTGCGTTCCGGGGTCTGCAGCGCTGGACAACTCGCTGGCGCACGCCCTGGTCTCGGTAGTGAGCGCTAGCTTCGCCGCGCCGAGGTCGCGGTCGGTTCGTCGCTGCGCCTGGCGGATCGCGTTCTGGTCGCGGGTCAGAGTGGCCGTTGTCACCGTGCCGTGCCGCGTACCGGAGCCGCCGGCCGCCGAGCCGGCCGATCCCGACGGGTGTGGCCGGGCCGAGGTCACGACCGTGGGTCGGCCAGCGTCGAAGCTGGCTGCGGTCGTCGCGGTAGTGGCCGCGGCCGTTGTGGTCGATGTCGCGCTGTCCTCGCTGGTCTCGTCCTCGCTGAGCCTCGACTTCGCATTCGTCAGCTGGGACTTTGCCGCGCTCAGAGTTGCGTCAAGCGATGCGCTATCCAGTCGGGCGAGCGTTTGTCCGGCAGTGACCTCATGGCCCACTCGGGCCTCGATCCTCGCGACGGTGCCACCCACCTGGAAGTCGACGTCAGCTGCACGGATCGGGCTCAGCTCTCCGGTGGTGGTCAGGCTCTGCTCGACCGAGCCCCGCTGCACCGACGCGGTGCGGTACGACGGGCCTCCTCCCGCGGACAGCGCCCAGATGCCGAGACCGGCAGCGGCGACGACGACGATGACCAAGCTCGCGGAGATCGCCCGGCGCCGGCCACGGTGCAGCCGGCCGGCCCGGCTACGCACTCGACACCGGCGGGCTGCTGCCGAAGCCTTGCCCGCCTCCACCGAAGCCGCGCCCGCCAGGGAAGCCACCCTGGGTGGCGATCGGGCACTTGCCGTTGGTCGGCGAGGAGATCGTGATCGTGCGGGCGTCGATCGTGCCGTTGGATGCCTTGCTGCCGATGGCGGATGCACAGACGCCGGTGGCGATCGCCGAGGAGGTGGCGCTCGACGTCGCGGCGAAGGTGGTTGCGCCGGTCGTCTTCACCGTGATCTTGGTGCTCGAGCCGAACATCGACGTGACGACGAAGGACGCTCGCGAGATGGAGGTGATAGTCCCGAATGCGCCGCCGAAACCTCGCCCACCGCCGGACCCGCGTCCACCGAATCCACGACTCGGTGTTCCGGTTGGCGTCGGCCGTGGGCTCGCAGAACCGCCGCCGGGTGGCGTGCCGCCGCCCCCAAATCCGCCACCAAAGCCGCCTCCTGCGGCGCAACCAGATGTACTCGTCACGGAGACGCTGCGGGCGGTGATCGACTTCGGCGCCGCAGTAGCGGGCTTCCCGGTGTTCGTGCTCGTGACGGCGACGCAGTCGCCCGTTGTCAGCGATGACAAGGTGATCGACGAGATCTTCGAGAAGCGGGTCGAAGTAGCCCACGCGACGATGGTCGTGCCGGTCGTTGATTGAACGGACGCGCCAGCCGTGGAGATCCCGGTGACCTTGCCGCTGACTGCCGAGAAATTCGCGGCAAAACCCGGGCGGTTAGGAGCGGCCGAGGAGGACGATCCGGTCGACGGCGAGCCTGAGCCCGAGTTTGAGCCAGAGCTGGAGCCGCCGCCGCATGCCGTGATGCCGATCGCGATGACCGCCAGGCCGGTGACCCAGCCGGCCAGCCGTCGCACGTCGCCAAAGCCTGAAGAGATCGTCATGTCACTCACTTCGCAGTGCGTCGATCGGAGCGAGCCGAGCGGCTCGCGTTGCCGGGTAGACCCCAAAGCCGATCCCGATCGCGACCGCAACTGCGATCGCACCGACGGCGGCGACGGGAGAGATTGAGATCGGGTCGGAGATGAAGTGCGGGAGGACGACGGCGCCGATCAAGCCGAGGCCGACACCGAGCACTCCACCTGAGAGCCCGAGCACCGAGGCCTCGAGCAGGAACTGCCGGCGGATCGCGCGGGGGGTGGCGCCGAGCGCCTTACGCAGGCCGATCTCGCGGATCCGCTCGGTGACCGAGACGAGCATGATGTTCATGACGCCGATGCCGCCAACGAGCAACGAGATTCCGGCGATCCCGCCGAGCAACACGGTCAAGGTCTTGTCGACACTCGTGGCTGTCGAGATCAGTGACTGCTGTGAGGCGATCGAGAAGTCAGCATCTGTTGCGGTCGTAATCCCATGTAGGGCAAGCAGCTCGGCGTCCGCTTCTTGGTACGCCGCCGAGATGGTGTGACTGCTGGTGGCCTCGAGGTAGATGTCGCTGACCGATGTCCGTGACGTGCCGCCGATCACTCGCGTCGTCGCGGTCGAGAGCGGGATGATTGCCTGGTCGTCCTGGTCACCGGTGGCCGATGAACCTGATCCGACCGAGTTGAGCAGGCCGATGACCTGGAACGGCACATCGCCGATCGTGACGGTCTGGCCGATCGGGTCACGTGCGCTGAACAGCTCCGATGCAGTCTCTGACCCGAGCACGACTACGGCCGCATTGGTCGACACGTCGTTGGCGGTGATGAACCTGCCTTCGGTCACGCTTCGCGCTCGGACGTTGAGCCAGGCCGGCGTCGCGCCGACGACGCTTGTCGTCCAGTTCGTCGATCCGGCCGTGAGCTCTTCGGTCGTCGAGGTAGTGGGTGCGACGGCAGCGACATCAGGCGCGCTGACCTTGGAGGCAAGCGCATTGGCGTCCGCAGTCGTCAACGTCGATGCCGAACCGAACCCGCCGCGTACGCCGGCGCTGCTTGTCGCGCTCCCAGGCGACACCACAAGCAGGTTGCTGCCGAGTGCATTGATCTGGTCGCTGACCTGCTTCTGCGCACCCTCGCCGAGTCCGACGGTGAGGATGACGGCCGCAATACCGATCAGGATGCCGAGCATCGTGAGCAATGACCGCAATCGGTGCGAGCGCACCGCGGCAAGGCTCGTCCGCGCAGTCTCGAGCCAGTTCACCGGCTGGCCCCTGCGGGTTGCGGTCGCTCGGTCTGCAGCAGGCCGTCGCGGATGTGCACGACGCGTTGCGCGGCGGCGGCGATGTCAGCCTCGTGGGTGATCAGGATGACCGTCCGCCCGGCTTCGTGAAGCTCGTTGAGAAGGCTGAGTACATCGGCTGAGGACGCCGAGTCGAGGTTGCCGGTCGGCTCGTC
Source organism: uncultured Actinomycetota bacterium (assembly GCA_963814845.1). Taxonomy (GTDB): domain Bacteria; phylum Actinomycetota; class Actinomycetes; order JAFAQI01; family JAFAQI01; genus DATAUK01. The sequence goes on from CAWFEP010000012.1 coordinate 54,081, forward strand.
GGCGAGGATGACCGCTGGATCGGTCACGAGCGCCCGGGCGACCGCAACTCGTTGTTGTTGGCCGCCAGACAGCTCTCCGGGTCGATGCTCGACGCGATCGGCGAGGCCGACTCGATCGAGTGCCGCCATGGCGCGTTGTCGTCGTTCCGCCGGCGCGAGACCGGCGTACGTCAACGGCAACTCGACGTTGCGCCACGCCGACAGCGAGGGCAGCAGGTTGAACTGCTGGAAGACGAAGCCGATCCGGCGATTGCGAATCTCGGCGAGCGCTGCCTCGTCCATGGTGGCGACGTGCTCGCCGGCAAGTTGATAGTCACCCGATGTCGGGACATCGAGACAGCCCAGGATGTGCATGAGGGTCGACTTGCCCGAGCCCGACGGACCCATGATCGCCATGTAGTCGCCCTCGTTGACCTCGAGGGTGATGCCGCGAAGCGCCTCCACCTCGATCGTGCCGGTGCGGTAGGTCTTGCGGACATCGGTGAGGGCCAGCGCGGGTGTGCGCCGCTGCTCGCTCATCCGCCGCCGCCGGTGCCCGCTCCGCCGGTCCCGCTGGTGCCGCCGGAGCGCCCCCCGAAGCCGCTCCCGCCGCCGCCGAACCCGCCGAAGCCACCCGTCCCGCCGGTCCCGCCGCCGAACCCGCCGAAGCCACCCGTCCCGCCGGTGCCGCCGCGGTTGACCGTGCCCCGACCGAACGTCGGAATCGTCACGACGACCTTGTCGCCGGCGCTGATACCCGAGAGCACCTGGGTCTCGAGGCCATAGCTGGTGCCGACGGTGATCGTGCGGGTGGTCACACCGCCGCCGTTGTTCACCTGCACGGTGGCCTTGGAGCCGGAGTAGCGGATCGCCAGCGTGGGGATCTCCAGTGCCTTGAACGATTTCTTGGTGGTGATCGATAGCGTCGCGCTGGCGCCGGCGTACACCCCGGACGGGTGACCGGACACGCCAATCACGATCGGGAAGGTCACCACGCCAGAGCTGCTGGTCGGGACGCTGCTCACCGACGTGACCGTGCCGGTCACCGGAACGGTGGCGCCTGCCGGCGTGATGGCCACCGACTGGCCGGCCTTGACCTGGCTGATCTCGGTGTCATCGACAGTGGCATCGACGATGAACGTGTTCGTCGACTGGATGGCGACCTGGCTGGTCGAGCTGCTCGACGACGAGTCGGCGGCAGCGGCTGCCGCGTTGCCGTTCTGACCGGTGCCGGTCGAGGATGCACCGCCCGAGACCTGTTCGCCGACGGTGAGGCTGACTGCCGTCACGGTGCCAGCGATTGTTGACCGCAACGTTGCTGCGGCGAGCGACGCCTTCGCACTCCGAAGCGCGCTCCTCGCCGCGCTCAGCGCGGCGTCGTCTGCCGCCAGCTGCACCGAGCTGGTTGAGCTGCCGTCGGCGGCGACCTTGTCGGCAGCGGCCGATTCGGTGGCTTGGGCGGCGTCCTTCGACGCGACCAGCGCCGTCTTGGCGACGGTGGCGAGTCGCTGATTCTTGGTCACTTTGTCGCCGGCCTTGACGAGCACCTTGGTGACCCGGCCGGTGGTCGCGAAGTCGAGGCTGGCCTGATGCGCGGGCTCGATCGTGCCCGAGGCCGACACGGTCGAGGTGATGGTGTTGACGGCGGCTGCCACCAACTGAGTCGAGCCGGCGGTCGAGCTCGACGTCCGGCTCATGGCCCAGGCCGTAACCCCGCCGCCGGCGAGCACAACCACGACGATCCCCACGATCACCGGCCATCGCCTCAGGTTGCGCGTGAGTCGTGACACGGGTCGAGGTCCTTCTCAGTCGTCGCGAACGCACGTCGGATCGTCCGGCGGCTGATGATCAGCGTGCGGGGGTGCCCTGAGCGGCACGTGAGGGGAACCTGAAAGTTTGCTGTCAGCCCATCGGGCTGTGGTGACCGTGCGCGAGGGTCAGAAACTCCGCGCGGCTGCGGGCATCCTCGCGAAGGTGGCCGAGCAGGGTCGACGTCACAGTTGTCGCCCCACGAGCACCGACACCGCGGGTGGTCATACAGGTGTGCTCGGCCTGCAGGACGATGCCGACGCCCTTGGGTGCCAGGTTGTCGTTGAGCCAGTGGGCGATCTGAGTCGTCATGCGTTCCTGCACCTGTGGTCGGCGGGCGAACAGCTCGACGACTCGTGCGAGCTTGGACAGGCCAAGGATGCGCTCGGCGGGCAGGTACGCCACCACGGCCGTACCGATAAATGGCAACAGGTGGTGCTCGCAGACCGACGTGAACGGAATGTCTCGCGCGATGACGAGCTCGTCGTACCCCTCGTCGTTCGGAAACGTCGTCAGCGAGAACTCGCGCGGCGTCAGCAGCTCGGCGTACGCCCTCGCGATCCGGCGAGGCGTGCCCGCCAGCGGTCCGTGGCTGCGGTCGATGCCGAGCGCGTCGAGCAAGGCGCCGGCGGCCGTTTCCGCAGCCTCGAGATCGATCTGGCCTTTGGGTGTATCGATGGTGGTCACGTCGCATCAACGGGCGTGTAGGTGCCCCATATTTCACGCAGCGCGTGACAGACCTCGCCGACGGTCGCCCGGGCGGCGAGCGCGGTCTTCATCAGTGGCAGCACGTTGTCGGCGCCTTCCGCAGTCCGGCACAGTTCGTCCAGCGCTCGTTTGACGTCCGTCGAGGATCGATCGGCGCGAAGGGTCGCCAACCGCTCGGCCTGCTGTGCCTCGATGGTGGGGTCGACTCGGAGCGGTTCGTAGTGCTCCTCGGTCGCCAGGGTGTATTTGTTCACGCCGACGATGACCCGCTCGCCCGAGTCGATCTGCTGCGACGTCTGATACGCCGCGCGTTCGATCTCGCCCTTTTGGTAGCCGCGTTCGATCGCGGCGACGGCGCCGCCCATGTCCTCGATGGTGGCCATCAGCTCAAGGGCGGCACGCTCGACGTCATCGGTCATGGACTCGACCGCGTACGAGCCCGCGAATGGATCGACGGTCGACCGCAAGTCGGTCTCGTTGGCCAAGACCTGTTGAGTGCGCACCGCCAGCCGGGCCGCTTTCTCGGTCGGCAGCGCGATCGCTTCGTCGAAGGAGTTCGTGTGCAACGACTGGGTGCCACCGAACAATGCGCCGAGTGCCTGCACCGTGACCCGGATGAGGTTGACCTCCGGCTGCTGGGCAGTGAGCTGCACGCCCGCGGTCTGGGTGTGGAACCGCAACATCAGTGACCGCGGATCCCTCGCGCCGAACTCCTCGCGCATGACCCGGGCCCAGATCCGGCGAGCTGCCCGGAACTTCGCGACTTCCTCGAGCAACGTCGTCCTGGCGACGAAGAAGAACGCCAGCCGCGGTGCGAACTCGTCGACGTCCTGGCCGGACGAGATCGCGGCGCGGACGTACTCAATGCCATCCGCGATCGTGAAACCGATCTCCTGCGCGGGCGTCGCTCCGGCTTCGGCCATGTGATAGCCCGAGATCGAGATCGTGTTCCACTTCGGCAAGGTCGTCCGGCAGTAGCTGAAGACGTCCGTGACGAGCCGCAGCGATGGCTTCGGCGGGAAGATGTACGTGCCGCGGGCGATGTATTCCTTGAGGATGTCGTTCTGGATCGTGCCGGTCAGCGCCTCGGCCGGCACGCCTTGCTCCTCGGCAACGAGTTGGTAGAGCAGGAGCAGCAGCGCGGCCGGCGCGTTGATCGTCATCGACGTCGAGACCTGGTCGAGCGGGATGCCGTCGAAGAGCATCCGCATGTCGTCGATCGAGTCGATCGCGACCCCGACCTTGCCCACCTCGCCGTGCGCGATCGGGTCGTCTGAGTCGTACCCCATCTGCGTCGGCAGGTCGAAGGCCACCGAGAGCCCGGTGGATCCGGCGGCGACGAGCTGGTGGTAGCGCTGGTTGGATTCCCGCGCGTTGCCGAAGCCGGCGTACTGCCGGATGGTCCACGGCCGGCCGGTGTACATCGAGGGATAGACGCCTCTGGTGTACGGATATTCGCCCGGTGCACCGAGCTCGCTTGCGGGGTCCCAGCCGTCAAGGCTGTCGGGGGAGTAGACCCCCTCGATCGGAAATCCCGATTCACTCAGCACCGTCGAACGGTAGCCCGACCCCGCATTGCGCCGAAAACCCGCGTCCGCCTCCGCCTCACTTCGGCTTTGTGAACTGGCACGTACCGCGGGCAGTACGCAGCGGTTCACAAATCGACGGCCGAACCGCCAGAGTCAGACGTGTCGGCGAGGCCGGGGACCCAGCGACGGAGTTCGGCGCCGTAGGGAATGTCGGCATCGAGCTGGCAGAGAACGCCGGTGATGCCGGCACTCACCCGGTGCATCAGCAGGTAGGACGGCGGCAGGTTGAGCTTGCGGCCGAGCTGGTTGGCGGGTGAGCGAGGGTCGGCGACTCGGGCGGCCTCTTGCCGCAGCCACGCCCGGGTGAAGTGGAATGTGTCGGCGCGGACCGGCTCGAGCATCGGCGTGACGTAGTCGAGCACCGCCTGCGCATCGACCTCGAGGTCGTCGGGGACGAAGCCCTCGGCACGAAGGCCGGCCAGGACGTCCTCGGCGCGACCTTCCAATGCCAACCGGCCGAGTGGCCCAATAGCGGGGGGCAGGCCGTCGGGCAGCCGATTGACCGCGCCGTAGTCGAGGACTGCGAGCTTATTGTCCGCGGTGAGCAAGAAGTTCCCAGGATGCGGGTCAGCGTGCAGCAGGCCGCATCGCTCAGGACCGGACATCAGGAACCGTACGAAGAGCAGACCGGCGCGGTTTCGCTGGTCGCGGCTGCCGTTGCGAATGATGAGCGAGAGCTGCGTGCCATCGACCCATTCGGTGACGAGCACGTTGCCGGCGTGCTGCACGACCGCGGGCACCACGATGTCGGGGTCGCCGACGTAGGCCGCGGCGAAGGTTGCCTGCGACTCGGCTTCCATCGCGTAGTCGAGCTCCTCCGCGACTCTCGCCTTGAGCTCCTTGATGAGCGGCTTGACGTCTAGACCCGGGTTCAGCACCGAGAACAACCGGGCGAAGCGGGCGAGCTGGTTGAGGTCGGATAGCAGCGCCGGCCCGGCGCCCGGGTATTGCAGTTTCACCGCGACTTCGCGGCCGTCATGCCAGACCGCCCGGTGAACCTGCCCGATCGACGCGGCCGCTGCAGGTTTGTCGTCCCACTCGAGGAAGCTGGCTCGCCAGTCCTCGCCGAGCCCCTTGACGAGCACTTTGTGCACGGTGGCCGCGGGCATCGGGGGCGCAGCGTCCTGCAGCTTGGTCAGCGCGGCTCGGTACGGCGCGGCGAGGTCCTCGGGAAGCGCGGCCTCGAAGACCGACAGGGCCTGGCCGAATTTCATCGCGCCGCCCTTGAGCTCGCCCAAGACGCGGAAGAGCTGCTCGGCCGTGCGTTGCTGAACTTCGGAGGCGACCATCTCTGCGGGCCGGCCGCCGATACGCTTACCAAGGCCGATCGCACTGCGTCCGGCAACCCCGATCGGGAGGCTCGCGAGCTTCATCCCTCGCGAGATCGCCCACTTCGGGATGTCGGTCACCCTTCTATTCTCGGGTACCGGCGCGGCAGCATCGTCGGGGGCGGATGTCAGAGGGAGATTTCAGATGGCCGACTACGAGCTCACCTACCCGGGTGGCGACCTGCCCCTCGACGCGGTTGACGGCACCGAGGCGCCTTCGGGCATGCAGATCGGGAAGCTGCTGTCGACGACCGGACGCGTGACGTTCGACCCGGGTTATGGCAACACCGCGGCGTGTACGTCAACGATCACGTTCATCGATGGCGACGCCGGGATCCTGCGTTATCGCGGCTATCCGATTGAGCAGCTGGCTGAGTCCTCGACGTTCCTCGAGACGTCCTACCTGCTCATTTATGGCGAGCTGCCGACCGTCGAGGAGCTTGACGCCTTCTCGGCTCGCGTCCGCTACCACACGCTCGTCGACGAGGACTTCCGCAACTTCTTCACCGGGTTTCGCCGCGACGCCCATCCCATGGCCGTGCTCGCGGCGGCCGTCAGCGCGCTCTCGACCTTCTATCAGGACTCCCTCGACCCGTTCGATCCCGCTCACGTCGAGCTCTCGACTGACCGACTCCTGGCGAAGGTCGCAACGATCGCGGCGTACGCGCACAAGAAGGCAGTCGGCCAGCCGTTCCTTTACCCGGACAACACGTTGGGCTACGTCGGCAACTTCTTGCGGATGACCTTCGGCGTGCCCGCGGAAGCCTACGAAGTCGATCCGGTGCTCGAGCGCGTGCTCGACATGCTGTTCATCCTGCACGCGGATCACGAGCAGAACTGCTCGACGTCGACCGTACGAATGGTGGGCTCGGCGAACGCGGATCTTTTCACTTCGATCGCGGCCGGCGTCGGTGCGTTGTCGGGGCCGCTGCATGGCGGCGCGAACGTCGCGGTGCTGGAGATGCTCAACCGGATCCAAGCCGACGGCGGCGACGTCAAGGCGTTCGTCAACCGGGTCAAGAACAAGGAGCCCGGGGTCAAGCTGATGGGGTTCGGCCATCGCGTCTACAAGCACTACGACCCCCGCGCGGCGATCGTGAAGAAGGCCACCAGCGAGGTGCTCGAGCGGCTCGGCCAGGTCGACCCGCTGCTCGACCTCGCCATCGAGCTCGAGCAGATCGCGCTCGCCGACGACTACTTCATCGAGCGCAAGCTTTATCCCAACGTCGACTTCTACTCCGGCGTGATCTACAAGGCGATGGGCTTCCCGACGCCGATGTTCACCGTGCTGTTTGCGATCGGGCGGCTGCCCGGCTGGATCGCGCACTGGCGCGAAATGATGGCAGACCCCGACACCCGGATCGGCCGGCCGCGCCAGGTCTACACCGGGGCCACAGTCCGCGACTACGTCCCGTCAGCCGACCGCGGCTGATCGGCGCCGCAGCCGCATCCTGGATGGGCACTGACTGATCGGCGCCGCAGTCGAAGGTCGGTCAGCGAGAGCTCGAAGACTCCGCCGACGGTTGGCGGGAGTGCGTCCTTGCCGCGATCGAGCCAGGCGAGCACGTGGAGAGTGACGATCGATGCCGCGGCGCTAGCTAGCGCGATGTCGCAGGGCTCGACTCCGTGTGGCTCCCCGACAAGCTGGGCGGCCAGAGCTGGCCAGACCGGATCACGGTCACCGCGGCTGAGCTCGACGCAACGCAGGCATGGGCTTAGCCCCGGAAGCACCAGCGGACCGATCAGCGCGGTGGTCTCGCGAATGATCACCGGCAGGTGCGGTCGATGTCGCACCTGACCAAGCCACTCGGGCGGCACGACGCTGCCAGCAGGAGCGAGGATCGCGGTCGACTCGGCCGGCGACGAGTCGGAGCGCGGAGCCCGCCGTGCGCCGCTGCTCGCGCCCATCGTGGTCCGGCTGCCGGCGAGCAGGGCGCGGGTGGCCTCGGCTCTGCTGCCTTGTCGTACGCCCGGGGCGCGGACTCCGCCAGGTGCGAAGTCGGCGTGACGGATCGATCCGCCGTCGCTCACCAAGACGTTGCCGATGCCGGCCGCGGCGAGAAGCGTGACGATGCTCGCGCCCACCCGGCCGGCGCCGAGCACTTCGACAGTGGTGTGCTCGCGGGCCGTCATGACTCGGCTTGCACTGCCGGGCTCGCGATGTAGCAGGGACAGCGACAGCAAATCGGGCACGCGCGTGGCGTCGACCGGCCCAGCAGACGTCGGTGCCACGTCGAGTGCGGCGGCGTCGCCGAGCGCCTTGATCAGATCGTGGATGCGGCCTGGCTCATGCCCTAGTCGCTCCGCCTCCGCGCTGGCCTCAGCAAGCTCACGCGTGCCGTCGAGCAGGTCGAGCAGGTTGGCATCTGCGAGGTCGACGCCGCCGAGCACGATCGCGTAGGCGGGATCGATGCCGAGCTGCAACGTCGCGGGGTCACGCCACAACCGCCGCAGCGCAGGCTTGACCAGCGGTCGCTGCGGCGTGACGAGCGGATGCACAGTGCCCCCAGGAGTAGGCGCACAAGCGTGTCAGCATCGCTCGGCCGTCGTCGTTAACCGTCCACAGGCACACCGAAGCCGCGTGGCGGCGAACCACCACGCGGCTTCGGTTGACGATGGTGCGGAGGTGCTAAGCCTTGCCCAGGATGCGGTTGACCTTGGTGCCGCAAACGGGGCACGGACCCTGTGCCATGCGACGGCCGGACTCACTCGTCCGGACCTCGCCTTGGTAGGTGCGCTTTTCCTTGCACTTCACGCAGTAGCCCTCATAGGTGTCGGCCATCTGGTCCTCCTCGATCGATCGCCGCCGGCCGGGAGCCGGCCGAACCTTCGACAAGCCTACCGGGCGCACGCTCAAAACCGCGGTATCTGAGCGTGGCGACCTGGCGGGCTACCCTCCGGTCAACCCCGAAGCGAGACCTGGAGGACCGATGAGTGAGGCCCCGCTGCGAGTCGATCGGCGCGAGGACGGCGTGGTCGTGCTGACGCTCGCACTGCCCGATCGGCGTAACGCGATGACGGCCGAGCTCACCCAGGCGTGGACCGACGCACTGGGTTCGCTCCGTGGCGACCGGAGTGTGCGGGCGGTCGTGGTGACCGGCGAGGGCAGTGCCTTCTGCTCGGGTGGCGACCTGTCGTGGCTCGGCGAGTCGAGCGACTTGACCGTCGACACGATTCGTGACCGAATGTTGCCGTTTTACCGCTCCTGGTTAGGAATTCGCGACCTCGAGGTCCCGACGATCGCGGCCATCAACGGTCACGCGGTAGGTGCCGGCCTCTGCCTCGCGCTCGCGTGTGACCTGCGCTACGCCGCCGCTGGCGCCACGCTGTCAGCGCCGTTCACCGCGCTCGGCATGCACGCCGGAATGGCAGCGACCTGGTTGCTGCCGGAGGCCGTCGGGATGCCGATCGCTCGCGAGCTGTTGTTCACCGGGCGCCGGGTCGACGCCGACGAAGCGCTGCGGATCGGGTTGATCAACGGCGTTTTTAGCGCCGATGAGCTGCTGCCAGGGGCGCTCGATGTGGCGTGTCGGATCGCGGCAAATGGACCGGTGGCGGTCCGCTTGACAGTCGCTGGGCTGCGTGGCGGCGGGCATGGCAGCCTCGAGGAAGCGCTGCAGTATGAAGCGCTCGCGCAGCCGGTCACGTTCGCGACGACTGATCTGGCGGAGGGTATCGCGGCCTCGAAGGCGCGCCGAGCGCCGAAGTTCACCGGGCGCTAGATGGCCGGACATAACGAAACCCCCGGGCGCTCCCGATCGTTCATTCGCCTTCCCCTTGCGAACGTCCGAACGGTGGCACCACGGGGGCTCCGTTGCCTTTGACCGTACGTACCGCGCGGGTGCCAGTCAACGTGGGGCGGCTCGGCCCTGTGGATGGGGTTGGGGGTGGGGTGGGGACAGTGTGGAGTGTTGCTGTGGACGACAGCGCAGTAGGCCTGTGGACAAGCGTTGTGGGCGGGGCGCCACGCCGGTGTGACCTGCGCAGACGCCCTGCACCGGCTGTGTATGGCGACAACTTCGCCGTCTCCGGCGGGCTACGGTCGGCGCCGTGAGTGAGGACAAGCGGCCCGCCAAAGCCACCCGACGCGCGGCGTCGAAACCGCCGGCCGCCGCTGCCGACAATCCGCCGGTCGAGGTGGTGCGCAGCAAGCGACGTCGCCGTACTGTTTCCGCCCATCGGGCGGGCGACCGCATCATCGTCTCGGTTCCGGCGCGGATCAGCCGGGCCGAGGAGGCGCGCTGGGTGTCATTGCTGGTGGCGCGAGTGCTCGCGAGCGAGCGCAAGCAGCGCCCCAGCGATGAGGACCTGTTCGCCCGGGCCGAGCGGCTCTCGGAGCGCTATCTCGGTGGCCGCGCGGTCCCGAGCAGCGTCCGGTGGGTCGACAACATGTCGGCGCGGTGGGGTTCGTGCACCCCGGTTGACGCCACGATCAGGCTCTCGCGACGCCTCTCCGGACTGCCTGGATATGTCATCGACTACGTCTTGCTGCACGAGCTCGCCCACCTCATCGTGCCCGGGCATGGCCCGGCGTTCTGGCGTGAGCTGGCTGGATACGAGCGACTTGAGCGGGCACAGGGATTCCTCGAGGGGGTCGACTCGGTGCCGAAGCCGTGACCGATCGGGTCATCGCGGTCCTTGCCCGGCCGATGCCGTCGCTGCCGGCCGCTCTGGTTGCCGCGATGCTCGAGGACGTCGTCGACCTCGTGACGGGCACGCCGATGGTGACTCCTGCGCTCGCGGTTGCCGACGGTTTCGAGGTCGCTGCGCGTGGTGTTACGTGGCCGGGCACTCAGGTGGTCAAGGTCGCCGCGGCCGCCACGGTCGCCGCGGTGTTGGGCGGGCTGTCGCATTCTGGCGCGCCCGCGATTGCGGTTGTCGCGCCGGATGTCCCGGATCTGCCGACGTTGCTGCTCGGCAAGCTGTTCAGTGCACTTGCCGGGCCCCACGGGGCCGATGTCGCGGTGTGTCCGGCATCTGTCGCCGGCGGCGCAGCGGGTGGCGGGCTGGTCGCGGTTGCTGCCACCGTGCCGATGGTCGATTGGCTCGCGGGATCACCGGTGTGCCTCGATGACCTGGATGCTCTACAGGCCCTTCGTGCGGTCGCGCCGGGTGGTCGGTTGAGCGTCGGGCCCGGCTGGCACCGGATCACCGAGCGTGGCGACCTCGACGACCTGGACTGGGGCCTTGAGGGCTGGGACGCCACTCGCGCCTACCTCGAAGCGCAGAATTCTCGGTGATCTTGACGTAGGTGTCCCTGGGCGAGCCCTGCAAGGGAACGTACGTCAAGATCGCCGCAGGGATTGAGGCGGCTACTCGCTTGCCGGGGTGTCCGGGGTGTCCGGGCCTTCGAGCTCAGAGAGGTCGAGGGTGCTCGCCGTGGCGTCGCGCTCGACCCAGGCGACGGGATCGTCGAGGTCCTCGGCATTGGGCAGCAGGTCGGGGTGTGACCAGACCGCGTCACGCGCTTCGATCCCCCGGCGCTCGCCGAGCGTTTGCCACAGCGTTGCTGCCTCGCGCAGCCGACGCGGCCGCAGCTCGAGCCCGACCAGCGAGGCGAAGGTACGTTCGGCCGGTCCGCCGGTCGCCCGACGGCGCCGCATGGTCTCCTGCAGCGCGGCGAAGCTCGGTAGCGAGGTCGAGCCGGCGGCGGCAGCGACCGTGTCGACCCACCCCTCGACCAGCGCAAGCGCGGTCTCAAGCCGGACGAGTGCAGCTTCCTGGGCGGGTGAGGACGTCGGCTCGAACAGCCCATCCCCGATCGCCCGTTGCATTGCCTCGGGATCGGTCGGGTCAATGCCGCGCGCGAGTTCCTCGAACCGGGAGGTGTCGACGACGATGCCCTCGGCGTAAGCGCGGACCGCCGCCAGCAAATACCCCTGCAGCCACGGCACGTGACCGAACAACCGGTGGTGAGCCGCCTCGCGAAGCGCAACGAACAGCCGCACCTGATCGAGCGGCAGGTCGAGGCCGGCACCCAGTGCGCGGACGGACTCCGGCAGCAGCGCGGCGACGCCCGCTGGCCCGAGCGGCAAACCGATGTCGGTCGAGCTGACGACCTCGGTCGCCAGCGAGCCAAGCGCCTGGCCGACTTGGCCGCCGAAGATGAGACCGCCGATCTGGCTCATCATGCCCATCAGCGGACCGGCGACGGCTCGCATCTCTTCGGGCAGTGCCTCGCCCATGGCGCCGGCAACCCGCCCGGCGACCGGCTCGACGAGCTCGGTCCACGCGGGCCGAGTGGCCTCGAGCCAGCGCCGGCGACTCCACGCCTCGGTCGTCGCCACCCCGGAAGGGAGTGCGGTTACCGGGTTGAGCCAGACGTCAGCGAGACGAATCGCGTCCGCGACCTCGGTCGCATCTTGGCCGGTGGTGCCGGTGTCGGTGCCGATGACGGCCATCGCGGCGTCGCGGGCAACGTTCCAGTTGACCGGCCCGGTCTCGCCGGACATCAAGCTGCCGAGCTGTTGGAGCATGGCGCCGAGGTCGGGCATGCCGCCGAACGCAGCGAGGGGTCAGGCGGATCGTCGGAGGGTTCGTCGCCTTCGCTACTCGAGAAGCCGAACGGGGGCTTGGTCACCAATCCACGGTAGCCGTCAAGATGGGGCTGTGACTCAGTCTCGGTCGAACGTTCGCCGACGGCGCAGCGCGCCGACTATCGGCGTGACCGGAGCGGCCGGGCCGTTGGGCGGCGCGTTCGTCGAACGGCTTGCCCAGCACCAGTCCGCACCGAAGATTGTTGCCATCGACACGACGCGGCGGCACCTGCCGGGCGCGTCCTGGCGGGTCGCCGACGTCCGCGATCCGGCGCTAGCCAGCCGGTTCGAGGGCATCGAAACCCTGGTGCATCTCGCGACGGACCGCTCCCCGACTACGCCTATCGACGATCGGCGGGCAGTCAATGTTCGCGGCACGGAGGTTTTGCTTGACGCGGCCGTCGCGGCTGGGGTCGAGCGAGTCGTGTTGCTGACCAGCGCCATGGTCTACGGCGCGCACCCGGGCAATCCGGTGCCGCTTCGACGAAGACGCGCCCTTGCTCGCCGAGCCACCCGACGGCCTGGTCGGTGACTGGGTCGCGATGGAGCACGCCGGTTTGAAGCGTACGAAGGGAAAGCTGCCCGGCTCGAGCTGACCGTCGTGCGGCCGGCGTCCCTGGTGGGCCCGGTCACCGATGCGCTGTTGCCCGGGTTATTCGAGGCGGTGCGGCTGCTGGGAATCCGGGACGCGCGATGTCACTGGCAGTTCTGTCATGTCGACGACCTGCTCGATGCGCTTGTCGCCGCGTCGCTCGGCCAGGTGAGCGGTGCGGTGACAGTTGGTTGCGACGGTTGGCTGTCGCGAGCGAACGTCGAGACGATCGCCGGCATGCGTTCGGTCGTGCTGCCCTCATCGGTTGCCTTTGCCACTGCGGATCGGCTGCATCGGGTCGGGGTGCTTGCGTCGCCGTCGAGTGACATGCACTACCTGGTCCATCCGTGGGTGGTCGGCTCGCAGCAGTTGCGGGCGACGCGGCTGGGAGCCGCGCTGGACCAACGAGGCCGCGTTGCGGGAGCATCTGCGCCTGCTCGGCGATCGCGCCGGGCGGGGTCTGGTCGTCGTGGACCGCAAGGACGCGACGAGGGCAGCGGCCGGTGCCGCCGCTGGCGCGGGTGCCACCCTTGCGGTCATCGGGTCGCTGGCTCTTGCGCGGGCCCGGGCGAGGAGGCGCTGATGAGCGCACGATCCGGCGACGTCCGGCACGGTACGGCTGGCTGAGATCCGGGCCAGCGCGCTGTCGGTCGACGAGGTGATCGCCGCGGTGCGCGGCGACGCCGTCGGCGGGATCGTGGTCTTCTCGGCACCGTCCGCGATCACGACCACGAGCCGGGCGGTCACCAGCCTTGACTACAGCGCCCACCCCAGCGCGGCCGAGCAGCTGCTGCGCGTCGTCACCGAGGTCGGCGACGAGTCGCCCCAGGGGTCGCGCTGGCGGCGGTGCACCGAGTCGGCGAGCTGCAGGTCGGCGACATCGCGGTGATTGTCGCGGCCGGCTGTCCGCATCGGGACGAGGCGTTTCGGGTCGGCCGGCTACTGATCGACCGGATCAAGGCCGAGGTCCCGCTGTGGAAGCGGCAGCAATTTGCAGACGGTGAGCAGGAATGGGTAGGTGCCTGCGACTGATCGACGCCCTACACTGACCGTATGGGCGTGTTGGCGTGGCTTGGAGTGCCGGCCGCCGCCACGCCTGCTGGCGATCATCTGGGTGCATTGGTCATCCCGGGCGCGTGGCCCGGTCGAGACCAGCGAGTCACTGGCTGAGCGGGAGCGTTTCAAGGCCGCCTTCGCCGCGCCGAAGCAGCCTCGCCGCCGCGCCTCCTGACCGCGCTTGATCACCCACTCAGCCGAACGGCCTTAACTCCGGGCACCGCGCGTGCCGACATGAATCGTGTCCGCAACTTCGCGTCGGCCGTTGAAGGATCGTCATGGAGCATGTCGTCTTTTACCCCGCTGCCACCGGCGTGCCGGCTTTTCGGCGCGTGAGCTCACTGGACGAAGCCGTCAACTTCGTCGAGCACCTTCGCAACGTCGAGAACATCACCGACTTCTCGGTGCACGAGCTCGCGCCGGTGCAGCTGTCGTTCCGCGCCTACTACCACGTCCAGGTGCCCGTGCGGCAGCCGGACGGGCCGCCGCGAGCGGCGCCGGTCGCTGAGGTCGCCGAGGTCACCGAGCTCGCCGAGGTCCCCGCGGTCGTCGAGGTCGCCGTTGCGGCCGAGCCGGTCGCCGAGGCCAGCGACGCGCCGAGTCGCGGACGAGCAAGCGCCGAGGCCGAGCCGGCAGGCCGAGAGCGTGCCGACCGTCGAGCCGATCGCAGCGGTTGTCGAGTTGTGCGGTGGCCGAGAGTGCGACCGACGCACCCGATCGAGCTTGTCGCCGACGAGCGCCGGGACGCCGAAGCCGACGACGGTCAGCGAAGACGGTCACCCGGTGCCGGTTGAGGCCACCGATGAGGACCGATCGGCCGAGTGGGTTGCTGAGGCAGCGGTCGTCGAAGCGCCAGTCGTCGTTCCTGCGGTCGCGCAGGCAGAGGTAGCCGAGCCCGAGGTCGCAGCCGAAGAGGTTGCGAGTCGCGGACGTACCGGCCGAGGAAGCACCGTCGTGCCCGGGCTGGCTGCCGTCGAGCCGATCGTCAGCCGTTGTCCCGCCGTTCGCCGACCCGGTCGTCGGCGCCGACGACGCCGAGGAGTCCGCGGCTCGCCGAGGTCGAGCGACGCCGAGCAGCCCGCGTGGCTCGCGCGTGCGCCGTTCGCGGACGCGCCGCCAGTGATCGCGCCGAGACGGAGGCCGATCGAAGCTCGAGCTGGAGATCGAGCCGGCGCGAGCTGGCACCTGACGTCGTTCCCGCACTCGCGCCGTCCGGTCGTAGGAGCCTGGGCTTCTTCGCTCGCTGACCGTCGGTAGTGTCTATGCAATGAGTCGGCGCGCCGCAACGTTGGGCGTCGCGATGATCACGTTGGTGTTGTTGCTCGGCGTTGCGCGCATCGTCAAGGTGCCGTACGTCATCCTGCTGCCCGGTCCGGTCACCGACACGCTCGGCAACATTCCCGGCGCTGACACCGCCAACGACAAGCCCGGCGGCCCGGTGATCACCATCACCGGCGCGCAGACCCACGCCGACGACGGTCATCTGTACCTCACGACGGTCGAAGAGCTGCCCGGTGACTGCAGCTCGGATCCGTCGCTGTGGGACGCGGTCAAGGCGTGGTTCAGCTCGACGCAAACCGTTGAGCCGAAACAGGTCGAGTGCCCGCCGGGGCAGAGCAGCCAGGCCGTGCAGAAGCAGGATGCCGCAGGAGATGTCGCAGTCACAGTCGGATGCGGTGACGGCGGCGCTGTTCGAGCTGGGCTATCACCCGACGACGCAGCACGTCACCGTCAACACGGTCGAGCCCGGGGTTCCTGCTGCAAGTGTTCTGCATCCCGCCGACGTCATCCTGGCGGTGAACGGCAAGGCCGTGAACACCGTCACGCAGCTGCACGCCGCGGTGCGAGAAGACGAGCCGGGCTCGAGCATCACCCTCACGATCCAGCGCGACGGCAAGACAAAGACTGTGACGACGAAGACGATCAAGGGCGTCGGTGGCGCGTCGATGGTCGGGCTTCAGCCCCGACCGCACCGCAACCTTCCCCGGCGTCAAGGTCCACATCGGGATCAACCCGGACGTGATCGGCGGTCCGAGCGCCGGCACTGCGTTGGCGCTCGGCATCATCGACAAGCTGACGCCGGGCGGCCTGACCGGTGGGCGCACGATCGCCGGCACCGGGACGGTCGACGGCTACGGCCAGGTCGGTCCGATCGGTGGCATCCAGCAGAAGATCGCGGCCGCCGTTCACGCCGGCGCGACGGTGTTCTTCGCGCCGGCGAGTGAGTGCAGCGACGCGAAGGCGGCGGCGCCAAAGTCGCTGACGCTGGTGAAGATCACGACACTTGCGCGGCGCGGTCAAGGCACTGGAAACGATCAAGTCCGGCGGCACGTCCTTCCCGCGCTGCTAGCGCGCTGCAGCGGCTCGGCCGGTGCGCGGCGGTAGGTTCGTGGTTGTGACCTTCAACGTGCCGCGCCCGCAGATGCCACCGCTTCCCCCGCTGAATCGGCGGGCCAAGATGCTCGATCGCGGTCGTGGTGGCGTCATCGTCCTGCTGATCCTCGCGTCGGTCTTCGTCGGGCAGTACACCAACCTGTTGTGGTTCCGCTCGGTGGCTACTCGTCGGTGTCTACAGCCGGCGGCTGGTGACCGAGCTGTTGTTGTTCTTCGTCTTCGGCGCGGTGATGGCGCTGGTCGTCGCTGCCAACGTCATCGTCGCCTACCGGCTTCGGCCGCCGTTCCGGCCGGTCTCGCCGGAGCAGGAGCAGCTCGAGCGCTACCGCCACATCCTGCAGCCGGTGCGCGGCTGGGTGCTCGGCGTCAGTCGCTGTGCTGATCGGCCTCATCACCGGTTCGTCGGCGTCGCGCCACTGGCAGACCTGGTTGCTGTGGCGCAACGGCACGTCGTTCGGCATCAAGGATCCGCAGTTCCACACGGACGTCTCCTACTTCGCGTTCACCTACCCGATGCAGCGGTTCGTGCTCGGCTCGTTGTTCGCGATCGTCGTGGTCTCGCTCATCGCGGTGCTCATCACGTCTTACCTCTACGGCTCGCTGCGGCTGCAGACACCTGGCCCGAAGTGGACGCCCGCCAGCCGGGTGCACATCTCGATCCTGCTCGGCATCTTCCTGCTGCTGAAGGCGGTCGCGTATTGGCTGGACCGTTACGGTCTGGCGTTCTCGGGCGCGGCATCGTGACCGGCCCGTCCTACACCGATGTCCATGCGGTGCTGCCGGCGAAGACGATCCTGGTGTTCGTCGCGATCATCTGCGCGTTGCTGTTCTTCGCCAACAGCGTCACCCGCAACTGGACGTTGCCGGCGATCGCGTTCGGGCTGATGGTGTTGTCGGCGATCGTGATCGGCGGCGTATATCCCGTTGCTCGTGCAGCACTACAAGGTGCAGCCGAGTGCGCAGGACCTCGAGGCGCCCTACATCCAGCGCAACATCGACGCGACCCAGAGGCGTACGGCATCACGCCGGCGCAGGTGAAGGTGACGTCGAACTATCCAGGAGTCTCGACGGCAACGAGCGAGCGCGTTGCGCGCGGCGTCGACGCAGGTCGCGCAGCTTCGAGTGCTGGACCCGAACGTGGTGTCGCAGACGTTCGAGCAGCTGCAGCAGGAACGGTCGTACTACTCGTTCCCGCAGACCCTCGACGTCGACCGCTACCCGTTGGCTGGACGGCACCAGCCGACCGACGTCGTGATCGGTGCCCGCGACATCAACCTCGGTGGACTGCAGCCGAGCCAGCGCAACTGGATCAACGAGCATCTCGTCTACACGCACGGATACGGTGTCGTGGCGGCGCAGGCGGACACGGCGAACTCCAAGGGATCGCCGTCCTTCGTCGAGCAGGACCTGCCGCCGACCGGCCCGTTGGACATCACGCAGCCGCGGATCTACTTCGGCGAGAACTCGCCGAACTACTCGATCGTCGGTGCGCCGCCGGGCACGCAGCCGCGGGAGCTCGACCGGCCGGC
Organism: uncultured Actinomycetota bacterium; assembly: GCA_963814845.1. Taxonomy (GTDB): domain Bacteria; phylum Actinomycetota; class Actinomycetes; order JAFAQI01; family JAFAQI01; genus DATAUK01. The sequence continues at coordinate 71,601 of CAWFEP010000012.1, forward strand.
CGACAACGCAGCCGGTCAGATCAACAACACCTACACCGGTGGCGGTGGGGTCGCGATCGGTTCGACGTGGCGACAGTTGCTGTATGCGTGGAAGTTCCACGACAAGAACATCCTGCTGTCGAGCGGCGTCAACTCGGCCTCGCGGATCCTTTATGTCCGCGACCCGCGCCAGCGCGTCGCGAAGGTCGCGCCGTGGCTGACCCTCGACGGCGACCCGTACCCGGTCGTGGTCGGCGGCCAGATCGTCTGGGTGGTCGACGGCTACACGACGACCGATGGTTTCCCGTACTCCGAGCAGGAGTCGCTTGGCTCGTCGACCCGGACGTCGCTGACTACCGGAAGCTCGTCGGTTGCCGCGCAGAGCAACCCGCACATCAACTACATCCGCAACTCGGTGAAGGCGACCGTCAACGCCTACACCGGGCAGGTCACGTTGTACGCGTGGAACCAGGTCAAGACGGCCGCCACGCCGGACCCGCAGCCGGATGCGGTGCTCGAGACCTGGGAGAAGGCGTTCCCCGGTGTCGTCAAGCCGCAGTCGGATATGCCGGCCGGCCTCATGGCGCACCTGCGCTACCCCGAGGACCTGTTCAACATCCAGCGCACGTTGCTCGCGCACTACCACGTGACCAACCCGAAGTCGTTCTACGGCGGGACGCAGTTCTGGAACGTTCCCAACGACCCGACCACTGCCGCCGGGTCAGCGGCAGTGCCGCAGCCGGCGTACTACCTGTCGCTGTCACCGGACGGCAGCACGTCGACAGCCGCCGATGCTTCTCGCTGACGTCGCCACTGGTGTCGTTCAACCGCCGCAACCTGACTGCGTTCTTGTCGGTCGACTCCCAACCGGGGCCGAACTATGGCCAATTCCAGCTGCTCGAGCTGCCCGATGACCAGGTCACGGATGGCCCGCAACAGGTGCAGAACAACATCGAGTCGACGACGGCTGTCTCGACACAACTGACGCTGTTGCGGCAAGGTGGCTCGCGAGTCGCGCTCGGCAACCTTGCTGACTGTGCCGATCGACGGCGGATTGCTGTACGTCGAGCCGATTTATGTGCAGTCCGCAGGCGCGGGCTCGTTCCCGGAGTTGCGTGAGGTGCCGCGGTCTACAACGGCACCGTCGCATACCAGCCGACGTTGTCGGCAGCGCTGGACCAGGTCTTCGGGCTGCCGATCACGACGACCACGACGCCGCCGACCGGCACTACGACGCCGACGACCGGACCGGTCCACCACCGGAAGGTGTCAGCGACGGTTGCGCAGGCGATCGCCGCAGCACAGGCCGATGAGACGGCGGCGCAGGCCGCGTTGCGACGCGGCGACTTCGCGCCGTACGGCGTCGGAGCAGAAGAAGCTGAGCGGCGGACGTCGCCGCAGCTGGCCGCGGCAGTGTCGCCGACTCGCAGTAGCGCTGTCGGCGGTTTGGTGCTGCTTCGATGGCTGCGGGCTATCGTGGCTGGACCGACGCGGGGTGGAGCAGCTCGGTAGCTCGCTGGGCTCATAACCCAGAGGTCGTAGGTTCAAATCCTACCCCCGCCACTGATGAAAGCGCAGGTCAGGGCCATGATCAACGATCATGGCCCTGACGCTTTTTCAAGATCAATCCCTAATCTGCCCCCAAAATGCCAACGCGAGCGCGCTCGGCGTGTCGCGCACAGGCACCGAACGGCAGCGAACGGAACTAGCCGGGACAAATCGCTCCGGGCCTTGCGCTGGAACGCCGCTGATCCATGAGGGGCAATCCGGCCGGGGCACAGGTGTTGTCGCTCCACCGCCTGCGGGACCTCGATGACTCGTTGGCCGCCAACCTGATGACCCTCTCGCCGGAGGCGGCGGCGACGGCCATGGTTGACCGCTTTGCGGCGACGGGCTACATCCAAGCGGACGTTGTGGATCCGGCCGCCGTCCGGACGCTCATCCGCCGCGATTGCCGGCGTCGCAAGATCAAGGTGCGAACATACGGCCTCGGCGCCTTGGTGGTCGCCGTCGATGAGGCTCGCCATGACGAATGGCTGGCCTCCGCAGAGGGCGTCGAGTATCAGAATGCACAAGGCGATGCCGCACTTGCGGCTCTAGCGATCACGAGGGACAGGCCACTCTAGGCGCCGCAACATTGCCGTCGGTCCTGCGCTGCCGCCTCCGAGCCGGCGGCCTCATCTCCCCGGTGGGTCATGGCGCCCGAGCTCACGCACAACTCGGCGCGGTCAGCACAGAGCGCGGAACCAAAAAGTCGTCCGAGGAGGCACCTGACGGAGCCATCGTTCGACGCTACGCAGCCTCCGACCTTCCTGCACCGGCTGCTCGAGCAAGCTGAGGAGCCACGTTGACGCCTCTTGTCGTGAACCACGATTGTCCTGGAGCAGTCGCCTGTCCGAAAGGAACGGAGCTGGAGCTTATCGCACGCTTCGGCCAGCTTGTTGCAACCGAGGGAGCAGCAGCTCCGTTCGTCGGGCCTTGGGTGATTGGCGCCATGCGCCGGTGCTGCAGGCCTTTAACGCCACAACGTCCGTGATAAGGCCAATCCGCGGCGCTCTGTCCCCAATGCCGCCTAGATTGGCGAAATGCTGCCACATGGCAAGTCAGAGTTGCTGGCTTTGGCGGATCGGGTCGTGGCGAGCGAGATAGGGCTCGTCTCTGGGTGGGTCGTCGACGTATGGAAGCTCGATGATGAGGACGTCACAGCAGGCGCGGCGTTCTACGGCGCGGATGCTGGAGGGGCGACCGACGCGGTCGCCGACTTGCTCGCCTCCGGTGGCCTGGACCTATCGGAGCTGCTCATCGACGGCGAGGGACGCGAGGAGATCACTCGCTCGGGACCTCACTGAGCTGTTGGGTGCCGCGACGCTGGTCGCGCTCGATGGCTGGGACGCGGACGAGCTGCATATGCCCAACGTTCCCAAGATGTCGAGGCGCAAGAGTGACAGTGGCATCGATGTATTCGCTGTTCGCCTCTCCGAGAGTCCAACGACCGTGAACCTCGAGCCATGGGAGTGCCTCGGCGTCGCAAGCGTGAAGCACACGATCGGCAAGTCTTCATCGGGCATGCGGTACAAGCTGGCGGAGTCACTTGGGCGAACGAGCTTTCCGTTCCCTACATGGCCATACAGCTGCGTGTGCTCAACGCCCATCTGCAAGACGCGGGCTACACCAAGGACGCCGCCGCCCGCGTCTATCTCTTCCTGCAAGACTTCCCGGATCCCGACCTCGTAGAGCTGTATGCCATCGGTGTGGTGGATGACAGTCTCGACGCAGACCTCGCACATCAGGTGACACTCCTACCGGCCGCCGTTGGCAAGCAGTTCTTCCGCATGCTTCTTGTCCCAGATCTGTCCGCCGTGCACAAGCGGTGCCCCTAGTGCCTGACGCACCGGACTTCTTCGAGTCGCGTCGGCTACTTCGCCGAGCGCGGGTCCAAGATGCTCTTGGGTTGGATCGTGACGTCAACGTCCGTCGGCACCGCAATCGGCTCCTCGAACAGCTTGCCCGTGCCGCCGACGCACCGGTCGCCGAGTTCGACAGTCTCCCCGGAGGAGACCGTCGATGCAGTTGTCTCGCTCGCAGTGGCTGATCTTGATGAGCGTCCAGTGGACACACTGGCTGTCACGCTGCTCTGCATTCGTGTTCTCGCGGCTGACGGACAGTTCGCACGGATGGCGCTGCTTGCTGACCGCCTCCGAGCGCTTGGGCGCACGTTCACAGTTGAGCGACCATTCCTAGCCCTCGCCGCCGAGTCTTTCGCCGACGCTATGCAGTCCTACGAAGCACCCGCGCGACGAGCCCTTGCCGAGCGCCTAGGGCTTCGCGAGACGACAACTCGGTTCGAGCCGGTGATGCGTAGCCGAGAGCAACTCAATGATCTTCTAGTCGCAACGACCGTCCATTCCGTGCTTGTGGACCCGGCGAGCGAGTTTGTCGACCGTGCACGCGTGGCCGTCCTCACTCTTCATGACGGGTTAGCGCTCAGCTTCATCGAGTGTGTTGGTACATGGGGATCCGCTGCCTCACGCGCTCGGCCAGCGACAGTCCTCGCCGCCGCAGATCCCACTTTTGATAGCGACGAACTGCGCCGGTACCTCGCACGTAGGCGGATACCTGTGCTGTACCCCCCGCAGATCAAGGCGGTACAAGAGGGCGCGACGCTCGACCAGGACGTGGTTGTCTCGCTGCCAACCTCCAGCGGCAAGACGCTGATCGCCGAGTTCAGGGTCGCCGCGACGCTGGAGAGGAATCCCGGGTGTCGCGCGATCTACGTTGCGCCTTACCGTCTGCTGGCTCGCCAGGTGGAGCGAAACTTCCGGCAAGGTCTGGGCGTACTGGGTTACACGGTCAAAGATCTCGGTAGTGGCTACGATCCCGCTGTCGACCTCGGCGTGGCGGCCCTTCCAGACGTCGCCATCTGCACACCCGAACGCCTCGACGCCTTACTTCGGGCGTCTGCCTCCCCGACGAGCGCGGGAGCAGATGCGGCCGACCTGTTTTCATCTAGCCGCGTCCTCGTCTTCGATGAGCTGCAACTGCTTGGCCGACCCGGCCGTGGACCTCGATTCGAATTGATACTGACTCGTCTACGGATGAAGTATCCGGACCTTCAGATCCTTGGTCTATCGGCCGCGAGCCAAGGCGCCGACGACGTTGCTCACTGGCTTACCGACCAAGACGCCATCGCGGGTGCAAAGCGCCCTACCGGCACGCTGGAGATCGTGTGGGAGACAGGCGGTGCAAACGCCTCCGTCAACGGGTAGCCAACCGCGTGACGGCAGTTCGGAGCCATCCCAAGGACGAAGCAGGCTGCCAACGACGCAGCCAAGCTGATTCTCAGTCTCAACTCCAGGTATCGACCGGTGCTTGTGGTCGAAAACATCACGGCCGCAAAAGCAGAGGCAGCGGCAAAGCGCCTGGTTGACCAAGGTGCAGCCGTCGGTGCGGAGTGGCAAGCATCGTTGACCGACGCGCAAGCCCGCGAACTCGCGCTCCGCGATCGAGGAGGTGAAGGCGCTCCTCGGAGACAAGCATCCCCTACCGCAGTTCATGAACCAGGGCGTCGCGATTCACCACGCGGGTGTTCCAACGCATGCCCTACAACAGATCGAGCGGCTAGCGAGCGCGCGACTATTGCGGGTCGTCTGGCACCACCACAGTCGCTGAGGGCGCAGACCTCCCGTTCCGCGCAATGGTCATTCCGCATCTCGACTTTCCCGGCAGGTCGGCACGCCTCGACAGAGACCTCTACATGAACATCATCGGCCGCGCAGGCCGGGCAACGGTCTCTGTGGAGGGGATGGTGTTCCTGCTCGACTCCTCTGCCCCCACGTTGCGACAGCTTGTCAGAGCATCGTTGTGGAGTAATACAACTGCCGACCGGATTCGGGGTCGCCCTGACTGACGCCGGGACAACATTGTCAACGATTGAAGAGTGGTCGAACTACAACGACGTACAGAGTCAGGTCATGGGGTGGCTTGGCGATGGCGATAGCCACGTCGACGATCAGGCCGGCACCTTGGCTGCGGGCACGCTTACATGGCAGTTCGGGGACGTGTTTGACCGAAATCGCGTCACCGATGTCATGGCAGACGCGCTGCAAGACTTGGAGAACCATGGTCTAGCCGAGCTCGCCAGCCCCTATCGCCTGACGAGCGAGTCTTGGCGCACGCCTTGCGGGATTGGCCGTCCCGCTCCGTCCTTCGACTGGAGCAAGCAATCGAGCGAAGCCGGCACGCTGGCTTCGTGATCTTCTCGGTGTAGTCACGCTGACGCCGGACATGACCGAACAGATTGCACGACTGCTCTTCGAGAGTATCGAGGTCGTCGAGCACTCTCTCTGGTTGCGTCGGAACGCGAAGAATGACTCGGCGAAACTGCAAGCGCTCTACACCTTTGGCACCGATAACGCGGACGCGTTCGAGCGATCTGAAGAGTACGAAAGCGATATAACGCTTCTCGCGGCATGGATGGCAGGAGCAAGCTACATGGAGCTTGCCCAAATCGCTCCCGGTCGATCAGCACAAGGCATCTTTGTTCGGCGGCGACGATGAAGCCAAGCGAACATCGGATGCGACCGAGTACATCGGGAGGCTGACCTACCCGGCGAGCTGGACGTGGTCGGGTGCCAAAGCGCTCGCGGGTGACCTCGGCGACGCTTTGCCGTCGTTCGTGCGGCAGTCCATCGAGCTAGGAGTACCGACCGAGGGCGCTGCCGAACTTGCGCAAGAGCATCAATGCTCACCCGGCTTGCGGCGATGGTCGTGACCGACGTAGCCGGACCGTCGTGGCGAGAGGTCGAGGAGTGGATCTCCGGCGACTATGCCGCCAGCCTCGCTGGGCTGGGACTGACCAGAACGGACGCTGCACGTTTAGAAACCTTGCGCGAACGGTTGCTGACCGACGACGAGGGCTAAGGATCGGGGCGGAGATTTTGCGCGTGTGCTGCGCACCCGATGCCGACTGCGGCCTCAGCGAGGCCGCTCAGACGAGGGACGTCTCGAGTCATGTGGACGAACAAAAGGCCTGACCCGTGTTGATGTCGATGTCGGCCTCGGAACGGCCGGTGGCGTCAGCGTCGGCCCGTGGATGAGCACTCGAGATACCCGTCCTGTGGTCGTTTCCGGAGTGACGGCCGCGGCCCGGCCGGTAGATTCCAAGGGTGGATGGGGACAGCCTGACGGCCGACAGCGCGCGCGTGTGCTCATCGACCGGCAACTCGCCGAGCGGGCTGGACCGTGCAGGACAAGAAGGACCTGAACCTGTTCGCGGGTCAGGGCGTCGCCGTGCGCGAGGTCGTCATGAAGCCGGCCATGGCCGCGCCGACTACCTGCTCTACGTCGACAGGGCGCGTCGTCGGCGTGATCGAGGCGAAGCCGGAGGGTACGCCGCTGTCGGGTGTCGAGTGGCAGTCGGCGATGTACGCCGACGGGCTGCCCGCCGACGTGCGGCTCGCGGCGCTGACGCAGCGACGGGCGGCTGCCGTTCGTGTTCGAGGCGAGCGGCAGCCGAGACGCACTTCACCAACGGCTTCGACCCCGACCCGCGGGCGCGGCGGATCTTCAACGTTCCCGCGGCCCGACGACGCTTGCGCGGATCGCTGCGGACGCCGAGGCCGACCCGGAGCGCGCCGACGTGGCGCGCCAAGGTCCAGCGACCTGCCGCAGCTCGATACCGAGGCCGCTGCGCCCCGCGCAGATCGAGGCGATCAACGGGATCGAGAAGAGCCTCGCCGAGCAGCGATTCGACCGAGTCCTGGTCCAGATGGCGACCGGCGCCGGCAAGACCTACACCGCGGTGACCGAGTCCTACCGGCTGCTGAAGCACGGCGGCTTCAACCGGGTCCTGTTCCTGGTCGACCGCAACAACCTCGGCGACCAGACGCTGGGCGAGTTCCAGAACTACCGCACGCCCGACGACGGCCGCCGCTTCACCGAGCTCTACAACGTCGACAAGCTGACCGAGCGCGGGCATGCTCGGCTCGACGCAAGGTCGTGATCTCGACCATCCAGCGGGTCTACGCGGCGCTGCGCGGCGAGCGAGGTCACCGACGCGGACGATCCCGAGCTGGACGACTACGTGCCGGATGCGCCGGTCGACGGTCGTCTACAGCGCCGCAGCTGCCGCCCGAGACGTTCGACCTGGTCATCGTCGACGAGGCGCACCGCTCGCATCTACGGGGTGTGGCGCGGCGTGCTCGAGTACTTCGACGCCCACGTCATCGGCCTGACCGCCACGCCGGGCAAGCAGACCTTCGGGTTCTTCCGGCAGAACCTCGTCTCCGAGTACACCTACCCCGAGTCGGTCGCCGACGGCGTCAACGTCGACTTCGACATCTACCGGATCCGACCCAGATCAGCGAGCAGGGCTCGACGATCGAAGCGGGCACGATCGTGCCGAAGGTCGACCGCCGCACCCGCGCAGCAGCGCTACGAGACGCTCGACGAAGACCTCGACTACACGCGCCGGCCAGCTCGACCGCGCCGTGACCGCGACCGACCAGATCCGGACTGGTGCTGGAGGCGTTCCGCGACCGGCTGTTCACCGAGATCTTCCCGGGCCGCTCCACCGTGCCGAAGACGCTGATCTTCGCCAAGGACGACAACCACGCCGAGGAGATCGTCACGCAGGTCCGCGAGGTGTTCGGCAAGGGCAACGACTTCGCCGCCAAGATCACCTACAACGCGCGCGACGCCGAAGGAGCAGCTGCAGGCGTTCCGCAACCAGCCCGACGCTGCGCATCGCGGTCACCGTCGACATGATCGCCACCGGCACCGACGTCAAGCCGCTGGAATGCGTGTTCTTCATGCGCGACGTGCGCTCCGCGCCAGTACTTCGAGCAGATGAAGGGCCGCGGCGCGCGCACGATCCCGACGGCCGACTTCCAGGCCGTCACGCCCGACGCGAAGGCCAAGACCCGGTTCGTCATCGTCGACGCGGTCGGCGTCACCGAGCACGACTTCGTCGAGCCGACCGCTGAATCGGCGAGAAGTCGGTCGCCTCAAGAAGCTGCTGGAGAAGGCCGCCGCCCTGACGATCACCGAGGACGAAACGGCAACCCTGGCCTCGCGGCTGGCGAAGCTCGAACCTGCAGCTCACCGCCGAGCGAGCGCGCGAGCTGGATGAGGTCGCTGGCCAGCCTGTCCGCGACATCGTGCGGGGCGCTCGTCGACGCCGTCGACCCGATCGGCAGGCCGCAGCGATCGAGGCGCCGACGGCGACCCCGAGCGAGGCCGTCAGCAGCTGATCGTGACGCCGTGCGCCCGCTGGCCGCCAACCCGGAACTGCGCGACCGCATCCTGGAGCTCCGCGCCAGCCCACGACCGGGTCATCGACGAGGTCAGCGTGACGTACTGCTCGAAGCCCACGGAGTCGTCGACACCGAACGCGCCCGAGTCGATCGTGGAGTCGTGGCGGGCCTACCTCGACGAGCACCGCGACGAAATCACCGCATCCAAGTGCTCTACGCAGGCCGGCGAGCAACGGATCGACCTTCGCCGACATCAGGGAGCTTGCTGACCGCATCGCACCGGCCGCCGCACAACTGGACGCCCGACATCATCTGGAACGCGTACGCCGCGATCGAGGTCGACCCAAGGTCCGCACATGCGACGCACCGCACACTGTCACCGATCTCGTCTCGCTCGATCCGGTACACACTCGGCGTCGACGACGAACTCGTTCCTTACGCTGAGCGGGTGCAGGAGAGGTACGCCGGCATGGCTGGCGCAACAGGAACAGGCCGGCGTCGATGTTCACCGACACCGAGCGCTGGTGGCTGGACCGCATGGTCGTAGGTGATCGCCGAACTCCGCCGGTATACGCGTGGAAGACCTCGACAACGCGCCGTTCATCGAGCGCGGCGGCACCGACGGGGCGTTGCGCGACCTCGGCGATCAGACGCGCCGAGCTTCGTCGCAGCAGCTCAATGCGGAGCTGACCGCATGATCCACGATTCCGAGTGGCTGGATGCCGTCACGTGGTGACTCGGCGAGTCGACCGAGAGTCGCTCTGCAAGAACTCGATCGACGGTCGCGGCTCGTGCCGGATTCGACCGAGCATAGCTCCACGAATCACTGGGTCGCATACGGTGACGAGGCTGATTACGTCGACACGTCGACGACTGGACTCCGGTTCACACAGCGCAGATCGCTTCTACGCGGGGCAGACCTGCATCGTTCGCGCGTCGTCGGCGACATCGTCGTCGCGTGCGAGTCCTGAAGGGCTTGGCCCAGCGATTGTAACGGCCGATTGAAGAGTCGGCTTGACACGCACGTTCCGCGAAGTGGGCGCGCTACCTTCTGCACATGTTCAGCGCCTGCGGCTCGGGTGCTCAGGGCGTCGGACAGCGTTCGTTCCACCAAGATCGACTGTCCAGACGCTGACGGCTATGCCGATCCCACTGCCGCCGACTCGAGAGCAGCGCCGATCGTCGACATCCTCGAAGACCACCTTTCTCGCCTCGACGCTGCGCGCCGATTACCTTCTGCGTAGCGGCGGTCGCCGGACGTCCGGTCCGAGCGATCAGCGCGCTACACCGGCTCGAGAGTCAACGGTCTGCGTCGGCATCTCCGGCCGGAGACTTGCTCAGACGATGGCGAGCCGCGCTACGTCGTCCGCGATCCGGTCGTGGCTGCGGCTCGGAGAGCATGCCGACGCGTGGCGGCATCCCGAAGATCGTGCGGCAATCGCAGTCGAGTCGAGTTCCCTATCTGCGCGTCGTGAACATGCACCGCGAGTCGGCTCGAATGCTCCCAAGGACACGAAGATTAGCGGCGTCTGACAGGCGATCGCAGGCTTGCGCCTCAGCCGAGTGACCTGCTGGTCACCGAAGGCACCGACGGGCACGCTCGGATCGGTGCGCGCGGTCCTTGGGAGGGAGTCGATCGCCACTGCGTTCATCAGAATCACGTGATTTCGCGCGTGCGTACCCGACAGCGCAGACTCCTGTCCGGCTTTCCTGGTGCCGCGGAATCTCATAAGAGCGCGTGGCGCTGGCTGCAGCGCCGGTGCAGTACGAGTGCTCGAACCTCAGCGTCGCGAAGCTGCAAGCTCGACTGCCGATACCGGTTCCCCGATCGGCGAGAACCAGGACCAGATGCGCCGCATCGATGAGCGAGGTATTGCGCGACGCCGGCCGCGAGTCGACGCAGCGATCGGTCGGTAGCCGGCCGCGCGCCGCGCCACTGCGACGCGCCTTGCTTGCAGGCGGCGTTCTCCGGGCGGCTGACCGCGGCGACCATCCGATCTGAGATTGTCCAGGAGTTGGCCGGTGTCTGACGCGCGGCGGCTGGTCGACAAGCTGTGGTCGTACTGCAACGTGCTGCGCGACGACGGCGTCTCGACGATCGAGTACACCGAGCAGCTCACGTATCTGCTGTTCCTGAAGATGGCGCACGAGCGCGCGACCCGGCCGCTGAAGCCGGAGCAGATCGTGCCCGACGAGTGCTCGTGGCAGCGGCTGCTCGACGCCGACGGCGACGAGCTCGAGATCACCTACCGGCACATCCTCGAGGAGCTGGCTCGCCAGCCGGGCACGCTCGGCATGATCTTCCGCAAGGCGCAGAACCGCATCAGGACCCGGCCAAGCTCAAGCGGCTCATCGTCGACCTGATCGACCAGGAGAACTGGTCGGCGGCCGGTGTCGACATCAAGGGCGACGCCTACGAGGAGCTGCTAGCCAAGGGCGCCGAGGACATCAAGTCCGGCGCCGGCCAGTACTTCACGCCGCGTGCGCTGATCCGCGGCGATGGTCGACTGCATCGACCCGACCCCGAGCGACACGGTCGTCGACCCGGCCTGCGGCACTGGTGGCTTCCTGCTCGTCGCGCATGAGCACGCCTGCACGGGACGCGGAGAACCTGACCCGGACCAGCGCGACATCTGCGCGACGGCTTCGTCACCGGCATCGAGCTGGTCGACGGCACCGCCCGGCTCGCGGCGATGAACCTGCTGCTGCACGGCATCGGCAGGCCGGACGGCGACTCGCTGATCGAGGTACGGACGCACTCATCGCCGACCCCGGCGAGCGCTGGTCCGTGGTGCTGGCCAACCCGCCGTTCGGCCGCAAGTCGTCGGTCACGATGGTCGGCGCGGACGGTCGCGAGTCCCGCGAGGACCGTGAGATCGAGCGGCAGGACTTCGTGGTCACCACCGCGAACAAGCAGCTCAACTTCGTCCAGCACATCAAGACGATCCTCGACATCAACGGCCGCGCGGCGGTCGTGCTGCCCGACAACGTGCTGTTCGAGGGCGGCGCCGGCGAGACGCTCCGGCGCGGCTGCTCGCGACTTCGACGTCCACACGATGCTGCGGCTGCCGACCGGGATCTTCTACGCCCAGGGTGTGAAGGCCAACGTGCTGTTCTTCGACAAGAAGCCGGCGTCGCGAGCAGCCGTGGACCTCGAACGCTGTGGGTCTACGACTTCCGCACCAACCAGCACTTCACGCTCAAGCAGAACCAGCTCCGCCGCGCAGCACCTCGACGAGTTCGTCGACTGCTACCTGCCCGGCAAGCCTCGCGACGAGCGCGCCGAGTCCGAGCGATTCAAGTCGTTCACCTACGACGAGCTGGTCGTCGCGCGACAAGGTCAACCTCGACATCACCTGGCTGCGTGACGAGTCGCTCGAGGACCTCGACAACCTGCCCGCACCCGAGATCATCGCCCGCGAGATCGTCGAGGACCTCACCGCCGCGCTCGCCGAGTTCGAAGCCGTCGCAGCCGCACTCGAAGCGACGGCTCTGTCGGATACTGCAGGAGAGTGACCTGGCGTTCACCGGCGGCACGACCAGCTGCCGCGGCAGCAGTACTCCGATGGTCAGCCTTTGGTGACGTTCTCGATGACGCCGGTCACATCGGCGGTGAATCGTTCTTGTCCGCGCTGCTCGCTGCGGCCGTGAACTCGGCGAGGAGCGCCTCGGAGGCGACGGAGAAGTTGACGTTCGCGCGCCGCAGTTCCAAGAGGTAGCTACGCACTGCTGCGTCGATCAACGACTGATTGCTTCGATGACCGGTGAACGCCTTCGCAAGTTCAAGTTCACGGCGTAACGCATCGGTGAGTCGGTAGCCCGACGCCTCCGCGGGTGGGTCGGGGTGGTCGACCCGGGCGGGAAATCCCCGCTTGCTGGCGCATCGATCCCAACCTCCTTGTGTCGTAGCGTGGTGAATATCCGAAATAAAGTACCGTAATACCTGCTGACGCCGGCCCCGACGAGGCAGCTAGCCTTCGGCGAGAGGTGAGACGGTGAAGCGGACCACTTTGGAACGGCCGGACGATCAGATCGCGCTTTTCCGCGCGCCCGGCCTAGACGGGAGCGATCTCTCAACCGCACCCGAGATTCGAATTGCCGGGCGGCGGTTCCGACCGACTGTGGTGTTTGACACCTACTGGAGATTCGCCGCAGAGCGGCAGGCCGTGTACCAGGCGCGCATCGCCGGGCTGCCGGGCCCGTGGACCTCCGATCCGATCCTGATGCAGCATCGGTTCACGA
>CAWFEP010000013.1:0-188242 GCA_963814845.1 uncultured Actinomycetota bacterium
GCCAACGCGGGCACGATCTCGGTGCTAGGAGAGCACCCCGGCTCTGGTCCGGAGCAGCTCGCGCGCGTCGGCTTCCTGGCCCAAGACTTCCCGACGTACGCGCGGCTGACGGTGAGTCAGCACCTGCGGATGGGTGATGGCTCAACCCGCGCTGGGACGGAGGATTCGCCGCGAGCCGGGTGGAGCAGCTCGGCTCGACCCCGGCAGCGAGCCGGCACGTTCTCCGGCGGCGGCGAGCCCAGCTCTCGCTGACGTTGGCCGTCGCCAAACAGCCGGAGCTTCTGGTGCTCGACGAGCCGGTAGCGAGCCTCGATCCGCTGGCCCGGCGAGAGTTCCTGCAGACGCTGATGGAGGTCGTCGCGGCACAGGGGGTCACCGTCCTGCTGTCGTCCCATCTCGTTGCCGACCTCGAGCGGGTCTGCGACTACCTCGGCGTGCTGGTCGCCGGTCAGGTCGCCCTCAGCGGCGAAGTGGAAGAGCTGCTCGCTTCGCACCGTCGCCTTAGCGGTCCTCGCCGCGACACTGCCTCGAATGCCGGCGGATCAATCGGTGATCGAGGCCAGCCATAGCGACCAGCAGAGCACGCTGCTAATCCGCACAGATGCTCCGATCCTCGACCCGGCTTGGACAGTGACGCCCGTGACTCTTGAAGACGTCGTGCTCGCATACATGCGGCAGGCACTTGACGAAGATTCAGCGTGCGACGACAAAGCTGGCGGTGGCACGGTGATCCGCTTCGCGTGGCTTCAGTCCCGCACCCAGACCCTGGTCATGGCTGCCTTTGTCGTCGCGCTCGCCATCCTCGCGACCATCACCGGAGTGCACCTGGCACATCTGTACACCAGCATCGTCACTCACTGCGAGACCGGCTGTGGCGTCGCCGACGCAGGGTACCTCACTCACGATCCCAGCGTTCTCGACCACGCCCTCACGATCCTGTCGCAACTTGTGGCACCGGTTCTTGGCATCTTCTGGGGCGCTCCACTGCTGACCCGCGAGCTGGAGACCGGTACGTACCGCATGGCCTGGACCCAAAGTGTCAGCCGGTCCCGCTGGCTGATCACGAAGCTCGCGGTCGTTGGCCTCGCCACCAGTGCTCGTTGCCGGTGCCGTCACGCTGACGATCACCTGGTGGTATCGCGTTCTCGATCCCCTGGGCAGCGACCAGTACGCGATCTTCGACGAGCGCGGACATCGTCCCGATCGGCTACGCCATCTTTGCGTTCGCGTCCGGCGCGGCTCATTGGTGCGATCATTCGCCGCACCTTGCCGGCGATGACCACCACACTGGTTTTCTTCGTCGCCGTTCGTGTCGCCATCACGCAGTGGGTTCGGCCGCACCTGCTGACCCCGATCCACCAAACGATGTCATTGCTCAGCAGTGGCGGCCTTGGCATCTCAATCCGACAACGGCTCCACGTTTCAAGCTGGTCGCGCGAGGGATCGGCGCCGCACAACGCCTGGGCGCTGTCGACCAAGTTCGTGACGAACTCGGGTCATATTGCGAGCTCGAATCAGCTATCAACGTTCATCCGCCAGTACTGCCCGAAGATCGGGCCGCCCCCGTCCCCAACCTCCCCTGGCCGTTCGGCGTTCCGTGCCCCCAGTCCCCAAACCTTCCATGCCTGCTTTGTCTCAGCCGCGCAACACTTCCAGCTTCGGGTCGCCTATCTCCCGGCCAACCGTTACTGGACGCTCCAGTGGCTCGAGACGGGCATCTACGTCGCGCTCGCGTTACTCGCAGCGGCCGCGTGCTACTGGTGGGTCACGCGGCGTACGACCTGAAGTTGGGCGCGTTAACGCGGGAGGACTCTGCGCAACCCGTCCCGACCAGCGGTTGTTATCCCGGCGAAGCCCTGCGCGGCGCGATCGACCCAGTCGGCTTCGGCGACTGCTTCCGGTTCCGGCGGCAAGTAGTGCGTGAGAATCAGCTCGCCAACGCCGGCACGTTCAGCAACGCCGCCGACCTGGTTGATGTCAGTGTGGAGGCTGGCCATCCGCTCAAGGGCGGCGCCGGTCATGCCATGCCGCTCCAGATAGCCGAGATCGGCGACCTGATGCACAAGGACATCGGCGTTGTGTGCGAGGGCGATCAGATCCTCGTTCACGGTCGTGTCACCGGAGAACACCACCGATCCGTCAGCGGTGTCGAAGCGGTAGGCAAGAGCCGGGACTGCGTGCCCGTGACTCACCGCGACTGCGGTGATCCGAACGACCCCGTCATCCAACACGGTGATCGGAGTTTGGGCGGCGCCAGTCGCGGTCGGCGGAGCGATAATGTCGATCGCCCGGACGAGTGCACCAGCGTCCGGCATATGTGCGTCAAGCGGCATGACGTTGAGGTGGTAGGCGTAGCCGGCGAGGAGATGCTCGACCAGATCCGAGGTGCCGGGGGCCGGCAGCTCCGGGTGGATCTCGGTGTCCCGATGGAAGGCCGCGTCACCGGCGGGTAACGTGTCGGGCCGCGACGGCCCCCACACCCGGATCGGTGCGAGCGGTCCATCCGGCCCACCGCGCAGACCCCACGGATACAGCAGCATGCCGGCAAGATCACCGATGTGGTCGGCATGGAGGTGAGTGACAAGCACCGCACTCAGCTTCGTGAAGTCGAGTCCGGCGTCGACAAAGGCGGACGGCGAGCCTCGGCCGCAGTCAACAACGAACACCCGCCCGTCCGCCGCGATAAGCGCGGACGAGATCCCCGCTCGACCGGCGACCGGCATCGGAGCGCCCGCGGTTCCGAGCAGCACGAGCTCAGTGGTCATGTACTCCTCGCATTCCTTGCCTTGACGGTACGGTCTGCCGATGGTCGCCGACGACTCAGCACTGATGGAACTGTTCCTTGCCATCATCGCCGGCGACACAACGAGCACATCTGGGCTGCTCGCAGCATCGCCCGCATTGGCAACCGCGCGACTTCGGCATGGTGCGACCCGCCAAACGGCGAGTGACTACTACCTCGACGAGATCGACCACTACGTGTACGCCGGCGACACCGGCCTTCACGTCGCCGGAGCCAGCTATCACATTGAATCGGCGCGTCTGCTGTTGGCCGCCGGGGCCGAATGGAACGCAAAGAACCGTCATGGCGCGCTGCCGTTGCACTATGCCGCCGACGGCGCGCCCGAGTCTGTTACCTGGAACCCGAATGCGCAGGCCGCCACGATCACGGTCCTTCTCGAAGCCGGCGCCGACCCCGACGTCACCGACGGCCGCGGCGTCACGCCACTACATCGAGCGGTGCGGACTCGCTGCGCTGCCGCCGTGAGTGCGCTACTCGAAGGCGGCGCAGATCCACAACGCAAAAACCGCAATGGCTCGTCGCCGATAATGCTGGCAACTCAGAACTCTGGCCGAGGCGGCTCGGGCAGCCCGCAAGCCAAGGCAGAACAACGGGAGATCGTCCGCCTGCTCGAGAGGTACGGCGCGACGCCATAACCGACCGGCACTTCGCCCGGACTGGGCCCATCTCGGTTCGCTGACTGGTCTCGTCGGCCGTCAGCTATCAGTCGATTCAGTTGGCCCGTCGTCGGACGGGATGTCCCAGTACTCGCCGAACTCGGTTTTGGCTCCGGTCGGGTTCGGGCCGTACACAGCGAACATTCGCGCATAGACCGGCGCCGAATATCGGCCGAGCTTCCCGGCGGGCACCCGTACGGTCCCCCGCGGGCCAACGACAACGGTTTCGCCGTCGCACTCCACATGCAGCTCGCCTTCGATCACGATGTTGGTCTCATCGTGTGGATGCCGATCTGACCATCCCTTACGTTCCAACTCCCACTCGCTGAGGATGTAGCCGGACCAGGATTCCGGCGGCGGCTCCAACAGCCAGCGGCATCGCGACCCGGTCGGCTCACCAGGCTCGGAAACCAGATCGGTCGCCGGCCGGTGGACGAGCCATCCGGATGGGACCGCGCCGTCCTCGGGCTTGGCAACTCGCTCGTCGGTCATGTGATCCTCCGAAACGGTGGCTGCACAGTTGGTGAACATCGTTTCACCTCACGATGTCGGTGCGAAGTTGCCGGTAATCTCTGGAGCCCATCAGTGCCCACCGGAGGCTGCGTTCCATGCGTCACCTCACGCGCCTGCGGCGCTTCGGCGCGCTCGCGTTACTGCCGTTCGTTCTCGTCGCATGTGGTGGCGGATCCGCACCGAAGGCTGCCCAGAGCCCGCTGCCGAATGCGCCAGAGACGGCGTTGGGCGCGGCCGCGCTGTTCCAGGCTGCGGGCGTCTACCAGGCCGGGCAGGTCCACGTCAGCTCGGGCAAGGACCTGCGAGCGCTCCAGAGCGGCGGAGCCAGCTATGCCGGAGTCGTCTCGAACGTCTTCTCCCCGTTCGGCGACGAGCCCGCGATCTGGCAGTTCAAGTCGGTGAGCACTGCAACGTCCGCCTTCAAGGGCAACCCGGCGCCGGTCACGGTGTCGGCCGGCGAGTTTTACTTCCGGTGCGGCTCGCTCCTCGTCGTCGGCGATGCCGAGGCGAAAGTGACCGCGGCCCAGACCACCCTCGCGCGACGGTTCACCGACTGCCAATCGGTGGCCAAAGTTCCGGCTAGCTCCGGCTGAGCAAACGTCCGGTCACGGCGGGTTCAGCTACTGCACCGGGCGAGCCTCAGACCGCGGCTTTGCGCTCGTTGTATTCGCCGGCGGGATCCTGGCCGGATAGCGCCTGAATTGCGGCCATGACCTCGTCTGTCACCTCGCGTCGGGCTCGCCCTGCGGGCACGCCGTCGAGCCGGCCGCTGAAGTCCAGTGGTGGCCCGAACCGCACCGTGACGCGGACGAAGCGCGGCACGGAGGCACCGATCGGCTGCAACTTGTCGGTGCCGATGAGTCCGACCGGCACGACCGGCGAGCCGGAGGTGAGCGCCAGGTGCGCGACACCCGTACGGCCTCGATAGAGCCGCCCGTCGCGTGAGCGGGCACCTTCGGGGTAGATGCCGAAGGCCTCACCGCCCGCGAGCACCTCCAGGGCAACATTCAACGAGTCCAACGCGGACTTGTTGTCGTCTCGGTCGACCGGCACCATGCCGATGCCCTCGAACCAGCCGCGTACCAGCGCACCTTTAACGCCCGTACCGGTGAAGTAGTCGCGCTTGGCAAGGAAGGCAACTCTGCGCGGCACCACGAACGGGATCACGACGCTGTCAGCGAAGGACAGGTGATTGCTGGCGACGATGACCGGCCCGCTCGTCGGGATGTTTTCGAGGCCCTCGACGTGCGGCCGCCAGATGAGCTTCGCGGCAGGGGGAACGACGGCGTGAACCACCTCGTAGAGCATCGGAGGACTCCTTCCGACTCATCAGACGCCAGCCCCGGTGGGCATGACGATAGGCGACCGAGACGAGGAACAGGCACGCGCCGGCCGGGACCGGACATCAAGGCGAAGTGCTTACGATCGCTTGGTGATGTTCAGCCCAGACCTGCGCGACGCGGTTGCGGCCGGCGACATCACGGTGACGATCAGGCTCTGGCAGCGAGCCAAGGTCAAGGCCGGCGGCAGGTACGCGAGTCACGGGTTCACCATCGAGGTCGATTCGGTCGAGCTGCTGCCGTTCGCTGCTGTCACGACTGAAGACGTCGGTCGCTGTGGTGAACCGGACCGCGAGGCGCTTCGGCGGCGGGCGGCCCACGCCGGGCCGATAGCCGAGGACACGTTGGTCTACCGGATCGAGTTCCACGTCGTGTAGCCGTGCGAGAGCCCGGTCGGCTGCGCGATCTGCGCTGCCAGAACGGCCCCGGCGGCAAGGTCTAGACGCGCCCTGAGCCTCTTTCGCTCCCGGGGGCTAGGAGGGCGACTGGCAAGCAATTCCAGTGTTCACCGAACAACGCGTCACGAGTTGCGCCACCTGGCCCATGCAATGTTGCTGCGTTGAATCGATAAGTTGGCGGCCTTATGGACCGCGACGGGCTCACAGTGGTGCCGGAGGCGAAGTCAGATCTCGAAGCCGCCGCTCCGGCTCACCAGAATCGCGGCGCCTTCCGGGCGCTGCGATCTCGGCCGTTCCGGATCTACTTCCTTGGCCAAATCGCTTCGGCCAGCGGTACGTTCCTGCAACAGACGGCGATCGCCTGGCTGGTTTATCGCATCACCGGCTCGGCGGCGTCGCTCGGCTTGGTGCTCGCCGCCGGTGGAGTGCCGTCGCTTCTCCTCGGTCCATGGGGCGGCTCGATCGCTGACCGGTTCGACCTGCGCAAGCTGTTGCTCGGCACCCAGCTGGCGTTCGGGCTGCTGGCCGCGGCGCTGTGGGCGAGCGCGGTCGCCGGCAAGGCATCCGTCGGTCTTGTCGTCACCATCGGCGTTGTCGGCGGGTTCATCCAGATCGTGGACTCCCCCGCCCGGCAGGCGTTCGTCAGCTCCCTCGTGCCGCCGAGCGATCTCGCGAGCGCGCTGAGCCTCAACGGCGTCGTCATGAACAGCGCGCGAGTGGTTGGCCCCGCGGTCGCAGGCGCGTTGATCGCGACGGTCGGCACCACGCCATGTTTCGCGGTCAACGCCGTGTCATACCTCGCCGTCATCATCGCGCTCATCGCGGTCCATCCGTTGACACCGAGACGTCCCGCTGGCCCGCATTCAGGTGGGGTCAGAGCGGGCCTGAAGTACGCGCGTGGCCGCCAGCAACTGTGGCTGCCGCTTGTCATGATGTCGCTGATCGGGCTGTTCGCCTTCAATTTTCAAGTCGTGCTCCCGGTGTTCGCCAGCAAGGACTTTCACGGCACTGGTGGCACCTACGGTCTGATGTCCACGATGCTCAGCGTGGGCTCGGTCGCGGGTTCGCTCAGCGTTGGCCTAATCCGACATCCGCGCCGGATCTACCTGGTCGCAGCTGCCCTGGCCTTCGGCGTGTGCCTCGGTGCCACAGCTGCCGCGCCTGACGTCCCCGTCGCCTGTGTCCTGCTCGTGGCGACTGGAGCGGCAGCGTTCTGCTTCGTCACCTTGACATCGACGACCCTGCAGCTGCACGCCTCACCGGCATTCCGCGGCCGAATCGTGGCGTTGTTCGTGTTCGTCTATCTCGGCACAACACCAATCGGCAGCGCAATCACCGGTTGGGTCATCTCCATCAGTGGGCCGCGCGCCGCCTTGCTCGTCGGTGCCGGCGCGTGTGGCATCGCTGCCGTGCTCGGCTCACTCGTCCATACTCCGCCCAACCCGGACCAGGGTCTCACCGATCTCGCCTAGCGTCATCCAACGCGAGGAGCTGGTCTGAGCACCACGCCTGCCAAGAACGAGGCGCTCGCGCCCTTGGTGAGCGTCGGAGCGTTGCCTTGCACTCGCCCTTGCGCGCGCCCGACGTGAACTTCGGCTCGTAGCCAACGAATTTGATCTGCGCTGCGCCGGGGCTCGTCCCGACCACGCGCCACACGAACATCACACGACATAGATCACGGATTGTCTCGGCGCGGCGGTTGCCGTCGCCGCGGCCACTATCGTACGAAGAGTCACGAGCGGAGGAGCCGACTCATGATCTTTGGCAGCCACATCGTGGTCTACAGCAAAGATGCCGATGCTGATCGCGAATTCTTCCGAGACGTCCTGGGGTTGGCGTCGGTCGACGCTGGCCACGGCTGGTTGATCTTCGCCATGCCGCCGGCGGAATTGGCGATCCATCCAACTGAGGCCGACGATCGCCACGAGCTGTTCCTCATGTCCGACGATCTCCCAGCCGACATCGCCGTGCTGGCCGCAAAGGGGGTCGGTTGCTCAACGATCGAGGAGGCGCGGTGGGGCACGATCACCAAGATCCAGCTCCCGGGCGGCGGCGAGGTCGGCCTCTACCAGCCGAGACATCCGTCCCCGCTGACGACTACGGTCTGAAGATATTGAGAAAGTGTCGGTTCGCGAGCCGATACACGCGCGCTTGGGAGGCCTGATGACCACGAACGATGCCGACGGACCCGATGTTCACCGCGACCGGCGCGAGCATGGCGGCGCGTCAGCACGTCCGGATGACGACGCGCTCGCACAGCGCACCGAGACTGAGCGCGTCGATGCCGGGTTGGATGCGTACGACCCGAACAACGTGCCGGCTGCGACTGATGTCGACCAGCCATTCGACGTCACGCAGACCGAGGAATACCTGGAGGAGGGCGCCGAGATCGATCGCGAAGCCTCCGAGGGCGAGCTTTACCCGCTCACCGAGAAGCATCCGTTCCCGCCATCGCACTACGACAAATAACCGCGGCCGCGCTCGACATCAACCAACGGGGGAACGATGACCGAGGACGAGCAAGCAATTCGTACGCTGATCGAGCGCTGGGCCGCAGCCGCGCACTCCGGTGAGCTGGACGTGGTGCTGGCCGATCACGCCGCCGACATCGTGATGTTCGACGTGCCACCGCCGCAGCAGGGAGTTCGCGGGATCGACGCCTACCGCGAGACGTGGCCCGGATTCTTCGTCTGGCAGGCATCCGGGGCGTTGTTCGAGCTTGAGTCCCTCGACGTCACTGCGGGCGCTGACGTCGCCTTTGCGTTTGGGCTACTGCGCTGCGGCAGGCCGGCCGACTTCGTCACTGACCCCGACCATCGGCTGCGGCTCACGATCGGGTTGCGCAAGATCGACGGTCGATGGGTGGTCACCCACGAGCACCATTCCTTCGCCGACTCCACCGGCTGACGTTTCGATCAGGCGGCTGGTGGCTCCATACACTTGGCGGCTCCAGCTAGACAGCGAGAGGGAGACAGACGATGCGGTCGCCCCGGCTGCTTTTGAGGAAGCAGCCGCCCTCGGTCGATCGGACCGACGCCAAGGCGGGGGCAAAGGCCGCCGGAACGGCAACGCCAGATCCAAACTCCTCCCAAGGCGCGGCGCAACGTCCGCTGTTGATGCGTCGCTACCGGTCGCTGCTGCCGAAGGGCCCCGGCCGGCTCATCGTGTTGATTGCCGACGATCCGCTCGACCCCGAGCTGTTGAGCTATCTCAAGGTGATGGCGCGGGACCGAGTCCATCTGATCTCGTTGCGACGGCCTGCCGGATCACCCGCTGCGAGCGGGCAGGTGACCCTTCACCACGCCGACGGCGCAGCCGAGATCACGGCCGTCGTGAAGACCCTCGGTGCGGTTGACCTGGTCATCGTGCTCACCCCGGCGGGCGGCGAGGAGCATGCCGAGCTTTGGGAGCAGCTGTTCTTCGCGGTCAACGCCGGCGGCGCCTACATCGTGCACCGGGACGCCGTCGTCGACTCCGGTGGCCCGGACGGCCTGCTGGCTCGGCTCGTCGAGACTGTTGCACTGCAGACCAACACCGAGGTCGACACCGACCCGGAGGCGGTCACCGACCTCACCAGCCTGAAGATCGAGATCGCCCAATCTGCTGGGCGGTTGGTCTTCGACCGGGCGTTCTTCATCGTCGCCAAGCGGTACCGCCACCACCTGAAGGTGCGTGAGGCAGTGGCGAACGACGTACTTCCCGCTCATGGCTCGGACATCTCGCTCCGCGTGCTCGCCACGTTGACGGCTGGCACGTTCGCGTCGACCGCGACCGTCACCTCACATCAGTCGACGTTGCCCGTCGACAACCTCGAGACGACGATCTCCTACCCGGAGCTGCATCTGCGCGAATACACCGGCCGCGTCGGCCTGGTCGCGCAGGGTCTCCTCGTCACGGACGACCTGGCGCTGCCTGACTCCTTCCGGTGGCATCAGCAGCCTGACCCTCGCAACCCGGCCGCGATCAACGCCAACCCCGACTACCTGCGCGTGAAGGTAAACGACCTCCCGAGCGAGACGATGGCGGGCACGTACTACTTGCTGGACAACAGCTTTTACGGCCACTTCGGGCATCTCATGACCGAAGTCGTCTCCAAGCTCTGGGGCTGGGACCTGGCGAAAGCAGAGTTTCCCGACCTCAAGGCGATCTACCGCACTCGATACAACTGGGAACGCGAACGCCTCGCCGGTCGCCGGCTGTTCCAGGCGTACGGCATCGCCGAGGACGACATCGTGCGCGCCGACGAGTCGGTGTGGGTCGAGCGAATGATCGGCGCCACCCCGATGTGGCACAACGCACCTCCGCACTACGCACATCCAGGGATCGCCGCGGTCTGGGACCGCTTGACCGAAGGAATCAAGCCAGTCCCCTACGACGGTGCCCGCAAGATCTTCGTGTCCCGACAGTCGGATTTGAAGAAGCGGCCATGTCGCAACGCGGGTGAAGTCGAGGCATTGTTTGCTGCCAACGGCTTCGACGTCGTCTACCCCGAGCTGCTCGACCTGCCGGCGCAAGCAGGGCTGTTCCGCGACGCCGAGGTGGTCGCGGGCTTCGGCGGCTCGGCGCTGTTCAACATCCTCTACTGCCAACACCTGCAGACCCTGATCGTGATCAACCATGAGTCATATACCGCGCGTAACGAGCATCTCTACGCGTTGTTGAAAGGCGCGGACATTCACTACTTTTGGAGCGACCCGGACATCAACCACCCGGCGGACGGGTGGACCGAGGAGGCCTTTCGCTCGCCGTGGGAGTTCGACGTTGAGCGCAACCGCGAGCCGCTAACCGAGCTGTTGCGGCACCTCGGCTGATCGAGGCCGCGCTCACGCCCGGCGCTAACCTCGCGCTTTTGCCAGGCGCCGGCGGACACCTCGGACAATCCGCTTCATCGTCATCGGCGGCGGCGTCTTGCGGGCCGGCTCGATGGTGTTGAGGGTGAACGACTTGTTGACCGCTTCCGCTTGGGCTGGTGTCAGCTCTGCAAGTGCCCACGTCTTCACCGCATTGCGCAGGTGCTGCGCAGTCGCAGTGCCCGTGCGCAGCTGTTGCAACACCGGCCAGAACGGCGCCGCGAGCACGACCTCCGGCGCAACGGCCCGACGCCGTTTCATCAGCCCCGGCGGCGGCTCGACGTGGTCGGGGCCGGCCCATGACGCCTCGAGCTCGGCGTACCGGTCTGGCAAAACGGTCGTCGACGAGTCGGCGCCCAGGACCATGAGCAGGCCGGTCGGTCGGGTGGCGACCTGGATCGTCATCAGATCAGGACGGAGCCGGCGCAGCGTCGGGATGATCTTCCAGACGTCGCCGGTCCAGGCCTTGGTTTCGCGGTCGCGCTGCGATTCGAGCGAGTTGCGCGGCAACACGTCATCGAACACGATGACGCTGCCCGGTCGGGAGAATCGCTCGATGTTGATGAAGTCGCGCAACGCGAACTCGTACAGGTGCATCCCGTCGATGAACGCGAGGTCAATGCGCTCGTTGGGTAGCGACGCCAGTGGAGCGTCAAGGGCAAAGAAGTCATCGCTGGTGTTCTTGGCGAGCTCGACCTGGTCGCCGAGCGTCAGCTCAGGATCGATCTCGTACGCCGGGTC
Organism: uncultured Actinomycetota bacterium; assembly: GCA_963814845.1. Classification (GTDB taxonomy): domain Bacteria; phylum Actinomycetota; class Actinomycetes; order JAFAQI01; family JAFAQI01; genus DATAUK01. The sequence continues at coordinate 11,302 of CAWFEP010000013.1, forward strand.
GATGCCGATGCTCGGTACGGCCGAGCGAGCAAGGCTGTGGCCGTTGCGCACGCCGACCTCGAGATAGCTCTCCGGCGCAACCAAGCCATGGACCTGCTGGAGAAAGTCGAGGTATCGCACGCGGCCTCCGTCGTCGAGGATCGTATGTCACATAAGGGTTGCCCTGGTTACCCGTATGTCACATGGGGGTCGCTATAGCGACCCCCATGTGACATACGAACGTCAAAGGTTAGAGCTCGCGGCGGGCGATGACACGGTAGATCACCGGGTCTTCCTCGCCGTACGGTGCGAGGCCGGTTCCCTCGATCTCATCGAGCACCAGGAACCCATGGCGCTCGTGTAGCGCCACACCGAACGCCGGGCCGTTCTGGAACCGGCGGTAGTGCTTGGTGTGGGTCTTCTCCCTGGTTTCGTCTGCTTCAGACCGGAACTCCGCGGCGAACATGTCGCCGGGGCGTGAGCATTCGGTGATCACCGCCATCAGCGTCTCCTGCACCTCCGCAGGCACCGCGTGCAGGAAAAAACGCAGGTAAAACAACACCGGGGCACCCTCGCCACGGGCGATCGCGTCGAGCAACGCGGCCCGCAGGTCGGATGTGACGCTAACGTCACAGGCGCGGAAGGTGACCCGGCCGGCAAGACCGAGCGATTCGGCCTTCTTCGCAGCATGCCGGACGCCGATGTGCGAACGGTCGAGGCCGATCACCTGACGCCCCGACTTGCCGAACCAGCAGGAGTCTCGGCCGTCGCCACAGCCGAGGTCGATCACGGTGTCGGGGGTATCCGGTCGCGCGTCGATCAGCTCACAGAATGACGAGCCGCTGTTGTACTCGGTGTGGGCGTAGAAGTTGGCCCAGTAGACCTCCTCGACCCAGTCCTCAGGGAGGTGACCATCGAGTGCCTGGGCAGTGCGATCTCGGTCCCAGTTGAATCCCGGCTTCGGCTCGCGCCAGCCGGACCCGTAGATGTACTCGGCCAACGCCTCAGCACCGACCGGCAGCAAACCGCGGCCGCCGGCGAAGTCGATCTCCTCGGTGCCCTTCCACTGCTCGATCGTGTAGTCGCTCGTACCGGCCACGCCGTACGGGAACTGCAGCACTCCGTCAGGGTCGAAGTAGAGGTGGAACAGATCGATCCGCACGCCAGGTTCGTCCGGATGATGAATGTGAAGCGCGGTGAAGAAACACTCAACATCCATGCCGGCATCGATCAAGGTGAACGCGATCTGCTGCAACTCGCGCGCCGCGTCCAGCCCGTCGCTGTAGGAGGAGATGAACGCCGCGTCGAAGTCGGTGTCGTGACCGATGACGCCGCCCTCGCGCACCGCGCCGAGCAACGTGCCATAGATGAAGAAGGCGTCGCGGCCGTGCTTCTCGGACACGATCGCGCGCACCTGGGCGTACAGCGCCATCACCTGCGCCTGCCACGCGGTGTCAAGCGCCTTGGACAACTGCAGCTGGCCGCTGTGAGCAAAGATCTTGCCCTGGGCGAACTCTTCCTTCAGCTCCCGCAGTGACAGCTTCCCGCGCCACCTCGGGTTCAAGAACATGCCGTGCTCGTAGATCGGCAGTGGCCGGCCATTCGCCCGGACCGTGAGCCGATCCCGCTTCTTGGCGTAGTCCCAGATGTCCCGCACGTGGATGTTGAAAGCGCGGACCTCGCCCCAGTTGTTGCGATCGGTGGCATCAGACGTCGCCCACGTCGACGCGACCTCGAACTGGTTCAGCCGAAGGCTGATCCGCACCGGCGGTGCCTCTACCGGTACGGCCACCCAACCCCGGATCCACCGTTGCCCGAAACTCTCGACCATCCCCGGGATCCGGTCAGGCCTCGGCTTCTTGACAGGCGCCGGCGGCGGTGCCGGCACGGGACGCTGCCGCCCGAGCAGGCGTCGCAATCGTCGACGGGCCACAACAGCCAAGCTGTGGGTGCCCTGCTGCCCCGCACGCATCCGTCACCTTTCGGTTCGTGTTCGTCCGGCCGGCGTCGCGCCAGCCTCCCCGCGGGTCCCCAGGGCTCCAAACTTAGCCCGACCGCGCCTCAGCCCGCCGAGACAGACCTCGCCACGTCACTCGCAGAGTCGCCGTCTGCGGTTGCTGCGATGATCTCGGTGAGCGCCTGATGCAGCGAGCGAAGGTCGGCGACTTCGACCCCCAGCCGCTCCACCACCGCGTACGGGATCCTCACCGCTTCGTTGCGCAGCTCGCGCCCGGCCGCGGTCAGCTCGACGGTCAGCAGGCGCTCATCGGCCGCGCTTCGCTCCCGCGTGAGGTAGCCCAGGCCCTCCAGCCGCTTCAACAACGGCGACAGTGTGGCGGAGTCCAGCCGCAGCGCGCTGCCGAGGTCCTTGACGCTTCTCGGCGAGCGTTCCCAGAGCGCCAGCATCACGAGATATTGCGGGTGGGTGAGCTTCATCGGCTCGAGCAGTGGTCGGTAGATCCCGATCACGGCCCGCGACGCAACCGCGAGTGCGAAGCAGACCTGCTGCTGTAGCGCGAGCGGGTCCGGGCCAAGGTCGACCGGGTGAGCAGAGGCGGCCGCGGGAGCAGGTTTCGGCGTTGTCACCACCCCAGGCTATCGCTACACGAAGGGATCGTGTATTATTCGTTCGTACACTAGCTAATCTGATGAGGTCGCCATGATGACCCACGCACACCGTGAGCCGCGCTGCGAACGAATCCTGCAGGGCTGGAACCGGGCGGTGTTCAAGGTGTTCGGTCCGGCTCAGCTCGGCGACCCGAGCGTGCCGATCCGGCCGTTCGACGCCGATCCGCCGTGCTCGCGCTGCGGCTCACTCGAGTCCGCACATCTACGCCACCGGATGGCAGACGGGAAAATGCTCTGCCGTTGCCCAACCGCGGCATAGGCGTCAACTGGTCAACCGCAGACCCTCACACCGACTCGCGCAACGCGCGCTGTCCCCCGAGCAGGAAGGCCAACGGGTCAGCACCGCCCCGCACCTCGCCGCAGGTCAGTGCGGCGCCGAAGGCCACGTTCCAGAACTCGCCGTCACGATGACTGAACGGTCCGACATACAGGTACGGCTCGTCGATCGCGCTGTCGCCAGGTGAGCCGCCGTAGTTGGCCTGCGTCGGCCCGGCACCGGCGCTCAATGCCACGTCGAAGTGCTCGGGCCACAGCGTGATCGCGCTCGCCGCGTCCGCCGGCTCGCAGGCAGCGGCAAACCGCTCGAGCACGTCCTGGCAGAGCGCGTACCAGTCGGCCACGATCACGGCGGCTGCCTCGTCCACTGAGACATCCGTCGACGCATCCGCGGGAAGCTCCAGGACTGGATGGGTAGCAGCGACGAGGTCGACGCCGGCAAACTCGCAGGCCTCCCCCAGCGTGCTCAACCGGTGATGCCGTTCGCCATCACCGAGCGTGTCCCCGGCGACCACCAGCCGGCGGCCATCGAAGTCGGGCGTCGCGAACCCACCGGGCGCGACCTCGAGCCCGATCCGGCCGACCGCTTGATAACGCGCAGTGCCCAGCACGCGGGCAGCAACCAGATGCAACTTGTCACGAGTGTCGGCGTAGCCGGGCGGAAGTTCCGGAAAGAAATCGGCCATCTCCACAGTGTGACGCTGGTGTGACGATGGCCCGACACCCTCCACGCATCGGGCAGGTCGCCCGCACTTGCATGGGAGGGAAATCACGATGGCACTAACCAGTGGTCGTGCGATGCGCTTGGGCATCGCCGTCGGCACAGCCGCAGTGCTGGTCGGCGCGGGTGCGGGGGTCGCGCTCAGCGCTCCGCGCGCCCACCCGTCGGTTGCCAAGACGCCGTCACTCGCTGTGACGATTTCGAAGGGTCACTTCACCGTGATCGGCTCGAGGAGTTTCCAGGCCGGCCGCGTCGCAATTTCGCTGAAGGCCGTCGGCGCCGAGCGCACGATCGAGGTCGGCGCATTGAAGAAGGGCTACACCTTCAAAGATGTGCGCGCCGACCTGACGATCTTCGGGGTGCACCAAGGCACGGGGAAAAATGGCGCGACACCGAAGTACGCGTTGCGGGCGCTGAACCGGGTCATCAACCACACCCACCTCTACGGCGGCTTGGACGCGCGGGCCGGTCAGACCTTGCACGGCTCCGTCGTGCTGCCGCGCGCAGGCACTTACTACATCTTCGATGACGCCACCCTGCCGAGCCACCCGACGAAACTCACGGTGACCGGACCCGAGGTGAAGCGCGCAGCGCCGAAGTCAACCGCGACGGTCACTGCGCTGACGACCCGGCGGTTCGGGGGCGCCAAGACCCTGCCGGCCAAGGGCACGATCACCTTCCGGAACGACTCGACCGAGTCGCCACATTTCCTGGACCTGATCCACGTCAAGGAGGGCACGACCAAGAAAGAGGTCTTCGCCGCACTCACGAGCAACAGCCCTGGGCCACCGTCGTTCGCTCGTAAGGGCCAAGCCGCAACCGACTCCCTTGGCGAGGGATATTCACAGACGCTGACTTACAGCCTGCCCAAGGGCGAGTATGTCGAGCTGTGCTTCTTCCCCGACCCAAAGACCGGTATGCCACACGCACTCATGGGGATGATCGGCATCGTTCACCTCAGTTAGTAGCCAGCGAAACGCACCACTGATCCCGGACGTCGTGCCGGTCGGTCCTTGTCCCCCGACCGGCACGATGGTCCGGACTAGCCGAACGAGGAGGGCAGCGTGTTCGCGGAGACTCTCGTGGGCGGCTGGCGTCGGATCGCTTTCGGTGTGGTCCTCGTGGCGGCGGCTGGCGGATACGCGGCGATGCCGTCGCCGGCCGCCGGCGCCGCGACCGCGGGGATGACGCTCGGTCACGTCCCGACCGCTCAGGCGCCGATGTCGGCCACGATCGTCATCGGCAAGGATGCCGCCGACAAGGGCTACAAGACCAAGGTCGTGACGATCTCGCAAGGCGGCACGCTCAACGTGGTCAACCTCGACACCATCGAGCACACCGTCACGTCCGTCGCGGTGAACTCCACGGGCAAGGCGTTGTTCGACCACTATTCGTTGCCCGGTTCGACGACGTCGATCACTGCGGCGAGCTCGCTGGCCGCCGGCACGTACCAGTTCTATTGCCGATTTCACCCGACGGTGATGCGCGGCACGCTGATCGTCGAAAAAGTCGCCGGCGGTGGCGGCGGAGTGCATCCGGCCAAGCTGAAATACGAGCAGCCGCTAAAGCTGCCGCAGGTGTTGTCCGGCTCGCATCTCACGATCCCGGTCCGGCGCGCCAAGGTGCGCGTGCTCCCCCACGGCCCGAAGACGTGGATGTGGACCTACGGCGGCAGCTATCCGGGGCCGACAATCGTGCGGCCAGCCGGCCACGACACCAAGGTCACGTTCATCAACCGGTTGCCCCGACGAGCCGGCGCGATCACGGTGCACCTGCATGGCGATCATCACGCCTGGCAGGACGATGGCCAACCCGATCGATTCCTGATCCGACACGGCGGGCGCCGCACGTATGACTATCCGTTGACCGACGACGGTAAGCCCGAGCCGGAAGCGTTCGACTTCTACCACGACCACCGGATGAACGAGACCAGCCGAAACAACTGGCGTGGTCTGCAGGGAATGTTCATCATCAACGACAAACGCGAACGCCCCTTCGACCTGCCGAAGGGCAAGTACGCGCTCCCGCTGCTGATCTCGGATCGCAGCTTCACCAAGACCAACCAGCTGACCGATCCGTACCGCACGCGCGGCAGATCGATGTCCGGCGGGATCACAGGTCCACAAGCACCGCCAGGCGACGCCACCGTCGGCACCCACATTCTTGTCGACGGCCGGTTCGCGCCGTACCTCAAGGTCTCAACGCACCGCTATCGGCTCCGTCTGCTCAACGCGTCGAACTACCAGTCGTACGACTTCGCCCTCTCCGACGGCCGGCCGTTCGTGCAGATCGGCTCGGGTGACGACCTGCTGCCCAAGCCGGTGATCCGGCAGGACATCCTGCTCGGCCCGTCGCAGCGAGCGGATGTGATCGTCGACTTCCACGGCGAGCTGCACCAGCGGGTGCTGTTGCAGAGCATCACCAAGACCAAAGGCGCGCCCGTCGGCGTGGGCACACCGACGGCGTCGATCATGCAGTTCCGGGTCAACCGCGACGCTGTCGACCACTCGCGGATCCCGGCAACGCTTGAGAAGCCGCCCGCGATCAAGGCGCCGAAGAAGGTCTCAATGACGTGGACCTTCGGCCTCGGCGGCAACGCAACAACCGGCACGTACTGGACTGTCAACGGCAAGCCGTTCGATCCGCATCGAGTCGACGTCGAGGTGCCACTCGGCGCGACTGAGACCTGGGTGCTCAAGAACGTCAGCCCGGTCACGCATTTCATCCATTTGCACGAGGAGGAATGGCACACGATCGCGGTCGACGGCAAGAAGCCGCCGCCGTGGGATCGCGGCCTCGAGGACACCTGGCGACTCGATCCTGGCGAGACCATCAAAGTGGCCGCACAGTTCACCGACTACACCGACGTGTTCATGTTGCACTGCCACATGCTCGACCACGAGGACGACGGCATGATGGCGCAGTTCGCCGTCGTCAAGCCACCGTTGGACAAGCTGCCGCACGGCTACTACCTGGCTTCGGCAAAGTCGGACTCGTCAGCCCTCGCCGAAGCGACCTCAATGTCGATGATGATGTCGCCACCAATGCGACCACCGAGCGCGGCAACACCGGCAGCATCGCGCTGGTCCGAGGTAATCGTCCGCTCGAGCCGCGCGCTCGCGCTTGAGCTTTCGCTGCTGACCGTCTGGCTGGGCTGGCGCCGCTATCGACGGTTCGGGTTAGGAGCGATATGAGCCCCCGCGGATTTCTCGATGCCTACCGTCGCTGCCTGCAGCTCGGGCTCGGCGTGATCTGGCTGCTCGACGCCGCGCTGCAGTTTCAGCCGTACATGTTCACAAAAGCATTCCCACAACAAGCACTCGCACCGGCCGGCCCTGGCAGCCCTCGCTTCGTCGCACAGCCAGTGCACTGGGCGGCTCAGCTGACCGCAACACATGTGGTGGCCTTCAACGCGCTGTTCGCCACCACGCAACTGTTGATTGCGCTCGGGCTCTTCACCCGCGCGACCGTACGAGTCGCACTGGCCGGCTCGGTGGTTTGGGCGCTGGGTGTCTGGTGGATGGGCGAAGGCCTTGGCGGCATGCTCGCCGCGCCGCAGTCGCCGATCATGGGCTCACCTGGCGCCGCAGTGCTGTATGCCTTGGTCTCGATCCTGATCTGGCCGCGTAAGGATCGGGGGACGACGACCATGACCGTCACGACACAATCCGTCGCATCCGCTGGGCCACTAGGCGGCGTCGGCGCACGAATGGCATGGCTAGTGCTCTGGGCGACCTTCTCGTTCGAGTCGCTGCAAGCCGTCAACCGCTCGCCGTCGGCGCTGCACGACCTCATCGCCGGCATGGCGGCCGGCGAGCCCGGCTGGCTACGTGCGACCAACCGTCACGCAGCCGCCTTGCTCGCCCACCACGGCACTGAGGTCTCGCTCGCACTGGCGATCGGGTTCGCGTTGATCGCGCTGGCGGTGTTCGGCGGGACCCAGGTCGCTCGTTGCGGCATCGTCGCGGTGGTCATCCTCGCCGGATTGATCTGGGTCGTCGGCCAAGACATCGGCGAGATCGCGAGCGGGCGGGCCACCGACCCCAACACCGGGCCATTGCTCATCCTGCTCGCAGCGACCTATTGGCCGTTCGTCAGGTCGGCAGTGCCTGCAGTAGCCGCCGAGACAGCAGCCCCTGAGCCAGCCGCCGAGCTAGCGACAGTTGGTCGATAACGCGCTCAGATGCAGAAGTGCGCCGGCTTCTTGTGCAAGGTCAAGGTCCCACCGATCGCATCCTTGGTCGGGAACTTGACCGTCCACAACGGAGCGCCTCGGGCGCTCAGGATGCCGACGAGGCCGCGCAGCGGTGTCCCCGCTCGGGCGATGCCGCCGGGTGCGATCGCCGCGAGCATGTCCGGTCCTGCCTGCGCGGCAAGCGCGATGTCACTGCAGTGGTGACCGGTGACGCGCAGCCCGATGGTCCACGCCGAACCCCAGCCGCTCAGCCCGGTCAGCCTGCGGGTGTAGTAGCGCTTACGGGTGCTGCCGCGGTAAGCCGTGATCCGTGGGTGGCCGCCGGCCGCCGCCGTCGACAACAGATCAGTCGCGGCGCCGTTGTGCAGGCTGCCGTCGGCGCCGCTGGTGAAGGCAAGAGCGTGGAAGTCGCCGTTGCGGCCGTCGATGATGCCGTCCTCGGCATGCACCTGCGGTTTGGCGGACGGCGCCACTGCGGACAACCCAGGCGACAGTGGCGTCCCGTCGATCGTGACGTGGATGTCAGCCGAGCCATCGTGATTGACATCGCCGACTGTGGCGATCTGGGCGAACAGGAACGGCGTCGCCGGCGAGCGTGCGACCGACGAGCCGGTCACCTGCTTGCTGTACAACACCCTGTTGGCGGGAGTGACCGCGGCGTAGTGCCACGTGGTTGTCACTTTGCTGGTCGAACTTGTTGTCGTGTGCGTGCTCGACTGGGTGGCAAGGACAACGGCCGGCACACGTTTCGGGCCAGCCTTGTGTACCAGCAGCACTTGGTCGGCCGTACGGGTCCAGAGCAGCTTTCCGGTCGCGCCGGCGAGGACGTTGATCGTGGCGTGAGCCTGGCCGTTTTGAATCGCTGCGACGGCGATGTCAGGGCTCGTTTTATGGCTGTAGTGACCGATCGGGATGATCTCCGGACTTCCGGGCACTGCGAGATCCGTGGTCCACAGCGTCGCCATGAGATCGGGGCCACCCTCGACTTGGACGAAGCTGTTCGGCGAGTCGATCAACACGTCGGCCAGCCCGTCTTGGTTGATGTCCGGGATCACCGCCGCGGTCGGGAACGTGTCGCTTGCGGCGTAGGTGCCGCCCTCCTCGACGTATGACCCGTTGACGCCTGACACGACTTCAGTCGCCAGTTCCTGGTCGGACCCAAGGGTGGTGTGGGTCGGCACCAGGAAATCGATTGTTTTGCGATGCGCGTCGTGGAAGGGCAACGCACCGACCGCAATGCCGCTACTCGCGAGCGTTAACGGGTCATAGCTACCGGGGATCGAGGCGGTCCACACGGTTGCTCCCGTGACCCCCGACAACGCAGTCAGTGTCATCGTCTCTGTGATGTCGTCGGTCGACACTGTGGTCGAGGAAAACTGGACGACGACGACTCCGAGAGTGCCGCTGTCACCTAACGGTTCGGGCAGGAACTCCGGATTGGTCTTGCCTGAGTAGGTCCGGTGCCAGAACGCGTGCCCGGTGCGCGCGGCACGTGCGGTGATGCCCACCGGTCCATCTGGCGGCTCATCGGTCGTGCGGATATCCAGCACGACCGGGTCCTGACGCCCACCGAGATGACCCACCGGGACCAGTCGTGCCTGTTGGGACAGTGCAGGGCTGTTCGCGTCGGGCGCGGTCGTGATCGCGGTGCCGTGGCTCGCTTGCTGAGTGGCAGCCTGGGCCGCCCGCACCCACTGCGTGACCTGAGCGAGGGCACGCGCCGACGCGGTTGGCGTTGCCGACGAGACGGTCGTCCCGACACCAGCCGCGACCCCGCTCGCCAACACCACGACCACGGCTGCGCGGCAGACGACACGGTGGTTGACGACATGGCGCATGGTCTCTCCCGATCCGGCGAGTAGCTGTTGGCATCATGCCGCAGCGACGCCATCTCGGACCAGCCGAGCAGGTGAGCCCGTTCATCCCTGAGAAGGGGGTCAGATTCATCCGCGTGACCGACGCGGTTGCTGCACATCCGCCCCTTAACGTCGCGGACTATGGACCAGCACCACCGGCGGCCGAGGCCAGCAGTGATCGAAGCGTTCGGGCTGAGCAAGCGTTTCGGCGAGAAGCTCGCCGTCGAAGACCTGAGCTTCACCGTGCGGCCCGGGATGCGTGACCGGCTTCTTGGGCCCGAACGGCTCCGGCAAGTCGACGACGATGCGGATGTTGCTCGGCCTCGACCGGCCGACCGCCGGCAGCGCGACAGTCAATGGCCGCGCCTACGTCGAGCACCACGCCCCGATGTGCGAGGTCGGCGCATTGCTGGAAGCGCGCGCGATCCACACCGGCCGGTCGGCGCGAAACCACCTGCTGGCGCTGGCCGCAACCAACGGCATCGGACGCCGCCGGGTCGACGAAGTGATCGGGCTCGTCGGCCTGGACTCGGTGGCCGGCAAGCGAGCCGGCGGCTTCTCCCTCGGCATGGGTCAGCGGCTGGGCATCGCCACCGCGCTGCTCGGCGACCCGGCCACCTTGATCCTCGATGAGCCGGTCAACGGGCTCGACCCGGAAGGGCATCCTGTGGATCCGGACGTTGCTCAAGGCCGCTGGCGGCCGAAGGACGGACCGTCTTCGTCTCCTCGCACCTGATGAGCGAGATGGCGCATGACCGCGTCGCACCTCATCGTCATCGGCCAGGGCCGCCTGATCGCCGACTCCAGCGTCGCGGATCTGACCGCCCAGGTCTCCCGCGACGTGGTGCTCGTCCGCACCGAAGAGGCCGCCCGGCTGCGGGGTTTGTTGACTCGCGACGGCGTCGGGATCACCGCAAGCGATGCCGACCGGCTGGTGGTCACCGGCCTCAGCAGCGCCGCGATCGGGCGGATCGCCGCCGACGCCGCAATCGCGCTGGTCGAGCTCATCCCGCAACAGGCGTCTCTCGAGGAGGCCTTCATGGAGATCACCAGGGACGCAGTGGAGTTCAACACGCATCGTCGGGAGCGACGCGATGACCGCGGCAACGCTCGGCCATCGCGCCTGGGGTGCACGCCGGCCGCGAGGGGGTCAGCCTGCCCGCGCGATCGACTCCGAATGGATCAAGTTCACGTCGCTGCGCTCGACCTGGATCAGCTTCGGGGCCGCGCTGTTCGCGGCAATCGGCCTCGGCATCCTGTTCTCCGCGCTGCGGGCCGCTAACATCGGCCGCGTCGGACAGGTAGGCTCGGGCCCGATGGACGGTCCGGTGCCGCTGCCGCGGCGTCCTGCGGACCGGATTCGACCGCGCCCTGGTCTCGTTGCGAGGCGTCCTCCTTGCGCAACTGGCGATCGGTGTGCTGGGCGTACTGATGATCACCGGGGAGTACGCGACGGGCATGATCCGCGCTTCGCTCACGTCGATACCGCGGCGCAAGCCCGTGCTGCTGAGCAAGGCGATCGTCTTTGGCGCGATCACCTTCGTCGTCGGCACAGCAGCCAGCCTGATCGCTTTCCTCGGCGGTCAAGCCGCGCTCCACAGCCACGATCTCGGCGTCTCGCTGGCCTCGCCCGGGGCGCTGCGCGCAGTCATCGGCGGTGGGCTGTTTTTGATGATCATTGGGCTGCTGGGCCTCGGCTGCGGCTTCGCGATCCGCAGCACCGGCGGCGCGATCGCGACGCTGTTCGGCCTGATCCTGGTCCTTCCGCTGCTCGCAAACGCCTTGCCCCAGTCATGGCAGAACAACGTCGACCAATACCTGCCGATCAACGCCGGTCTCGACGCTGATCACGACAGTGCGCAATCCAGCAACCTCGGGCGCGCTGGCCGGCGGAGTGGTTTCGCGGCGTAGCGTCGTCGCGCTCGCGATCTGGCATGGTCGTGCCTGTTGCGTCGGGACGCATAAGGAGGCGACACTGGGCTCTATGACCGGCTCCAGGTCAGAGCCCACGACTGACCGGGTCGGCGGCCCGCGTGGGCTGCGGGTCCGGCCGGTCGATCACTGACATCGCGGTGGTCGTCGGGCTCCTCCTGATCGGGCTCGCGCAGATCCAGCGTCAAGAGCAGGCTACGGCGACCGGGCGCCGAACGCGACTCGTCTCCGTTGACGTCAGCTGGTGCTGCCGCTGATCTGGCGTCGGCGGGCACCGCTGGCCGTATTCGCCATCGTCGCGGCGGTCGGCTTCAGCATGGCTGTCGGGCTCGCCGGCGTTCGCGGATCTCGCCTTGCTGTTGGCGTTCTACGCGGTCGCCGCCGACGTCTCCCATCGGGCGCACCGTCATCGCCGCCGTCGCGTCTGCGAGTTCGGCGTCGTGCTTGCCGTTGCCGAGCTACGGCCATGGCAAGGTACGTCCTCGCGCTTGCTCTTGCTGTCCGCGCTCGTCGACGGCCGCCGGCGTCCTCGGGGTGAACGTCAGGATCCGGCGCGCCTATCTCGCCGCGGTCGAGCAACGCGCAGCGCAACTGGAGTTCGAACGCGACCAGCAGAGCCAGACTTGCGGTCGCCGCCGAGCGAGCGCGGATCGCCCGCGAGATGCACGACGTCATCGCTCACAACCTGACCGTCATGATCGCGCTGACCGACGGTGCTGCCCTCACCGTCGCAACCGACCCTGATCGCGCTGCCGCAGCGATCACCGAGGCGTCCGCAGCCGGCCGTACTGCTTTGCGCGAGATGCGGCAGGTGCTGGGAGTGCTGCGTGACACCGACTGAGTCCGCATCGCTGACGCCGGCGCCCACGGTCGGCCGATCTCGACGCGCTGCTCGAGACCGTACGCCGGACTGGCCTCGACGTACGGTTCGAGACCGAAGGGCGCCTCGACGACACTCGGCCGCGGGCTCGAGCTGACGATCTACCGGCTAGTGCAGGAGGCGGTGACGAACACCGTCAAGCACGCCGTGCCGCCGGCCGACATCGTGGTCCGCCTGCGCGCGCAGCGACGACGAGGTCCGTGTGCTGCGTCACCGACGACGGCAGGCCGCAGCCACCTACCGCCGCGAGCGTAGATGGAGCCGGGCAGGGCCTGGTCGGCATGCGCGAGCGGGTCGCGGTCCACGCCGGCCAGGTCGAGGCCGGCCCACGCGCACGGCTGGCAGGTCGCCGCCGGCTGCCCGTCGGCGGCCGACCACCTGGCGCCGCGCCGACCGCGGTGGCAGCGTCACCCGCTGCCACACCCGAGCTCGGCCGTGTCGCCGTGACCTCCGGTGCTGCTCGTCGACGATCAGTCGCTGCTGCGCCTCGGCTTCCGGATGGTGCTGGACGCCCACGAGGGCTGGAGGTCGTCGGCGAGGCCGCCGACGGGCGAAGCGGCAGCGGCAGGCCGCGCTCGAGCTGCGACCGGACGTCGTCGTGATGGACGTGCGGATGCCTGTGATGGATGGCATCGCGGCGACTGAGCAGATCACCGCCGAGCGGCCGGAGGTCCAAGGTCCTCATCCTCACGACGTTCGACCTCGATGAGTACGCCTTCGCCGGCTTGCGAGCCGGAGCGAGCGGCTTCCTGCTCAAGGACGTGCCGCCCGCCGAGCTGGTCGCCGCGATCCGGACGGTTGCCAGCGGCGACGCCGTGGTCGCGCCGCGCGTCACCCGCCGGCTGCTCGACACCTTCGCCAAGCAGCTGCCGATCGACCGCCGGCGAGCCGAGCCCGACCAACGGCTCGGCCGCACTGACCGACCGGGAGCGCGACGTGCTCGGCGAGATCGCACTCGGCAAGAGCAACCTCGAGATCGCCGCCTGCCTGCACCTGTCCGAGGCCACTGTGAAGAGCCACGTCAGCCGGATCCTCGGCAAGCTCGGGCTGCGCGACCGCGTGCAGGCCGTGATCTTCGCGTACGAGACTCGCCTGATCCTGCCGTCATAGCGAGCCCGATTCGTCGTGCGATCGGTACGAGGTCGTGACGCACGAGCGTCGACGGCTGCTGACATCATCAGCGCATGCCGTCGCCGGGACCACGACTGACCGAAGACGCGTGGGATGACCAGCGCCCGGTGCGACTTCTCGAGATTGAGAGTGACACGCTCCTCCCGATCCTGCACCGCACCCCGCCCGAGGACTTCGACCGCGCGACTGCGTGTCCGGCATGGTCGGTCCGCGACGTGCTGGCCCACTGCCAAGCCGCGTTGAGTCGAGCGGCGACCGACCAACTGAACGCCTTCACGCCTGAGCTGAACCAGCTCGATGTCGATGAGCGACGCACCTGGCCGCTGCCGAGGCTGCTCGCCGAGCTGGAGAAGAGCTATTCCGAGGCCGCACCCGCCATCGCCGCGGCCGCCGGCCGCCTCGATCCGCTTGCCCTCGGCGAGTGGCTGCACGGCGGCGACGTCCGAGACGCGCTTGGCGAGCCGCAGGCCTACGAGAGCGGTGGCTTCGACGACGCCTGCATCCTGCTCGTCGACCGGACCCGTCGCCGGGCAACACCACTCGTCGAGGTGAGCCTGCCGGGGACCACGCTGTCTATCGGCGTCGGCTCGCCCGATCGACCACCAGCGAGCCTGGTCACCGGACGCGGCACCCTGATGCGACTGATTGCCGGTCGAGCGACCGCCCCGAGCGATTATGAGTTGACTGGCGCAACGATCGATGAGCTGGTCGTCTTCTGATTCGAGTTGGGTTCCCGCGGAGGCTGTCTAGAGTGAGCCATGGCGTTCCGCGGCTGGCCAGCGCAGGCACTGGAGTTCTACGAGGGGCTGTCGGCGGACAACTCGAAGACCTACTGGAACGCTCACCGGGAGAGCTACGACAGCGACGTCCTCGCCCCGATGACGGCCTTGCTCGACGAGCTCGCGGCTGAATTCGGCGACGGCAAGATCTTCCGGCCTTATCGCGACGTCAGATTCAGCCGCGACAAGTCGCCCTACAAGACCGCAATCGGCGCCACCATCGGGCCCGGATACGTCCAGTTGTCCGCGGACGGGTTGGGTGCGGGCAGCGGGATGTGGGCGATGGCGTCAGACCAGCTCGCCCGCTATCGCGACGCCGTCGCCGCCGATCAATCCGGCACCGCCCTCGTCGACGTCATCGCCACGATCGGGTCGGCGTCGATCGACGTCGGCGGCCACGAAAGCCTCAAAACCACACCCAAGGGCTATCCGAGCGACCATCCGCGGATCGAGCTGCTCCGCCACAAAGGTCTGGTCGCGTGGCAGGAGTGGCCGCCCGCGGCGTGGCTCGGCACCGCAGCCGCGAAGAAGCGGATCGTCGGCTTTCTGCGTACGACCCGACCCCTCAACGACTGGCTGGACGCCAACGTCGGCCCGTCGCAGTTGGCTGAGAAACGACGCTGACGCCTCATAGGCGAACGGCTCAGGTGGTGACGATCCAGTGCGCGTCGGGCTGGATGGTGATGATAAACAGCGTCAAGTCACCCTTTGTCTGCTGACCGCCGGCGAACGGCGCAGAGCCTGAGTGAGCTACTGCTTCGGAGAACACGCAGGAGGTGTTCTTCGCGGTCAAGCCATGCACCTTGCACAGCGTGATGCGGTGACCGTCTCGGTAAACGATGGGTTTGGTGCTCGACTTCAACCCCGCAGTGGTCGAGTCAAACATCAGGCTCAGGTGGGTCGAGTGGGTGGTCTTCTCGGTCGGTGCCGTCACGTCGATCGCCTGCCCGAGGACCACGTGACCATGCAGCTTGCTGGGTGCCTTCGCGAGCGACACCGCGATGTGGCTGACCGTCGGCGAGCCGGCCTCGGCCGAAGTGATCGCGAGCGCCACCTGCGGCTGCGCGGTCGTGGCGAACGGCTTCTTGCAGACGAAGAGCTTCACCACCACGCAGCTGCCGACGCCGTAGCCGCTGTTTCGGCGCACTGGTGACTTCGGTGCCTTCGCGCCGTCGAGCACGAGCGACCCGCGCAGGATCGAGATGTTCGGCTTGGTCTTGCCGAATGACACCGGCACACCGACGACCACGACGTTTGTGCCACCGCCGTCACGCACTACCTTGCCGTGCTGCTGGATGTTCGGTGCTGCGCCCGCGGTGTGCGCGCCTCGATAAATGCCGCCGACGCCATAGAAACGCAGCGCGCTGCGTGGCTCATCGATCAGCTGGGTGCCGTTGTTCATCGCGATGAAGCCGAAGCCGGTCAGCATGATCGTGCCGAAGTTGTCGATGACCCGCTTGCCGGTGAGGTACACGCCGCCGAACGCGGTGCCGTCGACCAGCATCTTCCCACCGGCTGCGATCGTCGTCCGGCCGCCAGCAGGTGCGGTCTGCGTCGCGATGTCTTTGTGGCCCTTGACCTTCTGCCCGGTCCATCGCATTGTTCCGTGAACCGTCAATGGGCCGTTGCCGCCCAGCGTGGCGGCGTCGAGCTGCAGCTGGCTGCGCTTCTCCACCTTTGAGCCAATGCACCGAGCCGCTGTTGGACCCGAGGAACAACTGCGCCCCGGGCTTCAGCGTCAGATGCGCCCCTTGACCGACGTCGACGCCCGCGACGTGGTACGCCTCATTGCCGTTGACCGTCACATTCGCCGGCTTGCCACCCTTGCCGTCACCAATGCACACGTACTGCGCGACGTAGCTCCCTGATGTCTGGTGTACGTCCGGCACGGTCGACGGGCTCCAGTTAGCCGCCTTCGACCAGCTGTGGCCGTCGCCCTTACCGGTCCAGGTGATCGTCGTCCCGGTGTAGGACGCCTTCGCCGAACAAAACCCACCGGCCGCCGCTGAAACCGACGCGACTGGCATCACGGCAAGCCCTAGTGAGACTGCGGCAAGTGTGACGATGACACTCGTACCGTGACGTTGAGGCTTCATCGCGGCACCGTACTACGGGCGCGACGCGGCAACAGCCGAACCCTCACGATCGTGGCGGCAGCCGGTAATAGTGTCAGGGGATGACGAGCGTCGACGTTCCGCGTGGCAGCATCCTCGGCACCCGGGTGAACCGGGTCGAGGATCCGGAGTTCCTCACCACCGGCGCGGTCTATACCGAGGATCTGGTCGACGACCGGCTCGTTGGTGCCGCCCGGGTGACGTTTGTGCGGGCACCGATCGCCCACGCCAAGATCCTGTCGATCGACACGTCGGCGGCACTCGCGGCCGAGGGGTGCATCGCCGTCATCACCGCCGCGGACGTGACTGATCTCCCGCCACCCCAGCCGATGCTGCCGATGTTTCCCGCTGAGATGGCACAGCCAGTGCTGGCAGTCGACACAGTTCGTTTCGTGGGCGAGCCAGTAGCCGCCGTGGTCCACGAGGGTCGATACACCGGCGAAGACATCGCCGAGCTGGTCGACGTCGAGTATGAACCGTTGACGCCCGTCGTCGACCCGCGAGATGCCCGAGACGGCTCGACCTTTCTGTTTCCGGCACTGGGCCACAACGTCGTCATCAGCCAGGACCCCGACGAAGCCGAGGACACGTTCGCCGACTGTGAGGTCGTCGTCACGCAGGAAGTCCTGAATCAGCGCGTCGCCGTCGCTCCGCTCGAGGTCCGTAGCGCAGCGGCGGTCTGGAGCGACGGCCGACTCACGACTTGGATACCGAATCAGGGCGCGCAAAGCACCCAGGAGGCGGTGGCCGAGGGCTTGGGTCTGACGATCGAGGAGGTACGAGTGATCACCCCCGCGGTCGGGGGCGCGTTCGGTGCCAAGATCGGTGCCGATCCCGAACAATTGCTTGTCTGTTGGATCGCTCGCCACATCGGACGTCCCGCCACGTGGGTAGAGACCCGCTCAGAGAACTTGGTCGGCATGACCCACGGTCGCGCGCAGATCCAGACCGTGACGATCGGCGGAGATCGCGACGGCAACGTCAAGGCCTACCGCCTCAACGTGCTGCAGGACAGCGGGGCGTACCCACGATTTGGTGCCGTCCTACCGACGCTGACTCTGCTGATGGCCCCGGCGGTCTACGACATCGACCGGTTGGAGTCATCGTTCGTCAGCGTCGCGACCAACACGACCCCACTCGGCGCGTACCGAGGCGCGGGTCGACCCGAGGCGACTGCGGTCATCGAGCGAGCGATGGACCTGTTCGCTGCCGAGATCGGCATGGACCCAGCAGAGGTGCGCCGGCGCAATCTGCTGCCGGCCTTCACCGTGCCCTTCACCACCAAGGGCGGGGCGTTGTACGACTCGGGGGATTATCCGATGGCGTTGGACACTGTCCTGAAGGCCGCAGACTACGACGGCTTGCGTCGCGAACAAGCTGCTCGGCGCGAGCGTGGCGATGTGGTCCAGCTCGGCATCGGCATCAGCGTCTACGTCGAGATCACGGGTGGCGGCGATGAGTCGGGCCCGCCGAGTGAGAACGCGACGGTGGAGGTCCATGCGGACGGTTCGGCGACGATCCTCACTGGCACCTCACCACACGGTCAGGGCCACGCCACCGTCTGGGCGATGTTGGCCAGCGAGGAGCTGGGCATACCGATCGAGAAAATCACGGTGAAGTGGGGTGACACGGACCTCGTGCCCAAGGGTGGCGGCACCGCCGGATCGCGAAGCCTGCAACAGGGTGGCGCGGCCGTGAAACAGGCCGCGTTGGAGCTCGTCGACCTCGCGCGGATCCGTGCGTCCGAGGCGCTCGAGGTTGCGCCCGAAGATCTGATCGTCGACTACGACCTCGCGGGTCTCGCGGTGCGCGGCGATCCCGGCGCGTCAGTGAGCTTCGCTTCGCTCGCCGAGAAGGAGCCGTTGTTGGTGCGGACAGTGTTCACGGCAGCCGGCGCAACATACCCGTTTGGCGCCCACGTTGCGGTCGCCGAGGTCGATGTCGAGACCGGCAAAGCTGTGTTGACGCGGCTGATCGCCCTCGATGATGCCGGCACCCTGATCAACCCGCTCCTCGCCGAAGGTCAGCGACATGGCGGCCTGGCCCAGGGTGCCGCGCAGGCGTTGCTCGAAGAGGTTCTCTACGACGACGACGGCAACCCCACGACGACGACGTTCGCCGACTATCCGATCGTGTCGGCCACCGAGCTGCCGAGCTTTGAGCTCGTCACGACCGAAACGCCTACCTCCTACAACCCGTTGGGCGCGAAAGGAATCGGTGAGGCAGGCACGATCGGGTCGACGCCAGCCGTGCAGAACGCGGTCATCGACGCGGTTGCTCACCTCGGGGTAAGACACATCGACATGCCGACGACCTCGATGCGGGTCTGGTCGGCCATCAACGCAGCGAAGGGCGCCTAATGCAGCTCACGATCACTGTTAACGGAGACCGCCGCACCGACGAGGTTGAGCCGCGGCTGCTCCTCGCGCACTACCTACGTGACGACTGTGAGCTCAAGGCGACCAACATCGGGTGCGACACCAGCTCGTGTGGCGCCTGCACGGTGCTGGTCAACGGCGAATCGGTGAAGTCGTGCACCGTGCTCGCGGTCCAGGCGCACGGCGCCGAGATCACCACTCTCGAAGGCCTTGCCAAGGGTGACACCCTTCACCCGGTGCAAGGCGCTTTCCGCTCCGAGCATGGGCTGCAGTGCGGGTTCTGCACGCCGGGCATGGTGATGGCCGCGACCGCACTGCTCGCCGACAATCCGAGCCCGACCGAGCAGCAGGTGCGCGAAGGACTCGAAGGCAATCTCTGCCGCTGCACCGGCTATCACAACATCGTGAGATCCGTGCTTGCGGCCGCCGAGTCGATGGCGGACTCAACGTGATCCCGGCAAGCTTCGACTACGTCCGCGCCGGCTCGGCTGACGAGGCAGTCGCGCTGCTCGTGGAGCACGGCGACGACGCCAAGCTGATCGCTGGCGGTCACTCGCTACTTCCGATGATGAAGCTGCGGCTTGCCTTCCCGGCAGTGCTCGTCGACATCCGGACGCTGCCCGACGCGTCCTACATCCGTGTCGACGGCGACGAGGTCGCGATCGGGGCGCTCACCCGGCACCGTGATCTAGTGAGATCCGATGTGCTGCGCGCCGAGGCGCCGCTGCTCGCGGCTGCTGCCGCGCAGGTCGGCGATCCCCAGATCCGCAACCGAGGCACGATCGGCGGGTCGGTCTCGCACGCGGACCCTGCGGCAGATCTCCCAGCTGCGGTGCTCGCATCGGATGCCCAGTTGGTCTTGCAAGGGCCAGCCGGACGCCGTCAGGTGACCGCGGCAGAGTTCTTCCTCGGCTACTTCGACACCGCGTTGAATGCGGACGAGATGATCGTCGAGATCCGGGTCCCGCGTACCGGCCCGGCTGGCTGGCATTACGAGAAATTCACCCGACGTGCCAACGACTGGGCGATCGTTGCGGTCGCGACCGTTGCGGGACGAGTCGCGCTAGCAAATATGGGCAGTCGGCCGCTGCGAGCCACGGCGACTGAAGCATCGCTGGCCGCAGGCGCGTCGATCGAAGAAGCTGCCGCGCTCGCTGCGGAGGGCACCGAGCCGGTCGCCGACATGCATGCCGACCCGGACTACCGCCGGCATCTCGCGCGCGTCCTCACTCGACGATCGCTCGAGCACGCCAGCAAGACCATCGAGTAGGTCGACGTTGACGTCGACCATCCGCCGCGGCTCAGCCGGCTGGTCGAGGACCGCCCGCAGTCACCGCAAAGTCGATCGCCAACGCGGCACCAGTGATGGGAGTTGCTCGGCCAGAGCAGAGGAATGAGACCAGCTCGGCGACTTCATCGGGTCGGATGAAGCGGGCCGGCCGTTGCGGGAAGCGCAGCAGCGCCGCTCGGCGGTAGGAGTCGGGATCATCGCCGCCCTTCAACCTGGCCGCGGCGTCTGTCATCGGGGTGTCAACGTCGGCGGGACAGACCGCGTTCACCCGGATGCCGCGTGCCGCGAGCTCGACGGCCAGCGCCTTGGTCATGTTGGTCACGCCGCCCTTGCTCGCGCAATAGATCGCCGCCTCCGCGCCACCTTGCAACCCGAGGTCGGAGCTGATGTTCACGATGGACCCACCGCTGGCCTCCAACGCGGGGATCGCATAGCGGCACATGAAGAACATGCCCTTGAGGTTGACGTCGAGCATGAGGTCCCAGGCCTCTTCGGTCATCGTGTCCGACGGGCCATCGGACCCGACGCCGGCGCAGTTGACCAAAGCGTCGAGCCGGCCGAACCGGTCGAGGGTCTTGGTCACGGCTTGCTCGCACTCCGCAACCACCCGGATGTCTGTGACCACCTGATGGATTGCGGCCGCATCGGCAAAGGCGGCCGCCACGCGCTCGAGCCGGGGTGCGTCGATATCTACCAGCGAGACCCGCATCCCATCCTCGTGCAGCTTCACCGCAGTGGCCTGTCCGATGCCACTGGCGGCGCCGGTGACGAGTGCGACCTTCCGCGAATCAGGCATCTCGCTCCCCTCCTGTCACTGGTCAAGCGCCTTGGCCGCCGCGGCGGCCACGATGAGGTCCTCGTACGCGATGCCGACCGTTTTGAGCATCGTGAGGTCGGCGGAACCGGTGCGACCTTCGACCTCACCCCGCACAAGTGCCTTCAAGTCTCCAACGATGTCCGAAAGCGCCCATTCGCTGTCCTGCGCGGGAATGCCGAGGTCGCCGGGAATCTCCGACCGCAGCCCGTCAATGTCCTCGATGAACACCCGGGACCGCCGGACCACGTCGGCGTCAACCTCCCGGCCATCGGCGAGATAGTTGCCGATCGCCGCGACGTGGGTGCCGGCGCGCAGCCATTCACCTGCAAACAACGGGCGGGACGCATTGGTGCAGGTGCAGACGATGTCGGCATCAGCGACATCCTGGGCTCGGCCGGTCGACGCCGGATAGCCGTCGCGCACCAACTCCGCCACCAGCCGGTCCGCGCTTTCCGGGTTGGGCTCGTTGACGATGACGACCGACTTCACCGGCCGGATCCGCAGATGCCAACCGCATGGCCGCGGGCTTGTACGCCGGATCCGAAGATCACGAGGACCTCTGAGTCGGCTCGTGCCAGGTGTGACGCTCCAAGAGTTGAGACAGCAGCAGTCCGGATCCGGGTGAGCTCGGCGCCGTCCATGATGAACCTCGGCTCGTGGTTCGCGGCGCCGAACAGCACATAGATCCCTTGGATGAGCGGCAGATTCTTGCCCGGATTTGCCGGTGCGATCGTCACGAGCTTCACCCCGAAGCCCTCATCACCACACGCTGGCATCACCAACATGTCGTTGCCGGCGTGGCTCACCACCGTCCGGTCGACCAACTCCACCCCGCCCGATTTGAAGGCCGAGACGAGCGCCTCTATCGCCGCGTCGATCGACAGTGCGCTCGCGAGCTCGGCCGCCGTGATCCACCGCGGCCCAGTGGCTGCGCTCACGTCAGCTCCCCCTTTTGGCGATGAGCGGCCGCCGCACTTGCGGCGAGCCGGCAGGTTGGGCTGGCGATATCGAAGATGCCGAGATCGGAGAACAGTTTCACGGCGAGCTCAATATGACCATGCGCGTTGGGATGAATCGCATCATCGAGCAACCACCGAGGCACCGCGCCGTCGCCAACCTCGATCCAATAGCGGTAGTGATCCACGACGACAACATCGCGGTCGTGCGCAACCTGCAACATTTCCTCGACGTAATGCGCGAGGTATTGGACATCTGGCGATTCCGCAATCGCCGCCGGCGGCGGAGTGTTCAGCAAGGCAATCGATCCTTGCCCTTCGATTCGCGAAATGATCTCGGCGATGTTGGTGCCGAATGCCTTTATCCCATCGCGACCCTCGACCGCGTCATTTGTGCCGAGCATCACCGAGGTGACGGTTGGCCGGAAAGCGGTCACCAGCTGATCGAAGCGAGCGAGCAGATCCCTGCCGGTGTATGAGCTCACCGCCGTGTTGAGCACGAGATCCGGCAACCGGCCGAGCTCCCAGCGCACCCGCTCTTGGAAGTGCTCGGAATAGCTGCGGGCACCGTAGGTGTAAACCGCGCCCTGCGTGATGCTGTCGCCGGTGAACACCCAGGTGACTGGGTCGGGGCCATCAAGGAGGCGGCCGATCTCAGCTCGGCTCACTGTCGCCTCAAAGCTCGATCGCGCTCGAAGTCCTCGACGACTCGATCGTCGCATCGAGCATCCGCATGCATGCCAGCCCGTCGCGCCCGGTCACCTTCGCGTCACGTCCGGTCTCGACCGCACCCAGGAAGTCGGCGAACTCGCGGTGGTAGGCGCCGAGCCTGACCGGGTCAGTCGCCATCAGCGGGTCGAATGGCGGCTGGCGGAAGACCTCGTTCCACTCGCCGTTCTTGCCAAGCCGAACCGCGGAGTACGAGTCGATCTCGAGGATGCCGTCCGAGCCGGTGACCACCAGTCGGATCGCGGAGTCGAACCGAGGCGATGGCACCTCGTAGGTCATCCAGAGGTTGGCCATCACCCCGCTGTCGAAGGTGTAGATCGCCATCGCGCTCTGATGTGGCGGAGTTTCGGCTGAATATGAC
The DNA here is from genome assembly GCA_963814845.1 of uncultured Actinomycetota bacterium. Lineage (GTDB taxonomy): Bacteria > Actinomycetota > Actinomycetes > JAFAQI01 > JAFAQI01 > DATAUK01. The sequence goes on from CAWFEP010000013.1 coordinate 34,325, forward strand.
GTCGTCTGGGCAAAGACGCGTACCGGCTCGGAGTCGACGATCCATCGCAGGATGTCGCACGCATGCGCGCCCCAGTCGTGGAACACGTTCATCTGCTCGGGATCCAGCTTCCACGCGTCCTCGGACTCCTCGAAGTCCCACCACTCGTTGATCCCGGACAGGCGAACCATGCGGATGTCGCCGATGACGCCGTCCTCGATCATCTGCTTGGCTTCCATCTGGCAGCTGCGGAATCGATGCTGAGACACCACAGCCAGCGTCACACCGGCCTTGTCACACGCGTCGACCATCGTCTGCGCGCCCTCAGCGCTGCGCGCCATCGGCTTCTCGACGAGAACGTGCTTGCCGGCTTCAGCGGCCATCACCGTTTGCTCGACGTGGACGTTGGGCGGGGAGGTGATGACGACCGCCTGGACATCAGGCCGGGCCAGCAGCGCCTCCATCGAGGGCTCTTCGGGCATGCCGTAGTCGACCGCGAGCTGTGCCGAGCGCCGGCCGCCGAACACCGCGCTCAACGCGGCGTCCTCCGATGCCTGCGCACACTCCGCCCAGGTCCGGCCCATGAAACCGCCCCCGACGATGCCAATTCCGATCTCCGACACAGTGACTCCGTTCTTGCCAGCGCGTGCCGCGCAGGGCGTCTGTGCGCGCGTCCAGTTTCATTGAACAACTGTGGCGGGAGCATAGACTGGTTTGAACACTCGCGGTAGCGTCGCAGCCCTCGCGTTTCGGGAGGATCAGCGTGTCGATCACCACTGTCCGCGGCGAGATCGACGCCGCCGACCTTGGCTTCTGTCTGCCCCACGAGCATGTTCTCATCAACCTGTGGCGCACCGCCGCGGCGCGTTGGGACATCGACGGCATCCTCAGCAATGAGACCCGGCAAGCTCGCGAGATCGGCTACTTCCGCGAAGCCGGCGGCGTCTCGATCGTGGACCTTTCGTTGCCGCACATCGGGCGCGACCCAGCTGGCCTTCGCCGGATCGCGGAAGAGAGCGACGTCCAGATCGTGATGGGGTGCGGCTGGTATCGCCAGCCGTACTACCCACCCGAGATCGACCTGGCGTCAACGCAGCAACTGACCGCTGAGCTGGTCGCCGAGATCACTCGGGGCGTCGGCGACACCGGCATTCGGCCAGGAATTATTGGCGAGATCGGCTCGCACAAGCACTACGCGACCGCACAGGAGGAGCGCGTCTTCCGGGCCGTGGCGCGCGCGCAGCTCGAGACCGGATTGTCGATCACGACACACTCAGTCGCGAGCGAGGTTGGCCTGCAACACCTCGGCATCCTCATCGAAGAGGGAGTGAGCCCCGATCGGATCGTGATCGGGCACTGCGACTCGCACCTCGAGCTGGCGTACCTCAGCCAGATCTTGGCGGCCGGCGCCTATGTACAGTTCGACAACGTCGGCTACCCGCTCCCCCTCGTGGCGTCGCTCGAGGAGGACCTGGTCGCCATGATCCTCACGTTGCGCGACCAAGGCCACGTCGAGCGGATCCTGCTGTCCCAAGACGTGTGTCGCAAGGCTCACCTCAAGGCCTTCGGCGGCCCTGGCTATGACTACCTGCCGACGACCTTCCACAGCGTGCTCAGCGCGGCAGGCATCACCGACGCCGAGTGGACCACCATGACGGTGACCAACCCCGCCCGCGTCCTGAACACCTAAATCCCTCGGTGATCTTGGGGGCATCGGGGACGGGCGGCTGCGGGGATGGTGATCGAGAAACTCTCGAAGTCGGCCTCGAGCCAGTCCGGTGACACCGTCATGTAGTCGACGTCTCCTGCCGCCATCCGCTCCAAGCCATCTCTGACGTCGCGAATGATCCTGCTCGAAACCGGCGTCGCGTAATGGCCTGGCAGCACATCGGTGCCATCGGCGATGCTCAGCAGCGCGTCGATCGACGCGGGGTACGCCGCAAAGTCCGAGCTGTCGAGCTGGATGTTGAGGTTGCCCTCGTAGACCGTGTCGCCGCTGAACAACCGGCCGCCTGCGACGTCAAGGAAACAGCAGCTGCCCGGCGTGTGACCTGGCGTGGTGATGACCTCGAGATCCAGCCCGCCAAGCTGGACAACATCGCCGGATTCGAGCACCCGGTCGGGGCGGCGAGCCCAGCGCTCTGGCTTGAGATACGGAGCAAACTCGAAGTCCCGCGGCAGCCTTCGGGTAGTGCGCGACTCGTACTCCGCCACGAAGCCGGCGTCCTGCTCACGAAGGCCGCGCTCGAGTTGTTCGGCGTCGGCCGCCGCCACACATACCGTGTCGAAGACGAACGAGCCACCGATGTGATCGGAGTGGTTGTGAGTGAGCAGCACGTCGACCGGCAGATCAGTGATCGCCGAGACCGCGTCCCGAAGGTCGGCAAACCCCACGCCGGTGTCGATCAACGCGGCTCTCTCATCGCCGAGCAGGAGATAGGAGTGGGTGTAGATCGGCCCGAACCGAGGATGGGTGTCACCGAGCCAATCTGTGAGGACGTAGAGATCTCGGCGGATCCGGCGGACATCAAGCCAGTCATCGGAACGACGCCGTGCCTCTGAAGTTGAGCCCTGCACCCCGAAGACTGAATCCGATCCGCGCATTGCTCCCACCCTGTCAGCCGATGCCCTGTCCCGGCGATCATCGCTCGCGCTTGCAGCCCTTGGACAGGTGTGCTTTCGTTCAACTAGACGGAACCCTAGACCACTTTTTGTTCAACCACCCAGTGCGTGAGCAACGAGGGAGATATAGGTCGACCGATGCGGACCGTTCCCGATTTTGCCAGCAAGCCGACACATCACCAGATGCTGCTCGGCGGCGAGTGGGTCGACGCGCTCGGCGGCGACTCCTACATCATCAACAGCCCTGCAACGGGAACAGCGTGCGCTCACGTTCCGTCCGCCGGGCCCGACGATGTCGACCGAGCCGTCGCCACTGCGCTGGCCGCGTTCCGGCGTCATGAGACGACCTCGGCGTTCCAACGCTCGGCCTGGTGCCACCGGGTAGCCGAAGAGATCGACACGCGCACAGACGAGATTGCCCTAGAGCTCGCGATCGAGCACGGGAAGCCAACGGCAGACGCGGTCGGCGAGGTCGCGTCAGCAGCCGCAGGTTTCCGGCTCGCCGCGGAGGAGGTCAAGCGGCTAGGCGGCACGACGATCCCGGTTGAAGACCCGAACAAGCGGGTGATGACGATCCGGCGAGCCAAGGGCGTCTTCGCCGTCATCACGCCGTGGAATTTCCCGATCAACATCCCGGTCGAATACCTCGGACCGGCGCTGGCAACCGGCAATGCTGTCGTCTGGAAGCCGGCGCCGACGACGTCGCGAGTGGCGATTCGGTTGGCGGAGTGCATCGAGGCGGCAGGAGTCCCGGCTGGGCTGCTCAACGTGGTCACCGGTGGGTCGGTGCCGATGGCACAGCGGTTGGTCTCACATCCCGACGTCGTCGGTGTGGGCTTCACCGGCTCGAGTCAGGTCGGCGCGTTGATCGCTGCAAGCGCCGCGGGCAAGCACTTGCTGCTCGAGCTCGGCGGCAATGGACCCGTCATCGTGTTGAACGACGCGGACCTGTCCCGTGCCGTTCCGGCGATCGGCCAGGCGGCGTTTTGGAACGCCGGTCAGTCCTGTGCCGCTGCCGAGCGCATCATCGCGGAGCCTGGGATTTACGACGGTCTCGTCGCCGGTCTCACTGAGTACGCGAAGAACCTCGCGGTGGGTGAGCCGTGGGAGAACACCAGCCTCATGGGACCGGTCAACAACGGCGCGGTCGCGACGAAGATGCGCGAGCACATCGACGATGCCGTCGCACGCGGCGCGATTGTGACGTACGGCGGCACAGTCATCGACGGAATGCCTTCAGAGTTGTATCTCGCACCGACGGTGCTCCGCGACGTGGATCGAGCGTCCCTGGTGCAGGTCGAGGAGACGTTCGGGCCGATCGCCCCGATCACGGTTGCCGACGGCGACGAGGACATTCTCGCGCTCACGAACTCCTCACCACTAGGTCTCAGCGTCGCGGTGTTCGCCGCCGACGTCAGCCGCGCACTTCGACTTGCAGAGCGGATTCCGGCGGGGCAGGTCGTCATCAACGACACGAGCAACTACTGGGAGTTGCACATGCCCTTCGGCGGCTGGGCCGGAAAGAACAGCGGCCAGGGCCGAATCGGCGGCCGCTGGACCCTCGAGGCGATGACCGAGGTCCAGTCCATCTCCCTCAACCTCGCCTAGGAGACCGCTCATGTCGAACACCCTGCGGATCGGCATTCCGTTTCTCGAGCCGGTCTGGCCCTACGTCGATCCCGCGACCGACTTCACCCCGATCTCGCTGAACGTGGTCTACGCAACCTATGAGCGGCTCGTCGAGCTGACCACGACTGCTGATGGGCAGCTGGAGATCACCGCCGGGCTGGCCCGAACGTGGACCGTCTCCGACGATCAACGCACCTATGTCTTCGAGATCGATGCCGACGCGCGGTTTGCCAGCGGACGGCCAGTGACCGCTGACGACGTGGTGTTTTCCTTCGACCGGCTGATGCGCATGGCCGAACCGCCCTCGCACCTGTTCCCGATCTCGCAGGTGCGAGCGCTCGAAGCGGGGTCCGTCGAGATCGTGCTTGAGCGAGGCACCGTGGCGTTCCTCACTGCACTCGCGAGTCCGGCCGGCTCGATCGTCGAACGCGCCGCGGTCGAGGTGGCAGATGACCTCGGACGTCACTGGCTCACCCGACGCTCAGCTGGTTCGGGTCGGTTCGTTCTGCAGACCGTGACCGACGACAACGTCATCCTCGTCGCGGACCCGCACCACTGGCGCGGCCGGGCGCGTGCGGATCAGGTCGAGTTCGTCGACACACCGGACGCCGACACCGCGTTGGCGAAGCTCCGTAGCGACGAGCTCGACCTACTCCTCGCGGTTGCTCCGGCGGACTTCGAGCAGTTCGTCGATGACGCGGATTTCGTCGCCGAGCAGGTCGCGTCGATCCAGTGCCCCAATCTGACGTTGCTCAAGGGGACAGTCGGGCCGGACGGTCGATCGTTGACCGCCAACCGAGCCTTCACCCAGGCCCTGAAGTACGCCGTCGACTACGACGACATCGCGGGCCTGTTCGGCGGTTGGGGCGACGGAGTGCGACCCGCCCAGGCCGGCTTCATCCCGATCATCTGCGGCTACGACGAAGACCTCGCCGCGCACTACCGACACGATCCGGAGAAAGCCAGCGAGTTGCTCCGCGACGCCGGCTATGCGGACGGAATCGAGGTCGACTTCCCGTATTGGGAGGGATCGTGGAGCGGTGTCGACACGCAAGCTGTAGTGGAGGCACTTGAGCGCGACTTGCGGGCAGTAGGGATCAGGCCGAGGCTGACTGTCTATTCGGGCGAGGAGTATTTCTCGCTGCTGCTCGATCAGCGGGTCATGACCGGACTGTCACTGTCGATGTCGGTCTACCAAATGCCTGATCCGGAAGACGTGGTCCGCCGCAAGATGACGTACCTGAACCTCACCGGGTACGAGCTCGATGCGCAGGCCGACCTCGACGCCGCGGCCGCCGAGACCGACGCCGCAGATCGCTCGGCTCGATACCAGAGCCTGCAACGCAAGTTCCTGGAAGAGAACCCCATGATCTTCTTGCTGACCTACCCGCACCGAGTGGTTCGACATCAGCGGGTGAGCGGCTACCGCCACCTCCCTCATCGACCCGGACCGGATCTCGTCGAGCTCGCGGCGACCTGAGGACGTCAGCCGACTCGGGCCGGATTGGCTTGCCTCCACCCTCGCGGGCATGGTTGTATGCCACATCAATCAGATTCAACGTTATTGACAATGCGTTGAGTCAAACCGAACACCATTCATTCGGGACACCACACGGATCGTGAACAAATCGTCAAGATGGAGAGGCGCAATGAACACTGCGGGCCAACACGGCGGGAGCGGCTCAGCGATCTCCTCGGGCGGGGACCTCCCCGTTCTCGCGCGGCCGATGGCACGGCGAAACTTCCTGCGCAACTCGGGCCTGCTGCTCGTGGGTGGCGGCCTCGCCCCCTCACTGCTGGCAGCGTGCAGCAGCAGCTCCTCCGGTGGCACAAGCACGACGACAGGCTCGAAGTCACAGGTGCTGAAGTCCGCGATCCTCGACACGTTCACCGGCTTCAACCCGCCGACCGCAGGTGGTCTCGGCGACCTCGACGTCACCCATCACGTGTTTGAGTCGCTAATTCAGTACTCCGACCCCAGCCTGAGCACACTCGCGCCGTGGATGATTCCGTCGCTGCCCACCAAGACCGGACCGACGACATATGAGACGACATTGCTTCCCGGCCTCACCTTCCACGATGGTTCGCCGGTCACGCCCAGCGATGTTGCCTTCACCTGGGAGCTGATCCTCAACCCGAAGACCGGCTCGCTCTACACCGCCTTCATGACGCTGATCGAGAAGGTCACCACGCAGGGCGACAAGATCGTGTTCAACCTCTCCCACGACTACGGGTCGTTCTTCCAGAACATCCAGATGATTCAAATCCTGCCGGAGAAGATCTACTCCGCAAAGGGCAGCGCAAAGTTCGGCAACGCACCCGTCGGCAGTGGGCCGTTCTCGTTCAACGCCTCATCGACAGCCAACACGGTCAACCTCGACCGGTACAAGGCGTACAAGGGCACGTCCAAGCCGAAGCTCGACTCGCTGTCCTTCCAGACGGTCGTCGAGGACTCGACCCGCGAGGTCGAGCTCATCGGCGGCCAGCTCACCGTGATCGAAGGCGTGCCGGCGAGCGACATGGCTCCGCTGAGCGCCCGGCCGGGCATCGACACCGGCGCTGGCTTCGGTGGCCTCATGGTTGCGCTCGAGACCGACCAGAACCATCCGCCGTTCAACAACGTGCTGCTTCGCCAGGCGTTGATGTATGCGATCGACCGCGAGACGATCATCAACACGGTCTTCGCCGGCAAGTACGGCCGGGTGACCAATTCCCCGCTGCCGCCGAACAACCCGTACTACGTCGAGCCGAACCCGGTCTACAACTACGACATCGACAAGGCGAAGTCCCTCGTGGCCCAGGCGGGCTACCCGAACGGCCTCAACTTCGAGTTTCTCGTCTCCACCACCCCGTACCTCGCGACCATGGGCCCGCTCATCCAGGAGAGCTGGAAGAAGGCGGGGCTCAACGCCACGATCCGGCTGGTCGACATCCAAGCCGGCTACAGCCTGGTCGGGGAGAAGAAGAAGTACGACACCTTCCTGGTCTGGGGAGTCAACGAAGCCTTCGGCAACGACCCGGACGTCTACTTCCGGCTGTCAAACTACGGCCCCAACCGGACCGCGTTCTACTTCATCAACAACCCGGAGTACGAGAGGTACGACAAGTTGGTCGACAAGGGGCGCTTGGCGACGACGATGAGCGAGCGCAAGGACTTCTACGGTCAAGCCGCTGACATCTGGAGCAAGGAGGTGTCGAACTTCTTCGCCTTCATCAACATCGCGTCGCTCAATGCGTGGAACAGCGACGTCTCGGGCTTCACCGCTCCGCCCAACGACGTCGAGAACTTCCTCAACGCCTCAATCACCTAGACCCGACCGCAGAACCCTGCCGCACCGGGCGAACCTCCCGCCCAAGGCAGACCGTCGTCAGGGCCCAATCAAGGACTGATCTTCATGACCCCGCAGCTCGCACCGAGAACTCGGGGCAGGGTCAGGCTCGTCGCGGTCAGGTTGCTGCTCATCGTTCCGACGTTGATCGGCGTGAGCCTGCTGGTCTTCGGTGTCGGGCGAGTAGCGCTCAACAACCCGTCGATCTCGGCGCAGGGAAACTTTGCGCCAAAGGTCGCGCGGGAGGCGTTCAACAAGCAGTATCACCTCAACGACTCGTTGCCGAAGCAGTACGAGATCTGGCTAAAAGACGCCGTCACCGGCGACTTCGGGGTCGACTTCCTCAGCGGCTCGTCGGTCGGCACGGAGGTCAAAGACAGCGCCGGCGTGACCATCGAGCTGGGTGTCGGGGCCATCATCCTTGCCACCGGGTTCGGCCTCGGGCTCGGAACGATCGGTGGTCTTCGACGGTTTTCATTGCTCAACCGAGTGATTGCCGCAGGCGGGATCGCGGCCGTGTCGGTCCCGACGTTCTGGTTGGGTTTGATCTTCATCGAGATCTTCGCGCTGAAGCTCGGCTGGCTTCCCGCCGGCGGGTACGACTCGTTGTCCAAGGACCCGGGCGGGTTCTTCCAGCACATGCTGTTGCCGTGGGTGACCCTGGCGATCGGGCCGACCGGCGTCGTCGCGCGAGTCACGCAGGTGCGGGTGGCCGAGGAGGTCGTCAAGCCTCATGTCTTGACCGCGCGAAGCCTCGGCGTCAGCCGCGCCCGCATCATCTTCCGCTATGTCGTGCGCAACGCCCTGCTCGAGCCGACAACACTGCTGGGCATCCAGGTCGGGTACCTGCTCGGTGGCGCGGTTCTTGTCGAGGAGGTGTTCAACTTGCCCGGCCTCGGACACCTCGCGGTGCAGGCGGCAACCGAGTCCGACTTTCCGGTGGTGCAAGCCGTCGCGCTGCTCGCAGTTCTGACATTCCTTGTCGTCAACCTGCTGGTCGACATCCTGCACACCTTCCTCGACGTGCGAACGGATGCGGCATGATGCGGCGCGCGGAGTCCCGCGGATGACACTCGCAACGGACACCACCGCGTCGACCGCGGGGCGCGAGGCGCGAGCCGGCCTGCTCTCCCCGCTCACCCGTCGAGCGATCACCGGACCGCTTCGCCGAATCTCGGTCCTATGGATCCTCGTCGTCGCGGTCGTCGCATTGTTCGGTCGGTTTTTCTTCGGATCGACACCGAATGCCACCAGCTCGGCGATCTTGAAGGATCCGAGCGCACACCACCTGCTCGGCACGGACGAGCTCGGCCGGGACGTTCTGGCGCGCGTGATCGCGGGAGCGCGGACGTCGATCGAGGTGGCGAGCATCGCCGTCGTCGTCGCGGTGGCGTTCGGATTCCTGATCGGCGCATTGGCGACGCTCGGCCCGAAGTGGCTCGACCAGATCGTCATGCGGCTGACTGATGTCGTGCTCGGCTTCCCCGCGATCATCATGGCTCTAGTGCTGAGCCTCGTGATCGGTCGAGGTGTGCTCAGCGTCGCGTTCGTCATTGGCTGGGTCGACTGGCCAAACGTGGCCCGGCTGGTTCGTGCCCGGCTCGCGACCGAGTTCAAGCAGGACTACGTGACCGCCGAGCGAAGTACGGGCGCCTCGTCTGCGCGGATCCTGCTGTGGCATGTGGTCCGCAACGTCGCCGCACCAATCGGCGCATTCGCACTGCTGCTTTTCGCCGACGCGATGTTGTTCGAAGCGGCGTTGAGCTTCTTGGGCATTGGCATTCAGCCGCCAACCGCGAGTTGGGGCAACATGATCCTCGAAGGCCAGCAATACCTGGTCATCGGCGACTGGTGGCTCGGCGTGTTCCCGGGCATTGCGTTGTTCGTCACCGTCGTTTCGCTCAACGCCGTCGGCGACAGATGGCTTGCACGCTTCGACCCGCTGCTGCAGCAGAGGGGGTGAGGGACGTGATGTCCGCAAGCCAAGCCGCAACCGACGCCGCGACCGCGACCTTGCTCGAGGTCGAGAATCTCAGCGTCTCGTTCCCGAGCCACTACGGCGAGATCGCGTTGATCCAAAACGTGTCATTTGCCCTCGCGCAAGGAGAGACCCTCGGTCTTGTCGGCGAGTCGGGTTCCGGCAAGACCGTGCTGGGCCAAGCACTGCTCGGTCTGCTGCCCAAGACCGCACGCATCACCGGTCGCATCACGATCGCCGGGATCGACGTCCTCAACGCTTCGCCCCGGGAGTTGACGAAGCTGCGAGGTGGAATCGCCGCGCCGATCTTCCAGGACGCGTTGATTTCGTTGAATCCCAACCGTACAGTCGCCGGGCACTTCGCCGACATCTGGCGGTCCTCCGACCTCTCGCCTCGAGACGGTTGGCGCGACGCTGCGGAGGCGTCGCTTCGCCAGGTTGCGTTGCGCGACCCGGCCAGGGTGATGGCCAGCTATCCGTTCGAGCTGAGTGGCGGGATGCGCCAACGGGCGCTCATCGCGCTGGCGCTGCTCCGCAAACCGACGCTGCTCGTCGCCGACGAGCCGACGACGGCGCTTGACCGGCTGGTGCAGGACGAAGTGCTCGCCACGCTCGACACCTTGCAACGGGACATGAACCTCGCGGTCATCTTGATCTCCCACGACCTCGACGTGATCCGGCGAGTTTGTGCGCGCACCGCAGTGCTCTATGCCGGACAGCTGTGCGAGCTCGGCCCAACCGCGGACGTCCTCTCGCGTCCACTGCACCGCTACACCGCCGGCTTAATTGGTGGCATTCGCTCGTTGCAGGAGCGGCAACGACCGCTCCTCACGATTCCCGGCGTGGTGCCGCCGCCCGGTGACTTCGGCGCCGGGTGCCGGTTCATGCCGAGATGCGCAAACGCCACGCCGGAATGTGGCGAAGACCGCCCGTACGTCAGCGATGGCGCCCTGCATGCGTGGTGCCATCACCCCACCAACTCCGATGGCGCCGCTCCGGCCGCCGCTGCGGATGCGGGGCCGGCATGAGCTCGCCTCTCGTCGGCTCAGCCGGCCTGTCCGGCAACGACCAGCCAGTCGCGCGGATGGAAAACATCGTCAAGACCTACGTCGTGTACGGCCAGGAGGTTCCGGCAGTGCGCGGCGTCAGCCTCGAGATTGGCCAGCGGGAGGTCGTGGGAATCGTCGGTGAGAGCGGGTCCGGCAAATCCACGATCGCGAGGATCATGATGGGCCTCGAGGCTGCGACCAGCGGCACTGTCTGGTTGGCCGGGGACGAAGTGGGCACTCGCCGAACCCGGGCGCAACGGCGCGTTGCGCAGATGGTGTTCCAAGATCCGCGCAGCTCGCTCAACCCGCGAATGTCTGTCCTGCAAAGCGTCGAGGACTTCGCGGTCGTCCACCGGATGGGCGGACGCGACGTACGTCGCGGCTTGGCAGTCAAGGCGCTGGAGCAGGTCCACCTCTCCAGCACGATCGCCAGCCGTCGGCCACCCGAGCTGAGTAGCGGGCAGCTCCAACGCGTCTGCCTCGCCCGCGCACTCATCACCAATCCGCTGCTGCTGGTCGCGGACGAGCCGACCTCCGCACTCGATGTCTCGGTTCAAGGTCAGGTGCTGAACGTTCTCGACGAGTTGCGCGAAAACCTCAGCATGTTGTTGATCAGCCATGACATGGCGGTCATCGGCTATCTCGCCGATCGCGTGTACGTCATGCTCAACGGCGAGGTCGTCGAAGCCGGCACGACCGAGCAGGTGCTCAATGATCCGCAGCACGACTACACCAAGCGACTGCTCGGCGCGGCGCTCTCTCCGATCACTGAACCCTGATCAATGCCAGCTTTGCGCTCGGCTCTTCGACGGAGCCGGCTTCCACCGCGCGGCGCCGTGCGCCCGCCAGCCGACGACGTCCAACCGGCTGGCCCACGACTGCGGGAGTTGCTGGTCGATCACCGGCTGCGGGCGTTGCTCCTGCTGTCGACGGCGATCTGGTTTGCGTACGGTCTCGTCGTCCCGGCGCTGCCGTTGTACGCCAGGTCGTTCGGTGCGAGCTATCAGCTCGTCGGCATCCTGGTCGGCGCCTACGCACTAGGGCGGCTGGTCTGCGATCTGCCGTCGGGCTCACTGGTCGAACGCTTCGGTGCGCGCCGGACGACCTTCGCTGGTTCAGTCGTCTTCGGGTTGTCGGGGATCCTCACCGGCCTGGCGCCAACGTTCGACATTGCGGTGGCGAGCCAATTCGTCGCCGGTTGCGGATCAGCCGCGCTCACCACGGGCTTGTTCAGCTATGCCTACCAAACGATGACGACGCGGGGTGCCGGTCGGCAGCTCGGATTGCTGTTCGGAGCTTTCAGTCTCGGAACCCTGGTCGGCGAGCCGGTCGGCGGGGAGATCGGCCACCACTTCGGCCTCGCCAGTGTGATGCTCGCGTGGGGTGGGATCACGCTCGCAATCGCGCCGCTGATCTTGCTCCTGCTCCCGCCACTGCCGCCGGTCGCTGCCCCGGATGGAGTCCTGCATCGGGTGCATTGGCTCGATCTGCTGCGACAGCGCATGTTCCTCGCGGCGGCGACCGCAAACCTGGCGGTCTTCTGGGTCACCGCCGCGGTCTACTTCGTGCTGGTGCCGCTCTATGTGCGCACCGAGCTGCAGCTCTCGCTCGTCGTCGTCGGAGTGATCGTTGGTGTGGCAACCGCGACGGAGATGCTCGCCCTCTACCCAGCCGGATCTGCCGCGGATCGGTTCGGGCGCCGCCAACTGCTTATCTGGTCGCTCGTCGCGGAGGGGGTGTCGAGCGCGCTCATCGCGGTCGCTCACGGTCGCACCTCGCTCGCGATCCTGGTGGGCGTCACCGGCTATTTCGCCGGCACGGTCGTCGTCGCCAGCGCCACCCTGCTGGTCGGGCGCACTTCAGAGCAGGGCCGGACGACGGCGGCCTACCGCTTCTTCGGCGACGTCGGTTATGTGCTCGGCCCGCTCGCAGCCGGTTGGACGATCGGCGGTTTCGGCTTCGGCTGGGCATTCGTGCTCACCGCGGTGCCCGTCGTTCCGGCTGTGTTGCTCGCTATCCGGTGGCACGACCGTGGCATTGACTGAACGCCGTCACGCCGGAGAGCGCTACCAAGGAGGAGTCGCGACGATCAAGATCATCGCCGGGCCCTGGTTGGATCCGTTGTGGTAGGCGTGCGCCTTGCCCGAGGTGAACAGCGCCGCGTCGCCTTGGTTGAGCACGACCTTCTCCTCGCCACGGTGAAGCTCGATCTGGCCGAACAGCACGAAGACAATCTCTTCGCCGTCGTGCCCGATCGGGTCGCCGAGAAAGCCCGCACCTGGAGCGAATGTCAGCATCGCGGGCTGCATCGCATGTCGGGCGCCGATGACCGGCACCTGGTAGGTGACGCCCTTGCCGCGCTCCACGCTCGGCACGTTAGAGGCGACCTGCCTGATGACCTCAATGCCGAGGTGCTCGACAGAGCGTTCGGTCGGTTCAGCAAGCAACTCGACGACCGGCAGGCCGAACCGGTCGGCGATCAACTGCAGCCGCTGCAACGAGACGCCGCTTCGCTCATTTTCCAACATCGACAGCGCGCTAGGAGAAATACCTAGTTCTTCGGCGAGCGCCCGAAGGCTCTTCCCTTCCAGCTTTCGTAATCGCCGAATACGTGCGCCATAGAGGCCGGGTCCAGTCGTACGGCCATTATTGTGCTCGCCGGGCTCAGAGGGTTTCAACCGCGCACCTCATTGTTGGCAAAATAGCCATCGCTGCTTCGATCGTCATACTAACGCGCGGCGAGCAAATCCGCTGGCCGTATCGCCGCGTATAAAACGACGCGTTTCTTCGCCGGCCAGAAAAAGACGGCAGATAGCCCCATAATGGGAATCTCCGATCAGTAGCCACCGCCCCTGACGTCGATGTCGTAGGTGCCGATGACGTCGTCGCCATCGACGGCGTACAGCCGGCTAGTCAGGTCGGTGACGACGCAGGCGTGATTGGGAACCAACCGGAGCCGGTCACCCGGTCGCAGCTGCGCAGCGCCACCGGTGATGATGCCGTGCTCCTCAGAGAGCCGGTCGACGACGATGCCGGTCTCGACGTCGACGCCGTAGCCGACCAACGAGTCGTTGCCATGAGCTCCCTTGTCCAACCCGAGGGTCTTCGAGCCGGCGTCGATGACGGCGTTGCCGCTCGCCGTGCTCACGACCGTCGTCACCACTGAGAGCGCACATTCAGAGATTGACGCGACGTCGAGGCTGACCTGCATGCGGTCCTTGAACACGTAGTTGCCGGGACGGATCTCCGACATCTCCCGCAGCCCGTCCACGTTCGTGAGCACGGTCGGGGTGCTTCCCACACTGCGCACGCGGACGTCTGCACCACCACGGACGGCCCCCGCCGCCGCTTGCGAAACCGTCCTGACCTCGTGCTCGGCGATCGCCCGAAGCTGCGCAGGCGACGTCGCGGCGTACGCGTGGCCGGCATGGCTGAATACGCCCGCGATATCCAGATGACCGAATCGGCGAACCTGGCGAACGAAGTCCTCGACGTCGCGCGCTGGCAACCCGCATCGCGCCAAGCCGCTGTCGACCTCGATCAGAACGCGGGCCCGTAACCCCGCATCTCGCGCCGTGCGGTCAAGCAGCTCGGCACCGACGACGGTGTCGATCGTCAGGGTCAGGTCGAGCTCTTGGGCCAGCCCCATCGCCCGCACCGCCTTGTGCTCGGCGGTGATCGGATAGGCCAGAAACACATCGCGGCAGCCGTCGGCGCCTGACATACCGGCGACTTCATCGAGCTTCGCGACGGTGATGCCGGACGCGCCCGAGTCGAGCTGCGCGCGCATCAGGGCCCGCGACTTGTGGCTCTTCACATGTGGTCGCAACACCGTGTCGCGATCGCGGCTGAGGTCTGCCATCTGCTCGAGGTTGCGGTGCAGCGCACCGACCTCCACGACCACCGAGGGCGTATCGAGCAGCTCCAACTGCGGCGGAACCGAGCGATCTGCAAGACCCGAAACTGCCCTGCTGGTCACGACTGCTTCAGCCCCCATCTCGCGTAGAAACACCGTCAGAACAACCCGCGAGGAAGGCTGCATACGAGCCGTTTCGACCGACGCCGATACGACCTCCGCTCAGGGTCTCATCTTAGCGCTCACCAGGCGGTTTGGAGATAACATGGCTAAGTGGGTGAAAAACGCGCGAAGCAGCCCGCACAACCGGCTGAAGACCTGATGGCCACGCTCGCGCTTCAACTGCTTGACAATGGCGCACTTGAACGCATGGAAGCCGACTCCACAAAACAAATCTTTGCGGTCGAGCCGGCTTACGCCAACGCCGGCATTGTCGTGAGTGAGATTCAACGCGCTACCCGGAGCACGCTGGCGCTTTCCTTATCGCGCTTAGCGCGAATTAGCATCGACGAGAACACCGCCGCCGCACCTGAGGAGATCGGGCGGCTGCGAGCTGAGCAGGGCATGCCGCTCGCCGCGATCCTGCATGCCTTCCGGCTCGACTTCCGGATCCTGTGGGCCGCGCTGGTCAATCAAGCTCGCGAGACCGAAGTGAGCACCAAGCCAGAGTTCATCGACGGCTGCATCGCAGTGTGGAACGCCGTGGAGCTGATTACCGAGGAAGTGGTCGACTCGTATCGCACTCGAGAACGCGAGCTACACGACCGCCGCAGCGATGAACGCGAGACCGCGTTTAGTGACTTGATCTCGCGAGGACACACCGACGCGATTGCGCGCGCCCGCAGCAGCCGACTGCTCGGCTTTCCCGACCGCGGTCGGTTTGCTGTGTTATCCGGATCGTTGCCATCAGACATGGGCACCAGCCTTGGCCGACTGCGAACGTCACTCGCCAGGATGGACTTAGCGGCCCATTTCACCGGACCGAGTCACGACACCCAGGGAGTCATCCACTGCACGTCCATCAGCCCGGAACGATTGCGTTCAATCCTGTCGGTGCTCGCCGATGGGCGCTTCGGGGTTGCCGAGATCTCGGGCGGGCCTGGTGATCTGCCGCGCGGGATGAGGTTGGCCAGCGCCGTCGCTGACGCAGTGCCACCGGATCAGGCCGGAGTGGTGTTCCTCGCCGACGCCTGGCTCGAGACGTTGATGCACTCAGACATCGAGATCTCAGACGCCTTCGTCAACCACGTGCTCGGCCCGATTCTGGAACTTCCCCACCAGGAAAGCAGCCGACTGCTCGAAACGCTTGAGGCATTCATCGGCTGCGATGGTTCGATCAGCGACGTCTCCAGCACGACGTTCATGCATCGCAACACCGTGCGCAAGCGGCTCGACCGGGTGGAGGCGCTCAGCGGGCGGTCACTCGCCGCGCCGGCCCAGGCAGCCGAGCTCGTGCTCGCGCTCGCTTGGCTCAGACGAAGTGTTCACACCGAACCTGAACCCGACGCCGAGGACTAATCGCCGAACTGACCGGCGGCGCACGTGCACTTCACGTCGGTCAAGACTGGGGGCGCGCGCCCACCCTCGGCCGCGTCCTGACAGCGAGACGATGGCTGCAGCACGACTGGCGGCTGGCGAGGAGCGACGATGGCGCATCAGTTCAGCGAACGAATCGGCTACAACGCGGGCGGAGTCCTCGAGGTCGATGGCGTGTCCTGCGCCGATCTCGCGGCACAGTACGGCACACCGCTCTACGTCGTGTCGGAGAACCAGATCAGGCACAACGTCAAGACCTACTCCGACGCGTTCACTTCCCGTTATCCGCGTACCAAGGTGTTCTTCGCCACGAAGGCCAACAACAACCTCGCGGTGCGCACCGTCTACACCCAGGCAGGCGCCGGCGGCGACGCCTTCGGTGTCGGCGAGCTATTGGTCACGCTGCTTGCGGGGACACCACCCGAGTGGGTCGTGCTGAATGGCTTCAACAAAGGCGACGACGAGCTTCTGCTGGCGATCGAGAGTGGTGTCACGATCCATCTCGATGCCGTCGACGAGCTCGACCGCATCATCGCGATTGCCCGCCGGATCGGCGTGACTGCCCGCGTCGGAGTGCGTGTCCGGCTCCTGCTTCACTCCCTCGACGGGTTCAAATCCGACTGGCCGGCCGCAGGCTCGGATCCTGACGGCGAGTCGATCGGCGTCAACATGCGGGAGCGCGACAAGTTCGGCGTATCTCCGGCGGAGCTGACCGAGCTCTGTCGACGCGCGATGGCGGCGCCCGAGGTTGAGCTGCTCGGACTGCACCATCACCTTGGTCGGGAGCTCGCGAACGTGGAGCTCTACCGGATCACCATCAACGAGATGCTCGGCGTCGCCGCCGAGTTACGCGACACCCTCGGGTGGACACCGTCCTACTTCGACTTCGGTGGCGGCATGGCATTCGGTCGACCCGAAGGACACGGCCCGCTCGGCCGCGACGTCGACGTCCCCGACTACGACGCCTACGCCGAAGCGATCACGAGTGCGTTCCGTGCCGGCCTCGCTGAGCACAACCTTGGTGAGCCTGACCTGATGGTCGAGCCCGGCCGCGCCCTTGCGAGCAACACCGCGGTGCTGCTCGCCCTGGTCGGCGCCACCAAGTCGGTGCCCGAGACTGAGCAGACCTGGGTCGGGGTCGACGCCAGTCAGAGCCACATTTCGAACAACATGACCGGCGCGTTCTACTACCACCCGGTGCCGGTGGACTCGTCGGGCGACGAATCGCTGGTGCGGACCAACATCGCCGATCCGAACTGCTGGTACGGGAATCTGGTGTTCGACAAGGACCTGCCACAACTGGCATCCGGAGAGCTGATCGCATTTCTGGACACCGGCGCCTACTGCGAAACCAAGGCCGGAAACTTCAACTTGCTGCCGCGTCCGGCGACCGTACTCGTCGCAGACGGCATCGCAGAGCTCGTCACAGAGCGAGAGACACTGAGCGACGTCGTCGCGAGGATGCGAGTGCCGAGCCGACTGGTAGAGACCACCAGCTTCGATCCGCCTGCATCGGTCGTTCAGTTCGCTCGCGACAACGGCGTCGACGTTGCCCACCTCGACGTCGCGGCCAAGGTGGGTCGTTAGAGCTGAGCCTGCACGATCAGCCTGCGACCCCCGGAGCATCGTTGTCCGAAGCGTTGTACGACAAGATCAGCCTCGGCGCACCAATGGTCGCTGAGGCGGAGATTCGCGCATTGCTGCTTGCCGACTATGGGCTCACCGTCGAGCGAAGCGCCAATCTTGACGGTGAGATCGACCAGAACGCGCGCATCGACTGCACCGACGGACATTCCTACGTCGTCAAGGTTTCGGGTGACTTGACGGATCCGGCATCACTGGCTTGGCAGATGGCAATTCTTCATCACCTCGAACGAGTCGCACCAGACATCCCGGTTCCACGAGTGGTGAAGACCAACCAAGGCGCTGACGGCGCAATCCTGCAACGCGAGCAGCGACGCAACGCCGTCCGAGTGCTGACGTGGGTGCCGGGCCGGATGATCGGGGACCTCAGCCGCAAGTCACCCGAGCTGCTCTTCGGGGTGGGCGAGGTCGCCGGCCAGCTCAGCAATGCGCTGGGCTCCATGCCACTCGACGGCGCGACGACGGCGCACCACTGGGATCTCACTCGGGCACAGGAATCGGTCGACTCGTGCCTGGAGTTTGTCACCGACCCGGAGCGGCACGCGCTGATCGAACGCACGATGCGGCGCTATCGCGATCTCGGGAGTCGCCTCAACGATCTGCCGACCTCAGTCGCACACCAGGACCTCAATGATTTCAATGTTTTGGTCAGCCCCGACGAGCATCATCGGTTTCACGTCACCGGCATCATCGATGTCGGTGACGCTCTTCACACCATCCGTATCTCTGAGCTTGCGGTCGCCGTCGCCTACGCGATGCTTGCCACGCCCGACCCGTTGCGGGCGGCCGCTGATGTCGTGCGCGGGTTTGCATCGATGTCGCCACTGAGTGATGCGGAGATCGAGGCGCTGTTCCCATTGGCAACAGCACGTCTTTGCATGAATGCTGCTACCTGGACCCGGCGAGTTGCGCTGTCGGACGTTGGTTATGGCGCTGCCAGGATGCGCCACACCTGGCCACTGCTCAGCACTCTTGACGGCGTGCCAACCGTGGTGGCAGAGGCTGCGTTTCGTGCGGCGAGCGGTCGCGAGCCCTGGCCAGGTGGCAGCGCGACTCGCACCGCGCTCGAGACGAACGTCGACCGGGCAGGGGTGCCAGGCGCGACGCCGTTGACCCGCCACCTGGAGCCAGCGCCCGATCACGCGCCGGTGAGAGCGACGACCGACAGCGCGCAGCCGGCGACGCTGCAACTCGGTGTCAGCATTGCCGGCGAGCCAGATCCGAGGACTCCGGTGTCTGGCACGGTGGCACAGGTCGATCCGGCATCGTCGCGGGTCGTGCTACGCCACGACGTCGGCGCCACCCGCTTCTGGTCGCAGTGGTCCGGTGTCAATTCGTCACTCAACGTCGGCGATGCCCTCGCCGCTGGGCAGTCGATCGGAGTTGCGCAGCAAGCCGAGCTGCACGTTGCGCTGGTAAGCGCCGAAGATCTTTTCGCCGATGTGTTGCCCCACAACATCCAGCCGTGGTTGCGCGAGGTGTGGGCTGACCTCTCCCCCGACCCGACAGTCTTTCTCACCGGTCGAGCCCAGTCCCACCACCACGATCCGCGTGACGCGGTGTCACTGCGCAACACCTACCTCGGCCATGCACAACGGTTCTACTACCACGATCCGATGTCGCTGGTCAGCAGTGACGGCGTGTGGCTGCACGACGTCGACGGCCTGAAATACCTCGACGCAATCAACAACGTGACGCACGTCGGACACGCCGAACCGACCGTTGCCGATGCCGTCAGCCGTCAGGTCAGGCGACTCAACACCAATAGCCGCTTTGTCTACGCCGAGTTGGCCGAATACGCCGAGCGTCTCGTGGCACAGCTTCCTGATCCGCTCGCCGTCGTCTACTTCGTCTGCACCGGCAGCGAGGCTAACGACCTTGCGTTGAGAATCGCCCGGCAGGTCACCGCCCGCCACGACGTGATGGTCGTGGACGGGGCATACCACGGGAATACGACCGCGGTCATCGAGATCAGTCCCGATCGCTACGACGGCCCGGGCGGTGCGGGTCGGCCTGCCACGACCCATCCGGTGCTGCAGCCCAACCGGTATCGCGGTGACTACGGCTACGACGATGACGCGGCCGGCCCGAAGTACGCGGCGAACGTAGCAGCGGTTGCCGAACAGCTGACCGCGATGTCTCGACCACCGGCGGCCTTCTTTTGCGAGTCGCTGATCGGTTCGGCGGGACAGATCACGTTGCCCGAGCACTATCTGCGTGACGCGTTCGCCGCAGTCCGACGTGCTGGCGGGCTCTGCGTGTCCGACGAAGTGCAGGTGGGCCTAGGCCGGCTAGGCAGGTTCTGCGGGTTCGAGCTTCAGGACGTGGTGCCCGACATCGTGACCTTCGGCAAGCCGATGGGCAACGGCATGCCGCTCGCCGCGGTCGTGACGACGGCGGACATCGCGGCGGAGTTCGACCGCGGCATGAAGTACTTCAACACGTTTGCCGGAAATCCGGTGTCGTGTGCGGCAGGCATGGCGGTTCTCGACGTGCTCGAACGCGACGGCTTGCAAGAGCGCGCGCGATCGGTCGGGGCCTATTTGCTCGATCGACTCCGCGAGCTGCAGTCCCGCCATGCCCTGATCGGCGACGTCCGCGGTCAGGGCTTCTACCTGGGCATCGAGCTCGTTCAAGACCCAGAGACGAAACACCCAGCCGGACCCGAGGCTGACTACATCAGCGAGCGGATGCGACAGGAAGGCGTGGCGATCTATCCGAATGGTCGCAACGGCAACATCCTCAAGATGAAGCCGCCCATGATCTTCAACACCGACCACGCCGACCTGCTCGCTGAAACCCTCGACCGCGTCATGTCATCGCAGTGGTGAACGCGTCAGCAGTGTCGCGCCGCGCCGGTCAACTACATCGGAGGCGCAATGGGTAAGACCGTGGCAAAGGCGGTCTGCGAGGTGCTGGAGCACTCTGGCGTCACCACGGTGTTCGGTATCCCTGGCATCCACATCGAGCAGATGTATGAGGCCCTCGCCGCCTCACCGAACCTGCATCATGTCCTCACAAGACACGAGCAAGGTGCCGCATTCGCGGCCGATGGATACGCTCGGGTGTCCGGCGCACCGGGTGTCTGCCTCACGACGACCGGTCCTGGTGCCACCAATACGCTGACCCCGCTGGTCGAGGCCTATGCCGACTCGATCCCGGTCGTGGTGCTCGCTGGGCAGATCGACGCCGAGCTGATCGGTCTCGAGAAGGGCCTGCTGCACGAGATCAGCGACCAGGCGGCAATGTTCACGTCCGTCACCAAACGCATCGAACGGCCGCGGTCGGCCGAGCAGGTTCCCCGCGCGGTCGCGGACGTCCTTGCGGCTCCGTTCGACGGTCGGCCACGCCCTTGCTATGTCGAGCTTCCGACCGACCTGCTCGGGCTGCCGGGATCCGTCCCCGATCCTCTCCCCCATCCGGCGACACCGCCGGCCCCGGATGAGACTCAGATCGCGCGAGCCGCAGAGTTGCTCGGGCGGGCCGAGCGACCGATCGTCGTTGCCGGAGGCGGCACATTGTGGGGCACCACCCCGCAGGCGCTTGTCGCGCTTGCCGAGCAGCTCAACGCTCCGGTTCTCACCACGGTTAAAGGCAACGGCGTCATCGGTCCGGACCACCGCCTGCACGCCGGCTGCATCCATCCGTTGTACGGCGGTGCGCCACTTCTGCTCTCCGACGCTGACGCCGTGCTCGTCGTGGCCAGCCAGCTCGATGACGAGACCACCGGGCGCTGGCAGCTACGTCTGCCGAACATCGTGCAGATCGACATCGATCAAGCTGAGATCGGCCGGAACTACCCAGTCGAAGTCGGGATCGTCGCCGACGCCGCGGCCGCGCTCGCGGCGATTTCCGCCGAGCTGGCACCGAGCACCGCTTCGAGTTGGAGCCCCGACGCCGCGAGGCGCGCCAACGAAGAGCTCTACGCATCAGTCGGACCGGCGCTTGGACCGGAGATCCGGATGATTCGCGAACTACGGCAACGGCTTCCCCGCGACACCGTCATGGTCAGCGATCAGGGAATCGTGAACGCCTGGACCGCATGGTTCTGGCCGGCAGTTGAACCACGCACCCAGCTGTTCCCGTGGGGTGGCGCGACGCTTGGCTACGGCCTGCCGGCAGCGATCGGCGCAAGCTTCGCCGCACCATCGCGGCCGGTCGTCGTCATCGCTGGCGACGGCGGCTTCATGTTCAACTCCGCCGAGCTGGCGACGTGCGTGAAGTACGGCCTGAACATCACGGTCGTCGTCGTCAACAACAACGCCTACGGCTCGATTGCCGAGAGTCAGCGGCAAACGTTCGGTCGAGACTCCGAGGCAACCCTGTGCAACCCGGACTTTGCACAATTCGCTGCCGCATTCGGAATCCCGTTTCGCCGCGTCGAGGACCTCGGCAACCTCGCGGCGCAGACCGCGGCCGCGGTTGCCGAGCCCGGGCCGAGCTTGATCGAGGTCGTCGCGCGAATCCGCCAACCCTGGGCGTAATTTCGGGCCGCTAGATTGGCGGCCAGCAGTGCGACCAGGGCTGGGCGTGCTCCAACGCAGCAGCGAGCGCAAGCAACTGCGCGTCGCCGTGCGGCGCGCCGATGAGGTGAATGCCGACAGGCAGCCCTCCCGCTGTCGACCACATTGGCAGCGAGATCGCCGGTTGGCCAGTGACGTTCGCCATCGCAGTGAACGGCGAGAACTCGCCCTCTCGATGCGCATTCGCCGCAAGGTCCGTCGCCGATCCGAGCCACCCGGACGGCATCGGCGGCGACGCGAGCGTCGGTGTGAGCAACACGTCGTGGTGAGCCCAAAACCGCAGGAACTCAAGCCCATATGAGGTCAGCTCGCCCGCGGCGCGGGCGTAGTCGAGGCTGCTCACGCCTGCCGCGATCCGGAGCAGCGCCTGAGTCGCCGGCTCGAACTGGTCGCGATTGACGGTGTCGTAGCCAGCCATTGACGCTGGGCCGAGAATCGAAAGTGCCGGTTCAAGATCTGGCCAGGTCGGCTGGTCATCGCTCACCTCGTGCCCAAGACCAGCAAGACGCTGCGCCGCATTGTCGACCGCGGCGAGGCAGTCTGGATTCACCGCGCGACCATCCGGCGCACGTCGCATGACACCAACCCGCAGCCGCGGCAACGCCTGCTCCAAGGCAACGAGGAACGCGATCGGTTGCCGCGTCACCGCCATCGCATCGAGCGCGGCGGCGCAGTCTCGGATGCTGCGGCCCACGATGCCGTCGGTGACCAGGGTGCTCAGCGGATCAGCGACAAGCGGCAGCGTCGACACGGCGCCGCGCGAGGGTTTCACGCCCACGACGCCACAGCATGACGCCGGTGCGCGAACCGAGCCACCGCCGTCGGTCCCCTGCGCAAGCGGCACGAGCCCGCAGGCGACCGCTGCCGCCGACCCACCGCTGGACCCGCCCGGGCTCCTCGTCAGATCCCAGGGGTTTACGCAGGCGCCGTTGAGGAGCGAGACGGTGTCGCCGAGGAGCGCAAACTCCGGCATATTTGTCTTGCCCACCAGCACGAAACCGGCGAGACGCAGTCGTTCAACGATGGCAGCGTCGCGAGCTGGCACATTCGTGGCAAACGGGCGGGAGGAGTACGTCGTCCGCATCCCCGCTGTCTCAGTGACGTCCTTGATCGCGATCGGCACACCGCGAAACGGCGGGGCGGCGTCACCGGCTGCGACTAGTTGATCAGCGCGGCGGGCAGCGGCGATCGCGGCGTCGCCATCGACTGTGACCATCGCCCGCACCGTGGGGTTGATCCGATCGATCCGGTCAAGATAGGCGGTCAACAACTCGACGCTCGACAGCTGTCCGGTTCGGATCAGCGCCGCCTGCTCAAGCGCAGTGAGGAGCACCGGATCGGTCATCGGCGAAGCGCATCGATCGTCCGCGCCGGGGCCTCATCGTCTTGCCAATCAAGGAAAACCACCACTTCGCTAACACCAAGCGCCTCAAGTTCCGGCAGCTGCGCCGCGACTTGCGGGAGCGGTGCATCGGCATACAATACGAAGCGCAACGACTCCTGCTGACGACCGGAGTCGGCGGCCGCCTCGCGGACTCGGTCGAGCCGTGGTTCGAGCCAGCTGGTCTTAAGCCGGTCGGCCGTCACGATGGGATACCAGCCATCTGCCTTGCGGCCGGCCAGATCGAGCGCCACTTGCGAGACGCCACCTACCAGGATCGGCAGCGGCCCGGCCGGAATCGGAAAGCAGGCGGTCTCGATCGCAAGGTCGTAGTGCTCGCCCGCAACGAGACCGGGATAACCGGTCCAGCAGGCGCGCAGCAAGTCGATCCATTCCGCTAACCGCTCCTGCCGTGAATCGAACGGCACATGCAGCGCCGCGAACTCCTCCGCTAGCCAGCCGGCACCGCAGCCGAGGATCAGTCGACCGTTGCTGAGCCGGTCAAGTGTCGCGAGTTGTTTGGCGACAACGATCGGTTCGCGCAAGGGCAGCACAAGGACACCAAGCGCGATGTCGAGCCGGGTCGTGCTGGCCGCCGCGACCGTTGCGCTGATGATCGCGTCGTACATCTCGGTCTCCGGCGACCACGGAATGGAGCCATCAGTCGTGTACGGATAGGGCGACTCAGCGGAGACCGGCGAGATGATGTGGTCGCCTAGCCACAGTGAGTCGAAGCCTGCGGCTTCTGCCCGTCGCGCTTGGTCGGCGATCGTCGCGCCTAATGGCCCGAACGCGTTTCCATCGGCTCCGATCCGCATGACGGTCACCAGATCGACCAGCCGCCATCGACCCGGAGGTCGTGTCCGGTGACGAAGCTCGCGCCCGGTGAAGCCAAGAAAACAACGGCGGCTTCAATATCGGCCCCGACGCCGAGCCGCTTCATTGGCGTGCGGGCGATCATTCGCTCCCAGTTCGAGTCCGCGGATTGGTCGTGTTGGCGAACCGTCGGAAACATGCCGGGACTCAAAGAATTCACGCACACGCCGTCAGGCGCCACCCGGACAGCGAGATAGCGCGTGAGCCCGATCAAGCCGTGTTTGCTGGTGAAATACGAGGCGTAGTCCCAGTCGATCCCCGGATACAGGTCGGGATCGCCGGCTTGGCTGCCATACACCGACGCGACGTTGACGACGCGTCCCCAACGCCGTTCGCACATCGCGGGCACGAGCCGCTGGCAAAGCTGCAGCGCGCTTTCCAGGTTGAGCGCCATGACCGCGCGCCAGTCGTCCATCGACTCGGAATACCACGGATGCAGGTGTGAACCACCGACGTTGTTGACGAGGATGTCGACGTGACCGGCAGCCGCGACCAGCTCGTCGAGGTCGGCGGTGTCGGTGACATCGCAGACGACGGCACGTGCGTCGCCACCGGCCGCCGCAACCTCGCCGACGGTGTGACTGAGCGCGTCCTCGTGCCGACCGCAGATCACGAGGTTGGCGCCCGCACTCGCCAGCGCCAACGTCATGTGACGCCCGAGACCCGCTCCTCCGCCAGTGACGAGCGCGGTCAGGCCGGACAGGTCGAGTGAAGCAAGTCCCGAAGCCATCGCCGTCGCCACCTGTGTCCGGTGGTCTTGTCAGCTTGCGGCAGGTGCGCTTCGGCGGAGGAACATCGCCTGCAACTCACTGTAGGAGTCGATCGCGTATCGGCCCGAGTCGCGTCCGATGCCACTCCACTTGACGCCACCGAACGGCATTGCCTGGCCCGATGTGGTCGCTGCCAGGTGCGTGTTGACCCACGCGGTCCCGCTCTCGAGGCGCGATGCCACCTGCCAGGCGCGGTCCACATCGGTGCCCCACACCGAACCGCCCAGCCCGTAGTGCGTGCCATTGGCCCGCGCGATTGCCTCCTCGATGTTGCTGTACCGGATGATCGGTAGCGCCGGTCCGAACTGTTCCTCGTCGACGATGCGCTGGCCATCGCTGACATCGGCGAGAATCGTCGGCGGGAAGAAGTAGCCAGGGCGGTCCTGCGCCTTGCCACCGGTCACGGCTCGGCCGCCGCCGCTGATCGCGTCCGCCACCAAACCCTTGACCCGCTCAAACTGCGGCAGGTTGTTGATCGGGCCGAGCTCTACGCCGTCATCCATCCCGTTGCCAAACTTCACCGCGCGGGCATGCTCGGCAAGCGCTTCGACGACGTCGTCATAGAGCCGATCGGGGACGTAGACCCGCTTCACGTCGACGCATACCTGGCCGTTGTTCTCGAACGCACTCCAGAACAAGTCCTTCGCGATCGCCGCTGGATCGGCGTCGTCGAGGATGATCGCCGGATCGTTGCCGCCGAGCTCCAGCATGACGCTCTTCAAGTCAGCGGCGGCGGCTATCGCCACCTTCTTGCCAGTCGCGACCGAACCCGTGAAGCTCACCTTGCGTGGAATCGGATGCTCGGTCATCCAGGCGCCGACCTGGTCGCTGCCGCTGATCGTGTTGACGACACCCGGCGGGAGCACGGTGCTCAGCAGCTGTCCAAGCATCAAGGTGCTCAGCGGGGTGAAGGGTGACGGCTTGACCACGACGGTGTTGCCGACAAGCAACGCCGGGCTCAGCTTGCCGAGCGGCTCGTCGACCGGATAGTTCCACGGCGTGATGATCGCGACCGATCCCATCGGACGCCGCTCGACCGTTGCGTACGCCTCGCTGTCGTCCTGCAGCACATCTGAGGGGATCTCCATCTCAGCAAAGGTGCGGATCGTGTTGGCCGCACTGTGCACCTCGATCACTGACTCGCGGAGCGGCTTGCCCTGCTCCGCGGTCAGGATCGGCGCAAGCTCGTCCACCGCCGCATCGATTGCCCGGGAGGCGGCACGCATCGCCTCCCGCCGCGCTGCCTCGTCCGAACGCCAGGACTCGAACGCCTCGGCCGAAGCCTGAAACGCCGCGTCCACCTGATCCTTGGTGCACTCGGGTGGCGTCGCAAACACCTCGCCGGTAGCCGGGTTTACCACGTCGAACGTCGCGCCGCCGCTGACCGGCTTGCCGCCGATCGTCATCTCAAAGTGCTGCACGCTATCCTCCCGTTTGGCGGAACAATATCACTGTCGTGATCAATCTGATCGAACAGCGGCGGAGCGATCGAACCATTGCTCAGTCGACCAGATCGAGCGCCGCCGACACGATGCTCTCGCTGTCCAGTCCGTGATAGCGGTAGACCTCTTCGAGCGAACCGGACTGGCCAAAGCGGTGCACGCCGAGATGCGTCGCCGGCGTCGTGTTGATGCCCGCGAGAAACGCCAACGTGTGCGGATGCCCGTCGAGCACCGTGATCATCGGAGTGGCCCGCTCGGCCGGGAACGCCGACGCCAAGATCCAGTCGGATCCTTCCTGCAGGCCGCGGCTTGACTGCAATGCCTGGAAGATCAGACCTGGGCTGGTGACACACACGACGTCGGCACCGAGTCCCATCTGGTCGAGCCGATCCGCCGCCGCCAAGGCCTCGGGCACCAACGCCCCCATGACACAAATCGTGGCGACGGGGGCGGGATGGCGGCGAAGCGGGTAGGCACCAGCCACGACCTGCCGACGGCGCTCCTCCCGCGCGGCGAGGTCGACGGGCAGTGCCGCAAGGTCTTGATCGATCCGCCGGGTAGACAACCGCAAGTAGGCCGAGCGACCGTCCGGTCGCCCGAGCTGGCCCAACGCGGAGAGCAGGCACCACTCCGTATCAATCGCGAACGCCGGCTCGTACCCGACGCAGCTTGGCTGCTCGATGCCGAGCGACGGCGTCGTGATCGATTGATGAGCGCCACCTTCGGACGCGAGGGTGACGCCCGAAGGAGTGCCGACGAGGATCGACTGCCCACCGCCGTAGATCCCGAACGTCCACGGTTCGAGCGCACGATTGACGAACGGGTCGTACATCACGCCGATCGGCAACAGTTGCTGACCCCAGCGGCTCCACGTCGCGCCAAGCTCCGCGATCAGCCCGACGAGATTGGTCTCGGCAATTCCCAGCTCGATGTGCTGTCCACTAGGCCGCTCCCGCCAGTGCAGGATCGTCTCGGCGTCGTCGGCGAACCAGTCGGCCCGCTCGAACGACGACCAGACGCCGACCTTGTTAACCCACCCGCCAAGGTTCGTGCTCGAGCTCACATCCGGACTCACGGTGACGAGCCGTTCCGCGACCGCGGGCGCCCGACGGGTCAGGTCGAGCAGGGTACGGCCGAGTGCGGCCTGCGTGGTCAGCGAACCGGTCGGTGTGTGTTCGAGATCCGCCGGCACGTCGACCGGGCTCACGTCCGGCAACGCGGGACGGGCCAGCCGACGGGCCACCGAGGCGCACAGCTCACCGGCGGCCGTGTCGGGCGCGAACCGCAGCCACGGCTGCACCGGATCCACGCCGACCCGCTGCGCCAACGCTGCCATCTGGTCACCGGTGAGCAACGCGGAATGATTCTGCGGATGGCCCTCACTCGGCAGGCCATATCCCTTAACGGTGTAGGCAAAGATCGCGGTCGGCCTGGTGTCGTCGATAGCGGAGTACGCCGCATCGAGTGCGGCCAGGTCGTGGCCGCCGAGATTGCGGATCGCGGCGTACAACGCCTCGTCGTCGATCCCCTTGAGCAGCTCAGCTATCGGCGCGAACTTGGCGTCACCAGTCGGCAATCGCTGCCGAAGCTCAGCCGGCGTGCAGCGAAGCAGTCGTTGGTATTCCGGGTTGCCCATCTCATCGATCCGGGCCTGCAGCAACTCGCCGTGCGGGCGGTCGAACAGCTCCTGCAGCGTCTTGCCGTACTTGACCTCGATCACCTGCCAGCCGGCGGCACGAAACATGCCCTCCAGCCGAGTCGCACCGATGTTGGGAATCACCCGGTCGAGCGACTGCCGGTTGAGGTCGACCACCCACACGACCTCGCCGAGCTCGGCGACCATCGGGTCGAGGATTGCCTCCCAGCAGGCGCCCTCGTCGAGCTCGGCATCGCCGACGATCGAGAACTGCCGCCCGACCGCAGCACCCACATTGCCAAATCGGGTGTCGAGATAACGACGCGACACCGCTCCCCAGATCGGTGCCGTCGCCCCGATGCCAACCGAACCAGTCGAGTAGTCGACCTGGTCCGGATCCTTTGAGCGGCTGGGATAGCTTTGCAAGCCACCGAATCGCCGGAGTGACTCAAGCGCGGTCTCATCGAGTTGGCCGAGCAGGTAGTTGATGGCATGCAGCACCGGCGACGCGTGCGGCTTGACCGACACCCGGTCAATTGACCGAAGGTGGCCAAACCACAACGCCGTCATGATCGACACCACGGACGCACTGGACGCCTGGTGCCCACCGACCTTCATCCCGGAGGAGTTAGGGCGCACGCGATTGGCGTGATCAACCGTCGCCGCCGACAGCCACAGCACCCGCTGCTCGATCTCGCGTTGCACTGCCCACGGATCGGCGGCGACGACGAGGGCATCGCGAATCGCCGGGAGGTCACCGACTACCGCTTCAGCCACCGTCTCACCACCTCGTCAGCACCGTCCTGTCGGACCTCGTCGGAGCACTCAGCATCCAATCGTGTTCAGCCTCATTGAACGATATTGATCCTACGACAGCAGGACCGGACTCCGCAGATCGATAAACGAGCTCTTTCAATGCCAGGGTGAGGCCAGCGATATCGAGATGGTCTGGATCTCGGTGCCCGCCTCACCGACATTCGACCCGCCCATCCGCCCGAGACCGCTCTTCCTGCCTGGCGCGCCGCCGAATGGGAGGTGCAGCTCGGCGTAGTTGCTCGTGTCGTTGACGACGACCTGTCCCACCTGCAGCCGTCCCGCCACGCTGATCGTCGCGTCGAGATCCCGCCCGAACACCGCGCCGCTCAACCCAAGATCACCCCGGTTTGCGACCTCGACGATCTCCTCGACGCCGCCTGCGACCGGTGTCACCGGCGCGAGCGGGCCAAAGGTCTCTTCGCGCTGCACCAACGCCTCCAACGGAACGTCCGCAAGCACGGTGGCCGGCCAGTACAGCTCGGTGGCCATTCCGGCTTGCGCCGCCCCGCCTTGCACGATCGCGGCGCCGCGGCCAACGGCGTCATCGATGTGGCGTCGCATCACCTCACCGACCTTCGCCGAATGCAACGGGCCCATCGTCGTGGCCGCGTCGTGCGGCAAGCCGAGGACTTCCGCAGCAGCAAGCGCGGTCAACCGGTCGATGAACTCTGGGTACGCCGCCGCGGCGACGAGAATTCGACCGGCGGCCGCGCACGACTGGCCGGAGTTGAAGAACGCCGAGCTGGCAGTTGCCGCAGCCGCAAGCTCCAGGTCGGCATCGGCAAGCACCACAATCGGTCCGTTGCCGCCAAGCTCCATCAGTGAGACCTTGCCGACCGCAAGCGCGGCAATGATCTCGCCCGTCGCCGAGCCGCCGGTGAACCCGACGCCCACGACGCCGGGGTGCGATACCAGCCGCTGCACCATCGCCACGTCGTCGCCGGTCAGCAGGCTGAGAAGACCGCGAGGAACACCCGCGTCGAAGAAGACGTCGACGATCAGCGAGGCGATGACAGCCGTCGATGGCGCCGGCTTCCAGATGACGGCATTGCCGGTCGCGAGCAACGGGCCGATGTATTCGGCCGCAATGCTCGCCGGGAAGTTGAACGGGGTGATCACCACGAACACACCGCGAGGTTTGCGGGTCGTGAGCACCAGCTTGGTCGCATCACGAGCCGGAATCGTGCGGCCGCCCAGCCGCTTCGCTTCCTCTGCAGCCAGTCGGAGCGCCTCGGCCGCTCCCCCGAGCTCATCCCTGGACTGTGCGAGCGGCTTGCCGTGCTCGTGGCTCAGCGCGCTCGCGAGCTCGGCGGTCCGCGACACCAGAAGGTCGGCGGCTGCGTGGCACCAGTCGGCTCGCTCGAACGGCGAGAGCTGGAGGTGTTGGACCTGCGCGCGGCCGGCCGCGGCAACAGCGGGGTCGACATCAGCAACTCCGGCGCGTGACATCGACGCACATCGCATGCCATCGACCGGACTGATCACCTCATAGGTCGACCCGTCTGCCGCTGCGACCCGCTCGCCGCCGATCACGAGCCGAGGATCGGCGGCGCTCTCGGTCACAGCGGGCTGCCGACGGCTTCTTGCGTGCCGACCGGGTGATAGCACCGGGTGTAATGATCGGTCAGTGCACCCTCGACCGGCACCGGGTCAACCGCACACTCGCTCGTGGCCCGCGGGCAACGGTGCGCGTACGGGCAGCCGACGGTCGGCATCGGTGCCTCTGTCTGCTTGTCACGAGTGCGGATCGGCGCATGTAGTCGAGGCACCGCGGCAAGCAGCGCTTGGGTGTACGGATGACGGCCGGCGCCGCAGACCTCAGCGGTCGGGCCGTACTCAACGATTCGGCCGGCATACATCACCGCAACCTCGTCAGCCAGATGCTGAATCACGCGCATGTCGTGGGAAACGACGACCATCGCGAACGACCGCGCCTCGCGTAGGCCGTCAAGCAGCTTGAGGATTTGCACCTGCACCGACACGTCAAGCGCTGACGTTGGCTCATCAGCCACGATCAGCGGCGGGTCGAGGGCGAGTGCACGGGCGAGCGCGACCCGCTGCAGCTGTCCGCCGGAGAGCCGGCGCGTCGGTCGCGATGCCAGCGCCGAGTCGAGCCCGACGCTTTCCAGCAGTGAGCCGATCTTGCTGCGACGCTCGGCACGCGACAGCGAGGTGTGCAGTTTGAGCGGCTCGCCGACAATCGCGCCAACGCTCAATCGCTGGTTGAGCGAGCTGCGGGGATCCTGGAAGATCAGCGACGCTTCCTTCGCCACCACGCGGAACCGTTGCGTCTCCGACAGCGAATACAGATCGTGACCGTTGAGGTTGACCGTTCCGGCCTTCGGCCGCACGACGCCGAGCATCGACCGGATCAGCGTGGTCTTGCCGGAGCCACTCTCACCGATGACACCGAGCACCGTCTGCCGGGACACCTCGAGGTCGACCTGCTTCAACGCGGCAACCTGGCCACGCGAACCGAACCGCACGTCCACGCCCGACATCGCCACGACTGGTGACGACGCGTCACCCTGCTCCGTCATGCCAACGCTCCAGACCGCGGGTGGAAGCAGGCGACGTGCGAGGAGCCGATCTCCAACAGCTCAGGTCGCTGCATGCACGCTTCAGTGGCCCACTCGCATCGCGGCCTGAACCGACACCCCGAGGCGAACTCCTCCGGCGGCGGCACCCGCCCAGGGATCTGAGCGAGCGGCGTGCCGGCCACCGCCTCGAGCGATGCACTCGCCTCTACCAAGCCCCGGGTGTAGGGGTGCCGCGGGTTGCTGAGCACCTCTGACACGAGCCCTTCTTCGACGACCCGGCCGGCGTACAGCACGGCCACTCGGGTCGCGATCTGCGAGATCAGGGCGAGGTCATGGGAGATCAGGACGAGAGCGAAGCCTTTCTCCTCCTGCAGATCCCGGAGCAGCTCGACCAGGTGGGCCTGGATCGTGACGTCGAGCGCACTAGTCGGTTCGTCGGCGACGACAACTCGTGGATCACGCGCCAGCGCGAGCGCGATCAGGGCTCGCTGCCGCTGTCCGCCGGAGAGCTCGAACGGATAGGACTTCGACACCCGCTCGGAGTCATCGAGGTGGACCGACCTGAGCAGCTCGTCCTGGTCACGCGAGCTGTTCGACAGCGCGAGCACCTGGCGAAGCTGGGTCCCGATTGTCATCGAGGGGTTCAAGCTCGTGGTCGCGTCTTGGTAGACCATCGAAATTGTCGAGCCGCGAAGCCCCTGAATGGCGTGTCGCGACTTGGCGGTGAACTCCGTGCCACAGACCTCGACCCGGCCGGTCCAGGCGGCTCCAACCGGCAGCAAGCCAAGCGCGGCGAGGCCCAGCAACGACTTGCCGCATCCGGACTCGCCGACGATCGCCAGACACTCCGAGGTGTGCACCTCGAGGTTGACGCCGTCGAGCACCTGCACGCCGCCGTAACGACCCGGGAAGGTAATGCCGAGGTCCTCGATCTTGAGCGCGACCTCTGTTGAGCGCGGTATCTGATCAACTGTCATCTGGTCATCGACTCACGAGGTCACGGCCGAATGCCTCGGCGAACCGGTTGATGCAGAACACGCTGATCACGAGGCACACGCAAGGGAACAAGCCGACCCACCACGCTCCCGCAAGCACAACACCGACGCCATCAGAGATGATGTTCCCCCAACTCGGTGTGGGCGGCTGAATGCCTGCCCCCAGGAACGACAGCGCCGCCTCCGACACCATTCCGTCTGAGATCAGCAGCGTGACAAAGACGCAGACGGGCAAGGCGATGTTGGCGCCGATGTGATAGGTCACGACCCGCCGCCGCGACCCACCGATGAGGCGAGCAGCGAGCACGTAGTCTTCGCCGCGCTCGCCGAGGATCGAGGCACGCACCAGCCTCGCGACGGGTGCACAGTTCAGGATGACCAGCGCGATCACCGTGGTCGACAGGCTGGGGCCGATCACCGTGGCGAGCACGATCACGAGCAGGATGCCTGGGAACGCGAGGATCACGTCGGCCAGGCGCATGATGACGCTGTCGAAGACCCTGCCGCCGACCGCGGCGAGTGCCCCGAGCGGGCCGCCGACGAGCAGCGAGCCGAGCGCCGACACCACGCCGACAAACAACGAATAGCGCGTGCCGATCAGCACGCGCGCATAGACGTCGCGGCCGAGCTCGTCGGTCCCGAAGATGTGGTGCAGGCTCGGGCTTGCAAGCGGCGGGCCGGCACCAATCTTGTCGGGGCCGACGCTCAGGAACAGCGGCAGCACGAACAGGATGATGACGGCGCCGATCACGAGCCCGATCGCCCAGCGCACCACACCGCGTCGTCGACGGCGTGGTGGTGAGGGACCGACCAGTGGATCGTTGACTGCTAGCGCAGTCCGAAGCTCATCGCCGGCAGCACTTGGCTCGAAACCCGGCTCCGCGGCGCCATCGGCCAGGAGGTCGTCAGACACCGGCACCCCTCCTGAGCTTCGGGTTCACCAAGGTGTAAGCGACGTCAACAAGAGCGTTCAGCACAACGACGACAACACCACCCAGGACGGCGACGGCACGGATCACGGCCAGGTCGGACTCCTTCACCGCGGTAATCAACAGGAAGCCGACGCCCGGGATGCTGAACACGTTCTCCACGAGGATCGCGCCGCCGAGCAGCCAGCTGATTCTCAGCCCGAGCATCGTGAGCGGTGGGAGCAACGCATTAGGCAGCACGTTGCGAATCATCATCCGCGTCGGCGGCACACCGGCGCCGCGCGCGGTTCGGACATAGTCCTTCGATAACTCCTCGACCAGCGAGGCACGCACCACTCGTGTCATCGCGGCGATAAACGGCACGGCGAGGACGCTCGCCGGGGCGATCAGATGCGACAGCCAAGGCCCAAAGCCATGGCTGAGCGGGCTGTAGCCCCCAACCGGGATCACCCGCACGACGACGCCGAAGACCTCCAGCACGATCACGGCGAGAACAAAGTCGGGCAGCGACTGACCGATCGCCATCGCCCACGAGATGATCTTGTCGACCCGCCGGCCATCGTTCATGGCGGCGACGCTTCCGAGCGTTGCCGACACCAGCACCGCGATCACCGACGCCAACAACGTCAGCTGCAGTGTGGCCGGCAACGCGCCGCGGATCAGCACGCCAACCGTTTCCGGCCGGGTGAGCGACTGACCCAGCCGCAGATGGATGGTGTCGTTGAGGAAGTTGCCGTACCGCTCGATGAGCGGCCGATTCAGATGATTCTGGATCGCGAACACGTGCCGCTGGGCATCGGTCGCGTACGGCCCAAGCCGGGCGTACGCCGGGTCGTTGCCCGAGAGCTCGGCCAAGACGAACACCAGGAACGAGACGCCCAGCAACACGATGGGCGTCACGAGCAGGCGCCCTAAGAGCATGCGGCGGATGCTGCCCCGGGTGCCGAGTGCTCTCGTCCCCATGGAGTCCAGGGACGGCGTGGTCTGTGGCGGCGGGCCTGCTGATTGGGTAGCCACCATTGACATTGTGCGACCTTCTTGTCGTCTACGCGGAGCCGGTCACACCGATGAAGTCCAAACCCTGGGTTGGAGAGGGTTGGAAGCCGTGGAGTTTGTCCGACCAGGCGGTCAGTTGGCGCAGGAAAAGGATCGTCGGCGCTGGCGACTCGTCCTGGACCAGGTTCTGGACTTCGGCGAGCAGTTTGTTCCGGCCCGCAACGGTCGGAGCGGAGATGGCCTCGTCGAGCAAGGTGCTCACCTTTACCGCGTTCGGCGTCGTCCAGTAGTACAGCTCTCGTGCGGCCACGCCGTAGTAGTCCCAGCGCAGCAGTGCCTCGGTGTCATAGACGCCCAGCAGCGAGGTGTCACCAGGTCCGAAGAAAGCGTTGAACGTGCCCTTTGCGACTCGCGTGTAGAGCGCGTTGGTCTCGCCGAGGATCAGGTTTGGTACGAGCCCGATCGCCGCCAAGTTGGCCTTGATGATCGGCGCCTGGTTCTTGATATAGCTCAGGTCGGAGGCGACCAGCACATCGATGTGAGTGCCCGGTGCGACGCCAGCCTGCGCCAGCAGGCTCTTCGCCTTCGCCGGATCGTAGGAGTACACCAGCTTCGGCGTGATGTAGCCCTCGTTGGAAGGCAGCAGCGCATTTGCCCAACCAGCCGTCGCCTGACCGAAGAAGACGTCCTTGATGATCAGGTCGCGATTGATGGCAAAGCACACTGCTTGCCTGGCGGTTGGCGTGTTGAACGGCGGCTTGCCGCAGTGGAAGATCAGGTCCACCTGGGCAAAGCTCTGGACCGACGCCGTCTTCACCGTGCCGGACTTCGACAAGCCGGCGAACTCAGCCTGCGGCACGTTCTCGATTGCGCTGACCTGCGAGGTCGACAGCGCGGCAAGCCTGGCGTTGTCATCGTTGAGAACCCGAAGGTTGATGGTGTCGTACGTCGCGTCGAGGGTGCCGGTGTAGTTGTCGGACTTCTGCAGCGTGATCGACTGGTTGCTGACGAACTCGGTGACGCGGTACGGACCGCTACCGATCGGGCTTGTGGTCAGTGTCTTCTTGCTGTTTGGCCCGGTGACCGCGGCCTGCGACATGACGTGGACGACCGCCAGGCGCTGCGGCAGCAGCGTGCACGGCGTCTTGAGATCCAGCTCGAGCTCGGTCGGGCTGATGGCCTTCGCCGATGACGGCGTCAGGAAGCTGAAGAACGCGATGTAGAGCGAGTTGACCTTGGGGTTGAGGATGCGGTTGATCGTGAACACGACGTCGTCCGCCGTCAGCGGCGTGCCGTCCTGGAACTTCACGTTTGGCCGGATCTTGATCCGGTACTTCTTGTCGTTGATCTTCTCCGGGAAGCCGACCGCAAGTTGCGGCTCGACGATCGCCCGGTTGATCGGGTTCAGCCGATACAGGCTCTCGAAGACATAGTCGGCGAGGACGATCGTGCTGCCGTCGTAGGCAGTTGTCGGGTCCATGATGTCGACCGGGTTGGCCAGCGCGCCCGAAACCGAGCCGCCTGCGGCTGGCGCCGAGGCACTGCCGCTTGACCCACCAGTCGATGGCTTGCCCCCTGATGAGCTGCTCGAGCATGCCTCGAGCAGCGAACCGCCCCCGAGCGCTAAGACCCCCAGCAACCCCCCGTTCAACAGAACACGACGGCGTGTGAACGCCATGTCGGTCAGTGACATGTCCGGCTCGATAGTTCCGTCGGCAGCACTGCTCATGTGCCCCGCCCCTCTCGCTGTGATCTCACCTGATGGGACCTCAACCCGCTTGGCGAGACGAACAGTAAGCGAGGCCCCCATGGGTGTCAACAACAAACTTCCGATCCGTGCCCGGATCGTGATTACCACGCAAGGCCAGCCACGGCCGAGGCGAATCGATGCCTATCCACCCGACGATTCGGCCACGTTACGCGCGTGCAACCTCTTCGCGAACAGCTCGCTCGAAGGCCTGCAGGTCGGCGTCAACCGTGTCAAAGCTCATCATCAAACGGACCGAACCGTCGCGCGGGTCGCCGAGCTGGATCGGGATTCGCTCCTGCAGTCGGATCGCAACATCGAGGTCGAATCTGACGAACACGGCATTGGTCTGGACCTCATGAAGGAGCTCGACGCCTTCGACTGGACGCAGCAGCGCCGCCATCTGCCTCGCCATCTCGTTGCCGTGCGCGGCGAGCCGTTCCCACAAGTCGCCCTCGAGCAGCGCCTCGAGCTGGGCGGAGATGAAGCGCAGCTTCGAGGCAAGCTGGGCGGTCGACTTGCGAGCGAAGTCCGCACCTGGAGCGGCATCTGGATTCAAGACGACAACCGCCTCCCCGACCATGAGGCCGAGTTTCGTGCCGCCGAAGGAGAGCACGTCGACGCCGACATCGGTGGTGATCGCGCGCAGCGGGCGTTGCAGTGCGACAGCGGCGTTGCACAACCGGGCGCCGTCCATGTGCACTAGCAGGCCCGCCGCATGCGCGGTCGCACACAACTCGGAGAGCTCTGCCTCCGAGTAAGAGAGACCCCACTCGGTCGGCTGGGTCAGGGACACGACTTCAGGTTGTGCCCAGTGGACCTCGCCCTTCGCTTCGGCAAACTCCTCGATCTGTTGCGGGACGAGCTTTGCGCCGGGCGCCGCGACCGCCTTTAGCTTCAACCCGGCGAGCTGCTCCGGTGCACCACCCTCGTCGTGGTTGATATGAGCATCGGCAGAACACAGCACCTCAGCCCAGCGACCCGTCATCGCCCGCAACGCCACGACGTTGGCACCGGTGCCGTTTAACAGCGGGAACGCCACCGCGGAATCGCCGAAGTGACCGCGAATCAGCCGCTGTAGCCGGGCGGTGATCTCGTCATCGCCATAACTCGGTTGGTGTTCGTGGTTGGCGCGGACAATTGCCGCCAAGACCTCAGGGTGGATGCCAGAACAGTTATCGCTGGCAAATCCTCGCGTCACAGCCAGTACCGCCTGTCGTCGCTCTGCTGGTGGGTCGCCCACGTCTCGGCCACAAGGTAGTGCGTGCAATCTGCCGAAACTGGGGTCGCTTGTGTCGTAACGTACTGGCAGCGATGGCCGGCTAGGAGCGAGCGAGACCCACATGGTGCAGGTGATCGAGCGCGTCGGCGCATTGCTGGGCGCGTTCTCGCACGGCGAATCGGAACTCTCGTTAATTGAGTGCGCCGAGCGATCCGGGCTGAGCAAGAGCACCACCCATCGCCTCCTGGTCGCGATGGCCGAGATCGGTCTGGTTGAGCGAATCGGCAACGCCAACTGGCGCATCGGCGGCTTCGTGGTCCAGCTAGCCACGATGCGGCTGGCCAACACCGACCTGCACAGCGAGGTGGCGCCGGCAGTGCACCGGCTTGGCAAGCAGTTCGGCGCCGCGACCGCACTGTCGGTTCCCAACGGCAGCGAGATGGTCTACATCGAACGTACCGAAAGCCCACTGCCGTTCGCGCCGGCGGCAAAGCTGGGCAGCACTGCACCGTTCTGGGCCGGTGCCTCAGGCCGCGCGGTGGCATCGTCGCTGTCGGCTGAAGCGCTCAGCGCTTTGCTGAAGTCAGCGACGTTCACGGCACTGCCGAAGGATGCCCGCTCTCGGGTGGAGGCAGACATCGAAGAGACCCGAAGCCGCGGTTATTCGATCGACCCCGGGGACTTCATCGATGGCGTCGCCGGCGTTGCCGTGGCGCTCGGCCGGTCAGGCGACCCGGTCGCCGCCATCAGCCTGCTCGTCTCTCCTGATCGCATGACACCGGACCTCACCCGCCAGATGGGCGAAGCGCTGGTCGGGATCGCGAAGCACGCCGTGTCGACCAACTACTTGCTGAGCGCTGGCTGAGCCGTCGCGACGCCGATGTCCGTTCGCCCTCCGGCGTGATGACGGCGCAGGGCACGCGCCCACCTTGATCGCGTGAGCAACGGGGAGAAGATTGCCCCGTGTTACGCCTGGTCGGATACACCGACAAACTCAGTGCTGCCCCCGGCGACACGCTGCGGTTCATGGTCAGCTGTGACAATCCGACGTACACGTCACGGCTCGTGCGGCTCGTCCACGGCGACACGAACCCGGCCGGACCCGGCTTCCGCCAGGTCGAGATCGACTCGGCCATCGATGGCGAACGAGCGGGCAAGCACGAGGACTACTCGCCGGGATCTTGCGCCGAGATACCACTTCCCGAGCAGCCGAGCGGCGAGTCGTTCACCTTCGCCGTGTTCTTCCAGGCGTGGAACCCCGAAGATGGCGAGCAGGTCATCGCAGGCCGCGGCTCGCCCCACACCGGTGCCGGCTGGACGATTGAGCTCACCGCCGCGGGGTCGCTTGAGCTCGTCACGGGCACGAGCACCGGCGAGGCGAGGCGCCAGCAGATCCTCGGCACATGCGACCGCTGGCAGTGGTACCAAGTCATCGTCTCGGTTGACGCGCCGCGCGACACCGCGACCATCTGGCATCGACGAGTGGAACGAGCGGCGGTTCCGCTCGAGGTCGTCACCGCCGAGGTCGAGAGCGCCGCACTCGCCACCGCTCAACCCCTGCGACTCGCGGCCGGCCTTGACACCGGCGACCGCACGAGTCGCCACTTCGACGGCAAGCTCGACCGTCCGCGCCTAGTGGCGCGAGCGCTCGATCGGGACGAGGCACTCCGACTGACCTCGCCGATCGACATTGTCGAGTTTGCCGACCTCGTCGGTGCGTGGGACCTTGGCCGCAACCTGTCAACCGATGACGTGGTCGACATCTCAGGCAACAACCGCCACGGTCGCGTGGTCAACATGCCCACCCGGGCCGTCACCGGCCACAACCACACCGGCCGGGAGACCTCGTTCCGGCTGGCGCCGGATGAGTACGCCGCGATCCACTTCCATCGTGATGATCTCGAGGATGCCGGCTGGGCGGTCGACTTCGAGCTGGAGATCCCGGCCGACTTGCCGAGCGGGATCTATGCGGCGTGGTTGACCTCAGGTGATGACGAGGACTACGTCCCGTTCACGGTCCGACCACCACGCGGTGTCGCACGATCGAAGATCGCAGTCTTGATGTCGACGTTGACCTACCTGTCGTATGAGAACTTCACCGACCTCGGAAAGGGCACCTGGCGAGAGGGCGCGCCGTTCACCGCAAGTGCCTTGCTGCATCCGTACGCCGACCCGTCGGTCAACCCGGACTTCTACCGCTACGTCGATGAGAACATCCTGTACGGCCCATACGACCGCCACATCGACGGCTCTGGCATCTGTTACGGCTCGCACCTGCGGCCGATCCTGACAATGCGACCGAAGTTTCGATATCGCATCCTGTCCGCCCCGACTCGCTTTCCGGCGGACCTCTATCTCGTTGACTGGCTCGACCACGAAGGTATCGAGGTCGACTTCATCACCGACCACGATCTGCAGACTGACGGCGCTGACCTGCTCGTGCCCTACAACGTCGTGCTGACCAGCTGCCATCACGAGTACTGGACGACGGAGATGCTCGACGCCCTCGACGCGTATTTGAACATCGGTGGGCGGCTGCTCAACATGAGCGGTGACACCATCAGCGGTGTCGTGTCATTTGATCCGCATAAGCCACACAAGATCGAATGCCGTCGGTGGGGCACGAGTTGGCCGTACGAATGCCCACCCGCCGAGCGCTACCACAGCACGACCGGTGAGCCGGGCGGCACGTGGCGCAGCCGAGGGCGCGGTGCTCACCGGGTGTTGGGTGTCGGCACCGCTGGCGCGGGGTTCGATCGCGGCTCGCCCTTCCGTCGCATGCCGGCCGCGGCCGATCCGAGGGTGTCGTTCGTGTTCGACGGGCTTGGACCGGACGAGCTGATCGGCGACTGCCCGTCGCTGCAGTTGCGGTGGGGCGCCGCAGGGTACGAGTTCGATCGTCACGACCTCGAGCTGGGATCACCACCACGCACGTTGGTGCTCGCCTCGTCCAACCGCTTCAACCAGTCGCACTTCGGCCTGCTCGATGACCTGTTGTGGTTCGCAGACGGTCGCGACGGTCACTCGGTCGACGAGCCACATGTTCCCGGGCAACCTCACCGGTTCGTCCGCTCGGACATCACCTACACCGAGTATCCGAATGGCGGCGCGGTTTTCTCGGCCGGGTCGATCGCGTGGCGCTCCTGCCTATCGGCGTACAACTACGACAACACTGTGTCGAGGGTGACGTCCAACGTCTTGACTCGGTTCGCCGAGACACCCCGAGGCAGCTCGCCGAACGACGAGGCACCGATCGAGGATCACTAGGAGGGGACGTGTCATCGCGCGGACCTGACCATGTCGCGGTGATCGGTGCGGGCATCGTTGGGCTGTCGACCGCGTGGTTCCTGCAGGCACGTGGGATCGCGGTGACGGTCATCGATCAAGGCGACGTCGGCGCCGGGTCGTCGTGGGGAAATGCCGGCTGGATCACTCCCGCACTCGTGTCGCCGCTGCCCGAGCCGGCGGTGTTGCGCTACGGGTTGAAGGCAACCCTGAGCCCCCGCCAACCGGTCTACGTGCCGGCGCTGCCCAGCCTCGGACTGCTGGCGTTCCTTCGCTCGTTCGTGTCCAACTGCACGACGACACGGTGGCAGGCCGCGATGTCAGCGCTAGCCCCGATCGCGCACCAAGCCCTGGATGCCTACGCCGATCTTACGGCAGGTGGCGTGAGAGCCCCAGTCAATGACGCCGACCCGATGCTCGC
This sequence comes from uncultured Actinomycetota bacterium, assembly GCA_963814845.1. Classification (GTDB taxonomy): domain Bacteria; phylum Actinomycetota; class Actinomycetes; order JAFAQI01; family JAFAQI01; genus DATAUK01. The sequence continues at coordinate 75,526 of CAWFEP010000013.1, forward strand.
CTGCTATCAGCAGCAACGTGAGCGAGCACCGCTGCTCGACGAGCTCCGTGCCGCGCAAGGTCTGGGCGCCGACGTCGAGTTCGATGCGATCAGCGGCGAGGAGGCGCGACAGATCGAGCCGATGCTCTCCGGCGAGGTCACTGCCGCGGTTCGGATCGGCGGCCAGCGCTATATCGACCCATACGGATTTCTGAGCGCCCTCGCCGACCACACCCGCGCAAACGGTGTGCAGATCCGGACTGGCTCTCGGGTGGTTGACATCGACAGCGACGGGCAACGGGCCGTGGTGTCGACCGGCGGTGGCGACATCGCCTGCGACGCCGTGGTGCTTGCCACCGGTGCGTGGATATCTCAATTCGGCACCTCGCTCGGCATCCGGCCACGCCTGCAGGCCGGCCGGGGATACAGCTTCGTCGTGGCGTCGCCTCGACCGGTGCAGGGCCCGCTCTATTTCCCGGCCGCACGGCTTGCCTGCACTCCATTGCCTCATGACGACGTCCGAATCGTCGGTGTCATGGAGTTCAAGGATCCGGATGCGCCCCTCAACCGCCGGCGAATTCTCGCCACCGCCGCGGCTGCCGAGCGGCTTCTCAACCTCGAGGTCGAGCCGCGAACGCACGAGTGGGTCGGCGCCCGCCCGTGCACCGCGGACGGACTGCCGGTCATTGGGCGTACCAAGGTGGCGAACGTCTACGTCGCGGGCGGTCACGGCATGTGGGGCGTGACGCTCGGCCCGGTCACCGGGCGGTTGATGGCCGAGCTCGTCGCGACCGGCACAACCCCCCCGCAGATCGCGGCGTTCGACCCGCGTCGCGGATCGCGACCTACCTAGACCGTCGCGCGCTCCAGCATCCGGGCCGGGTTTTCCACGGTCATGAGCGTCCAGTCGGCTTCGCTGACGCCGGCGCCGACGAGAACACCATGGAAGCGGCTCAACAGGTCCTGGTAGCCAGGCCCGCCGTAGGCGGCCAACGTTGGCCGCTTACAGACGTCTTGTGACAGCAGGATCCGGTTGGCGTACCCACGCCCGATCAGGTCGAGAATCATCCGGATCAGCCGGGGTTCAAGCACGGAGGACTCGTAGTCGGCGTAGCCGATGTTGTCGAACATCACTGATGCACCAGCCTCGAGAATGCCCAACAGGTAGCTCTCGACGACATAGCTGTCGCAGTGACCGATCACGATCCGCTCGGGGCTCACGCCCTCGGTGAGGAAGATCTTGAGGTGTTCGAGCCCGACGGGGCTCGCGACCGAATGCGTCGTGACTGACAAACCGGTCGCGAGCTGGGCCCGAGCCGCGGCACGAAAGACGCGCTCCTCCTTCGCGGTGACGAAGGACTTGTGCGAGCCGATCTCCCCGATGATGCCGGGCTTGATCTTCTCCGGGCCAACGCCGTCCTCGATCTCGGCGATCAACTCGGCGGCGAGCTCGTCGGTCGTGGTGCGATCGATCTCGGGCGGGTAGTACGGCTCGCGATACCACCCGCAGCCCATGACGATGTGGACGTCGCTCGCGATCGAGATCGACTTGAGCATTTCCGGGTTGCGGCCGATCCGGGGCAGCGTCAGGTCGACAATCGTGCCGCCACCAGCCGCCTTGAACAATCGCATCTCTTCGGTCTGGATGTCTTCCTCGATCAGCACCCCGTCGAGATCCCACCGCCACTGTGCGTTGGTCCATAGATCGATGACGACGTGCTCGTGCGGCATGCACATGCCCAGCTCACCGGCCGGGACCGGCCCGCGCACCGTCATCACACTCATCGGGCTACCTCGGCAGGAGAACGGTCACGACCTTTGAGCGCGAACGTGTCCATCTCCTCGCACCGCAGCCGTTCCGGCACCCGGGTGCGGGCAAGCAGCTGCTCGAGCGTCTCGCGTTCAGTCACGACCTCCACCGCACCGTCGTTGACCAGCACCATCGCGGGCCGGAGCGTGAGGTTGAAGTTCGACGCCTTGGTCTCGGTGTAGGAGCCGGTGTCGAGGAATGCGACGAGCTCGCCGACCTCACGATGTTGCATCGGCTTGTTGAGCGCGAAGTTGCCGTACCAGCAGTTCGGGTCGGCCAGGTTGACAACCTCGGGCTCGGCCGATGCTCCGGCGCTGGCTTCGACCGCGTGGTAGTAGTAGCCGCCATCGGCGTTCGGCATGTGGCACATGCTCGCGTCGAGACCGATCCACACCTGGTTTGTCTCAGGCACCGGCTTACGCGTGGTCACCGAGGACACCAGCACCCCGATGTTCGACGAGACACTGCGACCGGGCTCGACGAGCAGCAGCGGCTCGCCGAGATCGTATTGCTTCAGGCCGCGCTTGAGATTGCTCGTGATCACCTCGGCGTACTCGTCGTAGCTGGGTGCGTTTCGGTCGTTGCCGCCCGGACCATGCCCCTCGGGCCGGCCGAACGCCATGCCGCCACCAAAGTCGAAGTAGGACGGTGTCCAGCCGAAGTCATCGCGCAGCTCCGCCGCGAGCGCGAGCTGGTCGGCCACGGTGACGTCCCAGAGATGGGTGTTGGGAAGCTCGCGACCGATGTGGTGATGGAGCCCGAGCAGCTCGACCGAATCCTCCGACATGGCCTCACGCACGACGTCGCGAGTGACCGACGGCGAGATGCCGAACTTGTCTCGCTCACGCTGGTTGCGCCCGATCGAGTCCATCTCCGGATCGGTGAGGTTGATGTCCTGCCAGTCCGACTGGATGTGATCAAGGGAATGCAGCATCAGGCGGGTCCGGATGCCGACGCGGGCACGACGGCCCACCTGCCGAGCCATGTCGATGACCCGGGTCAGCTCCTCGGCGGAGTCCAAATGAATGATCACGCCGTTCTCGACCGCCAGCTGCAGCTCGGCATCGGTCTTGGAGAACCCGTTGAGGACCGTGAACTCCGGCGGGGTGCCCGCCGCCAGCGTGACAAGGAGCTCGCCATAGCCGAAGGTCTCGCCGCCGGCGCCTGCCATCGTGAACACCCGCCGGACCGCGAGGTTGTTGTTGGCCTTGGTCGCGAACAGAACCTTGACATTCGGGTAGCGCGACTCGAACGCCTCACGGAACTTCGTGATGTTGGTGTGGATCTGACGCTCGGATATGACGTACAGCGGGGTGCCATAAGCCGCTGCCAAGTCGTCGCAGCGGGCCTGATCGACGACAAGCACACCGTCAGCATTGCGGGAAATGAACTCCGAGTACTCCGCACTCATGTCTGCCATGGCGATGCCCACCTCTCCTGCTGCTGGTTCGAGAAACCGATCACACTGCCGAGAGAACCCGGCCGGGTCTTGCTGAGGTCGGCTCGCCGTCGGCGATGACCACCTCTCCGTTGACCAGGGCCCACCGCACGGCGTCGGGGTAGCGGCACGGCTCACCGTAACCAGCGTCGAGGGTGAGCTCGGTGGGGTCAATCACCACGATGTCGGCGAATGCCCCGACGCCGAGGTGGCCGCGATCGGGCATCCCGAGGCGCAACGCCTGGCGAGTGCTCAGCCGCTCAATCGCGCCCGAGAGCGAGAGCATGCCGTGCTGTTGGGCGTAGGCGAGGTATCGCAGCGCGCTATGGAAGTTGCGAGGATGCGCGAAGGTCGACTGGTCCTCGGCCATCAGCCAGGCATCGCTGCCGTGCATCGAGCGGCCATGCGAGACCACTCGTCGCAGGTCATCGTCCGAGGCAGCATGTCCGATGATCGTGAGGCTCTCGCCCTCAGCCACGACCAGCTCGACCACGAGCTCGGCGGGTGTCATCCCGATCAACGCCGCGGCCTCGAGCAGCGGCCGGCCGGACAGCTCCGGCCGTGACACCGAGCCACCCAGAATGACTTCGTACGGTTGGTACTGCGTGCTCATGTCGACCTGGCGGGTGACCTCGGCGCGGTACGCCGGATCCGCGACACGCGTCCTGAAGCCGTCGAGACCATCGGTGAGTGCTTCTGCCGGCAGCAGGCTCTTCAGCTCAGTCGCACCCGCGGTGTACGGGTAGATGTCAACCCCGACGTCGATCCGACCCTCGGCGTTGGTCTTGTCGATGATCGCCAACGTCTGTTCGGTGAGACCCCAGTTCTCCCGGCCCATCGCCTTGTGATGAGAGATCTGCAGGTCGACCCCGGCGTTGGTTGCGGTCGAGATCGCCTCCTTCACGGCGGCGACGACCTCGCTGCGTTCGTTGCGGATGTGCGAGGAATACAGCCGGGCGCTGTCGCTCACTGGCTGGAGCAACTGCGCGATTTCCTCGGCGTCGAAGTAACAGCCGGGCACATAGACGAGACCGGTCGATGCGCCGAACGCTCCTTGCTCCATCGCGGTCGCGACCAGCTGGCGCATCTGTTCGAGCTCGGCTGGCGTCGCCGGGCCATCGCGATCGCCCATCACGCCGAGGCGCACCGCACCAAGACCGACGAGCGGAGCCAGGTTGACGACATGGCCGACCGCGGCCAGCGATGCCCGAAACGCGGCCAAATCGGTCCAGCGGATGTCGAGATCTGGGTCCAAGAACGCGCCGTAGTCGGCGCGCTCCGGCGGCAGCGGGAATGGCGAGAAGCCGCAGTTGCCGGTGACATCGGTGGTGATGCCTTGACGGATCCGCGCTTCCGCAGCGGGCCGGCGCATCGTCGTGAAGTCGGTGTGGGCATGGATGTCGATGAACCCCGGCGCCACCAGCAACCCGGTCGCGTCGATCACCTCGGTCGCGCCGCCAGGGTGGGGAAGGCCCACGCCCACGCCGATCACCCGATCCCCGTCAACGGCCAGATCGCACGGCTCATCTATGCCGTTGCGCGGGTCAACCAGCCGACCCCCCCGTATCAAAGCCGCCATCCGCTCGGGCTTCCGTTCTGTCTTATGGGACATGATCCTGACTAGTGGGACGCGTGAGGGAGGCTAGGTGGAAGCGGTTCACGTGTCAACCAACGGCAAGCGACGATTTGTCCCGCGGCGGTTGGTGCTAGCGGGCTGCGCCGCAGGTTCGCCGGATGACGAGCTGCGGTGCCAAGACGATGTCGATCGGGTCGCCGATCGTCTCGCCTTCGATGCGCGCGATCAACAAGCTCGTGGCGCGCTGACCCATCTCGGTAGCCGACTGGCGGATCGAGCTCAACCCGACCTGCCGGAGGGAGGCGGCGGGCACGTCGTCGACGCCGAGAACGGCGACGTCGTCAGGGACGCTCAGTCCGGCGTCGAAGATGGCATCGAGGGCACCGAGGGCGATGACATCGTCGGCGCAGACCAGCGCCGTCGGCCGGGCAGGGAGCGCCATCAGCCGGGTCGCCGCATCGTTGCCACACTCGCGCGTGAACTGCCCGCTGCTGATCAGCTCAGGGCGTCGAGCGATCCCGTGCTCCTTCAGCGCGCGGCGATAGCCACGCAGCCGATGTGCGTTTGTCGATGCCCGAGGGTGGCCACCGACGAACGCGATCGCGGTGTGGCCGAGTGAGATGAAGTGGGACGCCGCGAGATAGCCGGCGAGCTCGTCATCGAGTCGAACCGAGTCAGCCCATTGGCCGTCGGCAACCCGGTTGACCATGACCAGCGGGGTGCCCTCGTCCTTCATCCGCGCGACGAGGTCCGCACTGTCAAGCAGTGCCGACGTGAGGATCGCGCCATCGACCCGGTGCTCGAGGAGCAGCGAGAGGTAGGCCAGCTGCAGCTCGGGATTCTCCTGGGTGTTGCACAACAGCACGTTGTAGCGATGCTCAGCCGCGGTGGCGATCACGGCCTCGATCACCTCCGGATAAAACGGGTTGGTGATGTTCGAGACCACGAGACCGAGCAGATGGCTCCGCCCAGTGATGAGCGTGCGGGCCGCCCCATTGCGGGTGTAGCCGAGCTTGACCATGGCGGCTTCAACCCGACGCCGAGCAGCTTCGCCGATCATCGGGCTGTTGTTCATCACGCGCGAAACCGTTGATTGAGACACCCCGGCTTCGCGGGCGATGTCGCGGCTGCTCGGTCCCCGCCGGCGGCTCGATGCGCCGTCAGTGTCCGAGCCGCCGCGGCCGCTCACCCGTTGACCGAATAACTACTGTTCGGATCCACGTCCCGGTTACGAGAGAAGAAGCCGAGGTTCAGCGGCAGTCCGGTGTGCGGCATCCGCAGCTGGACCGGATCGCGATCATGGTCCCTGCCGTTCTCAGACGCGTCGATCAGCTCGGCCATCACGTAGCCGGCGATCGGGGCGTTTTTGAACTGATTTCCGCTCGTGCCGATCGCGAGATAGAAGCCCGCCAGGCTCGAGCGGTCATAGACCGGCATCCAGTCGTCGGATACGTCGTAGAGGTCCGCGAGGCCTCTCATCTGGCTGGGAACCTGCAGGCTCGGCAGCCGGCGGGCCAGCCGATAGACCTGCGTCTCCCAGCTCGCTCGGCTGACTCGTCGCTCGAAGTCGTCCGGGTCCTGCGCCCACTCCAGCGGGTCGCACGCCGGATCCTCGCTGCCCACGAGGATGGAGTTACCGGTCTCGGGCCGAAAGTAGATGCCGAGATCACCATCGGAGATGGTGAAGCCATCACGGGTGAGATCGAGGTCCGCAGGCGCCGGCACGACGTACACCTCATGGCGTACGGGTTTAGTCGTGATCTTCATCTCGGTGTCAACGCCCGCCATGCGGTTGATCGCCGCCGAGTGCGGGCCTGCCACGTTCACCACAATCGGCGCGTCAATCCGCTCACCGTCGTCGAGGACAACGCCGCTGACCCGGCCGTTGCTCATCACGTCGACCACGGTGCGACGAAACAAGAACTCCCCGCCAGCCCGCTCGGCTGCTTCCTGCAGATTCCGCGCCGCGAGCATCGGATCGCTGACGTAGCCGGATCCAGGCGTGAAGATCGCCCCGTCGATCTCGCCGGCCGGGTCGGCCCAGAACGAGTCGTCATCGGGCCGCGATGGCGGCCAGAACCGATGCAGATCGAGGTAGGGCATGTGCTCGTGACACGCGGCGCGGTCCCAGTCCTCGTACTCCACGCCGATCGCGTCGTACTGTGCCAACGAGCGTTCGTGCTGGCCGTTGTCGCTCTTCAGCAACACGGTGCCGCAGTTGACGTATTCGGCCAGCTCTGGGCCTTCGGCCGCGCCGAGGTAGTCCGCCCATCGCTGCCAGTACGAGAATCCCTCGTAGGCCATCGTCACGCCCTCGCGGGACGAATAGTGCGCCCGGACGCAGGCCGAACTGCTGCTCGTGGAGCCGTTGCCAACCGCTGCGTTCCGGTCGACATTGAGGGTGCGATAACCCTTTTTCGACAGCTCCAGCGCCACTGCTGCGCCGATCACACCTGCCCCGACGATGACAGCGTCAGGTCGAGCGCTCAAGCGGCGAGCCATGGCGCGAGGTACGCCCGGTCGATCAGATCAGGGCGCGTGACCTCCGAGATTTTCACCTTCATCAGGTCGAGCACGTCGGAGGTCAACTCCCAGCATTGCTGGCCCGACTCGCACTGCATCGGCAGGACCGCCGCGACCGCCTCAGTGATGAGGTCGGCGCTCGCCTGGATCCGCTCCGCGTCGTCTCCCTCCCCCGCGGCCAGGCGAACGTTGCTCGCTGCGTAAGTCGCGGGGATATCGGAGAGCCGGCGGCGCACCCACGCCAGCGGATCAGCAGTCAGGTCGAGGGAGAACTCTCGATCCGACGGTTCGTCGCCGTCGAAGCAGGGGTGATAGTGCGCGGCGTTGTAGTTGCCGGGAGGCGCGTCGAGACGATCGAAGAGGTCGACTCGCCAGACCGGCCGGTCGATCACAAACGCTTGAGCTGCCGACCCGCTGCCACGCTGCGGCTGTATATCGAGGCGACGAAGCTCCATCCGCGCACCGTGCTCCATCGCTGCAGTCTCCGCGTCAATCTCGACCCAGTGCCGCACCAGCACGGCTGATTCGGCAAAGACAAACGCTCGGATCATCGACGTCTCCTGTTGATCGTGCCCGCTGCTGCAGGCCGGCTACACGGCCGACAGTCACCGGCCGCAAGATGCGCGCGGTGGTCAATCACCTGCTAAGAAGCCAATTGACTACGTATGCGTACTGGTGGTGTGAGAATCGTCGCGCGTGGGATGGCAGACCGTCAAGCACCATTTCAGGCGTGTCCGATCTCCCGCAGCCCACGCACTGACGGCACCGCGAGGGCGGCCGTACCGAGAACGACGACGCCGGCGGCAGCGACCGCCAACGTCGTCCGAACGCCGAGGACCGCACTCACTGGGCCGGCAATCGCGAACCCGACCGGCATCAGCGCGATCGAGCCAAACTGGTCATATGCACTCACCCTTGACAACACGTTGGCGGGAACATGGTGCTGCAGTGACGTCGTCCACACGACGCTGAACAGCTCGAAGCCCACACCACCGAGGCCAGCGAAAACGCAGACGACAGGCAGCGGCACCGGCAGCAACAGGCCGAGTGGCATCAGCCCGAACGCCAGCATCAACGACTCCCCGAGCAAAAGCGGCCGGCTGCTCGTGCCTCGAAGTGTCAGCACTGCGCCAATCAGCGCGCCGACTCCGAACGCCGCGAGGATGACACCCCACGCCGCAGCACCACCGAGCCGCTGCTTGGCAACGACCGCGCCCAGCACGAGAGTCGGCGCGTAGCAGAGCATGCTCCACAACCCGAACTGCGTCACGACCACCCACACCCAGGTCAAACCGCGGAAGGTGCGCCAACCCTCGGCTAGCTCGTGCCGCATCGTGGTTCCCGCCGTCTCGTTCACCGCGCGTGGGAGCTTAAGGAATGCAAGGCTTGCGGCGCTCGCCGCGAACGTGGCGGCATCGACTGCCATCGCTGCCCCCGGCCCGATTCCGGCGACCAGCGCGCCTGCGAGTGCTGGGCCGATCACGATCGCCAGTGACTGCGAGATGCTCTGCAAGGCGTTCGCCCCGTGCAGCTGACCTGGCGCAACGAGAGCGGGAACCAATCCAGTGGTGGCCGGCGCGAAGACAGCGGCAGCGGCGCCCCACACCAGCTGAAGCACCACGAGCTCCCACACCTGCCACTGACCGCTCAGCAGTAGGACCGCGGTCAGACCCTGGGCGACGAAGCGCACCAGATCCGCGCCGAGCATGGCCCGACGACGATCAACGCGGTCCGCGATGATGCCGCCGACAAGCAAGAGCACCACCATCGACGCGAGCGACGCGCCCAGCACGTAGCCGACCTGGTCCGGGCCGTAACCGTGATCCAGGATCGCAAACGTCAGCGCCACCTGTGGCATTCGGTCACCGGTGGCGGACAGCGCCTGACCGACGAAAAAGCGCCGAAAGTTACGGGATCCCAACGCGTTTGCCCGCTTCGGCCGTCGCCCCCAAACCGCCACGCGGCGACGATAGTGCGACCGAGATCAGGGCAAGGGATGAATCAGACGGTGAATCTGAGTCAGTCGCGGACGACGAGCGTATCCATCGGAGTACGGCTGAAGATCTCGCGCGTCATCGGAAGGAAGCGGTTGAGCGACTCGGTCGGATAGGCGGGATCGAACGACCGTTGGTCCCAACGTTCGCAGAACCTGACACACGCCTTGAAGTACGGCTCGCCCCGGTAGGCGTCGCGGAGGGTGCGTTCCTTCCCGATGTGATGGAAGTAGTAGTAGCCCTGAAAGATGTCGTGGTATTTCACCACCCACCAGTTCTGGTCGCCCACAAATGGCCGAAGGATTGTCGCGGCCAGCTCGGCGTGATTGTCCGGCGCGAGCGAGTCTCCGATGTCGTGAAGCAGCGCGCAGACGACCGTCTCGTCATCCTCACCGTCATGCAAGGCTCGCGATGCGGTCTGCAGTGAGTGCGTGTAGCGATTGACCGCCGCGGTGCCGTGATCTTCGTCCTTCAACAACTCGAGCTGACCAAGAACAAGGTCGAGCGTCGGCGGCGCCGCGAGGGGAGATTCGTACGCGCAGTCCTCCGCCGTCATCCGGTCCATACGGGTGTAAGTCATGATGCCTCTCAGATCATCAACGCAGTTGGTAGCGAAGATAGACGACACCGTTGCCAAATCTCTGCGTCTCGACCAACTTGAGATCAACCGTCGCCGTCGACAAGGGGAACAGCGGGCTGCCTCGCCCCACAATGACAGGGTGGACGTAAAGCCGGTATTCATCGATCAGGTCGAGCCGGGCGAATGTCGCCGCGAGGTTCGCCCCACCGATGACCAGATCGCCGCCGGGCTGTGACTTGAGGGCCATCACCTCCTCGGCGACGACGTCGCGAACCACCGTGGTGTTCCATTCGGCCGACTCCAGCGTCCGCGAATACACCCTCTTCGGCATGTCCCGCCAGATCCGCGCGAACTCCGCATTGGGGCCAGATGACGCCGGATCCGCGTCAGCGGTGGGCCAGAAGTCGGCCATCAACTGATACGTGACACGACCGTCCAGAAAACCGCCCATCGTTGCGAGTTCGGCGTTGAAGTGTCTCATCAACTCGTCGTCGACCAGGTGCCAGTCCAGCTCGCGATTCGGTCCCTCGAAGAAGCCGTCGACCGAGATCGACATCATCAGAAGGAGCTGTCTCACCGGGTTAACCCATTGGCATTGGAAGCGCCGACACGGACATCAGATTCGCTCAAGCACGCTACCGTCGAACAGCGGAAGGATTGACTCACGCTCGACGTCTGCTCGCATCTCCTCGTCGGTCGGGTGCACCGGTTCGACTGCGGCCTCGAGGATCGACCGCAGCAGCGTCGCATCGCTGGAGCTGTTGAGAAACACTCCCGGATCCGACAACACCCAGCCAACTGCCCGCGTGAGCGCGTCGGCCTCCGTCAGAGGCTCGTACCAGCTATGGTGCGGCCCGTCCTCCGCCCACCGGCGACGCGCGACTGCCTTGATGGTCTGCACGGCGACGTCGCGGTCGGCGCATAGCGCCCGGAGTGCCTCGACGTCGCGTCGGTAGTCGTCGATCTCCAGGAGGCTGAAGTTCAGCGGGAACAGGACCGAGTCGAAGTCGAAGCGCTCAAGACTGCGGACGTGCATGCCAGGGATTCGCAATCCGTGCCCCGTCACGCCGATAAAACGGGTCAGCCCCTCCTCGCGGGCTTGCACCATCGCCTCCACGGCACCACCGGGCGCGTGGGCGACCTCCCACTCGTCGGGTTCCACCAAGTTGTGCAGCTGGATCAGGTCAACCTGCTCGACGCCCAACCGAGCGAGTGACCTTTCCAGCTCCTCGCGCGCCGCCGATGCGGTGCGTTCCCCAGTTTTGGTCGCGAGGAAGTAGTCGGCGCGTCGGGTTGCCAGCCACGGCGCCAGGCGCAGCTCCGCGTCGCCGTAGGACGCCGCGGTGTCGAGATGATTGACGCCGAACTCATCGAGCAGGAGCAGCACGTCGTCGGCGCGTTCCTGTCGCATCTCACTCAGCGCGGCGGCGCCAAAGATGACCTGGCTGCTGTCATGGCCGGTTCGGCCGAACCGCCGGCGGGGCAACCGTCGGCCTGGGCTGGTTTCCACGACCATACGAGGACCTTAGCCGCGCCAGCCCCAGCCCAAACCACGAGGACGCCGGCCCGCCTCGGCCGGGCCCGGACTACAGCACGACGGCGATGTGCACGGTCGTGCTGGCGCTGAACGTCAGCACGTTCGCGACCGAGATCGACACCTGGTTGACGCTGATCAGCCCGGCAGCCGGGGTGAAGACGATGGTGTGCGGTCCGGTAATCCGCGCGGTGCCGTGAGCGGGCTGGCCGGTGATCTGCAGGGTTGACCAGTCGATGGGGACGTCCGGGTCGCTGATCACGTTTGCGACATTGATCGTGACCGGTTGCCCGACTGTCGCGTTGAGGTTCAGCAGCGAGGTCTGCGGCGGCGTGCCACCCGTGACGCCGGAGAGATCCGCGCCGCTCAGGTCGGCACCATTCGCGAGAACACCCTTGACGATTGCGCCAGACAAGTCAGCGCCGCTCAAATCAGCGTTAGTGAAGTTCACGTTGGTGAGGTTGGCACCGCTGAAGTTCGTGCCGCGCAGGGTGGCGCCGCTGAACGTGAAACCCGCGAGATCCAGACCGGAAAGGTTGACGCCGCTGTAGTTGGAGTTGCTTTGTCCTGGCTGCAGAACGTTGACCGTGACCGTAGCCGAGCCACAGCGTCCGGTGGCGTCGCACACGTCGTAGACCAACTGGTCGGCACCATGGAAGCCGCCCTGCGATCGGTAGTTCAGGCTGCCGTTCGCATTCACGGACGCGGCGCCGTCGCTCGGCGCGGTTGTGATACTGAGCGTCGAAGGCTGCAGCCCCGCCACGGCACCGGTCAGCACGTTGATCGTCGCCGAGAGGCCCTGCACGACGTATGCGGTCGTGGATGCGAGCGTCAGCGGTTCGGGGCCGCCCGAGCCCGAGCCCGAGCCCGAGCCAGAGCCCGAGCCAGAGCCCGAGCCCGAGCCCGATCCCGATCCCGATCCGGCACCAGTTCCGCCGCCTGCTCCGGTGCCACCCGTGCCTGAACCGGCACCGGGCTCGCTGCCGCGACCGGGCATCGTGCCGCTCGGTGTTCCCGGCAGGCGGTAGCCGCCGCCGGCCTGCTCGGTCTGGCCGGCGCGTGGGGCAACCACGGGGTCGACCCGGCTGTCCGCCACCGGCTCGGCGCCGCCGCTCGTTGCCTGTGTTGGGTAGGTCGAGCTGACGTTCTTGCCGGTCACGACGTCGGTGCGTGTCAACCCGGCAGCAACCGCGTGGACGTGAGGATGTGGGTGGGTGTGGACGACGACCCCGGCGGACGCGGCCACTCCGATGACACTCGCGGCGGCGGCAACCCCTGCCGTCGACGCGCCCTGCATCGATAGCTGTGTGGCCTGTGACCCGATCCTGGCGAGGCTGCGCAGGAACGGCAACTGCACGACAAACGCCAGCGGACCCATGGCCCACAGCACTTTGGGCAGCGAGATCGCGAGGAACGCACGAACGTAGTCCGGGTCAAACTGCGTGCCGGCGCACGCCGCGAGCTCGGCTCGAGCCGCACGCGTCGTCATCGCCTTCTTGTAGACCCGGGCAGCTGTCATCGTCTCGAACGCATCAACAATCCCGACGACGCGGCCAGCGCGCGAGATATCGGCGCCCGCCCGACCTTCGGGATAGCCATGACCGTCCCAACGCTCGTGGTGGTGGGCAATGCCCCCGCCCCACTCGCCGAGCCACGACAGCAACGGCGAGGCGATCTCCGCGCCGAGCGTGGGATGTTGCTGGATCCGTGCGAACTCGCGATCGGACAGCTTGGCCGGCTTGTTGAGGATCGCGGTCGCGATCTCGAGCTTGCCGATGTCGTGGAGCAGGGCGGCCCATCGCAGCCGGTCACGATCGGCGCGCGACAACCGCAGCTGCTCCGCGAGCAGGTCGCAGTAGAGCCGGACCCGTTCGGAGTGGCCGCGGGTCTTGCGGTCGTGGTCGCCGAGCGCGGTGATGAGGGTCAGAACCTTCTCGGCCGCGATTTGCGCGGTGTCGTCCTCGCTGCGGGCAAGCCGGTCGAGCTGCTGCCCGGTCGTGCCAGCGGCACGAGCGATTCGCAGTCGAGATGGCGCTTGATCGGGAAACAGCATGGTGAGGCGCAGCAGGGACGCCAGCGGAAGCAGGCGGCGCGCGGCGCGCTCAACAACGACCGCGACGAGGACTGCGACGACCGCCATGACGCCGAGCCAAACGTTGTGGCGGCCGACCGGCGGCCGCCACAGGTGCGACAGCACGAGCAGCACGACACTGCTCACGGCAAGCGGTGCAAGCAGGATCGCCGCGCGCAACGCCCCCGCCGCCACCGGCCTCGCGGCCCACCGATCGCCCTCCACGTCCTCTTTTCGTCACATTCGCCCCCGGCGATTGATGCGGCGACCTGCCGAGTTGCAGTGATCCGTTCGGAGTAATGCACGTCGAACGTTCATTTGGCTTTCGTCGCCGACGGTGACAGTGTCGGCTGCGGATCGAAGCGGTGCCGGCGGTGGCATCCATCAACTCCTGGGGAGAACGTTGTGGCGAGTTCTGGAAGACCGGCAGTGTTCATCCATGGCCTGTGGTTGCACGCAACCAGCTGGGAGCCATGGCTGGAGTTGTTCCGAGCCGCGGGATACGACCCCATCGCACCGGGCTGGCCCAACGAGCCACCTACCGTCGCCGAAGCTCGCGAGCATCCGGACGTTGTGGCCAACCTCGGCGTCGATGATGTGACCAACCACTTTGCCGAGATCATCTCCTCGCTCGACACCCCGCCGGTGATCATCGGACACTCTTTCGGCGGCCTGATCACCGAGAAGCTCCTCGGCCAGGGTTACGGCGCGGCCGGCGTCGCCATTGATCCTGGCCAGATCAAAGGGGTGCTCCCACTTCCGCTTGCACAGCTGCGGTCTGGCTTACCGGGCCTCGGCAACCCGGCCAACCTCCACAAGGCGGTGGCGCTCACCCAAAAGGAGTTCCGGTACGGATTCGGCAACGCCGTCTCCGAGGACGAGTCGAATGCGTTGTTCGAGAAATGGTCAATCCCGTCACCGGCGCGACCGCTCTTCCAGGCGGCAGCCGCGAACTTCACCCTTCATTCCGAAACAAAGGTCAACACCGACAACGACACTCGCGGCCCGCTGCTGCTGATCTCCGGCCTGGAAGACCACACCGTGCCCGACGTCGTCACCAGATCGACCCTCAAGCAATATCGCGATTCAACCGCGGTCACCGAGCTCAAGCAGTTCGAGGGAAGGGGACACTCGCTGACCGTCGACAGCGGGTGGAAGGAAGTCGCGAACGCCGTACTCGACTGGCTCAAGACAAACGGCGTCAGCTGAGCCACTCCCCCGGCAGCTGGCGGCCGTTCGCGGCTCAGGCCGACGGCGCCGGGAGCGCCGACAGCGGGATGGTGACCGTGACGTGAGTGCCTCGGCCGGGTTCACTGTCGACCGACACACTGCCGCGATGAGCGCGCACCAACTCCACAACCACTGAGAGCCCGATCCCGCTGCCGGCGACATCACTCGCATTGCCACCTCGCCAGAACCGCTCGAAGACATGCGGTTGATCGACTGGGAGGATTCCGACACCCGTGTCGATGACGTCAAACTTCGCGAAGCCGTCGACCGGAGCGACAGCAACTGTGACGGTCCCACCGGGTGGCGTGAACTTGATGGCGTTGCTCAAGATGTTCGTCGCCACCTGGTGCAGCCTGGTCGGATCGCCATCGACCGGAGTGGGATCGAGCCGTTGCTGCACGGTCAAACCCGCCACTGCCAGTTGCGCCAGCAATGACTCGATAGAGGCGGCGACGATGGTTGCCAGATCGCACCGGCCAAGCCGCAGATCCAGGACGGCTGCCTCGGCGCTCGCCAGAGCTTGCAGGTCATCGACCATCAGGGCCAACCGCAGCACTTCTTCGTGCAACGACATCGTCTGTTGCGGCGTGTGCTCGACGACGCCGTCGAGCAACGCCTCGGTGTTGGCCTGCAAGATCGCGACCGGAGTCCGCAGCTCGTGCGCCACGTCGGCGACCACCCCACGCCGGAGTTGCTCCTCCCGCCCGATGGTGTCGGCCATCCCGTCGAATGCCTGACCCAGATCCTGCAACTCACTAGGACTGTGGTCGAGCCGCCCGACGCGTGTGCCTCGATCACCGGCGGTCATCGCGCGCGCAGCGACGATCAGTCGTTCAACCGGCTGGGTCAATCGGCGCGAGACGAGCAGACCGATCAGCAACGCGAGCACTGCCGCGAGACCGGCAGCACCGATGACCGCGCGGAGCAAGGAGGTGCGCAGGTTATCTGCGGACGCAACCAGACCGCGGCGGTTGAACTTCACGACCAGCGTGCCGATCTGGCTCCCGTCAAGGATGATCGGACTGCGGTGCGCACCGACGGCACGGGTCGGATCCGCGATGGTGGTGGCGACGGTATGGCCGTTCTGGTCGAGCACGGCGACGTTGGTGCCGCTCTGCGCGGCGAGCGCGAGGGCCGGTCGCAGATCTGCGTCGGACCAACCTGGCGTGCCCGAGTTGTACGTGGATGCCGCGGCCACCTGCAGCGACCGGGTGAGATCAGCCCGCCGTTGTTGCACCATCACGTTGATGTCGTGCCCGCTCAGCGCGATCGCGAGCACCGCTCCGATCGCGACGGCCAGCACTGCGACCGCGACAAACGACAGCGCCAGCCGGACCGCAAGCGACCCGCTTCGCTTAGTCATCGGCGTCCACTGCGAGCCGGTATCCCCCACCGAGCACCGTGACGATGAGCTGCGGCCGTCGAGGATTCGCCTCGATCTTGCGCCGCAAGTTTTTGATATGGGAGTCGACGCTTCGCTCATACCCCTCGAACTCATAGCCACGGACCCGATTGATCAGCTCGAGCCTCGAGTAGACCCGGCCGGGCGACGTCGCCAACGCGACGACGATGCCCCACTCGGTCGGGGTCAGGTCCACCGGTGCACCGTCCACGCTCACTTCGCGCCTGGCCTCGTCGATCACCACGCGGCCGTCACCGTAGGAACGGTGACCCCCGGCCACTCCAGCGTCGCGGGCCCGCCGCAAGATGGCGTGGATTCGCAGCACGACCTCGCGCGGGCTGAACGGCTTGGTCACATAGTCATCCGCACCGAGCTCTAATCCACGAACCCGGTCCTGCTCGTCGGACTTGGCGGTGAGCATCAGGATCGGGACGGCCGAGGCGCGGCGGATCTCCTGAGCCACCGCCTCGCCGGAGATATCTGGCAGACCGAGATCGAGGACGAGCAGGTCAGGCTGGCCGCTGCTCGCAAGACTGAGTGCTTCGGCGCCGGTCGCGGCGGTCAGGACAGTGAGGCCGTCACGTTCGAGGTAGGAGCGCAGCAGCTCACGGAGCTTGCGCTCGTCCTCCACGATCAGCACCGTCGCCACGTCGACCTCCGGGTGAAGTATCCGCTACTGATGGCGCGGCGGGTCAGCGCGGCGGTCGGCCTCCACACCGTCTCCACATCACGAACATCACCGCTCCCTCGGCGCCAGGTTTGCTGACCAAGTGGAAGCCGGGGGGCCCCATGGGAGGAGCAGCGGATGTGGCTCGCGCTCCTCCCATGGGGGTTGTTCGCAGCCGGCGTGGCTGTGTTGCTCGCCGTGCCAGTGTTCAGCCACCTCAGACACGACCGGCACGCCGGGTCGGATCGAGCCGTGACGGCTGCTGAACCAACTTCTGCCGAAGAACGGAGCACGCGATGACGTGGGTGTGGATTCTGTTGTTCGTCTTGGCCTGCACCGTTCCGCTGACCGCATACATCTACGTCGTCGAGATCCGCGAGGCGATCGCCGACGATCCAGTGGCCGATGAGGCCCTAGGTCCTGAAGTCGCAGACGACAGTGACCGGGTCGCGGCATGACCGCCGACGTCTTGCTCGGGAGGTCGGCCGGGCACGCAGCGGACTCGATCGTCGGCGTGGCCGCCGCGTCGCTGTCACCGCGAGCTGTGCTCAACGCGCAGTGGAGCGCGCAGCTGAGGCGGCTGACCGACCTCTCGATTCAGCTCCACGACGGCGAGCAGGGCAGCCCCGAGGTCGACCAGCTCGCGCTGCAAGCGACGATCGACGCGACGCGAAGCGAGATGGAGGCAATCGAGGCGGCGCTCGAGCGCCTGAGCCATCGCACGTACGGCAACTGTGAGACCTGCGGCGGGCCGATTGATTCGCTCCGCCTGGCTGGATTGCCCACCGCGCAAACCTGCCGTCGTTGCGCACAGAGCGCACAGAGACTGCAGAGCGCACAGAGCGCACAGAGGCTGCAGAGCACGCAGGGCACGCTGTAGCCAATGACGCTCGAGATTGATTCGCGGCGGGTCGCTGCGGTAGCCGGCAACTCACTGAACGCCGCGACCGCTGGTCGATCACGGGGTGCACAGCTCCCGAACACTGCCAGACTCGCGACCGTGCTCGGCCTCGGCTTGGGCGTGGGTATCGCGACCTCGCTGCTGCAGGCGACTCTCGACGGCTACTGGTCGAGCCTGGTCAATGCCGCGAGCCCATGGCTCGTTGCCGCGTTCGTCGCCGGGGCACTCTGGCGGTTAGCGCGATCGGCCGCGTTGGCTGGCCTCGCGGCGTCCCTGCTGGAGCTGGTCGGCTATTACGTCACGGCGATGGCTCGCGGATACAGCGCTTCACACGCCGAGTTGATGTTCTGGGCGGTCTGCGCTGTCCTCGGCGGTCCAGTGCTCGGGCTTGGCGGCTGGCTGTGGTGGCGGTCGTCCTCGCGACTGCGCGGACTTGGTGCCGCGCTGTTGGTAGCCGCGTTCATCTCCGAAGCTGCGATCAGCTACGGCTGGCGGCTGCACTACCGCTCGAGCGCGCTGCTGTTCGCGGCGATCGGTGTCGTCACCTACATCTTGCTCGGATTTCACCATCGCCAGCATCGCCGGATAGCGCTGTGGCTGCTAGCGACCCTGCCGGCCGGCATCGTCGCCGAGATGTTGCTTGGCCTGGTCTACAACCAATCCTTCGGGTGAAATGGGCACCGGGCAGCTACTGATCGTCCTCGCCGTTGCAGCCGCGATCGTTGTCTCGGCCGGTGCGCTGCACCGCGTTGGCATCCCCATACCGGTCGTGCTCGTCCTGGCAGGCCTGATCATCGGATTCCTGCCGTTTGTGCCCGACGTCTCGCTCCCGCCCCACGTGGTCCTGCTTGGTCTGCTGCCGCTGCTTGTGTTCGACGCCGCGGTGACATCATCACCGACCGCTTTTCGCCGAGAGGCCTTCTCGATCGGTCTGCTCGCAGTCCTCTTGGTCATCCTCACCGCCGTCGCGGTGGCTGCAGTCGCACACGGTTTGGGGCATCTGCCCTGGCCGATGGCCTTCATCCTCGGCACTGCCGTCAGCCCGACTGACGCCGCCGCAGCGACGAGCATCGCTCGCCGGCTCGGTTTGCCACGCCGTCTTGTCACGATCCTCGAGGGCGAAGCACTGTTCAACGACGCGACCGCGCTCGTGCTCTATGCCGCGGCCGTGGTCGCTGCTACCAGCGGCGAGTTTTCCGTCGGGCACACCGCACTCGCGATCGCCTACTCGACTGTCATCGGGGCCGCCATCGGCATGACCGTCGGCATGGGGGGTCGCTGGCTACGAGGCCGCATCGACGATCCGCCAATCGAAATTGCCGGATCGATCCTGCTCGCCTATGCCGCTTACCTGCCGGCTGAGACGCTGCATGCCTCTGGCGTACTCGCGGCTGTCTGTGCTGGTCTGTATTTGGGCTGGCATAGCTCAGGCGCCGCGTTCTCGGCACGAAGCCGGCTGCAGTCGAACGCGTTCTGGGAGACGTTGGCCTTCTTGGTGAACGGCGCGCTGTTCGTCCTCGTGGGCCTGTCATTCCACGCCTTCAGCCGCCATGCTCCAGGCCCGGTCGGCGACATGACCCTCGTCGCAACCGCGGTTGTCGCGACCGTGATCGTCGTACGGCTGGCGTCGATGTGGGCGTTCGGGTGGTTGGTGCATCCTCAGCAGCAACTCCACGCGGAGAGCAACCGGCCCGGGTTGCGCGTGCGGCTCCTGCTCGGCTGGGCCGGGATGCGGGGGGCCATCACCCTCGCCGCCGTGCTCGCAGTGCCCCGAATGACCGACGGCGGCGCGCCGCTCGCCGGCCGTGACGACACCATCTACCTGGGCTTCGCCGTCATCCTGGTCACCCTCGTCGCCCAGGGCATGACGTTGCCCGCCCTTGCCAAGCGACTCGGCCTCCGCGAGCACCCGACGATCGCCGATGCCAGCTTGCAAGCGCGAATCGCCCTGACGCACGCCACCCTCGAACGCCTTCAAGCGGAGCACGACTCCGGCGAGCTTCCGCAGGAGGTTGTTCAAGACTTGCAGGCGCAGTACAACGCCAAGCTTCGTGCGTTGGAGTCGGTGGCCGAGGCCGACGGCCGACAAATAGCCGACGAGGCCAGCGCGACCGCAGCCACCCAGCTTTCGGCCCGCCGCGACCTGATCGCTTTCCAGCGCCACGAGCTGTCCACGCTCCGGCAGCGTGGGGTCATTGGTACGACCAGCGTGCGCATCCTCGAGCGCGAATTGGACCTCGAAGAAACCCGGCTGTCGCTCCAGGTGTCATGAAGCGGACGCTCGACCATAAAGTTGTCGATGTGTACGAGATCGCGTTGACGGTGGCTGCTTGCCTCCGCTCCGGCACCGAGGTGAACGTCGCATGGGCGGTCGAGACCCACGGCTTCAGCTCGCGTGATCGAGGCGAGGCGTTGGCGCTCACTCCCGGCGGTGGCCGGGTCGGGGCGGTGCTGTCCGGTTCGTTGAACGACCAGCTTGCGGATCTGTCCGCCGCAGGCGTCAGCCGGCGGCTCATCGATCTCGTCGTCGGCGAGCTGGAGGCCGACATCGCCGGACTGTCGTGCGGTGGCGAGGCCCGGTGCCTACTGGTCGCTGCTGCTGACCTACCCGCGCAGCTCTGGGAACGGCTGCTCGCGCGCCAGCCGGTATGCCTCGTGACCAGTATCTCCGGTGACCAGGTGAGCGAGACCTCGATGTTCACCACGGAGAGCGTCGCGGCGGCTGGCGAGGAGATCGCCACACTGTTCGGTCGAGGGGTCAGTGCCGCCACGGTGGCGGCGGACCAGGTCGTGACGGTGTACTGGCCGGTGCCAAAGCTGCTGATCGTGGGTGCGGGTGCCATTGCCGAGGCGCTGGACGCGGCGGCAGAGCTGCTCGGCTGGCACAGCCAGACCATCAGCGATGCCAGCTCCGCGATCGGCTTGATTGCGAGTCTGGCGGCGATGGACAGCGTCGTGGTGATCAGCCACGACGACGACCTCGCCGGTCCCGCGTTGGAAGCGGCACTGGCGAGCAACGTCGGTTACATCGGTGCGCTCGGGTCCCGCCGCACCCAGCAGTCGCGGGCGCAGTGGCTGGCTGATCGCGGCGTGACGGACCTCGACCGGGTGCACGGGCCTGCCGGGCTCGACATCGGCGCAAGCACGCCCCCGGAGATTGCGGTCTCAATCCTCGCCGAAGCACTCGCGATCAAGTCTGGGACGTCGCCAGAGTCGCTGCGCGAACGCAGCGGTTCGATCCACCACTGATCTGGCGACGTCCCAACGGGCTTCGATCTAGGTTGGCGACATGTCATTAACGGTTCGCCCGCCGGGGCTCGTCCTGACCGAACACACCCTCGACCTGCCGCTCGACCATTCCGATCCAAACGGCGAGCAGATCTCGGTCTTCGCCCGCGAGATAGCCGATCCCGACGGCCTCGATCGGCCGTTCCTGCTGTTCCTGCAAGGCGGTCCGGGCATGGAGGCCCCCCGCCCGACCCGCCAGCCCCTTGCACCGGCTTGGCTTGATCGTGCGCTTGAGGACTTCCGAGTGGTCATGCTCGACCAGCGTGGCACCGGTCGCTCAACCCCGATCGGCGACCTGTCGGGTCGTACGCCGCAGGAACAGGCGACCTATCTGACCCGCTTTCGGGCGGACTCGATCGTCGGCGATGCGGAGGCATTTCGGGCGCATCTCGGGGCGAGTCGTTGGAGTGTGCTCGGCCAAAGTTTCGGTGGATTCACCGCACTCGCCTATCTGTCGCAGGCGCCAGACGGACTTCGCGAGGTCTTCTTCACCGGCGGGCTGCCACCTGTTGGCCGTCACATCGACGAGGTCTACCACGCGACCTACCTGCGGGTGGCCGAACGTACTCGTCGGTTCTACGAGCGCTATCCCGCCGACCGCGACCGGCTCCGTGCCGCGCACGATGCCATCGCGAGCGACAACGGGATTCGCCTGCCAAGCGGTGATCGGGCCAGCATTCGCCGGTTGCAGCAGCAGGGACACGTGCTCGGTGCGAGCGACGGCGCGGAGCAACTCCACTACATCCTCGAGCTCGACCCACTCTCCCCAGCATTTCGCTACGCGGTCGAGGGCTCGATCGCGTGGCCACGCAACCCGATCTACGCGATCCTGCACGAAGCGTGCTGGGCCGACGGCGCCACCACTAACTGGTCCGCGGAGCGAGTGCTGCCCACAGAGGTCGCCGACGACCCGACGCAGCTCACCGGCGAGCATGTGTACCCGTGGATGTTCGAAGAGATCGCGGCGCTCAGACCACTGCGCGCAGCCGCCGACCTGCTCGCCGATCACCGCTGGCCGCGGCTGTATGACGCTGAACAACTCGCTCGTAACGAGGTACCGGCGGCCGCCGCTATATACGCGGAGGACATGTATGTGGAGCGCAGGTTCTCCGAGGAAACAGCAGCACAAGTGCGTGGCTTGCGCCCGTGGGTGACGAACCAGTACGAGCACGACGCGTTGCGCACCGTCGGCCCGACCGTGCTCGATCGGCTCATCAAACTCACGCGCGGTCGCGCCTGAGCCGTCTTACCCGCTGGGGCCGAACCGCTCCACCCTGATGCGGGCGGTGGGCACCTCACAGTCGAGCAGCAGCATGCTGGCTGCCTCCGCGAACGCCGCCGAGCCACAGACAAAGCACGTCGGCTGCTCACCGAGCAACGGCGCGAGATCCCCCACCGTGAGCCGGCCCGCGGTTCGGCCACTCACCGCGTCTTCACGTGTCAATGCGATCAACGCCCCGGCTGCGAGGAGTTCGTCGGAGTACGGAAGGTCGGCAAGCGTGCGCGCTGACACCGCAATCCGGAGTCGATCGGCGCGACCGAGGTCGATGCCGTGGCGCAGCATCGCGACGATCGGCACGATGCCTGAGCCACCTGCGACGCCGAGCGCCGGCGAGTCACCGGTCCACACGAACCAGCCGCCGATCGGGCCCCGGATCTCAAGCTCGTCGCCTGGCTCGACGACATCGGCGAGATACGTCGAGACCTCGCCGTCGTCGAGGCGCTCGACGTAGAACTCAAGCAGCGGGTCGGACGGCGCAGAAGCCACCGAATATGACCGCTGCGCGGTGTAGCCGTCCTCGGCAGTAAGCCGCACCACGTAGTGCTGACCCGCCCACTGAACGATCCGATCAGGCACCTCCAGCCGCAAGACGACGCCGCGCTTCGTCGGATGGTGTACCTCACGGACCGTCGCCTGCCGCCAGGCGCCGACCGGCGCCCTCGGCTCAGTCACCTTGGTAACGCTGCTCACGCCAAGGATCTCCCAGGTCGTGATAGCCGTTGCGTTCCCAGAACCCTTGCTGATCGTGATCGAGCAGCGTGAGCTTCGTCACCCACTTCGCGCTCTTCCAGAAATAGAGGTGTGGCACGAGCAGTCTCACCGGCCCGCCATGCTCGCGCGGCAATGGCTCGTCGCCATAGGTCCACACGATCCAGGCTTGTCCGTTTTGAATGTGCTCGATCGGAAGGTTCGTCGTGTAGCCGGTCGTCGACGTTGCGAGCACATAGCTCGCGGTCGGCAGCGGGGTCACGGCGTCGAGCAACTCGTCAACGCTCACCCCACCAAAGCTGGTGTTGAACTTCGACCAGGTCGTCACGCAGTGAATGTCACCGCGATACTCCGACTGTGGCAGCGCATGCACCTCTTGCCACGTCCAGGTGCGAGGGCTGGCGACCAAGCCGTCCACGGTCATTGTCCAGCGCTCAGCATCAAGCCGCGGGGTGACCTCTGCGGTCAAGACCGGAAAGTCATCACCCACGTTGTACTGACCAGGCGGCAACCGGTCGCCCAGATCCGTCCGGTGTCGGCCCAGGAAGCCTCGACTCGGCCTCGCCACCGGCAGCCTCCTTATCGCTTCGCTGCGGCCACCTTAGTGTCGGGCGATCTGGGAGTCAGCCGTTACCAGGTCGGGGCCGGCTACGGCGCGCGAGTGCGTGACCTCAAGAGCAACCGTGAGCACCGCCACATCGTCGCGGAGCCGCTCCGGCGTCACCGCCGCGAGCACGAGAGCGCACAGCCCCTCGGCGTCAACGTTGGCGGGAGCGGCAGTGAGGGTGGATCGGAGTTTCGCAAGCGAGTGCGTGAGGGACTCGCCAGGCACCTCGACAAGTCCGTCCGTGAACAGTACGAGGGTCGATCCTGGCGCGAGCACGATCTCGGCCTGGGCGCGCACGACTCCGGGACGCGTTGGCGCACCAAGCAGCAGCGAGTGCGCGCCGCTCAGTTCAGCGACGGTGCCGTTGGCATGACGAACGTAAGGCGTCAGATGGCCCGCGTTCGCAAACGTGAAGGAGCGGCCACCGGCGGCGTCAGCCGGATCGAGCACGCCGTAGAAAACCGTGGCGAGCTCGCTGATTGCATAGGTCGAGATCAGACCGTCGAGGCGATCGAGGACGACACTGGGCTCGTTGCCGGCCCAGGCGTATGCCCGCAGCGATGCTTGGATCTTCGCCATCGCCGCTGCTGCCGCAATGTCGTGTCCGACGACATCACCGATCACCACGCCGACCCGGCCATCCCCGAGCTCGAAAACGTCGAACCAGTCACCGCCGATCTCCTGGTGGGCAGCACCGGGGAGATACCTCGCGGCAAGACCGAGGCCCGGGATGACAGGCAGCACCGGCAACAGGCTGCGTTGCAGGGTCTCCGCCACGCGGTGCTCGGTGTCGTACAGCGCCACCGCGCCTTTCCGGCGCTGAGTCTCGACGTCAACAACCAAGGCGATGAGCAGCGAAAGGACAATCCCGCCGATCAGCACAATCAACGGCGTGTCCTCAGTGGTTGTGCCGACCAGCGGATGCACCGCAGCAGCCTGCAGCGTCCACGTCGCGCCGCCCGCCGCCAACGGCTGAGTACGGATCGGTGCCTTTAACGGACCGTCTGTGCTCTCGGCGAGGATTTGACCGGCCTGCGGCCGCGACGAGGCATAGATCACGACATCGAGCTCGCTGAACGGCGCAGTCGATGCTTGCCGCGGCGCTCCGACCGGCCCAAGCGCGTCCTGGCGGTAGAGAATCATCCCGGCCGGAGCAACCGGCGGCCCGACGGCAAATCCCAACGCCCGACCGGCGCCAGTCCCGATAACCGTGGTCGGAATGAGCTGCTTGGAAGTCAGCGCCTGCTGGAAGGCTGCGGTGCGTTGATCGGAGATCACCTGCCCGGAGTGCAACGCCGAGCCGCTTGACATGACGACCTCGAAGCCGACGGCCGTCTTCTGGATCAAGGCGAAGGTGACTGGCCGGGTGCTGCCAACTTCGGCTGACGCGCTTGCCTGGCGGAACGCGGCCGGCGAGTTGTCAGTTGCCCGCATCACGCCACCGAGCACGTCCAGCGGGCCAGGGAGCGCGCCAATGTCGGCCGTCAGCACAAGACCAATCTCGTTCGTTCGCTCGTGCAACAACTTGGCTTCTTGATCCTTTACCGCGGTCCTCGCCGCCCACGAGCCGACGACGGTGATCGCTACCAAGACAATGAGTACGGCGAGACTCAACCGGCGAATCCGGTGATTCATCGCCACCTCACGTCGACCACGGTGTTGGGGTCAGACCTTGTAGCTGTCGCACGATCTCATCGGCATACCAACGCCGGAAGCGCTTCACGGTCGCTGTTGACGGTGGTGTCAACAACTCACCGCGGTCGCAGTATTCATCGATCTCGTCGAGCTCGTCAGCGATCTTCGACACTTGAGCGTGCGCGCCGGACGGGAACAACATGACGACATCGACGGTCTCCTGCCCCGCCTGCCTGGCTGCCTCGACCTGGGAGCGCCGCTGCTCGTTGCCGACGCCGAACTGATCGACAAGACGTGCGGCCAGCTCGGTCAATCGATCCCCCGTCTTTGGCTCAGCGGCGTCGTCATGGGACCGCAAGAGCATGCCGAGCTCGCGTACCAGTGCGTCGTGATGCTCTTCGACCTCGAGATAAACCGCGACGGGCAGCCCACTTAGGCAGACGGAGACCGCCGGGCCGCCCGCCACACCCGGCGGGGCGGCGGCAGGCGAGTGCGCCAGCCGATGCCCAGGATCGGACCAGGAGTCGGCCTCACCACTGCTCGTCTCATCCGCGCTCGGCACCGTCCGTCGACTCGGAGCACCATCAATGACCCGGAACCACACCGACTTGTGCGTGTCGTCGCCACGAACGCCCCAGGCATCGGCAAGTGCCTCGACCAGGTGCAAGCCACGGCCGGTGGCGGCATCACGCTCGTAGCGTTTGACGACCGGCTTCGACGGATTGCGGTCGGCGACCTCGACCGTGATGAGCGATCCTGCTCGCTCCGCGATCACCTCGACGACGTCGGCGGTGTGCAGAATCGCATTGGTCACCAGCTCCGAGACCAGCAGTTGAACGGTGGCGACTCCATCTGGTGACCAGTCACCCAGCCTGGCTTTCAGCCAGGCCCGCGCCTGGCTCACGGCGTTGGGGTCAGCCAGCAACTCCAGCCGACCAGCGCCGAGCTCAGCCATCAGCGCATCACCTCAGCCGGGGTCTAGGGCGTCAGAAAGTCTGTTGAATGTAGCGCGAAGTGATCGCAGGGCCAGCCGAACGGGCATTGGCGGGCAATTGGACCTGTACCTACTAGGGTTTCATCGAAGGCATGACGGCAGCGAAAGGAGCGGGCGATGGACCTCGGACTCACAGTCGATGACACTCACCCTCCCCTCACCGTCGTCGCGGTCGAGGGCGAGATCGATGTCGCGACGGCACCGAGCCTGCGGGCACAACTGGTCGAGCTCATCGCCGACGGCAAGATCAACCTCATCGTCGACCTTGAGGCTGTCGGCTTTCTCGACAGCACCGCCCTCGGTGTGCTGGTGAGCACCGTCAAACGGGTTCGTAGTGACGGCGGCGACCTATCAATCGTCTGCGCGAATGAGCACATCTTGAAGGTGTTCGAGATCACCGGACTGACAACCGTGTTCACGATCCACGACACCCTCGGCGCCGCGCTCGCCGGCTAGTCACCTCGCCAGAATTAGGACTCGACCCTGGTGACTCGACCAGTCGTCGCATCCTGCGCTGGGACGGCGGTGTTGTCGTACGTCGTCACCGTGCGCCGACGAGGCGCGAAGATGACGAGATCGATGATGACGCCAACCACACCGACGACCATGAGGATCACACCAACGGTGTGAATGTTGATGCCGCTCACGGTCGTGTTCACGGCGAAGGTCAGAACCGCGCCGATAGCAACAAGGATCAAACCCACGCCGATACCCATGCCTACTCCAAGTGGACGGGACCTCCTGCGGAGGCGTCTATCGCTATGTTCCCCGGGCTCGAACGTGCGCAAACGTCAATGCTGGCAACACATCGGGTGAATTCGCACTGCTCCGCATGGCGTAACTCCGCTCAGATGGGGAATCGGCTAAGTAGGTCACACCCAAACCGACGAACACGAGACAGAACGTGAGATGAGATGTAGTGGCGATGCCCCAGCCGCAATGGACTAACAAGCGTAAGCGTCAATACGACCACATCAAGGCCGGTCTCGAGAACAGCGGGCGTTCAATGCACGTCGCCGAAGAGATCGCCGCCCGCACCGTCAACAAAGAGCGCGCTCGAGCTGGTGAGTCGAAGCAACGCAGCCGTACCTCGACCGACGATCTGTCCTCGAGCCGTCGCGGTGGTCTGCGCTCACACTCCGGCCCTGGCGGCAGAACCAAGGCTCAGCTCTATAACGAGGCACGGACCAAGGGCATCCGCGGTCGTTCGAAAATGACGAAGGTCCAACTCGAGCGGGCGATTGATCGCCACGGACATTGACCAACTCGACCGAGACCAATCTCGGCGAGCAGTGGGCTGAGGAGACACCGATGACAGATTCCACAAGTGCGCAGGACCGCGAGCGATCAGAAACCAATCCCCCAGCGGCAAACCAGCCGGTCGACGACACCGACCTCGACGCGGCCGGCGGCGCTGGGACAACTGGGGCGAAGCCAACTGAGACCGAGCCAACTGAGACAGAGCCAACTGAGACCGAGTCAGTCGGTGCGCCCGCGCCGACGCCGGTGCCAGTAGCCGCGCCTCACGGTGGGCAGGTGCCACCCGGAAAACCGGACGGCGAAGTCGACACGCGGCCCTAGCCGGTGGCCTCTGGGCTCACCGTGACGGTGGAGACGCCGCCTTGCAGCTCAAGATCTAGCCGCTGCGAGGCATGGGCGTAGCCAAGCGCGGCAAACGTCTGGTCGCCGCCGATGCCGGTGTGCGACGTTGCGCCAATCACGACACTGCCTGCACCACCCATGACATGCACCCGCGTCGCGACCGTCTGCGGCGCGCTGACCGCAACCGCCGTCGCGCCGCCTTCCTCACGAATGAGCTGGGTGCCCGGTCTTGCCGGCAGGTTGATCCTCGCGCGAGTCACGCCAGCCTCAAGGTCGAGAAGCGCAAGGTGACCGCCAACCATGTCGACGGCCTCTTCTGTCGCGCCGCCATCCAGGTCGATCGTCCAGGTGACCGACGAGTCCAGCACGACCTTGACCTGCGATGGACCGCTGCCGCCGGCACCGGAAACCAACGCAAGATTGGCAACACCGGCCGACGACAGCGAGAGCGCCGGGTCCTGCGATGAGGACACTGGCGTGCTGACCGACACGAGACCGCCGGGCAGGTTCGCCACCGTGATGTCGATGCTCGTTGCCCCCGATTCAACGTCAAGGGTCGCTGCGGTCAGCGAACCGCGGCGAAGCGCGGCAATGTGTGTCAACGCCCCATCGTTGGCGCTCGTCGTCCCGACGTCCGGTCCGGCCAGCGGCGATGAGCTCGAGCACGCGGCAACCAGCGCGCAGCCCGACAAGACGACGACGACTCCGACTCGGTTCATAGTGCCGCCGTTGTCATGCAGACGCCGCCAGCGTTGTCGCAGCGTTGATCAGTGCGAGATGGCTGAGACCCTGTGGGAAGTTGCCCAACATGTGCCCAGGTGACGTCGAGCCCGTCGAGCCCGTCGAGCCCGTCGTAGGCGTCGTGCGCATGGCGCCCATTTGCTCGGCGAGCAGCCCGACGTCGTTGGCTAGCGCCGTGGCGGCGTCCATCATCCGGACCGCCTCCTCGCGGCGACCAAGATGGGCCAGTGCGCTCACCAGCCAAAACGAACACGCCAGGAATGCCCCTTCCTCGCTCGGCATCCCGGTGTAGCGATAGACCAACGGTCCGTCGACCAGCTCGCGTTGGATGGCGGCGACTGTGCCGGCGAGGCGTTCGCCGCGATCAAACCCGCGAGGTCCAGCGAGCAACGTCGAAGCATCCAGCTGGTCGGAACCGGCGTAGAACGAGTACGACCCCTGCGCATGCGACCAACAGTTGTCGTTGACCCAGGCCTTGATCTCGTCGCGCTCGATTGCCCAGCGCAGCGAATGTCGAGCGTCGATCGCCCGCGCTTCAGCGAGGCGCACAGCGCGATCGAGGGCAACCCAACAACCGATTTTCGAGTTCGTGTAGTGCCGCGGGTCTGGCAGCTCCCAGATCCCAGCGTCCGGCTGACGCCACGTGTCGCAGCAAGTGTCAGCTAGCCCGGCCAGCAATTGGCCGCTTGACGTATCGAGCAGGTGGCCATTTCTGACGTAGTGCCACATCGTGTCGAACAGGTCCCCGAATGTGCCGAGCTGTGTCTGACCGGCGGCAGAATTGCCGGCCCTCACCGGCATGCTGCCGCGGTAGCCGGGCGCCGCCAACTCGGTCTCGTCGTCAGCGATGTCACCGTCGAGGGTGTAGAAGACGTGAAGATCTGGCGCCGATCGTCGAATGACCGCCAGCAGGAACGCCACCGCCGACTGCACCTCTTCGTGCAGCCCTAACTCCATGAAGGCATCCACGGTGTAGGAGGAGTCGCGTACCCACATGTAGCGGTAGTCCCAGTTCTTCGCGCCCCCAATCTGCTCCGGCAGCGAGGTCGTCGGCGCTGCGGCGATCGCGCCGGTGGGCGCGAATTGCAGGAGCTTTAATGCAAGCGCCGATCGTCTGACCGACGTCGACCACTGCCCGTCGTACTGCACACCGGCGCTCCACTCCTGCCACCGGGAGATGGTCCGGTCGAAGTGATGCTCGAGCTCGGCGCGCTCTGGCAAGAACAGCGGCGCCGAATCGACGCTGGTGACTGCCAGGATGCCGAGCGATCCTGGCCGCGTGGCGAACCGCCCCGACACAGTGTGTGCTGCCACCACAGCCTCGCCCACATCGAAACATCGCACGCCGAGATGTTGGTCGCCGACGTGCACCGTGACACTGCCATCGGCTATCTCCACCCAGGGTTGCGCAGTCTCGAACCGTGAGCCCGGCTCGATCTGCCAGCTCATATCGACCGACCCGTCGAGTCCCTCGACCCGCCGCACCAACTCTCCCCACGGCAGCGGCCCCGACCCGCCGAGGGTGAGTGCGTCGCTCAGCCGAACCCCGCCGGCCGTGGTACGGAACGTCGTCTCGACCACATTGGTGTCAGGCAGATAGCGCCGTGATGCGGTGAAGTCCGGATCGGTCGGCTGCAACGACAGGTAGCCGCCGTGAACGGGGTCAACAATCGCAGCGAATGTTGGCGGTGAGTCGATCGTTGGCTGCGGCCACCAGTCAATCCGCCCGTCTCGAGCAAGCAGCGCAACGGTCCGACCGTCCCCAAGCGCCGCGTAGTCCTCAATGTCGGCGAAGCCGTCGAGGCGGTGCGGCGAGGCCTGCTCCGATCCAGTGGCCGCCCCATCCATCAGGACGACGCGGACCGGCGCCATGCAGCGACCGCGCCGACCGCGCCAGCCCCCAGCAAGGCGGCACGATGCATCGATAGCCATGACCAGGGATCCCGCGCGTGCGCCTTGTCGTCAAACGCGCCGTGAGCACCGACGTCGTGATCGGCGTCGCGAGCAGTGAACACGTTGGAGCCACGGCGCGGCGCGTCCATCGTCGTCAGCTGCCCCTTCACGCCGGTCTTGCCGAGATACCAATCAAGGAACGCCGGAGCGACGCGATTGCCGAGGATCGTGTATGCGGTCGGCAGCCCGACCCAGATGTTGCGCCGCCGGTGCTCGGCGACAAACCGCACCGCGCGGGCCGCCGTCTCCGGCTGGAAGATCGGTGGGACCGGCATCGGATGCTCGTCGAAACCGTTGTCATTCCAGTCGAACTGTGGCGTGTTCACACCAGGCAGCTCGACCATCGAGATTCGTACGTTGCTGCCCTCGTTCTTGAGCTCCGTGATGACGGACTCGGTGAAGCCCTTCACCGCGTGCTTCGCACCGCAGTATGCGGCTTGAAGCGGAATGCCGCGGTAGGCGAGCGCGGAGCCCACCTGCACGATGACGCCACGATCGCGGCCGCGCATGTGCTCCAACGCCACCCGGGTTCCGTGAACCTGCCCGAAGTACGTCACGTCGGTGATCCGGCGGTATACATCCGGATCGGTGTCCCAGAAGAAGCGCAGCGCGCCGACAAAGGCGATGTTGACCCACACGTCGATCTCGCCGAGCTCGGCCTCGACTCGCTTCGCAGCGGTCTCGACGGCTGCCAGATCGGCGACATCGACCAGCAGGCCAAGTCCCCGGCCACCCGCACGGGTGACGTCGGCCACCGCGGCGTCGACGCCGGCTTCGCCACGCGAGAGGACCGCGACGTCGTAATCATGCGCGGCAAACTCCTGGACAACGGCGCGACCGACGCCGGCGCTGCCGCCGGATACAACGACGATCTTTCGCTCAGTCATGTCATCAACCTGTCTTTGTCAGTAGCGCGCCATCGGCTGGCTTGATCCGACGGCCATCGTGCATGCTCGCCGCACACCAGCCCGCTGCGATCACGCCATCGGTCCACGCCAAGCGCCTTCGGCCCGGATCGACGGCACCGAGCAGCGCCATCGTCGCGCTGTGCGAAGCGTCGACAATGCCGCCGATCTCGAGCACCCGCTTGGAAGGCGCGAGCACAGAGATCAAGGCCTGCAGCAGGTGTCGCACACCGAGGACACGTGTCACCGCCTGGGTGCGCCGATCGGACGGCGCACCCAGAGCGGCGATCACCCGTGACGGTGCGATGAGGCAAGCGCTCCCCCACGCTGCGCGAAGTGCCTCAAGACGCCACGGCCCGCGCGTCGACGATGGGCGCGCGAAGGACACTGTTGCTAGGCCCGTCGCCCAGTGAGGACGTGCGCGACGCCGACAATCAGGGCGAGGATCAGGCCTAACCACAAGATGTGGGCAGCAAATCCAAGGCCGGCAAACAGAACGAGCAATATCAACGCAACAATGAGCAACACGGTGACCTCCTGAGAACGGGGTCGAGGTTGACCCGCACGAGGGATACCCACGATCGCGCCAGTCATGCGGGATTTCTCAACCTGGTGCAGATCGAAGCGGGCTGGCGATCATCAATCGGTCATTCGCACGTCAGGCTCGTCCTCGCGATAGTCGACGCCAGCCTGTCGACGTGGGGTTGATCTGTAGTGCGTCTCTTGGTCATACTCTAGGTCGTAGGAAGAGGGCGAAAGGATCGCGATGGCTGTCGGCGAGGTCGAGCCACAGGTCGACTTCCAGACCGAGCCGGCGGCGTACCGGCACTGGCGGCTCTCGACCGAGGGT
This sequence comes from uncultured Actinomycetota bacterium, assembly GCA_963814845.1. Taxonomy (GTDB): domain Bacteria; phylum Actinomycetota; class Actinomycetes; order JAFAQI01; family JAFAQI01; genus DATAUK01. The sequence goes on from CAWFEP010000013.1 coordinate 107,796, forward strand.
GCGGTCGCCACGCTCACAATGGACGTCGACGAGGGCGGCGGTCTCATCGAGGGATATGAGCTGAAGCTGAACTCCTATGACCTCGGTGTCGACATCGAGCTTTACGACGCTGTGCAGCGGCTGCGGTTTGAGCACCCGGAGGTCAAGGCCGTCATCCTCACCAGCGGCAAGCCCAAGATCTTCTGTGCCGGCGCGAATATTCGCATGCTCGCGGCAGCGTCACACCCGTGGAAGGTCAACTTCTGCAAATTCACCAACGAGACCCGCAACGGCATCGAGGACGCGACCGCTCACTCCGGCCAGGCCTACCTTGCGGCGCTCAACGGAAGTGCATCAGGCGGTGGCTACGAGCTAGCGCTGGCATGCGATCACATCATGTTGGTCGACGATCGGTCGTCGGTCGTTTCGCTGCCGGAACTACCGCTCCTCGGTGTGCTGCCAGGAACGGGTGGGCTCACTCGCGTCGTCGACAAGCGCCATGTCCGGCGAGACTTCGCGGACTACTTTGCGACTAAGGCAGAGGGCCTCGCAGGGACGCAAGCACTCGAGTGGCGCCTCGTCGACGAGCTCTCGCCGCCCCCGTCATGGGGCGAGGCCGTCGCTGCTCGGGCTGCGGCGCTCGCGGCGCGATCGGCCCGGCCGGCCGGACGCGGGATCACGCTGATGCCGCTATCGAAAACTCGGAGTGAGGACCTCATCGCCTACCGCTACGTGCACGCCCGCCTCGACCGTGCGAGCGGCACAGTGGCGATCACGGTTGCCGGGCCCGATGCCGAGCCTCCGACGACCATCGATGAGCTACATGGCCAAGGCGACGCCTGCTGGCCACTAGCGATGACTCGCGAGCTCGACGATCTGATTCTCGATCTGCGGACCAACGAGACCGAGTTGGGCACATGGGTGTTTCGTACGGTCGGCGACTCCGAGCGTGTCCTGGCATTCGACCGGCTGTTGAGTGCCAACTCCGCAGACTGGCTGGTCAACGAGATCGTGCTCTACCTGAAGCGCACCCTGAAGCGCCTCGACGTCACCAGTCGAAGCCTCATCGCACTGATCGAGCCGGACAGTTGCTTCGTGGGAATGCTCTTTGAGCTCGTCCTCGCAACCGACCGTTCATACATGCTCTCCGGCGTGTTCGAAGACCTCGACGCTGGCGCCAGTCCTGCGGCGGTAGTGGTCACGGCACTGAACCTCGGCCCGCTGCCGATGGGCAACGGACTGACCCGCCTGCATACCCGATTCTTCGGTGACGACGACAGCCTCGCTGCAGTGCAGGCGCATCTCGATGAGAGTCTCGATTCGGCTGCTGCCGCCAAGCTCGGACTGATCACGTTCACGCCCGACGATCTCGACTGGGCTGACGAGATCCGGATTGCCCTCGAAGAGCGGTCGAGCTTCAGCCCAGACGCGCTGACCGGGCTCGAGGCGAACTACCGCTTCGCCGGCCCAGAAACGATGGAGACAAAGATCTTCGCGCGACTGGCAGCCTGGCAAAACTGGATCTTCTCCCGGCCAAATGCGGCCGGTCCGGACGGCGCACTGCGCAGGTTCGGCACCGGGCAGCGAGCGACGTTTGACCGGAGGCGAGCCTGAGTCATGACGACTACCGCGGACTACAGCGACCGGATCCCTAACAACGTTGACCTGCGTGACGACCGCCGCCTGCAGCGGGCACTCGAGTCATGGCAGCCGAGCTTCCTGCAGTGGTGGCAGTCGATGGGCCCAACCCTCCCCACCGAAGACGTTTACCTGCGTACTGCGGTCAACGTCGGCCGCGACGGCTGGGCGCACTTCGACCATGTCCCGATGAAGGACTACCGCTGGGGCATCTTCTTGGCCGAACGCAACACCGACCGCCGGATCGGCTTCGGCGAACATCGTGGCGAGCCGGTGTGGCAGGAGGTGCCTGGCGAATACCGCGCCGACTTACGACGGCTGATCGTGATCCAAGGCGACACCGAGCCTGCCAGCGTTGAGCAGCAACGCAATCTCGGCGCCACCGCACCCAGCCTCTACGACCTCCGCAACCTGTTTCAGGTGAACGTCGAGGAGGGCCGCCACCTGTGGGCGATGGTCTACCTGCTTCATGCGTACTTCGGACGTGAGGGCAGAGCCGAGGCCGAGGAGCTGCTTCATCGCAACTCGGGCAGTGCCGACGCTCCGCGCATCCTCGGTGCATTCAACGAAGAGACGCCAGATTGGCTGAGCTTCTTCATGTTCACGTACTTCACCGACCGCGACGGCAAATATCAGTTGGGAACACTGAAGGAAAGCGGTTTTGATCCGTTGTCGCGAACGTGTGAGTTCATGCTGAAAGAAGAAGCTCACCATATGATGGTGGGCACAACCGGGGTCGACCGCATCGTGGCGCGCACCGCGGAGCTGATGGTCACGCACGACAGCGACGAAGTCGCGGCCCGCGGCGCCATCCCGCTCGAGGTGATCCAGCGTTACCTCAACTTCCACTACTCGGTATCGCTCGACCTCTTCGGCTCCGAGACGTCGACCAACGCCGGCAACTACTTTACCGCTGGCGTGAAGGGCCGCTGGATGGAAGATCGTCGAACCGATGACCACCAGCTGACCGGCGACTCGATCAGTGTCGAGACGATCACCGACGATGGCGAAATCGGCCAGGTTGACGTGGCTGCCCTCGTCGGCCTCAACACCGACCTGCGGCGTGAATACATCGCCGACTGCCAGAGTGGCGTCAACCGATGGAACCGCATCCTTGCCGATGCCAATCTGCCGCAGCGGCTCGCGCTTCCTAGCGTCGCGTTCAATCGCAAGGTTGGTGCGTTCGCGAGCATTGAAGCCAGCCCTGACGGTTTGCAGCTCGCAGCGCAGGAGTGGGACACGCGCAAGGATGAGTGGCTGCCGACCGAGGTCGACAAGACGCACGTCCGTTCCTTGATGCGGCCGGTCTACGAGCGCGGCAAGATCGCCGACTGGATCTCCCCGCCTCGGCACGGCATCAACGGGCAGGCGTTCGACTACGACTACGTTCATCTCGTTTAATCAGCTGATGCTCGACGGCCGCCCGCTCATCGACGTTCATCTTCATCCGGCGCAGCTCGACGGTCTGAAGCTGCCGTGGGATGTCTGGGTGCAGGACTTCGACTCCCCTGACCTCCGCGCGATGTACGCCGACCGGACGATCGACGCGGCCGCATTCGACGCCTATCTGGAACGTGAAGGCGTCGACGTCGCGGTGCTGCTCGCGGAGTACAGCCCGAAGGTGACCGGCACCCAGGCAGTCGAGGACCTTGTGGCGATCGCGGCGCATAACCCGGCGAGGATCGCCTTTGCTGCCAACATCAATCCGCACCTGCACTACCCCATCGATCTCGAGCTCGAGCGCCAGTTGTCCTTGGGTGCGATCGCGTTGAAGGTTCATCCGGTGCATGCCGGATTCGCCGTCAACGATCGTGCGCTATATCCGGCCTACGCGATTTGCGAGCAGCGCGGCATCCCACTCATCGTCCACACCGGGACGTCGTCGTTCCCCGGCGCACTCAACAACTACGGCGATCCGACGCTGGTCGAGGACGTGCTGCGCGACTTCCGCGGGCTCCACGTCGTGCTGGCTCACGGTGGCCGCGGCTGGTCCTATGACGCCGCTGCGGTGCTTGCACTGCTGAACGACCGCGTGTGGGTGGAGCTATCCGGCCTGCCACCCTCGCGGTTGCCGACGTACTACGCCCGGCACAATTGGGCTCGGCTGTGCCGGCGCATGATCTTCGGCACCGACTGGCCTGGCACGCCCGGCATCGCGAAGAATGCTCGTGCGGTCGCCGCTTTGTGTCCGGATGAGGAGACGGCCGGCCTTGTGCTAGCCGGGAATGCGCAGCGGGTCTACCGACTCAGCTAGTGGCTGGCGTTGGGGGCGCAAGCGTGTCTGCATCAGCGATGTTGGCGACACGGAGCTGCCCGCGGGCGATCAGTCGCTGTGCCGCATCGGTGATCTCCATGACCCATAGCTGTGAGGTGCGGCCACGATGAATCGGCACGCCGACGGCATCCAACGTGCCCGACCGCGTGGCTCGAAGGAAGTCAGTGCTGTTGGACACTCCAACGACGTTGCCCCGGTCGCCGAACCACATTGCTGCGCCGACGCTGCCAATTGTCTCGACGATCGCGCACAGCACACCGCCGTGCAAGATGCCGTATGGCTGGAGGAGTTTTGGCTGGATTTCCAAAGACCCAACTACTCGGTCCGGCCCGGCCTCGAGAATACGAAGCCCAATGAGATCGACGAAGCCACTGTGCACTCCGGCCGTCATGGCGGCGTCGCCGATTTTGGCCGTTTGCAGGTCTTCGGTCATGACCTGCAAACTACGTCACGCCGCCTACGCCCGGTTCTCGGCCGCGGCCATCAGATCCCGCCAATGTTGTTGTGCCCGCGCATGCCACCGGTCGTGCCGACGGTGAAACAGGTCAGCCGCCATGTGCCGTGGCCACGTTTTCGGCAATAGCTCCGCCGGCAGCCCCGGGTCGAGGAAGGGAACCCGTCGCCACTGCCCAACGAGCCGAACTTGCGACCGGAACGCGTCGTTAGGTGTGCCAATTTTGTTGCTGGCAAAGGCCTTGAGGAACTCGGCGTATGTCCGCTCAATCTCGTCGAGGTGCCACGAACTGGCGACCAGCTGCTGGAGATTGCCGATCGTGCCGTACGAGCCGATGAATGCGAATCCGGTGACGCCGAGCGATTCGAGGACGGCCGCGACCTCGCCCTCCTTACCGACATCCGGCGTCACCCACAGCCCTGGCATCGGCGATCCGAGGCCGGCCCAGGCGAGCCGGGTCCGGACGAGGTGGCGGAGCTGGCGGGCACTTTCGGGAACGCTGAGCGAGACGACCAGCCATCGACCGTCCCAGGCCTGGACGTCCCGGCCGAACCCGTAGATCCGAGCCGTTCCTTCGGTCAGCAGCTGCGTCGAGCTCGCGGTCAGATGCAATCGCACTCTTCGCCCTAGTCGCTCAGGGGCGAGCAGTCCCTCCGCAGCAAGCCGCGACAGTGCCTGCCTCGCTGCCTTCTCCTCGACGTGCAACTCGCTAAGCCCATCGACGAGCGCGCCGCTCCAGACCGGGGCATGCTGCGGCAGCACGAACTCACCCAGCACGGTGAGGAGCAGTGACCGGGCGCTCGACGCGCCGGACTCACGTCGTCGACTGCTTCGACCTGCGTGAACCACCGGGCGATTTCACCACAACCTCCACCGTGATCCGCCGATCTCGGCGCCGCGCCGAGACGGCCGCACTGCGATCGCCGCACTGAGACAGCCGCACTGCGATCTCCGCACTGTGGCGTTCAGACCGCGCGAAGGACGGCATCGACGAACAACGCCGACACTTCGGCGGCGACCGCCTCGATGTCAGTCACCGGAAGCCGGTCGGCGAGCTGGCCGCTGATCCAGAGGCTGGCCAGGCCGTGCACGATGGACCATGCACCGAGCGCCACGAGCAATGGGTCACGGTCGCCGAGCCGCCCCTCCTCGCGACACCGCTCGATCACCGCGATAAGAAGGCTGAACGCGAGGTCGGATGCCTGCTTGAGCTCGACCGAGCTTTCATCGAGGGCATCGAGGCGAAACATGACTTCGAACTGCGCCGGCTCGGTGACGGCGAAACGTACGTACGCCCGACCGACCGCTGCCAGGGACTCCGCGCCATTTGTCGGCGTCGATCGTTCGAACTCAGCGCCGACCACGTCCGCGAGCCGGCCAAACCCCTGCGCTGCGAAGGCCGACAGCAGGCCGGCCTTGTGTTTGAAGAAGTGCGCGGGCGCTGCGTGCGAGACGCCGGCTCGACGGGCCACGTCGCGCAGCGAGAGCGCACTCGCGCCGCGCTCTCGAACCGCGTGGTCAACCGCTTCGAGCAACGCCGTCGGAACCTCGTCCCGCGGTCTCGACACCACGACATCTTGACACGCGGATCTTGACACTCGGCCGGTCTACTTGACACTGTCAAGCGATCCGCACTGACCCGACCAGCAACCCGATGTCCCGCCGGACTGCAGAGGTGAACGATGGCGACGAGTCTCACGACCAGCTATGCGCCGTTTCGGGCGTCGTTGCGCGCGGGTGGCTTCAACGACCCACCGGCGAGTGAGTGGCCCGCGGCGCTGATCGCGGCGCACATCATCTGCAACAACGACCTGATCGCCGAGGCCGCCGAGTCGATCAGTCGGGCGAGCCGGTCAGCTACGACAACGAGCCGAGTGTCGATGAGGCCGAGCTGACACGGCTGGCCGAACGAGCCGGGGATCTGCGCGGACTCGCCGTTGAGGTCGCGCGCTCTGCGGCGCGGCTCGAGGCTGCGTACCTCGCGTTAGGAGCGCGCGCCGACGTCCAGATCCCGGTGCGTATCCGTGATGGTGACGAGATTGCCCGTGACGGCACGATGATGCCGATCGGCAAGCTGGTCGAAGGAAACGCCAGCTTCCATCTCGATGCCCACCACGAGCAGTTGAAGGCGCTCGCGCCGCCCTGGGTGAGCGAGCGGCCGTCGGAGTTCGACTCCTACCAGCTGGTGATGCTGACCCGCGGTGCCCATCCGCCCGCACTCGACGAAGCGGCGAGCGATGCCCTGCAGCGACAGCATCTCGGGCATCTCGCCAAAATGCGCGCCGCCGGCTATATGACCGCCGCCGGTCCGATCGACGGTGACGACGACATCGCCGGAATCTGTCTCTATACGGTGGCCTCGGCCGAGGAAGCCCGCGCGTTGGCCGAGGACGATCCCGCGGTCAAGGCGGGTCGGCTGGACGTTCGAGCCACGACCTGGTTCACCCGCAAAGGCGCCCTGGATCGTATGTGACATAAGGGTTGCTATAGCCGCCCTCATGTCACATACGTGCAGCCAGGGCAACCCTTATGTCACATACGAACGTCAGGGGGCGGTGCTGCGTAGGAGGGTCACGCCTGGCGGGAGGCCGCGACCGGCGAGTCGCTGGTGGCAGGCGAGGACTTCGCTCATCACTCGCCGGCCATCTTCCCGCAGCTGTCGCGGCGAGTTGTGCAGCACAACCAGTCCGGCAGCCGTCATCGCGTCGTGGCGCGACTGCATGTCGTCGAACGGATCCTCATCGGCATGTGGGCCGCGGCCGTTCGTCTCATGGACTAGGCCGGCATTGAGAAACAGCGCGTCAGGGCTGACCCGCCGGCCGCCGGGAAGCTCGAGCAGCGAGTTGAGCAGGGGCTGAGGCAAGTCCTCGCATTGCCCGCACAGCTCGAAGAACTCGAGCTCAGGCGCCGATCTGCCTCCCAGGACGATGTCGCTGATGGCGCGCCTCGCGACGCCCGTACCGCGTCCGGACAGATGCGGGATCTCGGCCTGCAGCCGTGCTGCGTCAGCGATGCGGCGTTGCACAGCGTCGGCCATCATCGCGCGAGCAGCCCGTCGGTCCCCGATACGTGCGGAAGCGTCGACGAGGGATCGCTCGGCCGGGCAGTGCGGGAAGCCGTTGATGGTCCACGGTCGCGGCAACCGATGCGTACGCCGAACCACGACGAAGCCGCTGTTCGCGCGATGCTCGACGGCGGGAATGAGGACGTGCAGCGAGGTGGTGGGTGGGACGTAGCGAACGCCGTGCGCCAGAAGCGACGTGATATCGCTGAACTGGGCGTTGTCCCCGGCGTAGAGCAACGCGGCTCGCTGCCGCTGCCGTTCGCTGAGGTCACCGGTGAAGCCGGCATAGACGCCAGGCAGCACGATCATCCAGCGGCGCCCAAGCAGATGACGAATGGCGCCGACCGACAGCGCTGAGAGCGCCTGGCTTCGCGCGATCAGCCCGTCTTGACGGGCGAGAAACCCTGCAGTGATCTGATCCATACCGCCACGATGCGACGCGCGCGAGTCGTGTACCCGCCTATCCAGCCAGGTGTGGATCGTGACCACCAAGCCGCCCGCTGTGGAAATCCCGTTCGTATGTCACATAAGGGTTGCCATAGCCGCCCTCATGTCACACCGGTGCAGCCAGGGCAACCCTTATGTGACATACGAACGGAAAGGGGGGCTAGGTGATGGGGGCGATTGCGGCGTGGACGGAGCGGATCGCACTCGCGCCTTCGCCTACCGCCGCCGCTACTCGCTTCATCGAGCCATGACGGACGTCGCCGACGGCAAACACGCCGGGGATGCTGGTCTCGAATGGCAGCGGCCGGCGACCCAACATCGTCCAGGTGTCGCTGAGCTCGGCGTCGGTGAGTTGATCGTCGGTCAGCACGAATCCGTCTTCGTCGAGTTCGACGTCGTCGGTGAGCCAGTCGGTCGCGGGCAGCGCGCCAATGAAACAGAACAGGCCAGTGCACGTGATCTGCTCTCGTGACTCGGCCGGCCCAGGCGGCTGAGGCGACTTGCCTGCCGCCGCAGCCGACTCGGCCGGCTCAGGCGGCTGCGACTTGGCTGCCGCCGCAGCCGACTCGGCTGGCTCAGGCGACTTGCCTGCCGCCGCGGCCCCGCCCGGCGTCGTACGGCGCGTCGTGATCGTGATCTCGGTGAGGCTGCCGTCGCCGTGCAGCGCGGTCACCTCAGATTGGGTACGCACGTGAATCCGCGGATGCACCAGGACCCGGTCGACGAGATACTGCGACATCCCCGCGGTCAGGTCGTCACCGCGCACGACGAGGTTGACAGGACTCCCGCGGTCGGCGAGGTAGATCGACGCCTGTCCGGCGGAGTTTGCGCCGCCGACGACCGTCACCGGGTTGGGCGAGCACGTCCGCGCCTCGAGCTCAGTCGCCGCGTAGTAGATGCCCGCACCTTCGAACTCCGCCCAGCGATCGAGTGGGAGCGTCCGGTATCGCGCGCCGGTCGCGACCACCACGGCGTGGGTCGGCACCTCGGTTCCGTCGGAGAGGGTCAGCCGCAGGTGCCCGTCACAGGTGTGCAGTTCCTCGACGGTGCACGGCGTCGAGACATGGGCTCCGAACTTCTGTGCCTGCAGCTCGGCACGTCCGGTGAGATCCGCGCCGGTTAACCCGAACGGAAAGCCGAGGTAGTTCTCGATCCGTGAGCTTGCCGCTGCCTGACCGCCGACAGCAACAGCATCGAGCATCATCGTGTCGAGACCCTCCGAGGCGCCGTATACCGCAGCGGCCAGGCCGCCCGGCCCGGCGCCGACGACGACGACGTCATAGACCCGCCCGGCGATGACTTGGTAGGACAGCCCGATGTGCTCGGCCACCATGCCGGCGGTCGCGTTTCGAAGGATGCCGGTCGAGGTGACGACGACCGGCAGGTCGGCCGCGGTGACCTCGACGGCCTCTGCGAGCCGCTTCCCTTCGATGCTGTCGATGTCGAACCACAGATGGGGTAGCCGCTGCCGCGCCGCCCAGTTGCGTAGCGTGTGGGCCGCGGTCGACAGCGGCGTTCCGAGGATCTCCAGACTGCGCGCGCCCTCGCCGGCTTGCAGCATCTTGCGGCGGGCGAGGAACGCCTTCAAGATCACGTCCGAGAGCTCCGCATCCTCCGCCATCAACCGCCGGAAGCCCTCCGGGTCGACGCGGTAGATGCGGCCGGGCTGACTGACCCGCGCCGTCAGATAGGACGTCTGCCCGGTCAGCATGTTGAGCTCGCCCAGGAATCGACCGCCGGGATGCCGCGCCACCACCTCTTCAACCGGCTCAGCACGGGTGGCTACCCGGACGATCTCGACCTCGCCGGACTCGATCAGAATGAAGTCATACTCCGGATCGCCGGCTTGGAAGAGCAGTTCGCCCGCCACAACGTCCTGGCCGGTCCCCCGTGCCCGAAGCGCATCGAACTGTGCCGGCGAGAGCGACGGATAGGCCTCCGCTCCCACCTGCTCCGAGCCGGCGCCGCTGCTCTCGGGGTTGGCCGTCATCATCGGGCTCCTTGTCAGCGTGAGACTGGGTTTTCTCCTGGCTCCGCCTATTTAACGCGCCTACGGCGCTTACGCCCATTCAACTAGGCGGCGTGCGTCCGCGCTCAGAACGGCCTACGTTGATGGGTCGATGGCTCGTTGTTCGCTGACATGGAGGCAGACGGAGATGACGGTCGAGATAGATGGGGTTGATCCCGAAGTCGCCCCAAGTGGTGCCGGATGCGTGGAATGTGAATCAGACCGCGGCTGGTGGTTGCACCTGCGCCGCTGCGCAAAATGCGGGCACATCGGCTGTTGTGACAGCTCACCCTCGCAGCACGCATCACACCACGCGAAGACGCACGGACATCACATCGTTCGCAGTTACGAACCCGGCGAGGATTGGTTCTGGAACTACGAGACGAAGGAGTACGTCGACGGGCCTGAGCTTGCTCGACCGCATCACCACCCGCTCGATCAGCCGACTCCCGGGCCAGAAGGCGCGGTCCCGCGAGACTGGCGGCAACTACTGCACTGAGCGGGTGGAGCGGACCGACTAGCCGGCGCTGCGCGAGGCGACGAGGGCATTGCTCGACAAATCTGCCAGTGCCAACGGCGCCGGCCGGCCAAAAAGGAAGCCCTGCGCGAGGGTCACCCCGAGCTGCTGGAGCAAGCTCGCCTGCAACTCAGTCTCGACGCCCTCCATCACCAGTCGTAGGCCACAGCCGTGGGTGAGCTCGACCATCGCGCTGATGATGTGTTCGCTGATCGGGTCCTGGCCAAGGGCCGACACAAAACTGCGGTCGAGCTTCACGACGTCGATCGAGGAGAAGCGCTGCAAGTAGCCGAGCCCGGCATAGCCCGTACCGAAGTCGTCGATGGCGATCGCCAACCCCAACGCATGCAGCCGGTTGAGCAGCTCGGAGCCGTCCGGGCGGGACAGCAACCGGTCCTCGGTCAGCTCCAGCACCAAGTCGCTGGGATGCAGGCCGCTTTCGGCCAGGCATCTTGTGATGACCTCAGAGAGGTCGCCGCGCCCAACCTGCAGCGAGCTGACGTTGACTGAGACCTTGCGGCAGCCGTCGCGCTGCCCGGCCGCATCGAGGCAGGCGCGGCGAATCACCCAGTCGGTGACCGGCGACTCGTACTCGCTGTCGAGAATGACGTCGAGGAACTCGGCCGGCTGCAGCAGACCTCGTTTGGGGTGCTGCCAGCGCAGCAACGCTTCGCGACCCATCACGGCACGGTCCGGCAGGTGCACGATCGGTTGGTAGTGCAGGACAAACTGCTCTTCCTCGATGGCGACACCGACATCGTTGCGCAGCTGCAGCTGGGCTGCGGCCGAGTTGCGCATCGTGGGGTCGTACACGTACCAGGCGCCTCGCTCCTCGAGCTTCGCGCGGTACATCGCGGTGTCAGCCTGTGCCAGCAGCTCGTCAGCCGTCATCGACGTACCCGCGCCGTAGGCGATGCCGAGTGACAGCGACGGAGTGAAGCTCACACCGCCCAGCCGCAGTGGTGCGCGAACGCCGTCGACAATCCGGGAAGCCAGCGAGATGACCTCCTCCGAGGTGCGCACGCCGCGCAGGATGACGACGAACTCGTCGCCGCTGAGGCGCCCGACGATGTCGGAGTCGCGGACACTGTCCCTGATCCGGCGGCTGACCTCGCGGATGTAGGCGTCGCCGACGGCGTGGCCGTGCCCGTCGTTGACGAGCTTCAGCCGATCGAGATCGCAGAAGAAGATCGCCGTCACCAGGTCTTCGGCGACCTCGGTTTGCAGCGCCTCCTGCAGCCAGAGCATCGACAGCGAGCGGTTCGGCAACGAGGTGAGGGCGTCGAAGTGGGCCTGCTGTACGAGCCGATCCTCGACGTGCTTGCGTTCGGTGATGTCCTCGATCTGGGCGATGACAAGGCTGGGCTCGTCATCACTGTCGAGGGCAGCGAGATGCAGCCGTCCCCACACCACCGACCCGTCGGGCAGCAGATAGCGGGTCTCCATCGGGAAGCCGTCGGGCTCGTCGCTGCCTGGCCCGCTGGTGGTTTGCGACAGCGACAGCAGCTGAGCCGGGATCACATCATCGGGGTGCATGAACTCCGACGGGCTGTGACCGACCAGCTCGTCCGGCTCACGTGAGAGGAACTCGCAGAACGCCGCGTTGACGCTGGCGAAGCAGCTGTCCGGACCCAGCAGCGCGATCGCGACCGGGCTGGTGTCGAAGACCGCCTGGAACCGACGCACGCCACGTCGCGCGTCCGCTGCGAGGGTTGCATGCTGGATCGCCAGCGCCGCGGTGACGGCGAACGCTTCAAGCGCCCGACGCGTCGCCGGTCCGGGCCGCATTCCGTCCCGCGGGACATCGACGGACAACATGCCGAGGTGCTGGCCATCGGATGACTCCAGCGGGGCGAACAACGCATCCTCCGGGTGCCAGGCGTTCGGCTCGTCGGAGATCGGCAGGTCAGGAATCCACGAGAAGATGTCAGCCGGATCGGCGAGTGACGTGGCGTGGTCGAGGAAGCGAAGGCGTCCCCACGGCTCGCTGGCAGCCACCAGCTTTGACCAGCCGTCGCGTCCCTGGCGCCGGTTGAGCAAGTGTGCGCGCACCTCGTCTGGACCGGAAACGGCGGCAACCACCATGTCCTCGTCGCTGTCGACGATGTTGACCACCGCGATCTCGAAGCCGAGCGACTCGACGATCGTGTCGGCCACTAGCTGCAACGTCTGCGACAGATCAAGGAACGGAGTGCCCCCCGTGAGGTCGCTCGACGCGGGCGCAGGGCGGCGAATGTCGGACATACCTCCCCTTCGGATCTACGTGCCGAGTTTGTCCTTAATGACTCCTTCGGCACGAAGGGGTACGACCTTGCCCGCTAAATGGCCGAACCGAGGAGTTCAGTTGAGCGCGCTTTGAGCGCTTGCGGCCGCGGTGACGATGTGCTCAGCGATTGCCAGGCTCGACGTCGCGCCCGGCGACGGGGCGTTGCGGACCAGGAAGATCCGGCCGGCATCGGTCAAGACGAAGTCATCCACCAGGTCGCCCTGCCGATCCACGGCCTGCGCCCGGACCCCCGCGGTGGCGGGCACCAGGTCGGACAAGGTGAGGCTCGGGAGATATTTGCGCGCCTCGCGGAGATACGCCCGGGTGGAAAGCGATCCACGAAGCTCGCGGATGCCGTTGCGCCAGTGCCGGCGGGCGAGCCGCCAGGTCCCCGGCCACGCGAGGATCCCGCGAAGGTCACCGAAGTCGATGTCGCGCCGTCGGTATCCCTCGAGCGCGAGCGCCATGACCGCGTTCGGCCCGACATGCACGCCATCTGCCACATCACGGGTGAGGTGGACGCCAAGGAACGGGTATCGCGGATCTGGCACTGGATAGACCATGCCGCGGACGCGGTGACGGGCCTCGGGCCGCAGTGCGTAGTACTCGCCGCGGAAGGGGATGATGCGCAGATCGGCAGGCTCACCCGCGAGCCGGCCGACTGTCTCTCCTTGCAGACCGGCACAGACGAAGAGCCGATCGAAGACCCACTCCTGCTCACCGGAGCTCACCTCGACGCCGGCCGGGCGCTGCTTGATCCCGGTGACCGGCGTCTCGAGCACGACCTTCCCGTCGGCGTGCTCGATCTCGCCCACAAGCGCATGGCAGACGCCGATGTAGTCGGTCGCAGCGGTGTGGGGCGAATGCACGGCCGCGACGCCAGTGACATACGGCTCGATATCGGTGATCTCCTCGCGACCGATCCGCCGGATTCCGGGGACGCCGTTGCTGCGCGCCTTGGCCTCGATCTCGGCCAATCCCGGCAGCTCCTCAGCGGAGCTCGCGACGATCAGCTTGCCGAGCTCGCGGTACCGGACGTCGTGTTCCTCGCAGAACTCGCGGAGCAGGCCCGCGCCGCGACGACACAGCTGCGCCTTGAGGCTTCCCGGCTTGTAATAGACCCCGGCGTGCACGACGCCACTGTTGTGGCCGGTCTGGTGTGCCGCGACCCGGTCCTCTTTCTCGAAGACCGTGATCGCGATGCCCGGATAACGCGTGGACAGCTCGCGCGCGACCGCCAAGCCAAGGATTCCGCCGCCAACTACCCCCACGGAGTTCACGGTTCATCCTAACGAGGCCGAGCTGCCTAAGGGCGGATAACGCCAGTAACCCTCGACGGCACCGGCACGACGTCGACCCACTGACCGGTGTAGGGCGCGTTGAGCATCCAGCCGGCACCGAGGTAGATCCCGACGTGGAAGATGGGGTGGCCGAACATGATCAGGTCGCCCGGCAGGATGTCGCGGCCCGGGATGAGCCGACCTTCGTTCCACTGTGTCGCCGCGTGGTGGGCGAGCTGCAGCCCGGCGTGCGCGTACGCCCACTGCACCAGACCGGAGCAGTCAAAGGTGCTCGGTCCGGCACCACCCCACACGTACGGCTGGCCGAGCTCCTTCAGCGCGGCGCGCAACGCCACGATGCCGACGGTCAGCGGCTTCGCGGTCGGCAGCACCGGATCGACGAAGACTCCGTCGGTCGCTTGGTAGGGCGCCGGCATCGAGCCGTCGTGCTTGCGCCGGTGGCCGATCCCACTCGAGCCGCCGTCGCCGACTGCCCGCGCGAATCGTGACAGTGCGTAGGTCCGCGTGAGGTGCACGTGGTGTGGACGCCGTTGGAGATGGTGGGAGATGTGGCGCGGGACGGGTCCCATGATGGCGGTCGTGTCGCTCGGTTTGAGCGACGGATCGGTGCGCAGCGCCAACCGGGTCAACGCCTCGACCGACGTGAGCACCGAGGTCGCCGGTGGCCACAGCGCGGGTGCGGTACGCAGCGCGCCGCTCGTTACGGCTTGCTGGGCGAGCGCGCTCGCGGCCGCCGCCAAGTCGGTCGCGTCCAGCGCCGCAAGCTGCCTCGGCATGGGTGCCGGCGCGGGCGAGCCGTCGGCGGCGTTCGGAACGGCGGCACCACCGGTCACCGCGAGCGCGAGGCCGAGCCCGACCAGGCTCACCCACACTCGGCGGCGACCACTCATCACCTGCGCTCTATCGGCCAGCCGATCCGCCCGGTTAAGGACAATTCCGGCATCGAGCCCAGGCTTCACCATCTCGGTCGGGGCCGTCCGATCGCGCCTCCATACCTCGCGGCACGAGAGATTGCTGTCGCGATGTGCCTGATGGCGTGACAATGGGCAGATGGTCGCCAGCCGAGACTCCGCTCGACCCGGCGGGGCGCCGCCGCCGCTCCTTTCGGTTCGCGGCCTCACCGCGCACTACAGCCAGCGACGGGCGCTGAACGGCGTCGACCTCGACGTCCGTGCCGGCGAAGTCGTCGCCCTGGCGGGGGAGAACGGCGCCGGCAAGTCGACCCTCGTCCGCTGCATCGCTGGCGACCTCACCCCGTCAGCCGGCGAGATCTATCTCGACGGTGAGCGCATCCGCCTCGGGCCTGGCGCGGTCGCCCGCCGCGGTGTCGCCGTCGTCTGGCAGGACCTGGCACTATGCGACAACCTCAACGTCGCGTCCAACCTGCTGCTAGGACGCGAGCGACGTCGACTGCTGTTTTCCGATGCGAAGTTCCACTCCACGGCGACGTCGCTGCTGGCATCTCTGGGCATCCCGGTGGTCGACACGACCCGGCCGATGTCATCACTGTCAGGCGGGCAGCGCCAGTTCGTGGCCGTTGCTCGCGCGATGCGCGACAGGCCACGGCTGCTGATCCTGGATGAGCCGACTGCCTCGCTCGGCGTCTTCGAGTCGGCGCAAGTCGAAAGCTTGACCCGCCGGCTGTGCGACGAGGGCACGACCATCTTGTTGGTCTCTCACGACATCGACCAGATGTTCCGGCTGGCCGATCGCATCGCCGTTCTTCGCCAAGGCCAACTGGTCGCGGACGTGCCGACCGCAACCGGGCACCCGGACGAGATCGTCGCGTTCATGTCGGGCCAGCCGGTCGACTCATCGCCGCGCCGCCAGCTTGACCGATTGCACAGCCTGGTCGGTCGCCTGACCCATGTCGACCCGTCCTCCAGCCTCGCCGTCATCCTGTCTGCGCTCGGCACTGCGCTCGCCGCAGACCGGCTGTGCATCCACCTGCTCGACGCCGGTCGGCTCCGTCTGACCGCCGCGGTCGGCCTGCCAGAGGACCTGCTCTCAGCCTGGTATGAGTTGCCCGCGACGCCCGGCGGCAACCCCGTCAGCGAAGCCGCCTCGGCGGAGGTCAACGTGATCGACCCGGATGTGCGCACCGCCCCCACCTGGGTCGGCTACCGCGAGATCGCGGAGCGCGCCAACATCCGCAGCTCTTGGGCCGTGCCGGTGTCAGGCAGCGGCGGGCTGCTTGGCGTGATCACCGTCTTCCGGCGCAGTCGTGGGACGCCGCACCGTGACGAGCTCGACCTGGTGACGCTCTACGCCGGCTACGCCGCGAGTGCCGCCGAACGCGACCGGCTGCTCGGCGAGGTGACCGGCCGAAACCGAGTGCTCGAGACCATCCGGGTCGTGCTGGAGCAGCTCGCCGGATCTATCCCGCTGTCCGAAGGCCTCGACATCGCCATCGACACCGTCCGACTTGGGCTCGGCGCCGATGAAGTCGGCCTGCTGGGATGGCAGCCTGACGGCGGCCCGAGATGCCGCGGGTGGTCGGGTCAAAGCGGCTTGACCATCGGCCCCGGCTCGCCACTGATCGCGGCGCTGGGCAGTGTGCTCGGCGCCGGCAGTGTGCTGGGCGTGCCCGACGCCGGTCCGGTCGCTTCGCTCGAGGTCGACGGTTCGCAGATCCTCGCCGCCCATGTGCCGGCGCCAGACGGCCCGCTCGCGCTGCTCGCGGCGTGGCGCAGTCACCCTGACGTGCCTGATGGGCTCCCCGGGGAGGATTCGGCCGCGCTGCTAGAGGACGCGGCCCGATCCTTGCAGCTCGCGCTCGAGCGCGAGACGTCCGAGCGCGCCCATCGCGAGGCCGCCGCGCTTCGTCGATCGCAAGAACTCCAGCAAGACTTCCTCTCGCGCCTCAGCCATGAGCTGCGTACCCCGCTCACCGCCATCCATGGCTACGCCGACAGCCTGCTGCAACCCGATGTCACCTGGGACAGCGAATCCCAGACCCGCTTCCTCACCCGCATCACGACGGAGTCGGCTCGGCTTGGCCGGCTCGTCGGGGACCTGCTCGACCTGTCGGCGATCGACTCCAACATCCTGCGGCTGCAGCCCGACTGGTGCGACATCGCGCTCATCATCGATGCTGCGAGGGCGTGCCTGCCGATGGAGGCGATCAATCGGGTGCGGCTCGAGTGCGGCTCGCTGCCGGCGGTGTGGGCAGATCACGATCGACTCGAGCAGGTGCTCGTCAACCTGATGGACAACGCGATTCGCCACAACCCACGTACGACGAACGTCGTCGTCCGCGCCATGGCGACTGAGGCACACACCGTCACGATCACCGTGACCGACGACGGCATCGGCCTGCCCGAGGAGATCGACGGCTCGAACGCCCGCGCAAACGAGCCTCGAGCCGCCACATCGGGCGCCGGGCTCGGTCTGTCGATCACCCGGGCCATCGTGGCGGCCCACGGCGGCGCGACTTCGGCTCGAACGACCACCTCGCGGCACGTGTTGGCACATTGACCTCCCCGTCGCGGAGCGCGACGCCGAAGGTGAGCCGGTCGCGATGGTGGCAACGGATGGCTGAGCGGACCCGCGTCCTGCTGGTCGAGGACGATCCGAACATCGTCGACCTCATCAGGTCCAATCTCGCCGTACGCGGCTTCGACACGATGGTGTCCACCGACGGAGTCCGGGCGCTTGCCCTGCTGGAAAGCGGGCGGCCGGACGTGGTGCTGCTCGACCTCATGTTGCCGGGCGTCGACGGCATGGAGCTGTGCCGCGCGATCCGTGAGCGGTCATCGGTCGGCATCATCGTCGTGTCCGCCAGGCGGGGCGAGCGCGACAAGATCAGCGCCCTGAACGTCGGTGCTGATGACTACATGACCAAGCCGTTCAGCATCGAGGAGCTGCTTGCCCGGATCACCGCCACCTTGCGTCGAAGCCGTCCGGTCGCGTCGCCGGAACCCGCCCTCACGACAGTGGTGGTCGGCGACATCGAGATCGACCTGGCCGGTCAGCGAGTGACCCGCGCTGGCGCCGACATCCACCTGACAACGACAGAGTTCGCCTTGCTCCGCGAGCTTGCCATCGACAGAGGCAAGCTGCTCAGCCACGCCGATCTGCTGCGGCGCGTGTGGGGGGTCGGCTACCAGACGGAGACCGAGTATGTGCGGGTCTACATCCGGCGGCTCCGGGCAAAGCTCGAGGTCGACGGGGCACCGCGGCTGATCGTGACACAGCCACGTGCTGGCTACCGGCTAGCGGCCGAGTGACACGACCGTTGCGCACCTGTTACCGTTCCGAGACATTGTTAACAGATTGTTTCTCATCCGCCTCATATGTTTACGGGGTGTTCATGCGATTCGGTCGTATGGTCCGGCCGACTGCATGAATGGTGCGTCGAGAAGACGAGGGTGACCTCGTATGGCTCGACCAGCTCAGCCCCTGGAGGACATCTTGCCTTTGACCCACAAACGCGCGATGACAGTCGCGCTCGTCGTCCTCGGCCTCACGGCCGCGGCGTGCGGAAGCAGTTCGTCGGGAGGCACCACACCTCCTGCAAGCGGTGGCTCGAGCAGTGCCACCTCAAGCCCACCCGCAGCACCCATCAGCATCAGCGCGAGCTCGTTCACCCGAGACTTCTCCGCGATGTCGCAGTTGTCCTCCCTCGCGGCTAAGGGCAAGGGTTCAGTCGGCGTGATCCTGCCGGACACGACGTCCTCGGCTCGCTACGCCGAGTTTGACGCGCCGTACCTCACCAAGGCCTTCGAAGCGGCCGGCCTGACCTCGTCGCAGATCAGCATCAAGAACGCGCAGGGCCAAGACAGCACGTTCGTCACCGACGCGCAGGCGGACATCACCAACGGTGCGTCCGTGCTGCTGATCGACCCGGAAGACCCGGGCACAGGCGGGCGCGTGGAGAAATACGCCGCTCAGCATGGCGTGTCGGTCATCGACTACGACCGCATCACCCAGGGTTCGTACTACATCAGCTTCAACAACGTCGAGGTCGGCAAGCTCATCGGCAACGGCTTTGCTGCCTGTGTCGCGAAGTGGCACATCAGCAAGCCGAACCTCATCAAGATGGTCGGCGACCCGACAGACAACAACGCGACGCTGTTCGCCGACGGCTACGACGCCGTCATCAAGGCGCACCCGTCGTGGACCGTGGCCGCATCTCCTGCGGGCACCTGGACGCCGTCGGTCGCACTGACCGAGTTCGAGCAGGCGTACACCGCGCACCCGGGCGTTAACTCGGCGATCATCCCGAACGACGAAAACGGTGCACCGATCATCTCCTACCTGAAGAACCACGGCATCAAGCCCAAGACCTTCCCGGTCACCGGGCAGGACGCAACGCTCGTGGGTCTGCAGAACATCCTGTCGGGCTACCAGTGCGGCACCGCCTACAAGCCGATCTACCAAGAGGCTCAGGCTGCAGCAGCTGTCGCGATGTTCGTCCGTGCCGGCGAGAAGCCCCCCGCGGCCCTCGTCAACGGCTCGACAGCTAACCCGAATGCCGGCGGCAAGAAGATGCCGTCAGTCCTGCTCACTCCCGAGTGGGTCACCCCGTCAAACATGGACGCCACGATCATCAAGGACCACTTCGTGCCGGCCAAGCAGCTCTGCACCTCCGCCTACAAGGCGGAATGCACGGCGGCAGGGATCACCGGCTGAGCATGGTCGCTGACTCCAACGCAGAGGCCCGGTCTCACGACCGGGCCTCTGCCACGCCACTACTTCGACTATCCAAGGTCGGCAAGAACTTCGGGCCGGTCCAAGCCTTGGCTGACATCGACCTGGAGATCTACCCCGGCGAGGTGTTAGCACTGGTCGGCGACAACGGCGCCGGCAAGTCGACAATGATCAAGACCATCTCAGGCATCTGGTCGCCCGATAGCGGCCAGGTGTTCTGGGAGGGCAAGGAAGTCCACATCCGCAACCCCCGCGATGCCGCTGCGCTGGGCATCGCGACGATGTATCAGGACCTCGCGCTGTCGGACAACCTCGACATCGTCCAGAACATGTTCCTCGGCCGCGAGACGATGCGGCACCATTTGCTCGACGAGTCCTCGATGGAGCTCTCGGCCAAGAAGACACTGAGCGACCTGTCGGTCACGACGGTCCGTTCAATCCGCCAGCCGGTTGGGTCCCTGTCAGGCGGCCAACGCCAAGCGGTCGCCGTGGCTCGGGCCGTGCTCGAGGAAGCAAAGCTCGTGATCATGGATGAGCCGACGGCTGCACTCGGCGTCTCCCAGACCGCGATGGTGCTCAAGCTGGTCAAGAGCCTCAGCGAACGCGGCGTCGCCGTCCTGCTGATCTCGCACAACCTGGTGGATGTTTTTGCCGTCGCCGATCACCTAGCCGCGCTTTACCTCGGGCGGATTGCGGGTGTGGCGAAGGTGGCGGACATCGACACTCAACGCGCGGTAGAACTCATCACCACAGGATCGCTGTCACAACCCGCGGCAAGAGCTGCAGGGAAGGACTGAACTCGATGTCTACGTCCCCTCCGGACGCCCCCGTCGCCGGCGAGTCAACCCCCGAAAAAGGTGGCGGCTTGGAGTCGCCTGACGCCGTCTCGCCGACTGCCGACCCCGCCCTGCTCGGCGGCAATGAGCTGGTCGCGAACTCCCTTGGCGAATACCTGCGCGCTGTCTCAAAGCGGATGCGCGCTGGCGAGAGCGACGCCCTGCCGGTCGTCATCGGCCTCATCATCATCGTCGTCATCTTCCAGACCCAGAACTCCAAGTTCCTCTCGACCGGCAACCTCACCAACCTGATCGAGCAGGCCGGCGTGTTCGTGATGCTCGGCATGGCTGAGGTGTTCGTCCTCCTGCTGGGCGAGATCGATCTGTCGACCGGGTTCGTCGCCGCGGTCGGTGCGACGATCACTGCCGAGCTCGCGACAGCTCCACACAACGTCAATTGGGCGCTCGCGGTGCTCGCCGGGCTCGCCGCCTGCGCGGTGATCGGTGCGATCCAAGGGTTGCTCATCACCCGACTCGGGCTGCCGTCCTTCGTCGTCACCCTTGCCGGCTTATTAGGCTGGGAGGGCTTCCAGCTCTTCTTGATCCAGCACGACAAGGCAGCGACTGGTGGCAGCATCGCCGTCACCAGCAACGTGCTCAATGACATCGTCAACGGCTCGATGTCGACGACCGCAGGTTGGATCGTCATGGTGATCGCGGTAGTGATCTTCGCCGGCCTCAGCCTGATGCAAAACCAACGACGGCGCAGCGCCGGCCTCGTGACTCCCCCGATCTCGCTGACGCTCATCAAGATCGCGGCCCTGGCGATCGCCGGCGTCGTGCTCGTCCTGGTGTGCAACGCCAACCGAGGGTTCGGCCTCACCCGCCTTGTCGGCGTGCCGTGGATCGTTCCGCTGCTGCTCGGCGTCCTCGTCATTTATTCGGTGCTGCTCGGCCGGATGCGGTTCGGTCGCTATCTCTATGCGATCGGTGGCAACGCCGAGGCAGCGAGGCGCGCCGGCATCAGTCTCAACAACATCCGGCTGTCCGCGTTCATCCTCTGCAGCTTGACCGCCGGCATCGGTGGCATGGTCTACCTCTCGCAGTTGGGATCGGTGTCGAGCGACGTTCCCGGTGGCAACCTGGTGCTGTACGCCATCGCGGCTGCCGTCATCGGCGGCACGAGCCTGTTCGGTGGCCGAGGCAAGATGACCCACGCTCTGGTGGGTGGCGTCGTCATCACCACGATCTACAACGGCATGGGCCTGATCCAGATCGGCGCGGCCGGCCAGAACATGGTGATCGCGCTGGTCTTGCTCGCGGCCGTCACCGTCGACGCGGTTGCTCACCGCGGGCGCACGACCAGGTAGCGCCGCCGCTGAGTCGATCAGCCCGAGAGGCCGAACCAGCTCAGCACGGTCTGGCCGAGCAGCAACAGCGACATCACGCTGATCCCGGCCACGGCGATCGTCGCAGCAGTTCGGAAGCCCAACCGGTTTGCGGCGCTGCCGAGCACCTCACGGCGGTTGGTGAGGATCAGGATGTAGATCAGCACGACGGGCGTCACGATGCCCTGAAGCACCTGCGTGCCGATGAGCAGCTTGATCAGGTTGACCGGCGTCATCGCGACGGCGGCACCCAACGCGATCTGGAACGTGAAGAGCCCGAGGAACAACGGCGCTTCGCGGAAGCGGCGAGACACCGAACGTTCGACGCCGATCGCTTCGCTGATCGCATAGCTGCTGGACAGCGGAACGATCGCGGCAGCCAGCGCGCTCGCGCCGAGCAAGCCAATACCGAACAACAGCTCAGCACCACTACCGGCGACGGGGCGCAGTGCCTGGGCGGCCTCTTTGGCCGAGTTCAACGGTCCGCGGCCGCCGATCGTCGCGCCGGTCGCGATAATGATCGTGATGCTGACCACGCACGCAAACAACGCACCGGTGATCGCATCCAGCCGTGCGTCCCGGTATTTCTCCGGCCCGATGCCGCGGTCGACGACACCGGCAGCTGCGTACAACTGCATGTACGGGCTGACGGTGGTGCCGATCAGCGCGACGCCGAGGAGCAGGTAGTCCTTGGTGAACAGGAAGTGTGGAAGGACGAGGTTGGCGCCGACCGTCCCCCAGTGGGGGTGACCGAGGATTGCCGCGATCGGGTACGCGAAGAACGCCAGCGACAGCAACAAAAAAACTCGCTCTGCGTACCGATAGGAGCCGAAGAGCACTAGCGCCCAGATCACGACGGCGGCGGGCGGAATGACGAGATAGCGGCTCACTCCGACGAGTTCGAACGCCGCGCCGATCCCCGCGAACTCGCTCACCACCAAACCGGTGTTGGCGAGCAGAACGCAGAACAGCGCGACCCCGGTCAACCGCAGACTGAACTGCTCGCGGATCAGTGCCGCGATCCCCTTGCCGGTGAACGTGCCGAGGCGCACCGCCATCTCCTGCACCATGACGAGGGCCACAGTGACCAGGACCATGAAAAACAACGTCCGGTAGACGAACTGGCTGCCGGCGCTCGAGTACGTCGCGATGCCGGCAGCGTCGTTGCCGGCGTTGGCAGCGATCAGTCCTGGTCCGGCAATCGCGAGATAGGCCAGCACTCGACGACCGCCAGGCAGCCGAACGAGTCCTGCCCGCGGCGATCGGTCGACCGGCGGGAGCCGGACGTCGGTGTCGCTCATTGCAACAACCGTGGGAAGTGCACCCGGCCGCGTTCGGGCAGCAACGCGTCGAGGACGTCATCGGCGAGGATGCGACCGAGTGGCTCGCCGTCCTTGTCGACGACCAGCAGGGACGACCGGCGGGTCCGCACAAGCTGCTCGGCGACATCGCGAACCGTGGCGTCAGGGGCAACCGTCAGCGGCTCAGGATGATCTTCGGCCACGAGCACCGCGCTGATCAACTCGTCATCGGGGTGCGCAACGAGATCGAACAACGGCAGATCGGCCAGCAGGCTGCCGTCCTCATCAACGACGAGCACGGCGTCTATCTCATTGCGATGCTCACGCAGGCCCGCGACCATTCGCTCCACCTCGCCAACAGAGTCCGCAAGACGTGCCCTGGCCAGCACCGTCGTCATGAATCCACCAGCACTGCGTTCGGGGTAGGCGAGCAGCGCCTCGAGGTTGGCGCGAGTGTCTGCCGGCATTCGCGCCAACAGGTCGTCGCGCTCGTCGACCGAAAGGTCGCGAAGCGCATCGACCGCCTCATCGGGCTCCATCGTCGTGATCAGCGCAGTCGCTTTCTCCGGGTCTGCCTCGCGCAACAGCGCAACGAGCTCGTCCGGGTCCATCTCCTCGAGTGCGTCGGCGGCTGTCTCCGGGTCAAGGCGTGCGAGCAGCTGGTGGCGTCCGGTACGACCGAGATCCTCGAGCAGATCGGCCAGGTCACTGGGCTGCAGCCGATCCAGGTCATCGTCAGACCGGCTCAACCGCACGGTCGATGGCGCACCAGTCAGGTCCTCACCGAAGGGTGTGACCGCATCCCAGTCAATGACGCGCTCTGGCGTCGGTCGGCCACGGAACATCTTCGGACCGAGCCGCCGCAACAACGTCGCAAGACTGATGTCGACACCGACCAACCGGAACTCGTCCTCGACGGGTGCGAGATAGAGATCCGCTGCCCGGATGACCTGCCGGCCGTCGACATCGACGAGCTGATGGTCGAGCACATCCTTGGCCAGCACGACTTCGCCCTGCCGACGCTGGAAGTCACGCAGATCAAGACGCGAGCTCCGCAGCCTGATCAGCCGATGCTCGATCGAGCCGACACTGCTCGCGGCAAGAAAGCTGGTGCGCGAACCGACCCGCACCAACAGACCGGTGATTGGTGGGTAGCGGTCGCCGGCATGCATTCGCACCACGACATCGACCAGCTTGCCGACGGTCTGGCCGGACTGATTGACCACCGGCGCACCGACCAAGCCAGCAACGCTGACGATCGCGCGCCGCACAGCACGTGTTGTCGTCAGTCGTTGCGCACGAGCGCCGCTACGCCGCGCGAATGCAGCACTCGAGCGGGTCTGCGCGCGACGCGGCAGCGAGGAACCAACCATGATGAGCTCCGGGGAGAGTCATCGACGCTCGACACCGCGCCGGCAGAACACCGGTGAGGGCCAACGAAATCCGCGATCAGCGCGGCACGAACGTCACAAGATGCAGGGCCACGTTCGGCGTCAGCGACGCCAGGTATTCGTACTAGGAGGCTCACCGGACATGGCGACCTCCTCCCTGCTCACTGTTGCTCTACGTTGCTCACTGTTGGGCGAATGCAGACCCGACGCGATGTAGTCCGCGCGGCTGCAAACCTCAACTCTTGGCCAATGGTAAGCCGTGCGGTCAAGTTCGGCGACTGACTACTCGCCACCTTCTAGGGCAATGAGTCGCTGCTCGAGCTGCTCGAGACGATGACGCAGGATCTCAAGTTGGGCCTCGTCCGCAAGGCGCCGCTCAGCGGTCCGTCGCAGCCGAGGCGAAGCCTCGGCTCGCGCCGCCACGAGCGCGACCGGCACCAGTCGCTGCGGTCCATGCGGCCCGTCGACGAGCCTCGAGGGGATCTGGCCGGATCCATACCAGCTGCGTAAGGCAGCTCGCGAGACGCCGGTGTCTGCGGCCGCGCGTTCCAGCGTGACCCAGTCCGAGCCCTCGAACTGAGCGTTGAGGTCGAGATCGGCCTCCCACGCGTCCAGTCGATCTTCCCAATCCATGTCGCCTCCCGCACCACCGTCAGCACCCACTCGGCCAGTGTTGACCCTACTATTAGCATGGTATTGACTAGGTCAGTACGACAAGGCAGCCTATCGGCATGTTCGAACGCTTCACGAATCGCGCCCGCCATGCCGTTGTGCTCGCCCAAGAAGAGGCGCGCACGCTGCAGCACAACTACATCGGGACCGAGCACGTCCTGCTCGGCCTGCTGGGTGAGCCAGAAGGCATCGCCGGCCAGGCGCTCGAACGCTTCGGGATGACGCTGACGTCGGTGCGCACCCAGGTCGAGGCAAAGGTGGGGCGAGGCAAGCATCCGGTCGCAGGGCACATCCCGTTCACTCCTCGAGCGAAGAAGTGCCTTGAGCTCGCGCTTCGCGAGGCGCTGGCGCTGCACCACAACTACATCGGGACCGAGCACCTGCTCCTCGGCATCATCCGAGAAGGCGACGGCGTCGGTGCGCAGGTGCTCGCTGAGCAGGGCGGCGACCTGCTGGTAGTGCGCCAGGCCGTGCTCGATCTCGTGCCGACCGCCAGCCCGACCGAGAGCCGGCGCTGGCTGCGGCGGTTACGAGCCAACCCACTCGGTGAGCCGAGCGAGCCGGAGGAGCTGCGGATCACCAACGCGGCCGACAGCAGCCTCGACGAGGCCGCCCGGCTCGCTGGTCCGCATCCAGTCGGATCGCATCACCTGCTGCTCGCAGCGCTCAGCGATCCCAACACCGCCGCGGCGCGGGCGCTGAGCTCCTTCGGCATCGATATCGAGCAGGCCCGGGAAGCGTTGCGCAACATCGACGTCGCCGGCACGAGTGACGAGCAACCCGAGGATGCCGGGAGGCGGCAAATGACTGATCCGCGTTACCGATGACCGCTTGATCATCGAAGCCACCGACGCAACGCTGCTTGACCTCGCCCGAACCGTCATTAGCGCGGTCGGTGACCGTGCCGAGGAGCCGGGCACCATTCGTGGCGACCTTCCGATCAGCGTCAGCCTCGCCAACGTGTGGCGCGCCACCGAAGCCAGCCTGCAAGACATCCGCCGCCGCGCAACGTTGCCGACAGCGCCTGCGCCCGCGACAGATCCCGACGGCACCGACTCCTCCGAAGCTGCGGCGGACGAGTCGACGGACGGCTGAAAGCCGAACGTAGGACGCCTCGGCTCACGCCAAGTGGGATGAGCCGAGGATCAGGTCGGTGGCGTCGATCTCCTGCGTGGACTTGCCGAGAAGCAGCCAGCCCATCAGACCGAAGGATGAGCCCGGCCAGGTGTGCCCTCCGCCATCAATGGTCCACAGCGCGGTTTCGCCTGGCGAGCCAGCGACTCCGTACGTCGTCTTGCTGACGTGGCGGCTGACCTGAGTGGTGACCCCTTGCGGCCCAACGTCGTTGGCCGCCGCCCAGCGGCTCGCCGCGTCAGGAACGCTTTCGTTCCAACGAGTTGTGCCACTTCCGGGGTACGGATTGATGCGGTCAGCAGTGCCGTGGAATGCCATGATCGGAACCGGCCGAGACAGCGCAGTTGTTGGTGCTCGCAGGCCGGCGACCGCACCGACCACGGTCACAACGTCAGATCTGTGGCTTGCGAAATGGCACGACATGCGCGCCCCACCAGACATGCCGGTCATGGCGACTCGCCCATCAGCCGTCGGGAAGCGCTCGACGAGCTGATCCACCAACTTCGAGAGATAGGGCATGTCAGTGGCCGGATCCCACTCGTAACCGCGGCCGATCGGCGAGATCGCCTCTGGGAATGCGACGACGACACCGGCGGCGGTTCCTGGACGCCCAACCGGCTGTATCCGGCCTGCTCTCGAGCTCGCGACCGGGTGCCGTGCAGCGAGAGCGCAACGGCACGCGGTTGACCCGCCGGCACCGCCAACAGGTAGCCGCGCTGCCCACCGGCGACGTCGAGCGTTTCATTGGTGAGCGTCATGGCTTGGGGTGAGCGGCGAAGAACGCCCAGATGGTCGCGTCGGCGTTGATGGCCTTCGATTGGGGCCCGAGCAACTTCGTCAGCCCGACGGGCAGAGAGGGACCGCCCGGCCACTCGTGACCTTCACCGGCGATCGTGTAGAGCTCGACCGCGACGCCGCTGCGGCAGCCGTCATAGCGCGTGAGGGTCACCGTAGGGTCGGGCTGGCTGCGCGCGGCTTTCGCGTTGCAGCCATCCTGCGACGCCCATTTAGCCGCAGCCTGCGGGACCGAGTAGGTCCAGTACGCCGCACCATGCCCGCCGTACGGGTCGACCGGGTCTGCGGTGCCGTGAAAGGAGATGACGGGCACGGCGCGAGTAGCCGGGCACGGCGTCGGCCGGCGTAGCCCGCTCACCGGGGCGACAGCCGCAAAGATCTCGGCGGAATCACATCCCAGCTGGCTGGACATTCGTGCGCCGCCCGAGAATCCAGTTGCATAGACCCGGGAGCGATCGACGCAGTAGCGGTGCTCGAGATCGCCGACGAGGTCGGTCAAGAACGTGACGTCGTTCGCCGACCCGGCCGGGATCGCCGCGTTGCCGACCAACGAGACACCCGGGATGTTCCAGTCAAAGCCCGTGCCTTCCGGAATGAGCGCCTGCGGGTAGGCCACGATGAAGCCATTCGCATCCGCGGTCGTGTCCATGCCGCTGAAATACTCCTGACCAGAGGCCGTACTCCCGCTGCCGTGCAGGTTGAGCACCAGCGGAACCTTCGTGGTGTCGCGGTAGCCGGTTGGCACATGGACGATCACGGTACGGGCGTGCCCACCGATCGTTATCGACAGCGTCGTCGATCCTGCCGTCGCGGCCCGCCCACAACCACTCCCCGACAGCGAGGAGAGGTTGATCCTGCTCGTCGGAGTCGGCCGCGGCCCCGCGGAACCGTCGTGATGGCCACTGCAGCCGCTGGCGAGCAGCGCCAACGCGGCGACGGCAACCACGCTGACGTTGCGTCGGCCCATCACTCGTCAATCACCCTCGCCCGAATCGTGCAGTAAATCGCCTATAGGATGCCGCGTACCGAGCCGGGCGGCGAGGGCGACCTCGATTTCGTCTGCCGAGGTGAGTGCAGCACGGGGGCCTCAGAGTCGTGCGCGGCTCGGGCCCCACGCGCCGGATCGGGCGCTCGACCGGCCGATGACGAGGTGTGCAAGGCTCGATGCCATGCCCGGCATGCCGGTCCGTGCGCGAAACGACCCGCGACAGTACGACGACTCGCCGGCAATGGTGGCTGCCGCGTGGCGAGTTCGCGATGCTCGGCTGGATCTCGGCGGCCCGGATGCGCACGTTCCGCCGGCCGCGGTCGGCTGCCCTGCTGCTCGACGTCGCTGCGGCGCCGGCCTGCTCGCGCCGTACCTTGCCGGCAGCGGCTATGCACGTCGGCATCGACCTCAGCGCGACCGCGCTGGTCCAGGCCAGCGCCCATGGCGTCATCGCGTCCGGGGCGACGTGGCCGGCTGCCGTTAACGACGAGACGTTCGACGTCGTGGTCGCCGGCGAGATCCTCGAACACGTCACCGACTTCGCCGCGGCCGTCGCCGAGGCGTGCCGGGTGCTCCGGGCCGGCGGCACGCTCGTCATCGACACGATCGCGAAGACCTGGTGGGGCCGATTCTCCTCGATCACGGTCGCCGAGCGAATGCCGGCCGGGCCGCCGCCGCGGCTGCACGACGGGCGCTGTTCGTCGACCGCAAGCAGTTGCTGGCCGAAGCGGCGCGCCACGGCGTCGACGCTCTCGTTGAACGGCCTGCGGCCCTCGGCCGTGGACTACATGATGTGGTTGTTCGGGAGGCGCGAGACGGTGCGCATGGTCGAGCGCGGTCGACGGCTGGGCTGTTCCAGGCCGTCGGGACGAAGGCGGATGACTGCTGTCAGCGCGGCGCTGGCGACGGCCGAGCGACTCGCGCCGTCCTTCGCCGCACGCGCGGCGCGGCACGACGTCGACGGGTCGTTCCCGACCGAGGACTTCGCCGACCTGCGGGCGACGGCCTGCTGGGGCTGATGGTGCCGACGCGCCTCGGCGGCATCGGCGCGTCTTTCGCCGACTACGCCGAGGTCGCGATGGCACTCGGCGCCGGCAACGGCGCGACCGCGCTGATCTTCAACATGCATGCGTCGGTGACGGGGGCGCTCGCGCTGACCGATGACGACCTGGCCCGCGCGCTCGGGGTGCCGGAGCACGTTCTTCGCGGCGCGCGACGAGATGCTGCGTGGCGCCGCCGCGGGCCGGCACTACGCGGTGGCGATGAGCGAGCGCGGTGCCGGCTCGCGGTTGTCGCAGGCAACCACGAGCGTACGAGCCGGTCGAAGGCGGTTGGCGGATCACCGGCACCAAGACGTTCTGCTCCGGCGCGGGTCACGCGGATGCCTACGTGGTCGCCGCAAGCGCGGCGACGCGGTGAGCCAGTTCCTCGTGCCCGCCGGACCCGGCGTGACCGTCGTGCCGACCTGGGACTCCCTCGGCATGCGCGCGACCGTCAGCCACGACATCGAGCTCGACGTGGTGGTCCCCGCGGACGCGCTGCTCGGTCAGGTCGAGGGGATGGCGTTGCTGCTCGCCCAGGTCATGCCGCAGTGGCTGGTCGCGTCGTACGCCGCCGTGTACGTCGGGGTCGCGCAAGCCGCGTTGACCGCGGCAACCGAGTACGTCGATGGGCGTGGCCTCGGTCGGTTGCCGATGGTGCGCGCCCGACTCGGCCGAGCGGATGCCGCGGTTGCGGCGGCCCGCGAGGTGGTCAGGGCGATGGCGCAGGCGGTCACGGACGCGCCGGGCGAGCCGGCGACGAACCGGTGGGTGTGGCGGGCAAAGCTCGTCGCGGGCGAGACGGCGATGGACGTGGCCGCATCCCTGCTCGAGGCGTGTGGCACCGCCGCGACCCGCCGGGGCTCGGCGCTCGAGCGGCTCTACCGTGATGCCCGTTGCGGCTCGCTGCAGCCGGCGACGAGCGACGTGTGCGCCGACTGGCTGGGCTATGCCGCCCTCGGACGCGACCCCGACGCCGATGCCGAGGTGCCGCGATGGTGAGAGCGCGCACGGATTGTCGGCCATGGCCAGGCGCTTCCCGCCGCGGTCGACCACGCCGCGGTCTGGGACGAGTTCTTCGCCGCCCACTACGCCGGCAACCGCACCGCCGAGCGGGTGTGGCGCACTGCCGGGATCACGACCCGCCACGCGGTCATCGACCCGCGGGTCGAGGACGTGACCGGCGTGGAGCACCGGCGCGCGGATGCAGCGGTTCGCCACCGAGGCGATGCCGCTGGGCAAGTCGGCTGTCGCCGCGGCGCTCGCCGACGCTGGCCTCGCGGCCGAGGACGTCGGGCTGTTCGCCGTCGCGTCGTGCACCGGCTACGCGACGCCCGGCCTCGACATCCTGCTGGCCCGGGACCTCGGCATGGGCGACGACGGTCCAGCGACTGCACATCGGCCACATGGGGTGCTACGCCGCGCTGCCCGGCCTTGGCGCGGTCTCGGACTTCGTCGTCGCCCGCGGCCGGCCGGCCGTACTGCTCTGCCTCGAGCTCGACCAGCCTGCACGTGCAGCCGGCGACCGACGACGTCGAGCAGATGGTGGCGCACGCGCTGTTCGCCGACGCGGCCGCGGCCGTCGTCGTCGTTCCGGTCGACGGACGACGGCGACCCGCGACCGCGGCCTTGACGTCATCGACATCACCGCCCGGACCGACGTCGGCGCGGTCGATCACATGACCTGGGACATCACCGACCTCGGCTTCCGGATGGGCCTGTCGCCGAAGGTGCCCGACGTCCTGGCCGCCACGTCGAGCCGGTGATCGACGACCTGCTGTCGCGTCCACGACCTGCGCCGTCGACGACGTCGCGGCGTGGGCGGTGCACCCGGGCGGTCGCCGCATCGTGGAGGTGGTCGCCGAGCAGCTGCGGCCTCCCGACGATGGCGGCGCCGTCGTTCGACGTCCTGCGCGAGGTCGGCAACTGCTCGTCGGCGACGGTGCTGCTCGTCGCTGCAGCGAGTGCTCGCCGAGCGCGTCGCTCGCGCCGGGAGACCCAGTGGTCGCGATGGCCTTCGGGCCGGGCTTGACGCTCTACGCCGCACTCATGCGGCGCGCTGACCAGCGAGCCGGTCAGGAGTGGTATTTGACGGTGTACGTGCTGTGCTTGCCGGTGATGGTTCCCTTGATCGTGCCGCGGTCGCCGCTGAAGCTGCCGAGCCCACCGGTGATCTTGCCGCTGACAGAGGTCGACTCAGTGCTGGTGATCGGAATCGTCAGGTGACCGAGCAGCATGCCGCTACCCATGGCGAAGCTCACTGAGCACAGCACCTGGTTGCCGCCGTCGTTGCAGCTGATCGTCTCGTAGCCGATCTTCTTGCCCGACTTGTCGACCGCCTCGGTCTGGACGAACGTCGTCTTGCTGGTGTTGACGAACTGCAGCCGGGTCGTGGTCAGGTGCAGCGTGTGTGAGCTGCCGCAGCAAGCGCCGTGCCGCCGACCACGATGCCGCCCACCACGATCACGGCAGCTGCCCCCACGCTTAACAGAGCAGTGCGCTTCATCGCTCCTGCCTCTCATCTCGGGATGTGAGTGCCTCCGCAGGGTAGAACAGTGTCGTGTGCGGCCGCTATGCCAACTCCCGTCATGACGGCGATCTGCTGCGCGACTTCGCGGTCGCGTCGGTCGTCGATCCGCCGTTGAGCCCGTCCTGGAACGTCGCACCGACTCAGAACGCCCGCGTCGTGCTGGAACGGCTGGTCAACGACGAACCCGATCGCCAGCTCCGTACGCTTCGATGGGGTCTCGTGCCGTCGTGGGCGAAGGACCTGCGAATCGGCAGCAAGCTGGTCAACGCGCGTTCGGAGACGGTCACCGAGAAGGCGGCCTTCAAGACTGCGGCATCACGTCGGCGCTGCCTGATCCCAGCCGACGGCTACTACGAGTGGATGGTCACGGCGGACGGCAAGACGCCGATCTACCTCCACGGCGACGGTGTCCTGGGATTCGCCGGGCTCTACGAGATCCGCCCTGACCTCGAGGACCCGGACCGGTGGTTGTGGACCTACACCATCCTCACCTGCACGACCCAGGACGCATTTGGCCACATCCATGACCGCTCCCCGGTCGTGCTGCCGGCGGACATGCGCACCGCCTGGCTCGACCCGACGATGACCGACCCGGCGACCGTGCGCGAGCTGCTCGCCTCGGTGCCGTCGCCGAGACTCGAAACCTACGAGGTCTCCACCGAGGTGAACTCGGCCCGCAACGATGGCCCGCAGCTGATCGAGCCGGTGCCGAGCGATGATCGGTCATAAGACGGCGGGCTGGTTCGCCCTCTCAGTTGCCGCGGCGCTCGCGCTCGCCGGGTGCGGCTCGACCCGGTCACCAGGGACGGCCGCAGGCTATCTGGATGCGCCCTTCAGCCACAGCGTGCACGTCGGCGCAGTCACCATCAACCCACCCGCGATCGGATCGTTCCCGCTTGTCTCGGTAGCCCGGGCCCGCAACATCGCCCTTCACCCAAGCTCATGGCTCGCCGGAGTCGGTCACGACGAGCTGGTGGCGTTCGGATACGGCCGGGTCTCGACCTCCGCCCCTACCGCGAGTGGGCGTCAGCCGTTCCGCGATGGCCGACTGGCCTGGGTCGCTGTTTATCGGGCGGCTGCTGCCGATGTGAGGGTCAACGGCTGCCTCGGCGGACCGGCCGTCCGCGCCGGCTACCACCTCGTGCCGAGCAACCCGAAGCCGGCTCACTTCTACATCACGGTGGTCGTTGACGCCACTACAGGCGAGCAAGCAACTGCCACCCCGCCGCTTCGCGACGTCTGCCCGCGCTTGGTGAGAAACGCCCGGTCACCCGACACTCCGGGCACAATCACCCGCATCTAGGGCTCGGTCATCGCCTACGCCGACTCACCTCGAGGATCGGCTCCGCGAAGCTGTTCGGCGGAGCACCGGTGTCATGATTTGGTGATGAAGCCCACGCTGTATGAGTACGGCGGCGGAGCGGCGGCCTTCCTTCGCTTGGCCAAGGCCCACCACGCTCGTTGCCTCGCCGACCCCGAGCTCAACCACCCGTTCTCCCATCCCGGCCATCCCGAGCACGTAGAGCGGCTGGCCGCATATTGGTCCGAGACCCTCGGTGGCCCGCCGTTGTACTCCTCGCTGCCCGACACCGACCAATCAGGGCTGCTGGAGATGCACGCCGGCAACGGTGACATGTCCGACCTCGGCCGCAGGTTCGTCGTGTGCTTCCTCGCGGCAGCCGATGATGCCGGCCTGCCGGACGACCCGGCGTTTCGCGGCGCCCTTCGCGACTACATGCAGTGGTCCGTGCAGGAGCTCGCCCTTCGCTACCCTGCCTCCGCCGCCGACGTTCCGCCCGGTCAGGCGATCCCCCATTGGGACTGGGACGGCCTCGTCGCGTGACCGCCAACGGCAACTGCGCGTACTACGAGCGGCGTCCATGATTTGTGCTGTGCTGTTGCTGTGCTGGCTGCGCTGCGCTGCTAGCTCGGTTCGCCCGCAACCCTCATGTCACATCGGGGTAGCCCTGGCTGCCCCTATGTGACATACGAACCAGTGCGGTCGATCGAGGCGAGGTCAGGGCGGGGTGGTCCGGTACCGAACTCCATCGTGGCGTCGTCCACCGCGCCACGGGCAAGCATGGTGAGATCAAACAGGTAGTTCTGCCGAAGCCGCCACGGCGATTTTGACCCCGACTTCGGGAAGTCCTGGATGGATCGCAAGACGTATCCCGGGAAGAAGTCCATGAACGGCGCCTCGGTGACCGAGGCATCGCGCAAGCGCGGCGCGCACCAGCGCTGGCCGGTCGCGTCCAGGTGTCGCAGCAGCCGCCAGACGTAGCCGTAGGTCAGATCGACCTTGAGCGTCCACGAGGCATTCGTATAACCGATCGCGAAGGCGAAGTTCGGGACATCGCTCAGCATGATGCCGCGATAGCTCGTGGTCTTCGGCAGCTCCACAGCCCTCCCGTCGACGGTGAGCTGGATCCCGCCGAAGACCAGCATGTTCAGGCCGGTCGCCGTCACGATGACGTCGGCGTCGAGCTGCGCACCGGACTCAAGGGAGATGCCGGTCTCGGTGAAGGTCTCGATCCGGTCCGTCACGATCGATGCCTTCCCACTGCGCAACACGCGGAACAGGTCACCGTCGGGCACCGCACACAGTCGCTGGTCCCACGGGTTGTACGTCGGTGTCAGGTGGGTGTCGATGTTGAAGTCGGGCGGCAGCTGTTTGGCTGCGGCTTTGCGGATCACGGCCTTCATGAATCGCGGCGCTCGCTGGCTGAGTTGGTAGCTCAACATGATGCGCGCGACGTTCTTCCATCGGACGATCGAATAAGCCAACGTCGGCGGCAGGATGCCGGCGAGCCGCTGCGCCAGCCGATCGGTCGCGGGCAACGTCACGATGTAGGTCGGCGAACGCTGCAGCATCGTGACGTGTGCGGCATCGGGAGCCATCGCCGGCACGAGCGTCACCGCCGTCGCGCCGCTGCCAATGACGACGACCCGCTTGCCGGCGTAATCGAGGTCGGTTGGCCAGTGCTGCGGATGCACGATCGGTCCGCTGAACCGCGCGATCCCCGCGAACTCCGGGAGGTAGCCCTCGTCGTAGCGGTAGTAGCCACTGCACATGAACAGAAATCCGCATGTCAGCTGGGTGACCTGGCCGGTCTCGACGTCCTGGGCGTCGACCGTCCACTTCGCGTCATCCGATGACCACGACGCGCGCACCGCGCGCTGGCTGAACCGGATGTGGTCCTCGACGCCGCCCTCCTGGGCGGTGTCGCGCAGATAGTCCAGGATCGACGGCCCATCGGCCATCGCCTTGGCACCCGTCCACGGGCGGAAGCGGTAGCCGAGCGTATGCATGTCTGAGTCTGATCGGACCCCGGGATACTTGAACAGGCTCCAGGTGCCGCCGAGCTCATGGCGAGCCTCGAGAATCGCGTAGGACTTTCGCGGGAACTTCGCGTGGAACTGATGACCCGCGCCGATGCCGGACAAGCCCGCACCAACAATCATCAGATCAACGTGCTCGGGAGGCATCCGAACATCATTCCACTCACGCGTAAGGGCCCCGCCGATGAGCATCGGCGGGGCCCTTACGTGCTAGCGGTTAAACAGCCGCGCTGTGAGCCGGGGTGCGGCTGCTCAGACTCGGGAGCACCTCTGCATCACGCGGTGTGCGCTTGAGGTGGATGAACCCGAACAGCGACATGAGGAGGAGGAGCGCTGCTCCAGCGAAGCTGACGATGGCTCCGATCCCCGCGATTGTGCCCATCTTGCCGAACGCGTAGGCGTTGAGCAGAAGCCCGCGCAAGGTCTCACCCTTGAACACGGTCGCGACCTGTCCGGCCAGCGCGGTGTTCGACGGGTCAGCCATGGCCTTGGCCGACAGCTGCGAGTAGGTCAGGCCGCCACCGATCTCACCGAGGTGGACGTTGATGAAGTGGTTGGCGTAGGCCTCAGCCTGCTGGCCGGTCAACAACTGCTGTCCGGCGTACTTGGCCAGGTATGGCCTCATGCCCGGCGTGACCTCGGTCCCGGGCTTCGCGGCCGCAAATGCAGCGGCCGGCGGGAAGAAGACCTTCTGCTGGGCAAGCTGGGAGCGGACCTGGTTGCCGATGAAGGAGTGACCCCACGTGAGCAAGCCGCCAGCGGCCAGCAGCACGACCGCGATGGCCACGCCAGCGGATGCGACGAGCGCATCAAACGTCCTGCGATTCATGATGTCTCCGTGTCTTATCAGCCAGTTGGCTGGCGTCTCGTGGGTTCACCGGGTGGTTGAACCCTCTGCAACCACCATGGCGAAGTCGCCCCCTCACCACGAGGGCCCAAGGTCCTGCGGTCGGGGCCCAGAGGTCACCACTCGCGGCCGCCACCACCCCGCGCAGCCTGCCTGGGTGTTTCGGGACCTTGGTCCCGACCAGGCTGCGACCTCTGGCGGTGTTGCCCGGCTCACAGATCAGCGACACTGGACCCAATGACATCGATCCGCGTCTTTCTCCTGGACGACCACGAGGTCGTGCGACGTGGCATCCGTGATGTCCTCGAGAGCGAACCGGACATCATCGTGGTCGGCGAGGCAGGGACCGCAGCCGAGGCGCTGGCCCGAGTGCCCGCGGTCAAGCCTGACGTGGCGATCCTCGATGTCCGCCTGCCAGATGACGACGGGGTGTCGGTCTGTCGCGAGCTGCGATCGAAACTGCCCGAGCTGGCCTGCCTGATGCTCACCTCATTCGGCGACGACGAGGCGCTGCTGAGCGCGATCATGGCGGGAGCGGCGGGCTATTTGCTCAAGCAGGTCCGCGGCAGCGACATCGTCGGTGCGGTCCGCACCGTCGCGGCCGGCGGATCGATGCTCGACCCTCGGATGACCGCAACCGTGATCCAGCGGCTGCGCGAACCACCCACTGGCGATGACCCGGTCGCCAGCCTCTCGGAGCAGGAGCGGCGCGTCTTCGACCTGATCGGCGAAGGGCTGACCAACCGCCAGATCGGGGAGCAGATGTTCCTCGCCGAGAAGACCGTGAAGAACTACGTCTCCGGGGTGCTGGCCAAGCTCGGAATGCAGCGCCGCACCCAGGCCGCCGCGCTCGCCGGCCGATTGCACGAGAGCCAGAAACCGCGGCAGTACGAAGAGTCGTAGCCAGGTACGACACGATGCTCGCGTGCTCACCTCGGTACGGCGGTTCCTCCGAAGCGGCGCCACCTCCGTCCGTGGCAGCACGACCGCCGACCGCGTGGCTCGGGCCGGCCTCGCAGCCCGCGGATTGTTCTACGTCGTGCTCGCTTATCTCGCGGCGCGGATCGCGCTGTTGCCCGGCAGCAGCGGGCGCCAGGCCAACACTCACGGTGCGCTCGAGCTGATCTCGCGCTCAGTGCCCGGCAAGGTCGCCATCGCGGTCGCCGCTGCCGGCTTCTGCGGGTACGCAGTGGTGCGACTTGCCAGCGCCTGGCAGGACCGCGAAGCGCCAACTCTCCGGCGTTGGACGACGGCAGGTCAAGGCATCGTCTACCTCGCCCTCACCTACGTCCCGATCTCGTTCCTGGTCGGTGATCACGCCACCGGCTCGGAGCGACAGCAACACGCCGAGGCCGCTCGCCTGCTTGGCTTTGCGGGTGGGCGCGAGCTGGTGGTCGCGATCGGCGTGGTTGTCGTCGGGTCATCGTGCTGGCAGATCCGCACCGCATACACCGAGGACTATGCCGACGGTCTTCAACTCGCTGGCGCGGGCCGCTTGATGACGCTGCTGGTTCGCGTCGCCGGCAAGGTCGGCATTGCGGCGCGAGCACTGGTCTTTTTCCCGATCGGCATCTTTCTGATCGTGGCCGCCGTGCAGTACGACCCAGACCACGCAAAGGGAATCGACGGCGAGCTGCTCGAGCTGTCCGGGCATAGCTGGGGCGATGCGGTCATCCTGCTCAGCGCAGCCGGCCTGCTTGTCTTCGCCCTCTACTCGTTTCTCGAGGCGCGCTACCGCGACGTCGATGCGGCTCGATGAAATGCACCAAACACGTTCGCGGCGGGCGACGAAGCGCCCCTAGCGGAGGATCGTTAGGGACGGCCCGTACCTGTCCTGTCTATCAGAGTTATTGATAGTTAAGGGGAAAGTCACGGTGCAGGTCGAACAGCCGGCAAGGTGAGCGTGGCCGGATTATCGTCACGATGTGGCGACGCCTGATGGTTCGGAGGACGCTCGGGACGTCCTTGCGGGCGGTCGTGATCACCCGCCATGGCTGGAGCGGTTACGGCCGCAGCGAATCGGTGTCGGCATCATCCTCGTCTCGGTCGCGATCGGCCTGCTCCTCGGTTATGTCCTGGGCCACGACGATGGCAACACCGGCGTGACGAAGCACCAGGCGACCGCCAGGTCGACTCTGGCACCCACCCATGGCCTGTTTCCGTCCCCGGTGGTCTCACCGGGGATCACCGAGACCGGCCAACGCTGCGCGGAGCAACAAGGGACCCGGCTGCAGCTCGGCGTGGAGATCGTCAACGAGTCGACCACCACCGTGACGCTCGGCGAGCTCGGCGCGCAACTGCCACTTCGCGGCCTGCGCGCGGTCGCTCGCGCCGATCAGACGTGCGGTCAGCTTGCGCCGGAGCCCGGCGCATTCGCCAACACCTCGGTTCCACCCGGTGGAACTGCGTGGCTGCGGATGACGTTCGACGTGCTGGTGAAGTGCCCGGCGGCTCTGCCGGTGGAGTTCACGATCCGGTATCGCCAAGCTGGACAGAGTGGCAACACCGAGCTGTTCGCGTTTCCCGATCTCGGCTCAGTCCCCTACTCCGGGTGCCACAGCAGCAGCCCATGACGCCGCCTAGCTCGACAGCGCCTCGCCACCAACTCGGTGCAGCCGCCGCTTAAGCCACAGTTGAATGCGCAGTGAGAGATAGCAACCGCCGGCCACCGGAATCGGCGCCCAGAAGTTAAACAGCCGCCATGAAACAACTCCGAGAACAGCAACCGCCCGCGGCGTGCCGAAGCCCACGATCGAGGGGATCAGCACACCCTCGATGACGCCGATTCCACCGGGGCTGATCGGCAACACCGCCACCAGGTTGGCCAAGGCGTAGGCGAGCAGCAAGCCATCGGGGTTGACCTTGTGTCCGTACGCCGCGAGGAACACCCAGAGCGACGCGGCGTCGAGTCCCCAGTTGCCGGCGGACCAGGCGGCCGAGATCCACAGCCCGCGTCGGTCGGTGAGCAGTTGGTGAAGCTGCGCGGCCGAGGCCTCGAAGCCGCGCTCGACCCGGCCACGAATGCGACGCGGCAGCCGCTCGATCAAGGAGCGCACAACTCCACTGCTGGGACCCTCATCGTGCGAGCGCAGGTAGATCGCGAGGAAGACGACGCCCATGATGATTGCGCCGATGATCGCGGCCGTGACGTACACCGGGTGGAAGCCGAGCAGCGGGATCGAGACGATCAGTGAGAACCACAGCAGCGCAGCCAGGACGAGCGTCGAGCCGACCCCCTGAACGGCCATACCGACGGCTGCGTCCTGCGGCGGCAAACCGCCGTCGTGAAGCAACCGGTACCGCAAGCCGGTCGAGCTGGCGGCGCCACCTGGCAGCAGATGACTGACCCCAAGGGCAGTCAGGTCGGTCCGGAGCAGCCACGAGAAGTGCGGGCGCTGATCCGGAAACACACTCTTCGTCAGCAGCGAATAGCTGACGAGACTGAGCGCCTCGAGCACCACACCGGCAATCGCCCAACCCGGTCGGATGGTGCTGAGTAGATGCACCGCTTTGCGCGTTCCGGCGATCTGAGGCAGGACGAGGTAGTCCAACACCGCAAACAGGACAAGCACAAGCGCACCACGGCGAAGCCATCGAAAGACTTTCGACCGCAGCTTGGGTGGTGGATCCGCTCGTGCGAGGGCAATCACTCCTGGCGCTCGCCCATCTGTCTGCCCTTCACCTCAGATCGTGGTCATGCCAGGAAAGCATCTACGCCCGCTGATCGCCGCATCCGTGCGGGGCGTACCGTTGAGACGTCTCTCGAGCCCAGGGCTGTCCGGCCCCTGCAATCCTCGGCCCGTTACCTCCGCCGACGGGTCCCGATGCCCTCATCCCGCGCTCGCCACTGGCCGCCTACGAAGCTCATGACCGTTCAGGCGAACGGCAGGAAGCCGCACGACATGCGCGAGGTCAACTGCGGCGACGTCGAGCCAGCCCTTGCCGAAGACCCTCGACTGCTCGCGTTGGTCAAGTCGGCGCCCCACGCCGACGATCTGAACGCTCCATCCCTCCCCGGTCGCGCCCGACGTCGAGAGATCATCGACCTCGAACGCGATCACCGAGCCATCGCAGGCTCTGGCAAGTGCGCCATCGAGCGGCGCGCGAAACAACACGTCGTCGCCGTCGAGGCAGTAGACGACCGGCACGACCACAGGCAGTGCGTCCATGCTGACCGAGACCCGGCCGACGACGCAGCCGGCGAGCCGAGTCGCGCACTGGGCCGACGTCAGCGGCGAGACGGAACGGGTCACCACCCCAGGATGTGCCCACTGTATGAGTTCGCCCAGGGTCAAACGTCCTCCGTGAGGACGCCACTAGGGTCAATTCGTGGGGCGCTCCATGAGCGATGACGACGAGAGGCTTCCGCTGCCCGAGCTCGACGACCTCGGGCTCCGAGCACTGCTGAGTGAGGTCACCGACCGCGTCGAGGGTGTCGCGCGGCTTGCGAATCGGATGCAGGGGCTGCTGCAGGCAGTCGTCGCGATCGGGTCCCATCTTGACATCGCCAGCGTCCTGCGCGAGATCGTCACCGCCGCCGCGAACGTCGCCGACGCGAAGTACGCCGCGATCGGCGTGCTGGACCCCCGCAGCGAGCGTCGGCTCTCGCAATTCGTCACCGTCGGCGTCGATGCCGAGCAACAGGCGCTCATCGGGAATCTGCCGAGCGGTCTCGGCGTCCTTGGCCTGCTTATCGACGAGCCCCACCCGATCCGACTCGCCGACATCTCCGAGCATCCCTCGTCCTACGGCTTTCCTGCTCACCACCCGCCCATGCACAGCTTTCTCGGCGTGCCCGTACTCGTCCGCGGCGAGGTGTACGGCAACCTCTACCTGACCGAGAAACGAGGTGGCGGCGAGTTCACCGACGCCGACGAGCGGCTCGTGATGGCGCTGGCAACCGCGGCGGGACTCGCGGTGCAGAACGCCCGGCTGTACGCCCAGGCCGAGCGCCGGCAACGGTGGCTCGAGGCGAGCCGCGACATCACGACGATGCTGCTTGGCGGAGCAAACGCTGCTGCGGTGTTCCCCAAACTCATCACCTGTGTCCGTGAGACCGCCGAGGCCGACTCCGCCTTCCTCGTGCTGCGCCTGCCCGACGGGCGGTTTCGGGCCGAAGTCGCCGACGGCATAGGTGCCGAGGAGATCCGCGGCACCATCCTGCCGGAACAGTCGATGTCGGCCCGGGTGATGAGCGGGCGCCAGGCCGTCGTGGTCAGCGATGCGCGCGCGGACGGCCGCATCTGG
Organism: uncultured Actinomycetota bacterium; assembly: GCA_963814845.1. GTDB lineage: Bacteria > Actinomycetota > Actinomycetes > JAFAQI01 > JAFAQI01 > DATAUK01. The sequence goes on from CAWFEP010000013.1 coordinate 148,845, forward strand.
CAGACCGTGATCGAGGCCGCCGGCGCCGGCCCGGCGCTGTTCGTGCCGCTGGGCACAGCCGAATCCAGCGTCGGCACCCTGGTTGTCACCAACCGCGAGGACGGTCCGACGTTTCCCGAGGAGACCGTCGCGCTGATCGAGTCGATCGCCGGCCAGGCCGCGCTCGCGCTACGGCTCGGCGCAGCGGCACGAGACCGTGAGCAGTTAGCCGTCCTCGGCGACCGTGACCGGATCGCCCGTGACCTGCATGACCTGGTGATCCAACGACTGTTTGCCACCGGCATGAGTTTGGAAGGCGCGCTTCGAGGGATGCAGCCGGCGCCGTCCGCCGAACGCGTTCACCGCGCGGTCGATGACCTCGACACCACCATCAAGGAGATCCGATCGACGATCTTCGCGCTGCAGTCCCCAGCGCCGTTCGCCGGCGAAGGCCTGCGGACCGCGATCGAGCATGCCGCGCAGAGCGCCAGCTCGTCGCTGGGCTATCTCCCGCAGGTGCGGATCGACGGGCCGCTCGACACCCGCGTGCCGCAAGCCGTCGGCGAGCAACTCCTCGCCGTGCTTCGCGAAGCGTTGTCCAACACAGCCCGGCACGCGGCCGCAGCGGCCGTCAGCGTCGACGTGGTCGTGACCGACGCAGACGTCACCCTCACCGTCCAGGACAACGGCATCGGTCTCCCGCCCGACGGCCGGCGCAGCGGGCTCGCCAACCTCGCTCGTCGCGCCAGTGACCTCGGGGGCGCTTCGACGCCCGAGCCGTGAACGACGCCGGCGGCACGATCGTCGAGTGGAGCGTGCCGCATTCGTCGTCAATCGACGTCGGTTAGACCACCCCAGCCCTGATGAGCACGACCTTAAGAGCGCCGGTCTCTGCCGCCCGGCCAAAGGTGTCGTATGCGGTCATGCAGTCAGCCAGGGCGTACGTATGGGTGACGAAGCGGCTGGGGTCGACGTCGCCGTTGGCCACCAGGCGAAGCAACGTCGCTGTCGAGTAGGCATCGACGAGGCCAGTCGTGATCGTGAGGTCGCGGTCCCAAATCCGCTCCAGATGCAACGTCGCGGGGGCACCATGCACGCCGATGTTGGCGACATGCCCGCCGGGCCGCACGAGATCGACCGCGAGCTCGAACGTCGCGGCGGCGCCGACAGCCTCGATTGCGATGTCGGCACCGAGGCCGGCCGTCAGGTCGCGGACGAAGCCGATCGGGTCCTGCTCGGAGTTGTTGACGACGAGGTCCGCGCCAAATTGTTTGGCGGCTTCGAGGCGCACGGCGGATTTGTCGATCGCCACGACAATGCTCGGGCTGAACAACTTCGCGCCCAGGATTGCGGACAGACCGATCGGGCCTGCCCCGACAACCGCGACGACGTCACCTGGCCGCACCTTGGCGTTAAGCACGCCCACCTCGTACGCGGTCGGCAGGATGTCTGCGAGCATCAAAACCGACTCGTCGCTGACACCAGCCGGCACCGGATAGGTGGAGTTGTCGGCAAACGGCACGCGGACAAACTCGGCCTGGGTGCCGTCGATCTGATAGCCAAGGATCCAACCGCCGCCGCCAAGACATTGACCCGGCGTGGCCGTCGCGGCAGAATCGGCACGCACCGCAGGCAGTGACACATGACACGAGCACCCGGTCGCCGACCTTGAGGTTTTTGACCGCGCGACCAATCTCCTCGACCGTGCCGACCGCTTCATGGCCGACGATCCGGCCATCGATGACGCCGGCAGGTCGCCCTTGAGAATGTGCAGATCAGTGCCGCAGATCGTCGTCGCGTCAACGCGCACGACGGCGTCCGTGTCGTCTTGCAGTGCTGGGCGCGCGACTTCGTCCCACGTGATCGAGCCTGGGCCGTGATAGACCGCTGCCTTCATATGCGACCGCCTTCATTGGTGTGTCGCGGCGTGGTCGAATCTCTTCCGCCTTGTTCACCGTCGCCTGCGACGGCGCTGCGCGACAGGGCCGATCGTCCTGACAACTCCCGCCGGATCAGGACCAAGGACCCTTGCCCGGACTTCGCTCTCGCCGCACACTGGGCTGATGGAATCGCCGATCTCGGCATCGTGATCGAGTGCGCAGAGCTCGCGCCCTCGGTCCACAACACCCAGCCCTGGACCTGTCGTGTCGTCGGCCAGACCATCGAGATCCGCGCCGACCGGGGGCGCGGGCTCTCGGTGCTCGATCCGCGCGGCCGTGAGCTGACGATCAGCTGTGGTGCCGCCATCGAGTTCGGCTAGACCGCGGCCCGTGGCCTGGGCTGGGAGTGCGAGCCGCAACTCCTGCCAGACCCCGACGACCCCGACCTGCTGGCAGTCCTTAGGTTCGGGTCGCCGCGGCCGGCCGACGCCGAGGAGCGCGAGCTCTTTGAGGCAATCCCTCGTCGCTACACCGACCGGGGCAGCTACGAACCCGCCGCGATCCCCGCCGACCTCGCCACCGGGCTCAGCCACGGCGTCGAGGCCCGCGGTGCATGGCTTCGCGTCCTCGACCACGAAGGGGACCGGCTCGCAGTCATTCAGGCGCTGACGAGCGCCGAAGCTGCCGAGGCCGCGGACCCCGCCTACCGCAAGGAGCTTGCCGCCTGGCTACGGGTCGGGAGCGCGCCAGACGGCATCCCGGTCGCCGCACTCGGCAATGTCACCGAGTCCGGGCAGGTGAGCGACGTGCCACAGCGGGATTTCACCGGTGCCAACGACCATCCTCACCCCGGCGGGGACGCGCCGCCACCGGTCGAGCGCGACACTTTGCTCTTGATCGGGACCGACGCGGAGACGCCGCTGTCCTGGGTCGAGGCCGGCCGGGCGCTGGGTTGGCTGCTTCTGAAACTGACTGCTGCGGGACTGTCCTCGCAACCGCTCGGCCAGGCGCTCGATGTCGAGAGCTCCCGGCTTCGGCTCGCTCGCCAGATCGGGCTGATCGGTCACGTTCAGTTCCTGCTGCGTACGGGCCAGGGACACGGCCGGCCGATGACCGGTCGACGTCACACCGCGGTGGTCTGAGCGCCACCACTTCCCGCCGTACGAAGAAGTGCCCGGACGTCGAGCTCCGCCGTCGAGGCACTGCTGGACGTCCCGGTCCACCGGCTCGCACCGGTGGAGTGCAGAAGATGGATCAACGAAGCATTGTCAGCAAAGTAGACCGCGGTAAGCGCGGTGATGCCCTGTGCGTCGGCCATCATCGCGAGCTCCCGCAACATCACCTTTCCCAGACCGCATCGCTGCCAGTCGGTCGCGACCTCGATCGCGAGCTCCGCACTTGGCTTGTCGTCCTGGCGATCGAACTGGGCAACACCGACCAGCCGACCGTCAATGCCGAATGCGCCGAGGAGCGCATCGCGGCTTCCGTCGGCGGCCTTGAGCAGCTTGATCAGCACGTGCGGTGGCGGCGGACGACCCATGAAGCGGCGATAGAGATCGAAGCTGTTCGCGTGTTGCACGGCGTCGCAGAGCGCGTCCGCGTCGAGCGCGGTCATCGGTCGCAGCCCGATCGTCCTGCCATCCCGTAGCCGCACGGGCATCGCGACAGCCGTCATGGCGACCGACCACCGAGACAGCAGGCCGCGATCACGGGCGTGGTTGGTGTGTCCGGATGCAGATGCAGCCCCGCGCCAGCACACCGAACATCGTGGCGTCGCAATAACGGGTGGCAATGACGTCATGCTGGTCCAGCGCGTGGCCACAGGAACATATCGAGGCCATCGGGCCATCGGGCAGGTCAGAGGCCTCCGCCGCCTCAGTGACGGAGATGCCGCGCACGCCGGGCAACGGAAGTGGTCCCATCCCCCGGACCGCGAGGGTGGTCCGTCGGGTGCACTGCGGGCAGTCGGCCGACAGGAGGCGGGTCGCGTGAGTCCAGTAGACGAACGTTCCCGACGGGATGGCCGCCATGCAGTAGACGCACGGCACCGAGCTCGGATCGCGACGAGTGATGTCCCGGTCCAGTGGATCGCTTCGCGCGTCGGCGATCGCCGGGGAGCTGAGATTTGGCTGGTTGTCAGACAGTTCACTCATGGGCTGCGCCACCTTCGCCGGAGAAGTGAGCGGCGAGGGAGCAAGGGTCCTGACAGAACCAAGCGCGCTTAGACGCGCCAGTCTCGCACAGATCCGGCCCAATTGATCATTTAGGTCCGGCGAGAATCAGTGGGACGACTCAGCCGGTGTAGTAAGCGTCTGCCACCTCGAGGGCCTCATCGAGGATCTGCAGCCCCGCTCGCGCCTCGTCTGCGGAGATTGTGCACGGCGGCACGACATGGGTGCGGTTGAAGTGGGTGAAAGGCCACAGGCCACGCTGCTTGCACGCGGTGGCGAACTCGGTCATGGGTGCCGCGTCGGCGCCGGAGGCGTTGTACGGCACGAGCGGCTCCCGCGTCCGTCGGTCCCGGACGAGCTCCAACGCCCAGAAGACGCCGAGCCCGCGCACCTCGCCGACCGACGGATGGCGCTCGGCGATCTCGGCCAGGCCGGGTGCGAGCACGTCGCTGCCGATCGTCCGCGCGTTGGTGACGATCCCCTCCTCGCGGAAGATCCCGATCGATGCCACCGCCGAGGCGCAGGCCAACGGATGTCCGGAGTAGGTGAGACCGCCGGGAAAGACCGCGGTCTGGAACGACGCCGCGATCCGCTCGGAGATGATGACCCCGCCGAGCGGGACATATCCGGAGTTGATCCCCTTGGCGAAGGTGATCAGGTCCGGGGTGATGCCCCAGTGGTCGACCGCGAGCCATTCGCCGCAGCGACCGAATCCGGCCATGACCTCGTCGGCGATCATCACGATGCCGAACTCGTCGCAGATCTGGCGTACCCCGGCGAGGTAGCCGTCCGGAGGCACCAGGATGCCGTTGGTGCCGACCACGGTCTCGAGAATGATCGCGGCCACCGTATGTGGCCCCTCGACAGTGATCAGGTCGCGCAGATGCTGAAGCGCGCGCACCGACTCCTCGGCCTCGTCGGCGGAGTGGAACGCCGAGCGGTAGGCGTACGGCCCCCAGTAGCGCACGACACCCGGCAGGCCGGGCTCGGACGGCCAGCGGCGCGGATCGCCGGTCAACGCGATCGCGCCGGCGGTGGCGCCGTGATAACTGCGATAGGCGGCGAACACCTTGTTGCGCCCGGTGTGCAGCCGCGCCATCCGGATTGCGTTCTCGTTCGCCTCGGCGCCACCGTTGGTGAAGAACACCGTGTTCAGGTCACCGGGCGCGATCTCGGCGATCAGCCGAGCCGCCTCGCTCCGCGCGTCGTTCGCGAACGACGGCTGGATCGTGCACAACGCCGCGGCCTGCGCCTGGATCGCCGCGACCAGCTTCGGGTGCTGGTAGCCGATGTTGACGTTGACGAGCTGCGAGGAGAAATCCAGATAGCGAGTGCCTTCGTAATCCCAGAAATAGCAGCCCTCGGCGCCCGCGATCGGCAGCGGGTCGATCAACGCCTGGGCGGACCAGGAGTGGAAGACATGGGCGCGGTCGAGGGCCCGGACGTCGGCCTCGGTCAGGGCGTGACCGGCCGGCGCCGGCAACAACTCGGTCATGTGTGCCGCCTCATCGGGTTCTGGGGAAGCCGAGGTCGACGGTGGACTCGGCCGGGTCCGGCCAGCGTGACGTCACGACCTTGCCTCGGGTGTAGAAGTTGATGCCCTCCGGCCCGTACATGTGCTGGTCGCCGAACAACGACGCCTTCCAGCCACCGAAGGAGTAATACGCAACGGGCACCGGGATCGGCACGTTGATCCCGACCATCCCGACCTCGACCTCGAACTGGAACCGTCGCGCCGCGCCGCCGTCCCGCGTGAAGATCGCAACGCCATTGGCGTACGGGTTGGAGTTGATGACCTCCAGACCCGCTTCATAAGTGTCCGCGCGGACGACCACCAGCACCGGCCCGAAGATCTCGTCGGCGTAGACCGACATGTCGGTGCGGACGTGGTCGAGCAATGTCGTGCCGAGGAAGAAGCCGTCGGCCGGCAGGTCGGCCGCGCGTCCGTCGACGACGACGGTAGCGCCGGACTGAGCGCCCGCCGCGATATAGCCCGCCACCCGGTCGCGGTGCTCGGCCGTGATCAGCGGACCCATGTCGGTGTCCGGGTCGGCGCCGTTGCCGATCGTCAACTTCGGAAGCCGCGCGGCGATCGCGTCGACCAGCCGGTCGCCCACATCGCCAACGGCGACCGCCACCGAGATCGCCATGCACCGCTCGCCGGCCGCCCCATAGGCCGCTGAGACCGCCGCGTCGGCAGCCATGTCGATGTCGGCATCGGGCAGCACCAGCATGTGGTTCTTCGCGCCACCGAGCGCCTGCACACGCTTGCCGTGCGCGGTGCCCGTCTCGTAGATGTAGCGCGCGATCGGCGTCGATCCGACGAAACTCACGGCCGCAATGTCCGGGTGGCGCAGCAGTCGGTCGACCGCCTCCTTGTCGCCCTGCAGCACGGTGAACACGCCGTCCGGCAGACCGGCGTCCTTCCACATCTGGGCCAGGAAGAGCGAGGCCGACGGGTCCTTCTCACTCGGCTTCAGGACGAAGGCGTTTCCGGCCGCAATCGCGTTCGCGCACATCCACAACGGCACCATCACGGGGAAGTTGAACGGCGTGATACCGGCGACGACGCCGAGCGGCTGTCGGATCGAGTAGACGTCGACCTCGGTCGACACCTGCTCGGAGAACCCACCCTTGAGCAGGTTCGGCACCCCGGTCGCGAACTCGACGTTCTCCAAGCCGCGCGCCACCTCGCCGAGCGCGTCGGCGACCACCTTGCCATGCTCAGCGGTCACGATCCGGGCAATCTCGTCACTTCGACGATGAAGCAGTTCCCGGAACTCGAAGAGCACGGCAGCGCGCTTCGACAGCGAGGCGTGCCGCCATTCGCGAGCCGCCTCGGTCGCCGATTTGACCGCCTCATCGACCTCGGCGACGCTCGCCAACTGCACCGAGCCGGTCTGCTCTCCGGTCGCCGGGTTGAACACCGGCGAGGTGCGCCCTGACTGCCCGGGCGTGTGCCGCCCATTGACCCAATGTGAGATCTCGGTCTGCATGCCTGCAGGGTACGTACCCGATGGGTCACTGTGTCGAAAGTGGGGTACATCCACTTCGTCAGCGTGTGGTTGCGCCGGAAACCACCGCATTTGGAGGCATAATCAATGGGCTCGGCGAAGGCGTTCCCTGCCGAAGGACCTGACACCGTCATGAGCTCCGCAGCACAAGAGTTTTCCGCCCAGGACGTCCAGACCCTCACCCACGACGGCCTGCTCTATCGCAGCCAGGCCGACTACCTCGCCGGCGTGCTGCCCTTCATCGACGCCGGGATCGCGGCCGACCAGCCGGTCCTGGTCGCGGTCCCCGAGCCAAATCTCGACCTTCTGCGCCGCGCCGTGGCTGGCTCCCCGATGGTGGAGTTCGCGGACATGATGAGTCTCGGGCGCAACCCGGCCCGGATCCTGCCGAGCATTCATCGCTTCCTGGACGCCTATCCCCTGCTGCGGGTGCGCGTGGTCGGCGAACCGATCTGGCCTGGCCGGACGGCCGCCGAGATCTGCGAGGCGACCCGCCACGAGGCCATGCTCAACACGGCGTTCGCCGATGCCGCCATCGACATCCTGTGCCCATACAACATCAACCACCTCCAGCCCGCAGCAATCGCGGACGCTTGGCGTACCCACCCCTTCGTCCTCGACCACGACCAGCGGCATCCGAGCCCGAACTACACCGACCCGCTCCGCATCTACGCCGGAGACGATCCGCTCGTGCCCGACCCGCCGGACGGCGTCCAGGTCGTGGCGATCGGCGCCGACGACCTGCCGAGCGTGCGTCAGTTCATCCGGCAGGCCGCCGCCGAGCTCGGTCTCGACCCTCGCCGGACCCATGACCTCGTCCTCGCCGTCAACGAGATCACGACGAACACCGTCCTGCACACGCCGGGGACCGGCACGCTGAGGATCTGGTCGGAGCCGTGCGCGGTGATCTGCGAGATCCGTGACACAGGGCTTCATTGGCGACGCCTTCGCCGGTCGACGGGCGCCGAACGACGCCGCGGACCACGGCCGGGGACTGTGGATGGCAAACCAGCTCTGCGACCTCGTCCAACTCCGCTCGACCGAGCGCGGAACGACAATCCGAGTCCACATGGATCGGCTGGTTTCATGATCATGGCCACTTGGGGACCCTCTAGCGTCCCCAAGTGGCCATCGGATCCACATAACGGTACAAACCAGGCGGAACTGTGGCCGCCACCGAAACCCCTGGTAGTGAGCGCTCTTGGGTTTGCTCCGGATTCCGCTTGGGTTTCGACCTGATGCGGTGACGTCAGGACTGAGTGGGGTTGGCGACTCGGGCGAGGAACAGCGGGGTGTGGGTCGCGGTGTCCTCCAGGAGGAGCATGAACGGGCGATCGAAGCTCACGACCTGAGTCGGTGTGCGTGCCATCGTGGCGATTCCGATCCCGGTCGCAGCGGCCGCCTTGGTCCCCTTCTGGTCGACCTTCATCACGACCTTCTGAACCACCTCAGAGATCACCGAGTCGTTGGCGCCGAGACCTGAGTAGTTGCCGGACAGCGGCAGCCCCATTTTGGCGAGGGTCTCGGTAAGCGGCAGCGTCTGAGACAGATTGAGCTTCGGTAGGACCACGCCGACGCTCTGAGACGCCCCCGAAGTCAGCGCGGTCAAGGTCGCCGGCGACGGGCCGGCGCAGCCTTGACTCACCGGGGGAAGGAGCGCGACCGCCTGCAGGTTTCCGGTGTACGGCAAGACCACCGACTGCCAGCCGTCGGCCGTGCGGCTCGCGAACGAGCCTTCTGAGTTGTCCATCAGCGGCGCGCTCACCGAGGTCCCGTCGGCGGCGTGGAATGTGCCAGGCGCAGCGCTCGGGAAGGGCTGCTGCCACTTGGCGTCGAGCAGAATCGCGTTGGCCAGCACGGTCTGAGTGCCCGGATCCAGCGGCTGGCCGAACAACGCCGGGATCAGCTGATCGGTGTCCTTGCTGATGACGCCGTTGATCAGGTTTGTCGCAGCGGGCTCGTCACCGAAGTCGACCTGACGCAGATCAGCGGCGTAGGCAGTGGCGAGGTCGTTGAGGGTCGCGGGCGTCGGCGTGACGCCGGTCTGCTCGAACACGTGGTTGGTGACGGTGACCTGAGACACCTGCGCGAGCGCCGCGGACTGAGCGTGCAACGCCGCGACCAGCTGCGGACTCCAGCCGGGAAGATGCAGGAGGTGTCCGATCGCCGTTCTCGTCGTCCCGACCGACCCGGCGTCCAGCATGCCGAGCGCTTCGGCCGCGCTGGCCGGAGAGAGCGTCAGGTTGTCGGTGGGTGAAGCCGCGCACAGCGTGTGGAAGAGCGCGAGGCCGAAGGCGGTCTCGTCAGCAGCGACCTGGTTGGCGCTCATTGAGCCCGGGTGCAGGGGCTCGACGTGGCCGACGAGGACCATTCCCCCGTTCGCCGTACCGGGACCGCCGGCACTGCGCTCCCCGCTGGACCCGCCGCAGCCAGCGAGTCCGATCAGTGCCGCAACGGTCAGGCCTGCCACGGCGGCGCGATTTGCGAAGATCATCACGTCCGCCCATCTTTTCCGGCTAGTCGTGCATTGGACGCGCCGCAATCGGGCACGGTTCCGTGATGTCGTACTGATCTGGCAGAATCAACGACGCAGGAGGCACCAATTCAACCGAGCGCGAGGAGTGACGGCGTGGCCGAGACTCGCGCCGCCCGCCACTTCGCCTTGCTCCCGGAGCGAGTGAGGGCGATCCGCCCACCGCGCTGGTGGCAGGAGATCGGCTTCATCGCCGTCATCTACTACTTGTACTCCGTCACGCGCAATTTCGTGCCGAGTCACGAGTCCGGCGCCTACAACCGGGCCCGGACGGTCCTCTCGATCGAGAGCCGCCTGCACATCAACATCGAGCACTCGGTGAACCACTTCGTCGCTGATCAGCACTGGCTGGCCTACATCTGCGACTACTACTACGCGACGTTGCACTTCGTCGTCACGATCGCCGTCCTCGTCTGGCTCTACCGCCGGCACCCGCTGCGCTACCGCTCGATGCGCTCGGTTCTGATCGTGACCAACCTGGTGGCCCTCGTCGGATTCTGGCTGATCTCCGTCGCGCCACCACGAATGCTGCCGGGCTACGTCGACACCGTCGTGAAGTTCCACACCTGGGGGTCACTTGCCTCACCGGGTCTGGCCAAGGAGTCCAACCAGTTCGCCGCGATGCCGTCACTGCACATCGGCTGGTCGTTGTGGTGCGGGCTGGCGATCGTGACGCTGGCCAAGCGCCCGTGGGTTCGCGTGCTCGGCGCGCTCTATCCGCTCGCGACCTTCTTCGTCATCGTCGGCACGGCCAACCACTTCGTGCTCGACGCCGTGGGTGGCGCCGCGACACTGTGCCTCGCGATCCTGATTCAGCGCCTGCTCTCCGGTCGCCGGACCTATCGTCGGGCCGAATCGTGCTGCCGTCCGACGACGCCGAACGTGAGCTCGTCGCGGTCTAGACCGACGAGTGGTCTAGAGGACGCCAGACCGCGTGCAGGCTGTGCGTGCCGCTCGTTGCCAGCACCAACTCGACCCGGTCACCGGGCGTCTGCCGGATCTGCCCGCCGTCGATGGCCAGATCAGGCGACCACTGCATGCGCAGCAGATAGCGGCCTGGCTTCGGGACCCAGATCGTCAAGCCGGTGTCCGTGAGCCGCATGACTCGCGCGGGTGCCGCGATGATCGGCCGCGGCCGTTCGACGTTGTAGAGCCGCCAGTCGCGGTCGCGCCAGACCTCTTTCAGGTACGGCAGACCGGCCCGCACGAGGGCGGCCTCGCCGGTCACGCCGTAGTCGAGCGGCACCCCGGTCGGGACCGCGATGGCGCCGACCGCGTTGTGGTTGAGGAATGCGCGATAGGTCTTCGCGGTCAACGGCGCTCGACCGTAGAACAACGGGTTCTGCGCCTCGTCGATCTGCCGCTCCCAACCGCGGGCGAGCACGAGCTTCGGCAGCAGGTAGGTCGACGGCCAGTGCGTCGCGGTGTCGATAAGCTCGACCCGGTGATCGCGACGACGGGGTCAGCCGGAGAGCTTCTTGAGCAGCGGCGCCACGAACGCCCGTGAAATGTCGGTGACTCGGCTAGGCCGACAAATCGTTCTGGAATTGCGCGAGCGGGAGGAGCGACGCGAGCCGACGCCCCGGCGAGAACACGCGCCGTGGCAGCCGCGCGGCGGCGGCGACAGCCGGCGCGGCCACGAGCACTGCGATCCGGGTAGCGTTAGCGCCGACCGGGGAGTGCACGAAGATAGACGACCAGCAGCGTCGCGAAAGTGACGCCCGCAGCGATTCGCACCCGTCGCACCGACCGGCGCGATCGCGACAACGGCCGTGGTCCCGAGAGCCATGAGGAGCGAGGCACGGGTGAGCGGCTCATAGCCACTGCTCTGGCCGCGAGGACAGCAATGCCATGACGCCCAACACGAGGGCGATGGCAGCCGCGAGGCCGACCGCGACACGGCGTCGACCCTCGTCCGCGATCAGCAACGCGATGGCGACGACCAGGAGGAGGAACCCGGCAACCGGGCTCGCCGCGGTCGCCAAGGCCGCGAGCACGATGGCCAGCGGGCCGGCGCGGCGCTCGACCGCGAGCACTGCTGCGAGCGCGAACACCGCGCCAACCGCAAAGGTGGTCCGGCCCGATGCGACGTTCAGCGTCGCCGCGATCACAAAGCAGATCGCGCCCGCTCTCGGTCGCACCGCATTGCGCATCAGCGGGACGACGACGAACGCGGTCGCCACGATCGACATTGCGCCCAGCCACACCGCACCGAACACACCCAGCAGCGGCGGGGTGACGAGGCTGTAGTCCGCGCTTGGGACGCCGCCGTACCAGCCGGACCAGAACGAGACGAAACCGCTGCGCCGGAACAGGTCTTCGCGAGCGGTCTGGGCCGCGAGGTCGGAGGTGTGCGGCGCCGCGACCACATAGACCGACGCGCAAGGACCACCGCCAGCGCGTACGGCGACCAGTCGAGAAGCGGTCTTGTCGAGTCTCACGAGGCGAAAATCCGCTCGTGGACTGCGCGGGCCCGCCGGGTCGCTCGCAGGTAGTCCTCGAGCAGGTCGCCAGTATGTCCGGCGCGATAGCCCATCGCGCGCGCCACCGACGCCATCGACCGAGCATCTGACGGCACGAGTGTCCGATGGCCGACCTTGGGCGAACACGATCGCGTTGCGCACCCGGGTCGCGACCAGCCAGGCGTCCCGAAGGGCGCGCTCGTCCGGCTCGGTCAGCAAGCCCTCGCCGCGCGCGGCGGCAAGAGCCGCGAGGGTGGCCGTCGTGCGCAGCGACGGGCACCCGCGCCGCGTGCTGCAGCTGGATCAGCTGCACCGTCCACTCCACATCGGCCAGGCCACCACGTCCGAGCTTGATGTGCATCGCCGGGTCGACCCCGCGGGGCAGCCGCTCGGCCTCCATCCGGGCCTTCAGCCGGCGAATCTCCCGCTGATCGGCCTCGTCGATGCCGCCAGCGGGATACCGAAGCGGATCGATCAGCTCGACGAATCGCCGGCCGAGCTCGACGTCGCCGGCGATCGGAGTTGCCCGCAGCAGCGCCTGGCTCTCCCAGGGAGCGGACCAGCGTCGGTAGTACTCCGCGTACGAGCCAAGGCTGCGCACCAGCGGACCCTGCCGGCCCTCCGGACGCAGGTCGGCATCGACCAGCAGCGGCGGATCCGGTGCGGGCATCGCCAGCAGCCGACGAAGCTCCTGGGCGACATCGTGCGCGGCAGTCGTCGCCTCCCGCTCGTCCGCATCGAAGTGCCTCGAACACGAACAGCACGTCGGCGTCGCTGCCGTAGCCCTGCTCGAGCCCGCCGAGCCGACCCATCCCGATGATCGCAAGTCGCAACGGCAGCGGCCCGCCGCGCTCCGCCTCGACCTTGCGCTGCGCCGACTCCAGCGCGGCGGCCAACGTGGCGGCGGCAACGTCGGACAGCGCGCTGCCGACCTCGTCGACGTCGAGCAGGCCGAGCAGGTCGCCGCAGCGCGATCCGGAGCAGCTCGCGCCGACGCAGCGCTCGTGCCGCGGCGACCGCACCCTCCCAGTCGTCGTTGCGTCGCGCCACGGCGAGCATCTCGCCGCCTAGCGCCTCCAGGCCGCGGGGGCGCAGCTCGGCGTCGTCGGCGAGCAGCGCTACCGCCTCGGGCGCTCGGGCGAGCAGGTCCGCGACGTAGCGACTGGTGGCAAGCAGGCGGGCCAGCCGCTCGGCCGTGACGCCCTCGTCGCGCAGCACCCGCAGATACCACGGGGTGCTGCCGAGCGCATCGCTCACCTGACGGAAGGACAGCAGGCCGGCATCCGGATCGGCCGCATCGGCGAACCATCCGAGCATCGCCGGCAGCAGCGTGCGCAGGATCGCCGCACTGCGACTCACTCCGGCGGTGAGTGCCTCGAGATGGCGCAGCGCCGAGGCCGGGTCGGCGAAGCCGAGCGCCTCGAGCCGCTACCGCGCCGCCTCTGGCGTGAGGCTCGAGTCCTGGACCGGCAGTCTCGCGACCGCGTCGAGCAGCGGCCGGTAGAACAGCTTCTCGTGCAGCCGACGGACCTCGCGGACGTGACCGTCGTACTCGCGCCGCCACTCCGCCACATCGCGGAAGTTCATCGCCCGCGCCAGCCACCGAAAACCTGCCTCGGTCGTCGGCAGCAGATGAGTGCGGCGCAGGTGCTGCAGCTGCAGCCGGTGCTCGACCGTACGAAGGAATCGGTAGGCAGCAGCGAGTCGGGCCGCGTCCTCGCGACCGACGTAGCCGCCTGCCGCGAGCGCTTCGAGGGCGACCAAGGTTGATGGGCTGCGCAGCGACGGGTCCGCCCGGCCATGCACGAGTTGCAGCAGCTGCACCGCGAACTCCACGTCGCGCAGGCCGCCCGGACCGAGCTTGACCTCGCGATCGACGTCCGTCGGCGACAGGGTGTCGACGACGCGGCGCCGCATTGCCTGGATGTCAGCTACGAAACTCGGCCGGCCGGCCGACGCCCAGACCAGCGGCGACACCGTGTTGACATAGGCAAGCCCCAGATCCGGGTCACCGGCAACCGGCCGTGCCTTGAGCAGCGCCTGGAACTCCCAGGTCTTGGCCCACCGCTCGTAGTAGCCCTCGTGGCTGGCGAGGGTGCGGACCAGCGGGCCGGACTTGCCTTCCGGTCGCAGCGCCGCGTCGACCGGCCAGATCGTGCCTTCCGACGTCACCTCGGAGCACGCCCGCATCATCGCCGCCGCGAGTGCCGAGGCGGCCTGGTCGGCCGGCTCGGCCACGAAGATCACGTCGACATCGCTGACGTAGTTGAGCTCGCGGCCCCCGCACTTGCCCATGCCGATGACCGCCAGGCGGACGTCGTCGCCGACACCGGTCTCCGCCGCGGCGAGCCGAAGTGCGGCGCCGAGCGTGGCGCCGGCAAGGTCGGCCAGCTCGGCCGCGACCTCATCGACCTCGACATCGCCAGCAAGATCGCGAGCGGCGAGCATCAGCAGCAGCCGCCGGTACGCCACCCGCAACGCGTCGTATCCCGTCCGACCCGTCACGCCCTCAACCGCAGCCAGCAAGGTGCGCTGCAGCCCCAGCAACGTCGGGCGCATCCACGCCATCGAGTCATCAGCGAGCGCACGCCAGTCCGACGGCCGCCGGACCAGCGACTCACCGAGCGCGTGGCTGGCCCCGAGCACGGGAAACAGCCGGAGTCTGAGCCCTTCGCGCTCGCGTAGCGCCGCGAGAAACTCCACTCGCTCACCGGGAGTCATCGCCTCGGCGATGCGTGCCAGCGAACTCAGCGCGAGATCCGGATCAGCGACGGTGGCGATTGCCGCGATCACGGCCGCGTCGACCGGACCATCGGCGAGGCCGAGCTCGGCGAGCGTGTCCTGGGCCCGAGCCCCGTCGACAAAGCCAGTACGCGCGAGCCGCGCGGCCAGCGTCTCGGCGCGCTCAGGCAGCGTCACGCAACGAACGCTACTGCCGTCATGCGGTGCTTCACGTCAGACCAAGAGCACAAGCAACTGCGCTCACCACCGAGAGTTAGCTCGCGCGCCCGGTCTCCGCCGATGCTGCGGTCGGCCTCCCCGAACACAAACCAACCCCAACTGCGCTCATTACCAGGGACTAGCTTGGATGCTCGGTTTCCGCCGAGGCTTGCAATCAGCCGGCGCGGACTCCAACCCAACTGCGCTCACCACCAGGGGTTAGCGCCCGTGCCCGGTTTCGCATGATTCCTCAGCTTCACAAACGAACCCAACTGCGCTCACTACCAGGGGTTAGCGTTCGTGCCCGGTTTCGCATGATTCCTCGGCTTCACAAGCGAACCCAACTGCGCTCACTACCAGGGGTTAGCGCCCGTGCCCGGTTTCGCATGATTCCTCGGCTTCACAAGCGAACCCAACTGCGCCAACTACCAGGGGACTCTGGCGGTTTGTGCCGTAATGTCTGATCTTTTGGCTGCCGTAAATCTCATGGCCGTTTAAGGGTGCTCTATGGCCCTTAAACGGCCATGATCTTGAAATCGACCCTCAGACAGATCGTTACGTGCCGTAACGCCCGATTTCCCTCGCGGGCTAACCCCTGGTGGTTAGCGGTTGGGTGGCTTGTGCTCGCGCGCGCGAAGCCGAGGAATCACGCGAAACCGGGCACGAACGCTAACCCCTGGTAGTGAGCGCAGTTGGGTTGGTATTGCGGGTGGTGCGAAGCTGCCGGCGCGATGGCGATTAGCCGGTGATGATTGCGGCGAATCGGCGGGCGATCTGTTCGCCGACTTCGGCCAGTCGCGGGGCTGCGAAGGCGACCCGTTCGGCTACCGACGGATCCATACCTTCCTCGATTGCCCAGCCTCGCACCATGTCGACGGTCGCCTCGACATGGAACTGCAGGCCCCACGCCACCTCGCCGACGCGGAACGCCTGCACCGGGTATTTCTCACTCGACGCCAAGATCTCGGCCGTGTCCGGCAGCACGGTGACCGTGTCGTAGTGCCATTGGACGACCGGCATCACGCCGGCGGTCAACAACGCGTCACCGGTGGGGACCGTCACTTCACTCAGGCCGATCTCGGGCCCGGCGGCGCCGGGTTCGACGCGACCGCCGGCGACGACCGCGAGCAGCTGTGCGCCGAGGCAGATGCCGATGGTTGGCACGCCGTCATCGACCGCGCTCGCCATCAGCTGGCGCACGGACGGGAGCCACGGCGCGACCTCGTCGTCGTAGGCGTTCATCGGGCCGCCGAGCACGATCAGCGCGTCGCCTTCCACCGACGGTGGCACGCGGTTGCCGAGATAAGGATGTGTCGGGTGAACGTCGACCCCGATGGCCGGCAGCCACTCAGCGAGCTGGCCGAGCCCGTCCGAGGCCGTGTTTTGAACGACATGCACGCGCGCCATGTGACCCCATCCCTACAAGACCGGGAGGTAGCGCTTGAGCTCGAACGGCGTCACTTGGCTGCGGTAGTCATCCCACTCCGCCCGCTTGTTGCGCAGGAAGAAGTCGAAGACACCCTCCCCCAAGGTCTCAGCCATCAACTCCGAGCGTTCCATGTTCGCGATCGCATCAGACAGCGAGCCTGGCAACGGCGGGATCCCCATCGCGCGACGCTCGGCGTCGGTCAACGCCCATACGTCGTCCTCAGCACCGTCCGGCAGCTCGTAGCCCTCCTCGATGCCTTTCAATCCGGCGGCGAGCAGCACCGCGTACGTGAGATACGGGTTGCAGGCTGAGTCCGGTGACCGGATCTCGACGCGGGTGGAGTTGCCCTTCAACGGCTTGTACATCGGGATTCGTACGAGCGCGGAGCGGTTGTTGCGGCCCCAGCAGACGTACGCCGGCGCCTCGCCACCGCCCCACAGCCGCTTGTAGGAGTTGACCCACTGGTTGGTGACCGCGGTGTATTCCGAGGCATGGTGGAGCAGGCCGGCGACGAACGCGCGGCCGACCTTGGACAGCTGCAGCGGGTCGCTCGCGTCGTAGAACGCGTTGCGGTCGCCTTCGAACAGCGACAGGTGCGTGTGCATCGCCGAGCCGGGCTGCTCCGCGAACGGCTTCGGCATGAATGAGGCGTAGACACCCTGGGTCAGCGCCACCTCCTTGACGACCAGGCGCATCGTCATGAGGTTGTCGGCGGTCGTCAGGGCGTCGGCGTAGCGAAGGTCGATCTCCTGCTGGCCCGGCGCAACCTCGTGGTGGCTGAACTCCACACTGATGCCCATCCGCTCAAGCATCGTGATGGCCTGCCGGCGGAAGTCATGTCCGAGGTCGTGTGGTGTCTGGTCGAAGTAACCGCCCGAGTCGATCGGCGGGGGCAGCAACTCCTCACTCGTCGGTCGGCCGCGGAGCAAGAAGAACTCGACTTCGGGATGGACATAGAAGGTGAAGCCAAGATCCGCGGCTCGCTGCATCGAGCGGCGCAACACATGGCGGGGGTCGACGTAGGACGGTGAGCCGTCCGGCATGAGGATGTCGCAGAACATCCGCCCGGTCCCGGGCTGCTCCTCGCGCCACGGCAGGACCTGGAAAGTAGAGGGATCGGGCCGGGCAAGCATGTCCGACTCGTGCACTCGGGCGAAGCCCTCGACCGCCGAGCCGTCGAATCCGATTCCCTCGGCGAAGGCCCCTTCGAGCTCGGCGGGCGCGATCGCCACAGACTTCAAGAAGCCGAGGACGTCGGTGAACCACAGCCGCACGAAGCGGATGTCGCGCTCCTCGATCGTGCGCAGCACAAACTCCTGCTGGCGATCCATGGTCATCAGCGTAGGGGCAACGTGTTACAGCCCGATGTCGGCACGCCTGGCCGTCCCCCGATCGGCCTAGACGGCCCGACTATCGTGGATGCGTGCCTCAGTTGCGGATCGCGCTGGCGCAGGTGAACACGACGGTCGGTGACCTCGCCACTAACGCGGACACGATCGTCGAGCTCACCGAGGCTGCCGCCGCCCGCGGCGCACACCTCGTCCTGTTCCCCGAGCTCGCACTGACCGGCTACCCACCGGAAGACCTGGTCCTTCGGCGCTCGTTCGTGGACGCGTCCCGCAACGCGGTCGATGCGCTGGCCAAGCGGCTCGGGCAGTTCGGCCTCGGCGACGTCACCGTCGTCGTCGGTTATCTCGACCGGTGTCCCGATGCACTGCCACGCATCGGCCGCCCGGCCGGCGAGCCACAGAACGCCGCGGCAACGCTGTATAGCGGCGCAGTCATCTCGCGGTACGCCAAGCACCACCTGCCGAACTACGGGGTGTTCGACGAATACCGCTACTTCGTCCCCGGCGAGACGCTGCCGGTCATCCGGCTCCACGGCATTGACCTCGCCGTGACGATCTGCGAGGACATCTGGCAGGACGGCGGACCCATCGCGGTCGCGCGTGCCGCCGAGGTCGGCCTGGTCCTGTCGATCAATGCCTCTCCGTACGAACGCAACAAAGATGACGTCCGGCTCGAGCTCAACACCCGCCGAGCGGCCGAAGCAGGAGCCGCGCTCGCCTATGTCGGCCTCATCGGGGGGCAGGACGAGCTCGTGTTTGACGGCGACTCGATGGTCGTGACGGCGGCCGGCGAGCTGCTGGCACGATCGCCCCAGTTCGAGACGGACCTGCTGGTCGTCGATCTTGAACTTCCTGCGGCCACCTCGGACCTCGAAGGCCCCGTCGACGCGCTCGACGGTACGCAGATGCGCGTCGTGCGGCTCACGATCGACTCTCCGGTCGACGACCCGCACCGGTCAGTCGAGCCGGAGCCGATCGCCATCGCACCGCGGCTCGACGATCTCGCGGAGGTGTGGGCGGCGCTGGTGACCGCTACCCGTGACTACGTCCGTAAGAATCGGTTCACCACGGTGGTCCTCGGACTGTCCGGCGGGATCGACTCGGCCGTCGTGGCGACGATCGCCGCAGACGCGCTAGGAGCCGAGGTCGTCAACGTCGTCGGAATGCCCAGCCGCTATTCCTCCGACGGCAGCGTCAGCGACGCCGAGGAGCTGGCTTCCCGACAGGGCCTCAGCTGGATGTTGATCCCGATTGCCACAATGGTCGAAAGCTTCGAAAAGGCATTCGGCGAGACCGAGATCGGCGGGCTGCACGGTCTCGCCGAGGAGAACCTGCAGGCGCGGATGCGCGGCGTCACGTTGATGGCACTGTCAAACGAGGTTGGTCACCTTGTGTTGACGACCGGCAACAAGAGCGAGCTCGCGACCGGCTTCTCCACGTTGTACGGCGACAGCGCCGGCGGGTTCGCCCCGATCAAGGACGTGCCGAAGACGCTGGTCTGGGAACTGGCACGGTGGCGCAACGAGGTCGCGAGCGAGCGTGGCGAGCCGGAGCCGATCCCCGTCGCGATCATCGACAAGCCACCGTCCGCCGAGCTCTCACCCGGACAGCTCGACGTCGATCGGCTGCCGGACTACGAGCTGCTCGACGCCGTCCTCGACGCCTATGTCGAGCACGACAAGGGGCACGACGAACTCGTCGCGCTCGGCTACGACGCCGAGCTGGTCGAACGCGTGATCCGCCTCGTCGACGCCGCTGAATACAAGCGGCGCCAATACCCGCCCGGCCCGAAGGTCACCTCGAAAGGCTTCGGCCGCGACCGCCGGCTCCCGATCACGAACGCCTGGCGCGAACCAGCCGAGGCCTAGCTGCGGTCCCGTTTGGTCCGTCGAGGAGTCAGCCGGCGATTTGGTGGTGCACCGTCGCCACCATCGGCGGCGACAGGCTTACGTCGAGCTCGGCGAGGATCGGCAGCAGGGTTTCGCCGAATGCGTCGAACTGCTCCTGAGACTCCCAGATGTCAAACACCTGTATCTGGCCATCGGCCTCGAGCGCAGTATGGGAGAGGCGCCCGGCCGGGGCTCCCGCTCCTGCCTCGGTGAGCTGCGCGATCGCCTTGTCGTACTTCTCCGGGGTGAATCCAACGTGCGGAAAATAGAATGCAAGTGCCATCGGTACCAACGCCCCTCCGCGTCGCTTTCCCTGGCTGCGCCTTGTCGGCGGACCGTATCCGAGCGATCGGGGCCTGGCAATGGCTCAACTGCTCGGACCTGGCCGCTTGAGGATCACCAAACCCGCGCGGTCTGTCGCTTTATGACCAGAGGTGGCACACTGATGGCGTCCGGGGACCCGAATGGGCCTCGAGATCAGGAGGAAACTCTCATGACCGATGGCGGCATCTCGCCTTACGGCAGCCCGCGCAACAGCGTCGTCCGCCGTATCCGCACCCATCACCTGCAAGCCATGAAGGACCGTGGCGAGCACTGGGCCATGCTTACGGCCTACGACATGCACTCTGCGTCGATCTTTGACGAAGTTGGCATCCCGGCGTTGCTCGTCGGTGACTCAGCAGCAAACAACGTGTTCGGCTTCGACACCACATTGCCCGTCACGGTCGACGAGCTGCTCCCGCTCGTGAAAGCGGTGGTCCGCTCAACCCGGTCCGCACTCGTCGTTGCTGATCTGCCGTTTGGCTCTTATCAAGTTTCCGCCGAGCAGGCACTGCAGACCGCGATCCGCTTCATGAAGGAAGGTGGCGCGCAAGCCGTCAAGCTCGAGGGCGGGCGCGCGGTGCTCGCCCAGGTGCGGTCAATTGTCGATGCTGGTGTGCCGGTGATGGCTCACATCGGCTTCACCCCGCAGAGCGAGCACGGCCTTGGTGGTTACCGAGTGCAAGGTCGGGGCGGTCACTCCGCGGATGCGCTGCTCGACGACGCGCTCGCACTTCAGGACGCCGGCGCGTTTGCCGTCGTGCTCGAGATGATCCCCGCCGATGTCGCCGGCCGAGTGACGAAGGAACTGACGATCCCGACGATCGGCATCGGTGCTGGACCGGACTGTGACGCGCAGATCATGGTGTGGACCGACATGGCAGGGCTGAACTCCGGGCCGGCCCCTCGGTTCGTGAAACGGTTCGCCGATGTCCGCGCCGTCATCACCGACGCCGCTCGGGCATACGCCGAAGAGGTCGCGAATGGCACCTACCCGGGACCCGAGCACTCCTTCGACTAACGACGCCGGGTTCGACTCACGACGCTGGGCTATTGACGCGCGTCGGCCAACTGCGCCGAGAGCACCTCACGCGCCTCAACTAGCGATGGGCCGTACCAGGTCAAGTGACGCCCGCTGACGCATGCGACCGGCACGCCCCAATCACCGAACGCTTCTGGCCCGTCGTCCCAGCCGAACGAGTACGGCTCGTCCGGCAACACAACGAGATCCGGTTCACGCGACCGCAGCTCTTCGAGCGTCGTCCGCGGATAACGCTGCGAGTCGTCTGCCATGACGTTGTCGACGCCAAGCCGGGCAAGAACATCGCCGGCGAATGTTTCGCGCCCGAGCACCATCCACGGTCGGCGCCAGATCGGCACCACGGCCCGACGCCGAGGCCCGTCGTGCGACGACGCCCAGACCGTCGTCGCGTCGTCGAGCCACACCGGGCGGTCCAGGCCGCACCCAAACCGCAGCATGCGATCGAGCGACGTCAGCGCTTCCGGCAACGTGCGCGGCGCGGTGACCCAGACCGCCTGACCTCGATCGCGAAGCGCTGCAATGTCGACGTCGCGATTCTCCTCGTCGTTCGCAATGACGACGTCGGCGCCAAGGCCGACAATCTCCTCGACTCGAGGGTTCTTCGTGCCGCCGATCCGCGTCGTGTTCAGGTCCTGCGGATGGGTGCACCAGTCCGTCACGCCCACGAGGAGTTCAGGTGCGCTCGCCGCGATCGCCTCGGTGAGGGACGGCACCAGTGACACCACGGTGACGGTTCGATCGGGTAGACGAACGACATGACCGCAGTCGTCCTCATACGTCCGTGACACGAAGCCCCGCATGCGCTTTGTAGCGCCGGTTGACCGACACCAGGTTGGCGGTGAGCGCTTCGACTTGACCGGCGTTGCGAAGACGGCCGCCGTAAACGCCCCGCATGCCCTCGATGCGATCAACCAAGGCTTGCACCAAGTCAGTGGCAGACCGCTCATCACCGAGAACAAGCACGTCAGTGTCAATCGACGTCACAGCTGGATCGAGGAGCAATACCGCGCTGACGTGATGGAATGCGGCAACGATCGTGCTGTGCGGAAGGAGCAACGCCGCCTGTTGAGCTGCACTTCCTGCCGGCACTTCCAATGCAAAAGCTCCTTGTGCGTCGAACCCGAGCGGGTTGACGCAGTCAATGACCACCTTCTCGGCCAGTGACGGCGCTAGTGCGCGAATCAGCGCCTCGTGTCCCTCCCATGGCACGGCGACAACAACGATGTCTCCCGCCGCCGCAGCAACCTCGTTGCTGTTGCCGTCGATCAACGTCGGATCAGGCACGGTCGCGCGAAGTTCGTCGGCGGCCTGCTCTGCTCGCTCGACCTGCCGGGAACCCAAGACGACGTGATGACCGGCGATCGCAAACCGACGCGCAAGGCCCCGACCCTGATCGCCCGTGCCGCCGAGAAACGCCAATGTCAATCCTTCAATAGCTGCGCCGGTCGTCGCGCTCACCACGCCTCCAAGTCGTCACAGCCGTGAATCCGGCCGTTTGCATCGTCGCAGGCCGTCACCAAGTTGAAACACGCGGATAGGCGTTGCGGCCACCGACATGATCTCGGACCGACGTCACACACGTACTAATTTCGTTGCGGTTGTTGACGTTGCGGCACTGCAGTTGCACCAACTGAGTACGAACCTCAAAAATGCACAACAACACGGGCGCGCGACACGCACCACGTTGAGACGCGCGGTATTGGAATGCGCAGTGATTCGGTGACACAGTTCTTGTTAGAACAGTCCTCCAACATCGAGCTAGGGGGCTCACACATGGCAAGAGCAGCAGCAAAGAAGACCACGGCCCGCAAGACAACCGCACGCAAGACCGCGGCCAAGAAGGCACCGGCGAAGCGCGCACCCGCGCGCAAGACGGCCGCTAAGAAGACCACGGCCCGCAAGACCGTCGCCAAGAAGACGACGGCACGCAAGACGACTGCAAAGCGCGCACCCGCGCGTAAGACCGCAGCGAAGAAGACGGCCGCTAAGAAGACCACGGCCCGCAAGACAACCGCAAAGCGCGCACCGGCTCGCAAGACCGCCGCCAAGAAGACGACGGCACGCAAGACAACCGCACGCAAGACCCGCAAAGCGCGCACCGGCTCGCAAGACCGCCGCCAAGAAGACGACGGCACGCAAGACGACTGCAAAGCGCGCACCCGCGCGTAAGACCGCAGCGAAGAAGACGGCCGCTAAGAAGACCACGGCCCGTCGGACGACCGCAAAGCGCGCGCCAGCGCGTAAGACTGCGGCCCGCAAGACAACTGCACGCAAGAGGTAACGCACTGAGCAACACCAGTGAGTCCCAGCAACCGCCGCGTCGACCTTCGGTCGCGCGGCGGTTGTCTGCGTTGGGGTGCTTCGTCCTCGCGATTGCGGCAATAGTCGGCGCGATCCTGCTGTTCGGCAGCGGCTTCGCCGGGCCTGCTCCGATCGCGCTCGCCGGCGCCGGCGGGCTCATTGCCGCCGGAGTCGCACTGTGGCGACCCCCGTCGGCCAACCGTGGACGCGGACGCTACCCAGACGTCCGTTAGCGGCCTGCTCCTCACTATTCGAGGAGCACCAAGCGCCACGGACGTTGCCGGGCGTCCCACCGCAATTGTCGTGCGCCGAGTCTCGCGGAGACACGAGTCGCCGCGCGAGCGAGACCGCTGACCTCATCGCCGATGCCCACTCGTCGACACACACCCGCATGTTCGAGCTCTAGTGACAGCGCCCACTCCCCCGCGACCAGTCGCGGATCATCGGGCTCCAGCGGCACCGACCAGCCCGCCCAGGCGCGTCGGTTTCGCGCAACACCGGTCGGGTTCACCAAGTCCGGACGCCGTAGCCGCGTGCCGCTGATCACGACGTCGACATCGCCGCTCGCCGCTATCAACCGGACCTGCTCGTCCTGATCAGTGACCAACGCATCCAACGCCGCCCAACCACCGAAGGTGACTGCGCCACCGTCGAGCAGAATCTCGTCGACGTGATGCCGTAGCCGAACCCGGTCGGTGATGTCGTAGCAGTGATCAGGTGCGCCATACCGGGGATCGCGAAACCCGGGCAGGTCGGCGAACACGATCGGCGGCTCGATCCGGGTCAGCAGTGGCAATCGCCATGCCGTACGCACCGCACCGGAGGATGTCGATGCCCGGACTGGATCCTCGACTACACCCGTGGCGTTGTCGGTCAGCACTGCCCACGCTGCCTCGGCAAGGCCAGCGCGAAGCAACCGAAAAACCGTGCGTGGGCGAGGACCGGAGTCATCAGCGGTCGCGGCGTCGGCCCCCCTCAGCACCTCTGCCGCAAGCGCCAAGCTCGCCGTCGGTGGTCGCGCGCTCAACGCCGTGGCCCGCATGAGCAGTTGATGGAGCTCCCGAAGCCGCGCGCGCTGTTCACGCGGCCCGTCCGTCGCGCCACTAGCGAGCTCAGCGCGAAGCTCGACCAGCGACCGATCGAGGTCCGCGATGCTCAACGGTGCCAGCAACGTCACCCGAGGGACGATATTCCGGTCGGCCCGAACAACTGTGCCGGGCTGCGAAACCGTCCGTCTGACAGTTGCCTTGCGCCGCTTGCTGATGCCGGGTGCTGAGAGACTGTCCACACTCAGCCCGACTCCAGCGGAGGCCGTAGCAACGAGATGACTGTCGACATCAGCGTGGTCATCCCGTTCTTCAACCCGGGTCCCAACATCGACGACTGCATCGCGTCGCTAATCGGTCAGAGTCTGTCGCCCGACCGCTTCGAGGTTGTCCTTGTCGACGACGGCAGCACGGACGGCAGCCTGTCTCGCGTCCGGGAGTGGGCGAGGCAACACCCCGAGCTGCTGAAGGTGCATCACCTGCCGGCAAGCGGTTGGCCTGGCCGGCCCGCAACCATGGCGTTGACCAGGCCAGCGGCCGCTTCGTCCACTTCGTCGACAGCGATGACTCCCTGGCACCAGCGGCGCTCGAGCGGATGCTTGCGATCGCCGACGAGTCAGACGCGGACGTCGTCGTCGGCAAGATGAGCAGCGACTTCCGCGGTCTGCATCACCCGTTGTTCCGCCGCACCGTGATCAGACGCACGATCAATGACTACCCGCTGGCGCAGAACCTCACGGTCGCGAAGATGTTTCGCCGAGACTTCCTGATCGCCCACAACGTTCGCTTCGCCGAAGGCCCACACCACGTCGAGGACCAGCACATCTGCATGCAGGCTTATTCGCACGCCCGATCAGTCGCCGTGGTCGGTGACCTGGCGTGCTACTTCTACCGTCGTCGGCGCACTGCCGGGCGCAATCTCGGCGACACCGCGATGGTGCCGAGCGACTACTACCGCGACCTTGCCGCGGTCCTTGACGTCACCGACACCCAAATCTCCGCCGCCACTGCCAGGCAGCTGGTCCTGCGACGCTTTTACCGCACCGAGATGCTCGGCCGGCTGCGTGGCCGGGCAATGCTCGACTACGACGCCGATTACCGGCTGGAGCTGTTCAGGCAGGTACGCGCACTCGCCACCTCGAGGTTTCCGCCCGAGGTTCACGACTCCTTGCCCGCATTCATCCGTACCCAGTCGCGGCTGTTGCTCAACGATGACCTGGCCGGGCTATCCGAATACGCACGACGGCTCGACTCCCTTCGGCTTCGTGCAACAGCCGCGGCTCCGACGTGGCGAGCCGGCCACCTCGTGGTCGATGTTGCGGCCAGGCTTTTCACCGATGACGAGCCATTTCGGCTCGAGGCCGAGGGTAGGGGCTGGCTGCTGCCGCAATCAATCGCGCCCGGTGTCGGTCAGGCGGATCGACGCTTCAGCCCTGACGACGACGTCGACCTTGACCTCGATCTTGCGACGGTCTCGCGCGCCGATTCGCAGCTGTGGTCGACGACGGCCGGACTGAGCATCGAGATCGACGCCGACGGGTGTCCGACCGTCCGCGGCGAGGTGGCGATCGATCCGCAGACCGTGATGGGCGGGACTGCCCTCACCGCGGGTTCATGGGATCTGCGGCTGCGCGTCATCCTCGGTGGGCTCAGCCGGGCCTCAGCACTACGACCAGCGGCCACCGGCATCTCGCCGGCAACCAGTTGGTTGAGCACCGACCACGACGGTCCACGCACCGTGACCGCGCTGTGGGAGGGCGGCAACGCGAGGCTCGCGCTCGACGTCGACGGGTGGAGTCACTCGCTGCATGACCTGATCGCTGACAGATTGGTCAGCGACGCACGGACGGCGCCGGTCACGATTGACCGTGAGCGCCGGCTTGTCATTCCGGCGTACGACGTTCATGGCCTCGACGGCGAGAGCAGGGGTGTGTCACTCATCCTCGGGCCGCTCGACTCGCCGCTGTCAGGGGTCGTGACATGTGGCGGTGAGCTTCGGGCAACGGAGATGGGCAGCACGATCGAGGTCGAGGTCGGGCCACTCCCCACGGGACGGTCGCGGTGGGCACTGTGGCTGAGGATCGGGCCGGTCGGCGGCGCACCGCCGCGCCGACTTCCCGTCGAGCTCATGCAGACGCGCACCAGAAAGCTTCGGCTGACGCCGGCAGTCGCCTAGACCTCCCTGGCGTGAGCGACCGCGTCGCGCACGACATGGGCGACGTGGTCATCGGCAAGCCGGTAGACCACCTCGCGGCCCCGTCGCGTCGTCGCCACGAGGCCGGCGCTCTTGAGCACCTTGAGGTGCTGGGAGACGAGCGGCTGCGGGGCGTCGAGCGCACCCACGAGCTCGTGCACGCACCGAGGCGCGTCAGAAAGCAGATCAACCAACGCGAGCCGGATCGGCGCGACGAGCGCCTTGAGCAACGCAGCTGCGGCATCGTAGGAGGCAGGGTCGACCTGACGAATCTCCGCAAGGCCCGGATCAGCCCGGACATGCTCGCTCACGCTGCTCGACCCACACCCGGACATTACGACGTCGCGACCCGACCCGGCCATACCGGGACCGCCATGCAAGGCTGCCGAGGTGGCAAAGTGGATCAACGCGGTTCGCGCGTACGCCGGCACAGGCCCAACCGGGCTTGGCCCGAGACGAAGAGAGGATTTCTAGCGATGCCCACCGAGGTTCAAGGCGTCATTGCACGGAGCAAGGGTGCTCCGGTCGAGGTCACCACGATCGTCGTTCCTGACCCTGGCCCGGGCGAGGCACTCGTTGACGTCAAGGCGTGCGGCGTATGCCACACCGACCTGCACTATCGCGAGGGTGGGATCAACGACGACTTCCCGTTCTTGCTCGGGCATGAGGCAGCGGGTGTCGTGTCCGCAGTCGGCGAAGGCGTCACCGACGTTGCGCCAGGCGACTTCGTGATCCTCAACTGGCGCGCCGTCTGCGGCCACTGTCGTGCCTGCGCCCGCGGCGAGCCCTGGTATTGCTTCTCGACCCACAACGCGTCGCAGCGCATGACGCTCACCGACGGCACCCCGCTGTCACCGGCGCTCGGGATCGGTGCGTTCGCAACGAAAACCCTCGTGGCCGCCGGACAGTGCACGAAGGTCAATCCGGGCATCCGGCCCGAGGTTGCGGGGCTGCTCGGCTGCGGTGTCATGGCGGGTCTCGGCGCCGCGCTCAACACCGCCGCGGTCCGGCGCGGCGAGTCAGTGGCAGTCATCGGTTGTGGTGGCGTGGGCGATGCCGCGATCCTCGGCGCCTCGATCGCCGGTGCCCGCACCGTGATCGCGATCGACGTCGATGACCGCAAGCTCGAGTGGGCGCGCGGGTTTGGCGCGACCGACACCATCAACTCGCGCGACACCGATCTCGTCGAAGGTGTGCAGGCCCTCACCGGCGGCAACGGCGCTGATGTGGTGATCGACGCCGTCGCCCGGCCGGAGACCTACACCGCAGCGTTCTACGCTCGCGATCTCGCCGGTCGCGTGGTCCTCGTCGGCGTACCAACGCCGGACATGCGACTCGAGCTGCCGCTCATCGACATTTTCGGTCGGGGCGGATCGCTCAAGTCCTCGTGGTACGGCGACTGCCTGCCGAGCCGTGACTTCCCCATGCTCGTTGACCTGCACCTGTCGGGTCGGCTGCCGCTGGAGAAGTTCGTCTCCGAGACCATCGGCATCAATGACGTCGAGGCAGCCTTCGACAAGATGCACAAGGGCGAGGTGCTCCGCTCCGTCGTCGTCTTCTAGCCCCCAAACCCTCCAGTGATCTTGACGTAGGCGTCCTTGCGGGCGAGGTTCAAGGGAACCTGCGTCAAGATCACCGAGGCGGGTTACCGTTCGGCAGATGGCGACCACGGATGTGCGGGACTCGCAAGCACTGGCTCGGTTCGAGCTGTTCCTCGGTACGGCGATCGCCACCGTGCTGGTCGTCCGGTCCGCGCTTGCGGCAACCGGCTATCCGCAGGTCGGTGGCAATGGCCTGCACGTCGCCCACGTCTTGTACGGCGGGCTGCTCATGGGTGCAGCGATCGTCACCGTCGAGATCCTGCCTGGCACTCGCGCCCGGCTCCACGCGGCGTTCATCGGTGGCATCGGCTTCGGCCTGTTCATCGACGAGGTCGGAAAGTTCCTCACCAAAGACGTCAACTACTTCTTCCGGCCGGCTGTGGCGATCATCTACGCGGTCTTCGTGCTCTTCTACGTCATCGTCCGCGAGGTGGTGCTCAGACGACCGCTGACCGAGCCTCGACGGATCGCGATTGCGGCGGTCGCGGCGAGTGACCTGGCCCTCGGCCAGCTCGACAGCGCAGGTCAGGAATACGCGTTGTCGTTGTTGGATGGGGTCACGGCTGGACCGTTGTCCGGGGGCATCCGCAGCGTCTTGACCGGCGCGGACAGCGCACAGGTGCGGCCGCAGACCCGCGCCACCCGATTTCGTGAGCGACTGCTGAGCGGTGCCCGGGTTGCCGTCGACCATCCCTTCTTTCTGCCCGGCCTCCAGCTGTTGTTCCTGCTGCAAATCCTCGGCATGGTCGGCCAACTTCTCCTCGTGATCCTTCGTCCGGACATCGGGCTCGGACGTGGCTCCCACGTCACCGACCTCGGCACCGAGATCTCTACCGCGGTCTCCGCCGTGTACGCACTCGGTGGCATCTGGTTCATGCACCGAGGTGACGTTCAAGCGGCCATCCGGCTGCTCTACCGATCAGCGCTGGTCACGTTGCTGTTCACCCAGGTATTCGTGTTCGTGCGGTACGAGTGGAGCGGCCTGCTCGGCTTCGCCGCACAGGCCATCATCCTGCTCGGCCTGCGACTCGCGATCCACGCCGGCGCCCATTCGGTCGGGACGCCGAAACACTAACTGTCACAATCCTGTCACGACGCTGCCCCTGTCGATGCCTGACGTGCAAGGGTCGAGGAGCAACTCCAGCCAGGCGATGGAAAGGACGGCAATGCGGGGTCGACGCCGGTTCGGCGCGATCCTCCATCTCCTGATTCGCGGCGTGGTCTATCGCCGGGGCATCGCCGCGCTGATTGTTCTAGTGGCAGTTGCCGCATCAGCCGCGGCGGCGGTCGCTCCGATCTATCGGTCGGCCGCGGCAGTCTCCGCCTTGCGGGCCCGCATGACCGCGGCGCCGGTCGACGCCGCGGGGGTCGAAGTGGCGGGGGCCTCGACGCTGGACGACAATCCGGACAGGGTGCTCGCCGCTGAGGTGCCGCGCCTGCCCCTTGCGTCGTCGGTGGTCCGGGGGATGACGGTCGGCGGCCTGTCGACGCAACTGCAGGTGCCCGGCAAGTTCGTCGAGTTCTCGGCTCTGGAGTGGCGCCAGAACGACTGCGCGCACGTGGTCTTCACCAGCGGGCGCTGCCCGACTGCTCGCAATGAGATCGCGCTGCCGGTCAGCGGAGCTCAGGTGCTGACTGCGAAGCTGGGCGGGCCGATCATCGCGTCCAACCTCGACCGACCAGCGTTTGGCGAGTCGACGAACATCCAGAACGAGCCGGTACGCCAGCCCCCCGGCCTCCAGCCCGGCTCCTATGAGCTTCACGAGAAAGTCGTCGGACTGTTCGAGGTGCCGCCCAGCCAGCTCAACTACTGGTTCGGTCAGGACATCAGCGCACCGGTCGTCAGCAGCGACGGCACCCAGGTCGCAGCCGTGACGGCCCTGGTGCCGCGGTCGGCACTGACCGCGCTGCCCCCGCCGTTCCGGGCGAACGTTGTGGTGGATGAGACGTTCGACTGGAGCAAGGCGACACCAGCTGACGTCACGCGCGTCGAGAAGGCGCTCGGCTCCCTGCACTACGCCCGCAACCTCTCGGTGCTCACAAGCATCCCTTCGCTACTGCACGCTGACGCCGCCGACCGCTCGCAGCTCGGCCACCTCGTCACCCTCGCGCAGCTTCAGCTCCTGCTCCTGATCGGCCTGGTGCTCATCGCGATTCTCGCGGCCAGCATGGATCGACGCCGCGCTGAGCTGGTGATCGCGACGCTGCAGGGTCGCCGACCGATATCCACCGCTTTCTCGGTCGCTGCCGAGCCCGTACTGCTCCTCCTCATCAGTGTGGTGCCCGGTCTTCTCGTCAGCGTGCCGCTCGCCATCTTCGCGTCGCATCTCTGGCTCCGACCAGACACACCAGTGCACCTCACCGAGAGTGCGATCGTTGCCTCCCTGATCGTGACCGCAATCGCTGCGGTGGTGACCGTCGCGGTCGGCTTTGTCGCAGCCTCCCGTTCGCTGAGTGACCAGCTCGCCGAAGACGCGCGATCTGCCGGCGGCCGGGCGGGCAACTGGATCGATGTCGTGGCGATCACCCTGGCAGCCGCCGGACTGGTCGAGCTGTTCACGAGCCAGTCCGGCGGCTCTTCTACACCGTGGTCGTTGCTCGCGCCATCCCTGACCGGTCTCGCAGCCGGCCTCGCACTAGGGCGCGTCGTGCCGGCGCTGTTGGGTCCGGCAGTGAGATCAAGCGCGCAGTCACGCGACCTCGGCAGGTTCCTCGCGATTCGGGAGCTCCGCCGCGACCATGCCGCCTGGCGAGTCACTGCGATGGTGGCCCTGGCGATGAGCCTGTTGGCATTCGCCGTCATCGTCAGTCACGGGGCTTCGAACGACCGCACCGACCGCGCCGGCCTCACTGTCGGCGCGCCGACCGTCGTCACCGTGGTGCCGCCACCGAACAAATCCTTGCTGGCTGATGTCGACGCCGCCGATCCGAACGGCAAGTGGGCGATGGCGGCCGAGTTGCTCGAGCCGCTTGGCTCCCCCGCCCAACGAGTGCTGGCGCTCGACACCCCACGGTTGCCTGCGGTGGCCGGCTGGAGTCGCCGGATCGATGGCTACACGCCAGCCGGGCTCCGCAAACTGCTTCACGTACCAAGCGGCGTCGCGCAGCTGTCGCTGCCGTTGCTGACCGCCGGACCGGTCGAGGGCTCGACGTTCGGTCTCAACAATGCCCCGCTGCGGAGCGCGCAGGTGCATCAGACATCGCTGCTTCCGGAGTTGTTGGATCAGGGCGCGCTCGCTGACCTCAAGTCCGTGATCGCCGTCGCGAAGCCGATCGCACCCTCTGCACTGGGCACTACCCAGCTCATCGACCAGGTCTGGCTTGGCACTCACGCACCTCCGGATGCGCTCGCCCGACTACGCGCCACTGGGCTCATCGTCACCTCGGTCACCACCCGGGCACAGGTCGCGCAAAGCCTCGAACGCACTGCCGAGACCGCCGGGCTGTCCGGCTATCTTGCCGTCGCCGTTATCGCAGCGCTGCTCGCCCTCGCGCTGCTGATCGGGACCAGCGTCGCGGCGTCCAGCCGGCAGCGCACCGAGACCCTGGCACTGACCTCGGCGGGCGTCCCGCGCTCAACAGTCGTCCGCGGCCGATCCACCGCCGCCGCCATACGCCTGTCCTCCGCGGCGGTCGTTGCGCTCGTGTGCGGCGTCGCGACTGCTCACCTGTCTGCCCATCTGGTCCCGCAGGCAGCGGCAGGCGCCGTGCCCAAACCGCTGCTGCCACTGCCGCCACTGCCCGCCTTGATCGCCGTGGTGGTGACCCTGATCCCGGCACTGCTTGCCGAGATCGCGATCGCGACGTACGCGGCGAAGCGCACCGATGCCGCGAGCCTGCGGGCGGCACTGCCATGACGGCTGACCTGGCCACGACGGCCCACGGCGTCACCGTGGTCTGCGAGCGGATCACCCACCTCTACCAGACCGGTGACGAGCAGGTCGTTGCGCTGCGCGATGTCGACCTGACCATCCCGGCTGGTACGTCGATCGCGTTGCTTGGCCCGTCGGGTTGCGGCAAGTCGACCCTGATGAGCCTGCTCGCCGGGCTGCAGCGACCGTCGACGGGCCGGATCATCATCGGCGACCATGATCTGAGCGCCGACCCGCTCGCCGGTCGACGGTTGCGGGCCACGACGGTCGCGCTGCTGTTGCAGGAGCCGGCGCGCGCCCTGCTCCCCTACGCCAGCCCGATCCTGGCGCTGCAGAACGCCGGCGACGTCGATCCGGAGGCCACGCTCGAGGACTTCGCGCTCGCCGAGGTCGCTCACCGACCCACCCGGCAGCTGTCCGCGGGTCAACAGCAGCGGCTCGCGCTCGCCGTCGTCATGGCCCGGGCGCCCGGGTTGCTCCTGGTCGATGAGCCGACCAGCCGGCTTGACCCGAGCGAGCGGGATGTCGTCATCACCACGCTGCACGCCGCCGCACACCGTGCCGGCACGACGCTCGTCGTCGTGACGCACGACCCGGCGGTCGCGTCGACCTTCGAGCGAACCCTGTCGATGCGCGACGGCAGGGTGGGCGCCGAGGGGCGCGGCGGCACCCAGCTGGCGGTCGTCGGCGCGGACGGGTCGATCGCGCTGTCCCTCGAGGCGCTGGAGATCCTGCCACCAGGTCGCTACGCCAAGGTCGAGATCACCAGCGAGGGCATCCTGCTACGGCCCTACGACCAGGACCGACCCGTCATGACGCTGAAATGCACCGGGCTGTCGGTCGTGGTGGGTGAGCGGACGTTGCTTCCCGCCACCGACATCGAGCTCTACGAGGGCACGACCCTCGCGGTTGTCGGCCCGAGCGGCGCCGGCAAGACGAGCGTGCTGACAGTGATCTCCGGCCTGGTGCCGGCAACCCACGGCGTCGTGACGATCAACGGCGACGACGTCCGCCGCGTCAATCGCGGGCAGATCGGGGTCGTGACCGAGCCGGTGCTGCTCGCGTCGACCCTGACCGTCGCCGAAAACATCGGCATCCCGCTGCAGGCGACCGGCTGGGAGCCGGAGGACATCGAGGAACGGGTCGCCGAGCTGATCGAGGAGCTCTCGCTCGCCGGCATCGCCGACCGCGAGTCGACCCGCCTGTCCGGCGGGCAGCGGCAGCGCGTTGCGTCGCGCGAGCGGTCGCGCCAAGGCCGCCCCTGATCGTTGCCGACGAGCCGACCAGCGAGCTCGACCACGACAGCCGCGAACGGGTCGTGGCCGTCCTGCACGAGGCCGACCCGCTCGGCAGCATCGTGGTGCTGCTCGACCCACGACGAGATCGGTCGCCGAGACATGCGACCAGATCATCCGGCTGGGTGCATAGTCGCGACTATGCTCGCTGCGGTCGATCGCGTGCTGGTGACGACCGTCCTGGCGAGTCTGACGCTCACTCCGCCACTCGCAGTCGGAAACGTCGGGGGCGCGACCGTTGGCCGGGTTCCATCAAGTCACCACGTGGCTCTGCCGCCCGCCAACGGTCGCTTCGACTACCAGATCGGCGGCGCGTACAAGCCACTCGCATCCGTGCGGATCGTCGACCGGGACCGGACGTCGCAAGCCGGCGCCCGGGGTCTACAACATCTGCTACATCAACGCGTTCCAGACCCAGGCCTACCAGGACGGGTGGTGGAAGCGACACCACCCGACAGCTG
Source organism: uncultured Actinomycetota bacterium (assembly GCA_963814845.1). Taxonomy (GTDB): domain Bacteria; phylum Actinomycetota; class Actinomycetes; order JAFAQI01; family JAFAQI01; genus DATAUK01. The sequence goes on from CAWFEP010000013.1 coordinate 182,624, forward strand.
TTGCTGCGCAACGCAAGCGGCAAACTGATCGAGGACCCGGGATGGCCAGGCGAGATCATCCTGAACACCTCGACCGCCGCCGACCGGCAAGCGCTCGCCACGATCGAGAACGGCTGGCTCAAGGGATGCAAGGCCAAGGGCTTCAAGGCAGTCGAGCCCGACAACCTCGACTCCAACACCCGCTCGCAGGGCCTGCTGACGCAGGCCGACGACTTCGCATTCGCGAAGCTGCTCGTCGACGACGCACATGCCGACGGACTCGCGATCGCCCAGAAGAACGACGCCGAGCAAGCGCGCACCTGCGCAAGACGGTTCACTTCGACTTCGCGATCGCCGAGGAGTGCCAGGTCTACAGCGAGTGCAGCTACTACCTCAAGGCGTACGGCGACGAGGTCTTCGAGATCGAGTACACCGACAACGGCCGAGCCGCCTACACGAAGGCCTGCGCGAAACGAGGCGCCGAGATCTCGGTCATCCTGCGCGACCGCAACGTCGTGCCGCGAGGCGCCAAGGGCTACGTCTACGAGGCCTGCTGATCGCTATTCGGGTTCAGCTCGTAGCGCGGGTTGGCCATCGCGAGCGTGCCGTGGTGGCTCAGGGTGCGCCCGGTCGCGGTGACGGTGGCGCCGGTGACCATCCCCGGGATCGAGCGGCGGCCGTAGAACAGCAGTTCGAGCCCGCCGGTCGAGTCGACCACCTCGCACACCAACAAGGGCGTGTTGGCGAGCGGCTGCATCCGCACGCTGCGGATGCGTCCGTGGACCACGGCGCGCTCCCTCGGGCCGAGGTTGCCGATCGCGTTCGGGCCGGGCGCAAGGTCCGCCGCGAGCACCCGGTTGAGGTCAGGAGCTCGCCGGCCCGCGGATGGCCGCGGCCGGACTGCGGGCGGGCGCCGTTGCGACGGACCAGCCGGTTCTTCGCCCGGCGTGCCGTTGCCGTCGCCGTTCGCGACCAGCATTGCGCGCTCGGGGTGGGACGTATCGAACGGCACGATGGTGGCCGCCGCGTTCGGCACCCGGCTGATCACGGCGGCGATCTTGTCGGCCGTCCGGTCGTGCAGCAACCGGCCGAAGGCGGGCGTGAAGCCGCGTCGTGGCAGCAGCACCGTGACGTGCGTGCCCGGCACGGAGGTCTCCCGGGCGACCAGCTCGAGCGACGCCCGGCCGAGTCGGCGGTCGGGCGTATCCACGATCTCGAGCGGGATGCTCTGCGCGGTCTGCTCCCAGTCGTGCTCGAGCCGTCTCGGCGGCCGCACCGTCGAGGGCGAAGTGCACGGCCCGCAGTTCGGTCGCCTTGAGGGTCTGGCCGTATCGCAGCGCGCCGATCACCGCAAGGTCGAGGTCGTTGACGAACAGCAGCACGACGTGGCGAGAGAAGTTCGGCTGGCACAAGAGGACCTCGGGCGTGATCGAGCCGAGTGCCTCGGCTCTCCTCGCGGTACTCCCGGTTCAGCCGGATCAGCACGAACACCATCACCGGGAAGACGATGACGATCAGCCAGGCACCCTCGGTGAACTTCGCGATCGCGAAGATGGCGACGACGATCGTGCACACGATCCCGGAGGCCATGTTGATCGCGACGCTGCGGCGCCAATGACCTTCGCGCGTGCGCGAATAGTGCTTGGCCATGCCGTACCCGGCCATCGAGAAGCCGGTGAAGACGCCGATCGCGTAGAACGGCACAAGGGAGTTGACCTTCGCGTTGGTCGCGATCAGCAGGACGCTCGCGATCAGGGTCAGCACGATGATGGCGTTGCTGAACACCAACCGGTGGCCGCGCCGGGTGAGCTGGCGTGGCAGGAAACGGTCCTCGGCGACGAAGTTGGCCAGGAACGGGAAGCCGTTGAAGCTGGTGTTCGCTCCGGTATAGAGGATCAGTGCGGTCGCCGCCTGCATGACGTTGACCATCAATCGCCCGATGACGCCCTTGCCGAACGCCGCCTGTCCCTCTTGGAATAAGACCGTCGGGTAGCCGGCCTGGAACGGCGTCGCATGAGTCACGTGCGCGATCCACGACACGCCACTCACCAGGAACGCAAGAGTGCAGGCCATGATCAGCAGCACCCGCTTGGAGTTGCGGCTCTCCGGCGGCCGGAAGGCACTGACCCCGTTGCTGATCGCCTCGAACCCTGTCAGCGACGCGCCACCGTTAGCGAACGCCCGCAACAACACCAGGATGGTTGCACCCTCGATGAAGCCGTTGCCCTTCTTGATCGGGTAGGCATCCTTCATCTGCTGCGGGGTGAGCACGATGAGGTGCAGGTTCCCGGTGAGCTCGCGGGCGAGACCGACCACGATGACGAGCCCCGCCATGATGATGAAGAAGTACAGCGGAAAGGCGAAGGCGCTCCCGGCCTCACGGATCCCTCGCAGGTTGCCGTAGAACAGCAGCGCGACCACAGCCAGCGTCAGCACCAGTACGCCGTGGTGGTGCAAACGGCTTGGCAACCGCCGGAATGGCCGACGCGACGGCCGCCGAGCCGGCCGCGGTCTGCACCGCGACGGTGACGACGTAGTCGATCAGCAGCGCGACGGCGGCGATCTGCGCGATCTTCGGCCCGAAGTTCTCCCGGGCGACGACGTATGAGCCGCCGGCCTTGGTGTAGATCGACGAGCACCTGGCGATAGCTGAACAGCAACAGCAGCAGGATGCCGAGGATGACAGCAGTGATCGGGAGCACGAGAGCGAACGCGGCCAGCCCGGCATAGGGCAGCAGCCAGATCAGGATCTCCTCGGTCCCGTACGCGGATGAGGAGATGCAGTCCGGCGACAGCACCCCGAACGCCACCGGGTTGGACAGCCGCTGCTCGCCGAGCTGGTCGTTGACCAGCGGCGGGCCGAGCAGGCTTGCGCTTCAGCCGGTAGCCGGAGCGTTCCGGCAGGTCGACGTCGATCGGCAGCGGTCGTGCCTTGTCGTCCACGCTTTCGACGGTAGGAGCCGATGCCCACCTCGCGTCAACGGCGCGTCAAGACCTGCGCTGGAGGGCGTAAAGAAGCGCGTGAAAATCGTGGATTTCCGGCCGTTCCGGGCGTGTCCTCGAGTTGATGGACACCGAACGACGCGCGCTGCACCGGCTGCCCGGCGCACCTGGTGCTGCCGGCGGCGTCGGCGCGCCTTGCTCTGCCTGGGGGCGGTCGCGGCCGGCCTGAACGGGCGGCTTCCCGGCCGACCGGCGTCCTGGCCGGTTGCGCGCTGATCGTGGCTGCATCGGCAGCGTGCGTCTCGCGGCCGGCGACCACCGCCGCGGTCGCCGCGATCGCCTGGATGACCAGCATCTCCTTCGCGCGCGCGCCGTACGCCGTGCTGACCGCCCACCACCGCCCGGTCGCGCTTTCGGCCATCGTCCTGGTGACGGCAGCAGTAATTGGTATGGGCGTCGGCGCGACGTCGCGCGGATTTGGGATCACACTGGATGATGTGGTCGTGCCCGAGGATGCGAGTGGCGAGCCGCGGCGACCGTCCCTCACGGACCTGGTCTCCGCGGTCGACGGGCGCCGTCGTCGGCTTGGCGTCGCTGTCGCGATCGTCACGCTGACCCTCGCTGACGCTTCGCGCTCTCCGCTCTGCAGAACGACCTGAACCTCGCCGACGACCTGCTGATCTACCTCCTGGCCGTCGTGGCCGTTGCGGTCGTCGGCGGATTCGGCCCGGCGGTGCTGGCCGCCGCCGCGGCGAGCCTGTGCCTGAACTGGTTCTTCACCCCGCCGGTGCACACCCTGACCATCGAGGAACCCCGCAACCTGCTCGCGCTGCTGCTGTTCATCCTGGTGGCGATGAGCGTGTCGAGCGTCGTCCACGTCGCCGCCCGGCGCGCGACCCTTGCGGCCCGAAGTGCCGGCGAGGCGCACGCGATGCTTGGGCTGGCTCGTACCGTGCTCGGTGCCAACGACACCCCGAGCGCCGTGCTGCAGCACCTGCACGACAACCTCGGCGTCAACGCCGAACTGCAGGAGCGGGTCAGCAACCGCTGGGTGAGGATCGCCAACACCGGCGAGGTCAACGTCGACACGGCGCGGACCTTCGTCGTACGCGGCGACCTGCGGCTGCTGGTCAACGACGACATCGACGAGGTCGCTCCGGCGCTGCTCGAGGCGGCCTCCCGGCTCGCCGCCGCGTCACTCGACCGCGACCGGCTGCGCACCCAGGCCTCGCAGGCCGAGGCGCTCGAGGCCGGAAACCGGATGCGGACCGCACTTCTCGCCGCGGTCAGCCACGACCTGCGTACGCCGCTGGCATCGATCAAGGCGAGCATCAGCAGCCTGCGGCAGCCCGACGTCGCCTACTCCGAGGATGACGAGCAGGAGCTGCTCGCGACCGTCGAGGACTCCGCCGACCGGCTCGACGGGCTGATCGCCAACCTGCTCGACATGAGCCGCCTGCAGACCGGTGCGCTGCAGCCGTTCGTCCAGCCGGTGGCGGTCGAGGAGGTCGCGCCGCTGGCGCTGCACGGGCTGCCGGGCGCGCACACGGTCCGGCTCGACATCCCCGAAGGCCTGCCGCTGCTGCGCGCCGATGCCGGGCTGCTCGAACGCGCGCTCGCCAACCTGCTGAGCAACGCGCTGCGCTACTCCCCGACCCAGCGGCCGCCGATGCTGCGGGCGCGAACCGGGCCGGACGGCGTCCTGATCACGGTCATCGACCACGGGCCTGGCGTGGTCGCGACCCAGCGCCAGACCATGTTCGAGCCGTTCCAGCGACTCGGTGACCACGACACCGCGACCGGGATCGGCCTCGGCCTCGCGGTCGCGCGCGGATTCACCGAGGTCATGGCCGGCACGCTCATCGCGAGCGAGACGCCGGGCGGCGGCCTCACGATGACCGTGGCGCTGCCGACCGCGTCCGACTCGGCGAAGGCGAGGCTCCTCGGTCACAGTCGTGACCAAGGTGGTGGTGATCGACGACGAGGCGGCGATCTGCCGTGCGCTGCGGATCAACCTCACGGCCCGCTCCTACGACGTGAAGACCGCGAGCGACGGCATCAGCGGGCTCGCCACGGTCGCCCGCGAACGCCCAGATGTCGTGATCGTCGACCTCGGGCTGCCCGACATGGATATGAGCGGCATCGTGTCGCAACAGAACACCCTCGACCGCCAGCTCACCGTCTGGGAGAACCTGTACTTCCACGGCCGCCTGTTTGGCATGGGGGCCAAGGTGTCCCGGAAGATCGCCGACGATCTGCTCGAGCAGTTCCATCTGACCAGGTGGGCCAAGGCCTCCGTGTACGCGCTGTCCGGCGGCATGGCCCAGCGGCTGATGGTCGCGAGAGCCATCTTCCACCGCCCTTCGGTGCTGTTCCTTGACGAGCCGACGGCCGGGCTCGACCCGCAAAGCAGGCTGGCGCTGTGGGACCTGCTCGGCGAGCTGCACCGTGCCGGGCAGACGATCCTGCTCACCACCCACTACATGGAAGAGGCCGACCGGCTCTGCGAGCGCGTCGCGATCATGGACCACGGCAAGATCCTTGCGCTGGACACCCCGGCCGCTCTCAAGCAGAGCATCGGCGCCGACACCGTCGTCACGGTCAAGGCCGCCGGTGACGCCGCCAGCCTGGCCGAGACGCTCGAACGCGACGTGACCGGCGTCACCCGCGCCCGCATCATGGACGGAGGAGTCGAGC
>CAWFEP010000014.1:0-227608 GCA_963814845.1 uncultured Actinomycetota bacterium
TGTTATGTACTTCGTTCGACTACATCCTGCTCGTCGGGGGAGCAGAAGAGCAAGCCCACCCAGCACTCCGTGCAGTCACTTCGTTCGATCGGCATCACTCCTGACGCGATCGTGTGCCGGTCCGACCGGCCGATGCCGGCCAGCCTCAAGCGCAAGATCGCCCAGACCTGTGACGTCGACGAGGAAGCCGTGGTCTCCGCACCGGACGCGGCGTCGATCTACGACATCCCCAAGGTGCTGCACGCCGAAGGTCTTGACGCCTATGTCGTGCGCCGACTGAGCCTGCCGTTCCGCGACGTCGACTGGGCGGAGTGGGACGAGCTGCTTCGACGGGTGCACCGCCCCAGCCAGCGCGCGACGATCGCGCTCGTCGGCAAGTATGCCGACCTGCCGGACGCCTACCTGTCTGTCACCGAAGCGCTCCGTGCCGCCGGTGCTGCCAACGACACTCACATCGACATCCGGTGGGTCACCTCGGACGAATGTCAGGACCCGGAGTCAGCGGCGCACCCTCGATGGTGTCGATGGCGTGCTCGTGCCCGGCGGCTTCGGCGTCCGCGGCATTGAAGGCAAGGTCGCCGCGGTGCGCCATGCCCGCGAGCACCGGATCCCGACCCTCGGCCTGTGCCTCGGCCTGCAGTGCATGGTGATCGACGTGGCCCGTCACAAGGCTGGCCTGTCCGACGCCAACTCCGCGGAGTTCGACCCGGAGACGCCGGACCCGGTGATCGCGACCATGGCCGACCAGCTCGATGTGGTGGCAGGCGAGCGCGACATGGGCGGCACGATGCGGCTTGGCTCCTACCCAGCAATCCTCGCCGACGGCTCGCTCGTCGCAGCGGCGTATGGCAGCACCCGGGTCGCCGAGCGACACCGACACCGCTACGAAGTCGCCAACTCCTACCGACCAGTTCTCGAAGATGCCGGGCTGGTCTTCTCTGGTACGTCGCCGGACGGCCGCTTGGTGGAGTTCGTCGAGCTCGTCGCGAGGAGCACCCGTTCTTCGTCGGCACCCAAGCGCACCCGGAGTTCAAGTCTCGCCCAACCAGAGCGCACCCGCTGTTCACGAGTTTCGTCGCAGCCGCGCTGCAGCGCGCGAATGACGCTCAGGCTGAGCTCGGCGCGATCACCTTGCCCGGTGGCGGTCTGTCGGTCGGGTCCTGAAGTCCCGCCTGGCCGACCGATGAGCCAACTGCGCGACGAGGCGAGCTCGGCATATCCGGTTCGCCGCTCGACCATCGACTTCCGCTCAGGACGGGTCATCGATGTCCGCACCGACGAGGTATCGATGCCGGGGGGCGCCACCGCGACTCGGGACGTCGTGGTCCACCCGGGCGCGGTCGGCATCATCGCGCTGGACAACGCCGGACAGGTCCTGCTGATCCAGCAATATCGCCATCCGGTCGGCCGGCTGTTGTGGGAGCCGCCAGCGGGTTTGTTGGATGAGCCCGGCGAAGATCCACTCGAAGCGGCCAAGCGCGAGCTGTACGAAGAGGCCCACCTGCAGGCGCAGCGTTGGGAGGTGCTGCTCGACGTCTTCACCTCACCGGGGATGTCGGACGAAGCGGTGCGCATCTACCTGGCGCGAGACGTCAGCCCTGCCGACCGACCGCGCTTTGTCGGCGAGAACGAGGAGGCCAACCTCCCCAGCCGGTGGATCCCGCTCGACGAGGCCGTGCGCGCCGCCCAACGGGCGATCTCCACAATCCGCTCGCGGTGATGGGCGTGCTCGCGGCCTCGGCTGCGGCGCACGAGGCGTTTGCCGGGCTTCGGCCCGCCGATTCGCCTGGCCGGGGGCCTCGGCGTTCACCGGCTCGCGTGATGGCCGCACGGACCGCCTGCGCCTCCGTCGGATTCTGCCAGGCCACTAAAATTCGGCCGGGGCAGTTCGTGCTGGCAACGACGCCGGCGCCGGGCGAAAGGTGCGTACGCCGTGTTGGTCGGCATTCCGCGGGAAGTCAAGGACAACGAGTTTCGCGTAGCGATCACGCCCTCGGGGGTCCACGAGCTGTCACGCAGGGCCACGACGTGGTCATCGAGCACGAAGCGGGCGTCGGTTCGTCGATCCCCGATGAGGACTTCGTCGCGGCGGGCGCAAAGATGCTGCCGACCGCCGACGACGTGTGGGGGCAGGCCGACCTCGTCTGCAAGGTCAAGGAGCCGGTCGACGAGGAATACCACCGGATGCGTGCGGACCAGGTGCTGTTCACTTACCTCCATCTCGCTGCCAGCGAGCCCTGCACGGCGGCGATCATCAAGTCGGGCATCACCGCAATCAGCTACGAGACCGTCAGCTTGCTGACGGATCACTCCCGCTGCTTGCGCCGATGAGTGAAGTCGCCGGCCGGATGGCGCCCCAGGTCGGGGCGCATCATCTGCAGGCCGACGGCGGCGGTCGGGGGGTGCTGATGGGCGGCGTCTCCGGCACCTATGCCGCGAAGGTCGTCGTGCTCGGCGCCGGCGTCTCCGGCATGAACGCGGCGGCAATCGCGCTGGGTATGCAGGCCGAGGTGCTCGTGCTTGACCGCAATATCGAAAAGCTCCGCCAGGCCGACCGGATCTACCAGGGCACCTGCAGACGGTCGCCTCGAACAGTTATGAGGTCGAGCGGGCCTGCATCGATGCCGATCTGGTGATCGGGGCTGTCCTCGTGGCGGGCGCGAAGGCCCCGACGCTGGTCAGTGACGACCTGGTGTCGCGGATGAACCCGGAGCGGTCCTCGTCGATATCGCGGTCGATCAGGGTGGCTGCTTCGAGTCGACGCGGCCGACCACCCACTCCAACCCGACCTTCAAGGTCTACGAGGCGGTGTTCTACTGCGTTGCGAACATGCCCGGCGCGGTGCCACACACCTCGACGTACGCCCTGACCAACGTCACGTTGCCCTACGCCGAGCGGATCGCCGGACTGGGCTGGCAGGAAGCCGTGCGCCGCGATCCCGCGCTCGCGGCCGGCGTCAACGTGGTCGGCGGCGATGTGGTGTGCGAGCCCGTTGCCGAGGCACTCGGGCTGGCGTACCGGCCTCTGGCCGAGGTGCTCGGCTGACCGTACCGTTCGGAGCGCCAGACGCCAGCTCGGTCGATCGGGTGATCCGTAGTTACCTAGATCATCTCGCTGTCGAGCGGGGGTTAAGTCAAAACACCCTCAATTCGTACAGGCGTGATCTCAGTCGATATTCGGCGTTCCTCGCATCGAACGGGATCGTGAGCATCGCCGCGGTTTCAGAAGCTGACGTGAACGGCTTCGTCGCGTCGCTGCGCAGCGGCACGCCTGATCATCCAGCGCTGCTGGAGTCCTCCGCCGCCCGAGCTGTCGTCGCGGCCCGCGGCCTGCATCGGTTCGCGCTCCGAGAGGGTCTGAGCGCCGCTGACCCGTCCGCATCGGTGCGACCGCCCACGCCGCCTCGGCGACTCCCGAGGGCGCTGCCGCTCGATGACGTGCTGGCACTCGTCGAGGCCGCCGGCTTCGACGGCACCCCCAAGGCGGTACGCGATCAGGCGTTGCTCGAGTTCCTCTACGGCACCGGCGCCCGGATCGGTGAGGCAGTCGGTCTCGATGTCGATGACCTCGACCTCGAACGCGGCACCGTGCTGCTCCACGGCAAGGGCGGCAAGGACCGGGTGGTGCCGGTCGGCGGCTTCGCCAGGGAGGCGATCAGTGCCTATCTCGTCCGTGGCCGGCCCACGTTCGCCGCGGCGAGCCGGGCAGGTCGCGGTGGCAGCGCGGCACTGTTCGTCAACTCTCGCGGTGGCCGGCTCTCGCGCCAGAGCGCGTGGACCATCTTGCGCACCAGCGCCGAGCGGGCCGGCCTGCGAGTCGCGATCGGTCCGCACACCCTGCGCCACTCGTTTGCCACCCATTTACTCGATGGGGGAGCCGACGTCCGGGTGGTCCAGGAGCTGCTCGGGCATGCCTCGGTGACCACGACCCAGGTCTACACAATGGTCACGGTCGACCGACTTCGCGAGGTCTACGCGACGTCACATCCGCGTGCCAGACAGGGCTAATTCCCTGCGTGCGGTTGCCAAACCGGCTGGATTCGCACTAGGTTCCCGATTCTCGCTACAAACAGTTTCGGCGAGAAGTCGCGGTATCGGTGTGACGCTTTCTCGAGAGGACGATATGTCGACATCTGTCGAGTCACGGATCCGCCCGCCGCGTGAGCTCGGCCCGACCGGCCGACCACGCCCGAGGCTTCGTGACCCTAAGCCGCTGGTCGAGCACGGCCCGGCGGTCATCATCGCGTTGTGCAACCAGAAGGGTGGGGTCGGCAAGACCACGTCCACAATCAACCTGGGCGCGGCGCTGGCGGAGTTCGGCCGCAAGGTCCTCCTCGTCGACTTCGACCCGCAGGGGGCGCTGTCCGTCGGGCTTGGCGTCAACCCGAACGAGCTCGACCAGACGATCTACAACGCGTTGATGGAGCGTGACGTCACCGCCGACGACATCCTGCTGAAGACCAACGCCGGCATGGATCTGCTGCCCAGCAACATCGATCTGTCCGCCGCTGAGGTCCAGCTGGTGGGGGAGGTGGCCCGGGAGCAGTCCCTCAAGCGGGTGCTCGCTCCGGTGGTTGATGACTACGACTTCATCCTGATCGACTGCCAGCCCTCGCTCGGCCTGCTCACGATCAACGCGTTGACCGCCGCAGACGGCGTGATCATCCCGCTCGAATGCGAGTACTTTTCGCTTCGAGGAGTCGCACTGTTGATCCAAACTATAGATAAAGTCAGCGAAAGGCTTAACCCTCAACTTCAACTTGAGGGAATCCTGGCTACGATGTACGACGCTCGCACGCTGCACGGGCGTGAGGTCCTCAGCCGAGTCGTCCAGGCATTCGGCAACAAGGTTTTCCACACCGTGGTCAACCGCACCGTGCGGTTTCCCGAGACCACGGTTGCGGGTGAGCCGATCACGACGTTCGCCTCGTCCTCGCCGGGCGCGGCCGCCTACCGGGATCTGGCTCGGGAGGTGGTGGCACGATGCCTCGCCGGGTGATCCTTCCGGGGGCCGATGAGCTGTTCCGCTCGACCGGATCGGTGCATCGACCGGCGGAGGCAGACGACGAGACGCCGCCCCCCGCCACGCTCAGCGCGGTCGCGACTGAGTCCCCTCGCCGACCGCGCGCCTGTCCGGCCCGCGTCACCCCAGTGGCCGGCAGCGCCATGACGAGAAGATCACGGTCTACGTCTCGCCGGCTGAGCTGGTCGACCTCGAGCACGCTCGGCTGGTGCTGCGTGCCAACCACTCGCTGGCGATTGACCGAGGGCGGATCGTGCGCGAGGCCCTCGCAGTCGTTCTCGCCGATCTCGAAGCCAAGGGTGAGCAGAGCATCCTGGTGCGCCGTCTTCGGTCTCGATAGATCGACCGCGGACCTCCCATGCTGTTTGCATTACGTCAACCTGCGACGCTGCTCGGCCTAGTCCTGGGCTTCGCGGTTGGCTGTTTCCTGCGAGTGACCCTGCAGCAGCTCATCGTGGGTGGCCGGAACAGTTCTCGAAGCACCGGGCGGGCACTTCGCGCGCCGATGACCTGGTTGGATCCGTTCGGTCTGGTCGGGGCGCTCCTTGCCGGCATCGGCTGGTCGCCACGGCCGGTCCTGAACCGGAGCAAGCCCCGACAGGTCTGGGCGATGGTCGTCGTCGCGGTTGGGGTGCATGCCGCATTAGCGGCGATCGGCCTGGCCGCCTACGTCGCCGCCGGCGGGTTGCGCATTGCGATCCCGTTCGCCTCCACCATCTCCGTACTCCACGGCACGCAGGTAATCGCCACAACATTCGCGGAGAAGGTCGCACTCGGCTTCGGCGTGGAGAACCTCGGCTGCGGCCTGCTGGCGTTGGTGCCGATCCCGCCGTTGGAGCTCGGTGTTGCACTGTGGTCGACGCTCCCGAAGAGCCCGGGCTCGCGCAGGATCGCGTATCGAGTCCTCGACGAGCAGTGGGGGATCGGCATCGTGTTGGTCCTGCTGCTGTTGCCGTTGGCAGCCGAGCAGCCCGCGTTGCTTCAGCTGGTCGGCACAGTGGGCGACCGCATCCTGCGCGCGGTCTGAGGCCGCCGGCACGCCACCAGCACGTTGCCCCGCCGGCGTTGAGGCAACCTGCGGTGTTTCGGGCGCCCGCGGGAGCCCTGCGGCGAGCCGATCCAGCCGTACCGCAGTGCTGGGCTACCGTCGAACAGTGCCAGACGTTGACGCTGCTCCGACGGTTGCCGATGCGGTGTCGGCGACTGCCGCTGACGTTGCCGCGGAGGCACCGGACGAGCCGCATCGCCCGCCGGACGGCGCGCTGACGGCCGCGGCTTCAGGCGGGTCGAAATCGGCGTTTCATGTCCACCTCGACGTCTTCGACGGTCCGTTCGACCTCCTGCTGTCATTGATCGCCAAGCGCCGCCTCGATGTCACCCTGGTCGCGATTGCGCAGGTCACCGACGAGTTCGTGGCCCACCTTCGCAACCGGCCCGATGACTGGGACCTCGATCAGGCGAGTGAGTTTCTCGTGGTGGCCGCGACCTTGCTCGACCTGAAGGTGGCCCGGCTGCTTCCGTCGGCGGAGGTTGACGAAGAGGACCTCGCGTTGCTCGAAGCTCGCGACCTGCTTTTCGCCCGGCTGCTGCAATATCGCGCGTACAAAGAGGTGGCGGGGCTGTTCGCCCAGCGGATGGTCGATGCCGGGCGCCGGTTCCCCCGCGCAGTGGGGATGGAGCCGGAGTTCCTGGCGCTGCTGCCAGAGGTGGTGCTTGGCGTCGATGCGCGGGAATTCGCCGAGATCGCGGCGAGGGCATCGATGCCACGTCCGATCCCGGTCGTCGACGTCGCCCATATCCACGCACCAGTCGTGAGCGTGCGAGAGCAAGCGGTCATCCTGGCCACCCGGCTCCGCCAGGTCGGCGCGGCCACCTTCCGCTCGCTGATCGCCGACTGCCCCGACACCATGGTGGTGGTCGGCCGGTTCCTGGCGTTGCTCGAGCTGTATCGCGAGGGCGCGGTGGCTTTTGACCAACTGGTGGCGTTCGGCGAGCTGCACGTCCGTTGGGTCGCCGGCGATGACGCGACGTCGTTCCTGACCGCCGACGTCGACGACTCCTACGACGCGGTGGTGACTTGACTGATGAGTGACGAGCTGAGGGTGGTTGTGAGCGAGGAGCCGGAGCTGACCGTGCTGCCCGACCTGGCGGCTGCGTTGGAGGCAGTGCTGCTGGTCGTCGAAGAAGCGGTCGAGGAGGGCATCTTGGCCCAGGTCGTTGAGCGGCCGCGGGAAGAAGTCGGAGCGGTCCTGCGCGAGCTGGCCGCCGACTACGACGCCGCCGGCCGAGGTTTCGAGCTGCGCCAGGTCGCGGGCGGTTGGCGCTTCTACACCCGAGCGTCCTGCGCGCCCTACGTCGAGCGCTTTGTCCGCGAGGGCCAGCCGGCAAAGATCAGCCAGGCTGCGCTCGAGACCCTTGCCGTGGTGGCCTACCGACAGCCCACCACGCGGTCGCGGATCGCCGCGGTGCGCGGGGTCAACGTCGATGCCGTGATGCGTACCTTGGTCACCCGCGGGCTGGTCGCCGAGGTCGGCATCGAGCGGGAGTCTGGCTCGATCTTGTACGCCACCACCGATCACTTCCTCGATCGCCTCGGTCTCGCCTCTCTCGACGAGCTGCCCGAGATCTCCGACTACCTGCCGGATCACTCGGTCCTTGACGACGATGCCGCGGTTGGCTGACACCGACGCTCTGTCCGGCGCGCAGGGGATCCGGTTGCAGAAGGTGCTGGCGGCAGCCGGCTTCGGCAGCCGCAGGGCCTGTGAGGAGCTGATCTCGGCTGGACGTGTCCAGGTCAACGGGCGGACGGCGCGCCTTGGCGCTCGAGTCGACCCGCAACACGACATCATCTCCCTCGACGGGTCCCAGGTGCCGACTGCCGAGGGGCTTGCCTACCTCGCGATCCACAAGCCACGGGGCATGCTTTCGACCATGTCGGATGAGCGCGGCCGACCGTGCATCGGTGACCTAGTAGCCGATTTGTCGACACAGCTACATCACGTCGGCCGCCTCGATGCCGACAGCGAGGGCCTGTTGCTGCTGACCAACGACGGTGCGCTCTCACACCGGCTGATGCATCCGTCCTACGGCGTCGTGAAGACCTACCTGGTCGAGGTCGACGGCGTCGTTGCCCGTTCGGTCACGCGGCAGCTCCGAGCCGGAGTCGAGCTCGAAGATGGGCCCGTCACGATGGACGAGGTCAACCTCATCGACTCCACGCCCAACCGCAGCGTGCTCGAGGTGAGCCTGCACGAGGGCCGCAACCACGTGGTCCGGCGAGCGCTCGAGGTCGTCGGGCACCCGGTGACGCGGCTGCTACGAGTGGCCGTCGGTCCGATCCGCCTCGGTGATCTGAAGGCCGGGCGCCGGCGCCATCTCCAGCAAGGAGAGGTTCAAGCGCTCTATCGAGCAGTCAATTTGTAGACCTATCGCCTAATCGTTAAAGCAAGGAGGAGGTATGGCGGTACGCGCGCTGCGAGGCGCCACGCAGGTCGAGGTGGACGAGCGGGACGCGGTGATCGAGGCAACCGCCGAGCTCGTCCGCGCCGTCCTCGACCGCAACGGGCTGAGCACCGATGCCTTGATCAGCATCGTCTTCACGACCACGCCTGATCTGGTATCGGAGTTCCCGGCGTACGCCGCCCGAGCGATCGGCATCACCGACGTGCCGTTCCTGTGCGCCTCAGAGATAGCCGTCCCTGGCGCCATGGCGCGCGTGGTGCGGCTGCTGGCACTCGTCGACGCCGAGTTTGCGCGTTCGGATGCCCGCCATGTCTACCTGCGCGGGGCCGCTGCGCTTCGCTCAGACCTACCGCGGGACTGAGATGACGTCGGCTGACCCGGGGGAGCGTCGCCGGCTGCTGGTGGTGGGCAGCGGCTTGATCGGTACATCGGTGGCGCTGGCAGCTCGACAGGCGGGTTATGAGGTCTGGCTCGATGACCTCGATCCGGAGCGGCTCTCGCTGGCGATCTCGGTCGGCGCTGGCCACGCGCGAGGCAGTGGCCTCGGTGCCGTCGACGTCGCGGTAGCTGCGGTGCCGCCAGCAGCAGTCGCCGAGGTCGTTCATGACCTGATTAGATCAGGCGTCGCGCCGATTGTGACCCACCTGGCAAGCGTCCAGCATCAGCCTCAACTTGAGATCGAGGCCCTGGACCCGGGGTTCACCGGGTTCGTCGGCAGCCATCCGATCGCTGGGCGAGAGCGATCAGGACCTCACCACGCCGCCGCTGAGCTGTTTGCCCAGCGGCCATGGATCGTGTGTCCGACCGCGGCGTCCAGTGAGACCGCGGTCGCCGCGATCCGTGAGTTGGCCGAAGCCTGTGGCGCGGTGGTCACGGTGATGCCGGCTGCGACACACGACGCGCTGCTGGCCCGGCTCTCACACGTCCCCCAGCTGGTGGCCTCGGCGCTAGCGGGCTCGCTGGTGGGTCTTGATCGCCAGGAAGTCGCGCTCGCTGGCAGCGGACTCCGCGACACGTCGCGACTCGCGGACAGTGAGGCCGCGCTGTGGGGGGAGATCATCAGCGCCAACCCGAGTGCGGTGGCCGAGGCGCTGCATGCCGTCATCGAGCCGTTGGTTGCGCTCACGGGAGTGCTCGAAACCGCTGGTGAGGAGCAGGTCGCGGCCGCGGTGCGCGGCCTGGTTGGGCGCGGCCGGCAGGGACGCGACCTGCTAGCCGGCAAGCACGGCCAGGCTGCGATTCACTGGGCAACCGTCTCCGTTGTCGTGCCGGACGAGCCCGGAGCCCTTGCCCGCTTGTTGGTTGATGCCGCAGACGCTGAGGTCAACGTCGAGGACATCCGGGTCGACCATTCGCCCGGCCAGCCGTTCGGCGTGGTCGACCTCGACGTCGCGCCGGCACTCGCCCGGGCCTTCGAACAGGCCCTGGTCGAGCGGGGATGGGCCGCTAACGGCAGCGCACCGCTCGTCGAGTGACATCACCGCCGCGCTGCGCACCCGGCTAGGCTCGCTTCGGGTCGAGGTGCCAGGTCGCAGGGATTGGCATAAAGAGCTCGGGAGGACCAGTGCAGCGGCGAAACCTGGTCGTCGCGATTGATGGTCCTTCTGGATCCGGCAAGTCGACCGTGGCCCGTCAGGTCGCTATCGCGCTCGAGCTGCGCTATCTCGACACTGGCGCGATGTATCGCGCGGTGACCTGGTTGGCATTACGCCGTGGCATCGATCTTGGCTCACCCGGTGACCTCACCGCGCTCGCGGAGCAGGTCGACCTCGCGATCATTTCCGATCCGCGCTCGCCGGCGATCGTCGCCGACGGCACGGACGTCAGCGTGGAAGTCAGGAGCCCCGAGGTGACCGCGGCGGTCAGCGCGGTCAGCGCCGTGCCGGGAGTCCGAGCAGCGATGGTTCGGCGGCAGCGTCAGATCATCGGCGACGGCGGCATCGTGGTCGAGGGGCGCGACATCGGATCGACCGTCGTGCCAGACGCACCGGTCAAGGTCTTCCTGACCGCCGATGCCGCCACGAGGGCACAGCGGCGTTCTCGTCAGGACGGCAACGGCGATGCGTTGCCACAGGTCGCGAGCACCGAAGCCGACCTGATCAGACGAGACTACGCGGACGCCAGCCGGGCGGCGTCGCCGCTGCAGCAGGCACCTGACGCGCTCGTCGTGGACTCCTCCGCGCTCGACATCGATCAAGTGGTCGAATCGGTGCTTGATCGGGCACGTACGGTGATGGTCGGATGAACAGACGCGATGACCCGACGCGGGAGTCCGTACCGCTGTTCGTGGCACGCCGCGTCGCACAACGACTGCTGAGGCTCACCTTCAAGTTGAGGGTGAGGGGGACCGAGAACCTCCCGACGAGTGGTCCGGTGCTGCTGGCGGGCAACCACTCGGGCTTCCTCGACGGCCCGATCGTGATGATCATGCTGCCGCGTCCTTCGGCGTTCCTGGTCAAGAGCGAGTTGTACAAGGGGCCATTGCGCTGGGTGCTGAACTTCGCCCGGCAGATCCCGATCCATCGCGGCACGCCTGACCGCACCGCCCTGCGCGCCGGGCTCGAGGTGCTGGCGGGCGGCGGCGTGCTTGGCGTGTTTCCGGAGGGAACCCGCGGCAGCGGCGATCTGGCGACGATCCAGCACGGCATCGGCTATCTCGCGCTCAATGCGGGGTGTCCCGTGGTGCCCGTGGTGTGCAAGGGCACGTCTGAGGCGCTGCCGAAGGGCAAAGTGCTGCCTCGCTGGCGGGCGCCGATCGACGTGGTCTTCGGGCCCGCGTTCAGCCTCGACATCACCAGCGACTTGCGCACCCGGGCCACGATCGCCGCCGCGGCCGAGCAGGTCCGCGCCAAGCTGCTCGAGCATCTGAACGCCACGCAGTCACTTGACGCTGCGCCGAGCGCGGACGAGCTCACCCCGGGCGACCGGCGCTCACCGTGACCGACAGCGCCGCCGCGCTGCCCGTCGTTGCCGTGATTGGGCGGCCGAATGTGGGCAAATCCACGCTCGTCAACCGCGTGCTTGGCCGTCGCGAGGCGGTCGTCGAGGACGTGCCTGGCGTGACGCGTGACCGGGTTGCCTACGAAGCCGAGTGGGCCGGCCGCGCGTTCACGGTCGTCGACACCGGTGGTTGGCAGCCGGATGCGCGCGGCATGGCGGCACGGATCGCTGCAGCCGCTGAGCTGGCGGTTGAGGCGGCCGACGTGGTGCTGCTGGTTGTCGATGCGACGGTGGGCATCACGGAGGTGGACGCGGCAGTGAGTCGCGTGCTACAGCGTTCCGGCCGGCCTGTGGTCCTCGCCGCCAACAAGGTCGACTCCTCGCACGCCGAGCCTGAGGTGGCGGCGCTGTGGGGGCTCGGGGTCGGAGCGCCGTTGCCGGTGAGCGCATTGCACGGCCGGGGGAGCGGTGACCTGCTTGATGCGATCGTCCATGCTCTGCCCGACGTCGCCGCCCCGCAAAGCGACGCTCCCGGGCCTCGGCGGGTCGCGCTCATCGGGCGGCCGAACGTGGGCAAGTCGAGCCTGCTCAATCAGCTCGTCGGCACCGAGCGTGCGCTTGTCGATGCCGAGGCGGGAACGACGCGTGATCCGGTCGACGAGCAGGTCGATATCGATGGAACGACTTGGCGCTTTGTCGACACAGCAGGCCTTCGCAGGCGGGTGCATGAGGCCACAGGCGCGGAGTACTACTCAAGCTTGCGGACGAGCGCAGCGATCGACTCAGCCGAGGTCGTCCTGCTGCTGCTCGACGCCTCGGAGCCGATCAGCGACCAGGATCTGCGGGTCGCGGACAAGGTGGTCGAGGCCGGCCGCGCCCTGGTGGTGGCGATGAACAAGTGGGACCTCGTCAATGAGGACCGCCGACTTCAGCTGGACCGCGAGATCGAGCGGGAGTTTGCCCGGTTCGGCTGGGCAACGCGACTGAACATCTCGGCGCGCACCGGCAGGGGAGTGCAGCGGATCGCGCCAGCGCTTGAGGCGGCGCTCGAGTCGTGGCAGCAGCGTGTGCCGACCGGCGAGCTGAATTCCTACTTCGCGACCGTCGTCGGCGCCACGCCGCCGCCGGTGCGAGGCGGCAAGCAGCCCAAGATCCTGTTCGCGACGCAGCCCGGTGTTGAACCACCGCGGTTCGTGCTGTTCACGTCCGGACCGCTGGAGGCGTCGTACCGGCGCTTCCTCGAACGGCGGCTACGCGAGCGCTACGGCTTCGAGGGCACGCCGATCGACCTCACCGTCAAGGCACGCGAGAAAGGCAAGCGAGGCACTCGCGGCCACTGAACCGTCGGGCAGGCGCAGCCGTGCTCTGAGGCGGCAGGTGCAGTAGCGCCTACCCACGACGGATGAACGGGGCAGCTCGTGAGACATCGCGGCACACTCGCAGGTTCACTACTCCTCAGCGCTGGCCTGCTGGCCGCGGCCATCTCGGCTCCAGCGCTGGCGACGACACACAAGACCACGCACCACAAGGGCACGAAGATCTCCACTCGGGTGACCACGAAGTACGGCCGAGTCGTGGCCAACTCGAAGGGCCGCGTGATGTACATCTTCGCCCCGGACGGAACGAAGAAGACGTCACACTGCACGGGCGCGTGCGCCGCTGCGTGGCCGAAGGTAACGAGCAAGTTCAAGCCGGTTGCTGGCACCGACATCAGCACAAAACACTTGAGCCGCAACGCCAAACACCAGGTCACCTACTACGGCCATCTGCTGTATTACTTCTCGGCGTCGACGAAGCCTGGCAGCACCAGCGGCGAGAACCTCAACCACTTCTTCGTTTTGTCGGACAAGGGCAAGGTCATCAAGCCGAAGAAGAAGAGCACCGGCCCGACGGGCCCTACGGGGCCGGCGGGACCCACCGTCGCAGCGACGGTCTCGACCGGTGACGTTGGCGCCTCCATCGAGGTCATCACGAACGGTGCAGACGGCCACACGTTGTACGCGCTGACCGCCCCGAACGAGACGATGAACTTCTGGTGTGTGGGCGGGTGTCTTCAGACGTGGATTCCGTTGCTGACCAAGGGTGCGCCGATGGTGACTGGCGATGCCGAGTCGGGTCTGGTCACGGACAAGCCAGGTGCCTCCGGCTTCGACCAGGTCTTCTACAACGGATTCCCGGTTTATGAGTACATCGGTGACTCCGCGGCTGGCCAGGACACCGGTGAGGGCCTCGTCGGGCCGTACACGCCGCCAGCACCTAACCAGCAGTGGTTCGACCTCACGCCGGCCGGGGCGTTCAACCAGACGGCGTGACAATGCGTGGTGGCTCGAGACGCTGGGAGCCGGCGGCTCGAGCCACCACACGACCGCCGGTCGCGCGCCGAACGGAACGCTAGATTCGCGGAGTGAGCTTCGAGGTCAGCGCGGATGCGTATGGCCGGTTCATGGGTCGATATTCCGAGCCGCTCGCGGCCGAATTGCTGAGGTTGGCGACCCCCCAACCCGGGCAACGTGCGCTGGACGTCGGGTGCGGGCCAGGTGCGCTGACCGCGGTATTGGTGCGTCGGCTCGGTGTCGAGCGCGTTTCGGCCGTCGATCCGTCAGCGCAGTTCATCGACGCGATCGCCGAGCGGTTTCCGGGGATCCATGCGCGGCAAGGGAGCGCCGAGCAGCTCCCGTTTTCTGATGGCACCTTCGATTTCACTGCCGCGCAACTGGTGGTGCATTTCATGACCGATCCGGTTGTGGGGCTTACAGAAATGGGCCGTGTGACCCGGCCAAGCGGGCTGGTCGCCGCGTCGGTGTGGGACCACGCGGGTGGCGTCAGCCCGCTATCAACGTTTTGGCGCGCTGCGTGTGAGCTCGACCCGCAGGCACGCGACGAATCTGCGTTGGCGGGTGCTCGCCCAGGTCATTTGGCACAGTTGTTCGCCGAGGCTGGCTTTGAGCAGATCGAGGCGACGAAGCTGAGTGTTCGTGTCGGCTACGCCGGCTTCGCCGAGTGGTGGGAGCCATTCACCCTCGGAATCGGACCTGCCGGAGCGTACGTCGCGGGACTCGATGCGCAACGAACCCACGAGCTCGCCGCTCGCTGTGCGTCGATGTTGCCGTCTCACTCCTTCGAGATCGAAGCCGCGGCGTGGACAGTGCTCGGCCGTCCGCGCGCTGCACTCGACGGCTAACAGCTGGCGAGCAGCTTCTCCAGCTCGCCCAGGTTGCGATCGAAGTCGAACTCCCAGTCGGAGAAGTAACCCTTCGTCTCGCCCATCCGTGCGCCAAGTTCGGGCAGGGCAATTTCGTCAGGTTGGCTCCAGAAGTAGTGCGAGTCACAGCCAATCACCGCAGCAAACAGATGCTCGTTGCGGGCGGTGTACGCCTCATGGCTCAACACGATCATTGTCGTTGCGTCGTGCGAGTGCATGATGTTGAACATCGCCGAGCCGGCGAATCCCGCCACGACGCGAGCCTTCGAAAAGATCCCCACTTGCACCGACAGGTCGAACAGTTCCGGATAGATCACCTCGAAGCCGTTGGCGGCAAACAACGCCTCGACTGCCTTCGCGTTGCGGCAGTGGCGGTTCGGTTCGTTGGATTGCCGCGAAACGAAGATCTTCGGGTGTTCAGGCGCTGACGTGTCCGCCAGGTTGTCGGTCAACCGACGCCACACTTGCTTGATGCGCGGGTGGACGTGGAACGGAAGTTGGTTGTGCCACATCGGCGTCGCCGCGACGACGGACTCGAGATAGACCGGATGGTCGACCCAGACGATGTCCTGCGCTGCGATTCCGTACGCCTCGAAGACGCGACGCTCTAGTGAGGGATCTCGTTCGTTCGGGTATCGGATCCGGAAGATTGCCTTGAGATCGGGGTACGCCAGCTTTGCTGCGTCCCAGCCCCACAGCCGGGATACCACCTCGGTCATGAAGTGGCCGTAGTGGTCGTAGTTCGGCGAGTCGAGGTGGTAGTAGTCGCCGGCCAGCGTTTCGGTCGGCCGGAATCGTTGGGGGATCCGGGCAAACCTGCTCGACACGTCGACGATGATGCCGTTGCTCGGGTTGGTCTCGAGGTGATGGCGGAATGAGTTGGGGAGCACCGTGGTCTCAGTGTGCAGCAGGCTGTGCGAGACCATCGCGACCTTGCCGCCGTAGTGCCGCGCGTGTAGTGGCGGGTAGGGCATCGAGGTCTCGAGGCCGACGATCGGGGCAGCGGAATCGTGCGAAGTGACCGTGCCTCGAACCTCAAGGACGCCAGCCGGAAGCGTCGCAACATCGGTCACAGCAAGCGAGGGCTCACGCGCCGCGAGGACCCGCTTTGCTTCGGCATCTCGCAGCTTGAGGTAGTGCCGGAGCCGCTTCTCGATGACGAGTAGGTCGCGGGTGACAGTGGCGCTGGCTGTCGACTTGCGGCGTTCAGTTCGCAGTGGTGATGCACTAGCCGCGTTGTCCGTCCGCAGCAGGTGGGCGACCCACCGCGAGCCGTCGCCGAAGGTGTCGAAGCCACCGACCGAGCCATCGACGACGTAGAGGCCGCCGGGCTTGAGGTGAAAGAACAAGGCTGACCATCGACTACGTCGATTGTCGAGCGGCTGCGGCATCAGATCGACGATCACGTCGACCGGTCCGAGCAGTTTGAGCTGCCGATGCAACGCGTCCATCTGCGGGTTCTGGACGTGCTGCGCACCTCGCGCGGCCAGCCGCCATTCAGGTGCCTCCTCGGCCGCGATCACGCTCACCGAGTTCACGGGAAACTGCCGGACCCACGCAGCGACTTCGTTTCGTACCGTCGGATCCGTCAGGATCACGACTTTCGTTGCCGGCGAACGAAATCTACGCGGGCCGGCAATCGAGCCGAAGCCGCGCGGGGCGTCGGTGTCCGGTCCCACCGCGATTGCCGCGCTGGTGGACCGCAGCCGCTCGGCAAGTCGACGGCTGGTGGCGCGAGGGTCAGCGGCGAACGAGCGAGCGACCCGGGAGACGCGTCGCGCAGCGGGATCCATCTCGCCTCCGCTCCAGGCCCCCTGCAACACGGTGGTTCTCGCCGTCATGACCAGTATCGGCCAGATGACACGGTGCTGGTAGCGAAAGGTGACGATCGTCGGATTTGTCGGGCTGACAGGATTTGAACCTGCGACCCCTTGACCCCCAGTCAAGTGCGCTACCAAACTGCGCTACAGCCCGCTGCGGAGGGAGTCTAGTGCCCGCCGGTTGCGCGGCGCCTGCCTAGACTCCGCCCGATGAGTACGACCGATCCGGTGCCCGGCGATCGGGTCTGGACGGTCCCGAACGCGCTGTCGGCACTGCGGTTGCTCGGCGTCCCATTGTTCTTGTGGCTGGCGCTCGGGCCAAAGGACAACGGCTGGGCCGTCATCGTGTTGATGATCGGCGGGTTCACCGACTATCTCGACGGCAAGATCGCGCGGCGGTTCAACCTGACGTCTCGCCTCGGCGCGCTGCTTGACCCGGCCGCGGACCGGCTCTACATCCTTGCCACCCTTGTCGCACTCACCATCCGGGGCATCGTGCCGATCTGGCTGTCCGGCGGCATCGTCGGCCGCGACCTTGTCCTCAGCGTCGGCCTGCTCGCCCTGCACCGGCATGGCTACCCGCCGCCGGTCGTGACCTTCCTCGGCAAGGCGGCGACACTGAACCTGCTCTATGCGTTTCCGTTGCTCCTGCTCTCTGTTGACCACAACACCCTTGGCCACGTCGTGCGGCCATTGGCGTGGGCATTCACCGCGTGGGGGGCGGGCCTGTATTTGTGGTCGGGCTGGCGCTACCTGGTCGAGGAGCGCAAGCTGATCGTCGGTGGCAGGGCTTCGGGCTGACGCGGTGCGGATCTCCCGGTGGCATACCCGGCTGGACGTCTCACGCTGCGGCAACGCTGCCCGCCGGAGGTCGCCTTGCGGCTCTCGCGGCTGGCTCGTTAGGCTCGCGCGACCGCGCACTAGCGCGAAGAGGATTGCACTGACACCAGGAGCGACCGAGTGGTTCCGCAGGAGCTGAGTTACACCGCCGAGCACGAATGGGCCCGCAGCCACGATGACGGCACGCTGCAGATCGGCATCACCGACTTTGCCCAGGAGGCACTCGGCGACGTCGTGTTCGTCTCGCTGCCCGCGGTGGGCACGCAGGTGTCCGCCGGCCAGGTGCTCGGCGAGGTCGAGTCGACCAAGAGCGTCTCGGAGATCTACGCCCCGTTCGCCGGCGAGGTCGTCGCGCGTAACGACGAGCTCGAGTCACGCCCGGATCTGCTCAACACCGACGCTTACGGCGAGGGCTGGATCGTGCGGATCCGGCCCGCGCAGGATGCGGCCACACCCGAGTTGTTGGATGCGGCGGCGTACGAAGCGCTTATCTCGACGGGCTGAGCCCGCTGCTTGTCGCGACGGACGGAGCCGGCTGGGTTGGCCCTCGAAACCCGGCCAGGTGTTCATAGCGGTTGACCTTCATTGCACCTGCCGTCTACGGTGCGGTTCTACCTACACCTGTGGTTGAGGCTTTGAGCGCCCGGCTGGCAGGTGCGACGTCAGGAATCAGGACAACCACGAGTTATGGCCAGCGTGTTTTGTGAGCAATGCGGTCACCAGAATCCCGGTGACAGCCACTTCTGCGCGCGCTGCGGCGCTGCGCTGAGCAACGAGACCGAGGAGGCGCCGGGCAGCGACCAGACCACGACGATCTCGCTGGCCGGCCTCGACGTTGACGATCACGACGACCTCGCCGCCGATCTGCTTTCCGAGTCACTCCCGGCTGGCAACGCCCTATTGGTCGTCCAGCGAGGCCCGAACGCGGGCAGCCGCTTCCTGCTCGACAAGGAGGTCACGACTGCCGGGCGCCATCCCGACAGCGACATCTTCTTGGACGACGTCACGGTGTCGCGACGCCATGCGGAGTTCACCCGGACCGACGCGGGGTTCGTGGTCGCCGACGTCGGCAGTCTGAACGGGACGTACCTCAATCGGGAACGGATCGAGCGGGCGCCGCTGGGCAACGGGGACGAGGTGCAGGTCGGGAAGTTCCGGTTGCTGTTCTTCACCAGCCTGCCGGGAGACACCACGTGAGTGCCGGCGGCGCCGCCCACGCGTTCATGAGCATCGGTGAAGTGCTCGGCCAGCTTCGCGGCGAATTTCCCGATGTCACGATCTCCAAGATCCGCTTCCTCGAAGCCGAGGGGCTGATCGAGCCGCAACGCACATCATCGGGATACCGGAAGTTCTCGCGCGATGACGTCGGCCGGCTGCGCTACGTGCTCGGCGCGCAGCGCGACAACTACCTGCCGCTGCGGGTGATCAAAGATCACCTCGAGGCGATCGATCGTGGTCTCACCCCGGCAGTCAGCAGCCAGGGCAGCCCGCAAGTGCCGCGGGCGTTGGTCGAGGTCTCCGATGGCCTGCCGGGCCCTGATGACTTCATGCCGGAGGCATCCGAGCTGCGGCTGTCCCGCCAGGAGCTGATCGACGCCTCCGGCGTTGATCCTGACCAGCTGACCCAAATTGAGAGTTTCGGGCTGGTCGCTCCTGGGCCCGGCTGGCCACTATGACGGCGACGCGCTGGTCATCGTGAAGACCGTTGCCGAGATGAGCCGCTTCGGTCTCGAGCCGCGTCATCTGCGGTCGTTCAGGACCACCGCGGAGCGCGAGATCGGCTTGGTTGAACAGGTTGTGTCACCGCTTGTGCGTCAGCGCAACCCAGAGGCGCGAGGCCGAGCTGATGAGGTCGCCCGCGAGCTGGCCAGCCTGTCTGTGCGCTTGCACGCCACGTTGGTGCGCTCGGGGCTTCGCCCACAACTGCGCGGCTGAGACCCACCGCTTCCTGCCACCGAATCGGGCGATGCTCGCTGTCGGAAACCCGGTGTAGGTTTTTGGGAGGAGTTGTGCAGCGGAGCGGAGTCAATCGTGAACGAGCTCACCGTGGTGGGGGTGCGAGTAGAGCTCCCGTCCAACCAGCCGATCGTCTTGCTCAAGGAGTCGACGGGTGACCGCTACCTCCCGATCTGGATCGGTGCGGTCGAAGCCACCGCGATCGCCTTCGCCCAGCAGGGGATTGTTCCCGCGCGGCCGCTGACGCACGACTTGCTCAAGGACATCCTGCAGGCCGTCGGCGCCGACCTCAACGCCGTGATGATCACCGAGCTGCGCGACGGGGTCTACTACGCGGATCTGCGATTCGGTGACGGGGTCTCGGTCTCGGCTCGGCCCTCGGATGCGATCGCGCTGGCGATCCGGTCCGGGACCGTGATCTACGCCGAAGAGTCCGTCCTTGACGCGGCCGGCATCACGATCCCGGACGAGCAGGAGTCCGAGGTTGAGCGCTTCCGGGAGTTCCTCGACCAGATATCTCCCGAAGACTTTGAGACAGAGGCGCCATAAACAGTCTCAACTAAGAGTTGAGATCAAGGACGCGCCGCCGCTGACCATTGACTAGGTCGGTCGCCGTGCCTACCGTCTGCACGGTAATTCCAACCGTATGGGGTTCGGCAGTGGGTCGGAGGCACGAGTGACGGGCGAAGGCACACGAGGCACCCAGACGGCGTTGTTTGGCCGTGAACAGGCTGGTGGTGACCCGGTCGGATATCGCGGCCCTACGGCCTGCTCAGCGGCCGGCATCACCTATCGCCAGCTTGACTACTGGGCGCGGACCGGCCTGGTCGAGCCCTCCGTGCGCCCGGCACATGGCTCGGGCAGCCAGCGGCTGTACTCCTTTCGCGACATCCTGACCCTCAAGGTCGTCAAGCGGCTGCTCGACACCGGTGTCTCCCTGCCCAACATCCGCCTCGCGGTCGCCCACCTGCGCGAGCGTGGCGACGCCGACCTGACCGGCATCACGCTGATGAGCGACGGCACGACGGTCTATGCCTGCACGTCACCGGATGAGGTCATCGACCTGGTCCAGGGCGGCCAGGGCGTGTTCGGCATCGCGGTCGGCCGGGTCGTGACCGAGGTCGAGGGCAGCCTGGCCGAGCTGCCGTCCGAGCGAGCCGAGCAGGATCCCGCCACGGCGGCGAGCGATGAGCTCGCGGCCCGACGCAAGCGCCGCACCAGCGCCTAGCCTCGCCCTCGGGTGGCCCGGCAGTCGCGGGCAGGGTGACATAACGACGGCCGGTTTTGAGCCCCCGCTGCGGCACGTCGCGTAGCCGGCTCGACGCGCGGCCGCTGGTAGCGTCGAGGCGTCTGATCGAACCCGCGCGGGAGAGTCCTCGGCACGCCAGTCCGAGGCGCCGAAGGGGCAACCTCCCCGGAACCTCTCAGGCCAACGGACCGCGCGGGCAGGGCACTCTGGAGAGCAGGCGCACGCTGCGCCTCACCGACGGGGCAAGTCCGCGTCGGCGCCACCACGCGGGCGCCGGCTCGGATGACACTCTCAGGTCCCGATGACAGAGGGGGAGCCGGCAGCACGCCGTCGCGGTGTGCCAGCACTGGAGGCTCCAGTGAGCGTCGACCCGCACCATCCCGTTCGCCGATCGCCACATCGGTCCGTCGCCGGACGAGCAGGCGAAGATGCTCGCCGTCGTCGGCTACGGCTCGCTCGCCGATCTCGCCGGCGCGCGGCGCTGCCCGAGTCGATCCGCAGCGCCGGGCCGCTGCACGTCCCGCCGGCCGGCACCGAGGACGAGGTGCTCGCCGAGCTGCGGTCCCGAGCCGGCGCAGAACCGGCTCGTCACGTCGATGATCGGGCTGGGCTAGTACGACACGATCACGCCGCCGGTGATCCTGCGGAGCATGCTCGAGAATCCCGCCTGGTACACCGCCTACACGCCGTATCAGCCGGAGATCTCGCAGGGCCGGCTCGAGGCGCTGCTGAACTTCCAGACCATGGTGGCCGACCTGACCGGCCTGCCGGTTGCCGGCGCCTCGCTGCTCGACGAGGCGACCGCAGCCGCTGAAGCGATGTCGCTGTGCCGACGAAGCGCTAAGTCGACAAGCCACGATTCATCGTCGACATCGGCTGCCACCCGCAGACGATCGACGTGGTGCGCACCCGCGCTGAACCGCTCGGGATCGAGCTGGTCGTCGCGGACCTGCCGAACCGGCTTCCCGGACGGCGATTCTTCGGCGTGCTTGTCGCGTATCCGGGGTCGACCGGAGCGGTGTTCGGGCTCGACGTCCGTGGTCAGCGCGGCACACGAGCGCGGTGCGCTGGTGGCCGTCGCCGCCGACCTGCTCGCGCTGACCCTGCTGCGGTCGCCGGGGGAGTGGGGCGCCGACATCGCGGTCGGCTCGGCCCAGCGGTTCGGCGTGCCGCTCGGCTTCGGCGGCCCGCACGCCGGCTACATGGCGGTCCGTGCCGGGCTCGAGCGGGGGCTGCCCGGGCGGCTGGTCGGCGGTCAGCGTCGACGCCGACGGCGCACCGGCGTACCGGCTGGCGCTGCAGACCCGCGAGCAGCACATCCGGCGCGAGAAGGCGACGAGCAACATCTGCACCGCGCAGGTGCTGCTCGCGGTCGTCGCGGCGGCCTACGCCGCCTACCACGGCCCGGACGGGCTGACCGCGATCGCCGAGCGGGTCCACGGTCATGCCGCGCGGCTGGCCGCCGCGCTGCGGGTCGGGCGGCGTCGAGGTGCCGGCCGACGTCGTCTTCGACACGGTCACCGCCGTGGTGCCAGGGCGGGCCGACGCAGGTGGTCGCCGCCGCCCTCGGACGCGGGCATCAACCTGCGTCGAGTCGACGCCGACACCGTCGGGGTCAGCTGTGACGAGCGCACGACGCCGGCCCACATCGCGGCGGTCTGCGCGGCGTTCGGCGTGGCCGGCTCCGGCGACGGCGCCGGTGAAGTCGCGTCGGCGATCCCGGCCGAGCTGCGCCGGCAGCGACGCCGTTCCTGACCCACCCGGTCTTCTCCGCGCACCACTCCGAGACCGCGATGCTGCGCTACCTGCGCCGGCTCTCCGACCGCGACCTCGCGCTGGACCGCACGATGATCCCGCTCGGCTCGTGCACGATGAAGCTGAACGCCGCGGCCGAGATGGAGCCGATCACCTGGCCGGAGTTCGCCCGCATCCACCCGTTCGCGCCGCTCGACCAGGCCGCGGGGCACCTCGCGATCATCCGCGACCTCGAGCGCTGGCTGGCCGAGATCACCGGCTACGACGCGGTCTCGCTGCAGCCCAACGCCGGGCTCGCAGGGGGAGTTCGCCGGCCTGCTCGCGATCCGCGCCTACCACCGGGAGCGCGGCGAGGCCGGCCGCGACGTGTGCCTGATCCCGTCGTCGGCGCACGGCACCAACGCCGCCAGCGCGGCGATGGCCGGGATGCGGGTCGTCGTCGTCGCGTGCGACGACGCCGGCAACGTCGACCTCGACGATCTGCGGGCGAAGATCGAGGCCCACGCGACGAGCTCGCCGCGCTGATGGTCACCTACCCGTCGACGCACGGCGTGTTCGAGGCGGGGATCACCGACGTGTGCGCGCTCGTGCACGACGCCGGCGGGCAGGTGTACGTCGACGGCGCGAACCTCAACGCGCTGGTCGGCCTGTCGCAGCCGGGCAAGTTCGGCGCCGACGTCTCGCACCTGAACCTGCACAAGACGTTCTGCATCCCGCACGGCGGCGGCGGCCCGGGCGTCGGCCCGGTCGCGGTGCGCGGCGCACCTCGCGCCGTACCTGCCGAACCATCCGCTCGTGCCGGACGCCGGCCCGGAGACCGGCGTCGGCCCGATCTCCGGCGCGCCGTGGGGCTCCGCGGGCATCCTGCCGATCCCGTGGGCGTACATCCGGCTGATGGGCCCGGACGGGCTCACCGAGGCGACCGAGGTGGCGATCCTGACCGCGAACTACGTCGCGCGGCGGCTCGCCGGCGCACTACCCGGTGCTCTACACCGGCCGCGGCGGGCTGGTCGCGCACGAGTGCATCATCGACCTGCGCCCGATCACCAAGGCGACCGGCGTCACCGTCGAGGACGTCGCCAAGCGGCTGATCGACTACGGCTTCCACGCGCCGACGATGTCGTTCCCGGTCGCGGGCACGCTGATGATCGAGCCGACCGAGTCGGAGGACCTGGCCGAGCTCGACCGCTTCTGCGACGCGATGATCGCCATCCGGGCCGAGATCGAGCGGGTCGGGTCAGGGGAGTGGCCGGCCGACGACAACCCGCTGCACAACGCGCCGCACACCGCGGAGTTCCTGCTGGGGGAGTGGACGTCGCCCTACGACCGCGAGCTCGCGGCCTATCCGCAACGGCGGTTGCGGCAGGACAAGTACTGGCCGCCGGTGCGGCGGATCGACAGGGCTACGGCGACCGCAACCTGATGTGCGCCTGCCCGCCGATCGAGGCGTACGCCGAGTAGTGTACGCGGTGTCGCGGGTCAGGCTGCGGAGGAGTGGGCGAGGAGCTCGGTGCGTCGCTGCGGCTCGATGATCCGGCCGTCCGGCAGCAGGTCGCCCTCGTCGTCGAAGCTCACGACACCGTTGCAGCGCAGGCTCCAACCTTGCTCGGGATGACTGGCGACCACGCGAGCTGCGTCGCGGTCGGCAGCCTCCGAGGAGGGGCAGGTTGGGTAATGCCGGCACATGGTGTGCCTCCGGTTCGAGTCCTGATGGCGCCGGTCGGTGCCAACACTTCAATTGTCGGCATAGCGCGACGCCAGCCGTATAGGGATTCGTGACCAACTGTGGATGACTAGTTGGCGGCGCGCAGATGTGCAGGGGGCCGATGGCCGTGGACATCGCGCTCCCCTGGTGTGCCATTTGCGCCCGCGCCTACTGTGCACTATGCGAACGGTTCGTACGCCTGAGGAGCGGTTTTCCGAGACTCTGGAGGCGTTTCCGTACGCGCCGTACTTCGTCGAGGTCGACGACGATGATGGCGGCCGGCTGCGGGTGGCGACCTATGCGGCCGGCCCGACTGACGGCGAGGTCGTGCTGCTGTTGCATGGCGAGCCGAGCTGGTCGTATCTCTATCGGCAGGTCATGGCGCGTCTCGCCGAGCGCGGGTGCGCGCTAGTCGCCGTCGACCTGGTGGGTTTCGGTCGGTCCGACAAGCCGATGGCGGGCGCCGACCACACCTACGCCCGTCACGTCGAGTGGGTCCGCGAGGCAGTCGTCGACCGGCTCGGGTTGGCAGCGTGACGTTGGTGTGTCAGGACTGGGGTGGCCTGATCGGTCTGCGGGTCGTGACCGAAACACCGGAGCTTGCCGCGCGGATCGTGGTCGCCAACACCGGGCTGCCGACTGGCGACCAGGCGATGCCCGAGGTCTGGTGGATGTTTCGCCGGGCCGTCGAGTCGGCCGAGGTGCTCGACATCGGCCGGTTCGTGGCGAGCGGCTGCGCCGGGGACTCGACGACAGCGATCGCGCCGCCTACGACGCGCCGTTTGCCGACGAGGCCGCGAAGGCGGGGCCGCGGGCGAT
This sequence comes from uncultured Actinomycetota bacterium, assembly GCA_963814845.1. Lineage (GTDB taxonomy): Bacteria > Actinomycetota > Actinomycetes > JAFAQI01 > JAFAQI01 > DATAUK01. Next base: position 24,771 of record CAWFEP010000014.1, read on the forward strand.
GCCCGGCTTGATCCCGACTGCGCCCGATGACCCGGCTTCGGCCGCGAACCGAACGGCATGGAGCCGGCTGACGCATGGGACCGGCCGTTCCTGGTGGCATTCAGCGACGGCGACCCGATCACGGGCGCAATGGCGGAGATCTTCCGTACCGCGGTGCCCGCTGCAGCGGCAGAGCCGAAGGTCGTCATCACTGGTGCCGGGCACTTCCTCCAGGAGGATGCGGGCATCGAGCTGGCCGACGCGGTCGCGGACTTTATGCGCGTCATCCGACGGCATAAGCGCGCTCCAGTCAACCTCGGACGGACCGCCGGCGAGGAATGAGACCAGCAGGGGATTGACCACCGATGGACTCTCGATCTGGCAACGCGTGGCTGCCCGGGAGCACCGCGACTCGCCCGCTCGGCAACACGGTGCTCACCGCAATGCTGTGCTCGATCGTCACTTCGTCGTGGTCGCCTTGCAGGACGAGCGTCGGAGCGACAATCGCCGACAGCGCCGCCAGCGGCGATCTCCGGCTCGCTGACGAATCATCGCGAGCAGCTTGTCGAAGACGACCTCGAAATGTGCCGGGCCGTCGGGGGAGAACGGGTCGTAGCCCGCCCGCAGGAACTTGATCGCTCCCTCACGCTGTTCAAGGAACACATCGAGCAACGAGTTATCGGTCTTGCCGGTGGAGTTGTAGTACTGACCGATGAGGACCATCCGATCGACGAGCTCGGGTCGGCGCATTGCGACCAGGGCGGCGACGACTGCGCCGTCACTCCAGCCGACGAGGTGCGCCGGACGACCGAGCACAGCATCGAGATAGGCGATGGTGTCCTCGGCCATCAGGCTGTACGTGATCGGGCCCTCGACGTCGGCGGTGTGGGCGTGGCCGCGTCGCTCCGGGGCGAACACGCTGGTAGCCGGCAGCGACCAGGGCCGGGATCTGGGCGAACCATGAGCTCGCGCCGCCGAAGCCGCCGTGCAGCAAGCACGACTGGGTCACCCTCGCCTGCTGACTTCATGCCAGACCTGCTGCCCGGCGATGTCGACATAACCCATCGACTGATTAGACCCCATCGGCCGCGATCGTGAGGCCGGGCTCGGGGGATCCCGTCACCCCGGACCCTCTCAACGTAGATTGACATAATGTTCATTATCGGCGATACGGTATTCTGAGCGTGACGCGCAAGCGGACCGCAACTCAGGCCGAACCGGCGGGTCCCGTCGTGCGTCTAACCCAGTAGAGAGCGGTCGCTGGTCGTCCGTTCGGTGGGAATCCACGAACTAGTATTGGCGTTGCACTGTCATGACGCCGATAACGCCAGGAGGCGGACATGGCTGATCGAGTTCTCCGCGGCAGCCGGCTCGGCACCACGAGCTACGAGACTGACCGCAACACCGACCTTGCGCCACGGCGCGAGGTCATTTACGACTGCCCGATCGGCCACGAGACGCGGATGCCGATGGCGGCTGACGCTGAGCTGCCGGCGACCTGGGAGTGCCGCACCTGTGGCGCTGCCGCGTTGCTGCGCGACGGTGAGGCTCCAGCGGCCCGGGCCGGCAAGCCGGTCCGTACCCACTGGGACATGCTGCTCGAGCGCCGTTCGCTCGACGACCTCGAAGACGTGCTCAACGAGCGGCTGGCCGAGCTTCGGCCGCGGCCGCGCAAGTCTGCCGTAGCTGCCGCACGAACGTCAATCAGGCGGTGACGACCTACTGGGTCGTTACCGCCTGATTCGTTGTCAGGGTCGAGTCGAGGTCGATACTTGCCGTTGCCGGGTGGGGGCCGACGTCGCAGCAAACCGATGACCAGCGCGAGCAAGCCGGCCAGGCTGAGGATCCACTCTGGCCACGGTCCGACCCGGTCGGCGATCGTCAGCGGGTCGCGAAGCGGAAGCCTCATGTCGAGCACCGCCGGCGTGAAGATCTTGGTCCGCGCCAGGATCGTTCCGTTCGGCGAGATCATCGCGCTGACGCCACTGGTGGCGGCGACGACGACGGCCCGGCCGTGCTCGACCGCTCGCAGCCGGGAGATCGCGAGCTGCTGAGCGGTCTCGCCGCCGTTGCCGCTGTCCCCCTTGTGCTCGTAGGACGCGTTGTTCGTCTGGACCACGAGCAGCCGCCCACCGCCGGTAACCGCTTGTCGGACCACGGTGTCGTCGGCGACCTCGAAGCAGATCGCGTCGGCGATCTTGATCCCGCCGATCGTCATCGTGCCTGGCCGGTGTCCGGGCACGAAGTCCCTGGCAATCAGGCGAAACTTCGGGAACCACCGGGTGAGCGATGTGGCGAAACGGCAGGTACTCGCCGAACGGCACCAGGTGACGTTTGATGTAGGTCTCGCCCGGCCCGGTGGTCGGCGACCACACGATCGCGGCGTTGCGGACGTGGTTCGGGCCAGGTCCGTTCAGGACCGCGCCGACGAGGATCGGCACGCCGACCGCTGCGACGGCCGCGTACGGTCGCCGCGGCTCTGCGGGTCGGTCGTCGGGTCGAGGTCGGAGGAGTTCTCCGGCCAGATCACCGCGGCCGGCTTCGGCAGCCTGCCGGCCGCGATGTCGCGCGCGAGCACCTGGGTCTCGGCGAGGTGGTCCTCGGTGACGGCCCGCTTCTGGGCGAACTCGTCGAGGCCGAGTCGTGGCACGTTGCCCTGGACGGCGGCGATAACCGCTGACGACGGTGCTCCCCCGCGCGAGGTCCCCGCGGTCGGCAGGTTGATCGCGAGCGGTGCCGGCGAGGATGACGGCGATCGCCGCGAGCGCCAGCCCGGTGCGCGGCGCTCAGGCGGCAGGTTGACGACGAGGTAGGCGAGCAGTCCCCCAGCGAGCGCGACCGCGAAGGTGACCAGCGGCGCACCACCGAGCGCCGCGAGCCGCAGCAGCGGCCCGTTGGCCTGCCCGAACGCGAGCCGGCCCCACGGGAAGCCGTCGAACGGGACCCGGTCCCGAAGGAACTCCTGGCCGACCCACACCAGGGCGGTGCTCAGCGGCCACCACCGGAGTCCGCAGGACGACCCGCAGCGCGAGCGCGAGGCCGCAGGAACCAGAGCGACTCGAGCACGCGCCACGCGCCGCCCACGCGTCGAGCCCGTAGCCGCGCAGGAAGCTCAGCAGGGGTACCCACAGGCCGAGCCCGGCGACGTAGCCAAGGCCAGCGGCCGACCGCCAGCTCCGCGCGTGAGCGCAGCGTCAGCGTCAGCCCGGCGACGCCGAGGATGCCCGCCGGCCACCAGCCGAGCGGCGGGAACGAGGTCCAGATGGCGAAGCCCGAGAGCAGCGCGGCGGCGTACCGAGGAAGTTGTCGTGTCACTGCCGATCCGACGCTATCAATCGGCATGCAGTCCGCGCTGGTCACAACTGCATCACGCTCCGAGCATCGAAAACGGCCCGGGTGCCCTTCGGACCGACGCTGCGGCGACCGGCAGTCGCCTCAACGCCGTTGTCTACTGGGCACCCGGGCCACTCCCGAGTAGTCGCACCACGCCTGAGCTGCCACAGCGTCGACGCGCCGTTGGCCAACTGGACCTGGCACCTGCTCGACGCCGCGGGTGCACGCATACGCCGACCGGCCAGCTGGGTTCTCCGGGTGTCGGACTGTGGACGCTCAGGCGTCCCTGTGGTGGACGCGAGGAAAACTAGCGGTCACCCCCCGGTGGCCTGTCAACACCCCGCTGACCTGCGGAAACGCCGAATGCGCAGGTCAGCATCATGATCGACGATCATGACAAGTTGCCGGATTTCCTCGACATCGGCCGGGCCTGAGTCGAGTCACCGGCTAGGCGCCGAAACAGATTCAGGCTCCGTTGCGACGCACCGAACCTGTCGGTGGGACCTGTGCCGATCGACGAGAGCACCACCGCAACCTCAAGTCGAGGTCGAGACTTCTGGCTTACAGCGCCGAGCGGGCGGTCCTCGAACGGTGTGGACAGCACGACCGTGGTGCGGGTGGAGACGTTAGCGGCGGCTCGGATCTCCTGCAGCAGCAGCTCGAGGTCGGCCGGCGTGGTCACGCGGACCTTGAGGATGTAGCTCTCCTCCCCGGCGACGCTGTGGCAGGCCTCGATCGCGCCGAGGTGGGCCAGCCGCTCCGGGGCGTCGTCCGGTGCGCTCGGGTCGATCGGCTTGATCGAGACGAACGCGGTGAGCGGAAGACCGAGCTCGACCGGGTCGGCGATCGTGCGGTAGCCACGGATCACGCCGCGCTGCTCGAGGCGACGGACACGCTGGTGGACGGCGGAGACCGAAAGCCCGGTTTCGCGGGACAGATCGGTAAAACTGCGCCGGCCGTCCTGGCTGAGCAGCCGCACAATTGACGCGGTCGACGTCCTCCACGGACGCAAACCTAGGGCATCAGGGGCTTGAGGCGGCGTCAATTTTCGACGGGTACGGCGGGGAACGCCACGCTGCCCACCATCCTCGAATCAACGAGGATGAACGAGGCGCGCCCCGCCGACCTGTCCAGGACCGTGCGCATCGAGTGCTCCCGCCCATTGGGGCTTTCGCCCACCCGGTCGGACCGGTCTCGCCACTCACTCCCCGAGCAACCTAGGCGACCGTTTATCTCCGTGCTCCCGCCGCGCGTGAACGCGGCAGGAGTCGGTGGGGGTCGCTCGGATCACCGTGTCCCGTTTTGTCCCCAGCGGATTGCTGGTGACATGTACCGTTTCGACGACAAGTTCGGTGGCTTGAGTGGGCGCTCGGGTGAGCGTGGGCCGACAGGCTCGCTGCGCTCAGCTGCCGTCTGGAGCGGGCGCGATCTCGCCGCGGCCTGCCTGCTGGAGGTCCGCCGGGAGCGTACGCCGCTTTTCGCCGCGATCAGTTCGAGCTTGGTCCGCCAGACGATGATCGCCAGCCGCTGGGCGTCCTGGGTGTTCGGCAGGTTGTCGAAGTCGCCTTCGGACAGGTCTGAGGCCAGCGTGGCGAGATAACTGTCCTCGTAGAAGTACGTCTGGGCGTACGGCGCGTTGATCGCCCTGCAGCTGGCTGTTGGAAGGGTCGATCTGCTGCATCTTGAGCAGGTATGCCGGCAAATGTCGACTCCAGCGCGCCCATCCGCTCAGACGCCTGCGCCGGCGTGATCCGGTGGTCGTGGTAGGCGTCGAGGATCGGGTCGGCACCGTTGAGCAGGGCGTTCACCGGGAGCCGAACCTTCTCAACGGCAGCGACATAACTTCGCACGTCGGCAGCCGGGACCTTGCCGTTCCCGCCACCGCAGCCGGCTGCAGCCGAGCAGCGCAACAGCGGTCATAGCGGCCGCGGCCGACTGTGCGGAGGTGTCGACTCACCCGGTCAACGCGTCAGGACGACGTGCTTTGACGACCGCGACATCACCAGGCGGTGATGAGCATCAGTACGGTGCCGACGATCTCCACGATCAAGGCCCACTTCGAGTAGTTGGTGTTGTACGGGTCGTGCCAGCCGAAGAGACCGGCGGTGCGGTAGCGGGAGATCAGGAAGCCGATGAAGGTGCCCGCCAGCAGTGCCGCCCCGGCCAGGACGGTGAGGATGTGCCGGGTCGCGAGGATCGCGATCGCCACGACGACACAGCCGATCACCTGGAGCAGGAACAGGTCGTTGATGTGGCCGACGGTCAGGTGCCGGTAGGGGCCGCGCCATAGGTGGAAGTGGATCCAGCCGGACACGAGGATCAGAGCGGCGTCGACGATGCACAGCCCCAGATCGCCTGGCGCCTACGCCGCGGAGATTGCCTGGCGTGGCGTGGTCAGCTTGGTGTGATGTGGTCATTGCTGGGCTCCCTGATGGGTGGTGAACGGTTGCGTCCATTGGCGGATGAACGTGCGAACGAGTCGCGGTCGGTCGCTTGCCTGCTCGACGGGCATCGGCCGGCCGGCGAGGCCGGTCGGTGCGAGCGATCGGGCTGGGCACTGGCATACACTGCGCGGCCGGTCATCCGGTCCCAGATCGTCAGGACCGTGCCCATGTTGATGTCGAGGCGGCCGGTCGGCGCGTGATGAAGCCGGTGGTACGCGGGGCTGACGAGCAGACCCTGCCGAGCCTTGCCGTAGCTCCATCGACATTGGCGTGTGGCAGTGCCCCGAGACACGCGTACGCGGTGAGCACTGCGGCCGGCGTCGCGGCGTTGGCGGCCAAGCGCGAGCACCGGGATTGCCGAGATGACGAAAGCTGACGTGCACCAGCGGATGAGTGCGGAAAGTGCTGAGAATGCTCAGCTCTTCCTGCGAGTGGTGCACTGCGTGCAGCCGCCACAGCGAGGTTGACCTGGTGGTTTGCAAGGTGGGCGAGCCAGTCGACGGCGTCGATCGCGACGACGGCGAGCACGACATAGCACCAGTGCGGGATGTCGGTATTGCGCGGCAGGACCAGCCAGGGCGCGACCCGTGCGAGACTCGCCGAAAAGCCGGTGCCGATGAGAATGATCAGCGGCACGACGACGAGCGCGTGCGCCAGCATGTAGCCGACATCGAGGACGTGTCCACGGGCAAGCATGCGGTGCCGCTCGGCCGGCATGATCTGCTCGATGACGAACACGACGAGGACGAAGCCAAGGACCACAGGCCCTGCGAGCTCGGCCTGACCGGCGTGGATCGATCGCAGCGGGCCATAGCCCCGCAGGGCGGCCCAGCCGCGCCAGGCCAGCAGTCCGGCCACTGCCGTGATGACCACGGTCGGTATCGCGATCCGAAGTTCGTACGGAAGGTGGCCGATCCACGTCGCGGCGCGGCAGAACTGCGGTGATGGTCATCGCAATCCTCCAGCGTTAGACGTCGAGGCTCGACCCGTCGAGCGTTACCATTGACACGCATGCCTGGCGGGCGCTGGTTCAGTGTCCCCGAGAATCCGCGAATGCTGAACCGAACCTCGCGGGCCACCGTGACTTCCAGTGAACCCCGAGCCACAACGGCCGGGGCAACATGCTGAATGGAGTCGTCATGAGACAGCTACGGGGACGGTCCGTCGGGCTGGCCGTCGCACTCGCGCTCGGCACGATGGTGATCGCCGGCTGTGGCGGGCACAAGGCGGCGTCGAACACGCCGGCCCCCGCTGGCACGACTGCACCCGCGTCACAGCCGTCCAGTGCACCGGCAAGCTCCTCAGGCGGAGGGTACGGCTACTAATCCCGAACGGCGCTCGAGCACACGATTGGTGCGTGGGGCAACGGCTGAGGCGTCGCACTGACGTGAACTACCGGCGTCCGCACGGTTATGTGCTCGACGCCGTACTTAGCCGACGTGAGGTGGCGGCCGATGACCATGCGCTGGATCTGGTTGGTGCCCTCGAAGATCTGCATCACCTTCGCCTCGCGCATGTAGCGCTCGACCGGAAACTCGGTGGTGTAGCCGTAGCCGCCGAACAGCTGGACCGCATCGATGGTGACCTTCATCGCCATGTCGGTCGCGAGCAGCTTTGCCATCGACGCCTGTGGCCCGAAGCTCAGCCCGCTGTCGCGTCGGCGGGCGGCGGCCAGGTAGGTCGAACGTGCCGCCTCGATCCCGGTGGCCATGTCGGCGAGGATGAAGCTGACACCTTGAAACTCAGCGATCCGCTTGCCGAACTGCTCTCGCTCGGTCGACCCACTCGATCGCCGCATCGAGTGCGGCCTGCGCGAGCCCGGTCGCGATCGCCGCGATGCCAAGTCGACCGCTGTCTAGCGCGGATAGCGCGATCCGCAGCCCGTCACCCTCTGCGCCGATCAGACCGATCTGCGTCGACGTGCGCGCCGTCGAGTGCGATCGACGCGGTCGGTGAGACCAAAGGCCCATCTTCCGTTCTGGCGGCTGCGGATGCAGGCCGTCGGTGTCGGCCGGAATGAGCAGCGCCGAGATCCCTCGCTTGGCGTCCTCCGACGTCCGGCAGAACGTCAGGTAGTAGTCCGCGACGCCGCCATGGGTCACCCACGCTTTGGTGCCCTCGAGAACGTAGTGGTCCGTCGACCTTGGTCGCTCGGGTGCGCAAGTGCGGCTGCGTCGGAGCCGGACTGGGCTTCGGACAGGCAGTAGGCACCGAGCAGCTCGCCACCGACCATGTCCGGCAGCCATCGGTCGCGCTGCTCGTCGGTGCCGAACGCGACAAGCGGGTAGCAGGACATCGTGTGCACGCTGACCGCAAGTGCGACCGCAGCCCAGGTCGACGGCAAGCTCTTCGAGCACCTGCAGGTAGACCTCGTACGGCTGCCGCCGCCGCCGTAGTCCTCGTCGTACGGGAAGCCGAGCAAGCCGGCCTGGCCGAGCAGCCGGACCAGCTCGCGCGGAAACTCTTTGCGGGCCTCGAAATCCGCTGACCCGCGGCGCCAGCTCGGTGCGAGCGAGATCGCCGACCAGAGCAAGCAGGTCCCGTGACTCCTCGGTCGGCAGGACGCGTTCGACCGCCACGTCAGGCCACCAGTCGGCCAGGTGACAAGCTCACGGTCGATCGTGTCGAGCCGCTCGACCCCGTCGTCGGTGACCACCACGATGTCCTCGATCCGGGCGCCGTGGTCGGCCGCCGGCGTAGATGCCCGGCTCGATCGAGAAGCACATGCCGGCCGCAAGCGTCGTGTCGTTGCCGTCGACGATCCACGGCTCCTCGTGCTCCTCGAGGCCGATCCCATGACCGGTGCGATGGATGAACAGCTCGCCGTACCCGGCGGCGGCGATGACGTCGCGAGCCGCGGCATCGACCTGCTTGCGCGCTGACGCCAGGCCGAACGCTGGCGCAGGACGCTTGTTGCGCGTCGAGAAGAACGGCGTAGTAGTCCGCGAACTCCGCTGGCGGCTGGCCGCCCGCGATGTAGGTCCGGGTGCAGTCGGAGCAATAGCCGTCCGGCATGGAGCCGCCGATGTCGATGACCACCGGATCGCCGGTTCGATGATCCGGTCGGACAGCTGGTGGTGGGGGCTCGCGCCGTTCGGGCCCGGAGCCCACGATGACGAAGTTCACGGTGGTGTGGCCTTCGGCGATGATCGCGTCTGCGATATCGCGGCCGACCTCGGCCTCGGTGCGGCCGGGCCGCAGCCACTCCCCCATCCGCTGGTGAACCCGGTCGATCGCCTGGCCGGCGCGTCGCAATGCGTCGACCTCGTCCGGCTTGCTTGTGCAGCCGAAGCGGGCGCAGTGACGTCGCCGGCCGCGACCTGGTTGGCCTGTGGCATGACGTCGCGGAAGCGCAGCACCTGCTCGGCCCACATCCGATCGGCGACCGCGACGGTCTGCGCCGGTCGGCCGATCGCGTCGGCGATGATTGCCGCCGCGATGACGAACGCGTCGTCAGTCTCCTCGTGGCTGACCACGCTGCACGCTTTCGCCAGCCCCGCTTGCGATGGCGCCGGCTGCTTCAAGCCGCGGCACCAGCAGGGTCGGGTCGCCGAGCGCGGGAACGAGCAGGCAGGTCAGCCGCTCGAGTGGCACCGCGTCGTAGCCGACCAGGTAGCGGAGGTCGGCGCTCGGCGTGATGATCAGCGCGTCGATGCCGGCTGCATCGGTGGCGGCTGCGGTGGCGGCAAGGCGGGCGGCGTGGACAGTCGTCGTCACGGTCACTCTGACAGGGTATCGAGCCCGGCTCCGGCGTTGAGGATGCTCCGTACCGCTCGCCACGACATGATCGCGAGAACCGATGCGCCGGACAGCGCCGATCCGATCGAACAGAACGATCCCACCGAGAGCACCGAGCCGAATGAACCGATCGAGCCGATCGACAGCGCCGATCCCACCGACCCGATCGACAGCACCGAGCCGCGAGAGCCGATGGACAGGACCGAGCCCTGCGACCGAATGGACCAGCGGGACGAGGTATCGGCGTCAGCCACGTAAAGGACGATCTCCTGTATCTGAGGTGACCGCAACCCGGACCGAAACTGATCGGGACGATCGCGAGAAATCGGCCTTCGCGACGGGTAAATTGCGACGATGTTGAGGCGACGGCGACGGACCGCGATCACGATCGTCGCCACATTGTCGTTGTCAGTGACTCCGGCAGTCGCCGGAAGCATCGCGCATGCCGACCCCACGCCGATGGTCAGCTCGATCTTTCCCGCCGGCTTTGGCAACCCCACCGTCACACCGATCCACGTCATCGGGACGGGGTTGAGTGCGGACGACACGCTCCTCGACCCGCAGGGCGGCAGCCATGTCGTCTTCTCCTCAGTGACCTCGGACGGCAACGGCGGCCTGAACGCGATCGTTTCGGTCACGGGTGGTCAGTTTGGCGAGCACACCCTCGAGGTGCTCTCGGGCACGAGTGTGGTGGCGACGTGCAGCAAGTGCATGGTCATGAATGCCGCCCCATTGCTCCCTGATGTCTACAGCGAGGAGCCACACGACCAGTCGTTGGACCTGAACTGGTCCCAAGGCGACACGATCCCCGGACCGTACGTGGTCACGTGGACTCCGCCGGGTGGTCCGACAAGCGACGAACTCGTCCCTGCTTCTGGCACCTCCACCAACTCCACAACGATCACCGGGCTGACGAACGCCACGCCCTACACCATCACCGTTGCCGAGGAGGATGTCGCGGGGTCGTCGGTAGGACAGGCCGCGGAGTTCACCGAACAGGTCGGGGTGGCTCCCGACGCGCCGATCTTGACCGGCTCCAGCCCGTGCTGCGACATGGACGCCGTCAACGCGACCGACAACACCTGGGAGTTCGACGGCGCCGCCAACTACACCTTCACCTTCACCCCGCGCGATGGCGGCGGCAAGCCGACTGTCGACCCCAATTCGGGCAGTTATCAGCAATACCAGGACTTTGACCCGGCGGGCGTCGTGGTGACCGCGACCGCGACCAACACGGTCGGGACCTCGCTCCCATCCGAGCCGATCATCGTCAAACCGATTGTCAGCTCAAGCGCGGTGCTCGACCAGCATTACCGGTTTGCCCACCGCAGGCTCACGGTGTCGTGGCAGCCGCCGGCCAACACCGGCAACTCCCCCATCAGGCACTACCGCGTCACACTCCAGTACGGCCACAAGAAGCACGTGTTCACCACGACCGCCTTGCGTTATCGAGTACGGCTCAAGGCGGGAACCGCCTTCGCTGCCTACGTCCAGCCCGACACCACTGCCGGGCTGGGTGGCGAGAGTGACACGTACGGCACTGGCTACCTCGACGTCGTGACCGCGCTGAACAAGAACGGGAGCGCGAGGTGGCGTGACGACGATCAGGGCGGCTGGCACGCGCTCGGCGGTCATTTTGCTCAGGCACCACAACCCTTCATGCGTCGCGGGCACATCCTCACCTTCGTCGGCGCAGACCGCAGCGGCCATGCCATGGTGCGCACCCGCAAGCGCGGATGGCGCTCGCTGTCACCGACCGTGTGCCTGAAACCAACCGCGACCTGGGACGCGCTCGGCGTCAACTTCGCGTGCCGAGCAGAAAACGGAACGCTCGAGGTCGCCGGCATCCGCGGAATGCGCAACGGTCTGCCCTACGTCGCCTCCTCAGACTGGGTGTCGACGAACCGCCGCATCGTGGGCGGGCCTCAACTCGCCGGCGGCGGCGACTATTCCGGCCTCGTGGTCGTGCGGACTGCACCGTGGGACTCGGCCGGGGACGATCTTCGTTCGTTTGATCTTCTGAACCTTGGTGAAACCCCGCTGCACTTCGGCAAGATTCACCTCGCGTGCACCGGCCCCGCAGCCTTCTCGGGGCTGCGCAACGGCGCAGTCGGATGCCCCACCAGCAGCCAGACCGTCGCGTGGCGCAGCATGAGTGGTGGCGGCCATGGCACGGTCACCACCGCTTTTCGCATGGTGGGGCGGATCGCCATCATGAACTCTGCCGTTGGGTCGGACAACCGCGTGGCCGTGACCGACTCCTCCGGTCGGATCCACATCATCGATCTCGACGAGCATCTTGACTGGACTCTCGGAACGGCGCCGACGACCGGGCTCGCCGGGGTGTGCGCGAAGGGCTGCAGGTGGCCGAGGAGCGGTCCGTAGCAGCGATCGATAGAGCAAGCGACGGCCGATGCGCGATGCTGTGCCGGTCGTGTCGGCGAAGGGTTGTGGGGATGACGAGAAGCTCAGCCGTCTTGCGGTCTATCGGCCTGGCCGGCGCGGCTGCTGTCCTGGTTGTCACCGCGGTGGCCGCCGCCGGCGCCGCGCATGACCGTTCACTCGCGCTGAAGGCGCTGCCAGGAACAGCCGGAAACTTCTTGGCAGTGAGCGCGGCGCCGCACTCCTCGGATCTTTGGGTGACCGGGGAAAACCGATCCGGCAGCGTTCGATTTGTGGCTCGACGCCATAACGGCAAGTGGCAGCGCAAGAAGGTTCCTGCTGGCTTGTCACTCGCCACGATCGCCGCCGGCTCGGCGAAGGTGGTCTGGGCGGGCGGGACCACGCCCACGGATGCGCCCTGGCTCGGCCGGTGGCACGGAACGTCGATGCGCGCCGTAACGCTGGCAGGGATCAATGCTTTCGGTTCGATCAACTCGATCTCTGCGAGTTCGGCGAACAACGCTTGGGCGGTCGGCCGGCTGAACACCGCCTCGCCCCCGAGTGCTGCTGTCGCAGAGCACTGGAACGGCAAGACCTGGAAGGCGGCACCACTTCCGGCGGGTGTGGCTCAGCTGGAGAACGTGAGCACCTCGAGTCCCACCAACGCGTGGGCGATCAGCTCGGGACCGCCAAACACAATCGTTCACTGGAATGGCACGAGTTGGAAGGTCAGCGACACGGCGCCCACCTCCGTCTCGCTCGACTCGATTGCGACCAGCTCGCCGAAGCGCGCGGTGGCGGTGGGGTCGATCGTGCACGTCGTGTCCGGCATCGAGCAGCCAAAGACCTACATCCTGCGACTCAACGGCTCGACCTGGTCGCACGTCCCTTCGCCGAACCCGTTCGACTACGCGTTCTTGAACTCCGTAACGATGCATGGCACGTCGGTCTGGGCGGTTGGTGCGGCGGTGGACTTTGAGACGGTCCGGAATGTGGTGCTTCACTCCACGGGCGGGAAATGGCGAAGCCAATCCTCGGAGTTGCCGCCAGGAGCTCTGGCCGGCGTAAGCGCGGAGAGCGTGAGGCGGGTGGACGCAGTGGGTGGGCGCGGACCCGACGACGCTCTCCGCACGGCCCTCACCGTCTATAACGGACACGTGTGGAAGCCGCAACCTGCGAAGATCTGACCCGGCGTCGCTGAACCGAACCGAGGGATGGCTGCATGCTGCTGCTGCTCGATACTGCCTCTCTGTATTTCCGTGCTTTCTACGGTGTTCCGGACACGGTGACCGCACCAGACGGCACTCCGGTCAACGCGGTACGCGGGCTGCTCGACTACATCGCCCGGCTAGTCGACGACCGGCATCCGACCCACCTGGTGGCGGCGATGGACCACTCCTGGCGACCGGATTGGCGGGTGGCGGCGGTCCCGTCGTACAAGTCCCACCGGGTCGCCGTCGAAGGCGCTCCGGGCGAGGAGGAGGTGCCGGACCTGCTGACCCCGCAGGTGCCGATCATCTGCGACGTGCTCGATGCTCTCGGGATCGCCCGGGTCGGCGCGACCGACTACGAGGCCGACGACGTCATCGGCACCCTCGCAACCCGCGCGACCGGTCCGGTCGAGATCGTCACGGGCGACCGGGACCTTTTTCAGCTGGTCGACGACGCGGCGGCCGTCCGGATCATCTACGTGGTCAAGGGCGTCGGCAACCGCGAGATCATCGACGAGGCAGAGGTCGTTCGGCGCTACGGAATTCCGGGACGCGCGTACGCCGAGTTCGCGACGCTGCGGGGCGATCCCTCGGACGGCCTCCCGGGCGTACCTGGAGTGGGCGACAAGACAGCAGCCGCGCTCATCACGAGCTTCGGAACGGTCGCCGGGGTTATCGAGGCGGCGCGTGGTGATGGCGAGGGCTTCCCGAGAGGCTCACAGGCAAAGGTGCTCGCTGCGCTGGATTACCTGGATCGGGCGCTGGACGTCGTGAAAGTCGCCTGCGATGTGCCGTTGGGCGACTACGACGACCGGCTGCCGACCGAGCCGCGCGATCCGCGCGCCTTGGAGAGACTCACCGAGCGATGGGGGCTCGGCGGATCGGTCACACGTGTGTTGACCGCCCTGGATCAAGCCAGCGCGGAGTAGGCAACGACCCCGCGACGAAGCGCGGCGACACTCTTGCGGGCGGTTGCCCGGACCACCGACTCGGGCGGAGAGGCGACGGCGATCTGGTCGAGCAGGTCGATCAGCTGCTTGACCCAGCGCACGAAGTCACCAGGTGCCATTGCGGTGTCGAGCAGGACGGCGTCCAGCGGATGGCCCTTCGCCCACCGCCAGGCCAGCCAGGCGAAGCCGAGGTCAGGCGCCCGCAAGAAGTCCAGACCGACGTCGGCCTCGACCTGGCTCAGCTGGCTCCAAGATTTCGACAGTGCGTTGAGCGCATCGCGACAGCGCCCCGGTGGCAACTTCGGCGCCGGGTCGTCGTCTCGCCGTGCCTCGTAGACGAGTGAGGACACGACGGCGGCGAGCTCGGCGGGGTCGAGCTCATCCCATGCGCCGGTGCGGAGCGACTCCGCGACGACAAGGTCGGACTCGGAGTAAAGCCGTGCCAGCGACCGGCCGGCGGGAGTGATCGTGTCGCCGTCCAGGTAGTTGAGCCGCTCGAGGACGTCGCAGACCTTGTCGAAGGTCCGCCCGAGGGTTCCCGTCCGACCCCGCATCCGGCGCTCCAACGCGTCGGTGTCGCGGCGGAGGCGGTCATATCGCTCCGCCCACCGCGCGTGGTGCTCGCGGTGGGAGCAACCCTGGCAAGGATGGCGGCGAATCGCGGCGCGCAGCCGGGCGATCTCGAGGTCGTCGGCAGCCGCTGCGCGCTGCTTGGTCCCCTTGCCGTCCCGGGTGTCGATGTCGAGGTTGCGCAGACTCGAGACCAGGTCGCGCCGGGCCTGTGGCGACCGCGAGTTGAAGTTGCGCGGCACTTTGACGCGACCGAGCGGGGCGACCGGCGCGGTGAAGTCCGAGGCGGCGAGCCGCTTCAGCTGCCGGTCCGCGGTCACGACCGTCGGCCTCGGGCCGTCGTCGGCGCTCCCGCTGTCCGGCTCGATCACGATCGCCAAGCCGGTACGCCGGCCACCGGGAAGGTTGATCACGTCCCCGATGTTCAGCGTTTCCAGCGACATCGCGGCTGCTAGCCGGCGTTGCCCTGAACGCTCACGCGCAAGCTCGGCCTCACGGTCAGACAGAGCGCGGCGCAGGGCGGCGTACTCCTGGAAGTCCCCGAGGTGGCACGTCATCGACTCGGCGTAGCCGGCGAGCGCCTCGTTGTTGCGGCGGACCTGACGCGCCAGCCCGACGACTGCACGGTCGGCTTGGAACTGCGCAAACGACGACTCGAGCAGCTCCCTCGATGCGGCCCGGCCGATGTCGGTGACGAGATTGACGGCCATGTTGTAGGACGGTCGAAAGCTCGACCGCAACGGATAGGTACGGGTCGAGGCCAGGCTGGCAACGTGGCGTGGATCGAGTCCGCCGGTCCACAGCACGACGCCGTGGCCCTCGACGTCGATGCCGCGGCGTCCGGCACGACCAGTGAGCTGGGTGTACTCCCCCGGGGTGAGGTCGACGTGCGCCTCGCCATTCCACTTCACCAGCGACTCGAGCATCACACTGCGGGCGGGCATGTTGATGCCGAGCGCGAGCGTCTCGGTCGCGAACACCACATGGACCAAGCCTTCGACGAACAGCTCCTCGACGATCTCCTTGAAGACCGGCAGCATGCCGGCGTGGTGCGCGGCGACGCCCCGCTCCAAGCCTTCGAGGAACTCCGCATAGCCGAGAACGCCGAGGTCCTCCTCCGGGATCAGCGCTGCTCGTCGCTCGACAATCTCGCGGATTCGTTGGCGTTGCTCGGGTTCGGTGAGCCGCACACCCGAGTGCAGACACTGCCGGACAGCAGCATCACACCCGGCGCGGCTGAAGATAAACACGATGACCGGCAGCAGCCCGGCAGCATCGAGGGTGTCCACGACGTCGGAGCGCCGAGGAGTTTCGATCCGGCTACGAGGCCGGCGACCACCCCGCTGTGGTCGTCGATCGCCTCGGATCCGGTTGAACCGCGCTTCCTCGGCGGCGAGCCGGGTGAGGTAGGGGTTTACCGCGGGCTGGTCGCCGACTACGGTCTCCTCTGGCGGCGCGACGAACAGGTCGTGCAGCTGATTTCCCACCAGCACGGATTGCCACAGCGGCACCGGCCGGTGCTCCTCGACGATGACCGTGGTGTCGCCCCGGACCGTCTGCAGCCATTCGCCGAACTCTTCGGCGTTGCTCACGGTCGCCGAGAGGGAGATCAGCTTCACGGTTTCGGGCAGATGCAGGATCACCTCTTCCCAGACCGCGCCGCGAAACCTGTCCGCCAGGTAATGGACCTCGTCCATGACGACAGAAGACAGCCCGGCGAGGGCGGGAGACCCCGCGTACAGCATGTTCCGAAGCACCTCGGTCGTCATCACGACCACGTCGGCGTCACCATTGATCGCGTTATCGCCGGTGAGCAGGCCGACCCGATCAGCACCGTACCGATCGGCGAGGTCATGGAACTTCTGGTTCGACAGCGCCTTGATCGGTGTGGTGTAGAAGCACTTGCCACCGGCACGCAGCGCCAGATGTACGGCGAACTCGCCGATCAGCGTCTTGCCGGACCCCGTCGGCGCGGCGACCAGGACGCCGTGGCCGTCTTCGAGCGCCTCACATGCCTTGAGCTGAAACGGGTCGAGGACGAAGTCGTAGCCGCTGGCGAACTCGGTCAATGCCGGGTGACCGCCGCGGCGGCGTGCCGCGGCATACCGCTCCGCGGGACTCGCCATCAGTCCAGACTAGGCGGTGTCGCTCGGACCAGGCTTGACAGACGCGACCAGCCTTAGGCGAGTATCTGCACCGCGCCCGGGACACATTCGCAGGTGATGGGCAGGTCGGCGAGAAACTCACCGTCGGCGTAGGCGGTCACTCCGGGCGAAGCCAGCGTCACGACTTTGGCCTGCCGCATCGTGACTGCGGGGTGGCTCACGTGGGTGCCCTTGAACACCTTGGGGAACGTCTTCAACAACTCAGGCTTGCTGATCGGTCCGATCACCGTGATGTCGATCAGGCCGTCCGTGAGGTCCGCATCAGGGCAGATCAGCATGCCGGCGCCGTAGGACTTCGCGTTGCCGACCGCGACCAGCATCGCCTCGGTCTCCCACGGCTCGTCGTTGTCGATGGTGATGACGAACGGCAATGGCTTGAACACCCTGAGCTCGGCGAGCATCGCAAGGTTGTAGCGCATCCGCCCATGTGGCCACGACATCCGGTTGGCGCGATCGTTGACTCGCGAGTCGTAGCCCGCGCCCAACACGCAGCCGAACCACTTGTCGCCAACTCGCACCGCGTCCATCGGCCAGGCCGTACGGTTCATCAGCCGGTCGGCAATGATCGCCGTAGCAGCGACCGGATCTTTGGTGGGGAGCTTCAGCGACGAGGCGAGGTCGTTGCCGGTGCCTGCCGGCACGATGCCGAGCGGTGTGGTGGTGCCGGCGACTGCGTTCAGGGCGAGGTGGGCCATGCCGTCACCGCCGAGCGCGACGACGGCGTCGACACCGTCGGCAACGGCCTTCTGGGCGATCGCGAGGGCGTCGTTGGCGTCATGGCCGATCAGGATGTTGACGTTGGCGCCGGACTCGCGCAGTCGCCCCGCGACGCTCGCTACCACCTTCGTGGCGCGACCCTTCCCGGCGGTGGGGTTGACGAGCAGCGCGATGTCAGCGGTGGCAGCGCCCGTCACGGGACCGCGGGTTCGTCATCGTCGATCGGCGCCAGCTCGTCGTCGGCGAGATCCGGGTAGATCGACGGACCCCGACGCGCAACTCTGCGGTCATGGAGGGTCGCGATGCCGACCGAGATGCCGTAGAGCAGGCACATCGGGACCGCGAGGGCGCTCATGGTGAACGGATCCTGGCTCGGCGTTGCGACCGCGGCGAACACGAAGATCCCGAAGATGACGCCCCGAGTCCAACGCCGCAGTCGCTCTGCCGAGACCACCCCGACCAGGTTGAGCATGACGACGGCAAGCGGTAACTCGAAGGACACCGAGAAGATCAGGACCATGGCGACAACGAACGACAGGTAGCTGTCGAAGCTCAGCAGCGACGTCAGTCCGCCGGTGGCGTAGCCGAGCAGGAAGTGCAGGCCCTTCTCCAGCGTGAGGTAGGCGAAGGCTGCGCCGGTCGCGAACAGCAGCACTGATGCGGCCACGAATGAGGTGGCGTAACGCTTTTCATGGGTGTAGAGACCCGGCGTGATGAACTTCCAGATTTGATAGAGCCAGATCGGTGAGGACACGAGCACGCCGGCGTACATCGAGATCTTCAGCGTGATCCGGAATGGATCGAGGACGCCGCTGGCGTACAGGCTGCACTTGGCCGGGTTGAGCCGGTAGCTCACCGGGAGCCGGCAGTACGGGTGGGTGATCAGGTGCATCAGCCGCTCGTGGAACACGTACGCGACGATCGTCACGAGCAGGATGGCGACTACCGAGATGATGACCCGTCGACGGAGCTCGTAGAGGTGTTCGGCGAGCGTCATGCGGCCGTCGGGTGATTGATCCGCGTGCACCCTCGCCGGCCGGGGCATCTTCACCGGCGTGTCCTGCGCGACTCGCTAGGGCGCAGGCGTCTGGTCGCCAGAGGAGACCGTCTGCGGCGGTGCCTCAACAACGACAGGTGCGACTGGCGCCGGCGGCAGCTGCGCAACCTGCTGGGCGGTATGGCCGTTGGCCGCGCCGTCGTCCTCGTGCAGGTCCTTCAGCTCAGTCTTGAGGATGCGTGCCGACTTGCCCAACGAGCGGGCAGCGTCTGGCAGCTTCTTGGCCCCGAAGAGAAGCACGAATACAGCGGCCACGATCAGCAGGTGCCATGGCCCGAACTCGCCCATGAGAGGTCCTCTCGCTCGACGCCTGTTAAGTCTACTTCGTCTCTAGCATGTCACCGGTTCGGTGTAGTTAACGCTGAGATGAAGAAATTCTGGACAATTGGTCGGTGACCGCCGTGATCTTCTCTCCCGCGGCGCTGACATCGCGACCGAACTGTCTGACCTGGCGCCACAGCCGAAACGAGAGCAAGCCGAGGACCGCAAGCCCGACGACGGCAATGCCGACGTACAACACGATCCAGAAGGTCACGCTGGCGAGTTTAGAGGCTAGGCGCGCGCGGATCATGACGTACGTTCCCTTGCAAGCCGCAGGTAAGGGAACCTACGTCAAGATCACCCGGGGGTATTAGCGGTGTGCGGGAGCGGTGGCGCGGGCGGCGAGCATGTCGTCGCGGCCGAGCTGCAGCACGAAGTCGAGCAGGTCGTCGTAGTCCAGATCCGGGCCTGGCTTGGGCTCGAGTGCCTCGGCGGGCACCTCCCAGACCTCGGCGCGAACGCCGCCGGACATCAGGAGTGACACGATGTGGTCATCGGCAGGCTTGCGGACGGACTCGGTGCACTCCGGGCAGGTGAAGGAGTAGTACGACAGTGGGCCGTGGCTGCAGACGCGCAGCGAGATGTCGCCGCTGGTGAGTTCCACCTCACCGCAGCTGGGGCACGAAGCCTTGATGGTTGTCACGGCCGCCGTCCTTCGGGTCCACGCCACGTGGGGCTCGTGACGTAGGACTTCCTTCGGCATCCGGCTGGCTCGGCTTGAAGGCCATTCGCTACAGGTTGTACGCCGCAAGCGTCGCAATTGCGGCATTACGGACTTCGGCCGCGAGCTCAGCGGGCTCGGTAACCCGCCCGAGGCCCGCGAGGCCGAGCGCGAGCCGGCGAACCCAGGCGTCGTCGCGGACCCGCAGGCGCACGATCAGGCCGCCGTCGCCGCGCTCCTCGACCTCCTCGCAGGGGTAGAAGTCCGCCACCCAGCGTGCCGGCGGGTCGAGGGAGATCGTGACGAGCGGGTCGTCCTTGGCGGGGGTAAACAACCCGGCGTCAAGGGCACGCCGCCGGGTCTCATCCGGGACGTCGACCGGCGTGTCGAGCATGGTCGCCTCGAGCACCCGGTCGAGGCGGAAGGTCCGCAGGTCATCAACGCTGTAGCACCAGCCGGCAAGGTAGGCCCGGCCATCGGTGGTGAACAGCCGCAGCGGGTCGACGTCTCGTTCGGTTGCTTCGTCGCGGGCGGGCACCCAGTAGCGCAGGTGAAGCCGTCGGCCGCTCGCCAGCGCGGCAGTGGCGGTCGTGACCACCTGGGGGTCGCTGCCGCTGGACGGGGCCACGACGACCCGGTCGGTCGCGGTCGCAGTGCCGGCGGCCGCCTCCAGCTTCGCCAGCGCTCGATCGATCGCTGCCCGCTCGACGATTCCGGGTACGCCTGAGAGCACCCGAAGCGCGGCGACCAGTGCGAGCGCCTCCTCCGGAGTCAGCCGAAGCGGCCGGGCAATCTCTTCGGCGTTGCTCAGCGTGACCCGATCGCCATGCCAGGTCACGTCGATCAGGTCGCCAGGGCCGTACCCGGGCAGGCCACACATCCACAGCAGGTTGAGGTCGGCGCGCAGCTGCGACTCGCTGACCTCGAACTCCCGGGCGACCTCAGCCACTGGGGTGCCGGGGTGGGACAGCAGCCAGCGGCACGACCGCCAGCAGGCGCGGCAGGTGATCGGTGGCCCCGCTCATGACGTCGATCCGACGAGCGCCTGGAGGCGATGCACGACAGCTTCGCGAGCCTCGGCCGGCGACAGGATCACCGCGTCCGCGCCGTACCCGAGAACTTGGTCGGCGAGGCGATGCGGATCGGGGCACGGCACGGTGACGACGTCCCAGCCGTTGCCGTCGTCGGCGACGTCGACCGTCTGGCGGCGCAGTCCGATCGCGCGGTCGTGGCGCACTTTCACGCGCGCGAGCACCTCGGTGCCACCGCCAGGATCGCTCTCTGACACCAGGGCGGTGAGATCGACGCCAGCTGGCACAGTGATCGCGCCCTCCGGGCCTTCAGCGTGGGGTTCGCCGACGATGCGGGACAGCCGAAACACGCGCGGCGCCTGGCGGTCGAGGTCGTGCCCGACGAGATACCACCGGCCGTGCCACCACACCACGCCCCACGGCTCGACGTGTCTGCCGGCCGCCTCCGCGTCCGAGGCGCCGCGGTAGTCGAACCTCAACCGGCGGCCCTCGCGTACCGCGTCGGCAACGACGGGCAGGCCGGTGCTGCCCGCTCCCACCGCGGGCTGGAGGCCTTCGGGCAGCGGCGTGAGCTCCACACCGGCCGCTTCGAGCTTGCGCAGCGCCCGCGTCGCAGAAGCTCCGAGCGCCGCCGAGGACCACATCCGTGCTGCCAGGCCCACCGCGGTCGCCTCGTCCGGCTCGAGCGTCAGCGCCGGGAGGGCGTAGTCGTTGCGGGTGATGCGGTAGCCGATCTCGTCGTCCCAGTTGTGCAAGGAGCCGGTCTCGAGCGGGATGCCGAGATCTCGCAGGTCTTCCTTGTCGCGCTCGAACATGCGCTTGAAGGCCTCGTCCGAGGCTGCGTCGCTGTAGCCGGGGATGGTCTCCCGAAGCCGCTCCGCGCTCAGGTAGGACCGGGTGTGGAGAAGGCAGATCACGAGGTTGATCAGCCGTTCGGTGCGCTCTGCCGCCATGGCCGACGACGCTACCTCCCAACCGCGCTAGGGTCGCGATCCGTGATCCGGTGGCGTGACGGGCAGGTCCTCGAGGTGACCGCTCGACGGCGCGGCGCAACCGAGTTGCGGGTCTCGACCGGTGAGGGCGAGCGAGTGGCGCTTGCCTACCCAGAGCTCGTGGGCGACCCCGCTGTCGGCGACCGCGTCCTGCTCAACACGACGACGCTGGACTCCGGTCTGGGCACCGGTGGCTTCGCCTTGGTGGTTGCGCTTCCGGACCGGCTGCCGGCCGACCGCGACGAGCCTGGGCACGTTGTCAAGGCGCGCTACACCCCGCTTCAGGCCACCGTGTTGGCGGTGGACGAGCAGGACTCGCCCCACCACGCCGAGCTTCGCGACGCCGACGATCTCGGCGGCATGCCGGTCGTTGTCGCTGACTTGCACTCGGCACTGCCGGCGGTGATCGCGGGGCTACGCCTTGATGGCCGCCAGCCGCGGGTGGTGTACGTGATGACTGACGGCGGGG
This sequence comes from uncultured Actinomycetota bacterium, assembly GCA_963814845.1. GTDB lineage: Bacteria > Actinomycetota > Actinomycetes > JAFAQI01 > JAFAQI01 > DATAUK01. The sequence continues at coordinate 46,791 of CAWFEP010000014.1, forward strand.
CGCTGCCGCTGGGCTTCTCGCGCACGGTCGGACAGCTCCGGGAAGCCGGCTGGCTCGAGTCGAGCGTGACGGTTGGCCAGGCCTTCGGCGGCGATCTCGAAGCGGTGACGTTGCACACCGGCCTGCTTGCTGCCCGGCTCATTCTCGATGCCGAGGTGGCGGTCGTGACGCAGGGGCCCGGCAACCTCGGCACCGGCACTCGGTGGGGTTTCAGCGGGGTCGCGAGCGGTGAGGCGATCAATGCGATCTCGGTGCTCGGCGGCTGGCCGGTCGCTGCGCTGCGGATCAGCGAGGCCGACCGTCGCAAGCGGCATCAAGGGGTCTCGCACCACTCGCTCACCTCCCTTGGCCGCGTCGCGCTGGCCACGGCAGATATTGCCGTCCCGCAGTTCGACGGAGCTTTCGGCGACGAGGTACGAGCGGCCGCTGCCACGCTGTCGCCGCCGCATCGCCTCGTCGACATCGGCGTTGCCGGGCTCTTCGATGCGGTTGGCGCGGCGCCAGTCGAGGTGTCGACGATGGGTCGGGGCCTGCCCCAGGACGCGGCGTACTTCATCTCCTGCGCGGCGGCTGGACGTCACGCTGCCACACTGTTCGGGTGAGCGAAGAGGGCACCGGCAGCCAAGCGCATGCCGAGGCGTCGCACCCGGACTACCGGTTCAGCTTGGCTAACGAGCGGACGTTCCTCGCCTGGGTGCGTACCTCGCTCGCCCTGCTTGCAGCCGGCATCGGCGTGGTCAACCTGCCGGCGGGATTCGCCTCGTCGACCGGCCGGGACATCCTTGGTGTGGTGCTGGTCGTGCTCGGCCTGGTGTCGGCGATCGGATCGTTCGTCAGGTGGCGAGCCAACAGCAACGCGATTGCCGAAGGAGCACCGTTGCCGGCGTCGAACAGCATGCCGGTCATCGCGGGCGGCTTGACGGTCGTGGCCGTAATCGCGCTGACCCTGGTGATCGCCAGCCTCTGAGCGGGCGTCACATGCTCGCGATGAGCTTCTCCACCCGATCGTCGACGGCCCGGAACGGATCCTTGCAGAGCACCGTGCGCTGGGCCTGATCGTTGAGCTTGAGGTGCACCCAGTCGACGGTGAAGTCGCGGCGCTTCTCCTGCGCCTTGCGGATGAAGTCGCCGCGCAACCGGGCGCGAGTTGTCTGTGGCGGCACCGACTTGGCCTCGAAGATCTTCAGATCGGTCGTGACCCGCTCGGCCGCGCCGCGGCGCTCAAGCAGGTAATAGAGCCCGCGGCGGCGGCTGACGTCGTGGTAGGCCAAGTCGATCTGCGCGATGCGCGGTGAGGACAACAACAGGTCGTGCTTCTCGCGGTACCGCTCGATCAGCTGGTATTTCATGACCCAGTCGATCTCGTGCTCGACCAGACCGAGGTCGCCGGTGTCGACTGCCTTGAGGGTGCGCTCCCACAGCTCGAGCACTCGATCCGTCGTCGCGTCGCTGCCTCGCCGCTGCACGAAGTCACGAGCTTTCGTGAAGTACTCCTGCTGGATGTCCAGTGCGCTGGCCTCGCGGCTGTTTGCCAGCTTGACCGTACGACGGCCGGTCACGTCGTGGCTGACCTCGCGGATCGCCCGGATGGCGTTCTCCAGCGTCAGATCGCGCATCACGACGCCGGCTTCGATCATCCGCAGCACGAGGTCGGTCGTGCCGACCTTGAGCAGCGTTGTGGTCTCGGACATGTTGCTGTCGCCGACGATGACGTGAAGCCGACGGAACCGCTCCGCGTCGGCGTGCGGCTCGTCGCGAGTGTTGATGATCGGCCGGCTCCGGGTCGTGGCTGACGAAACGCCCTCCCAGATGTGCTCGGCGCGCTGGCTGACGCAATAGACCGCGCCGCGAGGCGTCAACAGGACCTTGCCGGCACCGCAGATGATCTGACGGGTCACGAGGAACGGGATCAGGACATCGGCGAGCCGGCTGAACTCCCCGTGTCGGCCAACAAGGTAGTTCTCGTGGCAGCCATAGGAGTTTCCGGCCGAGTCGGTGTTGTTCTTGAACAAGTAGATGTCGCCGGCGATGCCCTCTTCTCGCAGTCGCCGCTCGGCGTCCATGAGCAGGCCTTCGAGGGTGCGCTCCCCCGCCTTGTCGTGCGTGACGAGCTCGACGATGTCGTCGCACTCCGGGGTGGCGTACTCCGGGTGGGATCCGACATCGAGATAGAGCCGGGCGCCGTTCTTCAAGAAGACGTTGCTGCTCCGACCCCACGAAACCACCCGGCGGAACAGATAGCGGGCGACCTCGTCCGGCGAGAGCCGGCGCTGACCTCGAAATGTGCAGGTGACGCCGTACTCGTTCTCCAGGCCGAAAATCCGCCGGTCCACACCGTCAGACTATGGGCAGTCGGGCCGCAGCCCGGCTACGGCGCGGTGAGGAGCGGCTCGACCTGGGCGTCGGAGAGCCGCCGGAAGGTACGCCGCGGGCGGTTGCGATCGAGCACCGCGACCTCGAGCTGCGCGGCCGAGATGGTTCGCGGCTCTGTCTCGGCCGAGGTGATCGAGGCCACAGCCAGCCGCAGGCCCTCGCCGAGCGGGATGTCGTCGCGGTGGCCTTCGCGCAGGGCTGTGCCGATTGCCTCCGCCGAGCCACCCATGACCACAACGCCGTGCTCATCTCCCACGCTGCCGTCGTAGGTCAGGCGGTACAGCTGGTCTTGCGCTGCTGTCTCGCCAACTTCGGCGACCGTGATCTCGACCTCGAACGGCTTCTCCCCGCCGCTGGAGAAGATCGTGCCGAGGATCTGGGCGTAAGTGTTGGCGAGGGCGCGGCCGGTCACGTCGCGGCGGTCGTAGGAGTAGCCACGCAGATCGGCCATCCGGACGCCGGCCACCCGAAGGTTTTCGAACTCGTTGTACTTCCCGACGGCCGCGAAGGCGATCCGATCGTAGATCTCGGAGATCTTGTGCAGCGCGCTCGACGGGTTCTCGGCGACGAACAGGATCCCGTCCGCGTAGGTCATGACCAGGACCGCCCGGCCGCGAGCGATGCCCTTACGGGCATAGTCGGCCCGGTCCTTCATGATCTGCTCAGGCGAGACATAGCCAAACGGCATCGTCACGGTGCTCAGGCTGCCTTTCTCGTCATGGCCGCTGTCGGCGGCGCGGGTGGATAGCTCGAGGGGTTAGCGCATCGGTGCATTGGGACCGCCGGGGCTGCTCATGCGTTCGGCAACGACCTGCTCGGTTGTGGTGGCGACGTCGGCTTCGGCCAGCCGCCGGAAGCCATCGATCGTGACTGCCGTGATGACCGGGTAGATCCGTCGGGTGAGGTCGGGGCCGCCGGTGGCGCTGTCCTCATCTGCGGCGTCGTACAACGCATGCAGGCACGCGAGGACGGCGTCGGTCTCGGTGAAGTCGTCGCGGTAAAGCTTCTTCAGCGAGCCTCGAGCGAAGACGCTGCCTGACCCGACGGAGTGGAAGCTGTGCTCTTCGTATCGACCGCCCGTGACGTCGTAGGAGAAGATGCGACCGGCTTTGTCGGGTGTCGCCGCCTCGAGGTCGTAGCCGGCCAGCAGCGGCACCACCGCGAGGCCCTGCATCGCCATGGGCAGGTTGTTGCGGATCAGCAGTGAGAGCCGGTTGGCCTTGCCCTCGAGGCTGAGCGTCGTGCCCTCGATCTTCTCGTAGTGCTCGAGCTCGACCTGAAACAGCCGCACCAGCTCGATCGCGACCCCGGCAGTCCCGGCGATGCCGACGGCGGAGAACTCGTCAGCCTGGAAGACCTTCTCCATGTCGCGTTGAGCGATGACGTTGCCCATCGTGGCGCGGCGGTCGCCGGCGAGGATCACGCCGGTGGTATGCGTGATCGCGACGATTGTGGTGCCGTGTGGCGCCTCGACGATCGCCGGGCTCAACGTTGCCTGCGCCCGCTTGCCTGGCAGCAGCTCAGGCGCGTGACTGGACAAGAAGTCACTGAACGAGCTGTTGCCCGGCCGGAAGAACGCCGAGGGCAGCGTCGTGCTGTCGGAGTGATCCACACCCGCCAGCCTGTCACGACTCGGCCGGCAACACGCGCAGGGGTTCGCGCACAGCAGATCGCCTCAGCAACTGCCGAGGGCTTACGTCAACCCAAAAGCGCTGACAACCAGGGGCTCCCCGGTTTTGCCCGGCAGCGTCTGATTTCTTGCGGTGATGGCGGAGTCTGTCCGCCTACACGCGTGATGTCCGGTCTCGCGGCCGGGTTTCAAGATCATGGCCGGTTAAGGCCGCTCTAGCATCCCGAACCGGCGATGAGATCGCCGAGGCGAAAGAATCAGACGTTACGGGACAAACCGCCGAGGGCCTGTGGTAGTTAGCGCCGTTGCACTAGACGTTGAGGTTGCCCAGAGCGCCAGAATGCGGGGAGTTCGCGACCCGCGAGCCGAGACCGACGGAGCGACGTCACTCGCCGCCTTTCTGGACGTACCCCCGCACGAACTCCTCGGCATTCGCCTCTAAAACCGTGTCGATCTCATCAAGAATGTCGTCCACATCGTCGGTGAGCGCTTCTTGGCGCTCCTGAAGGTCGGTCGGTGTCTTCTCCTCGACCTGCTCCGCGTCCTCGGTGCGTCGGGTCGCGCGCTGCTGGCCGCCGTCATCGCGGGTCGCCATTGGGCACCTCCGGTGCGTCTCGTAGGTCTGACGGTACCGTCCGGCGGCGACGAACTACGGTGTCGGCATGCCGGACACAGGCTGGGACCTCGCCCAACTCAACATCGGTATGCCGGTCGCGCCAGTGGAGTCCGAAGCGTTGGCCGACTTCATGGCCGCGCTCGATCCAATCAACGCGATCGCGGATGCCTCCCCCGGTTTCGTCTGGCGACTGCAGACCGACGCCGGCAACGCGACGGCCGTCGATTGCTTCGACGATGAGCGACTGATCGTCAACCTGTCGGTCTGGGAGTCCCTCGAGTCTCTCGGTGACTTCGTTTACCGCAGCGCTCACGTCGGCGTGATGCGGCGTCGGCGTGAGTGGTTCATGCCGATGGCCGACGCCTACACCGTGCTGTGGTGGGTGCCCCGGGGCCATCGACCCTCGGTCGCCGAAGCCGAGGATCGGCTGATGGACCTGCGCGACAACGGGTCGAGCAGCCGCGCCTTCAGCTTCCGTGAGCCTCACCCACTGCCTGGCACGAACGCGCCAGCTGACACTGCCTCCGGCGACTGGCTGTGCCCGGCCTGAGGCCTAGCGGTTGCTGGTGATCTCGTCGACCAACTGCGCGGCGGTGTCGCAGCGCGCGAGCAGGTCGTCGACGTGGGCTTTGGTGCCACGCAACGGCTCCAGCATGGGCACCCGCTGCAACGACTCGCGCCCGACATCGAAGATCACCGAGTCCCAGGACGCCGCGGCAACATCTGCGGCGTACTTGGACAGGCACCGACCCCGGAAGTACGCCCGAGTGTCCGTCGGAGGCTCGGTGACCGCGCGAGCGATCTCGGCATCAGACACGATCCGCTCGATCCGGCCGCGCGCGACGAGCCGGTTGTACAAGCCCTTGTCCGGCCTCACATCGCTGTATTGCAGGTCGACGAGATGCAGTTTCGGTGAGCTCCAGTCGAGTCCCTCACGATCGCGATATCCCTGCAAAAGCTGGAGTTTTGCGACCCAATCGAGCTCGGTCGCAAGCAGCATCGGGTCATCCGCGAGCCGCCCAAGCACGCGCTCCCACCGAGACAGCACATCCAGCGTTTGCTCATCGGCGTCGGCGCCGTACCGATCCTCGACGAACTTCCGAGCCTGCTCCAAGTATTCGGACTGCACCTGCAGGCCGGTCAGCTTCCGGCCGTCGCGCATCGTCACCACATGTCGAAGCGTCGGGTCGTGGGAGATCGCGCGCAACGAGGCGACCGGTGCGTCGATCGTCAGGTCGACGTCGTTGTCGGCGAACCACCGGTCCTCGATCATCGACAGCACCAGCGACGTCGTGCCGAGCTTGAGGTAGTTCGAGACCTCGCTCATGTTGGCGTCGCCGATGATCACGTGGAGCCGACGATAGCGCTCGGGATCGGCGTGCGGCTCATCGCGAGTGTTGATGATTGGTCGCTTCAACGTGGTCTCGAGGCCGACCTCGACTTCGAAGAAGTCGGCCCGCTGCGAGATCTGGAAGCCGTGCTGGTGCCCATCCTGGCCGATGCCGACCCGGCCGGCCCCGCAGACAATCTGACGGGTGACAAAGAACGGCGTGAGATAGCGGACGATGTCACCGAACGGCGTCTGACGACGCATCAAGTAGTTCTCGTGCGAGCCGTACGACACGCCCTTGTTGTCGGTGTTGTTCTTGTAGAGCTGGATGTGGCCCGCACCTGGCAACCTGGCGGCGTGCTCGGCCGCCGTCACCATGACGAACTCCCCCGCCTTGTCCCAGATGACGGCGTCGCGCGGGTTGGTGACCTCGGGGCTCGAATACTCCGGGTGGGCGTGGTCGACATACAGCCGCGCACCGTTGGTGAGAATCACGTTCGCCAGGCCGACCTCGTCGTCCGGCAGCAGGTCGGCCGCGTCGTTCGGCATTGGCGCGCCGACGTCGAATCCACGCGCATCGCGTAACGGTGACTCTTCTTCGAAATCCCAACGTGGGCTGCGGTCGCGAGAGGACCCGCTCGTCGCGTTGAGGTAGGCGTTGACGATCTGGCTCGACGCGAGCATGTGGTTGGCGGCGGACTGTCCCGGCACCGAGATGCCGTACTCCGTCTCAGTCCCCATGACCCGCCGGACCGTCATGACTCCAGGGTAGGCGCCTCGGCGCTCAGGCCCGCGATTGCGCCGGACATCGGGTGCGTGAAGCCCTGCGTACCGCGGGCGGTACGCAACAGCTCACAAACTGGCGTGCTACAGGTATTGACCGGTGTTCGCCACGGTGTCGATCGAACGACCTGACTCGTCGCCCTGCTTGCCGGTGATCAACGTACGGATGTAGACGATCCGCTCGCCCTTCTTGCCAGAGATGCGCGCCCAGTCGTCGGGGTTGGTGGTGTTCGGAAGGTCCTCGTTCTCCTTGAACTCATCCACGCACGCAGTGAGCAGATGTGAGACGCGAAGACCCTTCTGGCCTGACGACAGGAAGTCCTTGATCGCCATCTTCTTCGCCCGCGCGACGATGTTCTCGATCATCGCACCGGAGTTGAAGTCCTTGAAATACAACACTTCCTTGTCACCGTTGGCATAGGTGACCTCGAGGAAGCGGTTGTCTTCGTTCTCGGTATACATCCGCTCGACCGCACGTTGCACCATCGCGCCGATCGTCGCCTCAGGCGACCCGCCGTGCTCGGCCAGGTCGTCAGCATGCAGCGGCAACTCCGCGACGACGTACTTCGAGAAGATGTCGCGTGCTGCCTCTGCGTCAGGCCGTTCGATCTTGATCTTCACGTCGAGTCGACCGGGTCGCAGGATTGCGGGGTCGATCATGTCTTCGCGGTTGGACGCACCGATCACGATGACGTTCTCGAGTCCTTCGACGCCGTCGATCTCGGACAGCAGCTGCGGCACGATCGTGTTTTCGACGTCGGAAGACACGCCGGATCCACGGGTGCGGAAGATCGAGTCCATCTCGTCGAAGAACACGATGACCGGAGTGCCCTCGCTCGCCTTCTCCCGCGCGCGCTGGAAAACCAACCGGATGTGACGCTCGGTTTCACCGACGTACTTGTTGAGCAGCTCTGGACCCTTGATGTTGAGGAAGTACGACCGACCCTCGCCCTTGCCGGCGGCCGCAACCTTTTTCGCAAGTGAGTTGGCGACTGCTTTCGCGATAAGGGTTTTGCCGCAGCCCGGCGGGCCGTAGAGCAGGATCCCCTTGGGCGGGCGGAGCTGGTGCTCGATGAACAACTCCTTGTGCAGGAACGGGAGCTCTACTGCGTCGCGGATCTGCTCAATCTGGTCGCGCAACCCACCGATGTCGTTGTAGTCGATGTCCGGCACTTCTTCCAGGACAAGCTCTTCGACCTCGGACTTCGGGATCCGCTCGTAGACATAGCCGGATCGGGACTCGAGCAACAGCGAGTCGCCCGGACGAAGCGGGCCATCGAGCAACGAGTCCGCCAGCATGACCACGCGCTCTTCGTCGGTGTGACCGAGCACAAGCGCACGGTCACCACCCTCGAGAACCTCTTTGAGCAACACGACGTCGCCCTGGCGCTCGAAGCTCAGCGCTTCGACCACATTGAGTGCCTCGTTGAGCATGACTTCCTGGCCTCGTCGCAGGTCGCCGAGCTCGATCGTGGGAGAGACCGTGACGCGCAGCTTGCGACCGCCAGTGAAGATGTCGACGGTCCCGTCCTCGTGCGTCCCGATGTAGTAGCCGTAACCCGAGGGCGGCTGCGCCAGCCGGTCGACTTCTTCTTTGAGCGCGACGATCTGATCGCGCGCTTCCTTGAGGGTCGACGCCAGTCGTTCGTTCTGGTTGGTGACGCCGGCGAGGCTCGCCTGTGCTTCGGAGAGCCGCTCCTCGAGGCCATGCGACAGCCTGGGCGACTCGGCCAAACGACGGCGCAGGGTACCGACTTCCTCTTCGAGGAAGGTCAGTTGGCTGCTGAGGTCCTGCGTCTCCTTCTCAAGTCGAGCGGCGCGTGCCTCAGCGTCCTCGCGTGGTGGCACATACACCTCCTCGGCTCGAACGGGCCACTTATTGAATGAGCCTATAGCCGCACAGTCCCGACAGGGACGCAGATATGCGGCATTCGACGTCACTCAACCCGAGGCCCTCTCTCAGAGCCTGCCACAGCATGCCGACGGACCGTGACAGCGACACATCCAACCGCGGACCGTGCCGCGAGACACTGGAGGCGTGGGCGCGCAGGATCGAGAGCCGGACCGGGTGACCTCGCCTGCCGAGGAGCTCGACTTCGGCTCCCGGCGCCCGGCTCGGCGGTTGGGAGGGCCGGGGGCCTTGATCACCGTGCTGGTGGTCGTCGTGGCCGCCCTCGCCATTCGGGCCGAGCAGTCACCGCACTCGCGACAGCCGTCGCTGCCGTCGGCCTCGACCTCGGCCATGCCAACGAGCCCTGCTCCCGTGATCTCTCGCGGGCCAGCCCGGGCGGCCCCGCCGCTCGAGTTGCCCCTGGGCGACCGCTTGCTGGGGATCAAGGCCGGGTGGGAGCTGTTCGGCCGCGGGCCGCACGAGGTAGTGCGCATCCAGTTCGCCAAGCGGGTCGTCACCCGCACCTCAGTGCCGCCACTTCTCAGCACCGGGCCGGTGTCCTTCGTCGTCGGCCCGCAAGGAGCGATCGTGCGGCCGCTCGACATGGTCCCTGGCTACCTCGTTCCTGACGGCCATTTCGCTCGCGCGCTGCCCGGCGCACTCCGCCGCGGCGGGCTGGCACTGCCCGGCCCAAAGCTCGGGCAGGTGTGGGTGCAGACCGGTGACCTCCGGCGCCCAACGATGTCGCTGATCGACAGTCGCGGCCAGCCCACTGGAGTGACCGTCCACCTTCCGTCGAGCCAGCAGCTGGTGAGCTCGGACGGTCGTGGTTATCTGCTGGTCACCCGCGCGTCTGGGGTTTACGACGCGCGTCCCGACGGCCTCCGCAGGGTCACCACCGGGCAGCTCCTCGCGGTCGGCCCAACCCGTTGGCTGACCATCCGCTGTGTCCGCCACCGCAAGTGTGTCGAGGTGGTGATCGACCGCGCACGAGGCACCCGTCACCTGTTAGGCCAACCCCTCGATCGCGACCTGCGTGAACCAGTCGGCCTGATCTCGCCTGACGGGGCTGTCGCCGCGTTGCCTCGCACGCACTCGTCCGGGCGAGTCACACTTCGCCTGCTCGATCTCGCTTCGGGAATGGATCGTGAGTACGCGATTTCCCTTTCCGCACAAGGAATGTTTGGCTCTGAAGTGGCATGGTCGCCCGACAGCCGCTGGCTGTTCGTCGTCACTGCGAGCGGCCGGCTCTTGGCGGTCGATGCGCACACCGGCATCGCCCATCAGCTTGGGGTCGCACTTCCACAGCTCAGCCAGCTTGTGGTGCGGTCAGCTGCGGCCAGTGCCTAGGTCTTGCCTGGCTAGGCCTCGTTCTCGGGCCGCGCACCTTTAGACGGACGCCGCCGGCGGGCCGGCGCGGTGACGCCAGGTGCTAACCGACGGGCAGTGACCAGAAAGCCGGTGTGGCCGATCATCCGATGCTCGGGTCGCACGGCCAGGCCATCGACGTGCCAACCACGGACGAACGACTCCCACGGCTGCGGCTCGGCGAACCCGCCATGCTCGCGCAGCCCTTCGACGACCCGCGATAGCTGCGTTGTCGTGGCGACGTACGCACAGACCACGCCGCCGGGTGTCATGGCCCATCCGACCGTCTCCAGCACCTCCCACGGCGCGAGCATGTCGAGCACAACTCGATCCGCGTCGGTCTCCGTACACGTCTCGACCAGGTCTCCGACCGTGAGCGTCCAGTTGGGCTGCTCCGCGCCGAAGAAGCGGACGACGTTGTTGTGCGCAATCTCGGCGAAGTCGGCCCGCCGCTCGTACGACGACACCCTGCCGTGCTCACCGACCGCTCGTAACAAGCTGCAGGTCAACGCGCCGGATCCGGCGCCAGCCTCGATCACATGTGCGCCTGGGAAGATGTCCGCCATGCCGACGATCTGTGCCGCGTCCTTGGGATAGACGACGGCCGCACCCCGCGGCATCGACAGGACGTAGTCGGCGAGCAACGGCCGAAGGGCGAGGTAGGTCGTGCCGCCCACGGTCGTCACGACAATGCCTTCGGGCTGCCCGATGAGGTCGTCGTGCTGGAGGATGCCGCGGTGGGTGTGAAACTCCTTCCCAGCCACCAGCTCGATCGTGTGCATCCGACCCTTGGGATCGGTCAGCTGAACCAGGTCGCCGGCGATGAGCGGGCCGCGGCCGCGGGTGGGCTTGCGCGATGTCACGCGATCGTGTCTAGCGCACGACCGCTGCTGGCGTGACGGACTTGGCTCAGCGGATGCCGGCGGCGCGCAGGGCCGCAACCAGGTCTGCGCGGGCGAGGACGCCGCGGAGCAGCCCGTCAGAGTCGGCGACAAGATATTCACTCGCCGGCGTCTTTTGGATCGCTGTCATCAGGTCCTCGCCGTTGAGCGACGCGGACAAGACGAGGCCAGCCTCGACCGGGCGGGCAAGGTCGCTCACTGACATCCACGGTTGGCGTTCCACGGGAGTCGCCTGGACTGCGGCCTCGGACACGATGCCGGCCCAGCGATCCCTGCCATCCACCACGACGAGGGCTCTCGCACCAATCGCCCGCGCCCGACGGACCGCCTCGGCCAGTGGCAACTGCGCCTCAACCGTGAGCGCCGGGCGCAAGAACGTGCTGACGTTCAGTGTCGGCACCGCCACACCGACTCGCGCCTGCGCAATCGAGATCGAGGCGTTCGACCACATGAAGAAGGCGATGAACAGCAGGTAGAAGGCGCCGACGGTGCGGTCGGTGGAAACCACGCCGGGAGCTACCAGCCCGACCAGGGCCACAACGGCCGCGACGCCCCGACCGACCCACCCGGCAACGAGCAGGGCACGCAGCTTGTCGTTGGTGAAGTGCCACAACGTGGCGCGAAGCATCTGGCCACCGTCGAGCGGCAGGCCCGGCAGGAGGTTGAACGCGCCGACCACCCCGTTGATCCACGCGAACGACCAGCCCAGCACCCAACCGATGGAGTTCGGCTCGAACTGCGCGCCGATTGCCGCCCCGAGCCCGGCGAGCAGGATCGACGTCAATGGGCCGACGGCGGCGACAAGGTAGGCACGCCCCGGCGTCTGCGGATCGTCGAGCACCTCCGACTGCGCGCCGAGCAGTTGGAGCACGACCCGGCCGACCCGCAGGTCAAGCGCCTTTGCGACGAGCACGTGGCTCGCCTCGTGCGCAAGGACCGCGCCGTAGATCAGGGCGATGAGGACGACCGCGCCAAAGAAACTCCCGGTCTTGCTCAGGCCGTTGACATGCTGTCGCAGGGTGTCCGGCACCACGAGCAGCGCGAGCAGAACCAGCAGCACCCAGGCCGGTGAGACGACGAGTGGTACGCCAAAGATCCGTCCGGCCGGGATGCCGGAGGCCCATCGGGGTGCGGTGGGCGGGGGGTCCGTGGAGGCGTCCTTGGGCGCGCCGTCAGGCGAAGCGTCGTTAGTGGAACGATCTTCGCTCACCATTCCATGGTAGGCGCGTTGTGCACGGCCGACGGTTTCCGTCGTTGCCGTGTTCTACGGTCAGCACATGTCCACGGTTGACCTGCCCGAACCGACCACAGCTGCCCCTGCCTGGTCGCTGTCGCCGTCTCGCGCCCTGGACTTCAAGAACTGCGCCCTGCTTTACCGATTCCGGGTGATTGACAAGCTGCCCGAACCGCCAAGCATCGACGCCGCCCGCGGCACCGTGATCCACGGAATCTTGGAGAAGCTGTTCGACCTCGCCGCGCCTGACCGGACCATCGGCGCCGCGATCGACCTCGCCGAGCCACAGTGGCAGGAGCTGCTCGCCGAGGACTCCGAGCTGGCGACGTTGGTCAGTGAGCTCCCTGGCGGTCTGCCGTCGCTGCTGGCCTCGACGGGTGACTTGCTCGACAGCTACTTCGTCTTGGAAGACCCAAAGCGACTCGAACCCGCCGAGCGTGAGGTGCTGGTCGAGACCACGTTGCCCTCAGGGGTGCACCTGAAGGGCTTCGTGGACCGCCTTGACCGGTCACCTGCCGGTGATCTGCGCGTCGTCGACTACAAGAGCGGGAAGTCACCGAGCGAGGCGTTTGAGGGCAAGGCGCTGTTCCAGCTCCGCTTCTACGCACTCGTGCTCTGGCGCTCGACCGGCGTCCTGCCACGACTGCTCCGGCTTTACTACCTGCGTGACCGCGAGGTCCTCGACTACTCCCCCGACGCCGCCGACCTGCAGTCCCTCGAGCGGCAGGTTGACGCGATCGCGACCGCGATCACCAAGGCGCGGGAGACCGGCGACTGGCGGCACAAGCCGAGCAAGCTGTGTGACTGGTGTGCCCATCACGATGTGTGCCCAGCCTTCGGCGGCACTCCGCCGCCGCTGCCGCCGCCGGTGGTGATCGATGCCGCCCTCACCGAGATCGACGTCGCAGAAGCGGTCTAGTGAGGCGTCGACCCTAGGGCTGACTCGACGAAGGCGAGCATGTCGGCGCGTGCGTCGACGAGTTTGCTCACCGGCGTGCCCGCGCCGTGGCCGGCTGAGGTCTCGATCCGGATCAGCACCGGCGCGTCGCCTTGCTGGGCGGCTTGCATCGTCGCGCCGAACTTGAACGAGTGCCCGGGCACGACCCGATCATCGTGGTCGCCGGTCATGACCAAGGTCGGTGGGTACGCGGTGCCCTCCCGCAACGCATGCAGCGGTGAATACGCACGCACCCACTTGTAGGACTCGGGTTGGTCGGGATCGCCATAGTCGCTTGTCCACGCCCAGCCGATGGTGAATCGGTGGAATCGCAGCAGATCCATGACGCCGACTTCGGGCACCGCGGCGCCGATCAATTCGGGGTGCTGGGTCAACACTGCTCCGACGAGCAGACCACCGTTCGAGCCGCCGTTGATCGCAAGGCGATCCGGTCGACTCCAGCCAGAGTCCGCCAGCCATTTCGCACAGCCGGCGAAGTCATCGAAGACGTTTTGCTTGGCCGCGAGCCGACCCTGCTCGTACCAGTGCGTGCCGTACTCCCCGCCGCCCCGCAGGTTTGCGACCGCCAGCAGACCGCCGCGCTCGACCCACACCAGTCGGCCGGTGTTGAACGTCGGGGTGATGGCGATGTTGAACCCGCCGTAGCCGTACAAGATCGTCGGGACGTCGCCAGTGGGGGTCACGTCGTTGCGGTGGAGCAGGAACATCGGGATCTGGGTGCCGTCCGCTGAGGGCGCGGTGGCGCGGGTCACCACGATCGAGGCCGCGTCGATAGGCAGCGCGCTGTCGTGAATCTGACGAGCCGCGCCGGTGGTCACGTCGCACGTCCACACCGAGGCGGGGTCGGTGAACGAGGTCAGACCGAAGTGCATGGTTGACGCTGCAGCATTGGCCGAGATCTCGGTGACGGTCACGCAAGCGGGCAACGCAACGGTGCCGGTGAGCTCACCGGCGGTCGACCAGATCTGCAGTTGAGAGCTCGCGTCGTGTAGGACGTGCGTGACGATCCGGCCGCCGGCGTGAACGGCGCTTTGCATCGCGTCGTCTCCTTCAGGGACGACCTCGCGCCAATGCTCAGGCGCTGGCTGGTCGAGGTCGATCGCGACCACCCGACACCTTGGTGCCTCGTTGTCGGTGCGCACGTAGAACGTCGAGCCGTCGTTGCCCGCAACCTGCACTCGATCGCGCGGTTCCGCGACGAGCGGCCGCAGCCCGGCCTCGACATCGGTCATGTCGAGGACGAGCAACACACTTTCCTGGTCGGTGCCGCGGACCATTTCGACGATGAGCCAACGGCCGTCGTCGGTCGTTGCGAGGTACGGCGTCTTCTGCGGGTCGGGGTCTGCGTACACGACCTCGTCGGAGTCCTGCGGCGATCCGAGCAGATGCAGCGCGAGCCACTGGCCGCTCTCGACCTCGGTGAACTCCTTGCCGGCGGTCGGGGGGTCAAGGGCGCCGTAGTAGAAACCCGAAGCGTCAGGCAGCCAGGCCGCGTCGGACCACTTCGACCATTCCACGACGTCGTCGAGATCCTCACCGGACGCGACGTCGCGTACGCGCCAGGTCATCCAGTCCGAGCCGGAGCTGCTCAGGGCGTACGCCAACAACCGGCCATCTGGGCTCGCGGTCCAGGTGTTGAGCGCGATCGTGCCGCCGTCGGACAGCGTGTTGGGATCGAGCAGGACGCGGCCGTCCTCCTCAGGCTTGTCGGCCACTCGCAGCACCGGTTGGTCGACGCCGCCGTCGTGTCGCGTGAAAAACCAGCGGCCGCCGCGCTCGTGCGGCGTGCCCCAGCGCGTGACGTCCCAGAGCTCGGTGAGCCGTGCCCGGATCGCGTCCCTGCCCGGCAGGGCCTCGAGATATGCCGCTGACACCAGGTTCTGCGCCTCGACCCACGCCGCGGTCTCGGCCGAGTCGGTGTCCTCGAGCCAGCGATAGGGGTCCGGGACCGACTCGCCGTGCAGGACGTCGACGACGTCGCCGCGCCGGGTCGGTGGTGGCGTGACGGTCATCACACGACTCCTAACAGCCACTCGGGCTCAATCGACCGCAGCGACGCGACGACGTGGCGACGGGGGCCCGCCGGGATTGCCGTGACGGAGGGCACGACGACGACCGTACAACCGGCTGCCTCCGCCGACTGGACGCCGGTCAGCGCGTCCTCAAGGACGACGGTGCGAGCCGGGTCAACGCCAAGCCGCTCGCAGGCGGTGAGGTACGGCTCCGGGTCGGGTTTGCCGTGTGCGACCTCGTCGCCGGCGACCGTTACAGCGAAGCGGTCGGCGCCGAGCCCCTCCAGGGCCGCATCGACCAACCGGCGGTAGGAGGACGACACCAGCCCGAGCAGAGCGCCGCGGTCCGCCAACGCGTCCAGCAGGGCGAGCGCGCCGTCTTGGAGCGGCAAGTTGCGACGAAGGCGCTCGACCATCTCGTCGGTCATCCGGTCGCTGATCTGCTCGACCGTGGCGGCAGTAGCAATTCGGCCGAGGATGTAGCGCGCCGAGGCAGCCATCGTTCGGCCGAGGCAGGCGATCTGATCGGCTCGTGTCCACACTCCGCCGAGGCTTTCGACCACCGCCGTCTCGACCTCGTACCAAACCGGCTCGGAGTCGATCAGCAAGCCGTCCATGTCAAACAGGACCGCGGCGGCTTCATCGTGTTGCGCGGTGCTCCTCATCTGGCTGCAGCCTAGAGGCCGGGAGCATGGCGAACCGAGGAATCGTGACCGCGACAAGCGGCCACACGTCGCCCCGCCGATAGCGGCATACGCTGGCGGCGTGACGCTCGACGGTGGTGCGACCGGCCAACGCCGCGTGATGATCGCGGCGTTCGAGGGCTGGAACGACGCCGCCGACGCCGCGAGCGGGGCCGTCGAGCACCTCGAGCGCGAGTGGAACGTCACGCCATTTGCCGCGATCGACCCCGAGGACTACTACGACTACCAGGTCAATCGCCCGACGGTTCGCCTGGTTGACGGGGTCACGCGCCGGATTGACTGGCCGACTACCCGCCTTGGTCTGGCGGTGGCTGGCGACACGGAGGTCGTGCTGGTGCGTGGGCTCGAGCCCAACATGCGCTGGCGGGCGTTCTGCGAGGAGCTGATGGAGTTCGCGGACGAGCTCGAGGTCAGCAGCGTGGTCTGCCTCGCTGCGCTGCTCGCCGATGTCCCGCATACCCGTCCGATCGACATCAACGGCTCGGCATCGAGCGAAGCGGTCGCGGAAAGCCTCGGCCTGACCCGGTCACGGTACGAAGGGCCGACCGGCGTCGTGAGCGTCTTCCACCAGGCGCTTGCCGAGAGTGGTCGGAAGGTTGTGACGTACTGGGCCAGCGTGCCGCACTACGTCGCGCAGCCGCCGTGCCCGAAGGCGACGTTGACGTTGCTACATCGCGTCGAGGACGCGCTCGACCTTGCCGTCCCGCTTGGCGATCTCCCCGAGCAGGCGTTGGCGTGGGAGAACGGGGTGGATGAGCTCGCGCGCGAGGACGGCGAGATCGCCGAATACATCGCCTCGCTCGAGCAGCGGGAGGACGCCACCGCGCTGCCGGAGGCCAGCGGCGAGGCGATCGCGAAGGCGTTCGAGCGCTACCTCCGCCGCCGAGACGACACGAGCTAACCCCACCGTTCGTATGTCACATAAGGGTTGCCCTGGCGACGGCGATGTGACATGAGGGCAGCTATAGCAACCCTTATGTCACATACGAACGGTTAGACCACGCCGAGTAGGGCGTCTACGGCGGCTGCAGCGGCTGCGGGGGCTTCGGCTGCGTCGCCCTCGGCGGCTGCCCACGCGTCGACCGCGTCCAGTGCGGCGGGGGTGTTGAGGCCGTGACGCAGGGCGTGGCGCAGCGCCGCCACGAGATCCGCCACTGGCGGCCCACTCGGTCGCGAGAACGCCGCGCGCCAACGGCCCAGCCGTACGATCGCGTCGTTGATCTCCTCGTCGTGCCACTCCCAAGCCGCGTCATGCGAATGCGCGAGCAGCGCGAGCCGGATCGCCATCGCGTCAACCCCGGCGGCACGCAACTTTGACACCAGGACAAGGTTGCCCTTCGACTTCGACATCTTCTCGCCGTCATAACCGACCATCGACTGATGGACGTAGGACCGCGCGAACGGGTGCTCGCCCGTAATCACGGTCGCCTGCGCCGCACTTAGCTCGTGGTGCGGGAAGATCAGATCGTCGCCCCCGCCCTGTACATCGATCACCGGACCAAGGTGTTGCAGCGCGATCGCCGAGCACTCAATGTGCCAACCCGGCCGGCCGTGTCCGATCGGTGAGTCCCACGCTGGCTCCCCCAGCCTGGCCGACTGCCACAGCAAGCTGTCGAGCGGGTCCTTCTTACCGGCCCGGTCCGGGTCGCCGCCGCGTTCACGGGACAGCGCGATCATGTCCGCGACCGGCAGGTGGCCGACCTCGCCAAAATCCGTGGCGCACGACACCGGGAAGTACGTGTCACCGTCGAGGTCGTACGCCGCGCCACGCTCGCGCAGCGTCATGATCGCCTCGACGATGTCAGGGATGGCCTCAACAGCACCGATGTATTCATCCGGCGCGAGCACCCGCAGCGCCATCATGTCTTCGCGAAACAGCTGCGTCTCGCGCTCCGCGATAGCGGTCCAGTCCTCACCGGTCTGCACCGCACGTTCGAGCAGCGGGTCATCCACATCGGTCACGTTCTGGACGTAGCGCACCCGTTTGCCGGCATCTCGGCAGACTCGCTGGAGCTCATCGAAGAGCAGATACGTGGCGGCATGACCGAGGTGAGTGGCGTCATACGGCGTGATCCCGCAGACATACATCGAGATCTCGGCCTGGCCCGCGCCGACTTCCGTCAGCCCACCCGCCGAGGAGTCGAAGACAAGCACCGGCTCGTCTGAGCCAGGACCGTCGATCTTCGGTACGGCGGGGGAAGTCCAGGAGCGCACGCGGCGAGCCTAATCGTTACGGTCAGAACGGCGGCCATGGCACGGGCGGCCAGTCGCCGTGCGGCACCGGGTGCCGACCGGTCGACAGCAGCCGGTCGACTCGACGCTGCGTCGCCCAGACCTCATCGCTGCTGAGCAGCTCGCCAAGAGTGCGCCCGAGCGGGCCTTTGAGATCGGCCTTGAGGGCGTGCAGCACCCCGACGGCCTCCTCGGTCAACCGCTTGCCCTGCCAGCCCCACAACAGCGTGCGCAACTTGTCCTCAACGGAGAAGCAGACGCCGTGGTCGACTCCATAAACATGGCCGTCAGGCAGGGGAAGGAGGTGCCCGCCCTTGCGGTCGGCGTTGTTGATTACGGCGTCGAAGACCGCCATGCGACGCAGCGGCTCGACACCACTGCGCGCGAGCACCGCGAGATCGACCGTCGGCTCGACGTCGATCCAGAGCTGGCACATCCCGATGCCGTACGGCCCGTCGCGCATGACGGTCGGCGGCACGACGTCCCAGCCGGTCGCGGTCGACACCACGAATGCCGCGACTTCACGAGCCGCCAGTGTGCCGTCCGGAAAGTCCCAGAGCGGCCGCTCTCCCGCCACCGGCTTGTAGACGCAGGCTGCGGAAACCCCGTCGCAAGTGACGATGCAATACAGCGTGGCGTTCGACGCGTCCACCAGCCGGCCCTCGACCTCGAGCTCGCCGTCGCGCAACAACTGCAGCGCGTCGTCGAGGTCAATCGTCGGGACCGGTTCGCTCACCCCTCCAGTGTCACTCGGCGCGCTCACGCCCTGCTTAGCGGTACGCCATCAGCGTCGATTTTGCGGTGCGCCACGAGCGCGAGTGCGAGCAGGGCCATTGGTGTACTAAGCCGAAAATCGGTACATAAGCTGGCGATCCGGGTCGACACGGGGCAAGAGTTACCCCCACTGCTGAGCGGACATCTTCCAGATGGCAAAGCGCCGTGCCCTTCATATGACCTCGAGCACGGTAGCGGTGATGGCGGGACTGAGCGTGGTAAGCCTGCTCGCGCTCCCTGCCGCTGCCTCGGCAGCGAGCGCCTCAGCCACGCCGTGAACTCCGTCGGGGACGGCGCGGCGAGCAACAGCCGTGAGGTGACCCCGGTCGCGGTGGTTCCGAGCGCTCCGACCCTGACCTCCGTGACGCCGGGCGACGGCAACGCAACCGCAACCTTTGCTGCGCCCCAGGACGACGGGCGGCGCCCCGATCACCAGCTTCGAGGTCTCGACAGTTGAAGGCCAGAACATCTGGGTGCCTGTCACGACGACCGGCTCCAGCCCGTTCACCGTCACGATCAGCGGCCTGACCGACGACACGCTCTACTCAGTCGTGGTTCGGGCGGTTAGCTCCGCCGGCGACAGTGACGCGAGCAACTCCCTGGACGTGACGCCGGTCGCGGCTCCGGTAGTCGCGAGTGCCCCGACCATCCTGACCGGAACCGCCATCCCCGGCACCTTCGTGCCACCGTTCGAGACCCCAGCCATCACCCAGCTCACCGTTCACGACACCGACGTCGGACGGCGGCTCTCCGATCACCGGCTATGAGATCTCGGCGGATGCCGGTATGTCGTGGGTGACGCTGCAGTACACGGCCGGATCACCAAACCAGGCGAGCGTGTTCGCCGGGACCGGGTTTGGCTGCGGTGCCGGGACGACGTATTTCTACGAGATCCGGGCGGAGACACTTGCTGGCGACGGAGCGGCGAGCGCAGTCTTCCCGGTGAGCTTCCCGGGGTCGTGCGGCTAGGTCGGATCGACCGGTGAGCTCTCGTCAGCCGGCGTGCAGGTGGCCGTTCTGACGAGGGCAGATGTGGCCCTCCGGATCCAGCGGGTTGCCGCACAGCGGGCACGGTGGCCGACCGGCCGCAACGACTCGCAGGGCCCGTTTGGCAAAGGCTCGAGCCACTGCCGGCGAGAGTCGCACCCGCAGCATGTCGGCGTCGGTCTCGAGGTCGGACGGGGCGCTCTCGGCCTCGTCCGGCGGCTCGACCACCTCTGACTGGGCCTCGATGATCACGAGCGCGTCGTCGTCGTCCCACGCCAGCGCGAGCGTTCCCACCCGGAACTCCTCCTCGACCGGTGCGTCGAGCGGTGCGACATCCTCCAGCTGCGGTGGTGAGGTGGCCGGCACCGCTGAGTCGCTGCCTTGCCGTCGGCGTACCTCGTCAAGTAGCTCGTCGAGGCGCTCGGCCAGCGCTGAGACCTGCAGCTTCTCTAACGCGACCGACACGGTACGGCCCTCGCCGCTGGCCTGCAGGTAGAAAGTGCGCTCGCCGGGCTGACCGACCGTGCCCGCGACAAAGCGGTCCGGCGGATCGAACGCATACTCCCGGCCAGCCACGTACTCACCCTATGTTGCGGCGCCGGCCCCGCCACCGACCGCGGCGTCGGAGCTTGCCTTGCTTCGACGGCTGCGCTTCTTCGGCGGGATCAGGTCGCTGACACCACCGCCGCGGTCGTTCATCCGGACGACGAACGGACGCAGCTCGGTGTAGCGGATCACCGAGACCGAGGCCGGGTCGATCTGGATTCGTTGGAACGCATCGAGATGCATGCCGAGGGCGTCCGCGAGGATCGCCTTGATGACATCGCCGTGGCTCACGGCGACCCAGGTGGCGTTCTCCCCGAGTCGAGTGTTGTGTGCCCGGATCGCGTCGACGGCGCGGACTTGGGTGTCGCGAAGCGCCTCACCGCCCGGGAACTGCGCAGCGCTCGGGTGCGACTGCACGACCTTCCACATCGGCTCCTTGGCAAGAGCCTTCAACGTCTGGCCCTCCCACTCGCCGTAGCGGCACTCCCCCAGCCGCTCGTCGGTCTCGACCGTCAGTGAGTCTCGACCGATCGCCAGCGCCGCGGCCGTCTCCTGGCAACGCTCGAGTGGGCTGGAGACGATCGCCGCGAGCGGCACCACGGCGAGTCGCTCCGCCAGCGTCGTCACCTGCTCGCGACCCTTCTCGGCCAGATGCACGCCCGGGGTCCACCCGGCGAGTACGCCGCTGGTGTTGGCATCGGTCAGCCCGTGACGTACCAACAGGACGGTGGTCATGCCTCCATCCTGCCTGCCTCACGAACCTCGAGGTACGCGCCTGGCTCGGTCACGCGTCCGGTCATAGGCACGGCCAAGTGCGCCGACTGCTACGTGGCTCCCGCGGTTTGTCGCGTAACGTCTCATTCTTCGGGTTGGTTGACGGGATTTCCATGGCCATCTGGACACGTTCTCAGGTGGTCAAACCGCCATCAGATTCAGCACGAGCGCATTTGGGTTGACGGACGAACGTCCCCTCGAACGACTCCTTGGGCTGAACTCCGCACCCCGGACCAAGCCGCGGCCTACTCGCCGATGCCGGACTTGTCGAGCGCCTCAGCGCCGGCCCGCAGGGTGGCAATGCGCTCGTCCTGCGTCGAGCCAAAACAGCTGATGTTTAACGTGGTCACCCCGGAGGACGCGAGAGCCTGCATGCGGTCGGCGATCCGGCCGACCGAGCCGAGCAAGGACGTGCGGTCGATGAAGTCCAGCGGTACGGCGGCCGCTGCTTCTGCGTACTTGCGCTCGAGGTACAGATCCTGGATCTGCGCCGCCTCGGCCTCGAAGCCCATCCGGCCGGCGAGCTGGTTGTAGAAGTTCTGCGCGCGCGAGCCCATGCCGCCGACGTAGAGTGCCGCGTAGCCGCGCGCGGGCTCGGCCGCAGTGGCGATGTCGTCGCCGAGGATCAACGGCATCGTCGGGACCACGTCGAACGGCGCGTCCGTACGGCCTCCCTTAGCGCGGCCGGCGTTGACCGAGGCGAGCAGTTCCGGGGCGAAGTCGGGGTCGTAGAAGATGGCCAGCCAGCCGTCGCACAGCTCACCGGTGAGCTCGAGGTTCTTCGGCCCGATCGCCGCCAGGTAGATCGGCATGTGGTCGCGGATCGGATGAATGATCATCTTTAGCGCCTTGCCCGGGCCGTCGGGCAACGGCAAGGTGAAGTGCTCGCCTTCGTAGGCGACGCGCTCGTGGGACAACGCGAGCCGCACAATGTCGATGTATTCGCGGGTGCGCCCCAGCGGCTTGTCGAACCGGACGCCATGCCACCCCTCGGACACCTGTGGGCCGGAGACGCCGAGACCGAGCCGGAACCGCCCGCCCGAGAGCGTGTCGATGGTCGCGGCGGTCATCGCGGTCATGGCGGGTGAGCGACCCGGGATCTGGAAGATGGCGCTGCCGACGTCGATCGTTGTCGTGTGCGCGGCGATCCACGTCAGGACCGTTGCGGCATCGCTGCCATAGGCCTCCGCGGTCCACACGACGCTGTAACCGAGGCGCTCCGCTTCCTGCACCAGCAGGATGTTGTCGCTGTCGCTGGCGAGTCCCCAATAGCCGAGGTTGAGTCCGAGTCGCATCCGCGGAGCGTACCCAGTGTCGACGTGTCGCCCGGATCGCCCGCCGCGTGCGCGGATAGCCTCCGGGGATGAAGCAGCGCCGCCTCGGTACGACGGGCTTGTACGTGTCCCACCTCGCGCTCGGCACGATGAGCTGGGGCCATGACACCGACGAGGACGACGCATCGGGCCAGCTGACCGCGTTCGTCGAGGCGGGCGGCAATCTGGTCGACACCGCCGACGTCTACATCGACGGCGAGAGCGAGCGGGTGCTCGGCAGGCTGCTGCTGGGCACCATCAAGCGCGAGGACATCGTGATCGCGACCAAGGCCGGCAGCGTGCGAGGCGGCGACCGGGATCGCGACGCCTCGCGCCGCCATCTCCTCGCGGCGTTGGACGCCTCTTTGCAGCGACTCAAGACCGACCACGTCGACCTCTGGCAGATGCACGCGTGGGATCCGCGGACGCCCCTTGAGGAAACGCTCGCGGCGCTCGACACCGCGGTGAGTTCGGGTCGAGCACGCTATGTCGGCATCAGCAACTACACCGGCTGGCAGACCGCAAAGGCGGCAGCCTGGCAGCGGGCCTGGCCAGGCCGGGCTCCGGTCGTGTCAACCCAGGTGGAGTACTCCTTGCTGCAGCGCGGCGTGGAACGCGAGGTCGTGCCTGCCGCGCTCAACCTCGGCATCGGCATTCTCCCGTGGTCCCCGCTCGGTCGCGGTGTTCTCACTGGCAAATACCAGACCGAGACGCCGGCGGGCTCCCGTGGCGCGACCGCGGACTACACGCGTTTCATCACGCCCTACCTCGACGAGCGTGCTTCCCGGATCGTCGGCGCCGTGATGACCGCCGCCGACGGGCTCGGGGTGACGCCGCTCGCGGTCGCGCTCGCCTGGGTCCGAGACCGGCCGGGCGTCGTGGCGCCGATCATCGGGGCGCGAACCACCGCTCAGCTCAAGGGTTCGCTCGAGGCAGACGCGACTGTTCTGCCCGACGAGATCCGTCGAGCGCTCGACGACGTGTCGATGCCCGACATCGGTTATCCAGAGGGTGGCCCGGTCGTCGGGTCCTGACCCGGCCGTACGCCCTACTCTCGCGCAGATGGACACGGCGTTCGAGGCGTTCTGCGAGGCGGGGCTGTGGCCCAACCTCGGCCGCACCACCGCGTCCCGCCTTGCTGCCGCTCATATCAACGGCGCCGACGACGTCACGATCGACGCGCTGAGCTCGATCGAGGGCGTGTCCTCGAAGCGGGCGCAGCTGCTCTTCAAGACCTTTTCCGACGCGAAGCCTCGCCTGGCGGTGGCTGAGCTGCTCTATGCCGCCAGCCTGTCCGTCCGACCCGCGTTCGGCGCAGTGGAGCTGCTCGGGCGAGACGCGGCTGGCGAGCTCCAGACCGATCCGTGGCGATTGCTTGGCGTGCCAGGAGTCGAGGTACGCGAAGCTGACCGGTTCGCGATCGCGACGCTGGAAGAACGGCCGACCAAAGAAGACCCGCGGCGCGGCAGGGCGCTGACCGCATGGGCGCTGGCGCGTGCCGCCCGTGATGGCCACACCGTGATCGCCGCCGCGACGCTCTCAGCGGTCCTCGCCGGCCTCGATGCACCCGACCCCGAACTCGCGATTCAGGCGGCGGTCGAGGACGGTGGCGTGGTCGAGTTCGAGACGTACGACAAGGACGGCAATCCTGGCCAGGAGTACGGCCTGCTCCGGTACGCGATCGCCGAGGAGACCGTCGCCGAGGGCCTTGCGCGGTTGGCGGCGACCGCCACGCCGTTGGCGGCGGCCGTCGAGGCGAGCGAGGTCGAGGACGACCTCAACCTTGATCCGGCGCAGCGTGAGGCGGTCGAGCTCGTCGCCGCGCACGGCGTGACGGTCCTTCACGGCGGGCCCGGCACGGGCAAGAGCCGGACGGTGGCTGCGGTGGTCGAGCTCGCGCGAAAGCGCGGCAAGCGGATCGCCCTGGCGGCGCCGACCGGTCGCGCTGCCAAGCGGCTCGAGGAGCTGACCGGTGAGCCGGCGTCGACCTTGCACCGACTGCTTGGTGCCCAGGGACGCACCGGGGAGTTTCTCCGCGGTGAGACCTGGCCGCTGGACGCCGAGGTCGTCGTGGTCGACGAGACGTCGATGCTCGATGTGGAGCTGGCGGCGTCGCTGCTCAGCGCGTGCGCGGACGCTACCCATCTGCTCCTCGTCGGCGACCCCGCCCAGCTGCCCTCGATCGGCCCCGGGCGCGTGCTCGGCGACGTGCTCGACTCCGGCGCAGTGCCCGCCACCGAGCTGACAATCCTGCATCGCCAGGCAGAGGGTGGCGCGATCGCACGGCTTGCCTCGGCAGTCCGCGGCGGCGACCTACCGGTCGTGGACGACCCGACGCGAGAGGTCGTTGTCGTACCGGCTGAAGGCAGTGGAGATGCCGCTCGTCGCGTGGTCCAGCTGGTGACCGACTCGATCCCGCGAGCGCTCGGGATCTCGCCAGCGGATGTGCAGGTCGTGACACCCGTGCACCGCGGTGCGTCGGGCACGATCGCGCTGAACGCCGCTCTCAAGGCGGAGCTCAACCCGGGCAAGGGCACGGTCGGCGCGTTCGACGTCGGTGATCGGATCGTGGCGACCGCCAACCACCTCGACGACGGGTTCGCGAACGGCGAGGTCGGGCTGGTCACGGGGACGACGGATGGCGCGCTGCTCGTCGACTTCGGCGCCGGCCCGGTCACCGTCGTGGCCAAAGTGCTCAGCGATCTCGTGCACGGCTGGGCGCTGACGGTGCACCGCGCGCAGGGTTCGGAGTGGCCCGCGATCGTTGTCGTGCTGCCGCCCGAGGCCAGCGGCATGTTGTCGCGGCCGCTCGTCTACACCGCGCTGACCCGGGCGCAACGGCACCTCTCGATCGTTCACGCTTCAGGGAGCGCACTCGCTCGTGGCGTGCGGGAAGTCGGTGCGCGGCCTCGGCGTACCCGCCTTGCCACCCTGCTTCGCAACGGCTGACCGTTCGTGTTCGGCCTCGATTGGGGGCGGCGCGGGGGTACGGTGTCCGCGATGGTCGACTACGAATACCAGCGATTGGACCTGCCGCGCACCGTGTCACGGAACGTGGCGCGACGGCTGCTGACCGACGCGGCGGAGTACGGCCGTTGGGAGCTCGACCGGCTTCGGCTCTACCCGGACGGCCGGCGACGAGTCGTGCTGCGCCGCCGCATCATCCGAGTCCGATCCACCTACGTTCGTATGTGACATAGCTGTCGCTATAGCGACGCGTATGTCACATAGGTGCTGCTGGGGCAGCCCTTATGTGACATACGAACGGTCTAGCTGGTGGCGAGGAATCGACTGAGCGCGCGGACGCCGAAGTGCAGACCGTCGATCGGTACGCGCTCGTCGACGCCGTGGAACAGCCC
The DNA here is from genome assembly GCA_963814845.1 of uncultured Actinomycetota bacterium. GTDB lineage: Bacteria > Actinomycetota > Actinomycetes > JAFAQI01 > JAFAQI01 > DATAUK01. The sequence continues at coordinate 72,577 of CAWFEP010000014.1, forward strand.
CATGAAATCCAGATCCGCCGGCAGCATCAGCGGCGAGAAGCCAAAGCACCGCATCCCCAATTCGGAGAACGCCTTCGCATCGGTGCCGCCGGACATGCAGTACGGCACGACCCGCCCGTCCGGATCTTCGGCGATGATCGCGGCCGACATTGCCGCCACCAGGTCGCCGTCGAAGGTCGTCTCGTAGGCGATCTGGCGCTGCACGATCTCGATCGCCACCTCGGGGCCGACCAACCGCGCAATCTCCTCGAGGAACTGCGCCTCACCGCCGGGCAGGAAGCGACCGTCGAGGTAAGCATGTGCCACGCCCGGGACGACGTTCTGCTTGTAGCCGGCATCGAGCATCGTCGGGTTGACGGTGTGGCGGACCGTGGCGCCGATCATCTTCGCGAGCGGGCCAAGCTTGTCGAGCACACCCTCGATGTCGTCGGCGGAGTAGGGGATGTCGAGGGCGTCGCACACCTCGCGCAGGAACTGCTCGACCGTCGCCGACAGCTCGATCGGGAAGCTGTGCCGCCCGACCCGCGCTACCGCTTCCGCCAGGGCGGTCACTGCGTTGTCGTCGTTGAGCATCGAGCCGTGGCCGGCCCGGCCGGTCGCGACCAGCCGCAGCCACGCGATGCCCTTCTCGGCGGTCTGCAGTGCGTAAAGGCGCTGCCCACCGATGGTCATCGAATACCCGCCGACCTCGCTGACCGCCTCGGTGCATCCCTCGAACAGCTCGGCGTGGTGATCGACGAGATGGTGCGCGCCGTAGACGCCGCCGGCTTCCTCGTCAGCGACGAACGCAAACACCACATCGCGCGGTGGCACCTTGCCCTGCCGGACCCAGTCGGCGAGGACGGCGAGCAGCATCGCGTCCATGTCCTTCATGTCGATCGCGCCGCGACCCCAGATGCACCCGTCACGAACCTCCGCCGAGAACGGGTCGACCTGCCAGTCCTCAGCGTTGGCCGGCACTACATCAAGATGGCCGTGCAGGAGCAACGCGTCCCGGCTGCTGTCAGCGCCGGCCCACCGCGCCACCACGCTCGCGCGTCCCGGCTCCGACTCGAAGACCTCCGGGGTCAGGCCGGCATCCGTGAGCTGCTCGGCGACCCACTCGGCTGCCTTGCGTTCGTTGCTCGTCGGGTTGGACGTGTCGATCCGGATGAGCGAACGGCAGATCTCCACGACCTCGTCGTTCACCTGATCGGTCAGACCCGCGGCGGTCGCGCTGGCGTCAGTCATGGGCACCCTTTCGACGGTGGCGTCGCGTGAAACCGTACCCGGCGTTCGGCCTCGCTAAGACCGGCACGTCGCGCCATCTGCGCCCTCAGGCCTCACCCCGGGCCACGGTATGCGGGCACTGGGCTTCAGAAGTGCGTCCGAACGGCCGAATTTGACCACGTGAGGTCCTTCACACCGGTTCGGCGTGCGCTCGTGGCGACGATGGCCACCGTGGCCCTCGGCCTGACCGCGGCCGCTCCGGCGGCGCTCACGCCGGCGCACGCGGACACCTCGGGACAGCTCACCGTGCAGGTGCAGCAACTGTTGAAGAAGGTCCACGCCCTCCAGGCCAAGGCCAAGATCGCGGAGAAGCGCTATTCGGACGCGTTCGGCGCGGTCGAGAACAGCGTGAACGTCGCGATCACCGCCGACGAGACCAGCACCGAGCTCTCCAATCGAGCGGCCAGCGCCCAGGCCGTGCTCGCCGCTCGAGTGCGGGGACTGTACGAGTCAGGTGGGCAGGTCGCGGCTACCGCGGCGATGCTGACCTCCGGCAGCATCACCGAGCTCTACGACCGCAATGAGCTCGCCTCGCGAGCGGTCAACGCCCAGCTGGCGAGCGTCCACGCTGCGCACGCGTTGGCACGAGCAGCGATCGCGGCGGAGGAGAAGGACGCCAAGCGCGAGCATCTCAAGATCGGCACCGAACGAACCGTGGCGACCACTGCGTCCCACGTCGAGACGCTCCTCGCCGAACAGGCCAAGCTGCTCAAGCACGCGAACTCCAAGCTTGCGGCCGTACGCAAGGCCGAGGACGCACTCGCCGCCGAGGACAACGCCTTCTCCTCTATTACCCAGCACAGCATCGCGGGGCTGCACATCCTGCCGCCCTCAGCGCAGTACCTCGCGCTCTACCGCGGCGCGGCGACCACCTGTCCGGGGCTGTCGTGGACGATCCTCGCCTCGATCGGCCAGGTCGAGAGCGGCCATGGCCGCGATGACGGTACGTCGTCTGCGGGTGCCGAGGGGCCAATGCAGTTCGAGCCGGCGACCTTCGCGGCGTACGGCGTCGATGGCAACCACGACGGCGTCATCAACATCATGAACCCGGCCGACGCGATCTACACCGCCGCGCACTACCTCTGCGCCAACGGTGCCGGCCGCGGGCCGAACGCGCTCAACAACGCGATCCTGCATTACAACCACGCCGTCTGGTACCTCGACATGATCCTGAAGCTGGCCGCGATGTACGCCGCGACGTACTCCTGAGCCCTCGCTAGTGCTCTTGTAGACTCACCGAGCCGGTCGCCAGCACCACGCGTTGCGACCGGTCACGTCGGAGTGGCGGAATGGCAGACGCGCTAGCTTGAGGTGCTAGTGCCCTCTTATGGGCGTGGGGGTTCAAGTCCCCCCTCCGACACCATCTGGAAGCCCCTGACCTGCGGTCTTATCCGCGAATCTGGCCGAGTTCGCCGCTCGGGGGGTTTACGGGGGGTCTATCACTACTTGAGGTTGCTGTTGCCATCGTTGAGACACTCGGCCTATGCCATCGAAGGGTCGCAAGGAGGCATCCAAGCCCGCGAGTAAGCCAGGCATGCGGCGCGCACCGACTCAGGTAACTGGGGTCAATGGAACTCAGCATGTCTCCCGGGTTGTCGAGAGCGAACTCCACTGGATCTTTCGAGGCGAGCCGGTCCAAGACTTTGGGATTGATGCCCAGGCCGAGGTTGTCTCTACTGATCAGATCGTCACGGGTCGGCTTATCGCGCTCCAGATCAAGAGCGGCGATTCATGGTTCAAGAACCCAACTAAGAAGGGCTGGACCTTCTACGAAAGCGACGACCATCTCGCGTACTGGCTGGGGCACTCGTTACGTGTCGTCGTTGTACTGGTCAACTCAAAGAGCCAGGCCTACTGGCAGGTCGTAAACACCAAAACGGTCCGGGAGACCGATTCGGGATTTGCCCTCGATGTACCGAAGACCAACCGCCTTGATGGGTCAGCGCTAGCGAAGCTCACTGAACTCGCTGGGCGCAGTAGAGGCCTCGTAGAGACCTTGCCGGCTCTGTACGAGCAGTTGCCGTCCGACGCAGTCAACGCGCTTCGCAAGGCCGAATCAGTCGACCCGCTCGGAGCGGCCCGACTCGCGGACCGCCTGGTAGAGGGCAGTGACACTCCAGCCGCAACCACCGAGTTGCTGTTGGCCGCATCGCCAACGTGGCTCAGCTCGAGTGACGCGGCGCAGGAGCTGTGGCGTGCGCTCGGGGCATTTGCAGCTCAGCATGAGGTCAACCTTCCGGCCGCGCGAGCGCTTGAGCGCTCTGCCGACTTCGGGGGGCACGCGGGTGCCCGAGCCCGTGCCTTTGCGGGCTTGTGTCTCCTATGGGTCGATCAAGTCGCATCTCGGGACCTGCTCGAGAGGGCCCGCAAGGAGGGTGCCGTTCTGCTGGCGGATATGGGTCTCGCAATCCTTGAGATCCCGCCAGACGCAGCAAAGCCCGTCGTCGTGCCTGAATCGATTCGTTCGGCGGACGCGGCGACGCTCGATGCTGAACCGACGATTTTGAACTTCCTCGGGGAGAACGCTCTCCGACTTGGCGACCTTGATGCCGCAGTCGAGTTGCGCGAGAGGGCAGTCGCCGCCGCTACGACTGAGGGCAGCGGAGTTCATCTCGAACTGGCACGGACGATTTGGCGAAGGGCATTCGAAGGTGGCCAAGCGACGCCCCGCGAACGTCGTCGCGCCGTCGAGCTTGCTAAGCGAGCCGTCGAAGACCGGCGGCGGTGGCGTGGTCCGAGCGTCGCCGCGTTGCGGCTATACCTGGATATTGAGCTGACGGGCGGCGACGCCCGAGCGGGCCTGCTCGCCGCCCTTCCGAGCTCCGAGGGTGGTACTGCTGAGGATTCGGAGGCGACCCACGAGCAAATCGCCCGGAGAGGCGGGCTGCTTTCGCTGCTCTCGAACGACTCTCATGCGCTCCACTTCTTCCTTCGCGTGCTCCCGCCAGGAACGGCCCGCGATGAGGTGCTCGCGGTACAAGAGGACGTGTCGCATGGTCTGCGGCCCGAGGCGATCGCCCGCTGGACGCAGCTTCTCGAGGAGTCATCCGGCGACGACGAGATGGCGACACGATGCATAGCCCGCCTCACGCAGCAAGGAGTGTGGCCCGCGCAGGTCGAGGATCTTCACGACCGATCTGTACTTCCGGACCATGCCTTCGAAGCGTTCCGAGCGATGCAGCGCGGATACAGCGGCGAGGTCGACGTCGCAGTCGCCCGCCTGCGTGAACTGGCCGATGAACAGATCACGGCAGCGGTCCAACTCGTCACGCTTCTGGAAAGGCTAGTAGGTATTGACGAGGCGACCGCTGAATGCGAGCACCTTCTTAAGCGGTGGCAAGATCCGCTTCTTGGGCAACAGCTTGTGGATCTGTTGCGGCGCTCGAACCAGAATGACGTGGCCGCGGAGTACGTCAGCGAATGCGTGACCAATGAGGCTTACTCCGACGACGTGCGGCTTAGATTTTGTGACTGGCTGGCACGTTTCCGTGCCTCGTCGGGTGCCTTGGACGAAGCGATCGCAACTGCTCGCATCGGGCTCGGAATTTCGGACGATCCTGACTTGGCGTGGATCCTCACTGTTTGCCAGTACAACTCTGGCCGCGTTCAGGATGCCCGCGAGACACTGCGGCGATATCGGCCGACCCCAGCGAGGGACGACGAGGTTCGGCTATGGACGCAGCTCCATCTTGGTGTGCCCCTCTCGCATGCTGATGCCGCACAGGCTCTTGACCTCATCGACGGGCAACCCGACACAATCTTCCGCGACGCCCTGCGTGGCCTGGTGGTCCGCGAGGTGGTGCTTGCGCCGGACGACAGTCTGGTGCCGTACCCAGCCGAGGTCCTAGCGCGGGCGACGGAGATCGCAGCGGCGATTGAGCACGGGCCTCGCGCGGGCTTGTTCAAGCTAGATGGTTCGGATGAGGCTCTACGATCTGCTCTCGAGCACGAGGCGCTGGATCCGGCGGAGTACCAGCGGTTGGTCGAGCGATACCGCGCGGGCGCAATCGCCCTCAGCGATCTTGCGGCTCGAGTCCAGCATCCTTACGGCAGCGCGCTCCTTCAACGCCCTGCCGGGCTCATTTTCGCCACTGATGCGGAGAGCGCGCTGCGTGAGGCTGGCGAAGCTGCGGTCGCGATTGCCCTTGACAGTGGCCCTGTCGTCGCGGATCTGTCGGCACTGCACCATCTAAATCTGATGTTCGCTGATGATCGGCTCGTAGTCCGTGCCAAGCTGTCTGAATTGGTGGTCACTGGCTCGGCCATCGTTGACGCCGTCCGGACTCAGGAGGCCATTCGTGGCCTCGCAATCTCGACCTTCTCCGCCCGGTTGACAGTCGAGGGGTCAATTGAGCGCGTCAGGCTCACACCGTTTGAGCGGGCGACCTTGCGAGAGCGGTCGACGGCGCTCGAATCAATTGCGTCGGCACAACGGCTAGTTACATCGCCGACCGCGGTAGATCCGTTGACCGACTCAATCGGGGTCGCGCGCGAAGAACACATGGTGTTCTGGTGCGACGACAGCGCGGGTCGCCAGCTCGCGCGAGCAGCCAATGTCATGACGTTCTCGACACTTGATCTCATCTCGGTCCTGGCGAACTCGGGAGCTTCGGTCGATGCCGATCGATGCCGCAGGTCGTTGTTGGCCGAGTTTGTGGTCGATCTGCCATTCGTCGCCGACGACATCGTGTGGCTGGGCGATCAGAACGAATGGCGGATCGGCGCAGCGCATACCGCGCTCGCGCGCGCTGGATGGTGGAAGTCGCGCGAAGCCGACTGGGAGAGCGCATGGCGATCTATGGCGAGGGGCGCGGTCGAACGCTCGCCTAGCGCCTTGCCTGATCTGACCTTCGCCGCGCTCACTGGCGGCATCGACGCCGTACCGTTCGGCTTGGCAACCCAGCGATTTCAGCGGATTGTGGTGCAGGCGCTGTCAGCTTGCGTCGATGCTGCTGTAAATCCGCCCCTCGGATTCCTCGAGGATCTCGCTGCGCGCGGCAACCGTGCGGTCGCGCCCAAGCCGCAGTTCGTTCTCGCGGCGTTGGCTGAGCAACTCGAGTCTGAAGGGCTTGCGGACCCGATGTTGACTGCGATGAATCTGCTGCCTGGTGTTGATCTGCCGACCTGAACCTCCAGCCCTGAAAGAACCTCGACTTCTCGGGCCGGAAAACGACGCGAGATTCGTTGGTCGAGATGTGTTCGAGGTGTTTGACTCACTCTGTGGCCACCAAGCAGGACGTAACAGATGCGCGGGAGGAGCGCGAGCGGTATCTGATTGCGATCTACGACCTAACGCGAGACGAGCACCTGCGGTGGTCGACACATCGCGAGATTGCGGCCAGGGCAAGGATTTCCGAGGATCGCGTCTTGATCGTCACCCAACGATTGATGGAGGAAGGGCTCGTCGTAATTCGAACGATGGGTGGCATCGACGGTTATGTAGAGCTGACGCCGCAGGGCGCGGAGAAGGCAGAGGAGCTCATTCTGGCGACTGCCGGAGGAGGCAGCCGTGAGCCGGCGGTCGAGTCGACGCCGGCTGACTACGAGGCATGGGTCGCAAGATACGAGCCAATGGTCTCCTTGGCGTTTCAGTCCTTTATCCAGGACGATGAATGGCCAAATATGGATGCCCTTCAACGGGCACTAGATCGTGCTGGTCGCGACATCAACGTCCGCTCGGCTCTTCAGGAGTTGCCACGTGAAGACGGCGAAGCCAGGGCAGCCTTCCCGACAAACTTCTACCTTCCGCTTCGGGCGCTTCGATATCTCCGAGAAGCGGAGCCCGTCCTTCAGGGCTGTGTCGATTTGGTCCAGCGCGCTGTGGAGATCTACCTGTCAGACGCCGGCGAGTTAAGACTGACCTCCGATGACTCGTCTCTGAGGCTCGCCTCGAACGCGAAGGCATTGAGTACTGCGGCGCGCCTGCAGATGACCGACTTTCCGAGCCCCTTCGCGGGAGGCGGATACGGTCCAGATGGCAGCTGGTCGCTCGCAATCAACGGGGCGTCAGCGCGGCAGTTCTCGGGCGTCCAGACAATTGACGAGTACCTGGAACGCCAGTCGGCGTTGCGGCTCGAAGCCAGCCGGCAGCTCGCTGCTTTTGCTGGCCGGCCGACGAGGGCCGCGACGAATTCAACCCCAGGTGCTGATGCCGAGCGGAGTCGCGAAGATCAGGCGGGTTCGTCGGCGCCCAACATCTTCGTAGTGATGCCCTTCGGCAAATCCTGGTCGACCGGCGTCTACGACTTCATTAGGCGAGCGGTCCGGTCACTCGGGATGTCCGATTCGCAGGTCGTTCGAGCCGACAAGATTACGGATCCCGGAAAGATTGACGTTCAGATCCTTCAAGCCATTCAGAGTGCGGACCTCGTTGTCGGCGACATCACGGACGTCAATCCGAACGTCATGTGGGAACTCGGGTATGCCGAAGCCCTTGAAGTTCCAAGCGTCATCCTGAACCAGCATGTTGAGGAGTCACCTTTCGACTTGGCAAATACGCGGCAGGTGATCTATCGATTGGCCCCGACGGACGACGACGAGGCCAACCTCGCCGCCCACATTCGGTCGGCATTAGATGAAGGTGCCAATCGGCGGCAGACCTAGGCAGACTGGTCGTGTCCGGTTGCTCCAACGATCAGCTCGGTCATCAATGCTGCCGCGCGGGCTGATCGTTCTTTGAGGACGTGGGAGTAGACGGTTCTGGTGACCATGACGCTGTTGTGGCCGAGAAGCTGCGCGACGATCTGGTCATCGACTCCGGCGAAGATCATCGCGGTTGCGGTGGTGTGCCGGGTGTCGTGAAGCCGCAACATAGGCAGCGGCTCGTCGGGGTGCTTCTTGTTGTACTGGGTGATCATCCGTTTGAAGGTCCGGGAGAGCCGGTCGGGGTGCAGCGGTGTACCGACTCTCTTGTCGGGTTGGTTGCGGCCGTCGCTGACGAAGACGTAGTCGGACTCGAACCACTGGCCGGCTTCACGGCCGGCGGCGCGTTCGGCCGCGAGTCGCGTCTTGTGGGTCTTCATGATTTCGATGAGGACGGCGTCGAGTGGGACGAAGCGTCCTTTGCCTTGGCCCTTGGTGGTGTCGCGTTCGATGACCTTGCCGGAGTACGTCGTGGTCCGGTTTCGGGTGAGGGCGAGGGTGCCGTGTTCGAGGTCGACGCCGTCCCAGCGCAGGCCGAGCAGCTCGCCGCGTCGGGCGCCGCGGGTGAAGTAGAGCCAGAACAGCGCGACCAGCCGGTGGTCGGCGTAGTGGGTCAGGAAGGCGAGGATCTGTTCGGGTTGCCAGATGTCGTAGCTGCCTTGGTCGGACTTCGGCGGGGTGCGCGGGATGTCGTCCTTGCGGATCTGTGTGCACGGGTTGGTACGACGTAGCGGCGGGTCGGCGGTGATCGCGTCACGGAAGCAGGCACGGAGGATGTTGTGGATGTAGGCGACGGTGCGTTGTGACAGCGGTCCGCGGCCGCCGGGGCTGCCGTGGAGCATGAGCCGGTCGTAGAGCTGGGTAAGGTCACGAGGCCCGACGTCGCGGACACGGAGGTGGCCGAGATCCGGCTGGATGTGCAGCCGGAGATTCTTGCGGTAGGACTCGAAGTCGTCTCGCTGAACCGGCCGAGCCGGACCCGGCGCTCGAGGATTGACTTCCCACTCGGTGAGCCAGCCGTCGAGGGTGACGGACTGGCTTGCCGAGGGCGGTGTTGTCGTGGTGCGCCGCCCTGATCGCCTTGCTCACGGATCCAGCGGGTGCCGGCCGCTGCGGCTGCGGAGCCCCTTCTTTCGGTGGCGCTGGCCGACGACGGTGACTTCGGCTGTGTAGGTGCCGGTCGCGGCGTTGAGGTAGACGGTGCCCTCTCCCCTGGTGCGGCGTCCCATCTACATTCCTTCCTGTTGGTCCTACAGCCGCCCGGCATTGCGGGTCATCCAGGCCCGCAGATCGCGGGGCTCGAACCGGAGCTCGCGGCCGAGCTTGAGGGCCTTCAGCTCACGGCGGTGCCGGTAGACCCAGTCCTTGCTCATCCGTAATACGCCGGCGACTTCATCAACCGTCATCAGTGGCTGGACGGCGCTAGTGCCGCCGAGATCTGTGGACAGTGCGGTCATGGCGCGCTCCTTGTGGACGGCGGGGTGGTGCATGCAGGAGCGTCGCTTGAAGGCGCACCAAGAACGTCACCGCGGTGCGCCCGAGACGCGGTGCGGTTCTCCACAGCCACGCCTTGTGGACGCGGTGCGGCCTGGAATCAGCGAGATGGTGGCCAGATGGCTGACTACCGGCTTTATGACGCGGACACCGTGCAGCTCCTCGGTCGCTATGCCTGCTACGGCGACGCGCGCGCCGAAGCTGACGCGCACACGCTAGAAGTGCTGGCGCTGGCGGTGGACTGGGTGACCGTGGAGACCTGGATCGTCGGCCTCGGCGTCGATGGACCTCTGACAGTGCATCCCGTTATCTCGCACATCGGCCCGCCGGATGACCTCGTCGGCTGCCGCCGCTGGCTGGCCCAGGTCCGGTGCAGGGCGCGTCGCGAGGCGCTCTGACGCCGTGTGCCGGCGCAGTCTCTCGGAGAGAGACAAATGTGTGCCCCATGTGGTGCGGGGTGCGAAGGGGCCCGTTGCGAAGTAGCCAAGGGCGAGTTGCGAGGCGACTGGTGGACCAGGGGACTGCGTGGGGTGCTGAACGTGTGGGACACGTGTGGGGTGAGTCGGTGGCGAGGAGTGGTCGCGCGTCTTAGCGGCCGCTAGATCCAACGATGCCGCGTCGGCGCACATAACGGATGGCCGGATCCCTGTTGACCCGGTGCGGCCCGCTCAAGGGGCTCAACCGCTGCTTGCGTCCGAAGGTACCGCGGGCGCTGCCGGCGGTGACCAATTGTTCGGCTGTCGTTGTCATCGGGTGATCGCGAGCGAGCGACCGCGCCTGGGCACGGGATTCGGCCGGCTCCCGACGCGCTCGCTCCGCACCACAGGGGCGCCGCTAGCTCCACCATCGGTGCCCGTGGCAGGCGTCGGGCGACTCGTTCAGCTCGACACAACCGGGCGTCGGCGGGGTCGGCGCGCTGGGCAACACATCGCGGTGACGTTTTTGGTGACGTTTTTGGTGCGCACCACAGTGGTGCACGCGGTCGTGGTGACGCTTTTGGTGCGCTACTGGGCGGCGTGCACCGCCTCGCAGGTAGGCACTCCTTGCACCGCTCCACGGGAGAGGCGACGAGTTGGTCTCAACCGGCTCTAGGCTCCGGTCATGACCGCCAAGGCCGGCTTTGATGCTGCCCGGTACCTTCCAGTGCTTGAAACTGGGCTGCCTGTATTGCCCGATCGGGTATCGCCGGGTGAGCCGGTTCCAGTGGCGATGTGGGCCGGCCCGCGGTTCGGCGCTGTGTATGCGATTGAGGACTGTCCTCACGACCCGTTCTGCGGAACCGATGAGCACTACGTGGCGACGCATTACACCTACCGACGAGGGCCCGACGGGTGGGAGCTACCTGACGGTTCGGCTAGCGACGACTGGCCGGGAGGCACGTCGACGAAGACGTCACTCGCGCCGCGGGAGGTACGCAGTGACAGTGGTCGGTACGGGTCGAGTCGCTCCTGGATCTGCCGGATGGTCGTGGGTTCTGCCGGGTCAGACGCGCGATGGGTGGAGGTTCAAGAGGGCGGGGACACAATCCGTCGCCCGATCGCGGACACCGGTGCCTTCGTGGTAGTCCTCGACGGCGACGGACCTGCAGTGGTCCACGTTCTGGACCAGGAGGAGCGTCCGCTCTACACGCGGATCTTCGAGTCGACAGAGGACGAGGAGAGATCGACGCCTCACTGACCGACGATCGGGTCGACCAGCCGAGCACATCGGTCTCTCGCTGAGCCGGTCATGACGGCTGGTCAAACAACCGCACGAGGACGTCGGGTCGAGTGCGCGCGAACGGCACCTTCTGGTTCGGTTCGGCCCTTCTGGCTCGGGCAACCGCCGCGCCACATGACGGGCAGATCATGCGAGCACTAGCTCAGGTCCCGCTCGTCAGGTGGCACAAAGCCATCCGCGTACCAAGGCGCCTGGAACATCGTCAGAAAGGAGCGCTCGACGATCGGCGCAAGGCTGCCGAGCGAGCCACTGAGGTGCCGAAGCCTGTAGTACTTCAGGTAGACCTCGCCCAGAGTTTCTAGTGCGTGGTCGATCTGGTCGAACCGCAGATTGATCGGCTGGGCTCGGCCGTTGCGGACCCGGTGAGCCAGCACCTTGTCGGTGTACTTCTTGACAGGACCCGCGGCAGCCCGAAGGCGCTCGATGTCTGCGGTAACTGGACCAGGGTCGATCAGGTCACTGCCGGAAGCGGCGAAGATGTCGAACCCTGCGTTCGCGTAGCGCCGGACCCCCTCATCTTGGGTCTGGCTCTCGACGCCCTGGACCCATCGCCGACGGGTCGCAACATGTGGGCACTCCACCAACGATTCCAGGCAGCGGGCGAGGCTGGTCGTGTCCCGAGCACCGTCGCACTCACGCCGAATGGCCGTGCAGACCGTCGTTGCGTAACAGCGCTTCATCCAGTTAGTGATGACCGTTGCCTGTTCGACGTCTGGATTGAAGTCCAGCATCTCCAACATCGTGCGCAACACCCAGCGGTTGTGGAACGTCGTCACGATCTCCCGGTGCACGTCGTCCATGTCTCGGCACCAGCGCACCCACCGCTCATCGTCGACCTCGGCTCGGCTCATGGCAACTAGCGTCCCGCATCAGAGCACTCCAGTCATGAGTCGTCGTGAGCGGGCTGCCCGACGGACCTGAGCGCGAATGGCACCTCAGCGCGCTAGGCGCGGTGCCTGCGCGATCGGACCACAGCAACCACAACGATCGCCACGACGTAGGCCGCTAGATATCCAGCCATTGCGCCGAACGCGCCTATGCCCGATCGATGAGTACTCGATCCGGATGACAGCTCATAGGCGACACAGAATCCAACGACGGCAGCTGCGAGGTAGATGCCGAGCGCCGCCATCAACCCTCGGAGCGCCCGACTGCTTCGCGAGATCGTCTGAACGGTTGGCGCAGGCCCAACAAAGTGCTCGCTCGAGCCCTTCTTCGGGTGCCACTCCAGATGAACCTGGTCGCCTTCTAGCCAGTAGCTGCCCGTCCCGTACCCGTAGATGTTCCCTGAACCGAATGGCTTCCCCGGATTCCACGTACCCGACAGCCGCTGCGACGCTGACTCACGAACCCGGTAGCGCTCACCTGGGCGCTTCAGGAGCTGCGTCACCACCCCCGCCGGCGTGCGCTGTTGACCCCGGCGAAATCCCCATGCAATCGAGCCAACCCAGGCGATCAACACGACCACGATCACAACGAGCACCGGGCTCATCGCAGGCTCCTTCGAGCGATCAGCGCTGCACGTTCACCCGTTTCCCGGTCGGTACGCCTACGGCACCGCCATGCGGCTAACTGCAGTCCGGGATCGGTCACGTAGTTCATCTCGACACCCGACGCCCATCACCTGAAGTGCGCGGCGGAAGCCATGACGCCCCCAAAGCGGCCTGCACGCTGCTCATGGTGGCGTGCCGCGTCGGGACTGTCTCGTCAACGGTGTTTCCGGCGGTTTTCATTAGTAGGTTTCAGCGGCCGGGAATCGGTCACTGAAGGTGATGGCGAACGCGTTGAGAGCTGGCTTCCATCGCATCGTCCATCGGGTCCTGCCGGTTCCGGTCGGGTCCAGGGACCGGGTCACGAGGTAGAGGCACTTTAACGCTGCCTGCTCGTTGGGGAAATGCCCGCGAGCTCTGACTGCGCGGCGGTAGCGGGCGTTGAGGGATTCGATCGCGTTGGTGGAGCAGATCACCCTGCGGATCTCGATGTCGTAGTCCAGGAACGGGATGAACTCCTCCCAGGCGTTGGCCCAGAGTCTGATGATCGCCGGGTAGCGGGCACCCCATTTCTCGGTGAGCTCGTCGAACGCGACGCGGGCCACCGCAGCGTTGACGGCGGTGTAGATCGGTTTGATGTCACGGGCGAGCTCGTCCCAGTATTTGCGGGAGGACAACCGGAACGTGTTGCGGATCAGATGGATGATGCAGGTCTGCACGATGGCGGCCGGCCACACGTTCCCGACCACCTCGGGGAGGCCTTTGAGGCCGTCGCAGACCACGAAGAACGTGTCCTTCACGCCGCGGTTACGGATGTCGGTGAGCACACTCATCCAGAACTTCGCGCCCTCACCGCCACTGCCAGCCCAGAGCCCGAGGATGTCCTTGTCGCCGTCGAGGCTGACCCCGATCGCGGCGTAGAACGGCCGGTTGCCGACCTGACCATCACGGACCTTGACCATGATCGCGTCGATGAAGATCGCCGCGTAGATCTCATCGAGAGGCCGGGTCTGCCAGTCGTTCATCTCCTCGATGACTTTGTCGGTGATCCGGCTGATCGTCTCCTTGGAAACCGACGCCCCGTAGATCTCCGCGAAATGCGCCGAGATCTCCCCGGTCGTCAGTCCCTTGGCATAAAGCGACAGCACGATCTCATCGACCCCGCTCAGCCGGCGTTGGCGTTTGCGGACGATCTGCGGGGTGAACGTGCCGGCCCGGTCCCGAGGCACCTCGATCTCGACGTGACCGGTGCTCTCCGTCAACACCGTCTTCGACCTGGTGCCGTTCCGGATGTTGCCGGTCTCACCACTCGGCGGACCGTGTTTCTCATGCCCGAGGTGCTCGGTCATCTCCTCGTTCAACGCGGTCTCGAGGACGGTCTTCGTCAGCTGCTTGAGCAGCCCATCTGGACCGGTCAACGACAGACCCTGCTCTCGCGCCCGGCGGACCATCTCCACAGCCGCATCCCGCTCAGCCGAATCGGTGGCTGGCTTCTTCTTCGTCACATCGTTCAGTGTCTCGGTCATAGCGCACCTTCCCGCCAAGCAACGCTCAGCGGATCAGGCCGGAAACACCGTTAAATCCACAGTCCCGATGCGTCGAATAACGCCGGGACTGCGCGTCGAGGAACGGCATTCACTTCGCGAACTGCTCCAGGGCGCTGCGACCAGGTCCTGTCGACAAAGGCGCGGCGTTGGAGATAAAGGCGCGGCGTTGGAGATAAAGGCGCGGCGTTGGAGATAAAGGCGCGGCGTTGGAGAAATCGGGCGCAGCGGAGTATGCCTAAAGGATGCTGAAGCGCCGGATGGTGTGGAGCGGACTAATGGCGCTTTTGTTTGTTGTGCTGGCCGTCGTACTGCCGATTCCGGCCGGGGCTCGGATTGCGATTGTCGCGGCCGCTGCGATCGAGTTTGGTCTGATGATGTTCGCTCGCAGAGTCATCCAACGGAAACGCGCTGCGTCCGCGCCTGTCCCATAGCGGCATCACCTACCGCTCGATCTCGTCCAGCAGGACATCGATGTCGTCCAGCGCCGCACCAACCATCGGATCGGTTGCGGTTGGCATGGAGTGGTCGCCCGACTCAAGTGCGAGTGCATAAGCGACTTCCATCTGCCCCCATGCTGCGAGGAATCGCTGGCGCCAAGGATCCAACGGTTCGGCAAGCTGCCAAACCAGTGCCTCAAGATCGGAGATCACTGCCGCGATCGGTTGCCCGTCGCGAAGGTCCTGGACCCGCTTCCGTATGAGGGCAAGTTGCCGCTCGTCGCGTTCGCTGACCTCGACCATGAGCGCACGGTAGCCGGTTCTGCGCGGTCCGGCGGAGTAGCAAACCCTGGCTTCAGAGCGTCCTCAGCAGGTGTACGAAAGCACGATCGTCGATCTCATGCCGATGTCACAAACTGTGTGACACTGAGCGTGACCAGGTGGCACTGGACGGCACAACGGGAAATCGCCGTACAAGCCCCTGACCTGCGGTTTCGTCTCTCATCTATGGTTTCGCAGAGTGGCGGCCGACGAGTTGGCCTGCAAGCGACCCCCAGGTAGGTTCTCGGGGGGTTTACGGGGGGTCTATCAGTCCATAGACCCCCCAAACAGGCCCATGTGTCGACCAAGATCAAACAAGCGTTTGCGCAGGCCAGAGGGCATGTGTGCTCATTTGATCTTGATCGGAAAATGCCCTGAACCCGAGTTCAAGTCCCCCCTCCGACACCAACCCTCAAAGTTGTCAGCGGCCGGCGTCGCCAAAGCGACGTGTGGCGTGCACAACATCGATCGATCAGGTCGGGGCCGGCAGTCCTGATGCGTCGATCTCGAGCAGGTAGTGCGGTGGCCTGTTGAAAGTGGTGAGCGTGGCCTTCATTTGTGGGAGTTCCTGGCGAATGGCTGCGGCGTCCATGACCGGCGTAAGGCGCGCGGCGTCAGCCGGCACGAGCGTGCCAACCGTGTGTTCGCCGACATGGACGATCAGGCGTGAGTTGGCTATCGGTGGGGTGGTGTCCCAGGACAGCCAGGCATCGAGTAGCACCGTGTTGATCGGGCTGAGCGCCGCCGGACGGCCGAGCACTGGTTCGAGTGCGGCGTGGGCGCGTTGCAGGAACCCTGAGGCGTCGCGGTCGAGCTCGACGGTCATCCAGTCGTCACGGTGCCGGTCGGTGCCGACCGGATAGGCGGCTTCTTCGGGTGGTTCGAGCCAGGAGGGGCGCCGGGGTCGCTCGGACAGATCGGGTTCGTCTTCGCTGCGCATGAGCTTGACCAGGTCGACGATTGCCTTGGTCAGGCGCCATCCTTGGTGAGCAACCAGTGCGATGCCCTGGGCGGTTGCAGTGAACGTCCCGAGTGGTGTTTGGCGGAGTTCGATCGCGTCAATCGCTGCCTCGATCGCCAGCTGCGAGACCGGGAGATCTCGACGTTCGTACTCCTCGCACAGCATCGCGCGAAGCTCGTCGTGAGTCTTTCCGGCAGCTTGGTGGCGAACCGAGTCGAACGCCTCGCGTCGCGCCCGCGACTTTGCCCTCGCGTCGCCGAAAGACGGTCGGGACCTCTCAGACCAGTCAGGTGTCGAGCGCACTGGACCGGTGGGTGGATCTGGCAGGACCGCTCCCGCATCCATCCAGAGCCTCAGTTGGCGGGCGAAGCGGCGGTACTCGGGCTCGGCGACCTGCCAGTCACCGGTTGCTTGGTACCGCGCGAGGGCTTCACGGGCCTCGTCGTGCCGGCCGGCGGCTGCAAGCAGCAGCGGAACCTGTTCGATCTCCAGGTCGAAGAAATCCGGGTCGGTGCGTGCGGCGTCAACCATGTCCTCGACGCTCGCGTGGCCGCGGGCGTGGTCCAGTGCGTGAGTCAGGATTGGCTCGACGAGCTGGCGCGCAACGTCGTCCGCGTCGGACGTCTTCGACATCGTGACCACGAAGTCGCTCGGCGGGTCGAGGAGCTCGCCAAGTTCCGTGTCGTACTCGCTGTAGGACTCTCTGCCCAGCATCAGCGGCGCCAGACAGTAAGCCGGCTCGTAGTCGACGCCAACCTCGGCCATGACCTTGACGGGAGGGTCACCGGACTGCCATGGGCCGACCAACTCGAACTCGACAGTCGCGGCGAAGCCGTCCTCGATTGGATGCCGGAAGCTGGGGAAGTCGTTACCCATCGGGCGCGCTCGCTTCGCAAGATCTACCGACCAGCCTGCAGCTGTCATGCGTGCCGTCAGCGCCGGCGCGAGCGCGGCAGTCAACGCCGCTACCACCGCCTGATCGGGAAGCTCTGGGCGGTCCACACCCACACCATCCCGCACATCGCCCTTCGTGGATCTGACTAATCGGCTCAGACCCACTGCCGACGAGGGGTTAGGAGAACGAAGGTGAGGTCCGTGACGGAGTTGGCGGACACGCAACCAGCTCAGGCTCGGCGCTCAAATGCCGATGGCGATACGCGTCGGGATCGATCTGTACCGACACCGTGTCGTCGGCGACAAGCGGATCGGCCAGCTGTTCCGGGTCAGGAGCAATCTCGCGACGTAGCGACACTCGCGTGGCGGCCGCCTCTCAGAATGTCATGACCGCGCAGCGCACCCCGGCTGACTTTGCGCAGGGTGAAGCCTGTTGTCCTTGGTCAGCGCGTGATCCGAAAATGGACTGAGCCCGAGTTCACGTCGCCCTCCGACATCGTGCAATGTTCGCCAACTGTCTGGTGCGTCCGACTGAGCGATAGATTCTGCGCCTGAGCGTCGATCCGCAATGGAGCGTGGAATCACATGCCCTGGTTTCCGGATTTCACCGCGGCGGTGGAGTCGGCCCGCAGGGACACTCGGGCCGCGGGTCAAGCCGATCCGGTCACGCAATACTTCAATGCCCTGAACGACGGTGACACTCGAACACTCGAGACAATCTGGCCCGGCGAGGTCGTGGTATTTGACCCCCTCGCTGGCGAGGTCCGCGGTCACCGACAGCTGCGGCGGTTCGTCCATCACAACCAGACCTGGTTAGCCGAGTGTCACGCTCGCAGCGAAACCATGGCTTCCACGGTGGAGAACGGCCGCGCCGTCGTCGAGCTGTTGGCCCATTTGGTTGCCCACGACGGACAGCAGATCGAGTGGCCGATCGCCGTTGTCGCCGAGTCACCCAACGACCGATCTGTGGTGTTCCGCACCTACTGCCGACATTGGCCGGTCGACGAACCTCGGTTGGTCAGGCCACCGATCTTGCAGCCAGCACGGACCGATCTCGGTGGCGTGGTCGGGCGCCTTCACGCGGCGCTAAGCGCCGCCGACGTCGAAGCCGTCGTCGCCGCCTTCGCGCCGGACGGATACTTCCGCGAACCGATCGGGCCCCACTCGGTTCACCGCGGCGCGACCGAGCTGCGCTCGTTCTTCACCAAGGTTTTCAGCGCTGGTGGCGGGATCGCGCTCGATCCGTGCGCCGTCACCGACGACGGCGTGCGCTGCGCGGTCGAGTACAACTGCGTCGGCTGGGGCGACCACGCGCTGCCGCCGCAGGCCGGGCTGGCTGTTTATGAACGCAGCCCTGACGGACTGCTCGCCGCGGCCCGTTTCTACGACGAGGTCAAGCCGCCGTACGAAGACGCATGAGACATGACGAGCAAAGCCGTGCCAGGTTCACGCAGGCGGCCAGTGTGGCTCAGACGGAGGCGTACGCCAGCCAACCGCCGTGGCGTGGTCGATCAGAGTGCGGGTAGCGCGAGCCACCATCGGCCGGTCGTCATCGGCGCGTTGAACGAGCGCCCAAGACCACAGCGGCACCGGTGATCGGACCGGTCGGCGGATCAACGTCGGGGGCATCGGCGCCACATGTCGCTTGGGCGACGCGAGCACCGGTCGACGCAGGCGAACGACGTGGTCGAAGAACGCGGGCCCAGTAATCCCGCCGTCGTCGATATTGATCACCGTCGCCTGCGTGGCGTTCGCGAAGGCCGAGGCGTAGCGGTTCCACGACAGCCACGACGCTTCGTCGACATCGATGAGCACCGCGACCTCGGCCGCAGGGACGGTCTCGTGATGAGCAGCGCGATGCGCGCGCGGCATGACCGCCTCGAGTTGCTCGTACCGGAAGAGATGCCCGGTCAAGTGGTGTCGTTCGAGGTCGGCTGCCTCAATCCAGGCGATCGCCAAGTCGAGGCTGCCTTCGCCCACTCGTGCCGCTTGGGTGTGCGAGGGCAGCACCCACTCATCAACTCGGACCCGAAGGTCGGGGATTGCCGCGACCTCTGGTGGCAGCCAGCTCACATAGCCAAGCCGCAGCGGCAGCTCACCGGCTCCGTTGCGGGCATGATCCAGTGCCCGCGCCGCGGCGTCCAAGACCTCTCGCGCATCGGTAAGGAACTGGCTGCCGGCTGGTGTCAATTCGACGTGCCGGCGGTCGCGGATGAGGAGCTGAGTCCCGAGCTCGCGTTCGAGATTGCGGATCTGCTGAGACAGCGACGGTCCGGCGAGGTGAAGCCGCTCTGCCGCCCGACCGAAGTGCAGCTCCTCAGCGACAGCGACGAAGTAGGTCAACTGCCGGAGCTCCACCCGGTCGATCGTAGGGCTGACCTGCGGTGATAGGCGGGGGCTACCAGAGGTAGGTCATTGGTCGTGGACCGCCGACGAACGCAAGCGTTAACTCGCTGGGCAACCGGGCGTTCCGAATTTGGCCGTGCGATTGGACAACGGCGCCTCAACCGATGAGAGCGGGAGAAAACGATGAGTGTCACCGAAGAGAGCAGCGCGGCGGCCGAGACCGGCGCCCGCGGGGTCCAGATGAACCTTGAGGTTCAAGTCATCCCGGTGTCCGACGCCGACCGAGCGAAGACGTTCTACGAGCGGCTTGGTTGGCGGCTCGACGATGATGTCGCGCCGATGGAGGCGGTTCGCATTGTGCAGTTCACTCCCCCGGGCTCCGGCACGTCCGTCGCGTTCGGCAAGGGCATCACGACGGCTGTGCCTGGCGCGGCCGAGGGCACGCTCGTCGTGTCCGATATCGAGACCGCGCACGGCGAGCTCGTCGGGCGAGGCATCGAGGTGAGCGATGTGTGGCACGGCCCGCCTTTCCCGATCGAGGCTCGCCAACCCGGTCCCGACCCCGAGCGGAACAGCTACAGCTCGTTCTTCTCCTTTGCCGACCCCGACGGGAATCTGTGGATCGTCCAAGAGGTCACCACGCGGCTGCCGGGCCGCGTGTGATCTCAGCGATCGCTCAGAGTCAGGATGTCGTCACTGCGTTCAAGCACGGCGGGGTCGTGCGACACGACGACAACGACAGCACCGGCGACCGCCTGCTCACGTAAGCGGTCGAGAACGTTGTCTCGGTTGACCGCATCAAGCTCCGCCGTCGGCTCGTCGAACAGCAGGATCGGCGACTCCATCGCAAACGCGCGGGCGATCGCGACGCGCTGGCGCTGTCCGCCCGAGAGTTGCGTGACGAGCTGATCCGCGGCCGCGGTGAGGCCGAGGGCCTCAAGCCACTCGGTCCGCCGCTCACGTGTCTCGGCTCTAGCCAGATTGCGGGCCTGCAGTGGCAGCGCGACGCTCTCGGCGGCGGTGAGCACCGGTAACAGGTTGTATTCCTGGAGCACGACGGCCGGCGCTGGATGGCGACCGATCGGCTCCCACGCCGGCACGTCATCGATGAGGACGGTGCCGCCGGTGGGCCGGACGAAGCCAGCGATGATGTTGAGCAGCAACGACTTCCCGCTGCGCGTCGGCCCCGCGATGGTGAGCCACCGGCCACCGAGAGCAACCAGGTCGATCCGGTCGAGGATCGTCACTCCCTCGGCGGTCATCGTGATCTTCTCGCCGCGCAGCTCGCCAATCCGGTCGGTGTCGATCACGGCACGTCCGTCGCCGGACGGAGCTCGATGCTGTGCGGATGACGGACGACCTCGACAAGGGACTCCGGCGGCAGCACATCAAGCACGTCGGTCGGGAGTTGGATCAGCCCGTCGCGCCCGACGACGGCATACTCCACGCCGCGTCGACCTTCTGACCCGACCCGACCGTCGCGGATAGTGACAGTCCGTCCGAGCCGTGCCGCGACGTCGGCGTCGTGGGTCACCATGACGACGGTCGTGCCAAGGTCCCGGCAGATCGCCAGCACGAGGTCGAGGACCGCGTCGCGACTGGCAGGATCGAGGCGGCTCGTGGGCTCGTCGAGCAGCAACGCCCGAGGCTGCGGGGCTACGCCGCCAACAAGTGCCGCGAGCTGACGGGCTCCACTCCCGAGCTTGTCGACCGGCTCCTGGGCAATTTCGGCGAGCCCGAACTGATCAAGCAAGTCGGTCGGTGACACCAGGTCGCGCCGGCCCCGGTGCCGGGCTCCTCGCTGCGCGTACCAGATGTTCTCGGCGACGGTGGCGTACGGGAGTAGGTTGCGCTCGAATCCCTGCACGATGAGAGACACATCGAGGGCGCGCAGCTGCGCCAGTCGCTCGCCGTCCATCCGTCCGACATCCTGGCCGTCGACGAGGACTTGCCCAGCCGATGCGGCGAAGTTGCCGGCCAGCAATCCCAGCACGGTCGACTTGCCCGCGCCCGACGGTCCGAGCAGTGCGACGGACTGACCGGCCTCGACATCGAGGTCGACCCCGCGCAGCGCGACGACATCGCCTTGTGCCGAGGCGTACAGATGCACCACGCCACGCAGCCGAAGATCGGCTCCGGAAGAGCCGATGCCAACCATCGTCACGAGGGCACCACCGGGGCCTCGCTGAACGCGCCGCCAATGACCGCCCGGCTCACGGCGGCGGCGGTCGCTGCGAGCAGCAGCCCGAAAGCAACCAGCGTCAGCAGGACGGCTGCCCACGGCAGCGCGGTGCTCGGGGCAAAACCGCTGTTGGCACCAACTGACTGAGGCAGGGAGCTCACGGCAATTGCCGCGGAGAGAACACCGACGATGCCGCCGACCAACAGCGATACTCCCAGCACCACAGCGTTCTCGATCAACACGAACCGCGCGAGCGCCGACCGCGCGATGCCAATCACCAGAAGGCCGCGAAACTCAGCCCGGCGTCGCCGGCCGGACGCAAGAATCGCGAAGGCAGCGGCGCCGATCGCGAGCAGCGCGGCGATCGGCGCCGCCGCCACGACGAAGGCGTACGCCAAGGCGAGCGGATCCCGATCGATCTTTGCGAGGCGCGTCGACGCGCGCGCCGAAGCGGTGACCCGCACGCCGTCCGAGGCCAGCCTGGCCAGCACGGACGAGCCCGCCGAGTGACTCAACCAGACTTGCTTCGTCACGTCGACCAACGGCCCGGACTGCGCCAGCTCGGCGAGTGTGAGGCTGACCATGGTGGCGGCCGACCCGACTTCGGGAAGGTCGGCCACGCTTACGTCTCCCGACACATTGAGTGGCACATCGTCGAGTCCCGTGACCGTGAGCGGACTGCCCGGTGCAGGCGGGCTTCCGGCCGCGATCTCGTTAGTGGCGACGGCCGGGATCAGTCGCGGAACGTCGGCTGGCGCGAACGCGACGAACCCGGTGATCACTGAGGACGGCACCCGGAACGACACACCCGTTGTGCCCACTTTGCTCACCTGAACCCCGTGAACATCGCATATCCAGCCTGGGCCTCGGCCAGCGCGAACCGCCAGGTGGTGGAGCTGGCCGTCTGAGCCGACCGCTGTGAGCCCGGTCACGGTCACCGTTATCTCGGATACGTGGCCCGCGGCACGCGATGACGCGAAGGCGTTGAGCGACGCCAGCCGGCAGGTCGACGTACAAAAGCCGCCGAGTGACGCCGTGTACATACGGTCGCCTGGCCGTAGCAGGCCCAGCTTCACGGTGGATTCGTCCTGCGACGTCGGGCTGAACACCGTGGCAGTGAGCTCGACCGCAGGAGACCCGTTGGGAAGCGTCACGATCACCCGAAGTGCGCTTGCGCTGAAGTCGATCGGGGCGCGCTCGGCGGGAGCGAGGTAGCGCGCAATGTGACTCACCGACGTGCGACTCAACGTCTTCGGCCACGCCCCGACGGCCGCAAGCCGCGACGGATCCACTGCGAGCAGACCGCCACTGCCCGAGTGCAAGATCTCAACAGCCATCGCCTGATGTCCCGAAGGATCCGCCGCGCGGACGGCCTGCTCCAAATCCACGCCAGGGCGAGTCGAGACCGTATCCACCGTCGATGCGCCGGTATCGAAGGCCGCGACCGTCGCACGGTTGTCTGCCGCGACTGCCCAGGCAGCCACCGAGAACACGACAACCGCGATCGCCGCGATCAGCGGCAGGAGGCGCCGCAAGACCGAGGGTCGGCGACGGCTCAGCTCGCACAGGGCAAGGAAGCTCGCCACAAAGCGTGAATCCTGCGTCGGATGCAACAACGCCTGGATCACGACGACGGCGAGGCGCACCGCGAGCACTCCACCCGCTAACGCGAGCAGCGCCGGCGCGAAGGCGGCGACCGGGTCGGGATGAGTGCCACTCAACGATCCACCGACAGCCAACGCGGTCAGCCCCACGACGCCAAGGGCGACTGCCACTGCGTCTCCGGCTGCGACCAGCGCGTCACGACGCGTCGCGCGGTCCGTTGCCCGGGCCGTCCCATGCCACAGATTCCACGATGCAACGACGGCCGCCACCACGCCACCGACGAAGCCACCGATGCCGGCCAAAACGTCAGCACATCCGGCGTGTCTGATGACCCGGCAACAAACAGGTGGTGTGCTGCGATCGCTGCGCCCGCCCACGCCAGGGCTATGCCCACTGGTAGCGCGACGGTCAGGACTGCGAGCGGCTCGCCGACAGCGACCCGCAGTAGCGACCAACGGGTGAAGCCCCGGCGGTTGGCGATCTCGGCCTCGAGCCACCGATCTCGGCTGCTGACCGAGACCAACGAATACACGACAAGCAGACTGAGGAGTACGAGTTGCAACGCGATCGCCGCGACGACCTCGTCCATCTGCGTCTCATCGTGGCGAGTGGAAGCGAAGAGTGCGAACAGCCCGGTCGATAGGGCGATCGATGTCGTGCGGTCGAGTGTTGTTTGGTCGGCGTGCAGCGCGTCTTCGAGCGAGTTCATCTCGCCGGCCCGGATCGTGCCGGCGAGAAGGTTGAAGTCAGCGATGAACTGTGGCTCGACATCGAGCCTGATCGCGGCCAGCACGGTCGCCTGCTCGGTGACGAGTGGGTCGAGTTGCTCCAGGGCACCCCTGCGTTTGGGCGGCACGAAATCGAACTCGTTGCGGCCTTCCCAATACGATGTCTCGGTCACCGCTGGCGGGGCGTAGACGCCAACGACACGAACTTCGACCGGCGGCCCAGACGTCACCCCCGGCGCGCGCACCGACAGGCTGTCTCCGATCCTGGCGCGAGTCTGCGTCGCACTGCGCGTGCTGATCGCGACGTCCCCCACATGCTGTGGGCAAGACCCGGCAACAAAGTGCAGCTGGCCACACAGGCCAGTGCGCGAGTACAACGACGCCGCGAACGTCCCATCGTGAGAGTCGAATTGCACGCCGCCCTCAGCAGAGACCAACGGCCGGCCGAGTGCGCGCGGGTGTCCCAGGCGCGACGTGTGAGAGGCAGCCGCAACCAGCTGTCGAAAGGTCGCCAATCGCCCGCTTGCGATCAACGTCACCGCTGCGGTGCCGGGTGGCGCTTGGGCGAGCGCGGTAGTCAGAACCGAATTGTCAGCAGACGCCAGGAACATCGGCCCGATCGCGGCTGCCGCAACCGCGAAGGCCGCGACGACACACAACGAAATCGAGCTGCTCCGTCGCCACCGTAGCGCGCGCCAGAGAATCGACCGTCCGACCTGTCGATCGACCCGCCGCGCACTGTCCACCCGCATTGCCTACCACCCGCAGGCTGACACGCAGCGCGATCGCTGCGCGGTTCAGCTAATCGACAGGATGGTCTTGTGCTCGTAGCGCAGGTCGTCACCAATGATCGCGATGCCGCCCTTGAAACCGGATTCCACCTCGATCGAGTCCGTATCGCCACCCGCGTACAGCGTGGTGACCGACGTCCGCTGGAGCTTGCCGAGCTTGCCGTTGCGGATCGGCAGGACGGCACCAAACGAGTTGCCACTGACCTTTGGCGGAACGCTGCCGACTGCGTAACAGGTGTGAGCGCCCTCGCAGGACAGGTCATAGAGCGGCACACCGTTCGGCGCCGCCACCTCATGGGTGACCCTTCCGTTATGGACCGTGAAGACCAAGCTGCGCTCCGCGCCGAATCCGGTGGCGTAACACGTCGATGCGCTGACACAGGAAATTGCTCTTAACCCGTTGTCAGTTGCTGCATGCGCGAACACATGACCCGTAGGCACGCCGTTGACGATGGTCACGATGATGCCGGACTGCTTGGTCTCCGTACCGACGTAACCAGCGGCGAAGCATTTCGTCGCCGTCGGGCAGGACACCGAGTTGAGAGCGCCACCAAGGATCTTGCCGGTGAGGGTCAGTTGATGAGTGGTCACGGTCGAGCCGACGATCGTCACAACGCTCGGTTGCTGGCCGACTTGGCCGACCAGCGTGCAATGGCTTCGGGTGCGATAACAGTCGATTCCGTTTAGCTCGGAGTTTGAGTTCGCCGGGCTGATGTAGAGCGGCTTGCCGAGCGCACCGTGGCTGTTGATTGGAACCTCGACGTAGTTGAACTTCGAGGTCTGCGCCAGAGCTGCGCAACCGGCAGCACTCGGGCAATCAACAATGCTCGGCTGCTCGGACCGCTTGGCGGTCGTAATGCGGGCCGAAGCACCGTCATGTGTGATGTGCACGTAGGCGAAGCGACTATGAGGCGTGACCTCAACACCCTCACAGAGCGCCCGCGACCCACACGAGATCGCCGTCACGTCGCCGCTGATCTGCCGGGTGTGCGGCGCTGCGGCCGGCCCTTTACTGGTCGGGGTCGCGGTCGCGATGCCGGCCGCCAACGACCCCAAGATGCCGATGACCGCCGCCAACATCACGAAGCGTCGTGGCCTCATCTGCCGACCTCTCACTCAGTGCGGCAGCCGTTTCAGCTCCGCGAGCCGATGCGGAAGCCTGGCACATGTATCGGACGAGGTCAGTCAATTGCTCGCTTTTGGGACCCGGCGGCATCATCATGAGGCCTAAGACCGCACGACGACCCTTGGGGAAGGCCCTTGATGAGCTACGGCGACGAGACGACGCGCGGTCCGCGCGGGGACTGGGCGGCGGACGAGCGGACCGTACCGCTGCGCAAGGTCGTCTTCAACTGCTTGGCGATCGTGAGCGTCGTCACCGCAGTGATCCATTTCGCGGTGTCTGGCGAGCACTTCCAGGAGTACTGGGCCTTCGGCGTCTTCATGCTGGTCGTCGCTTGGATGCAGCTCACCTGGGCGATCACGGCGATCGCGAGGCCCTCGCAGCTGTTGCTCTGGGCGGGCGCGTTCCTCAACACCGGCGTCGTCGCCGTCTACATCGTCACTCGGACAGTCGGTGACGTCATCGGTCCAACGCCTCATGACGTCGAGCCGTTCGGCTTCGGCGACGGGCTGTGCACCGTCCTCGAGGCGCTGACGGTCGTAGGCTGCGTCTGGCTACTGGTGTCGCGCTCGGATCGCCCGGTACGCCTGCGGGGGCTCGTCCTGGCTTCAGCGACGACCGGTGCGTTGGCCGCCATCCTGCTGAGCATCGCCCTCGTCGACGGCGGTTCCGAGATGGTCATGGGGATGGATGCCAGCTCGTCGACAACGCCTGTGGCGAACAATGCCGCCGCCACACACAGCTCTGGGTCGAGCGGTGGCATGAAGATGTCCGGCTCCAACAAGTCGATGAACATGAGCATGGCCGGCATCAGTGTCTCCTCGCACAAGCTCGTGACGACCTCACCGGCCGGCGACATCACGATGCCGAACCCGAATATGCAGATGGCCGCTGGCATGCAGATGGCCAGCTCGACGCCATGCACCGCACGGCCGACGAAGCAGCAACAGCGCGCCGCGGTCAGCCTCGTGGACCGAAGCTGGAAGGCGGCACAGCAGTACCGCAGCCTGGCGGTCGCCAAGGCCGCCGGCTACGTCCCGATCACCCCGGTCGGTGCGCCCGTCGTGCACTACATGAACCCGACCTACTACGGCGCGACAGCGAACGGCGGGCCCGTCCTTAACGCCGCCGAACCACAGTCGTTGGTCTATGCCAACACCCCGAAGGGCGCCGTACTGGCAGCGACGATGTACATCACGTCGCCGTTCAACACGCACACACCGCAGCCGGGCGGCTGCCTGACCCAGTGGCATGTCCACACCAACCTGTGCCTCAAGCTGATCACGGTGGTCGGAGTGCTTAACAAGGCGCACAAGACCTGCCCGGCGGGATCGCAAAACCAGGTCACGCCGCCGATGATGCACGTGTGGTACGTGCCGATCCCCGGTGGTCCGACCGCAGTTGACGCGCCGGACCGCCAGGTCGTCCAGGCCGCTGAAAGAGTCGCCTCACCGCCGAACGGCACCGCGTAACCAGCTAACGGCACGGTCCGGCTGAGCGCGCCCGCGAGGCGCTGCTGCGACCAGATTGCGACCAGCGCGCTCGACGATGTTCACGCTGCGGTGACCGAATCCGGGAGCCGCCTGGCACGGTGCTGCGCTGGCCCGTTGTGGGCGGGCATGGCGCCGGAACACCGTCGGATCGAGCGAGGTAGGGATAGATGCAACGTCGGTCGTTTCGCGCGTGCGTTGTTGCCAGTGTCACGGTCGTCGCCGCGGCTGTTGCCGTCCCCACGCTGCTGCCGACGGTGGCAAGCGCTGCAAGCACGACGACGTGGTCCGCGGTCAGCCCAATCGACCATCAGGCGCCGGTAGCTACCGCCGCCCCCACCGCAACGCTGTCTTGCCCAACCACATCGTTCTGCGCCGCCGCAGGCTTTGGCGATATCGAGACCACCACGGATCCCGCCGCAACGCATGGCGCAGCATCCGGGTGGCAGGTGCTCGATGTGGACGGCGCCTACCCGACCGTCCCGGCTGATCCGTTCATCAACGCGATCGCCTGCCCATCGGCGGCGCTGTGCGTGGCGGTCGACTCCAACGGCAACATCATCACCTCACACTCCCCCAGTGGCGGGCTGTCCGCCTGGAAGGTGACGAGCGTCGATCCGGGCGAAGAACTGCTCGCGATCAGCTGCGCATCGACCAGCCTGTGTGTCGCCATCGGCCGTGGCCACGACGCCAGCGAGACGCTCACGTCGACCGACCCGGGCGCGGCTGCAGCATCCTGGATTGCCTCCACGAAATCCGACCTTCGGCACGGTTAACGGGCCTAACGGGATCAGCTGCCCGACCACGACACTGTGCGTGGCAGTTGGCTCCAACGACAGTGGCATCAGCGCGACATGGACCTCGACCGATCCGAGCGATGCGGCGACAGCCAGCTGGACTGCCCTACAGGTTGGCTCAGTCGTCGGCAGCGACTTCCTCGCCGTGTCGTGCGCCGGTACGAGCGCGTGCGTCGCGGTCGGTCACGCCGGCCAGAGCGACATCGCCACGGATCCATCAGCTGGCGCATCAGCGGTATGGCACGCCACGTCGACCGGTGTAGCAGACGATGTCGTCACGGTCTCGTGCCCGACCGCAGCGCTCTGCGTCGGTGAAGACGCCGGCGGCGACACGATCACCACCGACCCCAGCGCCACCACCCCCACCTGGTCTGAGAAGACGTCGGTCGCCATCGGCGAAGAATCGATCTCCTGCCCCTCGGCCTCGTTGTGTGTGATGCCCGGCGGTGACGCCCGGGCACTAACTACGAGTGATCCCGGCGACGGCGCGAGCGCGACCTGGAGCACCACCGGCTACTTGGGTTTCAGTGCGCTCAACGGCATCTCATGCCCCTCGACCGCATTTTGTGCAGCGGCCGACAGCGCGGGCAATATCGCCACCTCGACGGACCCCACTAGTGCCTCGGCGACCTGGCACGTCACGAACGTCGATCTCGGGATCGCCGTCGAACCTGGCGGGTCCTATCTCCTGGCTGGCATCTCGTGCCCATCGACCGCACTCTGCGTGGCGGTTGACGATGTCGGCAACGTCCTGGTCTCCACTAATCCCGGTGCGGTCGCTCCGACCTGGACCGTGACCAAGGTGGATAACGCTGGTGGCTTCACCGCGATCACCTGCCGGGCCAGCGGGCTATGCATGGCGGTCGACTTCGCCGGCGACGCCGTTGTCTCGACCAACCCGGCTGGCGGCCTTTCGGCTTGGAAGGTCACGAATATCCACGGCGGCGACCTCGTCCACTACGCCAGCGTCTCGTGCCCTTCGTCTACCAGCTGTTTCGCTGGGACAGCGGGCGGCGAGGTCACGGCTGTCACCCTCACGGCCGGCGGGGTGGTCTCCGGGTCCGCCTCGACGGCCGTCGATCAAGGTGTTGATTCGATCAACGGCATCTCCTGCCCATCGACCGCGCTGTGCGTCGCGGCCGACTCGGCCGGCAACGTCCTCACGTCCACCAAGCCCTCGGGCCCAGCCGCTGGATGGAAGGCGAACGAAGATCGACCTCGCCGGCGCCAGCAATCCCGCGAATCAGCTGACCGACGTCGCGTGTTCCAGCCCGACACACTGCGTCGCCGTGGATGCAGTCGGCAACGCGATCGGTACAGCAAGCCCGACCGGCTCCGCTTGGTCGGTTGCGCACGCCGATGGGTTCGGCGGGCTGGACGCGGTGTCGTGCCCGACCTCGACAGCATGCATCGCCGTCGACGGCAGCGGAAACGACATCGTCGGCCGGCCCTCCAAGACCCTCGCCATTGCTCCGACGACGCTTAAGGCCGCCACGGTCGGCGCGGCCTACCACGCCAAGCTCACCGCGACCGGCGGCACGACGCCGTACCACTGGAAGAAGACGGCGGGCGCTCT
Organism: uncultured Actinomycetota bacterium; assembly: GCA_963814845.1. Lineage (GTDB taxonomy): Bacteria > Actinomycetota > Actinomycetes > JAFAQI01 > JAFAQI01 > DATAUK01. The sequence goes on from CAWFEP010000014.1 coordinate 101,989, forward strand.
GCCAGCCGGTCTCAGCTTGTCCTCGACCGGTGTGATCAGTGGAAAGCCGCGCGCAGGCGGCACGGCCCAGTTCGCGGTCGAGGCCACCGACTCGGGCAAGCCGGCGATCAGCGCCACCAGGACCTACCGGCTGACCGTTCACGTCGAAGTGCGCCCGAAGTCCTTGCACCACGGCACCGCCGGCAAGGCCTACCACCTCACGCTGCATGCGAAGGGAGGGGTCAAGCCGTACCACTGGAAGAAGTCAGCCGGCTCATTGCCGGCAGGCTTGCGCCTGTCGGCGAAGGGCGTTATCAGCGGTACACCGCACAAAGCAGGACGCGCTGAGTTCAGCGTGAGGGTCACCGATTCCGCCAAGCCCGCGAGGAGCGGCACGCGGACATACACGCTCGTCGTGCGCAAGGCGGCGTAACCGTCGGTCCAGGGCGGCCAGGTCAGCAGGATCGGACCTCAGGTTCGCGCACCGCGGTGCCGATGGAGCCTGCAGAACAGTTCGCCGATGACTGCGCATCGTTATTGCGAGGCCCAGCCACGGCCGAGCTTGTCGATGCCATGGCCATGGCCCCGCTTGGCGTCCTGACGCTCGTCACGGACGGTGGAAGGCATGAGCCGCACGGCCGTCAACATCACCGCGCAGCCCGTACCGGCTGACCTCACGCCCGCGTACCTCGACGCGGAGGTCATCGGCCGATTGGCGCGCCTCGGTGAGACTGTTGGCCAAGATCTCCTTGGCCAGGTGAGCGCGCTCTTCCTCGCCGATGCCGACATTCAACTAGGCGCACTTCGCCAGGCAATCGAGCAGTTCGATCCCGGCGCAATGATCCGCATCGCCCACACCATTCGAGGTGCGAGCTCCAACCTCGGGGCCACCAAGCTCGGCGAGCTCTGTACGGTCCTCGAGCTCGCTGCTGAGCGTGGCGAGCTGTCCGACGCCGGCCCGCTCCTGGTGGCTGTCACCACCGAGCTCGCCCGCGTCCGTGCCGCACTGATCTCGCCGCCGGTGTCGCAATGAGGGTCTTGGTCGCAGACGACGACCCGGCCTCCCGCCTCGTCGCAGAGACCGCAGTACGCGCACTCGGCCACGAGTGCTTCGCCGTCTGTGATGGCGCGCAGGCGTGGGACGCCGTGCAGTCGGGACACCCCGACGTCGTACTCAGCGACTCGGTGATGCCCGGCATGTCCGGCCTCGAGCTGTGCCAACGGATCCGCGCCCGCACGTCCGGCGAATACACCTACTTGATCATGCTGACCGGCCGAGGATCACTCGTTCAGGCCCTTGAGGGCATGAGCGCCGGCGCAGACGACTACCTCATCAAGCCGCTCGACCCGGGCGACCTGCAGGTGCGCCTGATTGCAGCTGCGCGGGTCACCTACTTGCACACCCAGCTGGCTCGGCAACGCGCCGAGCTCGAGGACCTCAACCTCGAATTGATCTCGATCGCCCGCCGGGACCAGCTCACCGGGCTCGGCAACCGGATGGCACTGCAGGAAGAGTTCGAGCAACTCGAAGCACGCGTGGCGCGCTACGGCCACCGCTACTCCATCGCGCTCATCGACATCGACAACTTCAAGTCCTACAACGACACGTACGGTCATCAGGCCGGAGACAAAGCAATCCGCGACGTCGCCGGTCAGCTGAAAGTCGCTGCCCGAAAAGGCGACTCGATCTACCGCTACGGCGGCGAAGAGTTCTTGTGCATCTTTCCCGAACGCACTGTCCCCGGCGGATCAATCGCGGTCGAGCGAATGCGGGTGGGCGTGCAGGCGCTGCGCATCGGCCACTCGGCTAACTCGACCGGCGTGATGACAATCAGCGCCGGCTTGTCCATGCTCGATCCCGGCGTTACCCGTCCAGTCACAGAGGTGCTCAAAGAGGCAGATGAGGCGCTCTACCGCGCCAAGGAGTGCGGCCGTAACCGGGTAGAGAGCGCAGTTGTGAGTGTGAGCGCGCCGTGAGCCGCGCCAGTCGCGCGTCACTACGCAACGTGGCGCTGTTGACCGTCGTCGCGTTGCTTCCGGTTGGGTTGCTCGCAGCGAGCAGCATCGCCATTGCCTCGCACGAGGTGACCCGTGTGGTCGACAAGCAGGTCCAGACGACAGCCGCGGTCAGCGCGGTAGTCGTCAGCCAGACGACGAGCAACCTCGTGGCGCTGATCGACAGCTATGCCACCCGGCCAACGATGATCAACGGCGTTGCCGCCGGCGGGACGACGAACAAAGCGGTCCAGGACAACCTCAGCAGCCTCGCGCACGCGATTCCCGGCATCTCGGCCACCTTCGTCACCGACCTCAGCGGCACGTCGGACTACACCTATCCGCTCGAGCCCACTGTCATCGGCACGAACTTCGATTACCGCGACTGGTACACCGGCCTGGTCAGGACCGACCGGCCCTATGTCTCCAACGCCATCGTGACCCAAGAAGCCAGCCACGCGCTGGCGGTGACCGTCACGGACTACATCAGAGGGCCAGGCGGCCAGCCGTCGGGATACTCGGCGCCAACTACAGCCTGCAGTCCATCCGGACGTTCACCCAGAGCGTCGCGGCCGCACAAGGGATCACGCTGACGGTGACCGACCGGGTCGGAACGTCGTTGACCACGACCGGCACAGCCGGACTCATCTCGATGGCCAGCGATCCGCGGGTTCGAGACGCGCGAGCGGGTCGCACCGGACTTGCGGGATACTCTCCGCTGCTCGCGAGTGGTGCTCACGGTCCCAGCCAGCTGTCGGCGTACACACCTGTTGCCGGCACCGGCTGGACCGTCATCGCCGCTGTGCCCGAGCACGTCGCCTTTGCTGGGCTGCGCCGGTTGCGCGACGCGGTTCTCGGCATCACGGCTCTGCTCGTGCTGGTGTTGTTGGCCGGCGCCCGCCTCATCGCCCGCTCGGACCGCCGCCGGCAGGAGTCTGAGCTCGAGGTCCAGAGTCGCGACCGCGAGCTGGCGAGGGTCCTCGAGTCGGCGGATGAGGCGTTTCTCTCGTTCGACGCCGCCGGTGCGATCACGGCCTGGAGCTCGCAGCCGAGGAACTGTACGGATGGGCCGCGGCGGAGTCATCGGTCGCGACCTTGCGGAGACGGTGATCCCGCTGGCCGCCGCAGGCATATCGAGACGACATGGCCGGCTATCGCGCTGGCCTCGGCTCAGCTGTCGTCGGCAAGCGTTATGAGATGGACGCGTGCACCGTGACGGCCACGAGATCCCGGTCGAAGGAGGCCTCTGGGCGCACGATGACGGAGAGGGTTTCAGCGCTTTCGTGCACGACATCTCGAGCGTGTGGCCGCCGCAGCCGAGCTGGCCAGCGCCCGTGACCAGGCGCTGCAGGCATCTCGGCTCAAGAGTGAGTTTCTGGCCAACATGAGCCACGAGATCCGCACGCCGATGAACGGTGTCATCGGCATGAGCGGCCTGCTGCTGGACACCGACCTCGACGCCGACCAGCGGGACTTCGCCGAGACGGTGTCGCTCGTCGGCCGAGGCGCTGCTGGCCGTCATCGACGACATTCTGGACTTCTCCAAGATCGAGGCGGGCAAGCTGGACGTCGAGAGCGTGCCGTTCGACCTGCGGTCAGTCGTCGAGGAGGCCGCCGTCCTGCTGGCGGCACGGGCCCAGCAGAACGAGCTCGAGCTCACCTGTCGCGTCGACCCGGCTATCCCGGTCGGCCTGCTCGGGGACCCCGGGCGGCTGCGCCAGGTGCTGCTCAATCTGCTCGGCAACGCCGTCAAGTTCACCGCCGAGGGCGAAGTCAACATGACCGCCCGAGTGCTCGACCGGCGGTGAGCCCGACGGTATCGTGACGGTCGAGCTGTCGGTTCACGACACCGGCATCGGGATGCACCGGCGACGTTGGAGCATCTCTTCGATGCCGTTCACCCAGGCCGACAGCTCGACATCGCGACGCTACGGCGGCACGGGCTCGGGTTGGCGATCTCCCGCCAACTCGTCGAGCTGATGGGCGGGACCTTGACCGTGAGCAGCGTGCTCGGCGAGGGCAGCACGTTCAGCGCCGTGATCCCGTTCCCACTCGCGCAGGTCGACCACGGCGGCGATCGAGGTCGCCGATCTGTCGGGCGTACGCGCCCTGATCGTTGACGACAACGCGCACCAACCAGCGGGTGCTGCAAGGAGATGGTCGCCGCGTGGGGATGCGACCGCCGTCACGGCCGATGGTGCCGTCAGCCGCCCTGGCACGCTCGGGGGCGCGGCCGAGACGAGGCAGCTCGTTCGATGTGATCCTGCTCGACTTGAACATGCCCGACATCGACGGCTACGGCTCGCTCGGCATGGTGCGCGCCGACCCGCGGCTCGCAGACATCCCGATGATCATGCTGACCAGCTCCGCCCAGCGCGGCGAAGCAGAACGCAGCCAGCAGGCCGGGATCGTGGCCTACCTGACCAAGCCCGTCCGCTCCACTCAGCTTCGCATCGCGCGATGCGGCGCTATCGGTCAAGTTCGCGCAGCCGAGCGTCAGTACGTGCCGAGTCCGCCGCGGCCACGTTGCTACACGCGATGCCGGTGCTTGCTCGTCGAGGACAACGCCGTCAACCAGAAGGTCGTTCACCGGCGATGCTCGCCAGCACCGGGTATCGCGTCGACGTCGCCGCGAACGGGTTCGAAGCGCTCGAAGCACTCGGAGCGCAGCCGCTATGTTGCGGTCTTCATGGATTGCCAGATGCCGGTGATGGACGGGTACGAGACGACCGCAGCAAATCCGTCAGCGAGAAGGCCGGCCGTCAACGAACTAGCATCATCGCGGTGACAGCGTCAGCGATGGCCGCCGACCGGACTCGCTGCCTCGACGCCGGCATGGACGACTACCTCAGCAAGCCTCTACGTGCTGAGGACATCGCGGCAAAGCTGAGCTTCTGGGTGCACGCTCCAACCCCAGATATCACGCCGTTGGCGAGCCGTTAAGCCGCTCTGCCTCAGTGTCGGTCATCAGCCGCGAGCGGATCAGGAACCGGACGCCCTTCGGGCGCCTCGACCGAGAAGCCTGCGCCGCGCCCGGGGACGACGTCGATCGGTCAGATGCGTGTGCTTCCAGTACTCGAACTGGCTGACCGACATCCAGACCGGGATCGGCTCCGGCGAGCCGACGATCGAGGTCGCCGAGATGGATGTCGGCGTCGCCGGTGATGAAGTCGCCGTCCGGGAAAGCACATCGGCGACGAGCCGTCGCAGCAGCCGCCGGACTGGTGGAACATCAGCGGGCCGTGCTGCCCGGTGAGGCGGCGGAGCAAGTCCGCCGCCTCCGGTCACAGCGACACGTCGACCTCGTCGACCGCCTCTGTCGCGACACTCCTCGCCTGGAAGACACCGGTTTAGAAGAACCCGAGCTTCTTCGGTGAGTAGGACACGAGCAGGTTCTTCGTGTTCTGGTAGTGGTCGAGCATCATCTTGTGGTTCTCGCGCCCGACGCCGGACTGCTTGTAGCCACCGAACGCGGCGTGCGCCGGGTAGGGGTGGTAGCAGTTCGTCCAGACCCGGCCGGCCTGGATCTCGCGGCCGGCCCGGTAGGCCTGCTAGCCGTCGCGCGACCACACGCCGGCGCCCAGGCCGTACAGCGTGTCGTTGGCGATCTTGAGCGCGTCGTCCTCGTCGTCGAAGCTGGTCACCGAGACGACCGGGCCGAAGATCTCCTCCTGGAAGATCCGCATCGCGTTGTTGCCCTCGAAGATCGTCGGCTGCACGTAGTAGCCGCTCGGCCAGGTCGCCGCCGAGGTCGGCCCGCTCGCCGCCGGTGAGCACCTTCGCGCCCTCCTGCCTTGCCGATGTCGAGGTAGGACAGGATCTTCTCGAGCTGGTCGTTGGAGGCCTGCGCGCCGACCATCGTGTCGGTGTCGAGCGGGTTGCCCTGCTTGATCGCCTTGGTCCGCTCGATCGCGTCGCCGAGGAACTGGTCATAGATCGAGCGCTGGATCAGCGCGCGCGACGGGCAGGTGCAGACCTCGCCCTGGTTGAGCGCGAACATCGTGAAGCCTTCGAGCGCCTTGTCGTAGAAGTCGTCCTTGGCCGCCGCGACGTCTTCGAAGAAGATGTTCGGGCTCTTGCCGCCGAGCTCCAGCGTGACCGGGATCAGGTTCTGCGACGGCGTACTGCATGATCAGCCGGCCGGTCGTCGTCTCGCCGGTGAACGCGATCTTGGCGATCCGGCTCGACGAGGCGAGCGGCTTGCCGGCCTCGACCCCGAAGCCGTTGACGACGTTGAGCGACGCCCGGCGGCAGCAGGTCGCCGATCAGCTCCATCAGCTTCAGGATCGACCACGGGGTCTGCTCGGCCGGCTTGAGCACGACGCAGTTGCCGGCGGCCAGCGCCGGCGCGAGCTTCCACGTCGCCATCAGCATCGGGAAGTTCCACGGGATGATCTGGCCGACGACGCCGAGCGGCTCGTGGAAGTGATAGGCGACGGTGTCGTCGTCGATCTCGGAGATGCCGCCCTCCTGGGCCCGGATCGCGCCGGCGAAGTAGCGGAAGTGGTCGACCGCCAGCGGCAGGTCGGCGGCCAGCGTCTCGCGGATCGGCTTGCCGTTCTCCCAGCACTCGGCGATCGCCAGCATCTCGAGGTTCTGCCTCGATCCGGTCGGCGATCTTGTTCAGGATGTTGGCCCGCTCGGCGGCCGACGTGCGGCCCCAGGCCGCGCTTGGCGCCGTGCGCGGCGTCGAGCGCGAGGTCGATGTCCTCGGCGGTGCGAGCGGGCGATCTCGGTGAAGGTCTGGCCGGTGACCGGCGAGGGGTTCTCGAAGTAGTCGCCCTTGCTCGGCGGCGACCCACTCGCCGCCGATGAAGTTGTCGTAGCGCGACTCGAACGTGACCGGGCTTCCGGGCTGGCCGGGTACGGCGAAGACGGGCATGTGGCCTCCTGCAGCGGGGACGACGCAGAACGCTGCGCCGGATACCCCGACACTGCGCCTCGGAAGGTTGCAGAGAGGTTGCAGCCCGGCTCTCGGGCAGGCCGGGTCAGCCGCCGCCCAACTCCCGGTCGAGCTGGTCCAGATGGGCAATGACCCCCGCGCGGCGCGGTGAGCCCGATGGCAGCGCGGCGAGACAGGCCCGCCATAGTGCGATGTCGTCGTGGCAGTCAGCGTCCTGCGTACGCTCGAGCAGCAACGCTGGGTCACCGCGCTCGATGACGGCGGTCCGCAGGTGGGCACGCAATTCCTCCCGGATCGTCACGACCGCGGGCGCTTGCGAGGCCGGAAGAACCGGCCCTGGACACCGGCGAATCGCCTCCCGCAGCTGGCCATGGTCGATCAGGTCGTGGACTGCGCTGACATCGGTACGCGGCATGACTCCCAGCCGGTACGGCCGCGACATCAGCGCAAGCTCTGGGCATTGCGAGCGCAGCCGCGAAAGCTCCGCTCGGACGGTCACCGAGGGCGGGTCCTGCTCGTGGAGCAGAACCGCAGCGGCATCGGCCGTGAGGCCCTCTGGGTGCTCAGTGAGGAGCAGCACAAGCTCGCTGTGCCGGGGAGTCAGCACCCGCTCGCCGATCGGTGTACTGAGAAGAGCACGCCGCCGGCCAAGAACGCTCAGCCGGATGGTCGCACTCGACGGCCGCGGTGGGCCGGCGAGGCCCCGGCCGAGGTCGCGAGTCAGCGCGTTGACCGTCAACTCAGCCTCGACCGCGGCAACCGTGGCGCGGACCAGCGCTGGTGTCTGCGGCACGACCACAGTGTCATCGCCGGTGATGTCCAGCACGCCGAGCACTGCTCCGCTCGACGGGTCGTGAATCGGCGCCGCCGCACAGCTCCACGGCGCGACGTTGCTCGCGAAATGCTCGCCGGCGAAGATCTGGACCTCACGGTCGAGCGCGAGAGCGGTGCCCGGCGCATTGGTGCCGGCGTGCCCTTCGTCCCACCGGGCACCTTCGACAAAGTGCATGGCTTCGGCCTGGCGGCGCAGTCGGGCGTCTCCCTCAACCCACAGCAGGCGGCCGTCGGCGTCCCCCACGGCGACGATCAGGCCGGCATCCGTCGCGTCGCCGACCAGCAGCCGCCGGACGATGGGCATCACGGGGGCGAGCAGGTGCTGGCGACGGACCTCGTCGAGCTCGTCAGAGTCGAGATCCACGGGCGGGAGGTTCAGCTCCGGGTCGACGCCACTTCGCAGGGATCGCCGCCAGGAGGCGAGCACCTCCGCCCTGACCCCGGCCGGAGTGTCACCGCTGAGAAAGGTGTCGTGGGCTCGGCTCAGGCCCCGAGCCAGCGGGCGCAAATCAGCGGGTTTCAGCCAGGGACGAGCGATTGCGCGCATCGCCACCTCCTCGCCGGCTGCCTCGAGACTATCCAGTCGGGACCGATCTGGTCATGCGCGATCGAGGGGCATCAGGTGCCTGCTGCGGCTGTGTGCTCGGGTCCTACTCGATCCGCCAGTGCCGCGGCGTGGCGAATAGGGAGTTCATGGCGGCCACCGGCATCGGCCTCGCGAGGTAATAACCCTGGGCAGCTCGGCAGTTGAGACCCCGGAGGTGCACGAGCTGCGCTTCGGTCTCGACGCCTTCGGCCGTCACCCCTAAATCGAGTGCCGCCGCCATGGCGAGGATCGCCGCAACGAGTGCGGTGTCATGCGGGTCGGATCCCAGCCCGTCGACGAACTCCCGGTCGACCTTCACCGCGTCGACGGGGAATCGCTTCAGATAGCTCAGCGAGGAATAGCCAGTGCCGAAGTCATCGATCGCGAGCTCCACGCCGAGCGCTTTGAGACCCGCGAGGGTTCGGCCGAAGTAGTCGACGTCCTGCATGAACATGCTTTCGGTGAGCTCGAGACACAGGCTCCCAGCCGGAATCGACGTACGCGCAATGACGTCGGCGATGACGGCGATGATGTCGGGAGCCATGAGCTGGCGAACCGACAAGTTGACCGCGACCGACATCGTCGGCTGGCTGTCGTGCCACTCGACGAGCTGTCGGCACGCCTGCTCGAGAACCCAGGCGCCGATCGGCACGATCAGGCCGGTCTCCTCGGCGAGGAAGATGAACTCATCCGGACTGATCAGCCCCCGGACCGGGTGTTCCCACCGAAGCAGTGCCTCGGCGCTGATGATGACGCCCGTGGTCAGGTCGACGATCGGCTGGTAGTGCACCGCAAACTCGCCGCGCTCAAGTGCCCGACGCAAAGCTGACGTCGTCGAGAGCTGGTGCTCGACCTTCGATCTGAGGGCTTCGTCGAACACCTCGATCCGGCCACGACCGAGGTCCTTGGCGCGATACATAGCCGCGTCGGAGTCTCGGAGCAGGCTGTCAGCCGTGGCGGTGTCATCGGCGATCGCGATGCCGAGGCTGGCCGTGATGGTGAGCTCCTGGCCATCGACGAGGCATGGCGCTCGCACTGCATCCAGCACTCGTTCGGCGATCTGCTCGATCTCCAGCGCAGACACCTCGTCACAGACAACGACAAATTCATCGCCACCGAATCTCGCGACCGTGTCGCCGGGTCTGATCGCCTCGGCAATGCGCGCAGCGGTCTGCCGCAGCAAGCCGTCCCCTGAGGTGTGCCCGCACGAGTCGTTCACGATCTTGAACTGATCAAGGTCGACAAAGATCACGCCGAGCTGCGAGCCCCGGCGCCGCGACCCTGCGAGCCCATGAGCGAGCCGGTCGGCCAGCAACACCCGGTTCGGCAGGCCGGTCAGCGCGTCGTGCAAGGTCTGATGGGCGAGCTCGCTCTCGACTCGCTTTCGCTCGGTGATGTCCTGGATTTGCAAGAAGAAATACTGCGGGTCGCCGGCCTCGTCGCGGACCAGCGTGACGTGGGACGACGCCCAGACGATCGCCCCGCCTGGCCGGACATATCGGCGTTCGTCTTCAAACGTGTCGTGACCGGCGGCCACCCGGGTCATGACCGCGAGCCCCAACGGCATCTCGTCCGGGTGGGTGTACTCGCTCCAGCGGCGACCGATGAGCTGCGCCTCGCTCTGCCCGAGGAACTTGCACACCGCCGGGTTGACCCGCATTGGCAACCCGTCAAGGTCGGCGATGATGCTGCCGATCCCGGCCTGTTCAAACCCGATCTCGAATCGGGTTTCGGCTGCCTCTCGAGCCCGATCGGCCTCGACCCGCTCGGTGTTGTCGCGAATCGTGCCGGCCACTTTGATGACAGTGCCGTCGGGTCCGGCTTGCGGGACCACACGGCCGTGCACCCAGCGCTCCTCGCCGTCTGCTCGAATGACGCGGTAGATGAGATCTGAGGAGATGCCCTGGCCGATCGCATCGGCCCAGACCTTGCCGAGCCGCGGCAGGTCGTCGGGGTGAACCATCGAGTAGAAGAGCTCGGCACTCGGCGGCAGCGCGGGATCAAGTCCGAGCACCCGGAAGTGCTCCTGCGACCAGACGCTTTCCCCCGACACGAGGTCCACCTCGAAGCTGCCGACCTGCGAGATGCGTTGGGCGTTGACGAGTCGCGCATGACTCAACGCGAGCGCCTGACAGCCCGCGCAGGCCGGATCGTCCAATCCGCCGTGATGCCCGCTGTCGATTGAGTGCCCTTCTGGCACTGTCATCACCATCGACGCGACGCGCCTCGAGGCCTTAAATTCACGGATTGCCTCGCCGGTTGCAGGCACCGGCGTCCAGGTGGGCCGCCAGCAACAGGCCGGCCCCCGTACACGTACCCGCTCCGGCGTATCGCTTGAAGGCATCGACATGTCCGAGGGCGGCCTGTAGACCCGTCGCGCTGCGCACTCCCCCTCAACAGCTGCCTCCTTTGGCCGTGATCAACTAGTGATGTGCGAACGCGATGGGAATATCTGACCTTGACCTGGACCCACTCCGCGAGTGGGGCCGAAGGCGCGCTGCAGTTTGAGAGCAAGTGGCTCATCCGCCAGGGTCATAGCGGGGTGGACACCCCGCGCTCGGCTGACGATGCGCTCGTCGATGTCTTGGCCGATCTTGGCCAGGACGGGTGGGAGCTGGTCAACGAGACACTGCAGAGCGCTGCGCAGCTCAGCAAGCCCGGGTTTGCCAACTCGAGCACGCCGTTACGAGTCAGGTGGATCCTGAAGCGCCCGGTCGAGGCTCAGTAGCCACCGTCGCACACCCGAGCGCGGGGCTACTCGCGGTGTTCACGAGCCAGCCCGCTTAACCGCCGCCAGGTCGCCGCGCTGAGGATCACCCGCCGGTCGCAGCACGGGCAGGAGACCGACAGCACCCGCTTGGCCGGCGACCAGTAGGCGAAGGACTCTGCGGGGATCGGCTCCCAGCAGTAGACACACGAGATCGGTGCGAGCCGTCGCAGTGATTCGACGGTCTCATCGGGCGCGATGAACGCAGGGGACGCGGTCGATCGGTCGTCAAGCAGATCGCTCATGGTGGTGCCGCCTTGAGGAAGGGGATTTTGGGGGCGGCGAGGAGGCACAAGGTCCGGACAGATCCAGGCACGCTTGGTGGCGCACACTCTTGCACGAATTGCAGCAAAAGGAAACGCCGGCCAGCCTCAGCACGCGCACAGGTCTGCCTACCGGCGAGTCCGCGGCAGCAGCCCGCCTTCGTGCCGGCGATGAAATAGGGTCCGGCCTGCAAATCGGGTCCGATGGAGGAGCATCGATGGCACTTCGTCCATCCATTCTCACGCTGGTCGGAACCGCCGCGAGCGGACTGCTGCTCGCGGCCTGCGGAGCGTCGGGGTCCGCGTCACCGAGCGCGATCTCCACCACCACTCCAGTCGTCTCAGCGCCGGGGAGCACGTCGGCGTCGCCGCCGGCCAGCCCAGGTAAGAAAGGCCGCGCCTTCAACTCCTGCGCCGTGGTTACACAGTCCCAGGCCGCAGCTGCGCTGGGATCAAGCGTGTCGGCGGGCGTCCTGGGCAACGCCACGGTCGAGGGTGGACTTGCCTGTGTTTTCTACGGCCCGTCGGCGCCGGCTGACCACAACCCGAACCTCGCCCAGACCGACACGGTACGCGTCGTCGTGGTGAAGGGGCCAAGTGCGCAGAAGTGGTACAAGGCCTACAAATCCAAGGTGCCGTTCCGACGAGTCAGCGGCTTTGGCCCGGACGCTTTCTACGACGGCGGTGCGTCGCTGAGCATTCTCAAGGGTTCGGAGTACGTCCGTATCTCAGTCCAACCGGTCGGGCCGCCGTCGCTCGCGGACGAGAAGAAGCTCGCGGCCGCCATCTTGCCCAACATCTAGCCTGCGCTTTCCGCCTAACTCCGTGAAGCGAATGCGAGTGGTCCTTGTGACCGGGCTCACGATGACCGCGGCGTGCTCATCCACCCACCACCCCATCAACTCACCGACCGTTGCCGCATCGTCAGTACGAGTTGGCATGCTCGCGTCGGCGGGTTGCACCGGCCCACGGACCTCGAAGGTCACGAATCTGCGCTTGACACTCGACGTGGCCGGAGCGACCCGCAACTACCTGCTGACGACGCCGGCGCCGCACGCCCAGCCCGACCCACTGGTCGTGGACTTCCACGGCTACGGCGAAGGCGCACCCACCGAGAGCCTGACGACGCAGTTCGGGGCGCTCGGGCAAAAAGACGGGTTCGTGGTCGCCTTTCCTAACGGCACCGGCAAACCGATCGGCTGGGACACCTCAACGAAGCCAGGCAATCCTGACGTCCGCTACGTCGCGACGCTGCTCGACCACCTCGAGGCCACTCAATGCATCGATGAGTCGCGGATCTACGCGACCGGGCTGTCCCAGGGTGCATTCATGAGCTCGACCATGGCGTGCGTACTGTCGAACCGGTTCGCCGCGGTCGCGCCCGTCGCGGGCGTGCAGCTAGCGGCCCGCTGTCCAACCTCGCGGCCGGTGCCGATCCTCGCCTTCCATGGCACTGCCGACCCGATCCTGCACTTCAACGGCGGCATTGGGCGCAAGGTGCTCGCCGATGACCTCGCCACTCATCCCGAGCCACTGCCAAAGCTTCCCAAGGCCAACCTCAACGGGCCGGGCTATCCCGCGACCGTGAAGGCGTGGGCAGCGAAGGACGGCTGCGGGACCACTCCAACCGACACGCGGATCTCGCCGCACGTCATCCATCGGGTCTATCCCTGCCCGCCCGGTGTCGCGGTGGACTTCGACATCATCGTTGGCGGCGGCCACAGCTGGCCCGGCAGCGCGATTAGCGCGGAAATCGCGCCGTTCGTCGGCCCCACCACCATGGAAATCAACGCCACAGCAGCGATCTGGGCCTTCTTCCAGCAGTTTCACCTCAGCCCCTGACCCCGCATCACCGCGAAATTCTTGCAGCGTCAGGGCCGTGCCAGCGCGGTGTGCGCGGGGTGACAGGGCCGACGGCGACTATCGATCCATGACATACGCGATCGAAGCCGAAAGCCTCACCAAGCGGTTCGGCACCACTCTCGCCCTTGACGGCATCAACCTCGCCGCGCGGCAGGGATCCGTGCTTGGCGTGCTCGGCCCGAATGGCGCCGGCAAGACGACCGCAGTGCGGATCCTGGCGACACTGCTTCGCGCCGACGGTGGCAGCGCGCGGGTCAACGGTCTCGACGTGGTTCGCGACGCGCACGCCGTCCGGCAGCAGATTGGCCTCACCGGTCAGTACGCCTCAGTGGACGAGGACTTGACAGGTACCCAGAACCTCGTGTTGATCGGTCAGCTGCTCGACCTCAGCGGGCGTGACGCCCGTGCCCGTGCTGCCGAGCTGCTGGCGTGGTTCGACCTGACCGAGGCTGCTGGCCGGACGGCAAAGACCTACTCCGGCGGCATGCGTCGGCGCCTCGATCTGGCGGCCTCCCTCGTCGGTCGGCCGGCAGTGATCTTCCTGGATGAGCCGACTACCGGGCTCGACCCTGCGAAGCGCGAGGACATGTGGGACGTGGTCCGGGGGTTGGTGACCGAAGGCTCGACCGTCCTGCTCACCACGCAGTATCTCGACGAAGCCGACGCGTTGGCCGACGAGATCACCGTGATCGACCACGGCCGGGTCATCGCGCATGACACACCCGACGGTCTCAAACGGATCGTCGGTGGGCAGACGTTGATGATCAGACCGGCCGACCCCAGCCGCCTCGACGAGGTCGCGACGATCCTGCACAACATCGCGGGCTCAGTCCCTGAGTCAGCGGCACGCGGCGTCCTCAGCGCGCCGGTGCAGAGCGACGCGGCCCTAGGTGCTGCGGTGGTCCAGCTCGCCGCAAACGGCATCGCCGTCACCGAGCTGTCCCTGCATCTACCCAGCCTCGACGAGGTCTTCTTCACCCTCACGGGCACGCGCACCTCGGATGAGAGAGAGGAGGACGCCGCATGAGCATCGACACTGCAGTGGCTACACCACCGGAGCAGCGTGACGTCATGGCCGTGACATCGGCTTCACCCACGAGTTCGGTGCTGCCCCGCAACCTCCGGCACGCCTTAGTGGTCGCCCGACGCAATCTGATCAAGACCATGCGCACGCCGGAGCAGCTGGTCGACGTCACGCTGCAGCCGATCATCTTCCTGCTGCTGTTCACGTACATCTTTGGTGGCGCGATCGGAGGCGGTTCGCAGCATCAATACCTGCAATACCTGCTGCCCGGCCTGCTCGGCCAGTCGATCGCGATGGGGAGCATCTCCCTCGGCCAAAACCTCAACGCCGACATCGAGAAGGGTGTCTTCGACCGCTTCCGATCCCTGCCGATCGCACGATCGGTACCTCTGGTCGGCGCGGTCCTCGCCGACTTCATCCGATACCTCCTGCTCTGCGTGATCTTCCTCGGCTTCGGCTACGTGATTGGCTTTCGGGTCATGACGAACCCGTTGTCAGCCGCCGCTGCGCTCGGTCTTGCGATCGCGTTCGCGCTGTGCTTCTGCTGGGTCTCGGTGTTTGTCGGCATGAAGGCCCGGACGTCAGGATCGGTGCAGGGCATCATGTTCTTGCTCGTGCTGCCGCTGTCGTTCGCGAGCAACACCTTCGTGAAGGTCTCGACTATGCCGGGGTGGATGCAGGCGTTTGTGAAGGTGAACCCGATCTCTCACCTCGTCGCCACGACTCGTGGCTTGATGCTCGGTGGGCCGATCGCCTCAAACCTGGCCTGGACCCTCGGCTGGATGGTCGCGCTGCTCGTGATCTTCGTGCCGCTGGCACTTCGCGGCTACAACCGCAGGGCCTGATCTACCGCGCTGGTGCCGGGTCGCACAACTCCGCCGGATTCACTGCAGCGATGGCCGCCGCGCGACTGAGGCCAGAACCGCTGAGGTAGTCAACGGCGTACTTCCCGCCCGGTAGGTCGTCGAGGCTGGCGTTGAGCGCGGCGATGTCGAGGTTGGTCAGGTCGGCCGCACCTCGCAGTTGTGCAGCGGCGCCGAGGATTGCGGCGGCGCCAGCAGGGTCTCCACTTCGTTCGGCAAGCATCGCGACCGCCACCGCGACACCGGCAACAATCGGCATGTCCTTGGTCTCCACCGCGTAGTGGTACGCCTCGACCAGTCGAGCTTTCGCAGCCGGAAGGTCACCATCGGCAACATCGATCTTCGCGGCGGTGGCGAGCATGACCGCCATCCCGTGACCCAGGATTGGGTGGACCTGTGGCAGTCGCCCGAGTCGTTGCAATGACTCGTCCCGCATCCGTCTCGCCGCCTCGAGATCCCCCGCAACTCGCGCGATCTCCACCCGGATGATCTCCGTGAAGATCGACTCGATGGACGACCCGGCTCGCTGGGTTGCCTGGTGCGCCAACCGGGCATGTTCGGCAGCGCCGACAGGATCTCCCTGCCGAGCCACGATGTCGGCCAGCCGCAACCGCATGAAGGCCAGGTCCTCTCGCGCACCGATCACCTCTGCCAGCTCCAGTGCCTCCAGGTACGCGGCCGCGGCGGCGTCGAGATTGCCCTCCATCAGCTCTAGCTGGCCCAGCACTTGCAGGCTGTTGGCCATCCCCCATCGCTCGCCGAGAGCGCGGAAGGCCGCCAGCGATAGTTCGGCGTCCTTCCGCATCCCCTCGGCGTCGCCGACGTTCTCCGCGATCGATGCCCGGAACGTGCGTACCGCCGCGACCATCCACGGGTCGTCGTTGTTCAGCGCCGCCTCGATGAGGCGGGCGCCGCGCTCGTCGTCGCCGACGAATATCGCGATGATCGGCGTGAGCAGCGACAGCATCGGGGGTGCATCCTCGCCGAGGGCTTCCATCCGGGAGCTGACGTCGGCGAGATACGTCATGCCGGCGGCAACCTCATCGTGGCTCCCCTTGACCTCCCAGGCGAGGGTGTTGATCGCGAGGAACGCCTCGGCCATCAGCCGTTGCCCTGGGTCGGGGTTTCCGGCGATGTCCAAGGCGTAGCTCACCCAGGTGACGATTTCGCCGTGGTTGCCGAGAGTCATCCAGTACCACCCGAGCAGGTTGACGAGCGCGAGCGCCGCCGCCGCGTTCTCCTCGTCACTGAAGTACTTCAAGGCCGCCAGGATGTTGTCGCGCTCGATGGCCAGTGTGGCCATCCACTCCAACTGCTCGGCAGACCGCAGGTGCGGATCGGCCTCCGCGACGAGCGCGGCGTAGTACGCGGCGTGAGCGGCTCGCAGTTGACCGACCTCGTTGCGCTCGGCCATCCGCTCCAAGCCGAACTCGCGGATCGTCTCGAGCATCCGGTAGCGCGGCTCAGTCCCTGACGAGGTCGCGACATGGAGCAGTGACTTGTCGACGAGCGAGGCGAGCAAGTCGTCGAGATCATCGAGGCGCAGCACACCGCGGCCGCGGCACGTGGTGTCACTCCCCCGCTGAAGACGGCAAGCCGTTCGGCAAGCACTCGCTCCTGCTCGCCGAGCAGGTCCCAACTCCACTCGACGACGGCGCGCAGCGTGCGATGCCGCGGCATCGCGGTACGGCTGCCGCCCGTTAGCAGGCGGAAGCGGTCGGAGAGCCGGCTGGCGACCTCAGCCACCGGCAGCGAACGCAACCGCGCCGCGGCGAGCTCGATCGCTAGCGGCAGCCCGTCGAGGCGCCGGACAATCTCGATCACCGCAGCTGCGGTCGAGTCGTCAACCTCAAAGCCTGGCTGTACCGCGACGGCGCGATCGGCAAACAACCGGACTGCTGGGCAGGCGAGAGCCTCGGCAGCGGTCGCGGTCGGCTCTGGCTGGCTGAGCGGGGGCACCACGACCAGCGACTCGCCGATGATGCCGAGCGGCTCCCGGCTGGTCGCGAGGATGCGTAGCCGAGGGCAGCGAGCAAGCAGTTGATCGGCGAGCTGTGCCGCTGCGTCGATCAGGTGCTCGCAGTTGTCAAGCAGCAGGATCACCGACTGCTCTGACAGCGCATCAATTAGGCGGCTCACCGCATCGCGGGGCGTCATGAGCCCGGGCCGCTCGAGCAGCACGGCCTCACGTAGGCCGAGTGAGCCAAGCACCGTCTGCGGCACGTCTGCCGGGTCGGTGACCGGGGCGAGCTCGGCGAGCCAGACGCCGTCGGCGGCCGAGTCAACGAGCGTGGCTGCTGCCTCGCCGGCCAACCGCGTCTTGCCGGCTCCGCCCGGTCCGACGAGGGTGACGAGACGGCCGTTCGTGAGCAGCGCGCCGATCTGGTCGACCTGCTTATCTCGGCCGACGAAGCTGGTGAGGCTCGCGCGCAGGTTGTGAGGGCTCGCCGCGCGCGCCCGCGTGCGGATCGAGTCTCCCCGAAGCACCCTGAGGTGGATCGCCTGCAGCTCCGTCGAGGGATCGATGCCGAGCTCATCTGCTAGCCGGGCGCGGGCACACTCGTATGCGTTGAGCGCGTCGGCCTGGCGACCCGCCGCCGACAACGCCTCGACAAGCAGCGCGACGAAGCGCTCGCGAAGCGGATGAGCTGCGACAAGCGACTCAAGCTCTGACACGACGTCTGTTGCGGCGCCAAGCTCGAGCTGTGCCTCGATCAGGTCCGCGCGCGCATCGAGTCGCTGTTCGTCGAGGCGCGCGAGCAGCCCGTGGATCTGGCCACCATCGGTTGCCTCGAGGGCGTCGCCGCGCCACAGGGCGAGCGCCTCGGTCAAGATCGCACGGGCGCTGTCTGGATTGCCGGCACGAAGGGCATCCCGGCCGCCCCTGCTCAGTCGTTCGAATTCATGGACATCGACGTCAGTGGCCTCGAGTGCCAGCCGGTAGCCCGCCGCAGACTGCTGGATCAGATCAGCGTCGCCGAGCGCGCGGCGCAGTCGCGAAACGAGCGACTGCAGCGCGTTCGCCTCGTCAGCCGGCGGACGCTCGCCCCACACGGCATCGACCAGGGCGCTTGCGGCGACCGGCTTTGGCGCCTCAAGCGCGAGAAGGGTGAGCAACGACCGCAGCCGCGCACCGGCGATCTCGACGTCACCGTCAGCACGACGCACCTCGAGCGGTCCGAGCATGGCGATCTGCACAACAGCCAGTATCCCAGTGCGTACGGCCCGCTCTCGGGCGCTGACAGTGCCAGACTGACGTCCGTGAACGAGGTGCCGCCAGAGATTGCCGAAGCGGCAAAGCGCCGCCTGGCGGCGGCTCGGGCACTGGACATGCGCAACAACCTCTACGGCGCGGCTGCAGCGTACCTCGCCTGGGCGCTCGAGGTGCTCGTCGGCCTGAACCCGCTCGACACCGCGCACAGTCTGATGGACGGCGCGACGGTCGAGTCGTTGCTGGTCGGCCATCTCCCCGTCTCGGAGCCGGAACTGGATCGGCTGCGCGCCGAGGTGCAGCAGATGTCGGACCGGGTGCGGGCGATGACAGACCCGTCACAGCGTGCAGTCGATGCAGTCGCAAATATGAATGAGGCAGTAAGCCTGATCGAAGCCGCGCTAGCGGCGAGCTAGGTCACTCGACCCGCTCCTGGCGGATCGATCCAGTCGCAACCGAACCGCCCGCCGGTCGCAGCCGTGACACACATATGGCGGCACCCGAGCCGGGTGCGTCGGAGACAGATGTGTAAGGGAGTAGATGACAGTGAGCACAATTGGGAAGCTGGGCGCAACCGGCGTGGCAGCTGCAGCGTTGGCAATGGTCGTGGCCGGCTGCGGAAGCAGCAGTAGCAGCGGCGGCGGGACGACGACCTTGTCACCCGCGAAGAGCGTGGCGGCGAGCAGCCTCAAGACCCATTCGACGTCGGTCGGCACGGTGCTCGTCAACTCCAAGGGCCTGACCATCTATGAGCTGGTCGGCGCGACCGCGAGCAACCCCAAGTGCAACTCCGCCTGCCAGGCATTCTGGCCACCGGTGACCTCCGGTGGCAGCCAGATCGTGGTCAACGGCCATCCCGCGTTCACGTTCTCTATGGACTCAAAGGCCGGTCAGGTTCTCGGTCAGGGCGCCAAGGACACCTGGGGCACTTGGTGGGCGCTGGACGCCAGCGGTAACCCGATCACCAGCAAGGCGGGATCGACCCCATCGTCACCGCCGGCCTCGCCGACCTCGAGCAGCACTGGCGGCGGCGGCTACGGCTACTAGCCCAATTCTTTCCGGTGATCTTGACGTAGGTTCCCGTGCGAACGCCTTGCAAGGGAACCTACGTCAAGATCGGCGGGAAGATTGAGACGTCCCCGAAGGTCGAGACCCGACTGAATGTGTAGCAGGCAACTGAATGTGTAGCGGGCGACCGTGTGTGCAGCGGCTACTGGGTTTGCAGCGGCTGCAGGTGTCGGACGCCGAAGCGACGGCTGCCGTCATCGATAGCGTTCTCGATATCGGTCAGGTGGTCCTGATGGGCTCGCAGCATGATCGCGAACTGGGACGCCTCCGGGCGGTTCTGCTCCTCGTCGATGTAGCGGCGTAGCTTCGCGATGGTCTCGAGCTTCTCCTGCCGCTGCGCGGCGAGGGCATAGACGGCGACGCGTTCGCGATCGTCCTCGCTGGCACAGTCGATCTCGGCACCAGCATCATTGAGGTCAGCGAGGGTCGTTGTCCAGGTCGAGTGACCCTGCGGCATCAGCCGGTCCATCTCGCTGTCCGGCACCTCGATGCGCAGCAGCACGTCGTAATCCGCGAGATGGGAGCTGCTCGCAGTCAGCACCAGCTCGACCTGCTCGTCCTCGGGGTTGTCGCCTGACAACACCGCTTGCGGCCGGTTGGTGTGGTGATACAACCTCATCGGGTGCCCTCGCACATCGTGTCGCTCGTCGTCCTCAGTGTGGCTCGTCCCCTTAAATTGCATGCCGTAACCGCCGGCATGTTGTGCTCAATCTTCTATTTCGGCAGGTCGCACGCGTCGCGACACCGCCTAATGCCGCCAATTTCGCCCGATCGGCACTAAAAGTCGGCGACTACCGGGATCACTCGCTCGCCCAGCACCTCGATTGGAGTAATCGAGGCGGCATCAGGAACCGAACCGTGGTAGTGCGTCACGCCGAGATCGGCGAGGTGGCGCATCTCGGTGATCAGCCCGTCGATGTTCGCGCCGCCCGGGCCAGGGTCGAGCGGGCCCATCACGGTCTTCTCGATCTCGTCGTAGTCGCGACCAACGTCGTCACAGTGCTGGCGGAGAACCTCGAGCTTGTGCTCGAGCTCCGGACCGGGGAACAGGTTGCAGGCCTGCGCGTATTTCGCCACGAGCAGCAGCGTCTTGCGCTCACCACCACCCCCGATCAAGATCGGCGGGTGCGGCCGCTGCAGCGACTGGGGTGAGTTCAGGGTGCGCTCCAGCTGGTAGTGCACCCCGCGGTACGGGCCGTCGTCCTCGCTCCACATCTGCAGGCAGATCTGCAGTGCTTCCTCGAGCCGCTCAAACCGCTCGGCCGTTGGCGGGAACAACAATCCCAGGCCAAGCGCCTCTGGCTCGTTCCAGGCCGCGCCGATGCCGAGCCAGGCCCGGCCTTCGGAGAGCACGTCGAGGGTGGTGACGGCCTTCGCGAGCAGACCCGGCGAACGGTAGACAACAGCGGTCACCCAGCCGAGCAGCTTGATGCGATTGGTGCGGGCGGCGAGATAGCCGAGCGTGGTGTACGCCTCGAGCATCTCGTGCTCTGGCGGGCCGATGTGACCGATCTGCCAGACGTGGTCCATCACACTGAGCTTGGCGAAGCCGTTGTCTTCGGCCACGGTCGCGATGCGGGTCAGGTCCTGCGCGATGCGCTCGGGCCCACCCGGCCAGGTGAAGTTCGAGACGTGAATTCCGAGTTCCATGCGCATCCATCCTCAAGCCGCTGCGTCCACGCTAGTACGCAGTGATCAGGCGTCTTCCCACAGCGGATCTATCGCCTTCGTCAGCAGCGCGGCGACGTCGCCGAGTCGATGCTGGCCGCCCTCAACGACGCGCTCGCCAGCCACGATCACCGTGTCGACATCCGCCGCGGTCGCGGCAAGCAGCACCTGGCCGACGTCCGAGCCGGTGGTGCGCACGGTGTCGAGGCGTACGGCGATGAGGTCGGCAGCCGCGCCAACCTGCAGCCGGCCGGCGTCCGGCCAGCCAAGGCTGGCGTGCCCGGTCAGGGCGCTGACCAGCTCAGCCGGCGTGAACCGGCCACGTTGCAAGCTGCTCAGCCGCTCGTGCATCTCCAGCGCCCGGGCTTCCTCGAACATGTCGAGGATGGCGTGCTCGTCCGAGCCAAGCGTGATCGGGCATCCGGCGTCTCGTAGCCGACGCGCCGGGCCGATGCCGTCCGCGAGATCGCGTTCGGTGGTCGGGCAGAAGCAGGCGGTGGTGCGGGTACGGCCCAGCGTCGCGATGTCGCCATCGGTGAGATGCGTCGCATGCACGACCGTGGTCTCCGGGCCGAGCACACCCTCGTCGTCGAGCAACGTGGCTGCGGTCGCGCCGTAGAACTCCTGGCAGGCGATGTTCTCGGCCGGTTGCTCGGACAGATGAGCGTGCACCGGTCGACCCGCCCCGACGAAGCTCACCGCACCAAGCTCCTCGCGGGGTACCGCTCGCACCGAGTGGATCGCCACGCCGACGGTCATGCCATCCGACGGTGTGAGTTGCTCGACTCGATCGGCCCATCGGCTGACATTGCCATCGCTGAACCGCAACTGCGGGCCGACGAGCGGTTTGTGCCCACTCGCGTCCAGACCGCCGGTGAGATAGCAAGTGTCGAGCAGCGTCAGCCTGATCCCGGCGTCCGAGGCAGCCTCGCGAAGCGCCTCCGCCATCGTGTTCTCATCGGCATAGCGTTCGCCACCAGGTGCGTGGTGCAGGTAGTGGAACTCGCCGACGCTGGTGACCCCGGCCAGCGCCATCTCCGCGTAGGTGCCGCGCGCGAGCGCGAGGTAGGCATCCGGGTCGAGGGTCGAGGCGACGGAGTACATCGCCTCCCGCCAGGTCCAGAACGTCCCGCCGCCGCTGTTTGTGCGCCCACGCAGCGCGCGGTGAAACGCATGGCTGTGGGCGTTAGCGAGGCCGGGAAGCACCAGGCCGGGCAGCCGATTGGCGTCAGCTTGCTCGCTGTCCGCGTCGACCGCGGAGAAGCGCCCGTCAGTGACCTCGAACCGCACGTTGCGCTGGATGCCGGATGGCAGCCAGGCATAGTCCGCGAACCATCTCATCGGGCCAACTCCTCGAGCACGGTGGCGAGCGCTTCGACGCCCGCCACACAGTCGTCGCGTTCGGCATATTCGGCCGGCGAGTGCGACACGCCACTTGGGTTGCGGACGAACAACATCGCGGTCGGGATGCCGGCACCGGCAAGGATCCCCGCGTCATGCCCGGCGCCGGTCGCAAACATCGGCGCGTCATCGAGCATGCTCGCGATCCTTCCCGCCAGGTCCGGGTCGAATCTGGTCTCGCCCGTGAAGGACTCCTCGCTCGGTGTTGCGTTCGCGGCCATCCCGACATCATCAACGACCGCACGCACCGCCGCCTCGACCGGCCCTCGAGCGTCGAGCCACGCGATGACGTGTGAGGCGATCGCGTTGACACCGTTCGGCTCGATCACCACCTTGCCGACGGTCGCCACACAGTCGTGCGCCTCGGCGGCGCGACGGGCAGCGGCGATCGTAGTGGCCAGGGTGAGCATCGGGTCGTGCCGGTCTGCCAACCGCGTCGTACCGGCGTGGTTGGCCTCGCCGGGCAGGTCGAGGCGCCAGCGACCGTGCGGCCAGATCGAGGAACCAACGCCGACATTGCGGTCGAGATCGACAAGCCCCCGACCTTGCTCGACGTGGCACTCCACGAAAACACCGACCCGACGCAGCGCTTCAACGTCTCGCCCGAGGTGCCTCGCGTCATGACCCGCGGCCTGCATCGCGGTCGCCATGTCGACGCCGCCCGCGTCGGTGAGGCCGCGCGCTCGGTCAGGCGACATCACCCCGGTCAGCAGCCGCGACCCGGTGCAGGCGACCCCGAATCGGGCGCCCTCCTCATCGACAAAGTTCACTACCCCGATCGGCCGTGACGGGATAATGCCCTGCTGCCGGAGCAGGTCGATCGCCGCAAAGGCGGAGATCACGCCAAGTGGGCCATCGAACGCGCCGCCGTCTGGGACCGAGTCCAGGTGAGACCCGGTCACCACGCCGGGGCGACCCGCATCGGCTGACGCGTCGGCATCGCCCCACCACGCCCACTGATTGCCCGCCCGATCAGTCGCCAAGTCAAGCCCTCGCTCGGCGCTCTCCGCGGCGAACCACTCTCGCAGGCTGGCGTCCTCGGCAGTCCAGGCGAACCGCCGATAGCCCCCGGTGCCGCCATCGCGGCCGATCGGCTGCAGTGCCGACCACAGCGAATCGAAGGTCACGGGCGGGAGCCGTGGACCGCGCGGATGCGACCGCGTCGAGTCGTCCGTTGCCGCATCTGCTCCTGCTTTCTAGCGAGGCGTCGAAGGTCCGGGCGCGAACGCTGCACCATGGCCAGGCACGATGCGGTCGGCGACCGCGAGGATCCGCTCCCGTTGCGCCCTGAGCTCGTCGGCATCAGCTGAGTACGGATCCTCAAGCGGACCATCCGCTGCCCACCACAGGTGAGTCAAGGCGATGATGCCGTCGGTGGTGCCGACGAGAACGCTCAGGTCCTGCGGGGTGTGTCCAGGGGTGGTGAGCAAGCGCACCGACGGTGACAGCGCCACTCCATCGGCCGGTCGGTCCTCCCACAGATCGCGGGTGTAGACCGCCTGGTAGTCGTGGATCGGCACCTCGCCGAGCAGCGCGACGTTGACGGTGTGGTCCGGGTGGTGGTGACTCAGGATGACGTCGGTGATGTCCTGCGGCGATACGCCGAGCGCCGCCAGCGGGTCGAGGATCGCCGCGCGTGACGGCACCATCCCCGGATCGACGATCATCACCCGTTTGGCCTCTCGGACCAGGCTGACCGTCCCGGCGACCCGGACGTCGGCGTATCCGGTGAACAGCACGTCGAGACGGGCTCCGCGAGCGAGATACGTGCCGTCCGTCGTCACCGGGACACCGTACGGCAGCGTGCGGGCAGCGTGACAGTGCCCAATCGTTCGCCAGCGTGAATTGCGGCGATTGGCGCTGCTCCACACCTGACGGGGTGCCGATGATCACGACATGAGCGGAGCCTTGGCCGAAGATCGCAACCTGGTTGCGGTCCTCGCCGGCCTGGGCGCGCGGATTCACGCGGGCCTCGGGCTGGCTGACACCCTCGACGCCATCGCTGCGGCAGTGGTGGAGTTCATCGGCTTCCAGGTCGCCGCGGTCAACCTGCGTCGCCCGGATGGCTCGTTCGAGGTGGTGGCGGTCGCCGGCTCTGAGGACGCGGCCCGCTCGCTCCTGGGCACCTCGATGCCGAAAGAGGAGATCTTCGTCGAGATGAGCCGCAGCGAGGAGTGGGGCACGCTGCGCTTCGTCCCGCATGAGCGCGCGACGAACAACCTGTCGAGCGTGTGGATCCCGGATATCGAGGTCAGTGATGACCCTGATGCTTGGCATCCGCTCGACCTGCTCTTCGCCCAGCTCACCGCTCCCGGCGGTGAGCTCGTCGGGCTGCTCTCGGTGGACATGCCCGAGAGCGGAAAGCTGCCCGACGCCACGCAGCGCGAGCTGCTCGAGGCGCTGGCGCTACAGGCCGGCATCGCGATCACCAGCGTTCGGCTCACCGAGGAGCTACATCACGAACGCGAATATCTGCAGCGTGAGCAAACCCGGTTAGCGGCGAGCGAGGCGGCGTTCCGGTTCTCCTTCGATGGATCCGCGACCGGGATGGCGCTGGTCGGTCTCAACGACACGGATCTCGGCCGGTTTCAGCGCGCGAACGACTCCTTCGGGCGAGTGCTCGGCTACGCCAACGAGGATCTCCTGCTCCACCCGATCGATGCGCTCGTCAGCCCGGCGGACGCTACCCCGCTGAGCGAGGCACTGCGGTCCGCAGCAGAGGGATCGCTGACGGACTTCCGGCTCGAGAGCCGGTTCATCCGCTCGGACTCGCAGGAGGTCTGGGTGGCGATGACCGCGACGGTGATCGACCCGGGCGATCAATCGCGATTCCTGCTCATCCACGCCGAAGACGTCAGCGCGCGCCGGCAGCGAGAGGCTGACCTGCAGCACCAAGCCAGCCACGACCCGCTCACCGGGTTGCCTAACCGACGCCTGCTGCTGCAGCGGCTCGACTCGGCGGTCGCGCGCGCTCAGCGGCACGACCGGACGACGACGCTGCTGTTTTGCGACCTCGACGGGTTCAAGTCCGTCAACGATCAACGGGGTCATCTGGCGGGTGACGCCGTCTTGCAGGAAACCGCCGCGCGGCTCGCCGAGCAGGTGCGGTCACGCGACACCGTCGCCCGACTTGGCGGTGACGAGTTCGTGATCCTTGCCGAGGACCTCTCGCCCGAAGCCGCCGAGCAGCTGTGCTTCAGAATCGCGACGTCCTTCGCACGGCCGTTTGAGGCGATCGGTCTCCCGCTCGGTCTCAGCATCGGCCAGGAGACGATCACCCGTACCTCGTCTACCGGTGTGGCCGTGCTGCAAGCAGCGGACGAAGCGATGTACCGAAACAAGATGAAGGGCGCCCGGCCGTTCGTCGGACCACAACGATCTGAGCCGCTCGATCCGCTGCCTGAACGGCCCTAGGACCCACCGGACTGCAACGCCAGCGAGGCGAGGTCGGGAAGCCCGGTCTGCAGCACGGCTTCGAACTCCACCGCCGGCCGGGCCGGCGACCAGGCGAACCCCTGGGCGAAGTCACATCCGAGCCCGCGAAGT
Source organism: uncultured Actinomycetota bacterium (assembly GCA_963814845.1). Taxonomy (GTDB): domain Bacteria; phylum Actinomycetota; class Actinomycetes; order JAFAQI01; family JAFAQI01; genus DATAUK01. The sequence goes on from CAWFEP010000014.1 coordinate 127,960, forward strand.
ATCTCGGCTTGCGCCGGTCGCTCAACACCTTCAGCAACGACTGCCATGCCCAGCTCATGGGCGAGCTCGACGACCTTCGCCACGATGATGCGATCCTCGGGCTGCTCCGGCAGGTCCGCAATCAGGGCGCGGTCGATCTTGATGATGTCCGCGGACATCCGCTTGAGATAGAGCAGGCTGCTGTATCCGCTGCCGAAGTCATCGATCGCGATCCGGACCCCGAGTCGTTTGAGCTCAGCGAGCACGCTGATGTTGGCGTCCTCCAGCAGATGCGTCTCCAGCACCTCGACACAGAGCCGGGACGGATCGATCGAGCTGCGCATCAGCAAGTCCTCGATCGTCGGCATCAGGTTGTCGGCAGTCAACTGCTGAGCGGAGAAGTTGACCGAGACGCTGAGCCGGCGCTCAGCCGGCCAGTGCGCGGCCGCCTCGACGGCGGTATGCATCGTCCAGTCACCAAGCGGAACGATCAGCCCGGTGCTCTCAGCGAGCGGGAGAAACTCCCCCGGCAGCAACAATCCGCGAGTCGGGTGCTGCCAACGGATCAGCGCCTCACCGCCAGCCACCTGGCCAGTGCGCAGCGCGACAACCGGCTGGTAGAAGAGCCTGAGCTCGTCCCGGTCGAGCGCGACGCGCAACGCCTGCTCGGTCTCGAACCGCACCAACACACTGGTACGCAACGCGACGTCGAACACCTCGAATCTGGTCGTGCTCGCCTTCGCCCGATACATCGCCATGTCAGCGTCCTGCAGGATCGACGCCGGATCGCCAACCGGGTCGTCGACCAGCACGAGGCCGACACTCGCTCCGATCATGGCCTCGGCGCCGCCCAGGCTGAACGGGCGAGCCACCGCGATCTGCAGCCGGTCGACGACCTGAGCGGCCGCCGAGAGGTCCGCGATACCGGTCATCAGCACCGCGAACTCGTCACCGCCGAGCCGGGCGACCCGGTCACCAGGCCGCAGCGAGTGGGCGATGCGCTCGGCGGTCGCCACGAGCAGCTCGTCGCCGACCGCGTGACCGTGGTTGTCGTTCACCTGCTTGAAGCGGTCGAGATCGATGAACAGCACCGCGAACTGACCACCGTGCGCGGCCAGGTCTTGCAGCGCTTGGCCGAGCAGCTCGAGAAAGTACGTGCGGTTGGGCAGGCCGGTCAGCGGATCCTGCTTCGCTTCCGCCTTGAGCCGGTCGGCGTCGGCAATCTTCGTCGTGACGTCTTCAAGGGTCGAGACGAAGCCAACGAGGTCGCCGTCCTTGACCATCCGCGCCGTCGATATCCGCAACCACCGTGGTCGATCGTCGTCGCCGATGTTGACGTCGATACCGTCGGTCGGCCCCTCGGCAGCTCCGAAGAGCTCCTGCACAAGACGTTCCTGGTCGCCCTCGGTGAAGCAGTCGAGCCAGCCGTGATCCACCAGGTCGTCGGCGGAGCGGCCGAGCAACTGGTAGAGGCGCTCGTTCCCGTACAGGTAGTGGCCGTCATCGTCGGTCTGCAGGATGCCCATGGGCGAGGCGACCGCAAGCGAGCGGAAGCGGCTCTCCGACGTCGTGAGCTCCGCGGTCCGTCGCTCGACCAGCTCGAGCGCGCTCTGCCGACCATGCAGGACCACACGAAGCAACATGAACGCCATGCCGGTGAACAGCAGGCCGAGCACAAGGACGAACAGCGACTCAGTCGTCGCCTCGCGGTTCGATCCGGCGTTCGAGGCATAGACCGTGATGCCCCATTCCCCGTCGGCGTTGAAGGTCTCGGTGTGGCTGACCACCGATCGAGTCGGGCGGTGGCCGTCCGAACCGACGATCGAGCCAGTGGTCTTGCCGAAGACGCTGGTCACTTTCGAGGCTGCGCTCTGCGCCGGCGTGCTGTAGCCGATGTCCTGACGGGCAAGCGTCGCGCTCATCTCCGGATGCGCACGCAATGCTGCGCCGAGCAGCTTGTCGACGTCGAACAGGCCGCCGACCAGTCCGATCACCCGCGCTCGTCGCTGCGCCACCGTCGTCGGGACCTGGCCGCCGCGATAGACGGCTGCGAAGATCACTGCGGCTGAGCTAGAGCCGAGATTGACCGGGGTGACCTCCGACAGGCCGGTGTCGCGCGGCTTGGTGAGGAAGCCCGTCCCGCCGACGGCGCAGAGGTCGAGGCCGGTCGGCAACGTGTCCAGCACGCTGTGGCCGGTGCGGAGCCGGACGAAACAGTACGACGCCCGTGGCCCCGGCGGCACGATGGTGAAGGTCTTGGCGGCGGGTGAGCCGGTCGGCGGGTCGGCTTCGACTGTCGCTTCGTAGGACTTCAGCTGCTTCGCCGTCACGAGCTGTGCGTAGGCCAGACCGAGCGAGCCGGGATAGCGGTGTGTCACATCCAGATCGGCCGACCACCGCGTCCAAGCGTGGGATGTCATGTCCGGGCGCCGCGCGACCGCGGCCCGCATCGTTGCGGTCAGGTCATCAAGGCGAGCCAACGACAGCGCGACAGAGGAGGCAACGTCGGTGGCCTGGGCGGTGAAAACGTGCTGGGCCTGAGTGCGAACACTCGAGCGCCACTCCGCTGCGGCGACCACCGAGCCGCCAATCCCGACGAACAACAACAGCCAGGTGATTGCGCGCAGATGACCTGCCAGGCGCGGCGTCGCGCCCGCGTCTCGTCCGTCGGACGCAGGAGTCGTCGGGTGCCGGTTGAACAGAACGAGAACCTCCGTAACCGGCTGCTCCCGGGATGAAGACAGGTCACTGACTTCATCGGCACCCGCGCCCGGTGCCCGTAGGCATATTTCGGGGCAGATTGCCCGGCGATTACCCCGGCGATCTAGGCCCGGACTGCGAGGACGAGATAGCGATCGGCGGCGTCGTCGACGAGCTCGCAGGTCCAACCAGTGGCCGCCAGTAGCGGGCGAATCCGGGACTCGGTGCGGACATCGTCCGGATCGGGCTCATGGCCGTGGCGGTTGGCGAGTGCGGCGCGACCGATCGGGTGGAACAGTGCGAGCCGGGCTCCACTTCGGCAGATCCGCGCCAGCTCCCGGAGGGCCGCTGGCGGATCCGGCACGTGCGGCAACAAGCCGGCGGCAAAGACCGAATTGTGCGATTCGTCGCGGAACGGCAGGCGGACCGCATCGGCCATCACCAATACGCCCGAGGACCGACGCCCGAGTCGGGTCGCCGTCGCGAGCATTTCCGCGGTGACATCAACGCCAACAACGGTGCCGGTCGCGCCGACCGCCGCTCGCAGGAACGGCAACGCTCGGCCGGTGCCGCACGCGACGTCCAGCGCCACGCCGCCGGGCGCCGGCGCGAGCTCGGCGATGGCTTTCGCGTAGAGCGGATCGTCGTCGGGAAACCGATCCTCCCAGCCTGCCGCACGCGGACCGAAGAACTCACGAGTTGACGTGAGCTGCGCCGACCGCTGGTCTGGGTCTGCGGCAGTCATCGCGATGTTCTGCCTCTCCGTCGGCTTCCAAGCGTCCACGCGGAAGGGATTGCGCCTGCCGCACGTTGCCGCAGTTATGAACATCGACATTTGGTCGGATGTGGTCTGCCCATGGTGCTACCTCGGCAAGAAGCATTTCGAACACGCCCTTGAGTCCTTCGACGACCACGATGACCTCGTCGTCGTCTACCGATCCTTCGAGCTCGACCCTGGAGCCGAGCGCGGCCTCACGACGCCCGCCCGCGACCGACTGGCCAGCAAGTACGGCATGAGCATCGCTGAAGCCGACGCCGCCCAGCGTCAGATGGAGCAGCGGGCGGCCGCAGCCGGCCTCGAGTTCAACCTGACTGACCTCCGTAGTGGCAGCACCTACGACGCGCACCGCTTGCTCCAGTTCGCGAGGGAGCGAGGCCTTCAGCCCGAGCTGCTCGAGCGCCTGCACCGTGCCTACTTCACCGAGCAGCGCTCGATCTTCGACGCCGAGTCACTGACCGCGCTGGCGGCGGAGGTAGGTCTCGACAGCGACGAGGTGCGAGGCGTGCTCGTCGGCGAGGACTTCGCAACGGATGTCGTCGAGGATGAACAGACCGCTCGGTCGATCGGTGTCACCGGCGTCCCGTTCTTCGTGATCGACCAGCGCTTTGCGGTCTCGGGCGCCCAACCCGCCGAGATCATCGTTCAAGCGCTCGAGCACGCCCAGAACGAGGCGGCGCGGAGAACCGGGTGAAGATCCGGATCGCCATCGGGCTCGGCGCAACTGCGCTCGATGGCCAGGGGTTCGCCGAGGTGGTCGGCGCGCTTGCCGACAATCACTTCGACTCGCTGTGGCTGTCCGAGGTGCTCACCGGTCCGGGCCCGGACCCGTTGGTCGCGCTGGCAACTGCCGCTCAACTCAACTCGCGGATCAAGCTCGGCACCACGTTGTTGCTGCCGGGCCGCAACGAGCTCCGGCTGGCGAAGTCGCTTGCCTCGCTCGACGTGCTTTCTAGCGGTCGGTTGTTGCTCACGTTCGTGCCGGGGCTTGCCCACGGCCCGGAGCGAGACGCCGTGGGAGTGCCGGTGGGCGAGCGTGCGGCCGCACTCGAACGAACCATTCCGCGACTGCGGCGCTGGTGGGCGGGTGAGGCCGTCGACGGCGTTCGCGTCTCGCCACAACCTGTCCAGACGCCACTCGAGATCTGGCTGGGTGGCCTGGTTGCCGCATCCTTGCGGCGTTGCGGGGAGATCGCCGATGGTTGGCTCGGCGCCGCCTGCACCCCAGCAGAGGCGAGCTCAGCGAAGACCACGATCGAGGCGGCGGCCACCGCGGCTGAGCGTGAGATCGACCCTGAGCACTTCGGCATGAGCATCGGCTACAGCCAACAGCCACTCGATGACCGCCAACTCGCCTCGATCGCCGCTCGCGCCCGAGGTCGCGACGTCGACCCACGGACCTTAGTGCCGGTGGGAGTTGATGCCGTACGGAGCTCCTTGCAGTCCTACATCGACGTCGGCATCTCGAAGTTCGTGCTGCGCCCCATCACGATTCGGACCACATGGCCCGAGGAGCTAGCCGAGCTCGCGGCCGCTGTCGGCGACCTCCAGACTTGAGCCCTGACGGCAAGACAAGCCCGACCACAGCAGAAAGGCACAACGGTGGACTACACCCGACTCGGCTCGACCGGCCTGGAGGTCTCGCGGATCTGCCTCGGCTGCATGAGCTACGGCGACCCGGCCGCGGGGCAACCATGCGTGGTCGCTCGCACGAGGAGGAGAGCCGCCCGTTCTTCCGGCAGGCGCTCGAAGCCGGCATCAACTTCTTCGACACCGCCAACGTCTACTCGGCCGGGACCAGCGAGGAGATCACCGGCCGGGCGCTGCTCGAGCTGACTGCGCCGCGCGAGAATCGTGATCGCCACGAAGGTCCACGGCCGGATGCGGCCCGGGCCCGAACGGCGCGGGCCTGTCGCGCAAGGCGATCATGCACGAGATCGACGCCAGCCTGCGCCGGCTCGGCACCGACTACGTCGACCTCTACCAGATCCATCGCTTGGACCCGCACACGCCGATCGAGGAGACGCTCGAGGCGCTGCACGACGTCGTCAAGGCCGGCAAGGCCCGCTACATCGGCGCGTCCTCGATGTACGCGTGGCAGTTCGCGAAGGCGCTGCTACGTCGCCGACGCTCACGGCTGGACGCGCTTCGTCACCATGCAGGACCACTACAACCTGCTCTACCGCGAGGAGGAGCGCGAGATGCTCCCGCTCTGCCGCGACCAGGGCATCGGCGTCATCCCGTGGAGCCCGCTGGCCCGCGGCCGGCTGACCCGGCCCTGGGACGACCACCACGACGCGGTCGGAGACCGACGAGTTCGGCCGCTCGCTCTACGGCGACGAGCGACCGCGCGATCGTCGACGCAGTCGGCGACGGTCGCCGAGCGCGCGCGGCATCACCGCGCGCCCAGGTCGCGCTGGCCTGGGTGCTCGCGCAACCCGGCGTCACCGCGCCGATCGTCGGCGCGACCAAAGCTGCACCACCTCGACGACGCGGTCGCCGCGCGTCGACGTCGACGCTCAGCGCGGACGAGATCGCGAGCCTGCAAGCGGCGTACCAACCCCACAATGTGGCCGGCTTCGTGTGACTTACGTTCGTATGTGACATAAGGGCTGCTATCGCAGCACCTATGTCACATACGAGTAGCTATAGCGACCGCTATGTGACATACGAACGGAAAGGCGAGGAGGACGCGTGAAGTGGGACGGTCGAGTGCCGCTGGCTGTGCTGGATCTTGCACCGGTCGCGACCGGCTCATCGGTCGGTGAGGCGTTGCAGGCCTCGATCTCCCTCGCCGCCCAAGTAGAGGCGCTGGGCTTCACCCGGTTCTGGGTCGCCGAGCACCACAACATGCCGGGCATCGCCAGCTCCTCGCCGCCGGTGCTGCTTGCCGCGATCGCGTCTCGCACCTCCACGATCCGGGTCGGCTCCGGCGGCGTGATGCTGCCGAACCACGCGCCGCTGGTCGTCGCCGAGCAGTTCGGAATGCTCGAGGCGTTGCACCCCGGGCGCGTCGATCTGGGCATCGGCCGCGCGCCCGGCACCGATCAACTCACCGCGTACGCACTGCGGCGTTCGGTCGAGGCACTGAGCGCCGACGAATTCCCGACCCAACTCACCGATCTGATGGGCTTCTTCAGCGGCCAGTGGCCGAGCGGTCACCTGATGTCCCGCGTCACCGCGGTGCCTGGCAAAGGCAACTCTCCCGCGCTGTGGCTGCTGGGCTCGAGCGGCTACAGCGCGCAGGTCGCCGCCACGCTCGGCCTGCCCTTCGCATTCGCGCACCACTTCAGCCCCGCCAACACACTGCCCGCGCTCGAGCTCTACCGGTCGACCTTCCGGCCCTCGGAGGTTCTCGACGCGCCGTACGCGATGGTCTGCGCGTCCGTGCTGTGCGCCGACACCGACGAGCGGGCCCGGGAGCTCGCCGAACCGCCGGCGCTCGGCTTCCTCAAGCTTCGCGCCGGCCAGCCTTCAACGATGCCGACGCCGGCCGAGACAGCGGCGTACCCCTACTCCCCCGCCGAACGGGAGTTCATCGACGACCGGCTCTCGAGCCAGATGATCGGCGCGCCGCATACCGTACGAGCGCGGATCGATGAGCTGCTCGCGGCAACAGCCGCCGACGAGCTCATGATCACGACGACGACGTTTGACCCGGCTGACCGATCGCGTTCGTTCGAGCTAGTGGCAGCCCTGTGCACCGAGCGGACGCTGCGCTGCAGTCGTAGCCGGCCGCCCCGCCTAGTCGACGGCCGCGAGGAACATCCGCGAGCCGGGCGGCGCGATCTTGCCGTAGTCGGCGGCGGTCGCCTTGCCCTCGTCGCTGCCGAACGCGGCGTCGACCGCGGCCTGATCAGGGAAGTACAGCTCTGCCATCCGGTGATAGGTCGACTCACCGCCATCGAGTGTCGCCGCAAACCGCGAAGTCTCGGCCCGCTCCAGGCCCGGGATCGCCTCCGCAAGCGGCATGTGCACGCCGAGGTAATGCTCGTCGAAGGCGCTCGGGTCGTCGGGCTGGGTGTAGAGAACCACAAGTTTCACCGTCATGGCTGAACCGTAGCGGGTCGCCATGGTGTAGCGCATTTCGCCAGGTGGGCTTGTTGGCCTATCGCAATGGGCCGTCCGGCGGAGTGCCTTGGGCGGTCTGCGTTGCGACACTTAAAAAGATCCAGTTGTGCGAGAGGGGGTGTTGTCTGTGCGTAGCATGTTGACTCGTTTTGTCATCGCTGCTGGCGCCGTTGTGACCGTTGTGACGGTCGGCGGGGCGGGCTGGAAATTCTGACGGCAGCTTCCTGGTAACGCGGACACGAAAAGGGGGTTTGCCGTGACAGCGGTAACCACATCGACAGGGTCCGAGGAGCCTGTCGGCACGCGTGGATCGGTCATCCCGGCCGGACACAAGTTCTAACCGAAAGTTGAACGGCGGTCCGTCGCCCACGCGGACACCGTCCACCCTCTCGCTAACGGGTAGGAATCACGGTGACGGCGCACAAACGGATATGGCTGCGCGAGTACATGGTCGCGGTCTCGATCTTTGGTGTTCCCTTGCTCGTCCTCGCCTGCGTCAAGGTGCCGTGGACGAACCTTGGCAGCAAACTTCCGGCGATCGTCGTCGCGTGCGCGTTCTTGATCATCGGCGAGCTGCGACCCATCCCCGTCTCTCGCGGTGCTGACGCTGGCGACGAGTTGTCGATCTCCAGCACCCTTGCAGTTGCCCTGCTCTTCCTGACCGACCCTGGCGTGGCGTGCGCCGCCCAGGCAATTGCGCTGTTCGTCGATGAGGCGCGCAAGCGCCGCGCGTGGGACCGACTGGTCTTCAACGTCAGCCAGTACACCCTGGCGTTGCTCGCCACCCGCGCGGTCTTTGTTGCGCTGATCGGTCAGCCCATCCTCGGCCACCCCGCAACGTTCACCCCGAGCCAGCTGCCAGCCGCGATCTTGAGCTGCGCGGCGTTCTTCGTTCTCAACAACGGTCTCACCGGCATCGCGGTGGCCATCGCGACCCGGATGCCGCTGCGTCGTCTCGTACTGGCGGACTTCCGCTCCCACCTGCCGACCGACGGCGTCCTGCTGGCACTCGCGCCGGTGGTTGCCCAGGCACTGTCGTGGTCCGTCGCGGCTCTGCCGCTGCTGATGGTGCCGCTGATCGCCGTCCACCGAAGCGCGCGACTTGCCTCCGAGCGCGAACACGAGGCGTTGCACGATGCGCTCACCGAGCTGCCGAACCGCTCCTCGCTGCTGATGCGGCTCAAGCAGGCGTGCGAGGACCTCAGCCAGGTGCCGTTCGCGGTCATGCTGGCCGACCTTGACCACTTCAAGGAGATCAACGACACCCTCGGCCACTACGCCGGCGACCGACTTCTCGTCGAGGTCTCCAGCCGACTGCGCGGTGCACTGCGCAACGGTGACTTCATCGCCCGGCTTGGCGGTGACGAATTCGCCATCCTCGCCTACCACGTCGATGGCGAGGCCGCGGCACTCGACGTCGCCGCCCGGCTACGGGAGGCCTTCGAGTCGACCTTCCCACTCGCCGGCGCAGACCTGTCCGCGCAGTGCAGCATCGGGATCGCCCTCGCACCGCGGGATGGCGCCGACGAGGACCTGCTGCTCAAGCGAGCCGACGTCGCGTTGTACGACGCGAAGACCGCTCGCGGCAGCGTCATGATGTACGACGGCTCCCGCGATGATCACTCGGTCGAGCGACTGTCGCTCGTCGCCGACCTGCGCCGCGGCATCGAGACCGGTGAGGTGTTCCCGCTCTACCAGCCGTTGTGTCACGCCGCGACCGGCGAGGTTGTTGGCGTCGAGGCGCTTGCCCGCTGGCGGCATGCTCAGGCCGGTGTCCTTGCCCCTGGCGAGTTCCTCGACATCGCTGAAGGCGCTGGCATGCTCGACACCTTGACCTACGCGTTGCTTGATCAGTGCTTGGGCAACCTCGGCACCTGGCACCGCTCGGGTCAGATGATCGGCCTGTCCTTGAACGTCTCACCGCGCACGATGCGTGACTCCCGATTCGTGGACCGCATCCGCGAGTCGCTCGACAAGGCCGGCATTGACCCGCACTGGCTCACCCTGGAAATCACTGAATCGGTGATGGTGAGCGAACGCGAGCAGAGCCTCAAGCAGCTCGCCCGGCTGCGCCGGCTTGGCTGCCGCATCGCGATTGACGACTTCGGCACCGGCTACTCGTCCATGGCGTACCTCAAGAGCTTGCCGGTCGACGAGATAAAGATCGACAAGTCGTTCGTGGCAGAGCTTGGCGAGAACCCGAAGGACGAGATCATCGTCAGAGCGATCGTCGACCTGGCGCATCGCTTCGGCCTCACGGTCACTGCGGAAGGCGTCGAGACCGACGCCGCGTGGGCGCTGCTGACCTCAATCGATTGTGACGTCATCCAGGGCTACCGGCTGGCTCGGCCGCTCACCGCAGATGCGCTGAACGCGTGGCTGTGCCAGCGGACCGCGACACCGATGGTCACCGAACGCGTCCAGCTGAAGGCGCTCTGAGATGTTCCTCGGATTCTGCGCGCTGCTCATCGTCGCGATGGTGCCGCTGACGCGAGGCCATCTCGGCCGGCTTGCCGAGATCAGGCTTCGTTGGGTGCCCCTTGCCGTCGTCGCTTTGGCGATCCAGGTGCTCGTCATCACCGTCTGGCCGCGCATGCCGCACGGGATCGCGGTCACTGCCCACCTCGCGTCCTACGCCATGCTTGGCGCTGTCGTGTGGGTCAACCGCGCGATTCCGGGCATGGTCGTGATCGCCCTCGGCGCCGGCGCGAACGCACTGGCCATCGCGGTGAACGACGGCACCTTGCCGGCGTCAGCGACCGCGTTGCGCCAGGCTGGCATCAAGCCCCGCGTCGGCTTCCAGAACTCCGGCGTCCTCGCCCACCCGCACCTGACGTGGCTGGGCGACATCATGGTCACCCCGTCCTGGCTGCCGTTGCGAAACATGCTCAGCGTCGGTGACCTGGTGCTCCTCGCCGGTGCCCTCATCCTCGTGATGAAGGTCACCCACTCCGCGCCGAAGGCGGAAGAACCCAAGCTGGCAGAGCCACTAGCCGCCCTCAATCCGATGGCCGTCTAAGGACTCGAGCGTTTAAAGTCCTCGGAAACTGCGGCTGCTGGCTGCCGGCTTCTAGCGATCGACGATCACGTTCGTGGCTTTGACGACTGCCGTCGCGTACACGCCGGGTTCAAGCTTGAGGTCGTCCGCCGCTTCGCGGCTCATCAACGACACGATGCGGAAGTCTCCGCACGCCATCTCAACCTTGGCCATCACACCGTCGCGGTCGACCGAGACCACGACACCGTTCAATCGGTTGCGGGCGCTGGATTTGTTTGTCGATCCGCTGTGGGCCCGGACCAGCTTGCCGAGCTGCGACGCCGGCAGCATCCGCTGGTTGCCGCGGCGGACGAACTTCACCCGACCGTCGGCCTCCCAGCGGCGCAGGGTGTCGATGCTCACGCCGAGGGCTTGTGCGACTTCTCCGATACGCAGCAATTCAGCCACGCCACAACCTTATTCGTGATCGGCCGGATAACGCACCCCACCGTCGATCCGCAGCCGCACCCGATCACCTACGGCTGGCCCAGGAAACGGCACCAACGCCGAGAGCCGACCGGTGCTCGTCTCGAGCTCGGCGCGAGCGCCGTCCTCAAGCGGAGTGAGTCTGATCACGACGGCGGCGACCTCACCGGCCGGATCGAGGTGCACTTGGGTGGGTCGAGTCAGCACCAAATCCCCGCCGTCGCGAAACTCTCCACTGAAGCCGAGGAACCGAGCGACTGCCGGGGTAGGTGGCGCCTCGAGCACCTCGCGAGGGTGGCCCTGCGCGGCGATCCGCCCGTCCATCAACACCACGAGCCGGTCCGCCAGCGCCCATGCCTCGGCCCTGTCGTGGACCACCAGCATCACCGCACCAGGACCAGACCTGATTGCGCCTGCGGTGTCCTCGAGCAGGGCTGCGCGGTTGACCGGATCGAGCCCGGCGAACGGCTCATCGAGCAGCAGGATGTCCGGCTTGATCGCGATCGCGCGAGCGATATGCACCCGGCGTCGCTCACCGCCTGACATTGCCGACGGCCGGCCGCTCGGCAAGATGGTCGGCCCGCATCGTGGCGAGAGCCTCGGTCGCTCGAGCGCGGCGTTCCCGGCGCGAGCACGCCCCACCAGGCGAGCGCGAGCTCGACATTGGCTCTAGCGGTACGCCGAGCGAGATCAGGCGACTGCATCGCCGTGGCGACCCGACCGTTTCGCTCGATGCTGCCCGCCGCCGGCGGGAGCACGTTGCCGATCGCTTCGAGCAATGTGCTCTTGCCCGCGCCGTTAGGGCCGAGGACCGCCAAGACTTCGCCGGCGGCGAGGCTCAGGTTGATGTCGTGCAGCACGTCGGCCGCGCCTCGACGCACCGCGAGTGACGTCGTCCGCAGCAACAGCTGGGGAGTAGCAACTGTAGGTGCGCTCATGAGGACGGCCGCATCCAGACAACGTGATCGTCGCGCTGCAATGCGTACGTCAACGCAGCCGTGACAATCAGGATCAAGCCCAGCAGGATGATGCCAATCGCCATCGCATAAGCAAATTGCGCCTGGTCCACTGCGAAGATCGTGGCGCTCGCCAGGGTCTGGTCTGATCCGACCACGTTGCCGCCGACGAGCACGACAGCACCGACCTCCGACAACGCCGATCCCACTGCCGCGATGACACCGGTCATGATGCCGATCCGCGACTCGCGAATCGCGAGCGCCCACACCTGCAAGGTCCCCGCATCAAATGCGCGTGCTTGCAGCAGCAGGCCCGCCGGCACCGCGCGTACCGATGAGCTCGTCAATGCGACCACGATCGGCACTGCGAGCACAGTCTGCGCGAGATATACCCCGTGCGGCGTGAACAGCAGGTGGAATCGACCAAGCGGTGCCGCCGGAAACATCAACAACGACAACACAAGACCGACCAGCACCGGCGGCAGGATGAGACCAGCATTGGCGAGCACCAAGGCGATCTGTCTGCCACGGAACCGGCCGAGACCAATCGCCACACCTGATCGGCACGCCGACGACAATCGCGACACCGGTCGAGATGGCGGCGACTTTGAGGGTGAACTCCGTGACCCGAATCACGGTCGGGTCGCCGGTGATGATCAGGTGCCAGGCCTGCCGCAGGCCCCGCCACATGAATTTCACGGTGCGGACACTGACCCCGTGCTCACTTTGGTCACTTCGACGGGCCGGTCACATAGACAAGCTGGCCCGACGGCAGGCGATAGACGGTGCCGACCTTGGTGCCGGGCCCGACCGTGCGTGCACCTGGTGTCGGCAACGTGTGCAGCGTCTGGCCGGGCGAGATCGTGATCGTGCCTGGGGCGACCGGCTGCAAGCCGCCGTGGGTCAGGTCTTTGGTGAGGTTGAGCGAAGACAACGCCGCGAGCAAGAACGCCACCGCCAGCACGATGCCGAGATCGAACAGGTTGACCAGGCCATCGAGCGGATCACCGGCGCGGTCCTCCCGCAACCGGGCCCGTGGCGTCACCTTGATCATGAGACGACCGACCTCCGATGCCGGTACGCCGGCTGACGGAGTCGTCGGTCAGCACCGCCGCGACGTACTCGAGGTCGGAGAGGTCCTGGCCGTACATCCGGTCGCGATATAGCGACAGGCCGAACGCGAGCAAGGCCGACCAGCAGGCCGAGCACGGTCACGCTGAACGCGATCCGGAGGTTCTGGCTGAGCTGGTTGAGGTGGCCCTTGTGCCAGCCCCTCAAGGGCCGGCGAGAGCGGGATCAACGTGCCCATCAGGCCCAGCGCGGGGCCGGCGCGTACCAGCAGCCGGGTACGCGCCAGCCGGCGCTGGGAGTCGAAGTCGAAGTCGGCGAGCGCCTTCGCCAGCCGAGTGTCGGCGCCTGGCTCGCCGGCATTCGCCGCGATGGTCTCGAGCGTGGTGGCCATCGCCGCGCTCCATGCCACGCCCTGCGAGCGCTGTTGCGGCAGCAGGTCGATCCCGGCGTCGACCGCCTCGCGGGCAGTTCGCGCCGCCGCCGCCAATGGTGGGAAATGGCGTGGCTGGCGGGTACGCAGCTCGACCGCAAACCCGCCGATCTCGACGATCACCGCCGCCAGCGCGAGCAGCGCGAGGATCAGCACCGGGACCTCGAGGGATCTCGAGACGTCAAAGATCGCCTGCTCGATCGCGTGCGTCACCGCGGTCTCACCACGCTCCTCTATCGCCTGGACCATCGCAGCTCACGGGCGGCGCCCGCCGCGAACAGGAGCATTATCGCCACAATCGACCCGACTATGGCAGCGGCTCGCCAGCCACCGGAGAGCCGGACATCTGGTGACACGCCTGTCGTCGTCGCGCTCGACGACCGAGCCGGGCAGGGTGACCAACGCCACGGTCTGGCCGATGAGTCGGCCGTGGACGAGCGGCAGTCCCGCCGAGGAGGTAGCCGGCTGAGCCGGCGGGGTGGGCTGCGGACTGGCTGCTGAGCCGCCGGACCGGCCACTCGAGGAGCCAGTCGTCGGTGCTGTCGGTGGCGTCGACTGGGTGCCTGTGCCCGGACTGCCGGTCGTGGTGGGCGGTGGCGTGGTGGGAGTTGTGGTGGGTCTTGGTGCCGCACTGTGTGTCGGGGTCGGGGTGCTCCCGGGTGAGGGATTTCCCTTGTAGCGCGCCGGGCCGACGGTGATGAACAGCGGTGCTGCCACACCCGGCGGAGTCATCCGGTCCGGCTGCGCTTAGCTCGACCTCATAAGTGGTGCTGCCTGTGCCCTTGAACGAATGGGTAAAAGTCTGCTGATGCGACAACACTTCGCCGGTGCTCAACGTCCACGTGAACTGCGGCTCGACAGCGTCCCCTGAGCTGCTCGCGCTGAACACGATCGGCGCACCGATCTTGACTGGCTTGGCAACACTCGGATGCGTGCTCGCCGTGACAGTCAGCAGTGGCCCGGTGTGGACATCGAGATCGATCGGACCGGCCTGATTGCTCTCGACGTCATCGAACGTGGCGTTGTCGGTGCTACTACGCAGTGGCCGGACATAGTTGATCTCGGTGCCATTCACGAAGAACACCGGCAACAATCCAGCCGTTGGCGGACCGTGGAAGCCCGACGGTGCCGACAGGTCAGAAGGCGATGTTCCACCCACTAGGAACGAATGGCTCGCGCCTGCTCCCGGCACCGTCACCTCGGCGAACGTGACCTTCGCCAGCTCCTGTGGACTCAGCACGTCCTGCATCACCGCGTTGACGGACAGACCCGACGTGACGTACGGACCGCCGGCGCCAGCGTCACCGTCGTACTGGTACTGCACGTCAGACACCGCATTGGGTGCGTTTGCCGTCATCGCCGCTTGCGCGTCGGCGTTGATATCGTCACTGTCGAGATAGTCGACGCCGCCGTTCGGCAAGCCGACGATGATGCACGGGCCCGACGTCGCACAGGAGGTCGGGTCTGCGGCCGCCGCCGGAGACGTGGCCACACCGCCCAACGCGCCGCCGAGCACGACCGCAACAACAAGCGCTCGGCTCAACGGCGCGCTCAGCATGCTCAGGTCACGTGCACCGACCGCGCCGCAGATGATCCCGCGGTGATCTGGCCGGTGTTCACGTACTTCACCCTAACCTTCCAGGTGAAGCCACGAGTCAGCTTCACCTTGACCGTGAAGGTCTTCGCGCCGTTGCTCAACGCCTTCGACAGCACGAAATGCTGGCTGCTCGCCGAGGCGTGACCGGCATAGACCCGCAGCGTTGCTGACGAGCCGCTCACCGCGGGTGCCAACGTGCCCTTGATCGTCACGACGCCCTTCTTCGCGGTCGCCGAGGTGATCTTCGCGACACCGGTGACCGTCGACTTGCCCAAGCTCTTCGAATTGGGTTGAAGCAGGTCGCCGAACAGCGGGCTCAACGTCGAGTTCTCGATCTGGCTGATATGCGGACTCGAGACGATGTAGCTGGCGTCAGCAGTCGGCTTGTAGGACAACGTGTAATTGCCATCGGCGTCGGTCTGCGCGGTCGCAACCGGCACAGAGGTCGACGACCCGTTGACTTCGCCGACAGTGTCATTGTCACGCCGAACAACGGTGGCGTCCCAGGCACGATGTTGGTCAGCGAACCGCTGATCGTCAGCTTCTTGCCCGCCGCCACCGTGGCAGGCAGCGCCGAGGCAGTGATCGCCGGTCTGGCGTCGCCGATGAACGATGGGCCGCCGGGATCGTTGGCTTGGTAGGCAGTGACCGCCTTCTGGCCAGCCGCGGAAGTCAGCCAGTTGAGGAACGCGAGCGCGCCAGGCAGGTTGATGTGCACGTTCGTGTTGCCGGTGAATGCCGCCGGGTTGATCGCGTACGCGTGGAAGGAGTTGATCAGCAACGTGGTCTGGTCGGCAGGGTCGGTGGAGCGGTCGTTGGTGACGACCTGCAGGTTGCTGATGGCGCCCTCCGACTCCAGGAACTGGAAGGTGCCGCGGTCGGTGAACACGTAGCAGTTGCCGTTCGGGTAGTTGCAAGCGTCTGCGTTGACGACGTTCGGGCCTTGGGTCAGCCCGGTCTTCTGGTACCAGCTTGGTGCTGGAATCGTGCTGACCGTGCCGCCGCTGCATGCACCCGTCGCGGTGCTCGGCACCTCGCCGCCACCGTTCGTCCCGGCGCTGATGCTGCACAGGTTGGGCACGCCGGTCGTGAGCGCCCAGATCTGGTGTTCCTGGATCGCGGTGCCTGAGGTGTTTGCGCGTGACACGAAGTTCGCATGTCCGGCCAGACCAGCCGCCGCGATCTTCTCGAAGGCGGTCACGATGTTGTGCGAGGGATTCGAGCCACTCATCACGCCGGCCGGGTCACTCGCCGGGCCGAGCAGAACGTAGTCGCCATAGAAGATTGCCCGGCCGTACTGCTCGTCGGAGTAGCCACCGGCGACGAAGCTGTTCTCCACTGACGCTGCATGGACGAGCAGGGCGCTCGCCGTGCCCGCCTCGGCGTAGGTGATCGCCGCGCCGGTGCCCAGGCTGACGTAGTTCAGCGAGTACTGCGGGTTGGCCGCTTCGAAGTCCGGCTTGATGACGTTCTGCATCAGGTCGGAGTCGAACACGTCGCTGGTCCCGACCACGGTGACCGTCGAAGACGTGTCGGCGTGGGACGCCGCAGGGGTCAGTGTGATCGCTGCCAGCGTTGCGACGGCAGCGAGGGCCACCCGGCGCGACGTGATGAGCGCGGGCCGACGAACCGAGTGAAGAGGACGAGAGATCATGAGCGGGACCCTGCTTCCTGATGCCAAGGCATTACGTGGGTTGACGTCTGCGTGGGAATCGCGGTTCACGCCGCTGCGAGAGTTCCGTTGACCGTGCACGCCGTGTCGCCGGCGGTCGCGTTCACTTCGACATCGAGCGTTGCAGTGACTGCCGTGCCATTCTGCGCGGTCACGATCAACGTGATCACGTCGGACCGCGTGGCGTCGACCGTGCCATCCGTCACGTCGGCAGGCAGCGTTCCCGTGGCGAGCGATGCGACGGTGCCGTGACTCAACACCACGGCCGGTGCGCCACCCTCATTGCTGGCGATGTCCGTGTCGGTGTAAGACAACGACTGTGTCCCGCCGACAAAAGTGATGGTCAGCGAAGGAATCAACGTCGTGCCGCCGCAGGTAGCGATCAGGCTGACCGGACCCGCGGACCCTAGGTAGTGCGTCGATGGCGTGTCGACGAGGAACTGGCTGAGGTTGATCCGGGTCGCGGAGCCAGCCGGACCGGTAGCGCCTGCCGGCCCCGGCACCGGTCGCGCCCTCGGCCCGCGTGCACCGGTCGCGCCCTTCGCACCTTGCGCGCCGAGGGTGACCGCGGTCTGGCCGGTCGCGCACTTACCGCCGACCGAGAGCCGCAGCGCCCCGCCAGAGGTCACGCACGCCTTGGCACCCGTGAAGTGGGTCGTCGTCACGGCGGCGGCGACACCCCCGACCAACGTGACGGCAATCGCGCCTGCCAACACCACCGGAATCCGTCGACCAATGCGCACGACGCCTCCTACTTCCTGCCTCGTCATGGAGTTGTGACCGCCCGGGGATAAGAGTCACCGGCGTGTCAAGGTATTACATAGGTACTGGGGTTTGTCGAGCGGTTCGCGATCCGCCCACGGCGGACTATCGCCGGACGAATCGGCTGGCCCGCCGCCTGACCCGGTTAAGGGCCGACCGCCGGCCGTAACCCGGCGGCAACGGCACCACTTCCTGGCGCCGTGCCGGGTCGAAGTCGGCCGCGACGATGCGCCCACGAGCGTCGACATCGACAACGCCCAGCAAGACTCGACCGCGTGCCCCGCGGGTGTCGCCTGCGAGGGTGTATCGAGCCGGACCGAAACGGGTCGAGCGCTCAGCGACGGACGCCCTCGGTGCGGTACGCAGCCGCAGCACGACGCCGTCGGTGGTGGCGATGATCGCGCCAGGGCAACGATCCACCACGATGTCGCCGGCGAGCAGGAACAACTGGACCGCGCGCCGACCCGCACTCGGTGCGATCTCCACATCGACCCGCGCGGTCAGCCGCTGCCGCGCCACGACCGGCGGACCGATCGGGCGCTCGCACATCGCGCCGAGCAGCGTGTGCTTGCGTTGCCCGACATCGAGGGAGACCCCACACTCGGGGGTCAGGAATGGGACGACGGTGATCCGCTCTCGCCCGACGATTGCAGCACTCGGCATCGAAGCCGGAGATGCCTGATCGGAGCGAAGCCGGGTGCGCAGCTCCATCCCCAAGCCCGCGAAGCGGACGCTGATGTTCCACAACGCCCGCGGCAACGGTCCCCCGCCGGCAAGTGTCGCGGGATCGAGGTCGGCCCCAAGGGCGACCACCAGACGTTTGGCGCCCCGCTCGTCGCCTGGGACGTCGCGAAGCTCGGCCCGGTACGTCGTCGGGACGAACCAGTCCTCGTCGCTTCGCCGGTTGACCACGCGAACCCAGACTCGCGCGTTGATCAGCTCAGCCGTGCTCACGACCACGTCCTCCTGCAGCTCCGCAGGAAGTAGTAGCGAGTCGACGCTCCAGCGGTCCGCCCCGACCGAGATGAAGCGCACTGGCGAGTCGTCACCGAGCACGAGCTCGGTCTCGATCTCGGCGTGCCACCGATCGTCCGCCCAGCGCATCGAGATCAGCGCCGCCCGGGCTCGGACCTGGTCGGCTCTGGCGTTGAAGTCGCGCAACAACTCGATCTGGCCGTGACGTACCAGGGCCGCGCGGACGCGCAGGGCCAACCCGAGCTGATCGCCGAACCCGGGTGGGAATCGCTCGAGCAGCAACGTGCGGATCACGTCGAACTGCTCTTGGCCCTGGACGGTCGGCGCAGACCCGAACGGGCTTCGTTGCGTGAGGCGAGACAACATCTCCTGTCGCAGCGGGCGCTCGAGCAGCTGATCTCGCTGCGGACCCGGCGAGGTGTACTTGTCGATCACATCGATGACCTCACGCAGATACGCGAAATAAACTTTCGGCTCGACGCGGGCAGTGGCCGCATTGCCATGGTCGTCGCGGCGAGTGTGGTGATAGCAGGTGTAGTCACTGAGGACCGCGATTTTCGATGCCAGGAAGTACGCCTCGAGCACGAAGACGTGATCCTCGAGCCGCCGTTTCCCCTCTGGATATCTCAGCTTGTGCTGGTCGAGGAAACTGCGCCGAAACAGCTTGTGCGGCTTCAAGCTCGTCATCAGTGGCGACGCCCACAGCGTGGCGTCGGTCATGTTGGCGACGAACAGCTCTTGCGGGTTGGGGCGGTTGTGACCGACGGTCTTCCCGATCAGAATGTCGGCGGCAGCATCATCGGCGAAGGCGACCATCCGTTCGAGTGCCTCTGGCCCGAGCCAGTCGTCGTGGTCGCAGAAGTAGACGTACCTGCCGACCGCATTGTCGATGCCGACGTTGCGGGGCCGCCCGGGCCAGCCTGAGTTCGGCTCGTGGAACACGCGGATGTTGGGCTCATCGGCCGCGAGCTGGTCGAGCCTTGCTGGCGTGTCATCGGTCGAGCCGTCATCGACGAAGATCGCCTCGTAGCGCTCGCGGGGAAGGGTTTGGGCCAGGATCGAGCCGATGCAGCGCTCGATCAGAGCGCCCGGGTTGTAAACCGGAATCACGACGCTCACGGCCACAGCGGTGCCCGGCTCGGAGCTCACTGCCCCAGGTTACGAGGGTTACTACTTGTAGTAGTTGTAGTGCCCGCCCTGGCCCCAGGTGTATTTCGCGATCGTCACGTCGCGTGCGGTCCGCAGCCAGATCGTGCCACCGGAGTTCGGCAGCTGGTTGGGGATGTTGTCCCAGAAGCGCTTTAGCGGGGTGTTGCGGCCCTTGCCTTGGCAGTGGATGGTCAAGGTGGCATGGCCGGCGAGGTCGCCAGAGAGGTTGAGCACTCGCCCATCCATGTCGATCACGTCGCCAGTCAGCCCGACGCTGTCATTGCTCGGATTGTGCACCTTGACCAGCTCGCGGCCATGGTCGTTGGCACCGTCGTTGACCGTGAGCGACAGCGGCGCTGGCATCGCGCAATCGACGACGCAGGGGTAGGTCGCCCAGGCACGGAAGTCGAGCGCGGGGTCAACGAGGAACAGGCCGCCCCCGCCCGGGTAGGCGTTGCGGGGGTGCGCACCGGGACCGCCATGGCCCATCGGCGCATTGCCGAAGTAGTTTGCCGACGCGTTGCCAGCGCCGATCGTGCGGCCGTTGTCGAAGAAGATGTCCTTCGCCGGCCGGCTCGTGCCGTGCGACGGGTGGATCACCAGCGTGTGACCGGGCCGCAGGACCGTGCCCTTGGGCAACACCATGTAGGTGTGCTGGCCCTTGATGTTGATCTCGCTGCCGCCCGCGAAGTAGTGCGAGCCATCGCGAACTGCCCAGTGCGACAGGTTCACGCTCTGGGTGCCGATGTTGCGGACGTCGAATGACTCCTCGTGCGCCGTGGCGGGGTCATCCGGGCCGTTGGTCTTCCACACGATCCACGACTGGAACTGCGCGCCCTGGCTGTACTTGCTGGAGCACTTGCTCGGGTCGCCCCACATCCCGCGACCCTCATACATCGCGGCCTGCTCATCGCGGATGTAGCTCGCGAGGTGTGCGGTCTCGATCGACTCAGCCTTGTACATCGCGTCGCCGGCTTTGAGCTCAGCGGCCTGTACGTCAACCCAATGGCCGTTGACCCAGGAGTCGACGTACTTCACATACCGGGTCTTGCCGTTGCCGGTCAGGTCGTGGTTGATCGTTGCCGCGTAGGACGACAGCCGCACCTTGCGGCCGCGCGGCATCAGCCGGCGGAAGAAGTCCATACCGGCGAGGCTCCAGCACTCTGCCTTGGAGCCGTTGTGCGAGATCTCAGTGGCCTGGATGCCCGCGTTGCGGACCACCATGACGTGGCCCTTGGTGCCCCCTGGGCAGCCACTCGTCAGGCGGACGTTGACCGTGTCGCCGTCATCGACCTTCGACACCGTGCCGTAGCAGTAGATGAGGTGGCGATCCACGCTGGCGTGGCTACCCGCGGCAGAGCCCGAGGTCAGGCCGAACGGTGAAGCCAGCATCGCACCGAGCAAACCGACGCTCACGCCGACTCTCGCGGCAGTGATGCTGATGCGCATGGTGCGTGGTCCTTACGGCTTCGTTTCGCGCGGCACGGCGGGTTCCGGGCTGTTTCGCTTGTTAGAAGAATCGGGGCCAAAAAGGGGCGGCTTGATCACCCCTCTGGGTGCTGCTTGAAATTCGCAGAACTGCCCAATCACCACCAAAACGGTCATCGGCTGAGCAACGTCCCGCACACCTTGCCCGTGAGGGCTCGCGGCCAAACGCCGCATTCGGGGGAATCTTGAATTGCTAGGACGCGACGCTGGGGGCGGCTTTGTGAAGCAGGCCCTCAGATTTCGCGACGCGGAACGCGGCGGCGACGGTGATGCCGGTGCCGATGATCAGGATCGTCAAGATCATGATTTCTTTCACGGCGACGAAGGTCACCAGCGGGAAGGACTCGAGCAGCCACACCGTCACGATGGACTTGGCGACGCAGATGATCGCCCAGAACAACGTGAGGTTCCAGAACAGCCGCTGGATCCGAGGCCGGCTCGCAATGTCAGCACTCATCGGGAAGAAGTCGCCGGCGAGCCGGGCAACAATCGGGCGAGCAGTTGCCAGCGAGATCAAGAACAGGGCCGCGACCACGCCGTCGGTGATCGCCGGCTGCAGGAAGTAGACGAAGGTGCTGCCGCTAGCGAGGGCGAGCACCGTCTTAGCGGTGAGGCCGACCACGGTGAGCAGCAGCAAGCCGGAGGCACGGCGCTTGGTGCTCAGGCGCCACGCCATCGATCCGTAGCACCACACCAGGGCGGCAATCAATGCCGTCCAGACATTCCCGGCGACGAGGCAGAGATAGAACAGCACGCTGGGGATGACGTTGGCCATCATGATGCTGAGGCCGAGGTGGCGCATGATCGTGCGGAACTTCGGACGCTCGGTGTCGTCGACCTCGCTGAGCAGGAGCTCACACTCGGCGATGACGGCGCTCGCGGAGAAGTCGAGCGAGTCGTCGAGGTCCTCGATGGCGGGAGTGGTGAGTTGCGGCCGATCCAAAGTCATGACGGTGGAGCGCATCACGCGACCGCCTCCGCCCTGCTAGTCACCGTACTCCGCCATTGCCAAGATGGCTGAAGTGTCGGTGGCGAACATGGAGGTCTTGAACGCTTTGGGGAAACAGGCAGAAATCTCTGAGCGAACGGCGCAAGTCGCGTGTCATTCGGCCGATCAAGACCCGGATCGGGCCCTCAATAGGCCTAACCAGAACCCCGCGCGGGTCCGGTGTGGGTTGCTCGCGGTGACTGTCTTGTATTGATGCGCGTTGTCGACGGCAGCGATCTCGATCCCCGGGTGATGGTTGGCGATCGGCTCCTCAGGCGCCGTCCGCTCCCCGTACCCCAAAGACGCCGACAGCGCCGTCCCCGGGCATCGAGTGCCCAGGAACGGCGCTGCGGTGAAGCGGTGGTGCGGGTGGTTCTCAGACGACGCGGACGTTCTCCGCCTGGGGGCCCTTCTGGCCCTGCGTGGTGTCGTACTCCACGGTCGCGCCTTCATCGAGCGACTTGTAGCCGTCGCCCTGGATGGCGGAGAAGTGGACGAAGACGTCCGGGGTTCCGTCGGCCGGGGCAATGAAGCCATAACCCTTTTCGCCGTTGAACCACTTGACGGTGCCTTGAGCCATTGATCTGTCCTTGGGTGCGTTCGCCCCGCTACGCGGAACTCGGTCGCCGCGGGTGCTCTTCGACGAAAAGCAACAAGCCCGCGGGAGAGATCCCGCGAGCTAAGCACAACGAGAACTGCGACCTGCGCAGATGACACTAACAGGTTCGCGGGTCAATGCGCGATATCCAGCGTGTCGGGATCCGACCGTGAGCGCCTTCGCCGGATCGATTGTGAGCTCAGTTTCTCCACAAAGTCGGTAAACAACGATCGGTAAACAACGATCAGGGCGCGCCGCGGATCCCGGCCCGTGGAATGCCACCCCAATCAAACCCCACCGTTCGTATGTCACATAAGGGTTGCCCTGGCTGCACTGATGTCACATGAGGGGAGCGATAGCGACCCTCATGTGACATACGAACGGTCAGCGGAAGTTGCGGGCGGTGGGGCGGACGCCGAGGGAGAGCGGCTCGATGCGCTCGGCCATGACGTTCACGACGCCTTCGGAGTGCTGCAGCATGCCGCGGATCAGCAACGCGGCCGAGCTGCGCGCGATCGTGCGATATCTCGCCCAGATCTCCTGCGTGCAGATGACGTTGACCATCCCGGTCTCGTCCTCGAGGTTGACGAACGTGACTCCCCGCGCGGTCGCCGGCCGTTGCCGGTGCGTGACGATCCCGCCGACGGTCACCCGGGTGTGATCGGCGAGTGCACGCAGCCCGGATGCGGTCACCACACCGAGCGCGTCGAGTCGGTCCCGTACCAGCGCGGTCGGATAGGTCTCCGGCGTGACACCGGTCGCCCAGAGGTCGGCGATCATCTGCTCCGGTTCGGTCATCTCGGGCAGCTCTGGCGTCTCGGCTCCTCAACGGTCGATAGGTCGAACTGCCCGGGCGCACTGCCGCAGCCGCGCCGGCCGCCCACAACGCGTCACGACGCGCCGACGCCGAAGCCGTCGAAGGCGCCCGCCGTCGCCAACGCCTCGACCTGGTCGGTCGACAGCCCACCCGATGCGCCAGGTCGGCCATCGAGATGAACGGTCCGTCGGCATCACGGCTCGCCACGATCTGCGCCGCCAAGTCGTCACCGATGGTGCGCACGCTGGACAACCCCAGGCGTACGGCGGGCTGCGGCGCGTCGAGACAGGACATTGCGACGGTCCCTCGCCGGCTTCCAAGGTAGCGCCGGCACTGGAGATGTTGATGTCGGGCTTGCGGGTCTCCACACCGTGCCGACGGGCATCGGCGACCAGTGACTGCGGCGAATAGAAACCCATCGGCTGGGCGTTGATCAGCGCCGCACAGAACGCCGCCGGATAGTGCAGCTTGAGCCAGGACGACGCATAAACCAGCAACGCGAACGAAATCGCGTGACTCTCGGCGAAACCAAACGCCGCAAACGCCCTGATCTTGTCGACGATCTCATCCGCCGGGCGCCCGTGATGCCGTTGTCGGCCATGCCGTCGTACAGCCGTTGTCGCAGTGCCTCGATCTCGCGCATCGGACCGCTTCGACCCCATCGCCCGGCGGAGCTGGTCTGCCTCGGACGGGGTGAAGTTGGCCGCCGCCACCGCGACCTGCATGAGCTGCTCCTGGAACAGCGGGATCCCGAGGGTGCGCTTCGAGCGCGTCTGCCAGGATCGGATGCGGGTAGGTGACCGGCTCGCGGCCATGCCGCCGGCGGATGTAGGGATGCACCGAGTCGCCCTGGATCGGGCCGGGCCGGATCAGCGCGACCTCGATGACGAGGTCATAGAAGCAGCGCGGCCGCAGCCGCGGCAGCGTCGCCATCTGGGCGCGCGACTCGATCTGAAACACCCCGACGGTGTCGGCCGTGCAGACCATGTCGTAGACGCACGGTCGCCTCTTTGGGGATCGAGTCGAGGTCGTAGCTCACGCCGTGCCAGTCGGCGATCAGCTCGAAGGAGTAGCGCAGCGCCGAGAGCATGCCGAGACCGAGCAGGTCGAACTTCACCAGCCCGATCGCCGCGCAGTCGTCCTTGTCCCACTGCAGCACGGTGCGGTTCGGCATCCGGCCCCACTCGACCGGGCAGACCTCGATGATCGGCCGGTCGCAGATCACCATGCCGCCGGAGTGGATGCCGAGATGCCGCGGGGTGTTGCGCAGCTCCTCGGCGAGCTCCAGCACCTTGGCGCGGCACGCCCTCGATCGCGGTCCGCGTCGAAGCCGTGCTCGATCTGCTTGCTCCACGCGTCCTGCTGGCCGGTGGAGTAGCCGAGCGCCTTGGCGACGTCACGCAGCGCCGAGCGCGGCCGGTAGGTGATGACGTTGGCGACCTGCGCGGCGTGGTCACGGCCGTGCAGGTTGTAGACGTACTGGATGACTTCCTCGCGCCGGCCGGACTCGATGTCGACGTCGATGTCCGGTGGCTCGCCGCGCTCGGCGGCCAGGAACCGCTCGAACAGCAAGCTCGTAGCGGACGGCATCGACCGCGGTGATCTCCAAGGCGTAACAGACCGCCGAGCAGGCCGCCGATCCCCTGCCCTGGCACAGGATCCCGTTGTCGCGGGCGAACCGCACGATGTCCCAGACGACGAGGAAGTAGCCGGGGAACTTCAGCTCCTCGATGACGGTCAGCTCGTGCTCGATCTGGGCGTAGGCCTTCTCGTTGTCCGGCTCGCGCGGGCCGTAACGCTTGGCGGCGCCGCGCGTCGGTGAGCTCGCGCAGGTAGGTCATCTCGGTGTGCCCGGCCGGCACCGGGAACGGCGGCAGCTCCGGCGCGATGAGGTGGATCGAGAACGCCAGCTCCGCCCCGAGCCGGGCCGCGGTCTCGACCGCACCGGGCCAGCGGGCGAAGCGCTGCGCCATCTCCTCGCCGGTACGCAGCTGCTGGTCGGCCCACGCCGGCAGCCAGCCGTCCATCTCCGGCAGGCTGCGTCGGGCCCGTACCGCGGCCATCGCCGTGGCGAGCGGTCGTCGCGACGGGCCGTGGTAGTGCGCGGCCGTGGTGGCGACGATCGGCAGCCGCTGCTCGTCGGCCAGCTCGGCGAGCGCGTCGTAGCGCTCGTCGGCGAGCGGGTCGCGGGCGTAGCTGAGCTCGACGACGACGTTGTCGCGACCGAACCGCGCGACCAGCTCGTCCAGGGCTCGCCGGGCCGGGTCGAGGGCGAAGCGTGCCGAACCCGCCGGACTCCAGCGCCGGCCGGACTGGTCCCTTGCGGCAGCCGGTCAGCACCAGCCAGTGCCCATCGGCGAGACCGGTGAGCTCGTCGAGGTCATAGACCGGGCGACCCTTGGCGCCGCCGCGACGTTGCGCGGCGCTGATCGCGCGGCACAGGCTGGCGTAGCCGGTCGGGTCGCGGGCGAGCACCAGCAGGTGGCGGCCGGGCGGATCGGCTGCACCGGCCCGGGCACTGGTCGAGCGCTCGGCGTTCGTCGTCGGGACCGGGATGTCGAGGGAGAGCTCGGCGCCGTACATCGTGGGCAGGCCGAAGCTCTGCGCCGCCTCGGCGAAGCGGACGCACGCCGTACATCCCGTTGTGATCGGTCAGGGCCAGCGCCGGTCAGCCCGTGCCGGACCGCCTCTTCGACCATCTCCTCGGGCAGGCTTGCGCCGTCGAGATGGCTGAAGGAGGAGTGCGCGTGCAGCTCGGCGTAGGGCACCGGACGGGTCGGGCGGATCAGCGGCGGAGCTGTAGGCCGGCCGGTGCCGGGACCACGCGACCGAGTCGCCGCCATCGCCGAGCCTCCTCGATGGCGCTGCGCCTGGCCGGGTCTGCGGTGCCGGGCGGCCGGAGAGCCGGCGCTCGAGCTCCCGCCACGGGAATCGGCGGGTTCTGCCACCCCATCGTTAAGCCCATGCTGCGCATCAGTCGTAGACCCCTTCGAGGGACCAGCGCGGGGCTGCCGGCGCGGCGCATCTCACCGGCCACGAGGTAGGCCCGGCCGCGGACATCGACGAGCTGGAGCCGCGCCACCCGGGTGCTCTCCGCGGGATCCCACCAGCGCTCGTCGACCGGCCACGGGCCGGCCCACGACGTCACCGCAACCGGCGGGTCGTCGCCCACCCCGAGCCGGGCCGGCGGCCGCAGCACCCCGCCGCGCTCGGTGACCACCACCGGCTGCCCGGTCTCGTCGAGCACCTGCACCGGAGCGGGCGGATCGATCAGCACCGACGGCGCCGGCGACGGGCAGCCGGCCCGGCCACGGCTGCGTCGGCTCTCGGGTCTGGCGCGCGGTCTTCGCCCCACGGCACGAACTGGGTGCGGTCGATCGGGCCACGGCCGCCTTCGACCACGGGGACGACCACCGAACCGAGGCCGAGCATCGTCTGCACCCGGGCAAGCGCACGATGCGCGCGCTCACCGGCTACCCCGGCGCCCCCCCACAACGCCTGCTGATGCGTACCGCTCGGCACCGTCTCGATCGGGACGAACCGCAGCCGGGTGATCCCGGCGGTCGGGCGATCGATGTTCAGCCCACCCTGCCTACCTTCGCCCTCCCTGTCCACCTCGGCCCTCCCGCGCCGTGCAGCCAGCCCTCGAGCTGCCAGCGGATCCGGTCGACGACATCCGGCGCGGTCAGCACTCCGGGGTGGCGCCAGCGCCGCGACATCGTCTCGCCGTTGTCGGTGAAGGCCTCGAGCTCGAAGCAGGCGCACGACAGCCCTCGAGCGGCAAGATCGGCGATGAACCGCTCGGCCGCGCTGCGCGCGCTGAACGCCACGACGTCGACCCGGTCGACCGGTGTCTCGAGCTCGACCGTCACGGTGCATTCGGCCGGTGGCTCACGCACCACGATCGGCCGGTCGTCACGACCACCGGCCTGCCGATGCGCCCAGGCACCCGCCGGGCCGAACCGCATCATCACGTCACGAGGCCGGCAACGCCGCGAAGGCGCCAAGGGTGTGAATTCCTAGTCGTTGCAACAAATCGACCAGGTCGGTGTTGCCGAAGGCACTCAGCGTGGTCACCGGGAAGTCAGCCAGGAACTCCGCCGACTCACCGGCCGGCACGATCATCGCGCGCCGGGCCGCCTGCTCGGCCGCGAACGCGCCGTCCGCCACTCCGATCTGGCAGGCGTCCTCGGTCAGCCAACCCACGGCCTGCCACAGCGCGTCGACAAACGCCGGCTCGCCGGCGAAGTGGCGCGCCGGTCCGCGGACTCCGACCGCGGCCAGCCCGGGCCGCATCACCTCGACCGCCGGCACCAGCGACTCCACCGCGACGATCACCGGCTCGAAGCAGCGGGCCTCGGCGATCTCGTCGCGCGCCAGCACCACCAGGTCGGGGCAGCGCGACTGGGCCTCCCGCCGTCGCATCCCTCGTCGTACGCCAGCACCTCTCGCCACCGATGAGCAGGCGATGACATGGTTGGCCGTGACGACCGCCACGGCCGCATCACCGGGCGCCCCCGATGTCATGCGAGCCGCGGTCACCGGCCAGTCGGGGCACCACAAGGTGGCCATCCGTGGGTGGCGTGACGCCATCGCACCGCCGAGGTGCGATCGGGCTCGGCCGACGAGCGCCGGCTCGAGCGGAACCACCGTCGCAAGCGGCTGGATCACGAACGGCTCGACCCCACCGGCTCGCGGTCGGCAGCCAGAGCCCGGCGGATCGACGGCGAGCCGCCTGGCCCACGCCCCTCGGCCGTCACGGTGACCTGGCGCTGCCGCAACCGGCCGTAGCCCAGCCCGATGCCCGACCAGCTCCCGCCGCTCAACGCTCAGCCGGACATCGGCGTGCGGCCACTGTGCCGCGCCGAGCCCGGCCGCGCCGGCAAGGAAGGGAACGAACACCGCACCCTTGGCCCGGGTCCGGGCGGCGAGGCGCCGGATGTCGCCGTCGGCGAGCCGCGCCGGCGCCCGCGCCACCACGACATCGACGGCGTCGAGCAGCGCTCCAACGACCTCCACCCAACTCGATCCCGGGCACGGCACCAGCGGGAGGCGGGACAGCTCGATGCCGAAGTCACGGGCCGCTTCGGCGCTGATCGGCGGCATGCCCACCAGCGCGCACCACGCTCCGTCGGC
Source organism: uncultured Actinomycetota bacterium (assembly GCA_963814845.1). Lineage (GTDB taxonomy): Bacteria > Actinomycetota > Actinomycetes > JAFAQI01 > JAFAQI01 > DATAUK01. Next base: position 156,590 of record CAWFEP010000014.1, read on the forward strand.
GGAGGCCGCGCCGAGGACCGCCAGCAGCAGCGACACCGACCCGGACGACCGCGACCGTGCTCCCCCGCCGCAACCCGTCGGGCAGCACCGGTGCCAGCGCGGGGCTGACCCGCAACATCGGCGCGGTCGGCCGCGCTCCGGTCACCCGACTGCTCACGTCGGTGATCTCCGCGAGCGGGCAGCAACGTCAATCACTCAACGAGTTTCGAACATATGTTCGATCCCGTCAAGTCCAGCGTGAAAGTCCAAATGTGAGAGTCCAAATGCCGAAAGCGCTCAAAAGCCAGAACGCTAGTTCTCGCCGGAAGTCCGATCGGTTGACCACACCGGTAGGCGCCGATCAGCGGGCTCTAACACCTCAACCCCGATGGGCTGCAGGAGGAATCACACTAAACCGGACAAACCGCCCGTTCTCCTCGTAGTTAGCGCTTTTGGCTTTTGACCTGACGCCAAGCCAAGGCGTGGCGCGGGCTGGCGCACTCCGACGGCGGGATAATGAGCTGATGGCACTTGAGCTTCCTTGCCCGAACTGCGGGACCCAGATGTACGCCGAACAGGCCCACAACCGGTGCCCGGCGTGCCTGTACTACGAACCGTGCTGCGACGGCGCGCCGCAGCCCTGCCGGGTGCCGGCCGGCAACACGGCCCAAGCGACTCAGACGACTCAGACGACTCAGACGACTCAGACGACTCCGGCATCAGGTGAACAGCGTGTCGCCCCAGGACTGACCGGGCGAGAGTCCCGGCGGGCAGGCGAACAGCGCGCTGCCGACGTGGGAGATGTATTCGTTGAGCGCGTCGTGGCGCCCGAGCCGGTTCTGCAACGCGATGAACTGCGCCGGGCTCTTCATGTACGCCAAGAACAGCAAGCCACCGACGCAGCGTGCCGCGCTGCGGGTCGATGCCGTCGGTGTAGGAGTAGCCGCGGCGCAGGATGCGCAGCCCGTCGTTCTCCTCGTGGCTGGCCAGCCGGATGTGCGCGTCGCCGGGATCACCGGCTCGCCAGTCGAGTCCGCCGCGGCGAAGTCCGGCGTCGTGAACTCCGTGCCGCCGGACAGCGGCGCGCCGGACGCCTTGGCCCGGCCGATGACGTTCTGCTGGTCGCCCAGGTAGTCGCGATCCCAGTTCTCGAGAAACATCCGGATCTTGCGCGCGACGAGATAGCTGCCGCCGCGCAGCCAGGGCTGGTCGGTCTCCTCGCCCACCCACACGAACTGGTCGAGCAGATCGGTCTGCTGCGCCTTGAGGTTGCGGGTGCCGTCTTTGAAGCCGAGCAGGTTGCGCGGCGTCGACTGCGCCGTGCTGTTGGTCGAGGTCCGCCCGAACCCGAGCTCGAGCCAGTTGTGCTCGACCACCCCCATGCCGAGGCGGGCCAGGTTGCGAACCGCGTGGTAGGCGACGAGCGGGTTGTCCGAGCAGGCCTGGATCGCGATGTCACCACCGACATAGCCGGGTCGAGCTCCTCGTTCGGCAACGGCGGCAACGTCGCTGAGCAGTGTCGGCCGCTTGCCCGAAGCCCGAACCGGTGGTCGAACAGCGACGGGCCGTAGCCGATCGTGATCGTCAGCCTCGACACCGGCGAGCCGACCGCTTCGCCGGTGTCGATCGGAGGCGCGGTCACTCGTCGATCTCACCGACCAGCTGGCCACGCGTCATGCGGTCAGGCGGCCGCGGTCCACGACCGCAACATGTCTCGGACGTCGTCGCGCCGCGCGCCCGCAACGACATTGAGCGATGCCGAAGACCAGCCGGTCCTGCGCCGGCGTGATGATGCCGGCCTGCCGGGCGCCGTAGAACGGCACGATCTGCTCGCCTGACCACCGACAGCGTCGGCGACGGACGCCGGCGTCCGCCCAGGCGTGTGCCCGGTCAACGCCCGGCGCCGGCGCCGGCGCCGAACGCGCCGAACCCGCCGAGCAACGCCCGCCGCGACAGCCCGTCGCGTCACGCCGGGGCACTCACAGCGGTCGACAGGGACGACAGCGCCTCGGCGTACGCATTGACCGCACCGGACAAGGCACGGCGGGCGGCGTTGTTGACCGAGCGAGTAGTCGACGTAGCCGGTGTCGTCGTAGCCCGGAGTGCGCTGGTAGGTCGCGAGCAACGCCATGACTGCCGATGCCGCGCGGCGATCTGCGACAACGCCGCGCGCGTGGGCGGTCTTGAGATACGGCGTCAGCAAGCCCACGACCGCCTGCGCCGCCTCGACGTTGGCGGCGAACACGACGAAGTCGGTGTTGGAGTAGCGCTCTTCCTCGCCGCTGATCTTCGCGGTCGCGGCCTCGTTGATCAGATCGGTCGCGCCACTCGCCAGCTCGATCGGGGTGTATTCCGCCTTCGACACCAGCGCCTTCAACTGTTGCTCGTGGTGGACCAGGCCGGCACACAGGCCGGACGCGCGGCGCAGGGTGTGGTCGGCCCAGAGCAGCTGCTCGATCCGGTGGAAGCCGACGAACTGCGACTTCACCGTGACCGGGTTCTTCCAACGGCCGTCGATCGAGGTGTCGAGGCTGCCCCAGATCTCGGCGACCGGCTCGATCCGCTCGTAGTAGACCCGCGCCTGCGGGTAGCGCACCTCGCGCGGCCCGAAGATCGCCGGCCGTGATCGCCGTGACAGAACGCCTCGCTGTGACCACCAGACCGGCGACATTGCTATCGACATAGCGCGCGTAGCCGGCGACCGCGGCCTTCAGCGCCGGGTTGTCGGCCGCAGTCGGGCCGGTCGAGTGACCGGTCACAGTCAGCGCCCAGTGCGCCTGGTCGGCACCCGGGCAGTTCACGACGTAGCGTCCTGGGTCCAAGGTCAAGGAGAAGCCACCCGACAGGCCCGGGGTGAGGTTCTCCTGCTCGCCGAGGATGTGGGCAAGGTCCTCGGTGCGAAGCTCGGCCTCGGTCACTGCGCCGGCGCCGGAGTTGCGGACTGTGAAGTCCACTGGGCCGGCAATGATCGCGGCCGGCGAGGGTGCGCAACCCTGCGAGGTCAGCGCGATCGACACCTTGGCCGTGCCGGTCGCTCCGGCTGGCCGCGCCTCCGCTCGACGTCGACGCGCAGCCGGCAACCAGACCTGCCGTCACGACAAGCGCAGCTGCACTCAGTACGTCGAACAACTCATGCCAGTTGTCTACCCCCGTTGGCCTTCAGCGCCCGGGCGGGCAATGCGATGACAAGCGTCATCGGGAGGAGGTACGCGAGCCAGGCCGCGACTTCGATCCGGACAGGGAACGGCTGGATGCCGAGGACGCCGGTCAGGAGGGACGACAGCGGCGTGCCAGGGCGCACCAGCCACGACAGGTCGAAGCGCCTGGGACTGGCCGGCCGAGAGCCATCCGGCCTCGTTGGCGGTGTGCACCGCGGTCATCGCGAGACCGGCCGCGACCAGCACGAGCACGAAGCCGGTGACCCGGAAGAAGCGGGCCAGGTTGATCCGGACGCCGCCGCGGTAGATGCGCGTAGCCGAGCACCAAGCGCGACCGCGATGCCGAGCACGGCGCCGATCCACGACGACTCGGCGTCGCCACTGGCATGAAAGGTCGCCAGCAAGAAGACGGCGGTCTCGAATCCTTCGCGCAGTACTGCGAGGAACGCCATCGCGACCAGTGCGCTCGACGAGCCCTGGGCCAGTGCCGATCCGGCCGCGCTCTCCAGGTCGCCGCGCAGGTCGCGCGCATGCCGACGCATGAACACGACCATGTAGGTGACCATCACGACCGCGATCGCCCCGACGACGGTCTCGAGACCTTCTTGCTGGCGCTGCGGCAGGTCCCGCGACAGCACCTGCAGCGCGACGCCGATCCCAAGGCAGAGCACCACCGCGATCGCCGTGCCGATCCACACCTGACGCAGCGCGTCCGTCCGGCCCTGTTGGCTCAAAAACGCCGCGATGATCCCGACGATCAGCGCGGCCTCCAGCCCTTCACGCAGGCCAATGACGAACGTCGGCAGCACGGCGATCCTCCGTCAGGTGGGCGTTCCCTTGGCCTACCAGCCGAGTAAGGGAAGCCTAACCTAACAAATGACGCGAGATCGGTCTACCCGTCAGGGCAGTCGGAACCAGACGTCCTTGCCCGGCGACCGCCTCCCGAGGCCTCACTCCCCATGCGCTCGCGAGCGACTCGATCATCCGCAGTCCCCGCCCACCGAGAGCCATCAGGCGTTCCGGCTGCAGCTCGCGGCACGCTCGGTTCGTCGTCGCCGACGGTGACGGACAGCGATGCTCCGAGCAATCGATCGACAGCGTGACGACGCCGCGTGCCGTGCGTGATGGCGTTGGTGACGAGCTCCGAGACCAGCAGCTCAGCGGTGTGACTCACGTCGTCGGAGACGACATGGCTCAAAACTTGGCGGACCGACACGACGTGCCTGAGCCGGCGCGGAGCCAGACGGCTCGAGGTGAATCACCTCATGCGTGGCGCACGACACAGCTGGCGCTCCTGCGGCGGCCGCCTACAGATGGGCGGCAAGTAATCTGATCGTGCCCCTTTTCACGACTGAACGAACCCGCCCAGCAGCGCAAAGCGAAGCGGTCAAGGTTCCTCCGTTTGGCCTATCGGCGGATGACGCGGCGCGGCCGAGTGGAGCGGGTCACGCGCTCCCGATCGCGTCGATCAAGGTCTCGATCTGTGACGCGACACCATCCGGGTCGACCAGAAGATGCAAATGCGCGGCGTTTTCAACCATCGCCGTCGGCCAGCCCGCGGTGGCGGCCCGATCTCGTTCGGATGTGTATCCGTCGCCGAAGGCGAGGTACGCCGACGGCAGCTCGTCCCAACCCGTCCCGTCGATGTGATCCTCGAAGTAGCTCAGCGGCAGTCGCCGCATCTGCTCCTCGGACGCGCGTTGCACCTCTGGCGTCGGGAAGAGAAAACTCACGTCGTCGTCCCACCATTTGCTCCACGGTGGCAACATGGCGGACGAGTCAGCCTTGGCGACGAGAAACGCCAGCGCCTCCGGCGGCCTCATCGCTCGAATGCCGGTCTCCGGGATCCGAGCGTCGACGTACACCACTGCGCTGACTCGCCGGCGTCGTGCCACAGCTGGCGCGAGATATCCGGCGTTGCTATGCGGGACAAGCACCCAATCCTCGGCTGGATCCAGCCCAGCAACGAACGCGTCAACGACCGACGCTGCGGAGCTCGGCGCCGGCCCTTCATGGGCCACGACCTTGATGGTGTGTCCGCGGGCCCGAAGCACGGCAGCGACCGGTTCCCACGATCCCGCGCCCAACAACGGGCTGCAAAGAAGAGCAACGCCAGACACGACCCGACACTATCGGCGGGTCGAGAGCTCTAGACCGGTACCGTCACGAGCTCCTTGCCACCGGTGCCCACCAACACGAGTTTCGACAGCTCGGACTGCGTGATCCTGGTCGACCCGGTCTCCTGCGCCCAACCTGAGTACGTCGCATCCCATCGCCCGGCCACGTCGCGCGAGCCGTCCTTGGCGATCGCGATCAACTGGCAGTGCTCGTCTCGGGGCAAACCTGACACGGTCACCTTCAGACCAGTGCCGGTCGTCTGCGCCGCGAGCGAGACCCTCATCGTCACGTTGTGCTCGGTCTGGGAGAAGACGTGACCCCTGGTCGCCGAGATGGCCGCACCACCGGAGTGATGGCCGCCAAACGCGATGAGCGATCCGACGGTTGCCCCGACGATCAGCACGACCGCTGCGGCGACGGCTGTCAGCCGGCGGTAGTGACGCTGCCGACGAGCGGCCGTGCGCTCGTGCTCCTCGCGCGCAACCGCAGCGACACGATCGAACAGGTGCTCCGGCGCCTCGAGGGGTTCGAGCGGGAAGTCATCGATCGACAGCTGCGCGAGCATCGAGGGCAGCGCCGCAAGTTGGGCCAGCTCCTCACGGCAGGTCACGCAATCCTGCAGGTGTGCCTCGACGGCTGCACGCTCGTCGGGATCGAGCGCACCAACGAGGTAGACGCCGAGTGACATCGTCGTGTCCTGGCAAGTCACGTCGTCACCCCCCGTTCGGCAAGAGCAAGTTTGAGCGCGCGCAGCGCGTAGAAGGTTCGCGACTTCACCGTGCCAGCGGGAACGCCCAGCGCGTTCGCGGCCGTCGCCACCGAGTGGCCCAAGTAATAGGTCTCCACGAGGACGGCTTGGTGCTCGGAGGACAGTGCGGCCATCGCGTCGGCGATCAGCAACCGGTCGAGCCGGGCATCTATCTCGTCTGCGGCGGGCACCGTCGCGAGCACCGCGTCGCCAACCTCAGTTGGCCGCGCGGACCGGGCGCGGTGCGCATCGATCGCCACGTGGTGGGCGACGGTGAACAACCACGGACGAACCGGGCCTCGCGACTCATCGAGTGCCTCGCGGTGCCGCCACGCTCGGAGCATGGTCTCCTGCACGACATCCTCGGCACGACCACGATCACCGTTGGTGAGCCGCATCGAGTAGGCAAGCAACGCACCAGCGTGGGCGTCGTACAACTCGCGCAGCGCAAGCTCATCGGCTTGGTCCACGAAGTTGGTCACTCCTCTACCACGCAGGGCGGTCGCGAGTGGTTCAACCGGCGACTCTCCCCCGATCGCCACCCGTTCAACCCCAAGATACCGGCCTGGCATCAGCGCCAGGTCGCGCCGCGGGCCTGATGCTCGGCATCGAGTTGACGCAGATCGGCGCCTGCCCGGCGCACCATCGCCCGATGCCCGAATCCGCTGAGCAGCAGCGGGCGAATGACCGAGAGAAAGGCCGTGCCCTTCGGCACGTAGGTCCGTAGCGCACGCTGCTCAACCGCATCGGCGAAGACAGCGGCGCAGTCGGTGACTGAGGTCAGCGTGTTCGCTGGCCATGGCATGCCCTCCCGCATCTTTCTCGAGATCGGTATCGCTGCCTCGCCGGACCGCACCATGTCAGTGTCGATCCACGACGGATGGATGCTCCCGACTGCGATGCCGTACTGCGCGAGCTCCAACCGCAGGCTGGCTGCCAGCGACTCGACACCTGCCTTGCTCGCTGCGTAGGCGGAGGCGCCCGGAATCGGCGCAAATGAGGCGAGCGAGGCGACGATCAGCACGTAGCCCCGGCTGTCGGCGAGATGCCGCACGCTCGCCGCAACGGTGCGGTGCGGACCGATCAGGTTGACCGCGATCGTTCGTGCGGCCTCGTCGGGGTCGGCGGTGCGGACGGTGCCGTAGTTGACCACTCCGGCGTTGGCGATGACTGCGTCGATGCCGCCTAGCCGCTCAACGGTCGTCGCGACCGCGGCGTCAAGCGCAGCTTGGTCGGTGACGTCGGCTTCGACCCAGGTATGCGGCGGGCCGAGCGCCTCGGCATTGCGCTCAAGCAGGGCCGGTTCGAGCCCCACCAGCGAGACCCGGGCACCTCGTCGGGCGAGCTCGGTCGCCGTTGCTGCGCCGATCCCTCTCGCCGCTCCGGTGATCAAGACGTTCTGGCCGACGAGACTGCGCTTCACGCTCATCGACCCACCTTCTCAGTCTGTGAGCGTTATCGTGACGCGGGAGGCCGGTCCAGACCACCGCCGGAGCGAGAGCCATTGAAAGATTTGGTGCTCGTCGCTGCGCTGGTCATCGTCGCGCTCGCACTGATCTTCGCCGCCCGATATTTCTTTCGGGGCAGCAAGAAACTCGGCACGGCGGCACAACGCACTACCTATACGACGCTGCACACTGCGAGCATCGCCGCACGAGGGTTGCGATCGGGCCTCACCGCCGACAGTGCGGCTCGGTCCGCGGCACCGCTGCGCAAACTGCTCGGAACTCCAGCCGTCGTGATCGCCGACGCTGCCGGCGTGTTGGCCTCTGAGGGCGCTGATGACCAGCACGTCGAGCTGATCGGCGCGCTGATGGGCCTGGTGGTCGCCAACGGCCGGGCCCGAGTCATCCAGCGCAGCGAGCTCGAATGCGACTCGCAGTACTGCGAGCTCACCGCGGGGGTGATCGTGCCGTTGCAGGTCTCCGGCACGGTCGTCGGCGCGATTGCGGTGCTCGGCGAAAGCGCGCGGCCAGACCTGCTCCGCGCCGCCGGAGAGGTAGCCGGCTTCGCATCGTCACAACTCGAGCTGGCCGAGCTCGACCTGTCGAAGACCCGGGCGATGCAGGCCGAGCTCAACTTTCTTCGCGCCCAGATCTCGCCGCATTTCGTCTATAACGCGCTCACCGCGATCGAGTCCTATATCCGCTCCGATCCCGAACGCGCTCGGGAGCTCCTGGTTGGATTCGCCGACTTCATCCGCTACACGTTCCGGGCGCATGGCCCGTACTCGACCCTGGCCGAAGAGCTCCGCCTCGTCGAGACCTACCTCGAGCTCGAGCGAGCGAGGTTCGGCGACCGGCTCGAGGTCACACTGCGCGTGGCGCCAGAAGTGCTGTCAGTGGCGATGCCGTGCTTGACCCTGCAGCCGCTCGTCGAGAACGCGGTCCGCCATGGCATCGAGCGCGCCGGCGGCATGGGCCACATCTCCCTGATCGTGCAAGACAGTGACACCGAAGCGCTGATCACGGTGGAAGACGATGGCGTCGGAATGGACCCTGACCGGCTGCGCGACCAACTCGCGGGGCGAATGGCTGAAGGAGTGGGCTTGCGCAACGTCGACGAGCGGTTCCGGCGAGTCTTCGGCCCCGACTTCGGCGTGCGCGTCGAGACCGAAGTCGGGCTCGGCACCCGGGTCGTGCTCCGGGTGCCGAAGTTCAAGGTGGGGGTCCGGGCCTCATGACGATTCAGGCCCAGCTCTCCGTCTTGGCGGTCGACGACGAGATCCCCGCGCTCGATGAGCTGGTCTTCCTGCTTGAAGCTGATGACCGGGTCGCGTCGGTGGACGTCGCGCACGACGCGACCGGCGCCCTGCGCAAGCTGCGGGACAACAACTACGACCTGCTGATGCTCGATGTCCGCATGCCGCGACTCGACGGCCTCGAGCTCGCTCGCCTCCTGCTCCGCTTCACTGATCCGCCGTCGGTCGTCTTCGTGACCGCGTACGACGAGCACGCCCTCGAGGCCTTTGAGGTCCGGGCGAGTGACTTCCTGCTGAAGCCGCCATCCGCCGACCGGCTGGCGAAGGCACTCGAGCGGGTGTGCGAGCTGCGATCCCAGACCAGAGTCTCCTCGGAGGAGTTCGACATCGTTCCGGTCGACATCGGAGGGACGACCCGGATGGTCGAACGCTCGGACATCACCTGGGTGGAGTCACAGGGCGACTACGTCCGACTCCACGTGACCAACGGCGCAAGCTATCTGGTCCGGCTGCCGATCTCCACGCTCGAGGAGCGATGGGCAGAGCACGGCTTCGTCCGCATCCATCGCGGCTATCTCGTCTCGATCCGTCACATCACTGAGCTCAGCAGCGAAGGCGGCGCCTCGCTTGTCCGCATCGGACGCACCGAGCTCCCGGTCTCGCGCCGCCACACCCGCGAGCTGCGCGACCGGTTGGTGCGCGCAGCGCGACGTGGCGGCTTGCGGTGAGCCTCGAACCGACCCGCCCGGGCCGCCAGGTCGTCCAGGCCCCGCAATCCGGCCTGGCCGGGTCCCGACCGCTACCCGACGTCTCGGACCTGCACGTCGGCAATCCGTACGGCGACGTCCTCATCAGCGGTCTCGTCCGCGCCCAGCTCGGCTTGACCCTGAGCTTCCTCGCGCTGACGGTCGCGGTGATCGGCTCGCTCCCGATCATCGCCGCGCTGTTGCCGGGCGTCGATCACGCGACCGTGATGGGCCTGCCGGTCCCGCTGCTGGTGCTCGGCGGTGGCATTTATCCCGTACTTGTCGCGCTCGGTTGGGGCTACGTGCACCTCGCCGAGCGGCTGGAACGACGATTTGCTGAGCTGCTGAGCCGCTCGACATGAGCCAGACGGCGCTTGCCGCGGTCATCGTGGTGACTCTCGCGACCGTCATTCTCGGCGCTCGCGGCATGCGGGTCGCCCGCACCCCGGCCGACTTCCTCGTCGCGGCGCGCGAGGTCCCACCGATCGTCAATGCGTCCGCGATCTCTGGTGAGTACCTGTCGGCTGCCTCATTTCTCGGCGTTGCCGGCCTGGTGTACGTCGACGGTGTTGGAGCGCTTTGGTATCCCGTCGGCTACGCGACCGGTTATCTCGTCCTGTTGTTGCTGGTCGCGGCGCCATTGCGCCGGTTCGGCGCCTACACGATCCCCGACTTCGCCGAGGGCCGGTTCGGCTCGCCACTGCTGCGCAAGGTCGGCACCGCCTTCGTCCTCGTCATCGGGTGGTTCTACCTGCTGCCGCAGTTCAAGGGAGCCGGCATCACGTTGCAGGTGGTGATGGGCACGCCGTACTGGGTCGGAGTACTTGCCCTCGGTGCCGTCGTGACCGCCAACATCGCTGCCGGCGGCATGAAAGGCATCACGCTTGTCCAGGCGTTCCAGTTCTGGCTGAAGATCGTCGCGATCGCGGTGCCGGCGATCGTCCTGCTGTCGCTCGCGCACCCACGCACTCAGGTGCTGGACAAGCCTGTGGGCGCCACCTTCCCGGTCGCGACGACGGTGTCGATCACCGAGCCGATTACGTTCACCGTCACCAAAGCCGTGACGGTCTCGGGCAGCGGCGAGCTGGACGGGCAGGCGATCACCGGACCTGTACTGCTTGACCCTGGCCGACATCGGGTCGCCAGTGGCGCGAAACTCCGCTTTCCGGCGGGCGCCGCCACCCCAAGCGCCGTCGGCCTCGACGAGCTGGAAGGGTCGTCGTGGTCGATGCCGTTCGCGCGCGCCGGCACCGGGCAACAACATCCGCTCGCCGCGACGTACGGGCTGATCCTCGCGACGTTCCTCGGAACGGTCGGCCTGCCGCACATTCTGGTGCGCTTCTACACCAACCGCGACGGCCGGGCTGCGCGGCGGACAACCGCGATCGTGTTGTTGTTCGTGAGCTGCTTCTATCTGTTCCCGGTCGTGTTCGCCGTCCTCGGCCGGCTCGAAGCACCACAGCTCTACCTCACCAATAACACTGACTCCGTGGTGCTCGTGCTGCCGCGAATCGCGGTCGCGGGGAGCGGCGGCGTGGTGTTGGCCGCGCTGGTAGCGGCAGGTGCCTTCGCCGCGTTCCTATCGACCTCGTCAGGACTGCTGATCAGCGTCGCGGGCGCGCTGTCCCACGACCTGCTCGATGGCAGCGTCCGGACATTTCGATGGTGCACGGTCGCCGCCGGCCTGCTCGCCACCGCTGCCGGACTGCGAGTTGCCGGGTTCTCGCTCAACCTGCTGGTGGGGTGGGCCTTCGCCATCGCGGCGTCGACGTTCTGCCCGTTGCTCGTCCTCGGCATCTGGTGGCGACGACTCACCAGGACCGGTTGCCTCGCCGGACTGCTCGTGGGCGGTCTGAGCTCAGCCGCCGCGATCATCGCGACGATGCTCGGCGCCGGCAAGTCCGGCTGGCCGGCCGTGCTGCTGGGGCTGCCCGCGATCTGGACGGTGCCGATGAGCTTCCTCGTCATGATCGTGGTGTCACTGCTCACGCCCGGGTCGATGCCGGACGACGTCGAGGGCAAGATGCTCGTGCTGCACCTGCCTGAACGGCTCCGCGGGCCTGCACCGCGGGGCTGGCCCGCGGCCCCGGTGACGGGCGCCACGGGCGGGGCTTAGGGTGCCGTTCGTCGTGTACGAACTGCCGCTTGGCGCAGGCTTCGCCGCGTTCGGCGTCTAGTGGCACCAGGTCGTTGCGGCTGACGTGTCTGTGTCTAAGACTCCACCGTGTTACGAAGGGATGAACAAATGACGGAGCGCCCGACCTCCGACCCGCTTCCCGAGATGGACGCCTTGCTCCACGAGAGCAGGCGATTTGAGCCCCCTGCGGAACTTGCTCGCAACGCCAACGCACAACCGTCGATCTATGACGATGCCGCTCGAGATCGCCTTGCCTTCTGGGATGCGCAAGCGAAGGACCTGACGTGGGACACGCCGTGGACCGAGACGCTGCAGTGGACGCCGCCGTTCGCGAAGTGGTACATCGGCGGCAAGCTGAACGCCTGTGTCAACGCCGTGGACCGGCATGTCGATGCCGGAAAGGGTGACAAGGTCGCCTACCACTGGGTCGGAGACAGTGACAGCGAGCGCCGCGACGTCACTTATGCCGATCTGAAGCGTGAGGTGTCCAAGGCCGCCAACGCGCTGACCTCGCTGGGTGTCAACGCCGGAGACCGGGTCACGATCTACATGCCGATGATCCCGGAGACGGTCATCACGATCCTGGCCTGTGCCCGGATCGGTGCGCCGCACAACGTGGTCTTCTGCGGGTTCTCCGCTGACTCGCTCAGCGGCCGGATCCGTGACTCGGACTCTCACACGGTCGTCACGACTGATGGTCAGTTCCGCCGAGGCGCGCCGACGCCGGTAAAGCCCGCCGTTGACGAGGCGCTGCAGGACTGTCCGGGAGTCGAGAAGGTGCTCGTCGTCCGTCGCACCGGTGGTGACGTCGAGTGGAACGACGGCCGCGACGTCTGGTGGCACGACGTTGTCGACACTGCGTCAGACCAGCACGAGGCGCAGGCATTCGACGCCGAACACCCGTTGTTCATGATGTACACGTCGGGCACGACGGCAAAGCCGAAGGGCATCCTGCATACGACCGGTGGCTATCTCACTCAGGTCAAGTTCACCCACAAGATGGTCTTCGACATCAAGCCGGAGACCGACGTCTACTGGTGCGCGGCCGACATCGGGTGGATCACCGGCCACAGCTACATCGTGTACGGCCCGTTGATGAACGGCACTACCTCCGTCATGTATGAGGGCACGCCACACCCCGGCGACAAGGATCGCTGGTGGAAGCTGATCGAGTCGCTCAAGGTCTCGATTCTCTACACCGCACCGACCACCATCCGCACCCTGATGAAGTGGGGCGCCCAAGAGGTCGAGCCGTACGACCTGACCTCGCTGCGACTGCTTGGATCCGTCGGCGAGCCGATCAACCCGGAAGCTTGGATCTGGTATCGCGAGACGGTCGGCGGTGGCCGCACCCCGGTGGTCGACACCTGGTGGCAGACCGAGACCGGCGCGATCATGATCAGCCCGCTCCCCGGCATCACCGCGACCAAGCCGGGCGCGGCGATGAAGGCGTTGCCGGGCATCAGCGCGGACGTGCTCGACAACAGCGGCAAGCCGGTCGGCAACGGCGGTGGCGGCCTGCTTGTGCTCACCGAGCCGTGGCCATCGATGCTTCGCGGCATCTGGGGTGATGACCAGCGATACAAGGACACGTACTGGTCTCGCTTCGATGGGATTTACTTCGCGGGCGACGGTGCCAAGAAAGACGACGACGGCGACCTGTGGTTGCTCGGCCGCGTGGATGACGTCATGAACATCTCCGGGCACCGCATCTCCACCACTGAGGTCGAGCATGCCTTGGTGAGCCACCCATCAGTGGCGGAGGCAGCTGTCGTCGGCGCGAAGGACGCGACCACCGGTCAGGCGATCGTCGCGTTCGTGACCCCACGAGGCAGCGTCGCTGCGGACGAGACGAGCGGCGACGCGTTCGTGCAGTCGCTTCGTGACCACGTCGCAAAGACAATCGGACCAATTGCCAAGCCCCGGCAGGTCCTCGTCACGCCGGAGCTTCCCAAGACTCGCAGCGGCAAGATCATGCGTCGGCTGCTGCGGGATATCGCAGAGAACCGTGAGCTCGGTGACGTCACCACGTTGCTCGACCCCACGGTGACGGAAGCGATCCGCGCCAACATGGCCGGGGAACCCGACAAGGAGGAGTAGCGCGTGTCAGAAACGACGGTAGATAAGCCAGCTCCAGTAGCACCGAGCATCGCCGACCCGGGACCGCTCGGGCTTGCGGGCTTCGCGATGACCACCCTGGCGTTGAGCCTGTGGAACGCCAACATCTACCCGGCCGCGGTGAGTTCCGCTCTGGCCCTCGCTCTCGCATACGGCGGCGGCGCGCAGCTGCTCGCCGGCATGTGGGAGTTCAAGCGTGGCAACACCTTCGCTGCCACGGCGTTCTCGTCGTACGGCGCGTTCTGGATCGCCTTCTGGTATCTCGCCGTTCATATCCTGCCCGGCGTCAAGCCGGCAGATGCGCCATCGGTGGTCGGCACGTTCCTCGTGGGGTGGACGTTGTTCACCTTCTACATGACGATCGCCGCACTTCGGGTCAGTGGTGCGGTGCTTGTGGTGTTCATCCTGCTGACCGTCGCGTTCGTCCTGCTGACGATCGGCAACTACCGAAGCAACATGTCCTTCGTTCACTGGGGCGGGTACATCGGGATTGCGACCGCCGCCGCAGCGTGGTACGCGTCGTTTGCCGGAGTCGCTAATTCGACGTTCGGCAAAACCGTGGTGCCAGTTTGGCCGCTGGCCAAGTAACGCTTGGCTGAGGTCCCCACGGCCGGGGGCACCGTCGACAGCGGTGCTCTCGGCCGTACCTTGATGCACGAGCACGTGTTCGTCCTCACCACCGAGGTCCAGCAGAACTACCCGGACGAGTGGGACGAGAACACCCGTGTGACTGACGCGGTCGCGAAGCTGACCGCACTGAAAGCGGCCGGCATCGACACGATCGTCGATCCGACCGTTATCGGCCTCGGCCGATACATCCCGCGTATTGCTGAGATCGCCAAACAGGTCGACCTGAACATCGTGGTCGCCACCGGGGTCTACACCTACGAGGACGTCCCAAACTTCTTTCGGATGCGCGGTCCGCAGATGGGTGCCGGAGCACCCGAGCCGATGGTTGAGCTGTTCGTCCGCGACCTCATCGACGGCATCCCCGGAACGGCGGTCCGGGCCGCATTTCTGAAGTGTGCGATTGACGTGCCTGGCATGACGCCGGGGGTCGAACGAGTGCTCCACGCAGTCGCCAGCGCCCATCTCGCCACTGGCGCTCCGGTAATGGTGCACACGGCACCGCGGCATCGGACCGGGCTCGACGTCCACCGGTTGCTCTCGGACGACGGCGTCGATCCGCACCGCGTCCTGCTCGCGCACTGTGGCGACAGCTCTGACGTCGATCACCTGAGCAGCCTTGCCGACCTCGGGTATTTGTTGGGGATGGACCGATTCGGCATCGACGCCATCGCCCCGTTCGAGGAACGGGTCGCCGTAGTGGCGGAGCTCGCCGCGCGCGGCTACGCAGAGCGGATGGTGCTGGCGCACGACGCGTCGTGCTACATCGATTGGATCGTGCCGGACGTGCTTGCTCGCGCCACCAACTGGCACTACCTGCACATCAGCAACGAGGTGCTTCCGGCGCTCCTGGCGCGCGGGGTCACCGCTGCGCAAATCGACACGATGCTCATCGACAACCCGCGGCGCTGGTTCGAAGCCGCAGCCTGATCGCTGCGACCGGAGCGCGCTACAGGAGCGGCGGAAAGTTGGGCGGGCGTTTCTCGAGGTAGGAGATGACCCCCTCGGCGAGGTCGGGTCGGGCAAGGGCAGCAAGCAGCAGCTGATCGGCACGGGCCAGCGAGGCCTTGAGGGACCCAGCAGCGTCCCCCCATACCTGCGCCTTGATCTCGCGCATCGACGCCGGCGAGCAGCTCTTCGCCATCTCGCGGGCATAGTCCATGGCCGCGGTCAGCGCGTCCTCGACCACGCGGTCAACGAGCCCGATCGACGCAGCCTCCTCTGCCGCGACGGATCGACCCGACAGCATCAGGTCGAGGCCTCGCGACCATCCAACGATCCGGGGCAGCAACCAGGCCATCCCATCCTCGGCAGGCAGACCGCGTCGGGCGAACGCGGTGGAAAGCTTCATCCCGCGGGTGATGAACCGCACATCGCAGTAGATCGCTCGGGTGAGGCCAAGGCCGACACACGGCCCGTTGATTGCCGCGATGACCGGCTTCGGCAACGCCGGCTCCATGTCGACGTCGTCACGGACGGCATCGTCCGGCGGCCGTGCACCGGCCATCAGATCCTTCAGCATCGACATGTCCGCACCAGCACAGAACGCGCGCCCGGCACCCGTGACGACGATCACCTTCGCGTCGGGATCGGCGGCGGCCTGATCCAGGCAACGCAAATATTCACTGCCCATCTGGAAGGTCCACGCGTTGAGGACATCGGGGCGGTTCAGCGTGATGACGCCGACACCATCGTCGACGTCATAGCGCACGACGTCACTCATGCCGTCGGCGCCAGAGCTCGCACCGAGATCACAGGATCAATACCGACCGGAAGTAACGCAATCACCGGTGTCGTCACACCGGCCTCGACATAGGACTGCAGCCGCTCCCGGCATGCTGCTGGCTCGCCGTGCACGACGAGGTCGTCAACCAACTCATCCGGGATCGCCGCCAATGCACCCTTGCGATCACCGGCGGCCCACGCGTCCTGCATCGGCTGCATCAGTTCGGTGCGGCCAAGCCAGTCGTGGAACGCGCGATAGACCGGGACGGTGAGATACGCCGCGATCGCGAAACGCGCAACACCGCGGGCCACCTCACGGTCGGCAGTCGGGGCCACGAAGATCCGGGCCGCGACTTCCTTGCCGGGACCGGCCTCGTGAACGTACGGCGTCACGATCGGCACGTCGTGCGGCGCCAACCAGTTGACGATCGCGCCATCGGCTTCCCGGCCTGCCAGCCGCAGCATGCCGCTGCGCAGCGCCGCGATCAGCACGGTCGGCGGCTCGGGTGGCGCGAATCCCATCCGGAAGCCTTTGACCGCGAACGTGTCGTACTCCGCGGTCACTTTCTCACCACCCATCGCCGCGCGCAGGAAGCGCACGGTGTCGCGGACACGTTGGTAGGGCCGGTCGAAGGGAATGTCGTTCCACTGCTCGACGATCACGTTCGACGAGGAGCCGACGCCGAGCACGAACCGGCCCGGTGCAGCCGCCGCCATCGTCCCTGCACACATCGCGAGGGTGGCCGGCCCGCGGGTGTACACCGGGATGATCGCGGTGCCGAGGCGCAACTGCGGCGCCCAGACACTGGCCAGCGCAAGCGGGGTGAACCCATCCATGCCGCTGGACTCTGCCGACCACAGATCGGTGTAGCCGAGGTCCGGTAGCGACTCGACGATCGAGCGCTGCTCGGGCAACGGAATGCCATCGAAGGGGAACGTGATCCCGTAGCGACCAGTCACGGCGGCGACCTTAGCGCGATGCCCGATGTTGGGTGGCGTTGAATGGCAACATGACCCTTTCTTCACGCGTTCTTGGCACCGGCAGCACTGCGCTCGAGGTATCCGAGATCGGCCTCGGCTGCATGGGGATGAGCGAGTTTTACGGCGCTGGCGACGAGGCCACCTCGATCGCGGTCATCCATCGCGCCATTGACGCCGGCTGTACCTTCCTCGACACCGCGGACATGTACGGCCCGTTCACCAACGAGCGCTTGGTGGGCGCCGCGATCGCCGATCGCCGCGACCAGGTCGTGCTGGCCACGAAGTTTGGCAACGAGCGCGCCGAGGACGGCGGCTTCAAAGGCATTAACGGCCGGCCGGAGTATGTGCATGCAGCGATCGACGCGTCACTTCAACGCCTCGGCGTCGACTACATCGACCTCTACTACCAACACCGCGTCGATTCCGAGGTTCCGATCGAGGAGACCTGGGGCGCGCTCTCGGAGGTCGCAGCGGCCGGCAAGGCTCGATTCCTCGGCATTAGCGAGGCAGCGCCGACAACGATCCGGCGCGCGCACGCGGTGCACCCGATCACGGCCCTCCAGACCGAATACAGCCTGTGGTCGCGTGACCCAGAGGATGAGATCCTGATGACCGTACGCGAGCTGGGCATCGGCTTTGTGGCGTACTCACCGCTTGGTCGCGGTTTCCTGACCGGCGCGATTCGCAGCCTTGACGATCTCGCGCCGGACGACTTTCGGCGTAACAACCCGAGGTTTCAGGGCGAGAACATGCAGCGCAATCTGGAGACCGTCGTCCAGGTCGAGCAGATGGCCGGTGAGAAGGGGTGCACGCCGGCGCAGCTCGCGCTTGCGTGGGTGCTCGCCCAGGCGACCGACATCGTGCCGATCCCCGGCACCAAGCGCATTGCCTACCTCGACGAGAACCTCGCGGCCGCCTCAGTCGAGCTGACCGACGACGATCTGCGGCGCCTCGACGAGGTCGCGCCCCGGGGCGCAACCGTCGGTGACCGCTACCCCAACATGAGCAACCTCAACCGCTGAGCCGCTGGTCCCACGACTCCCGTCGCGCTGCCTGCGGCTCACACCCCGAGGGACCGCCCGACGATCTCCTTCATGATCTCGGTCGTGCCACCGAAGATGGTCGCTACCCTGCTGTCGACGTAGGCCTTCGCGATCGGGAACTCGCTCATGTAGCCATACCCGCCATACAGCTGGACGCAGCTGTCGACCACGCGTTTCTGCAGCTCCGTGGTCCACCACTTAGCCATTGCTGCGTCTGTGGCGGTCAGGCGCCCGGCATTGAGCTCGAGGATCGACTTGTCCACGTAGACGCGGGCGATAGCCACTTCCGTTGCCAGCTCTGCCAGCACAAACCGGGAGTTCTGGAACGAGCCGATCGGCCGGCCGAACGCAGTCCGGGTCTTGCAGTACTCGATCGTCATCTCTAAGGCGCGTTCGGACGCAGCAACCGCAGCGACGGCGATGGACAGTCGCTCCTGCGGCAGGTTGTCCATGAGGTGGATGAAACCGCGGTCGAGCTCGCCGATCAGGTTGTTCGCCGGCACCCGGACGTCCGTGAAAAACAGCTCCGCAGTGTCCTGCGCCTTCAGGCCCAGCTTGTCGAGGTTGCGACCGCGTTCGAACCCCGGCATGCCTCGCTCGACCATGAGCAGTGAGATGCCGTGGGCGCCCTTGGCGGGGTCGGTCTTCACCACCACGATCACGAGATCGGAGTTGATCCCGTTGGTGATGAACGTCTTCGACCCGTTGAGCAGCCAGCCGTCGCCGTCGCGCACTGCGGTGGTTTCGATGCCTTGCAGGTCTGAGCCGGCCGCGGGCTCACTCATCGCAATGGCGGTGATGAGCTCCCCGGAGCAGAAGCCGGGGAACCACCGCGCCCGCTGTTCTTCGGTAGCCAGCCTTGCAAGGTAAGGCGCGACCACGTCGTTCTGCAGCCCGAACCCGATCCCGCTGGCACCGACCCGCACGATTTCCTCAACCAACACCGCGTTGTAGCGGAAGTCCGCGACTCCCCCGCCGCCGTACTCCTCGGGCAACTCGAAGCCGAACAGGCCGTGCTTGCCGGCTTCGAGCCAGACCCCGCGATCGACGATGCCGGCCTTCTCCCACTCGGCGTGGAACGGCCTGACGTACCGCTCCATGAAGCCGCGCGCGGTCGCTCGGAAGGCCTCGTGGTCGTCGGTATAGAGGTCTCGCTGCATTCCGGCAGAATACGGTTCGGCTTCAACTCAGTCCGAACCGCCACGCGTCAGCGGCGTCATCCGACGCACCCCGCGATAGCCGAGCAGCGCGATCGCTGCGAGCACGCCAAGGATCAGGAGCACGAGCAGCAACGTGCCGAGGGCCCCGACGATGGCGTCGAAGCCGCGGGAGAACCGGTTGATCGAACGGTGCCACGCCGCTCCGATCCCGTTGTGCTTGTGGTGCCGCATAACCGGTGCTGGTGCACCGGTTTGGGAGACGTTCACGGTGAGGGTGCCGTCCGCGCTTTGGTTGCTGAGCACCTTGAGCTGGCCCTGGAGCTCCTCGATCTGCTGCTGGACGTCGTTGACGCGCTGCTGGACCTCGAGGGTCGAGCCGATCGTTGTGGCTCGCCCGAGGATCGTGAGGTAGGTCGAACGGGTGCGCTTCAGGGCCGCGACCCGAGCGCCGAGGTCGACGAACTGTCCGGTCACATCGTGGGCGTTGGTGACCAGCGAGACCACGTGCCCGAATCGCTCGGCCTCAGTGACCGCGCCGTCGAACCGAGCCGCCGGGATGCGCAAGGTGACCTCACCGGTCGGCGAGCCCGCGAAGTTGTCGGTGCGGCTCTGGGACACATACCCATTGAGGCCGGTCGTCAGTGAGATCAGCCGGGTCACCGTCGCCTGGACCTGGCCACGGCTCACCCGAAGCTCCATGCTGCCCGTCTTGACCACCCGGGTCGCCGTCACGCTGTCGATCGCCGACACCGCGTCCGCCTCGCCGCCGGTGGACTGCGCAGACCCGCTCTGCGGGGCTGCGCCGGTCGCCTCCGAAGGTGCCGCCTCTGGCCGGCTCACCGCATTGCTGGTGCCCTGAGCAGGCGCCGCTTTCACGGCGCCGAAGCCAGCGGCCGAGCCGGACGAGCTGGAAGCGCTCCCGCCCCCGCTGCTCGACGAACCCCCGCCGAGGATCAACGCAAGCCCAAGGACGAGCAGGATCGCCGCCAACGTCCCGATACCGGCCAGCCGTGCGTTGCGATGTTCGGTCATCTCGATCTCCCCAGCCAGGCGTTCAATTGCTGGTTTGACGCAGCCACCTCACAATCGGTTCTGTCTCGACCCAGATCGTGATTTGTGCACTGGCACGTACCGCGGGCGGTACGTAACGGTTCACAAATCACGAGAGTGAGCGCCGTTGCAGTTGCTTCCGCGGCGCCTGAGCCCTCAGCTGTCGACGACGGCGAGGATGGTGCCTGCGTCGACCTGCTGGCCGGGGTGGACCCGTACCTCGCTGACCGTGCCGTCCGCCGGGCTGGTCACGGTGTGTTCCATCTTCATCGCCTCGAGCACGACGAGCGGCGCGCCTTTGGCGACCGCCGAGCCGGCTTCGACGAGCACCCGCACGACGTTGCCCGGCATCGGCGCCACCAACGACCCTGCGGCCAGAGTTGCGCTCGGGTCGGGGAAGCGGGGAACGACCTCGAACGAGGACGACCCCAACGGGGAGTCCACGTCGATCATCGATAGATCCGGCGGGATCACGACGTGATAGCCCCGTCGTACCCCATCGATGGTGGCGTCGATCACGTGGTGTGCCGCCGAGTGCAGCTCCAACTCGAGCGGCTTGCCATCGACGCTGAGGTCAACAGCCGTCTCGGCCGAAGCGGTATTCGACCGTGTGTGTCTTGTCCCGGCGGTTCAGCGCGACTCGCTGCGGCTGTGACGGATTGTTGCGCCAGCCACTCGGCGCCGCCGCGTTGACCGGTGCAGATGCCCGCCTGAGGACCTGCAACGCCATCGCCGCCACTGCCGCGTGGGTCGGTTCGGCGTCAGGTGGCAACAGTGGCCTGCCAAGATCGGCGGGGTCGTGCCGCTGCAGGTACGCGGTGTCCGTAGCGCCAGCGAGAAACTCGCTTTCGGCCAGGATGCGCACAAGCAGGTCGCGGTTCGTGATCACGCCGTGAATCCGGGCGCGACGAAGTGCGATCCCGAGCGATCGCGCCGCGGCTGCCCGACTTGGTGCGTGGGCCACGACCTTCGCGATCATCGCGTCGTAGTACGGCGGGATGACGCTGCCACGCTCAACCGCGCTGTCGACCCGTACCCCGCCAGGGATGTCAAAGCCGCGCAAGCGACCGATCGCTGGCAAGAAGTCATGCTCGACATCCTCGGCGTAGAGCCTGGCCTCGATGGCGTGCCCGGTCAGCACAGGTGCGAGCGCATCGGCGGGCAGTGGCAAACCGTCGGCCACGGTGAGCTGCAGCGCGACCAGATCGAGCCCGGTCACGAGCTCGGTCACCGCGTGCTCGACTTGAAGTCGGGTGTTCATCTCGAGGAAGAAGTACGAACCGTCGGCAGCGAGCACGAACTCGACCGTGCCTGCGCCGACGTAACCAACCGCTTGCGCGGCCGCGACCGCAGCGGCACCCATCGCTGCCCGCAGCGCGTCGTCGACAGCCGGTGAGGGCGACTCCTCGATGATCTTCTGATGGCGACGCTGGATCGAGCACTCCCGCTCGAACAACGACACCGTGTTGCCGTGAGAGTCGGCGAAGACCTGGATCTCGACGTGCCTCGGCGCTTCCAGGTAGCGCTCGAGGAAGACCGTCGCGTCGCCGAAAGCGGCCGCCGCCTCTCGAGTCGCGCCCTCGACCGCTTCGGCAAGCTCCGCCTCGCTACGGACGATCCGCATGCCGCGCCCACCGCCGCCGGCCGACGCCTTGACCAGCAGCGGGTAGCCGACCGGGTCCGCACCGCCTGATCCTTCGGCCCATGGCAAGGTCGGAACCCCCGCGTCACGCATCAGCCGCTTTGCCTCGAGCTTGGAGCCCATCGCGGCAATCGCGTCAGGTGGTGGCCCGACCCAGGTCAGGCCGGCGTCGATCACGGCACGGGCGAATCCGGCGTTCTCGGACAAGAAACCGTAGCCGGGATGGATCGCGTCGGCACCGGCCCGTCGCGCGGCAGCGACGACAAGATCGCCTCGCAGATAGGTCTCCGCCGCAGTGTTGCCGGGCAGCCGCACCGCCGCGTCGGCATCATGGACGTACGGCTGATCGGCGTCAGCGTCGCTGTAGACCGCAACGGTCGAGAGCCCCAACTCCCGGGCGGTGCGAAAGATCCGCCGCGCGATCTCGCCACGATTGGCGACGAGCACGGATCGCATACGCGCGTTCACATCCGGAAGACGCCGTAACCACGGCGCCCCTCGATCGGGTTCTGATGAATGACCGACAACGCGAGGCCCAGGACGGTTCGGGTGTCGCGCGGATCGATGATGCCGTCGTCATAGACCCGCGCGGTGAGGAAGAGCGCCTTTGACTCCGCCTCGATCTGCGTCTCCACCATCTCGCGCATGGCCCGATCGGCGTCCTCGTCGTACGGCGCTCCCTTGGCCTCCGCGGATGCGCGCGCGACGATGGACAGGACACCGGCAAGCTGCGCCGGGCCCATCACCGCTGACTTCGCGTTAGGCCAGGTGAACAGGAACCTCGGGTCGTAGGCGCGGCCGCACATGCCGTAGTTGCCGGCTCCGTACGATGCCCCCATGTTGACCGTGAGGTGCGGTACATCGCTGTTGGACACCGCATTGATCATCTGCGCGCCCGCCTTGATGATTCCGCGCTGCTCGTAGTCCTTGCCCACCATGTAGCCGGTGGTGTTCTGCAGGAAAAGCAACGGGGTGTCGGTTTGGTTTGCCAGCTGGATGAACTGCGCCGCCTTCTCGCTCTCCTCGGCGAACAACACCCCCCGAGCGTTTGCGAGAACGCCAATCGGATAGCCATAGAGCTGGCCGAACCCGGTGACCAGCGAGGAGCCGTAGAGCGGCTTGAACTCATCGAACTCGCTGCCGTCGAGGACTCGCGCGAGCACATCGTGTGGGTCGAACGGCTCACGAAGATCGGTCGGGACGATGCCGACGAGGTCATCGATGTCACATCGCGGCTCGTCGAACGTCGCCGCCGGCGCCGGTCCGAGCTTGCGACGATTGAGTCGGCGCACGATCTGACGGCCGAGCCGGATCGCGTCCACTTCGTCGACGGCGAGGTAGTCAGCCAACCCACTGGTGCGCGCATGCATCTCGGCACCGCCGAGCTCCTCGTCCTCCGAAACCTCGCCGGTCGCCATCTTGACCAAGGGCGGGCCGCCGAGGAACACCTTGGCGCGGCCCTCGACCATGACGACGTAGTCGCTCATCCCCGGCACATATGCACCGCCGGCCGTCGAGTTGCCGAAGACCAGCGCCACCGTGGGGATCGCCGCCGCCGACTTACGGGTCAGATCCCGGAAACCGCCGCCGCCTGGGATGAAGATCTCGCTCTGGGTCGGCAGGTCGGCGCCACCAGACTCCACCAGGTTGACCAGGGGAAGGCGGTTTTCGTTGGCGATCTGCAGCGCGCGACCCTGCCGTCGCGCCGTGTACGGGTTAACGGCTCCGCCGCGCACCGTCGGGTCGTTGGCGACGATCATCACCTCGGTGCCCTCGACGACACCGATGCCGGTCACGATGCTTGCTCCGACGGTGTAGGGCGTGCCCCAACCCGCTAACGGCGAGAGCTCCAGGAACGGCGAGTCCGGATCGAGCAACAGCTCGACCCGCTCCCGCGCGAGAAGCTTGCCGCGTTCTCGATGGCGCGCGACATATTTGTCGCCGCCGCCAAGGTTGGCCAATGCGAGCTGGCGAGAGTGTTCGGCCAGCAGTTCGAGCAGCGACTCGCGGCGGGCGAGGAAGTCCGGCGTCTCACGATCGACCCGATCAGGGAGCACCGGCACCCCACGGAGCCTAGTCAGACCGTGGCGAGGTCCTCGTACTCCTCATCGGTCAAGGCGATCGTCGCCGCCGCACAGTTGTCCTCAAGGTGGGCGACGGATGACGTGCCGGGAATCGGCAACATCACCGGTGATCGCCGCAGCAGCCAGGCCAGCGCAAGCTGCGACGGGCTGTTGCCGTGTCGCTTGGTCGCCTCGGCAAGCGGACCGCCGTCGCGGGCTAGCTTGCCGGTCGCCAGCGGGATCCACGGGATGAATCCCAACCCCTCTTGCTCGCAGTAGTTCACGACGTCTTCCTGGCCGCGATCGATGAGGTTGTAGAGGTTCTGCACGCTGACGACATCGATCAGCGTCCGCGCCGTCACGATCGTCTCGACATCGACATTCGACAGTCCGATGTGGCGGATCTTGCCGGCGTCCTGCAGGTTCTTGAGCTCGCCAAGTGAGTCCTCAAGCGGCGTGTCCGGATCGACCGTGTGCAGCTGGTAGAGATCGATCTGCTCGACGCCGAGTCGGCGCAGGGACATCTCGACGCACTGTCGCAGGTACGCCGGACGTGCAACGGGTTGCCAGTCGCTGGGCCCACCTCGCGTCAGCCCGCCCTTAGTGGCAATAACCAGGCCGGCAGGGTAGGGGTGCAGCGCCTCGCGAATCAGGTCCTCGGAAACAAATGGACCATAGGAATCCGCGGTGTCGATCAGATTGACGCCGAGCTCGACCGCGCGGCGAAGGACGCGAATGCACTCGTCGCGATCCGCCGGCTCGCCCCACACGCCGTCACCGGTGATTTGCATGGCGCCGAAGCCAAGCCGGTAAACGGGAAGGTCACCGCCGATAGTGAAGCTGCCGGACTGCTCGATCGGGCGTTCAACCTGTGTCGACGTCATATATCCGTTCTACCCCGGGCGCTAGCCGGTCCGCACTCCGACTTCCCAGAAGGCGACCGCGGCTGCAGCGGCGACGTTCAATGAGTCGATCCCCGCCATCATCGGGATCCGGACTCGCTCATCGGCCAGGGCCGCGGCGCGGGCGGACAGGCCGGCACCTTCGGTGCCGACCAGCACGGCGATCCGCGATTCCTTGTCGTACTCGATCCGATCGAGCGCCACCGCGTCAGCCGCCGGCGTCAGCGCAAGCACCCGAAAGCCCCGCGCCTGCAACTCGGCGATGGCGGCGGGCCAGGGTGATGCGCGCGCGTACGGCACCCCGAACACCGCGCCCATCGAGACACGGACCGAGCGTCGATACAACGGATCCGCGGAGGTCGGCGAGAGCGCCACGCCGTCCATTCCGAGCGCGGCCGCGGCGCGAAAGATCGCGCCGAGATTAGTGTGGTTGACCAGATCCTCAATCACCACGAGGCGCCGGCAGCCGGTGAGCAGGTCCTCGAAATCGCGCAGCGGCCGACGGTGCACGGCCGCGAGGGCACCGCGGTGTACGTGAAACCCGGTGACGGTCTTCAGCAAGGCCTCCGACGCCAGGTAGACCGGTGCGGGCGAGCCTGCCAACGACGCGGCGGTTCGATCGAGCCACTGCGGCGACATCAGCGCCGACCGCAGCTCGTAGCCCGCGAGGAGGGCGCGCTCGATGACCAGCGCGCCCTCGGCGATGAACAGGCCGTGCGGTGGCTCGATCCGGGTGCGCAGCGCGACGTCGGTCAGGGACCGGTAGTCAACCAGTCGCGGGTCGTCGGCGTCGTCGATGTCAACGACTGGACCCACCGGAGAGCTGCGATCAGGTCAGTCGAACAGGTCCGGCTGCTCGCGGCTGATCTTCGCCCACAGCGGCTGGAAGGAGAACCATCCGGCCAGCTCGGTGCCGACGTAGTCGTGGGTCTGCTTCGCCTGGTGCGGATCGATGTGCACCACCTCGCCGGCTGCCTTCGCGACAAGCTGTACTTGGCAGGAACGCTCCATCGAGATAAACCAGAACACCGCCGCGTCTACCGAGGTGCCGACCGTCAGCAGACCGTGGTTGCGCAGGATCACGGCCTTGTTCTCGCCCAGGGCAACAGCGATCCGCTTGCCCTCCTCGATGTCGGTCACGACACCGGTGTAGTCGTTGAACAGCGAGTGATCCTGGTAGAAGGCACAAACATCCTGCGTGATGGGCTCGAGAGTGGTGCCCAACGTCGACAACGCACGACCGAACGTCGAGTGACTGTGCGCGGCGGCGACGACATCGGGCCGGGCGGCATGCACTTGCGAGTGGATCGCAAACGCCGCCTCGTTGACGTGGTAGCCCCCTTCGACGACCTCGCCGGAGTGGTCAACCCGAATCAGCGAGCTCACCGAGACGTGCGCGAACGGCACCCCGAACGGGTTCACCCAGAACGTGTCGGGCTCGATCGGGTCGCGCGCCGTGATGTGACCGGCGACGCCCTCCTCGAAGCCGAACTTCGCGAACAGCCGGAACCCCGCAGCGAGCCGCTCCTTGCGGTGGCGTTGCTCGTCGGCGAGTGAGTCAAACTCGGGAAAAGGCGGCAACCACTTCTCAACAGCCATGCATCAAGTATGCGCTGGCCAGGGAGACTTGTCAGGACTGCTCGGCGCGTTCCCGCCATTCGTTCATCCGACCGTCGGGACCCAGTTCGTAGAGCCGTTTGCATTCCGGGCAGACCGGATATTTCTTCGGATCCCGGCTCGGCACCCAGACTTTGCCGCAAAGCGCCACGACCGGAGTTCCGGTCACCATCGCCTCGGTGATCTTGTCGCGATCCGCATAGTGCGAGAAGCGTTCATGATCACCGTCGTCGCTAAGAACCGGGTCGATTCGGGTGTCAGTGTCGGTGTGGGTGTCCGTCGAGGTCACGACTCCAGCGTAATCGTTTCGTGAGGTTGAGCGTGGCGAGCCGAAATTTGGCCATTAACGGCACCGATACGCCCATCCAGATGTTCACTCAACCGGTCGAACAAGGGCACGACAGAACGAAACACCAGCGAAACCAAAAGACGGAGATCATGGCGTGGACGACACCGAAATGCTGCTCACCGAGGCCTACGACGACGGTGTAGTGACTGAGGTGATTCGCCCCGCCGCCGTCGTGCCAGAGCAGTCGGCGCGCCACGTCCTCGTTGAGCTCGCGATGCACGACGTGCGGATGGGCGGCGTGTGGTGGTCTGAGCCCACTAACTGGCGGCGCTACGACATGCCGTGGAACGCCCACGATGGCGGCCCCGGCACAGCCCAGCTGATGGGAACGATGCAGATCGCCTACGGCGTCCCCACCCGCTTCGACATCACCATCTTTCGTGCCACGATTACCCGGATCGGGCATGAGCAGGGCCTGACCGTCACCGCACTGTGCGACGAGGCTCTCGCCTTCGGTGGACTGTCGTTGGCGACCTGCCCGCGGGCTGACCTCAAGCCGCCGCCGAGACCATTCCCCGCCGGCGGCTGAGAGCGCCGAAGACGCCTCGCTGAGGCATACGAAGCGCCTCGCTGACGGATAGGGTCGCGGGATGCGCGCGATTCAGATCACCGAGTTCGGTGGCCCCGAAGTGCTCCAGCTTCAGGAGGTGCCTGACCCGGTCGCCTCGGACGGCTTCGAGCTCGTCGAGGTCACCGCCGCGGGTGTCAACTACGCCGACACCCATCAGATCGAGAACACCTACCTCTCGACGACCACGCTTCCGATGATCCCGGGAACCGAGGTGGTCGGGACCACCCCCGACGGCCGGAGAGTGTCGTCTCTGGTCGGCACCGGCGGGTACGCCGAAAAGGCGCTCGCCTATCGCGATCTGACCTTCGACCTTCCCGACGACGTGAGCGACGCCCAGGCCGTCGCCTTGATGGTGCAGGGGTTGTCGGCCTACCACCTGCTGCGGACCAGCACTCATATGGCGCCCGGCGAGAGCGTCGTCGTGCACGCGGCCGCCGGCGGTGTTGGCACCCTCGCCATCCAACTGGCGAAGCTCTGGGGCGCGGGCCGCGTCATCGGGGTCGCCTCCTCACCGGACAAGCGCGAGCTGGCCGAGAGCCTCGGCGCGGACGCCACCGTCGATGCCGGCGCCGAGGATCTGAAGGCGGCACTCCAAGAAGCCAACGGTGGCGCGCCGATCGACATCGTCCTCGAGATGGTCGGCGGCCCGACCTTCGATGCCAGCCTGGCATCGCTCGCACCGTTTGGCCGGCTGGCCACTTTCGGCATGGCCGGTCGCGTTCCACCGTCCCCGATTGACGCCGGGGCGCTCTTGCAGCGCAGCCGGGCGGTCATCGGTTTCTGGCTCGTTCACTGCTTAGGCAAGCCTGGCATGGTGAAGGAGCCGATGACCGAGATGCTGGCGCTTGTCGCGGCTGGGGAGCTGTCTCCTATCGTCGGAGCCACCTATCCCCTTGCCGATGCCCGCCGCGCCCATGAGGACCTCCTGGCGCGGCGAAGCACCGGCAAGCTTGTGCTCGACCCAAGGAGCTGAAGGACCGGTATGGCGCACGAGATCGACCCTGAGTTCACTGCGCTCCCACTTCGCGCGATCGCCGACGCAGCCCTCGGGCGTGCCCAAGAGCTCGGCGTGGACCACGCCGACGTGCGGATCGAGCGGATCCGCACCGCTGACCTCGCACTGCACGACTCGCGCCTGGAGACCAGCCACGACGACGATGAGCGTGGCCTGTCCGTACGAGTGGTGCACGACGGGACCTGGGGTTTCGCCGGCGGGCTCGCCCTCGATGTCGACACTGCCCGCGGTTTGGTCGACCAGGCCATCGAGGTGGCCAAGGTTTCCCGGCCAGTGACCGGCGAGCGGGTCGAGCTCGCCGCGGAGCCCAACCACGGTGAGCAGACCTGGGTTTCCGCGTACGAGGTGGACCCGTTCACCGTCAGCGAGACTGACCGCATCGAGCTGTTGACGGAGCGTTCCAACCGGCTGCTCGACGCAGCGATCGTGAGCCACGTCGACGCCCACATCCGGCAGGTCCGGGAGACCAAGTTCTACGCCGACCTGCAAGGCACGGCGACCACTCAACAGCGCGTCCGGGTGCAGTGCCAGCTGACCGCGCTCTGGGTGGACGAGAGCTCCGGCCGGTTTGAGACGATGCGCACGATCGCGCCGCCGGTCGGGCGGGGCTGGGAGTACCTCACCGACGGCTACGACTGGGACGCCGAGCTCGACGCGCTGCCCGACTGGCTGGCAGAGAAGTCAAAGGCGCCGTCGGTCGAGCCGGGCAACTACGACCTGATCGTCGATGCGTCCAACCTCTGGCTGACCATCCACGAGTCGATCGGTCATGCGACCGAGCTCGACCGCGCACTGGGCTACGAAGCCAACTACGCCGGGACGTCGTTCGCCACACCCGACAAGCTCAACTCGCTGCAGTACGGCAGCAACATCATGCACATCACGGGTGACCGCCAGGTCGACCACGGCCTCGCCACCGTGGGATTCGATGACGAGGGCGTGGCTGCCCAGACCTGGGACCTCATCCGTGACGGTGTTCTGGTCGGATACCAGCTCGACCGACGCACCGCGGCGTTGAGCGGCATCGACCGCTCCAACGGTTGTGCCTTCGCCGACTCTCCGCTGCACGTGCCGATCCAGCGAATGGCCAACGTCAGCTTGCAACCGATCGCCGACGGGCCATCGACCGAGGCGCTGATCGCTGGCGTCGACGACGGCCTCTACGTCGTCGGAGACAAGTCATGGTCGATCGACATGCAGCGCTACAACTTTCAGTTCACCGGGCAGCGGTTCTTCCGGATCAAGAACGGCAAGATTGCTGGCCAGGTGCGCGACGCCGCGTATCAGGCAACGACAACAGACTTCTGGGGCTCGATGTCAGCAATCGGCGGACCGCAGACGTACGTCCTCGGTGGCGCCTTCAACTGCGGCAAGGGCCAACCCGGCCAGATCGCCGCGGTCAGTCACGGCTGTCCCTCGGCCCTGTTCAACGGGGTTCGCATCCTCAACGCGACTCAGGAGGCAAGTTAGTGAGCGCCGCCATTCGCCCGCAAGAGCTGGTCGAACGAGGGCTTGCCGCGTCGACGACCGACGGCTGCATCGTGATCGCGAACGACGACGCCTCGGCCAACCTGCGCTGGGCCAACAACACTCTCACGACCAACGGCGTGACGCAGACCGTCGGCGTCACCGTGATCGCGACGGTTGCGGCCAGTGACGGGATCCGATCGGCATCTGTGAGCCGCAACACGATCGACGCGGACAGCGTGATCGCGATGGTTGCCGAGGCAGAGGCGACGGCGCGTGAGTCGTCGATCGCCGACGACAGCGCTGAGCTGATCTCGGGCGGCGCCTCACCGGACTGGGATGAGCCGAGTGTTGGCGCACCGGTGGCCGCGTTGTCCGACCTCGCCCACTGGCTCGGCGAGATCTTCGGGGCAGCCCGAGACGCCGGCCAGGGCAGGTACGGCTACGCCGAACATTCGGTCTCGACGACCTACCTCGGGTCGTCCACCGGGCTGCGACTTCGTCACGTCCAGCCAGAGGTTCGGGCCGAGCTCACCGGTCGATCCGCTGACGGCAGCCGGTCGGCATGGAGCGGCCAAGGTGCGAGTGAAATAAGCGCGATCAACCTGGCCGCGCTCGAGGCGGATGTCGCCAAGCGGCTGCAGTGGAGTGAGCGACGAGTGTCCCTCGACGCCGGCCGCTACGACACGATCCTGCCCCCGACGGCCGTCGCCGACCTGATGGTCGATGCCTACTGGAACGCCGGCGCACTCGACGCCCACGAGGGTCAATCGGTCTACTCGAAGCCCGGCGGCGGCACGCGTGTCGGGGAGCGGTTGACCGATGTCCCGCTGACGCTGCGCTCCGACCCGTCGATGGTCGGCCAGCAGGCTATCCCGTTCGTCGTCTGCGGTGCCTCGAGCCGGATGTCGTCGGTGTTCGACAATGGCGCGCCGATCGCCCCGACCGACTGGATCAGCGACGGGGCGCTCAACGCCCTGATCCAGACCCGCCACTCGGCCTCGCTGACCGGTCTGCCGTTCACCCCGTTCGGTGACAACCTTGAGCTCTCGGCGCCGGATGCCAGCGGCAACATCGACGATCTCGTCGCAAGCACGGAGCGCGGCCTGCTGCTGACGTGCCTCTGGTATATCCGCGAGGTTGACCCGCAGACGATGCTGCTGACCGGCCTGACCCGCGACGGCGTGTTCCTCATCGAAGGCGGGGAAGTCACCGCCGCGGTCAACAACTTCAGGTTCAACGAGAGCCCGATCGGCATGCTCCGCCGCGTACACAGCATCGGCCGCACCGAGGATACCCTCGCCCGCGAGTTCGGCGACTACTTCACGCGAACCCGCATGCCGGCACTTCGAGTCGCAGACTTCAACATGAGCTCGGTCAGCCAAGCCTCCTGACCAACCCTCCGGTGAAATTTGGGGGCTATTCGATGCGGAAGCCGACCTTCATCTGGACTTGGAAATGGGCGACGGTGCCGTCGTTGATCTGACCGCGGATCTCGCTGACCTCGAACCAGTCCAGGTTGCGTACGGTCTGTGCGGCCTTCGCGACGCCGTTGCGAATCGCCTGATGGATGCTGTCCGGGCTGGTGCCCACGACTTCACTGATGCCGTACGTCTGATCGGCCATGACAATTCCCCTTCATCGGGAGCAATTTGGTATCTGCGGTGAACGATAGGTGTAGACGAGGAGCCGCCAACCTGGCAGTCTGCTGAGAGCGCTGAACGGAGCCGAGATCTCGGGGGGATCCGGAACCCGACGCCCCCGGACGCGGTGCCGGGCGACTGCCCCCGTGGTCGCTCGGTACCGCCCGAATCCGCCCAGCAGAGCGGAGCACGGTATGACGCGCAGTCGGCCGGTGGCCTTGGTCACCGGCGCGTCCAGCGGCATCGGTCTCGAGCTCGCTCGGGTGCTTGCCCGCGAAGGTCACGACCTGGTGCTCGTCGCCCGGCGTGAGCCCGAGTTGCGCGCACTCGCCGAGGAGTTGACGTCGAAGTTCGGCGTGGCCGCCACGGTCGTTGCTGTCGACCTCTCGCTGCCAGACGGCGCCCGGCAGGTCTACGACGCGGTAAGCGCCGCGGGCATCGACGTCGACGTCCTCGTCAACAACGCCGGTTTCGGCGGCCACGGCCGGTTCGTCGACACAAGTACGGCCAACGAGCAGCGGATGCTCGCCGTCAACGTCGTTGCCCTAACGGACCTGACCAAAGCATTCCTGCCGGCGATGGTCTCGCGCGGTCGCGGCCGCATCCTCAATGTGGCATCGACGGCCGCGTTCCAGCCGGGACCGTTCATGGCGATCTACTACGCCAGCAAGGCGTACGTGCTGTCACTCACCGAAGCACTCGGCGAGGAGCTAGATGGCACCGGTGTCACCGCAACCGCCTTGTGCCCCGGTGTCGTGCCGTCGGGCTTCCAGGACGCCGCCGGGCTCAGCGCCGACGCCCCGATGTCGAAGTCACCCGGCGCGAAGTCGGCGGAGTTCGTCGCACAAGCGGGATACGACGGGATGATGCACGGCAAGCGGGTCGTGATCCCCGGCGTGCTCAACAAGATCGGCGTCCAGTCGCTTCGAATCGCGCCGCGCCGAGCGGTGCTACGAGTTGTCCGAAAGCTGCACCCACCCGACTAGGCGGCTCAGAGCCGGACGACGTCCCCGATGACAACGACAGCTGGCGGGACGATTTGTGCTAGCTCGACGGTCGCGGCCAGGTCGCCGAGCACTGCCGTCACAACTCGCTGCTGTGGCAACGAGGCGTTTTCGATGACCGCCGCAGGTGTTGCCGGCTTGCGGCCACCGGCGATCAGAGCAGCCGCGATGGCCGCCAGATTCGCCACCGCCATGAGCAGCACCAAGGTCGCGTCCGTGGCCGCCAGCAGCGCCCAGTCGACGGTCGACCGTGCATCGCCAGGGGGCACGTGCCCGCTGACCACGGTGAAGTGCTGCGTCGTCCCGCGCTCGGTGAGCGGCACGCCGGCCAAGGTCGCTGCGGCGACCGCACTGGTGAGGCCGGGCACGACGTCGACGACGACCCCGGCGTCGACGCACGCATCGACCTCCTCGCTCCCCCGCCCCAACACGAACGGGTCGCCGCCCTTGAGC
Organism: uncultured Actinomycetota bacterium; assembly: GCA_963814845.1. Lineage (GTDB taxonomy): Bacteria > Actinomycetota > Actinomycetes > JAFAQI01 > JAFAQI01 > DATAUK01. The sequence continues at coordinate 189,607 of CAWFEP010000014.1, forward strand.
CGTACGACGATCTCTCCCTGCTGGGCGCGCGCCACGATGAGCTCGTTGATCGCGGCTTGCGCCGCCGCCTCGCCGCCTGGCGTCTTTCCGACATCGACAACCTCGACGTCCGCGGGGAGCAAATCGAGCAATCCGGTGGGAGCCAACCGGTCGGCCACCACGACATCGGCGTCGAGCAACGCCCGAAACCCACGAAGCGTGAGCAGGTCGGGGGCGCCCGGTCCGCCGCCGACGAGAATCACCCTGCCTGCCGACGCGCGCTGGACGGCAGACCGGCCTCGCCGCGCGGTGAGGTCCCCACTGCGTAGTTGCGCCTCGATCGAGTTGCGCACGGCCACTGCGCGCAACGGGTCACCGTCGGCGCTCACCGCGACCGTCAAGCCGTCGACCTGCGCGACTGCCGGACGCCATGCCCGCGAGTGCTCGGCGGAGTCGGCGCGAACGCACCAGATTCCTCGTGCTTGGGCAGCGACCGCCACCGTGGCATTGACGTCAGCGTCGTCAGTGCAGGCCAGCGCCAGCCAGCTGTCGTCGAGATCAGCTGGGACGAACGCTCGCTCCACCAGGCTCGCCTCGCCTTGCCGGATCGCCAAGTCGATGTGCGGGGCAACCACGGTCACCTCGGCGCCGGCATCGAGAAGGTCCGCGGTACGCCGGGTCGCGACGGCACCGCCGCCGACGACGACCACACGGCGACCGGTCAGATCCAGGAACAGCGGGTAGCGCACGTCTGCCATGGTGTCAGCCCGCCGAATCCCCCGCCCACCTCGAGGTTGGAGTCTTGCCGACTAAGCGTTGGCGGTGCTGCCGAAGAGGCGGTCGCCGGCGTCTCCGAGGCCGGGCACGATGTAGGAGCGCTCGTCGAGCCGCTCGTCGACGGCTGCCACCACGAGCGACACCCGGTCATCCGGGAAGACCGCCTGCACGCGGGCGATCCCCTCCGGCGCCGCGAGCAAGCAGACGCACGTCACCGCTTCGGCGCCTCGCTCAAGCAAGGCCTCGACAACTGCCACCAACGTCCCCCCAGTGGCAAGCATCGGGTCCAGGACGAACACGGCGCGGCCGGCGGCGTCCTCAGGCAGCCGCTCGGCGTACCACGACGGCTGAGCTGTCGTCTCATCACGCATCAGCCCGGCGAAGCCCACCTCGGCATCGGGCAACAACCGGGTGAGGCCATCGAGCATGCCGACGCCGGCGCGCAAGACGGGAACGACCAACGGCGGCGGCGAGGTCAATCTGACGCCGGTAGTGGTCGTGATCGGAGTGGTGATCTGGACGCTCTCGACGGAGACGCTGCGGGTCGCTTCATAGGCAAGCAGCGTGACGAGATCGTCGACGAGCCGGCGAAACGTCGGCGTGTCCGTCCCCTCGTCCCGCAGCGCAGTGAGCTTGGCAGCTACCACCGGATGGTCGACGACGGTGACCTTCACGACTCCTCACCGATGTCTTCGTTCCACAGCTCTGGCTTGGCGGCGATGAACTCTCGCATGAGCTCCTTGCACTCATCGTCGTCAGCCAGGACGACCTCGACGCCGCGGCTGCGCAGCAGCTCCTCGCCTCCCATGAACGTCACGTTCTCTCCGACCACGACGCGCGGTATCCCGTAGAGCAACATCGCGCCAGTGCACATGTCGCACGGCGACAGCGTGGTGTACATCGTCGCGCGCCGATAGACCGTCGCCGGCTGCCTGCCGGCGTTCTCCAACGCATTCGTCTCGCCGTGATGGATCGCACTGCCGTGCTGCACCCGCCGGTTGTGCCCACCGGCGAGCAGCACACCATCGGCGACGACCGCGGCGCCGATCGGAATCCCGCCTTCGTCGCGGCCGGTTCGAGCTTCAGCGATCGCGACGTCCAACCAGCGACGGTCCTCCGGTGAGAGTGCCACGCCGCTAGTTCGGCAAGGTGACGGACTTCGGCTTGTTGCCTGCCAGCCCGGCGAAATAGAGGATCGCGTAGACGACGGCGGAGACGACGAACCCGACTTCGAAGGTGAGGTCGCCGACGGCACCGGGTGGTGCGACGGCACCAACGCGATGTATTTCGGATACTGGTTCGCGAACAGTGGGATCGACACGCCCATCCCGACGAGCATGGCGATCGGCCCGGCCCAGTTCACATGCTTGGGTCAAAGAGAAGGTCGGCGTGGTTGCCACGGCGCAGGATCTGGTCGGTGAAGAAAACCGCCAGCCATGGGCCGATCCAGTACGCGATGATCAACAGGAAGTTCTCGTACTTGCTGATGTCGTTCAGGCCGATCAACGCCACGACGAATCCAGCAAGCCCGAACCCGACCGCCGCGATCGCCCGTCGCAACGACAGCCGCAACTTGATCCCTAACGTCACGAACGACATCGACCCGGAGTAGATGTTCAGCACGTTCGCCGCGATCGCGCCGACCGCGATCGAGAGCAGGACGAGGTCGCGCACCACGGTCGGGTAAGGATGCACGAACGCGCTCGGACCATCCAGCCCGTTCGCACCTGACACCGTCGCTGATGCCGCGCCCATGATCTCCAGCGCGATGCAGGACAGCGCAACACCAAACCCGCTCCACCATGCAGTTGCGCGCTTGCTGGTCGCCGGCGTCCATGTAGCGGGTGTAGTCCGACGCGTACGGGTTCCAGCCGGCTGCATAGCCGAACGTCGCACCAAGAGTCAGGGTGAAGCCGCCGAACCCGCCTTGGGTGAACGCGCACCTGCGGGACGTGCCCGTAGTGCGCCTTGCTGAACGTCCAGATCGCGCCTAGGCCGAAGGCGATGATCAACAGCGGGAAGACGAACTTCTCAAACAGGTGCACCATGTTGTGGCCGTACAGCGCAATGAGGATCTGCGCCGCGACGATAATCACCAAGCAGACGTATTTGTTGAAGTGCAACAACGTGTTCAACGCCAACGCGCCCGACACGCTGTTGACCGCGAACCAACCGACGCCGGCCGTGATCGCGTTCAACCCCGCCGGCAGCGTGTTACCCCAATAGCCGAACGAGATCCGCGACAAGATCATCTGCGGTACGCCGTACTGCGGACCGCGCGCGGACAGCGCGCCCATCGTCACCGAGCCGAGCACCGTGCCCAACACGATCGCCGCGATCGACTGCTCCAGCGTCTCGCCGAAACCGGCCACCGCCAGCACCCCGACGAAGACCGTCGCGAACTCGAAGTTCGGCGACATCCACGTCCAGAACAACCCTGACGGCTTTCCGTGCCGCTCGTTCAGCGGGATGAACTCAGCCCCACCGGGCTCGATCACCGCGACCTTGTCGCCGTACTCGCCTTCGCGGATTTCGGTGGTCGCGCTGATCGCCGCGTCGTCCTGCACCGTCGTCATGTGCTAGCCCCTCGGTCAGTGGTGAGCGGATCGTAGGGGAGCGCCAGGCACTTGTGCGAACCGGGGTGGACGGCGCGCCGCGCACCGCCCCAAGGTCGTGACGGCAGTGACAGGAGGTGACACGTGATGCAGATCACAGCGGTTTTCAGGTCCGGCTCAGGTCCACGCGCGAATGTACTGACATGACAACGACGACACAGCCGAAACGCCGGACCAAGCCGGTCGAACCCCGGCGCGAGTCGCTCTTGGCCGACTTCGCCCTTGCCCCGGTCTCAGCCGAGGAGCGCCGCCGCGCCGCGCTCGCGGTCTGCCACCGATCCGCCACTGCTGACGAGGCCCGCGAGTTGCTCGACGCCCTTGGCTTGCTCGACCAGAAACTGGTCCGCGGCGCCGCGTAAGAACGCACCCGACCGGCTCCTGCATCTCGGCCGTCTCGGGCGTTACGGTCTCCTGATCCGTGACGTCGGAGGCGACCATGACTCAAGCCAATCCCGAGCCACCCGCAACCACCCAACGTCGAGCTGACCTCGTCCTTGAAGGTGGCGGGGTCAAGGGCATCGGGCTGGTGGGAGCGGTCACGACCCTCTCCGACGCCGGCTGGACCTTCCCCCGAGTCGCCGGCACCAGCGCAGGCGCAATCTGCGCCGCGCTCGTTGCGACGATCCAGCGCGCTGGCAAACCCATGAGCGAGCTTCAACGGCTCATGCAAACGATCGACTACAGCGCGTTCATGAGAGGCGACTGGGCCGAGCGCCATCTGAAGCTCGTCGGCGAGGCCGGGCATCTGGCGTTCCACATGGGCATCTACGACGGCGACTACCTCGTCGAGTGGCTCGGTGGCGCGCTTGAGTCGATCGGGATCACGACGTTCGGCCAGCTGCGGATTGACGACGACCCGGGCAGTTCATTGCCCGAGGCCTGCCGATATGCCCTCGTCGTCCACACCGCCGACATCACGCGCAACAAACTTGTCCGGCTCCCATGGGACTACCCCGAGTACGGCGTGACCGTCGACTCCACCCTCATCGTCGACGCCGTACGCGCCTCAATGTCGATCCCGTTCTTCTTCGACCCGGTCCGCGTTGAGGCGCCGGCCCACAGCGACGGTCCCGACAACTACAAGGTGGGCAAGGTCACCTGGGTAGACGGCGGCCTGTTGTCGAACTTCCCGGTCGAGGTGTTCGACCGAAGCGATGGTCTGCCGAGCCGCTGGCCCACGATCGGCGTGAAGCTCTCTGCGGCAGCACCGACCCCTGTCCTGCCACACGACCCAGGCAACGCTCTGAGCGAGGCGATCGCCTGTGTCCGTACCGCGCTGGACAACGACTCCCGCTATTACGTTCCTCCGACCAAAGCGCTCCGGACCATCTTCGTGGACAGCTTCGGCTTCGCCGCGACGGACTTTCACCTGACCCCCACCGACCAACAGCACCTGTTCACCAGTGGCGTCGACGCCGCAACTGCCTACCTGCGAGCCGCGTCGAAGACCGGATGAGCCCTCGCTTCGTTGGTAAAGTCGGGTGCCCACACCCAAGAGTCAGTTGGCCCCGGTCAATGGCCACGTGCACTGCGAGGACGGAGGCACGTGTCCAGCGACCCTGTGATGGACGAACGCGTCCCGTCCGAGGTCACCGACGAACAGAAATATTGGTACTTCGGTCCGCAGCAGCGCTGGTTCCTCGTGATCCGCTTTGTCACGTTTCTCAGCCTGGTCGCCAGCCTGTCGCGATTCTGCTTCGAAGACCCGCACGTCAGCGCGCTGATGTTCGTCGTGTTGATGCTTGTCGGTGTCTCGATCGTCAGCATCTACACCTCGACGCGACCCCGCGCAGTCAGCCGCGAGCGCCACGACGAGCAGGCCCGGCGCTGGACCGGGTTCGACGCACCGACAGTCGACATCTTGCTTCCATCGGCCGGCGAGCGCCTAGAAGTCCTCGCTAACACCTATCGCCACGTCGCCCGACTCGACTATCCCGGCCTGGTCCGCGTCTACGTACTCGACGATGCCGGTCTCGACTACGTCAGCGACTTGGCCACGCACTTCGGCTTCCGATATCTCTCGAGACCTGACCGGGGCCGGCTGAAGAAGGCCGGCAATCTCGCCTTCGGTTATCGCGAGTCGCACGGCGAGATCATCGCGGTCTTCGATGCCGACTTCGCGCCGAGGCGTGACTATCTGTTGGAGCTCATGCCCTACCTCGACGATCCGGCGGTCGGCATCTTGCAGTCGCCGCAGTTCTTCGACACCCGCGGCAACGGACCCTGGCTGCAACGGGCCGCCGGCGCCACCCAGGAGTTCTTCTACCGCTGGGTTCAGCCCTCGCGGGATGCGCTCGGCGCACCGATCTGCGTCGGCACCTGCGCGCTCTATCGGCGCGAAGCCCTCGAGCGGGCAGGCGGCTTTGCCCAGATCGCTCACTCCGAGGACGTTCACACCGGTGTATCAGTCATGGCCGCGGGCTATCTAGTTAGATATGTGCCAATCGTCCTCGCCAAGGGGCTGTGTCCGGACGGCCTCCACCCGTTCCTTAACCAGCAATACCGATGGTGCGCTGGGGCGTTAAGCCTCATGATCAACTCGGGCTTTCGGCGGATGGACCTCAGCTGGCGGCAGCGACTCTGCTTCTGGAGCGGGTTCGGCTATTACATCTCAACGGCTGTGACCGCCTTCACCGCCCTTATCCCGCCGATCTACCTGTTGTGGCTCAACCCGCACGCCATCCACGATCGCAACTACCTGCTCTTGGTACCCGTGATCCTGGTTTATCCGCTGATCGTTGCCCTGCATCGCGGCCGGTGGACATTCTCGGTGCTTCGAATCCAATTGGCCTATTCCTTCGCCCACGCGGTGGCGGCGTGGGACATCTGGCGCGGCCAGACCTCGGAGTGGGTAGCGACCGGCGCGACACACCGCACAACGCTTAGCAATAGAGTCAGCCGAATCATGTGCGGGTGGCTCGTCGTCGTTGACGCATTGCTCTGGAGTGGTATCGGCCACGATCTGTCGGCCGGCATCCTGCCACTGAGCGACATGTACCCACTGATCTTGTTCGCCGCATTTGCGCTCTATCTGCACCTTCCGCTGATTGCCCTCGCGGCCCGCCGACCCACGTCGGCCAGATTGCAGCCGAGCCGGTTGAGCGCATGAGCATCGACGTGCCAGCACCGCCGACCCTTACTGCCTACGAGCAGTTGCCGGCCACCCGGGTCCTCAAGCCACCGGCCGTCTTCGACGCGCCACCGGCGCCCAAGCGAGGTGATCGGCTCCTCACGGCGGCCTTGAGCAGCTCCGCGATCTGGCTGGTGCCGCTGCTCATCGTCCAGGCCTGGTTCTCCTTCCGGCTCACCAACACCCTCGAACAGGACGAGGCGCTCTACATCAACGCCGGCCATCAACTGATCGCCCACATGCTGCACGGCACCCGGACGCCGGCCTTCGGAAGCTACTTCTCCGGAGTCCCGGCGTTGTATTCAGTGCCGGCCGCCATGCTCGACCACGTCGGCGGCCCCGCGCTTGTGCACGCCGCAAACACGCTGCTCGTCATGGCCGCGACGATCTTCGTCTACCTGAGCACCCGTCGGTTGTTCGGCCACGGGCCCGCGCTCATCGCGGCCGGGATCTTCGCGGTCAACCCAGCGGCGATCTTCGTGGGTCGATTCGCCAGCTTCGACGCACCGTCGCTGTTCCTTCTTGCGGTTTCAACCTACCTGGCGATCAGGGCATCCGAACGCTGGCAGTTCGCCTTGGCCCTAGGGCCGTGCCTGATCCTCGCGACCGCGGAGAAGTACTTTGCTCTGGCGTTCATACCGAGCGTGCTCGCCCTTCTCGTCCTCGTGAGTGTGCAGCGGGTCGGACGCCGCCGCGCCGCGCGCACAGTCGCCATCTCCGCCGCTGGCCTGCTGGTGGCGGGAGGCGTCGCCGCGCTGCTGATTGCGCCGCTGGACTGGCATGGTCTGCTCTCGACGTCGATCAATCGCGCACCGATTCTGCCCGAGAGCCGAGCCGACCTGCTGCGCGCCTGCGCCCACTACATCGGCGCACTCACCGTCGCCGGCCTCATCGGCGCCGTGCTGCTGTGGCGACGCTGGCTGATCGCGGCAGTTCTGTTCGCCTCGGCGCTCATTCCAGCGTTGGTGCAGATCAAGCTCAACGAATCGGCGTCGCTGCACAAGAACCTGGCCTTCGGCGTGCTGTTCCTCGCTCCCCTCGTCGGGGTGGCCGGTGTCGCGCTGCTTCGGCAGGGCCGGCTGTTGATCTTGCGCGCCCCCGCCGCGCTGGCCTGCGTCGCCCTCGTGCTGAGCTCCGGCATGGGAACCTCATCGGCGATGGTCCACGGGTGGCCGAACGCAGCCGGGATCGACAAGGTCCTCGCTCAGTACGTCCAGCGCGGTAGCGACCAGTACCTTGTCGACAACAGCTCGGTGCAGGAGTACTACCTGTCGGGGATCAGCAACTACAGCCAGTGGGAGACCACGTTCGCCCCGATCTACCAGGGCCCGAACGGCGCGCAAATCATGCAGAATCAGCTCACAAACGGCAAGTTTTCGCTCTTCCTCTATTGTGATGAAGGATCGACGCTTGGTTTGGACCATCAGATGCTGACGGTCCTGGAGCGGCGGTACACCCTTGTTGCCAAGGTTCCCCTGTCCGCCACCGACACCCACCAATTCTGGTATCTATGGCGAGCGGAGCTACCCCAATGAGCTCGACCACAGTGCGGTTCCGCGCGAGCGTCGCCGTTGGCGTCACCGCCGGACTGCTCCTCATGGCCGCCTGCGCCGGCAGTGCGCAGAAGTCCGCGGCAAGTGCGCCAACGCAGGCCGGCGATGCCGAGCACGGCACGGTTCACGGTCGACAAGAAGGCCCTGCTGCATCCGGCGCGCAAGTATTACGGGATCTCGATGGCGGGGGTGCCGGCCTCTGTCACGACGCCGATTACGACCATCAGCCAAGAGACGAAGAAGCGCCCCAACCTCGTCATGTACTACCAGGACTGGGGTGCAGGCGCGGCGAAGGGCAAGCCCAATTTCAACACCACCGACGCCGAGAACGCCTGCGCTGCGGGCATGTTGCCGATGGTGACGTGGGAGTCGTGGAACGGCCTCGCATACCAACCCGACCCAGGGCGTGGCGTACGACCAGCCGGCGTTCTCGATGTCGAAGATCGTCGCGGGCCACTTCGACGCCTACATCAAGAAGACGGCTGAGGCGATCGCGTCAATCGGCTGCCCGATCGCCCTGCGGCTGGACCAGGAGCAGAACGGCTACTGGTATCCGTGGGGCATCTCCAACACCATCCAGAACGGCACGAACGAGCTCAAGACTGCGCATGAGTACATCTTGATGTGGCGCCATGTGAGGCGGATCTTCACGTCGGTCGGCGCGACCAACGTGCTCTGGCTCTGGAGCCCGAATATCCAAGGCCCACGCCAACCGCTGCCGGGCCTGGCGGCGAGCTATCCCGGCAACAAGTGGGTCGACTGGGTCGGTATCGACGGCTACTACAACACGCCGGCGAGAACCTTCAGCAACCTGTTCGGGCCGACGATCACGCGACTGCTCAACGTGGCACCGACCAAGCCGTGGATCATCGCCGAGACCGCGGTCGGCTCGTCGCCGAACAAGCCGGCGCAGATCAAGAACCTGCTCGGTGCGGTGCTACGTCGCAAGCGGTTTGACGGCCTGGTCTATTTCGAGCAACACAAGTCGACCGACCGGTCCTTCTGGCCATTCGTCGACCCGAACTATCCGGCCAGCGTCAAGGCGTTCGAAGCCGGTATCGACAAGCCGGCCTACGCCTCCGGCAAGCCCGGCGACAAGTGGTACACCCGCTAGTCGCCCCGCAAACCGCGCGAGCGACTTGGTTAACCCAAAAACAACTACGCCACAAGCAACTACAAAAAACCACAAGCAACTGCGTAAACCACAAGCAACTGCGTAAAACATAAGCAACTGCGCTAACTACCAGGGGCTCTGGTGTTTTGTCCGGTAACGTCGGATTTCTCGGCACTTCTGGATCTCATGGCCGTTTGAGGGGGCTCTAGGAACCTTAAACGGCCATGATCTTGAGATCGGCCCAATAACTGGTCGATTCGTGCCCTACCGCCCGATTCTCCTCGGTGGCCAAACCGGGCACGCGCGAAAACCCCTGGTAGTTAGCGCAGTGGCAGTGGATCTTGTGGGTTTGACGCTGCCCGCGAGAGCGCTAGTCGGTGAGGTCGGGGATGTCTACTCCGGCGACGCCTGGTTGTTTGTTGAGGCACTCGGTGAGCAGGGCCAGGTCCTTGTCGTTGGCGTGGTCGATGCGAAACCGGACGTCACCGACGGCGTCAGATGCGAGGTTGCCCGGCTCGAGCGGCTCAGGCGTGACATTCGGCGCGGCATGTGAGCATGCCTTCAGCGCCGCGGCGTGGTCAGAGGCAGGCGCGTTCTGCTGGAAGTAGACGACCATCTCGACTTTGGTCAGCGCGGCACTGTTGCAGCCAGACACCACGACAAGCGCTGCCACGAACGCAGCGCTCACGAGCAGCCGTCGTGGCCCCACTTGTCGTCTCCCAGACCTCATCTGGCTGTCTCCGCATGCACCGTGACCCCGCCTCAACGACGAGGCTACTGTCACCATCGTGACGACTTCGACCCATGAGCCGATCGAGAGCTACGCGATCCTCGGCGACCTCCACAGCGCCGCCCTCGTCAACCGCCGAGGCGCAATCGACTGGCTCGCGTTTCCCCACTTCGACTCCGGCGCCTGCTTCGCCGCGTTGCTCGGCGATGAGTCCAACGGAGTGTGGAAGCTCTCGCCCGCGGGCTCCCCGATCTGCACCCGGCGCCGGTACCGCGGCGAGACGATGATCCTCGAGACCGAGTGGGAGACGGCCAGCGGCGCAGTCCGCGTCATCGACTTCATGCCGCCCCGAGACGAGGCACCAGACGTCGTCCGCATCGTGGAGGGCATCTCCGGCCGCGTCGAGATGGAGACAACGCTGCGAGTGCGCTTCGACTACGGCTCGATCCTGCCGTGGGTCCGCCGGGTCGGCGGGGGGCTCCGCATGATCGCCGGGCCCGACTCGGTCTGCATGAACTCCGCGATTCCGCTTCACGCCAAGGGCCTTGCACACCACGCGCAGTTCACGGTGTCGGCCGGTGACCGGATCCCGTTCGTCATGACCTGGCAGGAGTCGCACCTGCCGCCGCCTAAGCCGGTCGACGCCGAGCAGGCGCTCCGCGACACCGAGACGGTGTGGACCGAGTGGGTTGCGCATTGTCACTACGACGGTGAGTGGCGCGAAGCGGTGATCCGCTCCCTCGCGATCTTGAAGACACTGACGTACGCGCCAACCGGCGGCATCGTTGCCGCGGCCACGACCTCGCTGCCCGAGGCGATTGGCGGTGAACGCAACTGGGACTACCGCTACTGCTGGCTGCGAGACGCCACTATGACGTTGCAGGCGCTGCTCTACGCCGGCTGCACCGACGAGGCCAAAGCCTGGCGTGAATGGTTGCTGCGCGCCGTTGCCGGCGATCCGCGGCAGATGCAGATCATGTACGGCATTTCCGGTGAGCGACGGCTGACCGAGTTCACGTTGCCGTGGCTGAAGGGCTATGAGGGATCGACACCAGTCCGGGTCGGCAACGAGGCGTCGGGACAGTTTCAGCTCGATGTCTACGGCGAGCTCCTCGACGCGCTGCATCTCGATCGGACCTCGCATCTGAGTCCGCACGACAACTCCTGGGCGCTGCAGCGAGTAGTGCTCGATGAGCTCGAGGGCCGGTGGGACGAGCCGGACCAGTCGCTCTGGGAGATGCGAGGTGACCCACGTCACTTCGTCCACTCGAAGGTGATGGCGTGGGTCGGGTTCGATCGCGCCGTCCTCGCGGTCGAGCAGTTCGGTCTCGCCGGCCCGGTCGAGCAATGGCGCGCCGCACGCGATCAGATCCACGAGGAGGTGTGCCGCGAGGGGTACGACGCCGAGCGCGGGACCTTCACGCAGTCGTACGGCTCGACCACGCTGGACGCCTCGACGCTGCTGATCCCGCAAGTGGGATTCCTGCCGCCCGACGACCCGCGCGTCATCGGCACGGTCGACACGATCGCCAAGGAGTTGACCCACGACGGCTTCGTGCTCCGCTACGACACGACCGCATCCGGCGATGGCCTTCGCGGCACGGAGGGCGCCTTCCTGGCGTGCACGCTGTGGCTCGCTGACGACCTGCACCTCATCGGCCGAGACCGTGAGGCACGGGAGGTCTTCGAACGAGTGCTGGACCTGCGCAACGACGTCGGTCTGCTCTCCGAGGAGTGGGACCCGCACGCGAAGCGCCAGCTCGGCAACACGCCGCAGGCGTTCAGTCATGTGCCGCTCGTCAACACCGCGCGAGCGCTGTCGACCACGGGCGCAAAGGTCGGTCGGGTGCTGCGCCGCGAGCCGCATCACTACAAGAGATATGCCAGTCGGTAGGCTTTGCCACCGTGGACACCGAGACAAAGTTCGTCTACATCCTCGCCGGCTTCTGCGTGATCCTTCTAGCGGTTGGCACGCTGATCGCCAAGAAGCTCTCGACCGCGCCGCCGCGCGTCATTCGCACGGTCTGGCCGCTCGTCGCGGCACTGACCGGCGCCTGCTTTGCCACGCTGGTCTACATCGCGCGCCTCAACGTCAGGGGGTGACGGGCGCCCGGTTCGCCGTCGCGCGGTCGGCGGGCGGCCTCGCCGCAGGCCTGTCGCGGCTTACCGGGCGTGGTGACGGGACCACCATCGGTGGGCGCATCACCTTGGCAATTGATCCCGGCGCGCTTGCTCGCGCGGCAGCCGGACGCGCCCTGGCCGTGGTCAGTGGCACCAACGGCAAGACCACCACTCGCAGCTTGCTCGTCGCGGCTCTCCGTACGCGGGGCCTGGTGGTCAGCAACAGTGGCGGCGCCAACCTGCCGAGCGGGTTAACTGCCGCACTTGCCGGTGACCGGCTGGCCCGAGACGGGGTCCTGGAGGTCGACGAGCCATACCTGCCGCTCGTGATCAGTGCCGTCCGGCCTCGAGCCGCGGTCCTGCTCAACCTCAGTCGCGACCAGCTTGACCGGTACGCCGAAGTTCGTCGGCTGGCCGGAATCTGGCGGGACGCCCTCGGCAAACCAGGCGCACCGGTCGCCGTGGCGAACTGCGACGACCCGCTCGTGGTCTGGGCCGCGTCGGTCGCTCCAAGCGCGATCTGGGTGTCAGCCGGACAGCGCTGGCACAGTGACGCTGCTGTCTGCCCGGCCTGCGGCGACGTCATCAGCCGCGACCGCGACGGCTGGACCAGCAGCTGCGGCCTCAGCCGCCCTACGCCGGACTGGACGGTCAGCGGCGACACCGTGGTCGATCCGACCGGCGACGCTCATACCGTCACGCTCGCCATCCCGGGGGACGTCAATGTCGGCAACGCCGCCCTGGCCGCAGCCGCCGCGAGCCTCTGGGACGTCGAGCCCCGCCGATCGCATTCGCGGCCATGGCGGGCATCGCCGAGGTCGAAGGACGGTACCTTGCCGCGACGTACCGCGGGGTGCGCGGCCCGGCTGCTGCTGGCGAAGAATCCGGCCGGTTGGGTCGAGGCGCTGTCGATGCTGCCAGCCGCCGGCGTCGGGGTCGTGGTGGCCGTGAACGCGCGGGCGGCCGACGGCCGCGACCCGTCGTGGCTCTGGGACGTGCCGTTCGAGGTCCTGCAGGGACGATTCGCCGTGGCCACCGGCGAGCGCTCTCGCGACGTGGCGGTGCGCTTGCACTACGCCGGAGTCGAGCACAGCCGGCTCGAGGATGCCGGCGCGGCGCTGCAGGCCGCGGGCCGCGACGGCCCGGTCGAGGTCCTCGCCAACTACACCGCCTTCCAGACCTACCGCCAGGTCGTCGGACGTGGCTGAGCGCCACCGCGATGACCCGGTTCGCGATAGCCCTCGTGTTCCCGTCGGTGCTCGGCACGTACGGCGACGGCGGCAACGCAACAGTGCTGGCGCAGCGGCTGCGCTGGCGGGGCATCGCCGCCGAGAGCTTGTCAGTGTCGATATCGATCAGGCGCTGCCAAGTGCAGGTCGATCTCTACGTGCTGGGCGGCGGCGAGGACAGCGCCCAGACCCTCGCGGTCGAGCCGGCTGCGCAACGGCGTGCTCGCCCACGCGGTCGACGACGGCAAGCCGGTCTTCGCGGTCTGCGCCGGATTCCAGATCCTCGGTGAGACGTTCCTCGACGGCCATGGCGACACCCACGCCGGGCTCGGCCTGATCGACTGCCGCACTGATCGGCTGCCCGGACCACGCGCGGTCGGCGAGCTGCTCGGCGAGGCGAGCGGTGACGGGATCGGCATCGTGACCGGGTACGAAAACCACGGCGGCCGCACCGTGCTCGGAGCAGCGGCCCGCCCGTTCGCGACCCTGCGGAGCGGCGTCGGCAACGGCGCGGGCAACGTCGATGGCGCGATCCAGGGCAGCGTGGTCGCGACGTACCTTCATGGTCCGGCGCTGGCCCGCAACCCGGCGCTTGCCGATCACCTGCTGGCAGCGGTCTGCGGACCGCTCGGCCCGCTCGCCGACGTGGAGGAGGGCGAGCTACGTGACGGAGCGACTCGCCGCCAACCGCAGAAGCCCGGGAGCCGGTGGCGTCGGCAGTGGCGACCGCCCGCCCGGGACGGTTGAGAGCGGATCCGTCAGCCCAGCCCCGACGACGGCGAGCAAGCCGATGACCAGCACGAACTCCGCGATCACCACCCCGGAGTCATTGTCTGCGGTGCCGATCGCCGCGAGCAGCGCGACCGCGATGGCGGCTTCCCAGAGGCCTGTCACCCGGCGCAGGATCAGGCCGACCTGCTGGTGGAACACCACCACCACCACGATCAGCAGCAGCACCGAGCCGGTCACTGCAACGTTGCCGAAGGAATGGAAATCGGAGTACGCCTTGCGCGACAGCGTCCGGCCCGCGCCGCCGTGCAGGACCTCACCCGCGAAGTTGCCGATCTGGGTGCGCTCGGACGCCGGCCGGGCATAGTCCGCAGCGCTGAGAGCGGCCGCCGAGCCAAGGCCGCGACCACCGTCAACACGACCCGCTTCACCGTGACACGTATCTCGGCGAGCAGCGCCAGCAGCAGCACTGCGCAGGGCGGCATCGCCAACACGCCACCGAAGTCGTCTCCCCACCTCGGCGCCGCATCGACACCCGCCGCGACAACACAGATCGCCAGCGCGATCAGCAGACCCGACCGGCGACGGTCGCGCTGCCGCAACTGGCCTCCGACCACGCCGGCGCAGAGCAGCGCCGCGCCGCAGAGACAGGCGAAGGCGATGTTGCCCATCCCACGAAACCGGCCCGCGACAATCGCGAGGTTGCCTAGCGGTGCCGAGACCTGCAACGGCGCCACCGAGCAGCTGGTCGACGACGAGCACCAGCACCATGAGCGCCGGCACCGCAATGAGCCCGGCCGCGAGGCTTCGCCTGATCACGAGAGCGGTCAGACCGGCGAGGAGGAGCATGGCGGCCGAGCATCACCGGATACCACCCGAGGCTGACGCGCCACCAGGGCAGCAGTTGGAGCAGATACTCGCGATCGGCAGGCCGATCGCCCACCGGCTCAGCGTCACCGCGGTGCGATGGATCCCTCGGCTGCCGAGCTGCCAGCCGCCACCACGAGGGCGAGGACGACCATCGCCGCGATCCCGAAGGCGGTACGGATCGTGCCGTCCAACCGCCGCGCCGCCAGGTCGTGGCGGTCGGCGTCGACGTAGGCCGAGGCCGACTGGCGCTCGCGCGGCTTGAGTCATGACCGGGCGCCCGATCATCGCGGTCGGTATCGGCGAGGTGCAGCGTCGTCAGGACCGTCGGCGCGAGATCGATCAGCTGGACGAAGCGTGACCGCGTGCGTCGCCGAGGTCAGCTCGACGTGACGCCAGCCCGGGCCATGGACGATCACGACGTGCAGCTGCGGCCCGCCGCTCGGGCCATCGCTGGTGCCGGCCACGATCGTGGTCGCACCGGCGGGACCGCAGCGAGCTGCGACGCGAGCTGGCTGTCGAGGCTGCGGGCCGCGACCGCCCGGTCGTCAGCCGGCGCGACGTAGAGCGCGTCGTCGAGGACGGCAACAACTTCGCCGCGACCAAGCGCCGCCGGCAGGTCGGGTGCCGTGAGGCACGCTTGCCCGCCGGCGTCGGCGAGCAGCAGACTGCGCTCCCGGCCCGACGGCAGCGGTGCTCACCCCGGCCTGCTGCAGGGCGTCACCGAGGGCCGAGATGTCACTGCCATACCGGTCGTGTGCGAGCTTCGGGCGCAGCGTCGAAAGCTGTGCCGGCGTCAGGGCGCAGCCGGTCGCTCCCCCGGCGTCCGCACGGTTGCCCGCGGCGAACGTCAGGCTGCCGTCAGCGCAGCGGGACGCGTCCGGTTCACCCCGCACTGACAGGTCACCCACCGACGCGGTCTCGGCGTACGCAGCGAGCTGTGGCATCGACGCGAGATCCGACCAGCGCAGATCGGGCACGGCGATGACGACGACTCGGGTCTGAGCCGTCGCGGGCGCGGCCTGACGGCGCTGGCCGCCGCCATGAGGAGTGCGGCATGACTGCCTGCAACGACGGCAGCGGTCCCGACGACGGCCAGCCAGCTCAGCGGCCCGGCGCGAATGGCTCAGACCTCGTCGGGGATGACCTCGACCGGGCCAAGACCCGCGATCCCGAGCTCGATCGGCGAATCCGGTCGCGTCTCCGACCATACGGTGACGAGGTCGTCGGGCCGGAGCCGGCTGGCCGCACTCGCGTCGAGCTCGTCCTTGCGGACATCCGAGCACCCGGGCCCGCAGCTGGTCGAAGTGGTCGTCGGCGAAGTCGTTGACCACCAGGTCGCCGAGCCCGGCCGCCACGGCGCTGACGCCGGCGAAGTTGATCGGGAAGACGCCTGCCCGATATGCGCGCGCCTGCTCGAGCTCCTCGGGCTCGACGCCGCCCGTGTGCATGCGCTCGATCTCGGCAACCATGTCCGCCAGCGCCGGGATCGTCACGTCACTCTGCACCGCGGCGCGCGCGGCGAACATGCCGCCGTACTTGCGGGTGTCGAAGCCACTGTGCGCGCCGTACGCGTAGCCCTTCTCCTCGCGGATCTTCAGGTTCAGCCGGGAGGAGAACATCCCGCCGAGTACGAGCGACATCGTCGTCATCGCGACGTAGTCGTCGATCTTTCGCGGCGGGCCGTCATGGCCGACGAGAGCGTCGACTGCACCGAGCCCGGGCGGTCGACCACGACGACCCGGCGCCCGGGCTGCCGGGGCGAGACGTCCGGCGGCTGGCGGCGGGCTCGTCGCTGTCGGCCCAGCCGTCGAAGATGGTGTGGCCGAGCGCCTCGATGTCGACGTCCTCGAGGTCGCCCACGACGACGAGAGTCGCCGACGGAACGGCCGAGTCGCTGAGCCCGGAACGTCCGGATGTCCTCGTCGCGAGATCGCCTCGAGCGACGCGACGTCGCCGCCGTCGGAGCGGTGGTAGCGGCTGGGTCGGCAGAAGACCTCGGCGGCAAGCGCCTCGCCGGCTCGCGCCGCCGGCTGGCTCATCTCGATGCTGACCTCGTCGATGCGCTCCTCGCGGATCCGGCGTCAGGGTGTCGTCGTCGAACGCCGCCTCGCGGACCGCCTCGGCCAGCAACGCGGTCGCCGCGGCCAGCTCGCCGACCGGCACCTCGAACCCGCAGCGCAACGAGTCCCAGTCGGTCGATGCTCGCCAGGTTGCGCCGAGCCGTTCACCGGCGACGGCGAACCGGTAGGCGTCGCGGTCTGCTGGTGCCCTCGGACAACGCCCGCGCGACCAGCTCGGCGACGCCCTCGCGACCCGGCCGGCTCGGCACTTGCGCCCGCGTCGATGACCAGCGACGTCACGCCCAGCGGCCGGCCGGGCAGGTGGCAGGTCGATCACCGCGCCGCCGGCAATCGTGCGTCGTTCGAAGCTCGGGAAAGCTCCACGGTCGTGGGCTGCCGACCGAGGGCCGCGCGCAGATAAGAGTCACGCCGCCGCCTCTTGCTCGTCGGCGGCATCCGGGATGAACGTGATGACCGCGCGGTTGTCCGGGCTCAGCACCTCGCTCGGCCACGACCGCGATGTCCGACGGCCGTGACCGCGAGCCACGACGGCAGTGCCTCGTTGATCAGGCCCGGATCGCCGAGCAGGGTGGCGTACTGGCTGAAGGTGTCGGCCCGGCCCTCGACGCTGGAAAGGTGGTGCAGCCACTGGCTGGTGATCAGCGCCTTGGCCCGCTCGACCTCCTCGGCCGTGACGCCCTCGAGCGAGCCGGGCGACCTCGTGGTGATAGGCCGCCTCGAGCACGCCGATGTCGACGCCCTCGCGGGCCGGGCAGGTCGGCGATCGTCAGCGTCGCGCCGCCGATGAACGGCCAGCTGTCGATGATCGGCGCGTCCGACGGCTGCAGCAGCTGGCGGTCGAGCACAAGCGCCTTGTAGAGCCGGCTGCCGCGACCGCCACCGAGCACGCGTCGCCGCGACCTGCATCGCGTCGAACTCCGGGGTGCCGAACGGCGCAGTGCGATAGCCGACGAACACCCGCGGCACCGGGACCCGGTCGGGGACGGTACGCCGGACCTCGCCGCCGAGCCGCGGCGCGATCGCGGTCGACGGCGGCGTCGGGAAGCTGCCCTTGGCCGGGATGCCGCCGAAGTAGCGCTCGGCCAGCGCCACCGCCTCCGGCGTCTCGACGTCGCCGACGATCGAGAGCACCGCGTTGTCCGGCGCGTACCAGGTCGCGTAGAAGCCGCGCGCGTCCTCGAGCGACGCCGCGTCGAGGTCTGCCATCGAGCCGATCGTCGTGTGGTGGTACGGATGGCCCGGCGGGATAGCAGAGCTCGTGCAGGTGCTCGAGCCACGAGCCGTACGGCTGGTTGTCGCGGCTCTGCCGCTTCTCGTTCTTCACGACGTCGCGCTGGTTGTCGAGGTTCGGCTGGTCGAGCGCGTCGAGCAGGCCGCCCATCCGGTCGGCCTCGAGCCACAGCGCCGTCGCGAGGTGGTGGGACGGCACCGTCTCGAAGTAGTTGGTGCGGTCGCACCAGGTCGTGCCGTTGAGCGTGCCGCCGGCCGCGTTGATCGATCGAGAAGTGCTCGCCGCGCTTGACGTTGGCCGAGCCCTGGAACATCAGGTGCTCGAAGAGGTGGGCGAAGCCGGTGCGCC
Source organism: uncultured Actinomycetota bacterium (assembly GCA_963814845.1). GTDB lineage: Bacteria > Actinomycetota > Actinomycetes > JAFAQI01 > JAFAQI01 > DATAUK01. Next base: position 208,114 of record CAWFEP010000014.1, read on the forward strand.
CGGGCACCTCGTGGCGCGAGCCGACGTCGTACCAGATGTTGACCGCGACGACCGGCGCGAGGTGGTCCTCGCTGACGACCACCCGCAGCCCGTTGTCGAGGCGGTGTTCGGAGTGCGGATAGCGCGGAGATCGTGGCCACGCGGCCAGCATATTGGCGTGGCCGATTCGTTGCGTGCTAGCGCAAGTCATCACCGCATGCGACGCTATTGCCGCGATCGGAGGGGTTCATGACGACAACGCTCGAAAGCAACGTCGCTGCGCCTGACGTCCCGCCGGCCATGCGCCGGCATCTGGCCTCGCGTGGTCGTCGGTGTCCTGCTCGTCGCGCTGATCGGCGTCGGCACAACGGCAATCGTCTACCTAACACCTATCAGCCGCTCGCTCTGACCAGCGGCCCGTATGGCACGGTCACGCCACACACGATGAAGACGATCGGCGACGGCCTGCAGGACACCAGCCTGATCGTCGTCGGCCCGCGCGGCACCAAGGCCACCGCGACATATCCGGTCATCAACCACGGCCCTCGCCCGGTGAAGCTGCTCGGGCCTCGACCTCGCTCAGAACGAGAGCATCGTGGATGAGTCGTTGACCTGGGCACCGCTGACGGCACCGGCGCCGAGCCAACGCGGCCTGCCAGGCACCGGCCGCGCCTTCCCTGTCACGTCCAGCCCGGCCGCGAGGTGATGATCCTCTTGACACGGTCGACCCAGCCGAACTGCGCCGCGCTTTTCAAAGACGGCGGGTCGGAATCGCTCGGCACCATCCCGATCCGGTGGTCGGCGCTCGGGGTTCACCACGTGTGGTCGACTGTCGCTGCAAACCACCGTGACACTTCCGATCACGGTCTGCCCACCGAGGGCGGCCCTCGCCCACGTCACCAACCAGTGACGCGTGAGCTCTCGTCCGGTGACGTGCGGCTTAGTTGACTTGGCGGTCGCGGCCGGCCCAGTACGGGTCGCGCAGCTTGAACTTCTGCACCTTGCCGGTAGCGGTGCGCGGGATGACGTCCACGAAGTCGATCGAGGTCGGCGCCTTGTAGCCCGCCGCCCTGGCTTTGCAGTGCGCGATCAGGTCGGCCTCAGTGACGGTCGAGCCCTCGGTCCGTACCACGATGGCCTTGATCGTCTCGCCCCACTTCTCATCAGGCACGCCGATCACCGCGCATTCGGCAACGCCGTCCGCTGAGTAGAGGCAGTCTTCGACCTCGATCGATGAGACGTTCTCGCCGCCGGTGATGATCACGTCCTTCTTCCGATCGGAAATCGTGAGGTAGCCGTCGTCGTCGAGATAGCCGCCATCCCCGGTGTGGAACCAGCCGCCTTCGAGGGCGTCGGCCGTGACGTCCGGCTGGTTCCAGTAGCCGGCGAGGACGACATTGGACTTCGCCAGCACCTCGCCGGAATCGCTCACCTCGAGCTGCACCCCGATCGCGGGCGCTCCAGCGCGGCCGAGCTGCCGCGAAACCTCGGTGACCGGCAGGCCGGCTTGCTCGCGGCGGCGACGGTTGATGGTGAGCAGCGGCGAGGTCTCGGTGAGGCCGTAGATCTGACAGAACTCCCAGCCGAGCTCGTCCTCAATGCGCTCGATCGTCCGCGACGGGGGTGGTGCGCCGGCGGCGATGACCCGGGTGACTCGATCAGCGCCGGGAACCGGGCCCTCCCAGCTGGGCCGCGGCATCCAGGATCGCGTTCAGCACCGCTGGCGCCGCACACATGACGGTGACGCCGTGGCGGCCGACCCGCTGCAGGATCTCGGAGCCATCGACTTTGCGCAGCACGATCTGGGTGACGCCCATGCCGGCAGTGGTGTACGGCATCCCCCAGCCGTTCGCGTGGAACATCGGCAACGTGTGGAGGTAGGTGTCCCAGTCGCTGACACCTGCGTGCAGACCGAACGTCACCGCGTTGGTCCAGATGTTGCGATGGGTGATCTGCACGCCCTTCGGCCTGGCCGTCGTGCCGCTGGTGTAGTTGATCGTCGCGGTGGCGTCCTCGTCGATGTCCGTCCACGGCGCTGGCTCGCGGTCGAAGCGCAACAGCGCGTCGTCACTCTCCGCACCCAGCAGGAGACGGTGCTTCGCGGTGACCCCGGTCAGCGCCTCGTCGACCTCGGGGTCGACCAGGAGGACCGAAGCACCCGAGTGCTCGACGATGAACTCGACCTCTTCTGCCCGCAACCGGAAGTTGATCGGCACCAGGATGCGGCCGGAGGACGGGACTGCGTACAACAACTCCAGCATTCGCGCGGAGTTCGGCGACACGACCGCGACTCGTTCGCCGGCGTCGACACCGAGCTCGTCGAGCCCGGCCTGCAACGCGTGCGCTCTACGCGCTAGCTCTGAGTACGTCACGTCGCCGAGTGAGTCGGGCACCCCCGGCTCATCGACGACACCGATCCGGTCGCCGTAAACCGCAGCAGCGCGAGCAAGGAAGTCAGCCGAAGTCAGTGGCACCTTCATGCTCGGGAACGCTACGCCAACAACGATGTCGCCCGGTCAGGCGAGCGAGGCCTCAAGAGTGATCGTGGTGCCGGCGAGGGCCTTGCTCACCGGGCAGCCGTCTTTGGCCTTCTGCGCCGCAGCGGCAAAGCCGTCCGCGTCGAGCCCCTCGACCTCACCCTCGACGACGAGGTTGATTCCGGTAATCGCGAAACCACCTTTCTCGGCGTCGGGCCCGAGCGTCACCGAGGCGGTCACGTCGAGGGCACGCGTCGTGCCACCGGCTTGAGCAACCTCGTTGGACAACGACATCGCGTAGCAGGCCGAGTGAGCAGCCGCGATCAGCTCCTCCGGGCTCGTCGTGCCTGGAGAGGAATCGGCTGCGCGCTTGGGAAAGCTCACTTCATAGGTCCCAATGCCACTGCTGGTCAGCTCGACTTGTCCGGCGCCCTCGGCGAGCGAGCCGGTCCATGCAGTGCGGGCGGTACGTGTCGGCACAGTCGTCTCCTCGGCTAGATCGTTGTCCCTCGACATTATGGTGTGCCGGTGGTCAAGGCAGCAGTGCTCTCAGCGGTCGGTGGCGACTATCAGGTTCGCGACATCGTGTTGCGAGCCCTCGGACCGAACGATGTGCAGGTGCAGATTGCCGCCGCCGGCGTCTGCCACTCGGACCTCTCACTTGCCACCGGCGTGCTGGCCCAGACGCTTCCCGCGGTCCTCGGCCATGAGGGTTCGGGCACTGTCGTGGCGGTCGGCGCGGATGTCACCCACGTCGCGCCCGGTGATCACGTCGTCCTCAACTGGGCACCGCCCTGCCGCAGCTGCTGGTTCTGCACCCACGGCGAACCGTGGTTGTGCGAAAACGCGCTCGCCGCTGGCGCGGTCCCGCACGCGACGGTCGACGGGGTCGATCTGCTGCCCAGTCTCGGAACTGGAGCCTTCGCCGAGCAAACCGTCGTGTCCGCCCGGGCGGTGATCCCGATCGCCGACGACGTACCCCTCGAAGTTGCCGCGCTTCTCGGCTGCGCGGTCCTCACCGGGGTCGGCGCGATCACTAACTCCGCTCGGGTGCAGCCAGGCGAGTCGGTGTTGGTCATCGGCCTCGGCGGCGTCGGACTCTCGGCCGCGCAAGGCGCTCGGCTCGCCGGCGCCGGCACGATCATCGCGGCCGACCTGTCGCCGGAGAAGGAAGCCGTCGCTCGCAGTTGCGGCGCGACCGAGTTCGTGGTCGCAGCCGACGACCTCGCCAAGCAGGTGCGGCGACTCACCGACGGCCGCGGTGCCGATGTGGCCGTTGAGTGCGTGGGACGGGGCAGCACGATTCGGCAGGCCTGGGCCTCGACTCGTCGCGGCGGTCGGAGCGTCGTGGTGGGGATCGGGCGCAACGACGACCGTGCCGACTTCGGGGCACTCGAGGTGTTCCACTTCGCCCGCTCGTTGACCGGCTGCGTCTACGGGTCGGCCGACCCCGATGTCGAGGTGCCCCGCCTGATCGCCGCGTGGCGCGAAGGTCGGCTCGACCTCGAGGCCCTCGCCACCGACCGGACGGACCTTGACGGCATTGGGGACGCCTTCGCGCGGATGCGTGAAGGCCACGGCGGCCGCACCCTCGTCATCCCCTGACGCCCGATTCTTCCGGTGAGGAATGCGCCGGATCTTGAGGTCGCCGGCGGCGTGCGACCATGGGCGGTGATCGAGCCTGCGGATAGTGGCCGGATCTCGCGGCGATCACTGTTGATCGGTGGCGCCGGTGCGGTTGTGGTGATCGGCGCGGCCGGCGTGGGTTTCGACCACGAGCTGGGCCAGCATCCTGGGTTGCGCGCAGACGTTTTCGGGTGTGGCAGCACACCGGCAATCCCCCACTCCAACTACACCGTGTCGACGGGCGCCTATCGGTCCACTGCGATGCACGCCGAGCTGCCGTGGGAGGTCGCGATTCCCTGGTCGTATGTGTCGAACCCCCGGCTCTCGGCCAGCCGCGGACCGCTTCCGCTGGTCGTCGTACTGCCCGGCGAGGGCGGTCAGCCGGCCGACATGGTCACCAGGATCGGCCTGCCGGGCTGGGCAAGCGCCGCGCGGCTCGATCTGGCTTTTGCTTCACCCGGCGGCGCGGGCTCGACCTACTACCACCCGCGCGCCGACGGTACGAACGCCTTCGCCTGGGTCACTGAGGAGTTTCTCCCGATGATCGAGCGGAAGTTCACGGTCGGCGGCTCGCGGGCCAATCGCGCCGTGTACGGCAACTCGATGGGCGGGTTCGGCGCACTCCTCGTCGCCCAGCAACGCCCGGACCTTGTTTGCGCGGCGGTGGGTTCCAGCCCGGCGGTCTTCCCCACTTACCACGCAGCCATCACCGGGCAGCCGCACACCTTCGACTCAGCGGCGGACTGGGAACGCTGGGGTTTGTGGGAGGACCTCAGCGCCCTCGACAAGGTGCCGGTCCGGATCGACTGCGGCAATGGCGACCCGTTCGAGGCGACTGCACGCACGTTGCTGGCGCGCATTCCGGGCGCGGTCGGTGCCATCGGCGGCGGTTGTCACGACGACGGCTTCTGGCGACGCGAGGCGAGCATCGAGCTCCGCTTCCTGGACGAACATCTGACGTCATCCGCCACCTGAGAACAATCGCGGTTTTTCACAGTTTGTTTATTGCAAGACGGACGTACGGTTTGGTAAAGTTCGGTCGTGCCGAAGGTGAGCCCCGAGCGACTTGAAGCGACTCGGCGTCGCGTGCTCGATGGTGCCCGCCGCGCGTTCGCCGCGTATGGCTACGAAGGCGCCACGGTTCGTCGCCTCGAGGAGGAGACCGGGCTGTCTCGCGGCGCGATCTTCCATCATTTCGCCGACAAGGACGCGCTGTTTCTCGCGCTCGCGCAAGAGGACGCCGAAGAGGTCGCGACGCTGGTTGACGACTTCGGACTGGTCGGCGCGATGCACAAACTGCGTGATAAGGATGCCGGCTGGCTGGGGGTGCAACTCGAGGTCTCCCGCCGGGTTCGCACCGACCCGCAGTTTGCGTCGTTGTGGCAGCACCATCTGCGTTCGATCACCCGCGCGACGCAGGCGCGGCTGGCCCGACAGCGCGACGCCGGCGTCGTCCGCGACGACGTCCCGATCGAGACCCTCGCGGCATTCCTGCTGCTCGCCTACGACGGTCTCGTCGCCCAGCTGGCGACGGGGATGCCGATCCAACACCTCGACGGCGTGCTCGACCTCGCCGAGCAGGCGGTACGCGAGACCCCGACCAACCGCACGGCCCCGAGTCAGTCCCTGCCGATTCAGCCCAGGAGCGAATGAATGCCTAGCACCAACAGTTTTGGCGCCCGCTCAACCCTGACCGTCGCCGGTCGCGACGTCACGGTCTACTCCCTCGACGCGGTCGAAGGCGCCGCAAAACTGCCGTACAGCCTCAAGGTGTTGCTCGAGAACCTGCTGCGCAACGAGGACGGCCACAACGTGACCGCCGAGCAGATCACCGCGCTCGCCGGCTGGGATCCCTCGGCCGAGCCGGACACCGAGATCCAGTTCTCCCCCGCCCGCGTCGTCATGCAGGACTTCACCGGGGTGCCGTGTGTCGTCGATCTCGCGGCGATGCGTGAAGCGATGCAGGCCCTCGGCGGCGACCCGAAGAAGATCAACCCGCTGGTGCCGACCGAGCTGGTCATCGACCACTCAGTGATCGTCGACGTCTTCGGCGCACCCGATGCGTTCGAGAAGAATGCCGCGTTGGAGTTCGAGCGCAACCAGGAGCGCTATCAGTTCCTGCGGTGGGGTCAGAACGCCTTCGACGGTTTCAAGGTGGTTCCGCCGGACACCGGCATCGTGCACCAGGTCAACCTCGAGTATCTCGCCCGAGTGGTCTTCGAGGCCGACGGCCCAGACGGCAGCACGATTGCCTACCCTGACACGCTCGTCGGCACGGACTCCCACACCACGATGATCAACGGCCTTGGCGTGCTCGGCTGGGGTGTTGGTGGCATCGAAGCGGAGGCCGCCATGCTCGGCCAGCCGGTCTCGATGCTCATCCCGCGCGTGGTCGGGTTCAAGCTGTCGGGCGTGCAGCCAGAGGGCACGACCGCCACCGACCTGGTGCTCACCATTACCGAGATGCTGCGTAAGCACGGCGTCGTCGGCAAGTTCGTGGAGTTCTACGGCCCTGGCGTTGCCGCCGTGCCGCTCGCCAACCGCGCCACGATCGGCAACATGAGCCCGGAGTACGGCTCGACCTGCGCGATCTTCCCGATCGACGAGGAGACGCTGACCTATCTGCGACTCACCGGACGTTCTGCAGATCTCGTCGAGTTGGTCGAGACCTACGCCAAGGCGCAGGGACTCTGGCACAACCCCGACCATGAGCCGGCCTACTCGGAGCGCCTCGAGCTCGACCTGTCGACCGTGGAGCCCTCGCTCGCCGGACCGAAGCGCCCGCAAGACCGCGTCCCGCTGAAGTCGGCAAAAGACGGCTTCCGCGCAGTGCTCGGTGACTACGCCGCTGAGCCGACAAATGGCAATAGCGCCAACGAAGCCTCTGAGGAGTCCTTCCCGGCGAGTGACCCGCCGGCGGTCAGCCGGGATGGCGTGAACGACGGCCCCCGGTCTTCGGCGACCTCAAGTCACGGCCGGCCAAGCAATCCGGCGAAGGTCTCACTCGACGGCGAAGAGGTCGAGATCGACCACGGCGCCGTTGTCGTCGCGGCGATCACCTCCTGCACGAACACTTCCAATCCCTTCGTGATGGTCGGCGCAGGGCTACTGGCGAAGAATGCGGTCGAGCGTGGCCTGCGCAGCAAGCCGTGGGTGAAGACCTCACTCGCACCCGGGTCCAAGGTCGTTTCGGACTACTACGACAAGTCCGGGCTTACGGCCTATCTCGACAAGCTCGGGTTCGGGCTCGTCGGCTACGGCTGCACGACCTGCATCGGCAACTCCGGCCCGCTGATCCCCGCGGTCAGCAAGGCGGTCAACGACAACGACCTGGCGGCCGTTTCGGTGCTCAGCGGCAACCGCAACTTCGAGGGCCGGATCAACCCGGACGTGAAGATGAACTACCTCGCGTCGCCACCGCTCGTGGTCGCCTACGCCCTCGCCGGCACGATGGACATCAACCTGCTTACCGACCCCCTCGGCCAGGACACCGACGGCAAGGACGTGTTCCTGGCTGACCTGTGGCCCGCCCCGAGCGAGATCCAGGCGATCATCACCGACACCGTGGCATCAGCAGGGTTCGCCTCGTCGTACTCCGACGTGTTCGCCGGAGACGAGCGGTGGCAGAGCCTCGAGGTTCCGGCCGGTGACGCGTTCGAGTGGGCCGAGGCGTCCACATACGTGCGTCGGCCGCCGTACTTCGACGGCATGCCCGCAGAGCCAGCGCCGATCAGCGACATTCAGGGCGCACGAGTGCTCGCCATCCTCGGCGACAGCGTCACCACCGACCACATCTCACCGGCAGGCAACATCAAGAAGGACTCGCCCGCCGGGCGCTATCTCGGCGAGCACGGTGTCGAGCAGCGCGACTTCAACTCCTACGGCTCACGCCGGGGCAACCACGAGGTCATGATCCGCGGCACGTTCGCCAACATCCGGTTGCGCAACCAGCTGGCGCCCGGCACCGAGGGCGGTGTCACGCGACACCTGCCCGACGGCGACGAGATGTCGATCTATGACGCGGCCGAGCGTTACATCGCCGACGGCGTTCCGCTGGTCATCCTCGCCGGCAAGGAGTACGGCTCGGGCTCGTCGCGCGACTGGGCGGCCAAGGGCACGATGCTGCTGGGTGTCCGCGCGGTGATTGCCGAGTCATACGAACGAATTCATCGTTCCAACCTCATCGGCATGGGCGTTTTGCCGTTGCAGTTCGCCGACGACGAGTCGCGCGAGACGCTCGGGCTCACCGGCGAGGAGACCTTCGAGATCGTCGGCCTTCATGGCGTGGACCGGATCCCGCGCGAGATCACTGTCACCGCCACACTCGATGGCGAGACGAAGTCGTTCACCGCGACCGTGCGCATCGACACCGCCGGCGAGGCGGAGTACTACCGCCACGGCGGCATCCTGCAGTACGTGCTTCGATCTCTTCTCTAGCAACAACACCGGAGGGATCGGCATGGATCTCGGACTTTCTGACCGGGTCTACATCGTCACCGGCGGAAGCAAGGGCCTTGGCTACGCGACCGCGGCTGCGCTCGTCGCCGATGGTGCGCGAGTGGTCGTGTCGTCGCGGTCGCGCGAGTCGGTGGATTCGGCAGTAGAGCGGCTCGGCGCTGATTCGGCGGTTGGCATCGCCGCGGACAATGCCGACCCGGCGACAGCAGAACAGGTCACCGAAGCCGCGTTCGAGCGGTGGGGGCGGCTCGACGGCGCGCTGATCAGCGTCGGCGGGCCGCCTGCTACGGATGCGCTGAGTGCGACCGACGAGCAATGGCGTGATGCCTTCGAGTCGGTCTTCCTCGGTGCCGTACGCACTGCCCGAACGGTCGTTCCGCGGCTTGGCAAGGGCGGCGCCGTGGGACTTGTGCTGTCGACCTCGGCGAAGAGTCCGATCGGCGGGCTGGCGATCTCGAACGGGCTGCGGCCCGGGATGGCGATCTGGGCGAAGCAGCTCGCTGACGAGATCGGGCCGCAGGGCATCCGGGTCGTGGGACTGCTCCCGGGCAGGGTGCTGACCGACCGTAGTGTCGCGGTGACGCCTGATCCAGCCGACCGCGACAAGATCGCCGCACAGATCCCGCTGCGCCGCTTCGCCGAGCCGGCCGAGTTCGGTCGGGTCGCGGCCTTTGTGCTCTCACCGGCCGCGTCGTACCTCACCGGTTGTGTGATCGCAGTCGACGGTGGCGCACTGCGGTTGCTGTGAGCGCGGCCGCCACGAGACCGCACTCCAGCCGCTACCCGTGCGAACCCAGCTGCAACAGCCCAAGGCCAGCGCCCTGGCGATCCTGGATGACACCGAACCGGCCACCGCCGAAGTCCTGGCTCGGGACTCGCACCGCGCCACCGAGCTCAACCGCGCGCGCCGACACTGCGTCCACGTCGGCCACCGCGATGTAGGGCAGCCAGAACGATGGCGTCTCAGCCGGCACCATCTCCGGCATCGCGATCAGCCCGCCGATGCTTCGGCCCTCGTGCTGCCACTCGCTGTAGTGCGAGTCACGCCTGATGCCCCAGCCGAAGGCGGCCTGGTAAAACGCAATCGAGGCATCAAGGTCACGCGAGAGAAGCTCAGACCACGCCCATGTGTTCGGCTCGTCGACGACCTCGACGCCGCGATGTGCCTTCGGCTGCCAGACCTTGATAGCCGCGCCGGTGCTGTCGAGATAGACGGCCGTCCGGCCGACGTCAAGCACGTCCATCGGCTCGACGAGGACGGTCGCACCTGCATCGCGCGCGGCAGCGGTCGTCGCGTCGGCATCCGCCGTCGAGATGTAAATCGACCAGGCGGCAGGCTGGCCCTCGGCCATCACCGGTGAGATTGCTCCCACCAGCTGACCGCCGAGTGACAGCATCGTGTAGTGGCCGACGTCGGGCCCTTGGTCCTCGCCGTCCCAGCCGAACAGCGAGCGGTAAAACCCGGTCGACTCGCCGATGTCGGTCGAGGCGAGCTCGACCCAGGAGGGGTTTCCAGGCGCGTGGTCCGATTTCGTCGTCATGCCGGCAGGTTAACGCCGGTGACCGACAACTACGCCGGCAACGGGTGATCGTCCGGCGCGAGGTCCTGCTGGCGCTCGAACTGGGTGCGGTAAAGCTCCGCGTACAACCCGCCTGCTGTGATCAGCTCGTCGTGATCACCGCGCTCGACGATCCGGCCGTCATCGACGACCAGGATCTGGTCGGCCTCGCGCACGGTGGACAGCCGGTGGGCGATCACCAGCGAGGTACGGCCGGACAACGCCGTCGCCAGCGCGCGTTGGACCGCGACCTCTGACTCGGAGTCGAGATGCGCCGTCGCCTCGTCGAGCACGACGATCGCGGGCGCCTTGAGCAACAGCCGCGCGATCGCCAGCCGCTGCTTTTCCCCACCCGACAGCCGATAGCCGCGATCCCCCACCAGGGTGTCGAGCCCGTCAGGCAGTGACCGCACCAGGTCTCCGATGTGTGCCGCATCGATGACCTCCCACATCTCGGCTTCCGTCACCGATGGCCGCGCGTAGGTGAGGTTCGCCCGGATCGTGTCGTGGAACATGTGCGCGTCCTGCGTGACGACGCCGACGACATCTCGCAGCGACGTGAGGGTCACCTCGCGGACGTCGTGCTCGGCGACCCGCACGGATCCCGACTGAACGTCGTACATCCGGGTCACGAGCTGGGAGATCGTCGTCTTGCCAGCGCCCGACGGCCCGACCAGAGCAACGAGTTGTCCCGGCTCCGCTCGGAACGAGACGTCGAAGAGCACCTGTCGCTCTGGCGAGTTGTCGAGCACCGCCACCGATTCCAGCGACGCCAGCGACACCTCGGCGGCGGTCGGGTAGCGGAAGTCGACGTGGCTGAACTCAAGGCTCGCCGCGCGGCCCGGCTCGATCACCAAGTCGACCGCGTCGGGGGCGTCGTTGATCGACGGCTCCAGGTCGAGCACCTCGAAGACCCGGTCGAAGCTCACCAAGGCAGTCATCACGTCGACCTGGACGTTGGATAGCGATGTCAACGGACCGTAGAGCCGGCTGAGGTAGGCGGTCAGCGCCACCACCGTTCCGATGCTGAGCGAGCCCTGGATCGCGAACCTGCCACCCAGGCCGTACACCAGCGCAGTGGCGAGTGAGGCGACGAGTGACAGGGACACGAGGAAGACCCGGGCGTACATCGCTTGAGTCACGCCGATGTCGGCCACCCGCCGTGCGCGGGAACGAAACAGGCCGGCCTCGTCGCCGGGGCGGCCGAACAGCTTGACCAACAACGCGCCAGCGACGTTGAAGCGCTCCGACATCTGAGTGGACATGTCGGCGTTGAGCACGTAACTCTCGCGGGTGATCCGCTGCAGCCTGCCTGACATCATCCGGGCCGGCACGATGAACAACGGCAGCAGGATCAGCGCGATCAACGTGATCTGCCACGACAGATAGAACATCGTGGCCAGCACCAGCGAGACGCTGATGATGTTGCTGACCACGTTGGACAACGTGCCGGTGAACGCCTGCTGCGCCCCGAGGACGTCGTTGTTGATCCGACTGATCAACGCACCAGTCTGGGTACGGGTGAAGAACGCAATTGGCATGCGCTGGATGTGCTCGAACACCTTGGAGCGCATGTCGTAAATGAGGCCCTCGCCGATCCGGGCCGAGAACCATCGGTTGCCGAGCGAGTCGGCGCTGTCGAGGATCGCGAGCACCGCGATCAGGCCCGCGAGCAGCTCGGTATAACCGATCCGCTTGTGCTCGATCCCCTGGTCGATGATGGCGCGGAAGATCAACGGGTTGATGACCCCGATGACGGCGTCAAGGACGATCAGGATCAGAAACCACACCAGCTGGGTGCGATACGGCGCGGCAAACCGCACGATCCGGCGCACAGTGCCCGGCGGCAGCTTCTTCTCCACCACCGAGTTATCGCGGCGAAAAGACGCCGCGATGTGCCAGTTGCTGTTCATTGCCACGACGCGATCCTCCGGTGTCGGCAACGCCGGGCAGCGCCGAGGTCTTCCCGAGCCTAGATTGGCCACCATGACGACGCGCTTCGGCGAGCAAGGCGGCCAGCTGTCCTATGGGGCATATCTGCACCTTGATGTGCTGCTCGACCAGCAGGTGCCTGAGTCCAGCCCGCCCGCTCACGACGAGCTGCTGTTCATCACGATCCACCAGGTCTATGAGTTGTGGTTCAAGCAGCTCCTGCACGAGCTCACGACCGTGCGAGACCTCCTGCTCGAGCCCGGCAATGCCGGTGCGCTGTGGACGGCACGCCATCGGTTGACCCGGGTGACCCAGATCGAGGCGGTCCTGATCGCACAGCTGCCGGTGCTGGAGACGATGACCCCGCAGGACTTCCTCGAGTTTCGTACCCTGCTTGCGCCCGCCTCAGGCTTCCAGTCAGTGCAGTTTCGCGAGCTCGAGTTCCTGTCAGGATTGAAGGATCCGGGCGTCGTCGTGCGGCTTCGATCGGCGACCCCCGCGGAGAAGGATCGGCTGCAGCGTCGACTTGATGAGCCATCGCTGTGGGACGGCTTCCTCATTACGCTCGCCGCCCGCGGGCTCGCGGTCGACTCACCGGCTGCGGTCAGCGCCGCGCTGCTCGAGGTCGCCCGAGATCGCGGGTCGTATGGAGAGATCTGGGACGTCGCGGAGGGCCTGCTTTCCCACGATGAGCTGTCCGCGCAGTGGCGCGCGTTGCACGCGACCGTGGTCGAGCGCCAGATCGGCTACAAGGCGGGCACCGGCGGCTCGGCCGGTGTCGGCTACCTGCGACAGCGCCGCGACCTGCGCTTCTTCCCCCAACTCTGGGAGCTCCGTACCGAGCTGTAGCTTGCCCCGGCGCCTTCCCCATGACTCTTTTTGTGAGGAGTTATCCGTGCCCTGACACGGGCAGGTCCTCACAAACCCACGGTCGAGCCGCTCGGAGCCGAGCGCGCCTAGAAGGCAGAAATGCCCGTTACGGCGCGGCCGATCAGGAGTTTCTGCACTTGCGAGGTGCCTTCGTACAACGTGGTCACCCGGGCATCGCGCAGCAGTTTGCCGACCACGAACTCATCGACGTAGCCATATCCACCGTGGACCTGGACGGCGGCGTTCGCTGCTCGTACGGACGCCTCCGAGGCGTAGTACTTGGCCATCGATGCGGCCAGCGTGTATTTCTCGCCGCGGGTCTTGAGGTCGGCGACCCGCCACGTCAACAGTCGCGCCGCCTCCACCTCTACCGCGGTGTCGGAGATGAGCTCCTGGATCAACTGGAACGACACAATCGGCTTGCCGAACTGCTCGCGCTGTTGGGCGTAGGAGGTCATCGCCTCCAGGGCGTTTTGCGCCAAGCCGGTGCACGACGCCGCCAGTGACATCCGGCCATCGTCAAGCGCGGACAGCGCGACCTTGATCCCATCGCCCTCCTCGCCGAGCAGCGCCGAGGCAGGCACGACGACATCGTCGAGGGCGATCTCCGCGGTGTCACACGACCGAAGGCCGAGCTTGCCGTGGATCGGCTTCGGCGTGAAACCGTCCGCGTCGCATGGCACGAGGAACGCAGACACTCCCCGCGCGCCCGGGCCGCCGGTCCGCGCCATGACGAGAGCGACACCGGCGATATCGCCATTGGTGATGAAGATCTTGGAACCGTTCAGCCGGTACGAGTCGCCCTCGCGCACGGCGGTTGACTCCAGCGAGGCCGGATCGGAGCCGTGGTCAGGCTCGGTCAAGCAGAAGCACCCGAGCGCTTCGCCGGTCGCCATCTGCGGCAGCCACTGCTGCTTCTGCTCCTCGGTCCCCCATCGCGCGATCGATCCGGCGACGAGGCCGAGATGCACCGACAGGATCGAGCGCACGTTTGCATCGCCGCGGCCCAACTCCTCGATCACGAGGCAGTACGTCAGCGGGTCGGCGCCCCCGCCGCCGTACTCCTCGGGGATTGTCAGCCCCATCCAGCCGTCGCGGGTGAGGCCGTCGAGGGCCTCTTGCGGGAACCGCTCCTCGCGGTCGTTGCGGATCGCGGCGGGCGCGACGACCGCGTCGACCCACTCGCGGACAGCGCGGCGGGTGGCTTCCTGCTCAGGGCTCAGTGATAGGTCCACCGGGCCAACTTTAGCCTCCGGTCATGGCCCGGAGGCGGATCACTTGTGCCTCACGCTCGGCGCGGATCTGATCCTCAAAACCCCGCTCACGAGCGGCGAGAAGGAGCCGTTTCGTCGCGCTGACCGCGTCCCGGTTTGTCGTAAGCAGGGCTGACACGAGGTCGGCAGTCGCTGCCTCGAGTTGGTCGCCGGGCACGACGACGTTGACCAGGCCGGCGCGCTCCGCCTCGGCGGCACCGAAGCGCCGGCCAGTGGCGCAAATCTCGAGCGCACGCGCGTAGCCGATCGTCTCGACCAGCGGCTGGGTGCCGGCGAGGTCGGGCACTAACCCGAGCGTCGGCTCGGCCATCGTGAACATCGCATCGTCGGCCGCGACCCTCAGGTCACAGGCCAAGCGCGAGCTGAAAGCCCGCACCGACCGCATGCCCGCGTACGGCGGCGACCGAGACGAACTGCGGGCGCCGCAGCCAGGTGAAGCCGGCTTGGTAGGTCGCGATCACGTCGGCGGCCTGGGCGTCGCTTCGCCCAGTGATGTCGGCCATCGATCCTTCGCCGGGAACGCCCTCGGCGGTGAACATCCGCCGGTCGATCCCGGCACTGAACGACGGCCCTTCGCCTGTCACCACGACGACACGTACCTCGTCCGGCAGGTGGTCGCCGATCACAGCAAGTGCCAGACCAGGTCGCGGGTGTCTGGGCGTTGCGGCGGTCTGGCCGGCACAACGTCACGCGGGCGATCTCGCCCTCTAGATTCGAGGCGCACTCCGCCTGGCGGCTCGGCGTCGGTCAGGTCGACTTCTTTCCGTGGGTGGCACCGCCGCGACCGCGAAGGTTGGCGCCCGCCTCACTCAGCACCCGATGGACGAAGCCATAGGAGCGGCCGGTCGACGCGGCAAGCTCGCGAATGCTGGCGCCGCCGTCGTACTTCTTCTTCAACCCTGACGACAACTTGTCACGCTCTGCACCCGTGACCCGACTTCCCTTTTTCAGCTCCGCCACCGTCACACCTCCACCTTGCCCCCGTTGCTGCCCCCGACAACTCATATCACTTCGCTATGTGCCCACCATCCGCGCGATCTCACGCCAAGCGCGACCAGATCGGCCAACTCGGCGCTCCAGTGGTCCTCGACGCCGTCAGGCAGGAGCAGCACCCGCTGCGGGTCGAGCGCGGCGACCGCGCCCTCGTCGTGGGTGACGAGCACGATCGCGCCGCGGTAGGACCGAAGCGCGCTCGAGCACCTGGTCGCGGCTGGCCGGGTCGAGGTTGTTCGTCGGCTCGTCGAGCAGCAGCACGTTGGCGCTGGAGACCACGAGCCGGGCAAGCGCGAGCCGCGTCTTCTCGCCACCGGACAGGGTGCCGGCGAGCTGTTGCGCGGTGTCGCCGCTGAACAGGAACGAGCCGAGCACCCGGCGCTGCTCGACCTCGGGCAGATCAGGCGATGCGGCCGCGAGATTCGCCAAGCACCGAGGCCTGCGGATCGAGGGTCTCGTGCTCCTGGGCGTAGTAGCCGAGCCGCAGGCCGTGGCCGGGGTGGACGTCGCCGGTGTCGGGTGGCTCGACGCCGGCGAGGATCCGCAGCAGCGTCGTCTTGCCGGCGCCGTTGAGCCCGAGGACGACGACCCGGCTGCCCCGGTCGATCGCGAGGTCGACGTCGGTGAAGACCTCGAGCGAGCCGTAGGACTTCGACAGCTCGGCGGCGGTCAGCGGCACCCGTCCGCACGGCGCCGGCTCAGGGAAGCGCAGCCGGGCGACCTTGTCGGCCTGGCGTACGTCCTCGAGCCCGGCCAGCAGCTTGGTCGCGCGCTTCGCCATCTGCTGCGCCGCGACCGCCTTGGTCGCCTTCGCCCGCATCCGGTCGGCCTGCGCGTTGAGCACGGCCGCCTTCTTCTCGGCGTTCGACGCGCTCCCGCTTGCGCCGGCGCTCGTCGGTCTCGCGCTGCGCGAGGTAGGCCCGCCAGCCGACGTTGTAGACGTCGAGCACCGCCGCGTGTGGCATCGAGGTGGAAGACCTTGTTGACGGTCACCTCGAGCAGGTCGACGTCGTGGCTGATGACGACGAGGCCGCCCTTGTGGCCGCGCAGGAAGTCGCGCAGCCAGACGATCGAGTCGGCGTCGAGGTGGTTCGTCGGCTCGTCGAGCAGCAACGTGTCCGCGCCGCTGAACAGGATTCGGGCCAGCTCGACCCGGCGGCGCTGGCCGCCCGAGAGCGTGCGCAGCGGCTGGCTGAGCACCCGGTCGGCGAGGCCGAGACTTGCCGCGACCGACGACGCCTCGGCCTCGGCCGCGTAGCCGCCGAGGACGTGCAGCCGCTCCTGGGCCGCGCCGTACCTCGCGATCGCCTTCTGCGTCGCCGGCCGCCATCTCGTCCTCGGCTGCGCGCAGGTCGGCGACGACGACGTCGAGCCCGCGGCCCGAGAGCACCCGGTCGCGGGCCAGCACGTCGAGATCGCCGGTACGCGGGTCCTGCGGCAGGTAGCCGACAGTGCCGCGGCGCTCGATCGTGCCCGCTGCGGGCAGCGTCTCGCCCGCGAGCGCGGCGGCCAGGGTCGTCTTGCCGGCGCCGTTGCGGCCGACCAGGCCGACCCGGTCGCCGGGGCCGACCCGGAAGGTGGCAGCGTCGAGCAGCAGCCGCGCGCCAGCGCGCAACTCGACACCGTTGGCGGTGAGCACGGGAGACTCCTGGATGGATGGACGAGGGCAGGGCGGCGCGAACGTCAGCGCGCTCAATCCGTCGTCAGCACGCTCCCAGTGTACGGCGCAGCGCCGTAACCGAAGGGTGACCGAGCCTGTGACCGTGGCGCGGCCCCATTTTCGACCTCAGCGGCCAAGATGGGGCCAGGACGGAGGTGTCATGAGCCGGAACATGGGCTGGGGCCGCCTCGCGCTGCTCTCCCCCGCACGCAAGAGGCGCCGCGTGGCTATGACTTTGCCAGCAACGTCATGCGGGTCGACACCGAGGCGATCTGCCCACGGTGCTTCGGCTGGATCACCGCACACGACATCGTCCGACGTACCGCGTACGGGCTGCTCCAGCACGAGGCGTGCCCCGTGACCGACGAGCCCCACTTCGTGTCGGAGCTCAGCACCTAGAGCGTTCGTATGTCACATGGGGGTCGCCATGGCGACCCCCATGTGACATCAGTGCTGCTATAGCAACCCTTATGTGACATACGAACGGTAATGGGGTTGACCGGGGGGGCCCCTGAGGCCGCACGATGGCGGGGTGTCCGTCACGCAGTCGCAGGTCGAGGCGCCTGAGGTCGGTTCACTGCGTGATCCGCGCCACCGGGTGCAGATCATCGGGCTGGTCGTCGTCATCACGGTCGTCGCGGTCGAGGCGATGTCAGTCGCCACGGTCATGCCGACGGTCGTCCGCTCGCTACACGGTTTGCGCTTCTACAGCTGGGGCTTCACTGCGTACCTGCTGGCGGATGTCGTGGGCATGGTCGACGCCGGCCGCCGCTGTGATCGCCGCGGCCCAGCACAGTCCTTGCTCGGCGGGCTCGCGCTGTTTGCGGGCGGCCTGATCGTCGCGTCGGCCGCACCGGACATCGGCGTGTTCCTCGCCGGCCGCGTTCTCCAAGGCCTCGGTGGCGGCGCGATGATCGTCGCGGTCTACGTGGTCGTTGCGCGGACATTTCCTGACGCGATGCACCCCAAGGTGTTCGGGGCACTGTCGGCCGCCTGGGTCGTGCCGTCACTCGTCGGCCCGGCCATGGCGGGCCTGGTGGCCTCAGCGTTCGGCTGGCGATGGGTGTTTGGCGGCATCGCCCCGCTGGCGATCGGCGGCGCCGCCCTCTTGGTGCCGGTGCTACGACGGATGCCGTCAACAGCGCGGGTCGAGGCGAGCAACCCCAACGGGATCGTCCGGGGCCTGCTGCTGGCCGGCGGTCTCGCGCTGATGCAGGCGGCCGCAGAAGCGGTCGACTGGTGGAGCATCCCGTTACTGCTCGCGGGGTTGGCGCTCGGTGTGCCGCCGTTGCGGTCGCTGCTTCCCGCCGGCGCGCTGCGGCTGGCGCGCGGTTTGCCGTCCGTCATCGTGATGCGCGGCGTGCTCACCTGCGCCTTCTTCGGCGCCGAGTCATATCTCCCGCTGACGCTCACTCGGGTGCATCACGCCTCGCCCCGAGTCGTCGGCATCCCGCTGACCCTGGCGGCCATCGGCTGGTCGGCCGGCTCGTGGTGGCAGGTCCAGGGGCAAGCGGCGACCGGTGACCCGGCTGCGGGCTGGGTTCGCTGTGGTCGCCGTCGGAGTCGCGCTGCTGATCGTCATCGCCTCGCCGGCGGTCAGCATCTGGCTCGCGGTGCCGATCTGGGCACTCGCGGGAGCGGGCATGGGCACCGCGATGCCCACGGTGTCCGTGCTCACGCTTGACCTGTCGCCGGCCGCGACCCAGGGTGCCAACTCCGCGGCGCTTCAGATCAGCGACATCGTGGGCAGCATCATCGGGATCGCGGCGGTCGGAGCGTTGGTCACGGCCTTCGGGCTCGACCGGATCAGAACGGCGGTGACGATCGGCGATGCCGCACTCGCAGCGATCGCACTGATCGGCGTCCTCGCCGCCTCCCGAGTCCTCACCCCCGACCGTTCGCATGTCACATAGGGGTTGCCCTGGCTACTCGTATGTGACATAGGGGTTGCCTGGGCAACCCCTATGTCACATACGAACGCTAAATCCGGAATCCCAGGGCGGAGAGCTGCTCTCTGCCCTCGTCGGTGATCTTGTCGGGGCCCCACGGCGGCATCCAGACCCAGTTGATCGTCAAGCCGTTCGTCAAACCCTCGAGCGCGGCGTTCGCCTGGTCCTCGATGACGTCGGTGAGCGGGCAGGCCGCTGACGTCAGCGTCATGTCGACGATCGCGCGGCGGTCTTCGTCAAGGGTCACGCCGTACACCAGGCCGAGGTCGACGACGTTGATCCCCAGCTCGGGGTCGACGACATCGTGCATCGCCTCGAACACGTCCTCAATCGTCGGTACGGTCGTCGCCCCGCCGGTAGGAGTGGTCGTCGGATCGCTCATGCCGCGCCTCCCGTTTGAGCAACCGCTTGTGCGGTCGCATCCTTCCATGCCATCCATGCCAGCAACGCGCACTTGATGCGCGCCGGGTATCGCGAAACCCCCGCGAAGGCCACTGCGTCTTCGAGCACGTCCTCGTCAGGCTCAAGCTCACCCTTCGACTGCATCAGCCGCAGGAACTCCTCGTGCACCTCAAGCGCCTCGGGCAGTGACTTGCCGATCACCAGATCTGTCATGACGCTCGCCGAGGCCTGCGAGATCGAGCAACCCTGACCCTCGTAGGAGACGTCGGCGACGACGTCACCGTCGAGGTGCACGCGCAGCGTGATCTCATCGCCG
>CAWFEP010000015.1:0-132665 GCA_963814845.1 uncultured Actinomycetota bacterium
GAGATCCACATGAAGGGCTGGTCGTCCGGGTTGAACTTCATGATGATGGGCGGATCGATGTCCTTGGGCAGCTCGATTTGCGCCTGCGAGATCTTGCTCTGGACTTCCTGAAGCGCCACGTCCACGTTGACCTTCAGCTCGAACTCGAGCGTGATCATGGCCTGGCCCTGCCGTGTAACAGATGAAATCTTCTTGACGCCCTTGACCGAGGTGATCGAGTTTTCGATCACGTCCACGACCTCGGTTTCCATGACCTCGGGCGAGGCGCCCTCCCATTGCACGTTGACGGTCAGCACCGGGAAGTCCACGTCGGGCAGTTGGCTCTGGCCGATCTGGGTGAAGCCGATGATGCCGAAGGTGATCAGGCCGAGCATCAGCATCCAGGCGAAGACCGGGCGCTTGATCGAAAGATCGGACAAGATCATGGAAGCCTCTCAGTCGCCACGCCCAGCGAGATGTAGAGCCGCTTGGCCTGCATCAGCGCCGCGTTGCGCGCCGCGCGCTGGGTCTGCACCAGATCGAGCGCCTGCAAGACGTCTAAATTGGTCACCAAGCCCAAGCGGTACTCCTCTTTCAAGGCGTCGTAGCTTTTTCCGCGGCTTGGGCGGCTTCATCCTGGGCCGATAATTCATCGATCGCGGAAACCAGCTCGCCGTGCAAGCGGCTGACCGCGTGAAGCGCCTCCCGCTCAAGCTCTTCGAGCATCAACAGAGATTGCCGGGAGACCGACTGGGCGCGCTTGGTGTCGGCGACCACGCGGCCGCCCTGGAAGAGCGGCACATCGAGCGACAACGTCACGTCCCAGTCGATGACTTTGAGGAAGGTCGCGCGGCTGGTGTAGTAGCGGCCCAGCAGGTCGAGCGTGGCCAGAACGGCCCTTAATAGGTGACACGGGCCTGCTGGGCGGCGGCGTCCTCGCGCTGGGCTTTCACGTCGGAACGGTCCCGGGCCAGGCGGGCGGCTTCCTCTGACGTCCCGTCTCCGGTAGGTCGGGCAGTTCGTCGACCACGGGCGCCTGCGAGAGGTCCTTCCCGGTAGGGAAGAAGAACTCCGTCGCGGGGCTCGATGAGGCGGGCCTCGGTCTGCCGCAGGGAGGCCTTCAGCGAGGCGGAGTGGGCTTGCGCGGTGAACAGCTCGCTTTCGCGCGCCTTGCCCAGCCTGATGAAATGGTGCAGTTCCTTGACGCGGTCTTCGGCGGCCTCTAGGGAGGAGGCCGTGTTGGCTGCTCGAATTCAAGTCCCACGACGTTGTAGTAGGCCGCCGCCGTGCGCT
The DNA here is from genome assembly GCA_963814845.1 of uncultured Actinomycetota bacterium. Taxonomy (GTDB): domain Bacteria; phylum Actinomycetota; class Actinomycetes; order JAFAQI01; family JAFAQI01; genus DATAUK01. The sequence goes on from CAWFEP010000015.1 coordinate 1,273, forward strand.
CGTACAGCTCTCGCTGGGCCCGCTGGAGGCGCCAGGCGTCGCGCGCTTCTTCCCTTTTAAATCTTCAAGGCCGACCACTCTTTGAGTCCGGGAAAGAGAGTCTGGCGCAGAGCGAAGTCGGAATCCGTTTCGGTCTTGTTGATGAAGCCGCCGAAGCCCTCGGCGTTGAGCGTGTTGACGCCGGAGGGGTCTTGATTATGTTGGTCAGCTCGAAATCGACGCGGGGCAGGGCGCCGGACATGGCGGCGCGCGCGCGCTGTTGGGACTGGACGATGTCTTCCTGGCGGATTTGCAGGTCCTCGCTGCGGATCAGCGCCCAGTCGTAGCATTGGCGCAAAGTGACCGTCGAGAGGACCGGGGCCTCGGCCGCCTGGACCTGCCCCGCCCAGAGGGCAGAAAAAAGGACGGCCAAAGGGATCATATGACACTATGATACAAAAAAGATAATCTCCCCCATGGCCTTTCCCAAGGATTTCCTCTGGGGCGCCTCCACCGCCTCCTACCAGATCGAGGGCGGCAACTCGCGCTCTGCCCTCTGGGATTGGGAGGTCAAGCGCGGCTGGGAGCGCTCCGGCGAGGCCGCGCGTTCCTGGGACATGTTTGAGGACGACCTTAAACTGCTCAAATCGCTCAACCTCAACGCTTACCGCTTCTCTTTGGAATGGTCGCGCGTCGAGACGGAACCTGGCGTCTTCGACCAAGAGGCTCTCGACCGGTACGTCCACTGGGCCAAGCGTTTGAAGGAAGAAGGCATCAAGCCTTTTCTCTGCTTCCACCACTTTTCCGAGCCGGCGTGGCTTCTGCGGGAGCACCCCAAGGGCTGGCTCGATCCCGAGGTCCCCAAACGCTACCTCGCCTTCGTGGAGAAGACCGCTCCCTTCTTCGCCGAACACGTCGAGGATTGGGTGACCTTCAACGAGCCCATGGTGTTCCTTACGGGGGCCTACGGCTATCGCTTCTTCCCGCCGGGGCGCTGGATGCTCACCAACGTCGACAAGGAATTCAATCCCGTCATCGTGCCGAACCTCGCCCGGGCGCACAACGACGCCTATCGTTTTCTGCACAAGATCCAGCCCAAGGCGCGCGTGGGCGTCGCGCACAACATCGCCGCGCTCGAGCCCGCCCGGCCCGGCCAAGAGGAGGCCGTGAAGCGCTGGGACTGGTTCATGCACCGCCACTTTCTGGAAGAGACCAAGGACTGCCACGACTACCTCGGCATCAATTACTATACGCGCGTCTTCGTCTCCCCCTCGCCCGTGCCTTTCGCCCCCGCCGGCGTCATCCCCGGCTTCGCCGAGCTCGAGCACGGGATCACGCCCCTCGTCTTCAATCTGCTCGGCGGCAGGCGCGGCGCTCTGCCGCGCTCCGGCATGAATTGGGAGATCGCTCCCGATTCCTTCGGGCCCATGGTGCTCAAATTTTGGCAAGATTATAAAAAGCCCATACTCATTCTTGAGAACGGCATGGCCGAAAATCCCAATATGAGCCGCGAGGATTTCCTTCGCGGCCACCTGAAATCCCTGGCGAAGGCGATCTCGGACGGCGCCGACGTTCGCGGCTATTTTCATTGGTCGCTTATCGACAACTATGAATGGGGCAGCTACCGCCCCCGCTTCGGCCTGTTCACGCGTCAGCGCCAAAAAGCCAACGGGGCTGACTATTATGCCCGCGTGGCCAAGACCGGACGGCTCGATGGATAAGATCTGGCTTTACGGCATCGAGTGCCGCTGTCGGCTCGGCGTACCCGCGGCGGAGAGGAAACGGCCCCAGAAAATCCTCATCGACGTCGGCCTCGATCTCGACGTTGCCCCCGCCGCCGCGCGCGACGATTTCCGGCTGACCGCCGACTATTGGGCCGTCGAGAAGGCCGTCCGCCAGGCCGCCGAGACCGGCGAGCGGCGCCTGGTCGAGACGCTGGCGGCCCAAGCGGCGAAGATCGTGCTCTTCCTCGATAAAAGGATCTACGCCGTCACCGTGCGCGTTCACAAGAAGCCCGCCGTCATGCCGAAAACCCGCGAAGTCGTCGTCGAAATCACCCGCCGCCGTTCTGACAGCCGCTGACAAAGAAGGCCTTGACAACTGTCAGGCCTAGGGGATACTCTTAGGAATAGGCACTACATGCCGGGGAGAATCATGCCGTGAACGCACAGCAAAAGGAGTCCGCTCCAGGGCTCGAGGTTTCCGCGCCCACGCCGGACTGGACGGTCCGCTACGATGCCGTTTTCTGCATCTTCGCGGCCGGCACGGCCTATTTTGGGGCGATAACGGCGACATCGTCTTTCCGCAAGCCCTTTATCTGATCGCGCTGTTCCTTGTCCTCAATCTATCCGCCAGTCTCGCCTTGAAGCGCTGGCCGTCCGTGCAGTGGATCGCGGCGCTGATCATCTCCGCCAATTGCGGCGTGGTGACGGCCCTGCTGGCCTACTCGGGCGGGACGGATTCCAATCTGTGGGTCCTTTATATACTGCCGGTCACCGCCGCCTGCATCATGCTCGGCCGCCGCGCGGCTGCCTTGGTGACTTTCGGGGCGCTAGCCTTCATCTCGGCCTATTACGTTTTCGCGGGAGACGGCTTCGGGCCGGCCGTCTGGCTGGAGGTGGGCCTCAAGGACGCCGTGCTGGTCTTCGTGGCGTTTACCGTGGCGCGGCTGGCGGGCCGCGCGCGCTCGGCGCGCGGGGAGGCCCGCGTGCAGGGCCAACTGCGCGAGGCGGCCGAGGAGCGCTCGGAGTTGTTCCGACTCCTGCTCGACGACTCGCCGGACGCCATCTTCATCGCGGACGCCGCCACGGGCCGACTGCTCGACTGCAACCGCGGCACCGAGGATCTTTCCGGCTACACGCGCGCCGAGCTTTCGGGTCTTTGCCTGCTCGACCTCGACGCCGGGCCCTTCCTGCGCCGGCGCGGCTGGGAGGGGATCGTCAATCGCCTGCGCGAGCTCAAGCGCGTCACCTACGAGACGGAGATCCGCGCCCGCGACGGCCGTCAGCGGCCGGCGGAGGCCAGCCTTGGATTCATCGCGCTTTCCGGGCGTGAGTACCTGACCGCGGTGGTGCGCGACGTCCGATGGCGCCGGATGGCGGAGGAGGAGCGCAGCCACGGCCGCGCCATGGAGGCCGCCGCTAGGCTGGCCGCGGGCGTAGCGCACGGCGTCGAAAATCTTGTCACTTCGATGTCGGGCCAGACGACTGCGCGGCTTGAGGAGGCCTCGCCGGCCGCCGGGCGCGCGAGGGCTTGGCGCCCTGATCAAGGCCGTCGAGCGCGGCGCGGCGCTGCGCCGATCGCTGCTGGCCTTCGGGGACCGGGACGCGGTCGAGCCGGACGAATTCGATTTGGCGCGACGATCGAGAGAATGCGCGAGAGCATGGCGCCGTGATCGCGCCCCGCCCATCGACATCGGGGTCGAGGCCGGGAAACGGGTCTGCGATCGCGGCCGATGCCCAGAAGTCCAGCAGATCGTCGTCGATTTCGTCCGCAACGCCGCCGAGGCCATGCCCAACGGGGGGCCGCTGCTGATCGGACTCCCGGATCGCGCGTCGAGCGAGCCGCGCCCCGGCGCGCCGCAGAGCGTGCCGCCGGGCGAATACGGCCTGCTCAGCGTGACGGATTCCGGCGGCGGCATGGACGCCAAGACGCGCGAGCGCCTCTTCGAGCCGTTCTTCACGACGAAGGACGAGGCTGGCGCGGGACTGGGCTTGGCCACGGTCTACGGCCTGGTGCGCAAGAACGAGGGCTTCGTCCAAGTGCGCACCGAACCGGGTCACGGCGCCGAGGTTTCGATCTTCCTGCCGGTACGCGCGGTTCCCTCCAAACCCGCCCCCGGCCCCACACGGTCGCCCAAGCGCAGCCAAGGTCCGTTGACGGTCCTGCTGGCCGAGGATGAGGAGGGCGTGCGCGTCATCGCCAGGCGCGCGCTGGAAGCGCGCGGCTACCGCGTGCTCGAGGCCCACGACGGGCAGGAGGCTTGCGAGATCGCGCGGGCCTTCGCGGGGACCATCGACGTGCTGCTCTCCGACGTCGATATGCCCAACCTCAACGGTCCGGCGGCCGCCGCGGAGTTGGTCCGCGAGCGTCCCACGATGAAGGTGCTCTATATTTCGGGCCTCGCCGAGGATCCCGCGCTCTGCCGCGGCCTCATCGAAGGCGTCGACCTGCTGACCAAGCCCTTCATGTCGCAGGATCTGGCCAGGTTCGTCGCGCGCGCCGTCGACGACGGCGCCCGGGATTAGGCCAGCAGCAGCGCGACCGCCGAGGCGACGGACGCTGACGGGATCGAATCCACGCAGTGCTGCTGAATCCGGCATTGCGGCTGATAATAGCACGAGCAGGCCGGCTGGGGTTCCAGCTTGATGCCGCGTCCGTAGAGCTCGATCTCGGCGGCCGAAGTCGGCCCGAACAGGACCACGCACGGGGTCTCCACGGCGCAGGCCAGATGCAGGGCCAGGCTGTCGGTGGTGACCAAGGCGCGGCAAAGGCTGATCATGGCCGCGAAGGTCTTCAGCGAGACGGGGGGCATGACCTTCCCTTCTCCGGCGGCCGCCGCGATCGCGCGGTTGCGCTCGAGTTCCGCCTCGCCGCCGAAGAGGACCACGTCATAGTCCTTCGCCAGCAGGCGCGCGATCTCGGCCGCCTTCTCGACCGAGGGCTGTTTGGCCGGCCAGCGGGCGCCGGCGCCGAGGTTGACTCCCACGCGCGGCTTGCCCGTGTTCGTCAAAGCCGTCTGCGCGGCCTCGTTGTCGGAATCGGAAAGAGCCACCAGGGGCTCGTAGCCCGTTGGGTACTCCTTGAGCTCAAGGCCCAACACGCCCGCCCAAAGCTGTTGATAGGTCTTCCGGTTGGCCTGCTTCATTGCGTCGGCTCGCGCCATCGAGCCGTCGGCGCCGCGGTTCAAGAGGCCCAAGTCGAAGTAGGGTGCGCTGTCGGGGGTGTAGGCCGAAGACCCTTCTTGTCCAAGCGGCCGCCGATCATCGACTCTGTCGTCGCTTCGGCCGCGGCTTTGCAGGCGGCCTTGTCCTCGTCCAGATTGATGACGATGTCGAACTTCAGGCGCTTGAGCAGGGCGGAAGTCTTGCCGCCCGCGCTAAGGGCGACCTCGATGTCCAGGCCCTGCAGCAACGGCATCGCCTCCGGAGCCGTCAGCCACGTGATGCGGCAGGGCCCGTACTTGCGGCGGATCGGACCCAGAAGGCAGGTCGTGCGCAGCACGTCGCCCAGCGCGCCGAGCTTGATCAACAGGATTTCTTTGGCCGGGGAGCTCATCGCGGGTCAGAACAAAGTATACACGAACGGCGCCACGGGAGTGCTCAGCGACATCACGATCAGCGCCCCGAGCAGGACCAGCACGACGAGCATCGGTATCATCCACCACAGCTTCTTGCGCCAAAGATAGCGCAGAAGCTCGCCTACAATACCAAGTTTTTGTCGGGCGCCCCTAAGGACCGCCATGTTTTCCCCCTCGAGACCGGCTCGTTTTTCTCTTTCTCGACCAGGCACGTCCCAACCACGAGAGCGTCCATCCCGCTGTCCATGAAGGTCGCGAAGGCCTCCGCGGGCGTGTTCACGATAGGCTCGCCCTTGAGATTGAACGATGTGTTCAGGATCAAACCCACGCCGGTGGCCTTCTGAAAGCGCAGAAGCAGGTTCCGATATAGCGGGTCGCCCTCGGGCCCCACGGCCTGCGCCCGGGAAGTCCCGTCGACGTGAGTCACGGCCGGAATCTCCTCGCGCTTCTTCTCTTTGACTGGAAGGACCATCAGCATGAAACGCGCGGCGTCCGGCAGTTCCCGCCCGCCCAGTTCGAAGTAGCTTCCCGCGGCCTCCGCGAGGACGGAGGGAGCGAATGGGCGAAAGGGCTCGCGGTATTTTATCTTGATGTTCACCGTATCCTTCATCTTCTCGGAGCGCGGGTCGGCCAGGATGGAGCGCTGGCCGAGCGCGCGAGGCCCCCACTCGAAACGGCCCTGGTGCCAGCCCACCACCTTGCCCTGGCGCAGCAGCTCCGTCACGCGGTCCAAGAGGCGGGACTCTTCCTCGATAACGTCGAAGCGGGCTTCCAGCCCGCGCAGGGAGTCGGCCGCCTCCCCTTGAGAAAAGGATTGTCCCAAGTCGGCGCGCAGCATCACGTGCCGGCGCGGTTTCTGGAGCAGGACGTGATAGGCGTAGAGCGCCGCTCCCAGCGCGCCGCCCGAGTCGCCCGCCGCCGGCTGGACGAAGATCTTTTCGAAACCGGCCTCGCGCCAGAGCCGCCCGTTGGCCGCCGAGTTCAGGGCCACCCCGCCGGCCAGGCACAGGTTCTTGGAGCCCGTCGCGCGGCGCGCCTCGCCGGCCAGACCGAGCACGAGCTCCTCGGTGACGGCTTGGACGCTGGCGGCCACGTCGGCGAAGCGCTGGTTTTCGGAGAGTTCGGCGCCGGTGGGTTGGACCGGGTCATCGTAGAGGCTCGTTTTTTTCGTCACGAACCGCGTCCCCGGTTTTCGAGACGGGCCGAAGAGCTTCTCGAAGACCGGGGAAAAGGAGCGCTGCGCGTCGTAGTGAAATGAGAACGCGTCCATGTCGAGCTTGAACGAGCCGTCCTCGAAACGGCGGACCAGCTTTCGGATGTCGTCGGCGAAGCGCGGCGTCCCATAGGGCGCCATGCCCATGACCTTGTACTCGCCGTCATTGACCTCAAATCCAAGGTAGGCGGTAAAGGACGAATAGAGCAATCCAATTGAATGCGGGAAGCGCAATTCTCGCTCGAGTTTAAGAGATTGTTTCCCCCCCTCCTTCCACGAGGCCTGCCCCCGCCCCAGCGCCGCGGTAGCCCATTCCCCTACCCCATCCATGGTCAAGACCGCGGCGTCCTCGAAGGGCGAGCAGAAGAACGCGCTGGCCGCGTGCGAGAGATGATGGTCGCAGAATAGGATCTTATTTTCTGGAACATCGAACTCGCGCATGAGCCGGCTCTTGATCCAAAGCTTTTCGCTAAGCCACGACTTCATGGCGCGCCGGAACAGCTCGCCCGAGCGCGGGTAAGTCTGCACGCAGGCGGTCAGGATCCGTTCGAACTTGAGGAAGGGCTTCTCGTAGTAGGCCACGTAGTCGAGGTCGCCTGGCTTGAGCCCGGCGCGCTTGAGGCAGAAGGCGATGGACCGCGCGGGGAAGCCGGCATCGTGCTTGCGCCGGGTGAAGCGCTCTTCCTCCGCGGCCGCGGCAAGCTCGCCGTCCACGATCAGCGCCGCCGCCGCGTCGTGATAATGGCAGCTCAGGCCGAGGATGTTCATCCTTGGCCGCGCAGGTGCTCGGAGGGCTCGACAGGCTCGCGCTTGGTCCACCCGGTGCCGCCGCCGCGCAGGCCGAGGGGATCGTCCTTTATGAGGCGGGAAAAGAGAGCTGCCGGGCCCAGCGCGAGATAGTAGATCGCCGACAGGAGGACCCACGCCGGGAGCGAGGCAATCCTGCGCGCGGCGGCCTTGAGCGTGTTTTCGAGCGCGGGCTCAGCTTCCCGCATACTCGGCGTAGGAGTTGACCGTCTCCCATAGGCGCACGGCGACGACGGGCAGGCCGCGGCGCTTGGCGTAATCGTAAATATGGCGGGCGATAGCCTCGGCGGTCGGGTTCCCCTTCATGAGCACGACCGGCTCACCCATGCCCCTAAGCACCTTTGCCAGCGGATCTTTGTCGTTGAGCAGCATCTTGTGATCGAGCTCCGAATCCACCCAGCGCTGGACCTTTTCCTTGATCTCCTCAAAATCCATGACGAATCCAAGCTTGTCGAGATTTTTTCGGCCTATGGTGATCTCGATCTTGCCGTTGTGGCCGTGAGGGTGCCGGCACTTCCCCTTATATTCAAGCAGGCGATGGCCGTAGCAGAAGTGGATGAGTCGAGTGACCGTGTACATGGGTTCTCCTAAGCGATCAGCCGTCCGCCGTCGACGGGCAGGGCCGCCCCCGTCACGAAATCGCCCGATTCGATGAGGTAAAGCACGGCCTTGACGATGTCCTGGGGGCTTCCCAAGCGCTTGAGCAAGGTCGCCTTCTTGACCGCCTCGCTCTGAGCCGCGCCGAAGTTTTCCGGAAGAAGCACGGGGCCCGGCATAATGGCATTCACGCGGATCTCGGGCGCCAGTTTCTTTGCCAGCGCGGTATTGAGGCATAATAATCCCGCCTTCGATACGCAGTAGGGGATGTAATCGGTGTAGGGCCGCAGGGCGGACCAGTCGGCCATGTTGATGATGACGCCCCCGCCCGACCGGCGCATGTGCGGAGCGGCCGCCTGGCTGAGGAAGAAGGGCGCGCGTAGGTTGGCGTCGAGGTTGAAGTCCCACTCTTTCTGAGTCGTGCGGCCGAAATCGCTCTTTTCGTAGACCGAGGCGCTGTTGACCAGGACGTGCAGCGCGCCGAGGCGTTTGGCCACCGCGTCCACCATGCGCGCGCCGGCGCGGGTGTCGGAAAGCTCCGCCTTGACCGTGATCGCCTCGCGGCCGAAGCTTTTCTTGAGGTCCCGCGCCAAGGCCTCGGCCTCGGCGCGCGAGCGGTTGTAATGGATCGCCACCCGGGCCCCGCGCTCGGCCAGCGCCAGAGCGATCGCGCGCCCGACGCGGCGGGCGGCGCCGGTGACCAAGACGGCCTTGTCCTGCAGCTTCACGGCTGGGCCCCCTGTTGGGCCGGCGCCTGGGCTTGCGGCTGCGGCTGGGCCTGGATGGGAGGCTGATTTTTCATCTGCTGCATGGTCTGAATGGTGAACTGGCCCATCTGCTGGAACTGGGAGATCTGGTCGGGGCTCAAAGGTTTGCCGGTCTTGACGTTGTTCTGAAGCTGGGAGAGCACGCCGGCGATCTGCTGCATCTCCTGGGCTTGCTGAGGGGATAGGTTCTTGGTCATGGCGGGGTTGTTGATCATCGGCATCACCTGGGTCAGCGCGTTGAGCTCCGCCTGGCGCGCGATCTCGGTTGTCTGCTTCAGCTGCTGGACGCCCTGCGCCGGCGTCGTCGCCGCTGTCTGCCCCGCCGGCGGAAGAACCTGCAATCCCGAGCTGGTCCCCATCGGAGCGATTGGACCGCCGGTCTGCTGCATCATCTGCTGCGCCTGGAGGATCAGCTGTTGGGCCTGCAATGAGGGATCGGGCGCGCCGGGAGCCGCGCCCGCCGGGAGCGTTCCTTGGAGGGATTGTTGAAAGGCCATCGTGGCTTGCGTGTCCAGCATCTGGCGCTTCATCTGTGCGGCCATCCTCACTTCCTCGACGTAAGGGGTCAAGTATTTGTCGATCTGGACGCTGAGAAACCAGACCGCCGCCGTGCCCGCCAGCGCGGCGCCGCCCAGCATGAGCTGGGCTTGCTGGGCGGGGACCTGCTGAAGGCTCTCGGCCGCGGCGATGGCCAGATAGGCCCAGAACGCCGCCACCGCCAGCCAGCCGTAGTGGAAAGTGGACGCCGCCGCCAACGCGGGCCAGAAGACCGACAACAGAGAGAGTATCTGGTAGCTGCGCTGGTAGCCGCCTTGTCCCCCCGCGGCCGCGACCGCCGCGTGAAGCATGCCGGCCCAAGCGAAGCTCAGCAGGACCATGGAGCACAAAGCGAAGAAGCCCCAGAGCGCCATTTGTTGGGCGCCGAATTGCCCCGCCGCATCGGGAAACATGAGGCGGGCTCGCATCATGTTAATCGCCAGAAAGAGGGCAGAATAGACTCCGACGTTGGCGGCCATGACGCCGTAGCCGGGCGGCGAGGCCGCGGCGAGCTTCGAGAAGACGGCGCCTAGCCCGACAGGAGCGATCAAGCGGATCGCCGTTGGCCACCACGGGGACGGCTCGACGCCGGCGGATCGCAGTAGCTGCTGGGGGATCGGCAGCACGAGATCCGGATCGGCCGGATCGATGCCGACGAAGCCGAAGCCAAGGTCGAGGGTGTCGCCGAGCACTCGCCGGCGGACCCAGTCCAGCCCGGGTGAAGCGGCGACTCGACCCACGATGCCGTACGGTCGAGCCCGTTCGGCAAGGTCCTCGAGCGGGCGATCGGCGAGCCAGCGCCGCAGCTGGAACCAGCGCTTGAGCCGCTGCCGAGCCTGCTTCGGTCTCCGGCGGCGCACCGGCCAGCGCGCGCCGGCACTCGGCCCAGGTGAGCAGCACGTCGGTCGATCCCGGGGAGCACCACGCCGTGCGACGACGGCAGCACATCGACGTCGTGCATCACCGCGACGGCGAGTGCGCACTGGCGCAGTTGCTGCGCCTCGGGCCAACTCGGCATAGCGGGAACGTACCGAATCGCCTCAACCCGGCTTAATAAGGTCAATCGGGTGAATGTCCTGAATTTGCCGCGCAGAAGACTGACGCTAACCAGGTGGTTGCTCCAGATGGCCGAGCGCGGAGCCGTTGATAGCGGCGATATGCGTTGGTCGGCGCGTCGGTCGCGAGGAAGCCGTGACCGCTCGAGCACGCCGCCAGGACGCGACGTTGCCGACGTGCACCTCGGCGGCGATGATTCGTACGTCCGGTCGATGCGCTGATCGTCGCGACGAGGAGCCGCGACAGCCGCGCCGCCGAGCCCGCGACCTCGGCTCGATGCGGCCAGGCCGTAGCCGATCTCGACGATGCCGTCCGGCATCCGGCGGCGGTCTTCGTGCCGCACTCGCCGATGATCCGCCCGTCGTCGTCGACGATCAGGAAGACCGAGCCGCCGGAGTCCAGAAAGCTCATGCCCGGCTCGGTGTCCTCGTGCGGCCAGCCGGGCGCCGCGTCGAAGGTGCCGAGCTCGCGAGCTCACCTCGGCGCAGGGCGTCACGACCGGCGAGGTCGATCGGCGCCAAGGATCACGCCTCGGGCACCATGGCGGCGCTGAGCGGGCCGGCGGTCAGCTCGATCTGCCAGTTGCCGGGCGCCGCCATTGCGAGGTAAGTCGCGATACGCCGTCGACGTCGGTCGACGGCGGTGACCACGCGAGCCGGCGGACCAGGTCCGGCGTCAGCAGGTTCTCGACCGGGATGTTGTGCGTCTCGGCGAGCTCGGCGAGCGCGGCGCGAGCCCGCCCAAGCCGGGCCGCGGCGACCGGGTCACGATCGGGCCAGCGACTCGGCGGTGGCGGTCCGTCACCCGATGCAGCCGGTCGTGGCAGCGCAGTGTCGGGCAGCTGGTAGGTCGCATCGATGACCGGCCACATCTCGGCACGAGGCGTCGAGTTGAGCGGCCGCCCCACCCGGGCAGCCGGCGCGAGCTGCTCGGTGCGCGGCGGGCGAGGTGCTCGCGGCGGCGATGATCGCGCTGTCGGGGAGGACCCGGCCGGGCGCGGTGTCGCGCTCACGGGCGAGGTCGTCCGGGCCTCCCACAGCGCCCGCACGATCGCCAGCTGGCGGCGGGTACGAAGCCGGTGCATGCCGCTCGTCCGTCGCCACGGGTCGGCTCGCGGTGGCGGCGCGACGGCGTTCAGCACCGCGTCGAACTCCTCGTGCGCCCACTCGAGCTTGCCCTGACGCGATCAGCTCGGCTTCGAGCGCGTCGCGAAGCTCGATCAGGATCTCGACGTCGAGCGCGGCGTAGCGCAGCCATGGCTCGGGCAGCGGGCGGCGGGACCAGTCAGCGGCCGAGTGCTCCTTGGCCAACTGCACGGCCGAGCAGGACCTCGACCATCGTGGCAAGGCCGACCTTCTCGAAGCCGGCCAGCCGCGCCGCGAGCTCGGTGTCGAACAGCCGGGTCGGCCGCAGCCCGACCTCCCGCAGCGACGGCAGGTCCTGGGACGCGGCGTGCAGCACCCACTCGCTGTCGGCCAGCACGTCGGACAGGGCGCTGAGGTCATGAAAGGCGATCGGGTCGATCAGGACGATGCCGGCGGGCTCACGGCGGAGCTGGACGAGATAGGCGCGTTGGCCGTACCGGTAGCCGGACGCACGCTCGGCGTCGACTCCGACCGGGCCGGAGCCGCTGGCAAGCGCGGCGATGGCCGCGTCGAGCGCGGCCTGGGTGTCGATGACCGGCGGAACTCCGCCACGTGGTTCGAGCAGCGGGACAGGCTGCCGGCAGCTCGTCGACGGTCTCGCTCACGCCCCCGACGCTAGTGCCGAACGCTGGCACGGCTATCGGCGGACTAACGAATGACGCCGGCGCGCATGGCCATCGCGACCATCTCGGCACGGTCTCCGGTGCCGAGCTTGCGCGCGATGCGGGCCAGGTGGCTCTTGACGGTCAGGGCGGACAGGCCGAGCGCCTCGCCGATCTCCTTGTTGGATCGACCATCGGAGACGAGGTGGAGAACCTCGATCTCGCGGCCGGAGAGCTCGGCAACGCCGTCTTGCTGCGGGCCGCCGCGCAGGCCGGCGGCCAGCAGCGAGGCCACCGACGGGTCGGCGTACACGCCGCCGTCGAGGACTCGGCGGACGCCGTCGGCGACGACGAGCGGTGACGCTGACTTCAGCAGATAGCCCTGTGCGCCGGCGACGAATGCCGCACGCACGGAGTAGGGGTCGTCGGCAGCGGACAGCACGACGAGTCGTGGCCAGCCGGCCGCACGAAGATCACTGAGCAGATCAAGGCCGGAGCCATCGGGCAGGCCGACATCGAGGACGCACAGGTCACGGGTGCCACCGGCGTGTGCGCGTGCCCGTGCTTCGGCGATGCTTGCCGCCTCGACAACGTCACGTGCACCCATTGCGGTCAGTCGCGCCACCATCGACTCACGTACCAGCGGGTGGTCGTCGACCACCATGGCTGTGAACCCGCCCGCGGGGTCCGCAGCGGTGGTGGCAGCGCGCTCGGCGAGAGCTGACACCGAGACCTCCTCCGTCTTGCGCCGTCATTGTCTTAGCGGCGCTTGACCAACGCCTGCTGGATTCTTCGGTCGTGATCGCCAACTCCTGTAGCCCGACAGGGTGTCGTCGTTGCTCCGTCCGGCCCAGCAGCCTCTAGTTGCCGATTCTGTGGCGAACGGCCCTATCGCGACTACTCCAAATGGGGGATTGGACGCTCGGGACCCCAAGTCCGTCCGTCACTGTGCCGAGAGGTGAATGTGCGCGGAATGATTCTGCGCCGGATCGGGAGGTCAGGGTGCGCGTGCGCCGAGCCAGCTGGGCACTCGTAGCGCTGACGCTAGGGGTTATTGCGCCGACGCTCTCCCTCGCGGCGGCGCCCGCGGTCGCGGGGTCGCCACAGGCCTCGTCCGCCTCTCACGCTCCGGCCGTCCGCGCGATCGTCAGCTTCCGGCCTGGCGTCAAGCTGCCGTACCAAGTGCCTGGCGGCGAGGTTCTCGACTCCTTCTCTCTGGTGCGCGCTGAGCTGGTCTCGGCACCGCAGAGCGCGCTCAGCGCCCTCAGCCACAACTCGGCCGTCGCCGGCATCTCTCCGGATTGGCGTGGCCACGTGATGGGCCTGCGCCATGACCGCAGCCGTCGCGGGCGGGGTCAGGGTCAAGGCGGGGGCGGAGTCGGCGTGCTCGCCCCGCAGTCCGTCGGCGGCGACGCGGGACAGCCGGGGGTTGGCGCGGGCGTCACCGTCGCGCTGCTCGACACCGGGGTCAACAACACTGCGGCGCTCAACCGGGCTTCCGGTCGGCTCGTGGACGGCATCGACGTCTCACATCTTTCTGCCGGCGGCACCGCCTCGACGGTCGGCCCGTTCACCGATGGATACGGCCACGGCACGTTCCTGGCCTCGCTGATCGCTGGCGGTCCCGTACCCGGCAGTGGCAACCAGGGCATCGGGATCGCCCCGGCAGCCCATGTTGTGGTGGTCAAGGTCGCCGGTGCTCTCGGCCGCACGAGCCTGCTGCAGGTGCTTGCCGGGCTCGACTGGGTCGCCACCCACGCGAGCTCGATCCAGGTCGTCAACCTCTCACTTGCCGTCGACCGTCCAACCGCACCCGCGTACGGCGCTGACCCGCTGAACGCCGCGATCGAGGCGGTGCGTGCAGCCGGAGTGCTCGTGGTGGCCGCCGCCGGCAACACGCCCGGTCAGGTCGGCGACCCAGGCCTCGACCCGCAGTCGCTCACGGTTGGCGCGGCGCAGTTCAGTCACTGGGGGCCGCAGGTCGCGCCGTTCTCGGGCAGCGCCGTGGTGTCGGGTGTGGTGAAGCCCGACGTCGTGGCGGCCGGAGCGCACGTGCTCGGAGTGATGAGCCCGGGCACGCTGATCGCCCGCGAGAACCCCCTGGCGTGGCAGCACGACGGCCTGTTCCTCGGCTCTGGCACCAGCGAGGCCACCGCGATCACCTCGGGTGTTGCAGCGGCCTACCTCGCGGACAACCCCGGCAGCACCCCGATCCAGGTCAAGTCGGCCCTGCGTACGGACGCGAGCCCGCTGTGCACCTGGGGGTCTGGCGCCGGCCTCGTGACCATGAACACCACCGGTCACCACGCGGATTGCGGCTGGTGGGGTCACCGCCGTGGATCGTCGTTTGACCCGACCGGCGAGGCATCGTTCAACCCGGTGACGTGGCAGGCCAACTCCTGGCTCCACGGCGCCTGGGTGCCGTGGCTGGCTTCGTCCTGGTCGGCCAGCTCGTGGTCGGCCTCGTCCTGGTCCGCGTCCTCGTGGTCCGCGTCCTCGTGGTCGGCCTCGTCGTGGTCGGCGTCCTCGTGGTCGGCATCCTCGTGGTCCGATGAGGGCTGGGGGCCGTCGGCGAACTGATGGCTACCAACCGGGTTCGCGCGCTCGCCGCCGCCGCAGTTGTGGTGGCGGTGCTTAGTGCTGTGGTCAATGGCTGGGGTCGCCCCACGTGGTACGCCGTACCTCTCCTGATCGTTGTCGTCGCGATTGCCGAGATGGCAGTGGTGCATCTGTCGTTCGGCAGGCAGCGATGGACGTTCAGCTTGACCGAGGCCGGCATCGCGGTGGCGTTCGTGCACTCGCCGGGCGCGTGGACCGTCCTTGCGGTGACCGTCGGGGTGCTGTTCGCTCAGGTTGTTCGCCACCAAGACCGGCTCAAGGTGGAGTTCAACGTCTCGCAGTTCGCTGCGGCGACGTCGCTCGGCGCGAGCTTTGCGCATCTCGTGGGTGGCGGCGTGCCGGGCGCGATCGGTGGCATGGGCGTCTTCTGGCTGATCAACAACCTGCTGATCGCCTCGGCGATGTCGATGATGACCGACCAGAAATTCCGGTCGTTGCTGTGGGCGAGCGCTCCGCTGGCGTCGGTTCACTCCGTCGGCACCGCCGGGATCGGCATTCTCGCAGCCTGGCTGGCCGTCAATGCGCCACTGGGTTTGCTCGCGCTGGTTGTCCCGCTGCTGCTGCTGTGGATCTCCTACGACACGCAGACGTCGCAGGCGGCGGAGGCGCAGCTTTACGCCGAGCTCGCCAGGCTCCAAGAACGCGCCAGCGGTCGCTCGGTCGACGTGTCGGCGCGTGTCGTGTTGACGGCCGCCGCGCGCCTGTTTGCCAGCGATGACTGCGAGATGGTGCTGCTGGCCGAGGATGGCCCAGTCCGCTACGCCGGCAACGCCGACGGTGTCGTGCGGCAACGCGTCGATCCGGAAGCGCTCGACGTGCCCTGGGTGCTTCGGGCTCTCGGTGAGCGCGGCGCGGTGACGGGCAACGACGAGGGTCGGCCATGGTGCGCGACTGTCCTTGGCGGCCACGAGGCGCCGCTCGCCGTGCTGGTTGCTCGCCGGCCGGTTGGCGCATCGGGTTTCGGGCGTCGCGAGATGATGCTCGCAGAAGTCTTGGTGCAGCAGGCCGAGTCGTGGTTGTCGATCGCTGAGCTTGCGGCGTCCCGCGATGAGGCGCTCGCGCAGGCGGTTGCCGCCGAAGATGCCGCCCGCGCGTTGGGCGACCTTGGCGCCGACACTGCCCCGTCGCTTGTCGTCCTGCGAGAGTCGGCGAACCGGCTCGCGCGCCTGGCCGCGACTGAGGGGCCTGCTTCGGTCCACGAGATCGTCGATGAGCTGTACGCCGTTGAGCGGGCCGTCGCGTCGCTGCTCGGCGCGATCGCGCTGGCAGCCGAGCCTGATCTCGCCCGCGTGTCGGTTGACGAAGATGAGACGCCGGCGCCTCGTCGCTCCGAGGAATGGACGACGACTGGGGTGCTGCTGCCATGAGGCTGCTGAGAGGGCGTACCGCTCCACTCGCTGTGCTGGTGTTCGTGCTGGCGCTTGCGGCGAGCTGCGCGGTCATTGCTGCCTCGGCGTCGATCCTGCAGGCGACCGGCCACGTGTCGGTGCCGATGTGGGAGGCGCTGCTTGCCGGCACGCCGGCCGCGGTCGTGATCGCCGTCATCGCGACCCTCGCCAATGTCCAAGCCACCAAGGCGGTCCAACGGATGCAGGCTCGGGCCCGCACGGTCGATGCGCTGCAGCGCCGGGTGCGGATCGCGGACGAGGTCGCTGAGCGTCATCGTCGCAGCGCCGAGACCGCCAGTGCCGGCATGTTCGAGCTGCTCTCAGGCCTGGTCGCGGCCGAGGAGGGCGCTCGGGGCCAGCTCGCGGCTGAGCTGCACGACACGGTCGCGCAGTCGCTGACCACTGCGCAGGTCCTGCTGGACGACCACGACGACCCGGTGAACATCCGCCGCGCCATCGAGCTGATCTCCGAGGCCGAGGAGCAGGTCCGTTCGGTCATGGCTCGCACCCGGCCGCCGGCGTTGCGCGAGGGCGACCTGGCGCGAGCCGTGTCGAGCCTGCGCGACGACCTTCGCAACCGCTACGCCATCGAGGTCGAGCTGTCCTGGCCGGGGGAGGCGTACCCGCTGCCGCTCGTCACCGCGGTCACGACATACCGGTTCTTCCAGGAAGGCCTGCTTAACGTCGTGAAGCACGCCGACGTCGACAGCGCGCGGGCTCAGCTCTGGGTCGACGAGGAATGGGTTGTCGCGACCGTCATCGACACCGGCCTGGGCTTTGACCCCGGTGCGGTTCACTCTGAGGGCGGCCGCCACGTCGGCCTTGGACTGTTGCGCGAGCGTGCCCGGCTGGTCGGGGGCTCGCTGGACGTCGTGTCGAGCCCGGTGCGGGGGACGACGCTCACGCTGCGGCTCCCAAGGGTCAGCGGCAGTACGGGCGGCAGCGTGATGCCGCAACGTCCCGCGCCTGCGTTCAGTGGGCGCGTCTGACCAACCGGCGCTTCGGGATTTGCACGACGCCGGGTGGGATCGGCGGCAGCCCGGCCGCCAGGCACAGCACTTCACCGAACGCGACCAGATGCGGCCCGAGGTCGCCGTCCGGTGACCAGGAGGCACGGATCTCGACGTCGCAGGCCACTGGTTGGTCGGTCAATGCGCCGAATCGCTCCGACGTGGTCCGGGTGACGGTGCCGCCCTCGGCCGTGTAGACCGCTCCGGCCGCCTCGAGCGCCTCGATCAACCAGCTCCAGCCCACTCCGGCGAGCATCGGGTCATTGGCGATCTCAGGATCGACATCGGCCTGCACGTACGCGACACAGCGGGTGTCACCGGCCCAGACCTCCTGGCCGTCCGGATCGTGGAGCATGACCAGGCGGCCTTCGGCGAGCTCATCCTCGCCCGACATGGCGGTGGCGTGCAGCGCAATCGCGTACGGCGCGAGCCGTTGGGGCGCCGGCAGCTCGTGGATCACGATCTCGGGGCGGAGCTCCACGCTGGTAAGGCCGGCCAGCGCCGAGCGGAACGCCGGCGGCAAGTCGGCCGGCGCGGACAGTTCCACCGACACTCGGTCACTGTAAGCGCCAAGGTCGCGGTGATGATCGCGACACGCGACTCCCGCCTAGTGTGGCGCGTTGTGGGCACCCTGTTCGCTTTGCTGTCCAGCGCGTTGTGGGGGACCTCGGATTTCCTCGGCGGGACCGCCTCGCGGCGCCTGCCGCTCGTCGGCGTGGTCGCGAGCAGCGAGGTGTTCGGGCTCATCGGGTTGCTCACCGCCGCCGCGGTGACCTCGTCGTTTGGGTCGCCCACCGGCTATCTGAAATGGGCGGTGCTCGGCGCGGTCGCCAGCACCGGCGGGATCCTCGCTTTTTACGAGGCGTTGTCGACCGGGACGATGGGCGTGGTGGCTCCGATCGCCGCGCTCGGCGTCGTCGTACCCGTCGTGTTCGGGATCGGCCAGGGCGACCGCCCCAACGCGCTGCAGGGCGCGGGCGTCGTCGTCGCGATCCTCGGGGTGGTCCTCGCCAGTGGACCGGAGCTGCGGCCGACCGACGAGACCTCCCGGCGGATGGCGGCGCGGCCGTTGCTGCTCGCCGTGGTCGCAGCAGTCGGATTCGGCTTCGTCTTCGTCGCGATCGACCACGGCGCGCGCTACAGCACCGTGATGACGTTGATCGCGATGCGCTCGACCTGCCTGCTACTCCTCATGGTGATCGCGGCGATCACCGGATGGAAGAACCTGAAGGTCGGCCTGCGCGACCTGCCGATGCTGGCGGCGATCGGCGGCTTCGACGTCAGCGCGAACGCAGCATTTGGCTATGCCAGCCGCCACGGGCTGCTCTCGCTGGTGTCTGTCCTGTCCTCGCTCTATCCGGCGATCACGGTCGTCCTTGCCCGGTCGGTGCATTCTGAGCGGTTGACCCGGGTACAGCTCGCCGGCGTGTGCGGCGCGCTGGCCGGAGTCGCCCTGATCGCCTCCGCCGGCGCCACCTGACGTTCGTATGTGACATAAGGGTTGCTATAGCTGCCCTCATGTCACATCGGTGTGGCCAGGGCAACCCCTATGTGACATACGAATGGGGGATGACACGATCGAGGGGTGTCTCACGCTGCGCAGGTTGCTGACAGCGCGTTCTTGCGGGCGTGCCGCCGCGAGTCCGTGCCGCATACCCCGATCTGGTTCATGCGTCAGGCTGGCCGGTCGCTGCCGGAGTATCGCAAGTTGCGCGAGGGCGTCGGGATGCTCGAGTCGTGCCTGCAGCCGGACCTGGTCGCTGAGATCACGATGCAACCGGTACGTCGGTACGGCGTCGACGCCGCAATCCTGTTCAGCGACATCGTGGTGCCGGTCAAAGCGGCCGGGGTCGATCTCGACATCAAGCCAGGCGTCGGCCCGGTCGTCGCCGACCCGATCCGACGGGCCGCCGACATCGACCGGGTGCCGCCGCTCGACCCCGCGACCGTCGCACCGGTCGCGGCGGCCGTCCGCGCGCTGGTCGTCGAGCTCGGCGCAACACCGCTGATCGGCTTTGCCGGCGCCCCGTTCACGCTCGCGTCGTACCTGGTCGAGGGCGGACCCAGCCGCGACCACGCTCGCACCAAGTCGCTGATGTACGGCGACGAGGACACCTGGCACGCCCTCGCAGGCAGGCTCGCCGACATTGCGATCACCTACCTTCGCGTGCAGATCGACGCGGGCGTGAGCGCGATCCAGCTGTTCGACTCGTGGGCCGGCTCGCTATCGGCGGCCGACTACGAGCGGTACGTGCTGCCGCACAGCCGGCGCGTCCTTGCATCGGTCACCGACGTGCCCCGGATCCATTTCGGGGTCGACACCGGCGAGCTGCTTGGCTTGATGGCGCAGGCTGGCGCCGACGTCGTGGGCGTCGACTGGCGGGTGCCGCTCGAGGCGGCAGCGACCCGGGTAGGGCCGGGAGTGGCACTGCAGGGCAACCTCGATCCGGCCACCGTGTTCGCGCCATGGCCGGCGATCGCCGACCGTGCCCGCGATGTCCTGAGGCGCGGCGCTGCGGCCGAAGGCCACATCTTCAACCTGGGACACGGTGTTCTGCCCGACACCGACCCCGACGTGCTCACCCGGCTCGTCGAACTCGTCCATGAGGAGACGGCAAGCGGATGACCCGCGTGGTCGTCATTGGTGGCGGCATCGCCGGGTTAGCCGCCGCATGTGCCCTGGTGGACGGCGGCGTCGAGGTCACGCTTGTCGAGTCGACGGAAAGGGTCGGCGGCAAGCTACGGATCTCCGAGGTCGCGGGCGTGGCGGTCGACGAGGGTGCCGAGATGTTCCTTCGGCGAGTCCCGGAGGCGCTCGATCTGGTCGCCGCGCTAGGCCGCTCCGATGAGCTCGTGTCACCGCTCACGACTTCCGCCAGCGTCTGGGCCCGCGGCTCGCTGCGGCCGATGCCGACGGGCACCGTGATGGGAGTGCCGAGCGACCCGTCCGCGTTGCACGGCGTGCTGTCAGCCGGCGAGGTTTCCCGCGTCGAGCTCGACCGGATCCTGCCGGGCAGCGCGCCGGGCGAGGACATCTCGGTCGGTAAGTGGGTGGCTCATCGCGTTGGTCGAGCCGTGGTCGAGCGGCTCGTCGACCCACTGCTGGGCGGGGTGTACGCCGGGCGTGCAGACGAGCTTTCACTCGCGGCCACGATCCCGCAGCTGCCTCGCGACGAGCGGTCAGTGTTGGCTGCGGCGCGCCGGGTCGTGCCCAAATCGCCCTCGACCGAGCCGGTTTTCGCCACAGTCACCGGCGGGATGGGCACGCTGCCGGCGAGTGTCGCCGGGGCGATAGCGGCCTCGGGCGGCGTGATCGTGACCAACCGCACCGTACGCCGGCTCGAGCGTACGGAGACCGGCTGGCGGGTCGTTCATGGGCCGACCATCGATGAGCAGGTCATCGAAGCGGACGCGGTTGTCGTGGCCGTGCCGGCCGCTCCGGCGGCGCGCCTGCTCGCCGACGCTGCGCCCAGTGCCGCCACCGAACTCGCCGCGATCGAGGCTGCCAGCATGGCGATTGTCACGACCGCATGGCGGGTCGAGGACGCACCCTCGATCGCAACGAGCGGCTACCTCGTGCCGGCGATGTACGGCCGGTCGGTCAAGGCGGTCACGTTTGCCTCGTCGAAGTGGCAGCACCTGGCGAGACCGGACATTGTCATCGTCCGCTGCTCGATCGGACGCCATGGCGACGTCGCAGACCTGCAGCGAGACGATGTCGATCTGGTCGGCGCGGCAGTCCTCGAGCTCACGTCGCACGCCGGCTTCCGAGGCGTGCCGATCGACTCGCGGGTCAGCCGCTGGGGCGGCGGACTGCCGCAGTACGCCGTCGGGCACCGCGATCGGGTCGCGCGGATCCGGTCGGCGGTCGCCGCGGTGCCAGGACTCGCCGTGTGCGGCGCGACCTATGACGGCGTCGGCGTGCCGGCCTGCATCCGGACCGGTCAGGCAGCCGCGGCTGCGCTGCTCCCGGTCACGACCCCTTGATCGCGCTGATGCCGGTCAGCGGTCGGCACGAAGACGTGGTTGCCGTCGACGACCTCAGACGGGAAGGTCGGGAGCGAGTTCCGATCGAGATTGACTGGATCACATGCCCGGTCGCCAACGACAGCACCTTTAGCTCGTTGCTCTGCTGGTCCGCGACATAGACCCGCTTGCCGGCGATCACCGGCGATCCGTAGATGTCTGTGCCCGCCACTTGACGTGCAGTGAACGCTTGCCGACGGTCAGCGCCAGGATGCTGGTGTCGCCGTACTTGCACGGCAGGATCGCGATCTTGCCGAGCGCGGCCGAGCCGCCGAACGCCGGGCAGTCCGGTTGTCGGAGGTGATCTCGCCGCCGACCCCACCCAGGCTCGGCTTGAGCAGCCAGACCGGGCCGCGCTTGCCGCCGACGACGATGCTGCCGGCGACTCGTACGGGTGAGGTCGAGCTCAGGTCGAGGTCGTCGGCGTCGCCCTGCTTCCAGGTCTTCGGCGCGCACAGCCGCGAACGAAGTGCATCGTCCTCGGCGTGAGCTCAAGTGACGCCGTCGCTCTGGTCCCACTTGCCGCCGTGCGGTTGGAGCCGTTGGCGGTCGGCGACGTAGGATGTTGCCGTCGATCGCCTCGACCGGGCCTGGCGGGCTCCACATGCCGGACTGGCTCGCGGTTCGGTACGGCGTAGTACGTGGTCTTGCCCTTGCCGCTCGTCGCGGTCGAGGTGGCGTAGCCCACGTAGTTGCCGCAGTCGCCGTCGAGTGCGCCGTACGTCACGATGACGCGGTTGTCGATGACCAGCAGCGCGGAACGTTGCTGCTCGGCGTTGCGGTCGCGACTCTTGTCGAGGTCCTCGTTGCGGTGCCAGCGCCGATGGCCGTTCTTGGCGTTCAGCGCCCACAACGTGTGGTGCCGCGCCCTGTCGTCGGTCGACGACGAAGACCGATCCGGTCTTCGCGTCGTAGGCGGGGGTGCCCGTGATGCCAATCGGGAAGATGTCACCGCACGGCTGGTCGCTGGAGCGGCTGCGACTCGTGGTGCCGAGGTTGTTGTGCCAGATCACTTTGCCGGTGTTGGGGTTGAGCCCGTACACCTGAGTCGTTCTCGGTCGCTGACGATGAGGATGCCGTTCGACGATCACCGGCTCGCTCTACACCCCGCCGTCGAGCTTCTGCGTCCATGCGTGGTGCAGCGGCCCTTGACTGCACGCGGCGGCGTGGCCGTTCTTGCTCGCGGTGCGGTTGTAGTTCGGCCAGTTCGTGTAGCTGCCGCGGATGACGGCATTCGGGTGGGCGACCGTCGGCGACTGGGTGATCGAGGCGTTGGCCGAGGAGGTCGCGGAGGAACTCGTCGAGGAGCTGGCCGAAAGCCCGCCGGTGGCGCAGCCGGTCGCTGACGCGAGGGGAAGGATGAGGGCAGAAGCGAGACGGCGCATGAAGGCAGTCTGCCCCGGCAAGGGACAATGGATGCCATGGCTGGCCAGGCAATCTGTGGGTAAGCGGGCGCGAGCGCTCAACGAGACGATCAGTTACGTGGTGTGGTCGGTGTTCAAGGTCCGGACCGCGCTGCCTGCCGATGGGCGCGAGGCGATGGCGGTCGAGCTGGCCCAGCTGATCGAGCAACTCGCCGACAAGGGCATTGTGACCCGCGGGCTCTACGACGTCGCCGGCTTCCGGGCCGACGCCGATCTCATGTTCTGGTGGGTCGCGCCGACGTCGGACGACCTGCAGGAGGCCTGGTCGCGCTTCCGGCAGACGGCGCTCGGTCGTGCCTGCGAGCCGGTGTGGTCGGCGATGGCGTTGCACCGCCCGGCCGAGTTCAACAAGAGCCACGTGCCGGCGTACCTCTCGGGTGAGGAGCCGAAGCGCTACGTCAGCGTCTACCCATTCAACCGGTCGTACGAGTGGTATCTGCTGCCCGACGAGGAGCGCCGGTCCATGCTCGCCGAGCACGGCGTGATGGCACGTGAGTTTGCCGACGTGCGCGCCAACACGGTTGCCGCCTTCGCGCTCGGTGACTTCGAGTGGATGCTGGCGTTCGAAGCGGATGAGTTGCATCGCATCGTCGACCTCATGCGCCATCTGCGCGGCGCGACCGCACGGCGGCATACCCGCCTGGAGATCCCGTTCTACACCGGCTCACGCAAGTCGCCCGCCGATCTGGTCGCTGCGCTGCCGTAGGGCCGTCAGCTACTACGGAACGTCGCAGCGGACGGCGGCATGAGCGACGTGGCCCGCGACCGCCGTGGTGTCGGCAGTGCAGAGCAAGTCTGAGCCTTCGGAGTCCTGACCGACGAGGACGTAATGGCCTGGCGCGACGGTTGCGCGGAAGTGGCCAGAGACAGCGTTGGCGGTCCCGACGACCTTGCCGGTTGCGGTGCCGGCATGGATGGTGATCCGGCCGCTGAGAGCTCGGTTGATGCCCGGATACGGTCCGCCTTGAATGCGGAACGTGCCGCGGATCGTCACGGTTGCCTTCGCCGGTTGCCCGCTCGCGTGCGCAGAGGTGGTGGCACAGCCGGCGGCACCGGCCACACAGGCCGCTAGGCCCAGTGCGGCGATGGTCATCGTCGTTGGTCGTTGCATGCTCGGTTCGACGCGGCTGACGGCCGTTCGGTTCCGGTCAGCGGCGGCGTCACCCGTTTGGCGTTAGTTCGTGGCGAGGAACCCCAGCATGCTGGCCCGCGGGCAGGTCATGATCGGCATAACTTCCTGGCCAAGCCCGCTGGGAACGTCGAACACGTGGTGTACGCCGAGGGCTGACCAGCTAATCGACGCGGCGTAGGTCGTCCGACCGTCGACGCCGTTCTTACAGTTCGGCTGCGTCTCGGACGTCTCGATAGCGATTGCCTGGTTGTGGCGAATCGTCGTCGGGAACGGGCGGCTCGGACCAGAAATAGCTTCGGTGAACGGGCTCTCAGGAGCCCAACTGAGCGTGGCGTCCGTGTAGGGGTCGTGGCTGAACGCGCCTTGCACCGTGACTGGGTATCGGCCGTTGTTCGTGAGCGTGAAATACGACGTCCCGACGGTGCCTGGTGGCCCGACGAGCACGTACTGGATCTGTTGACCCGCCGCCGTCTCGATCTTCAACGTCTTCGGTGTGAGCGACGCCGTGGATCCGCCTCCGGACCACAGCGGCGCGTAGGTGTGGGCGTAGATCAGGCCAGCGGTGCCCGCACCGATCAACGCCAGGATCAGCAGCACAACAACGGCCCACGGCCACCAGCGCCGGCGTCTTGGAGGTTGGACGGGCGTCGCCTGGACCTCGAGCACTGTCGTCATCGCGACCTCCAGTGCGGATCATAAGACGCGCGAAAGCCGTTTGGGACGGCTAGAGCCGTCCCAAACGGCCATGATCTTGAGGAGTCACTCCGCGGCGGGCTCGAAGGTGAGGCTGATCGAGTTCATGCAGTATCGATCGCCCGTCGGGGTCTGCGGCGCGTCGTCGAAGACGTGCCCCAGGTGGGAGCCGCAGCGGTTGCAGCGAACCTCGACTCGGCGCATGCCGAGCGTACGGTCCTCGATCAGCTCGACCGCGTCAGAGTTGGTCGGGTCGTAGAACGACGGCCAGCCGCAGTGCGACTCGAACTTGGTCTCGCTGCGGAACAGCTCGTTGCCACACGCACGGCAGTGGTAAATCCCGACCCGGTGCTCATTGAGGAGCGGACCGGTGCCAGCGCGTTCGGTGCCAGCCTTGCGGAGTACGGCGTACTCCTCCTTGCTCAGCTCCTCTCGCCACTGCTCGTCCGTCTTCTCAATTTCGTGGGTTGTCACTACCTGCTCGTTTCTCCCGGCAATGTCCGGGGACTTGGATCGCCATTTGGTGAGTTTCATCGGGTGTCCTGCACGCTTAATCTAACCAATTCGGGTGCCGCAAACTTCCCGGCTGAGCCGGTAGCGTCCGGGGCATGGCCTCACCGTTTACCGAGCTCGAGGTGGGCTCCCGCACGGTCAAAGTGACCAATCCGGACCGGGTGTATTTTCCGGCTCGTGGCGAGACAAAGCTCGACCTTGCGCAACTACTACATCTCGGTCGGCGACGGGATCGTGCGGGCGCTGCACGAGCGGCCGTGCATGCTGCATCGCTATCCCGAGGGGGTCGGCGGGGAGAAGATCTACCAGAAGCGGCTGCCCAAAGGCGCGCCTGACTGGGTCGAGACCGCCGAGGTCAGCTTTCCGTCCGGGACGGACTGCCGACGAGCTGTGCGTCACCGAGTTGGCATCGGTGATCTGGGCCGTGCAGATGTCGACGGTCGAGTTCCACCCGTGGCACACGCGCCGCGCCGACATCGAGATGCCCGACGAGCTGCGCATCGATCTCGACCCGCAGCCCGGTACCGGCTTCGAGGATGCCAAGCGGGTGGCGCAGCTTGTGCGCGAAGTGCTCGAGCGATCTCGGCGCGATCGGCTGGCCGAAGACTTCGGGCAACCGTGGCGTCCACGTCTACGTCCGGATCTAGCCGGACTTCGGTTTTCGCGAGGTACGCCGGGCAGCGCTGGCGTTCGCGCGCGAGGTGGAGCGGCGGGCACCGGAAGATGGTCACCACGGCGTGGTGGAAGGAAGAACGCGGCGAGAAGATCTTCCTGGACTTCAACCAGAACGCGAGAGACCGCACGATCGCCGCGGCGTACTCGGTGCGCGGCTTCGACCACGGGCCGGTGTCTGCGCCGGTGACGTGGGATGAGCTGCCGGACGTGGAGACCGCGGACTTCACGATCGCGACGATGCCGGCTCGGTTCGCGGAGCTCGGTGATGTGCATGCCGGCGATCGACGACGTGCTGTTCGACATCGGCCGTTGCTGGAATGGGCCGACCGCGATGAGAGAGATCGCGGCCTCGGCGACGCGCCGTACCCGCCGAACTACCCGAAGATGCCGGGGGAGCCGATGCGGGTCCAACCAAGTCGAGCAAAGAAGGACTAACGCGAGTTGTCAGCGCGTCACGCCGTTCCCACGACGTGTGGCGCTGACAACTGCGCAAAAACAATCGCCCCAGCGGGGTCGACCCGCGACCGGATAAGAAGAGGGTCGACCCCGCAGGGCGAGCTTATGAGTCGCTGCGACTACTCGACGCCCAGTGTCCTGAGGTCGACGATGCCGTACTGCGGCTCGATGTAGACGTTCTTCAACCGGCTGCTGAAGACGTCGAGTGCCTTGTCGTACGTGAACGGCGCGTCACACGCGTCCTTGAGGACTGTCTGGTCAACTTGCTGCCAGTACGGGTACTCAGCAGCCGGGCTGGTCTGCTTGAGCGCCGAGTTGATCAGCGAGGTGATCTTCGGGTCCTTGCAGGCGCCGTAGTTGCTGTTGCCCTGCGCCAGGATCTTGCGCGGGTCGACGATGTTCTCGAAGTACCCGTAAGGTGCCGGCCAGTCCGGGCCCCAGCCTGCGAACGCCAGACCGTAACCGTCCTTCTTGATGTTCGCCGGAACACCAACCACGGACGAGTAGTACGTCGCCGGGTCGAACTGCTTGATGTTCGCGGTGATGCCGATCGCCTTGAGGTCGTTCTGCAGGAACTGCGCCTGCTGCGGACCCTTGCCCTGGTTGGTCACCACGATCGTGGTGTGGAAGCCGTTTGGCTTGCCGCACAGCTTCAACTGGTTCTTCGCCTGGGCAATGTTCGGGCCGGTCTGCGTGCCGGGGTAGATGTTGAAGTCCTTCCACCTGCCAACGTCGGCGGGCCCAGCGTGGTAGCGATGGCGCCGCCATACACGCCGCCTCGTGCGTCTTGCTGCTCCTTCTTGCTCATCGCCCACTCGATTGCCTCGCGGCAGTGAATGTTGTTGAACGGTGGGGTCTCCTGCAGGATCGAGATGTAACGCGTGAACCCGGTGATCGGGTCAAGCGAACGAGCCTTCAGGGCTGCGGACTTCAGGATCTTGACCTGCGTCGCCGGCTGCACACCGGTGCCGCCGATGTCGAGGTCCTCGGTGTTGGCGATGATGTCGTTGTCGAGTGACACCGAGTCGAAGCTCGTCGTGATGTCGACCTTGTTCGGCAGTGCCGGCCGGGTGCCGTCAGTTGCCGGGTTGTAGTTCGGGTTGCGGACCAGGTCGATGTGCTTGTTCGGCACGTACGACGCGATCTCGTACGGGCCAGTGGCCTGGACGTGGTTGTTGTAGTTGGCGCCACCGGTCTTCGGGTTCTGGTCGACGCTGGGCTCAACCGGCGAGGTGCCGAACAACGTCATGACGTAGTTCCACTCCGCGAACGGCTGGTTCAGGTGGAAGACGATCTTGTTCGCGCTCGGCGTCTTGATCGTCGACAGGCCGTAGACGGACGACTTGCCCTTGTATGGGCCGCCGTAGGTGGGGCAGGCGCCTGAGGAGTTTTCTCCGCCTGGGCAAAGGAAAGTCGCGAAGTAGGTCGGGCCACCGTTGATGACGCTAGTGGCGAACGTGCGCTCGATCGCGTACTTGATGTCCTTCGACGTGACCGTGGTGCCGTCCTGGAACTTGATCCCCGACTTCAGGGTGTAGGACCAGGTCTTGTCACCGTTGGTCGGCGTCGCCGGGCCGGTGGCGATGTCGCCGGTCGGAACGAGTGCCTTGGCGCCGACACCGTCCGGGTAGGTCAGCACGGTGCGGTTGATCAGCTGGTGGATGTCCCAGCTGAATGCGTAGTAGGTCCGTGCCGGGTCGAGATAGTCGACGTCACCAGCCGAGCCGACGTTCAGCGTGCCGCCCTTGACCGTCGACGGCTTCAGTGGCGTCGTCGCCGGGAAACCGTTGCCGGTGCCCTCTGCGTTGCCCTGGACTGCTGCTGCGGCCGGAGCGCTCGATGAGGGGGACGGCGAGCCGGAGCCGCTGCCACCACTGCTGCTACTCCCACAAGCCGCCAAGCCCAACGCGGCGACGATAGATATCGCCGCGTAGCGCGTTGTCGTTCTTGCTCGAGACATACCTGTCCTCTCTCTTGCACACCCCCTTAGGCCGCGGACACACGCAACGGCCGATGCATCACGGTAAAATCGCAATGGCGTCACAGTTCAAGTCAGTGTCGAAAGCGTCGCCAAATTGATATCGGACAGTGACCAGAATCCTGCAGACTGAACAGTTTTTGCATTCGCAAGTTTGTCGCGTTGCGACAGCTACTTTCGTACGGCCTTGGCCAGTGGCCAGCTTCCCGCGAGCATGACGATGCCGAGGGCGAGCAACACGATCGCGAGGATCGGCGATCGGACGTACGCGGTGTTGCCGGAGACCGTCACCGCGATCTGCTTGCCGACGTCGCTTTGCCCTGCACCATCGATCTCACCGACAACAACGTGCCCGCCGGCGAGCAGACTTCCGCCAACGATCCAGCTGCCGGTGCAATCGGTTTGTAAATCCTTGCTGCCGCCGGTCGTGGTGCATTGCGAAACAGTCGCTTCGGCTTTCGTGCCAGTGGCTCGCTGTACGAGCAGGAATGCGCCACCGCCGACCAACGCCAGCCCGGCAACGATCGTGAACACGATGACAGCCTTCAACAGCCCCATCTGCGCAACCCCCGGATCGACTGGCCTAAGCAAAGTATCGTTACCGGGCCCCCCGCGCGTTGATCGCCGCCATCCCGATCGCGAGCGCGACCGGGGCAGGACACGATCCGCAACACTTAACTCGGCCGACCCGCAGATGCCCGCCTCAACCAGGTAATGGGGAGGGGAGATCGCCGGCTAAATAGCGCAAGGACGCGCTCGCCGGGTCCAACCTCCGGGGGGAGGGGTTGGACGAGCCGGATCGGTAGCTACACCGGCGAGCACGCCCTGCATCGGTTACTCAATCGGCCAAACCTGAAAAGCCGCTGAAACTCGGGCCTCAGGATTTCAGCACGTCCGCAAGTGCATAGGTAAGCGGCCGCTCAAGCTGGGCGAACGTGCACGACGTCGGGCTCACGGTCGTCGCGCCAGCGCCTGAACTGTGCGGTATGTCTGAACCTGGCGCCTTCCATCTGGTCGTATGCGACCTCGATCACGCGCTCCGGGCGTAGCGGCTCGAAGGACATGTCCTTGCCGGAGTTCCAGCGGTTGGGGGTGCCGCCCGGCCCAAACTCGCTGCCCTGCAGCCACGGATGGTCCTTTTCGGCGTCCACCCGCAGCGGCGCGAGCTCCTCGACCAGCTCGGCGCGCCGCTTCATCGGGAACGACGCCGCCACGCCGACGTGGCGGAGCTGGCCGTCGTCGTAGAGCCCGAGGATCAGCGAGCCGACGATCGGGCCGCTCTTGTGCCAGCGGAAGCCAGCGAGCACGCAATCCGCGGTGCGGTCGTGCTTGATCTTGAGCATCACGCGCTTGTCGGGGGAGTAGGGCAGGCGGAGCGGCTTGGCGACGACGCCGTCGAGACCCGCGCCCTCGAACCGTACGAACCAATCCTTCGCAACGGCGTCGTCGTCGGTGGTCGGGGTGAGGTGCACGCTGCTGGTCGGGGTGACCGCCTTCTCGAGGGCTGCCCGACGCTTGGCGAAGGTCTGGTCCATCAGCGACTCGTTGCCCTGTGCCAGCAGGTCGAAGACGATCAGCTGGGCGGGCGTCTCTGCGGCCAACCGGCGAACCCGCGAATCGGCCGGATGGATTCGCTGCTGCAACGCCTCGAAGTCGAGCCTGCCATCCTGCGGCACCACGATCTCGCCGTCCACGACGCAGCGTTTTGGCAGCGATTCCTTGACCGCGTCGACGATGTCGGGGAAGTAGCGCGTCATCGGCTTCTCGTTGCGCGATCCGATCTCGACCTCGTCGCCGTCGCGGAAGATGATCGCGCGGAACCCGTCCCACTTGGGCTCGTAGATCAGGCCGCCCTCGATGGCGTCGGATGCGGGCACCTCCGGCACTGATTTCGCGAGCATCGGCTTGACCGGCGGCATGACGGGAAGGTCCATGCCCGCGATTCTCGCACCGGGCTATTTAGCAGTTGCTCCCTCGCCGGAGCCTCCGTATGGCCGCGACTATCTTTGGCAAGTGCCTCGAACTTGCGAGATGTATCTCGAAGGCCGAAGTGAGCTAGTTGTGGTTGTCGACTGCGCCGACTTGCATCACGAGTTGTCAGCACCAGACGTCGCAATAACGACTGGTGCTGCTGACATCTTGGGCTTATTGCTGCTCTAGCCCAGCGGTACGGGCGATGATGATCGCTTGAGCGCGGTCCGCTACTTGGAGTTTGCGGAAGATGTTGGAGATGTAGTTGCGCACCGTCTTCGGAGACAACGACAGCTCGCGAGCAATGGCCGCGTTGTTGGAGCCGGTAGCGACCAGCCGAAGGACGTTTCGCTCGCTGTCGGTGAGGTCGGGGAATGGCCGGGTGGACGGAGGCGGCTCGTTGAAGAACTGCATCATGCGGGCGGCGATGCCGCGTGAGAACAATGCTTCGCCACGTCCGACCGTGACGATCGCACGGGCGAAGTCGTCAGCGTCCATGTCCTTGAGGACGTAGCCGCGCGCACCTGCTCGCATCGCAGCGAAGACTGAGTCATCGTCCTCGAACATGGTGACGACCAGGACATTGACTGACGGGCACTGCTCGCTGACAGCGCGGATCGCCGCGAGTCCGCCGCCGCCAGGCATCTGTAAGTCCATCAGCACCAGGTCGGGTGCGAGCTCGGCGGTCAGGGCGACCGCAGTCTCGCCGTCGGAGGCGTCGCCGACGACCTCGACACCTGGCACGGTCGAGAGCAGCGAGCGGACACCGCGACGGAACATGGTGTGGTCATCAGCGATGAGGACACGCAAGACTTCTTCGGTCATAGCGCCACTGATGGTCGCAGGGGCATCACGGCGGTCACAGTCGTGCCGCTGTCTCTGGTCAGCTCGACAAACCCGCCGAGCTCGGCGGCGCGCTCCCGGATCGCGCAGACACCGACACCGCCGACCAGTGGCTCGGGCAGCCCGCGGCCGTCGTCGCTGATCCGCATGTGGACGTCGTCGGCGGTAGTCATGATCGTGACGGCGCACCGATGGCCGCCGGAGTGGCGTACGGCGTTGTGGATTGCTTCGCAGGCGATCCGGTAGAGCGCGACCTCGACGGCGGCCGGAAGGTCGGGCACGTCGTCGGGCTCGACGGTGATCGTCATGCCCGAGTGCGCGGATGGGTGGTTGCGCAACGCCGCGATGAGGCCGAGCTCGTCGATCAGCGGTGGACGTAGCCCGTAGACCAGACGGCGGATGTCCGCGGTGGTCACGTCCATGCCGTCGCGCACCTCCTTCAGCAGACCGGCCGCGCGTTCAGGGTCGGCGTCGAGCATCCGATCGACTGCTGCGAGCTGCAGCTTCATTGAGGCAAGTGACGGCCCCAGCCCGTCGTGCAGGTCGCGCCGGATCCGGCGGCGCTCCTCCTCCCGCGCGGTGACGAGCGCTGCCCGCGATGCCTGCAGCTGCTCGGAGGCACGGATGGCGAAGAGCGCGACCGCGAGCTGCTGGGCCAGGTCAGACAGCAGCTTCAGGTCACGGTTCGACAGCGACGTACCGGCATGACGGGGCGCGACGTAGAGGTGACCGATCTCTACCCCTTGGTACACCAGCGGCACGTCGGCTAGCTCGCGGTCGGACGGGCGGACGCCGACGACGCTGGTCTGCACGTCGCCGTGGACGATGGCGACGTACGGCACGTTCAGGGTGTTGGCGATCATCCGTGCCAGCGACACGTCGGTTGCACTCGAGACGGTCGGGTTGAAGGTGTCGATCTGCCTGGTGAGCTTGGTGATCACGCTGTAGGAGTCACCGAGGGGGCCGTAGACGACGTCGTCGATGGTCAGTCGCAGCCACCGCCGGACCGGCTCGATGGTCGCCGCGACGAGCGCCAGAGCGATGACGTGCGCCCACCAGTCGATGTGGGAGTTCGTCGTACTAAGCCCGTCCGCGACCAGAACCGCCATGTAGACAGTGGCGACCCACCCAAGCAGGACGAAGTAGACGAGCGTCGTCGCCAGCCAGCGCGCGGCGCGCGGTGTCGCCACCGCGTCCGGGAGGCGACGCGCTCGTCGTACCTCGTCAACAGAGGTCACGCGCTGATGCCCACCCTCTGCTGCGCGACGCTGCTCTCGACCGCTTTGTCGCGGCGAAGCAGGAGGTAGATCACTGCTCCGGCGGCGATGACCGTGACGACTGCGCCCACCTTGTCGAAGACCGTCGGACCAAACGGAATGCCGGGCAGCGAGAAGAGCACGTTGACGACCATCAGCACCAGCGTGAGGACGACCCCCCAGCGCTGCGTCCGGAAGACACCGTAGGCGGCGACGACGCCGATCAGCCCAACGATGACCCCGCCCACGACTATCGCGTAGGGCGGCTGGTTGCTGGCGTGGTTAATCTTGGCGGCGCCTTGCGATACGAGGACCAGCGAAGTCACTGCATTCGCTAGCGACAGCAGGCCGGCGAGCACGGCCGCGATGACGTAGTTGCGGGAGTGGGGCACGGGAAACCTCCGAAGGTCTGGCCGGCGAGCTGCCGGCGCACCGGCATGTGCCGGTCCTGCCACTGTCATTGTGCCGCCGTCCCACCGTCAGCGGGCCAGTGTCCCAAACACGTGGGATCTTTACCCAAACCCGCGCCCAGCGCCATCCGCCAGCGCCGCGACCGTACGGCTGGCTTTCATCCGGTCGAGGACGCGGGCTGCTGCTGGGTGGCGATGGCCGTCGATTCAGTCGAGAATGCCGGCGTGGATATCGAACCGTTACCCCTGCCTGACTCGATTGCGGATGCCGCACCGAACGTGCTCGGTACGGCGCTCGATGCAGATCGTCGGGGCTGATCCGTGCCGCTCATCGCTAGCAACGACCCGGCTCACGTCGGTTTGGTGCTCGCAATCCGCTCCGGCGACGTCGACGGAGTCCGCAAGTTGCTCAGCGATCACCCCGAGCTCGCAGCCGCGACCCTGGACGAAGGCAACGGGAAAAGCCGCAGCACGTTGCATGACGTGACCGACTGGCCGGGCTACTTTCCCAACGCGCCACAGGTCGCGCAGCTCCTTCTTGATGGCGGTGCCGATCCCAACGCCACCATCGGCGGCGCCAGCCACACCGAGACACCGCTGCATTGGGCCGCGAGCAGCGACGACGTCGACGTTGCGGTCGTCCTCATTGACGCGGGCGCCGACGTTGAGGCGCGCGGCGCCTCGATTGGAGGTGGACCGCCTCTGGACAACGCCGTTGGTTATGGCTGCTGGCACGTCGCCCGGCTGCTCGCAGCCCGCGGCGCAGCCGTCCAGCTGTGGCACGCCGCCGCACTTGGCATGCTCTCCGCGGTGGAGGCCTTCGTCGAGGCGACTCCCGCACCTACTGCGGAACAGATCACGGAGGCGTTCTGGCAGGCATGCAATGGCGGCCAACGCCGGACCGCCGAGTATCTGCTCGGTTGCGGTGCTGAGCTCAACGGCACACCCGGCTGGTCCGACCAAACCCCGCTCGATGTCGCGGGCGAGCTCGATACTCGTCGACAGGTACTCACCGAATGGCTGCGGTCTCGGGGTGCCGAGTCAGCGGAGCAAACTTAGAGTTCACCGCAACGGTGACTCATGCTCGCTGACCACGCGCTTCGTGAACCCGGTGTCAATGGATCCCGAAGCAGAGTGGATGGCCGGCCGGACTGGCATACACAGCGAACCTCTCGTCGCCGTCCGGGTTGTCAGCCGGCCTCCTCTCGGCCTGAAGCTGACGTCCGCCGAGCTCGACCGCGAGCTGCCCGGCTGCCGCTAGATCGTCGACGTGAAAGTCGAGGTGGATCTGTTGCTGCTGGGGACCGTCCGGCCACTGTGGTGGCACGTGGTTCGGCGCGAGTTGGACGCCCATCACCCATTGGCCGCCGACCGCGATGCTGTGCCAGTCCCCGTCACGCTGGACAACGCCACCGAGGAGACCGGCCCAAAAACTGCTCTCCGCTTCGATGTCACTGGCATCGAACACGACGATCCGCCTCATGATCTTCACGGCTGCTCCTTAGGTGATCCGCTAAATGCCCACGCCACCATGAGCGGAAACTCCTCTTGCCAGAACGGATCGCCGTGTGTGCCGACTCGCTCGGTGATCACGACGTCCCCACCCGCGTCGCGCAGTGCCTGTGCCCAGCGAGTGGCGTTCTCATGGAAGAACGGCTCTGCGGTGCCCGCGACGAGGTACGTGCGGGGAAGCGGTCGTGGCATCTCCGCCGGCGGCCGGAAGCCCGTGCCCGGTGACGCGCAGAAGATCGCGCCGTAGATGTCAGGATGTCGAAGGCCGATAGCGAGCGCGAGCTCTCCGCTCGCCGAGACCCCGCATACCGCTGTGCGCGAAGCAGGCAGAGCAACTCCAAAATGCGACCCCACCCAGCGGCGCAGGACCTCGACGAAGAACTCCTCATGCGCCGAGAATCGCTGCGGGTCGAACCCGGGCGAGTACTCATGGATACGAGCCATCTCGTCATCGAGTCGATGAGCAGCGACGATCATCGTCGTACGGAGGTCGGCGGCCTCAAGCGCTCTGCCCCACTGCGAGATCAGCTGCCCATCGCCCGCGAACACGACCGACTCGACCGGGTTGGGCGGGACGTATGCCGTGACCTGCCGACCACCGTCGTAATCGAACGTCTCGTTGACAAGCTCTCCCGTAGCGAACAACATCGTTGGCGGGCTTCCTGTTGGTGCCTAGCGCCCGGTGTCAACACCGGCCTCCGACATGACGCAGATTATGTGCCGGACGAAGCCGGAACGGTCCCGGGCTGCGCCGTGACTCAGACGAGGGTCGTCGCTGCGGCCATCTGTGAGCGACCAGCGTTGTGGACGCAGACGAACAAGACCTCGGGGATGTCGTTCATAGTGTTGCGTCAATCGCGCGTTCGGTGTCAACGGCTTCGTGCGGAACGACCAGGTCGTCGGCGATCTCACCACTAGTGGGGTAGAGCAGCGCGAGCAAGCCGAGACCGAGTGCGCCGCCAGCGAGTTCGGCAACGATATAGCCGGGGAGCGATGCGGGCGCGATGCCGGCGAAGGTGTTGCTGAACGATCGCCCGACGGCCACGGCGGGATTCGCGAACGAGGTCGATGACGTGAAGAAGTATGCCGCGCCGATATAGGTGCCGACAGCCCACGGCGTTTGGCTGCCTTTGCCGTTCCGGGCGAGCGAGACGATTAGCAGGACCAGGCCCGCCGTGGCGACGACTTCGCCGAGCCACAGATGAGGGGCGCTGCGGTGGTGCTGTGACCAGGACACAACCGGCTTAGCGAACATCGCGTTAGCGAGGATCGCGCCACCGATCGCCCCCGATGTCTGCGCCACGATGTAGCAAAGGACCTCGGGTGCCGCGAGTCCGCTTCCGGTGCGTCGCCCGAGGACCCAGTCCGCGATCGACACGACCGGGTTGAAATGTGCCCCACTGATCGACCCGAAGATCAAGATCAGCACGGCAAGCCCGCCAGCGGTCACCAACGAGTTCTCAAGCAGCTCCAGGCCGACGTCGGTGCTGAGGGTCTGCGCGGCGATCCCCGAGCCGACGACCACGGTGACGAGCAGACCGGTGCCGAGGAACTCCGCCAGCAGCCGCCGTCGTGCGACGGTCACGGGGAAACGAGGGCGTTGGCAAACAAAGCACCGACCGCGTCGAGCGCCTCACGACGGGCCCGGTACCAGACCCAGGTCCCGCGCCGCTCGCAGTCGACCAGTCCGGCGTCGCGCAGCACCTTGAGGTGATGGGAGATCGTCGGCTGTGACACGTCGAATGGTGCCGTCAGGTCGCACACGCATGCCTCGTCAGCCGCGGCGAGCAGCGACATCAAGCGCAGCCGGATCGGATCGGACAGCGCCTTGAGAAGACCGGCGACCAGATCGGCCTGATCCGCACTCATCGCCTCGACACCCAGCGGGGTACAGCAGGCGAACGCGTCCTCGAGAACCGGCAGCATCTCGTGGTAATTAGACACGCGTCTATATTGACCGTGATCCATACAGCATGCAAATGTGGCGACGAGAAAAGCGTCGATCCAGCAAAAGGAGTACGTCATGTCCCGCGTTCAGCTCGCGCTCAACGTCGACGATGTCGACGAGGCCGTCGCGTTCTACTCCAAGCTGTTCGGCATGAAGCCAAGCAAGCGTCGCCCCGGCTACGCCAACTTCGCGATCGACGAACCGCCGCTCAAACTGGTCTTGCTCGAGATCCCCGGCTCCGGCGGCACCATGAACCACCTCGGCGTCGAAGTCGACAGTGCGGCCGAGGTCGAGTCGCATCGAGCAAGACTCGACGCCGAAGGATGCTTCGCCGACGTCGAGAAGAACAGCATCTGCTGCTACGCCGTCCAGGACAAGTTCTGGGTGACCGCACCCGATGGCGAGCGGTGGGAGCACTACACCGTCCTCGCCGACGCCCACGCCGAACTGGAAGGACAGACCGATATCGGGTTGTCAGTCGTCGGTGGTGAGGGCACCTGTTGCACCGTCGACCGCCGCCGGTGCAACGGTCTGTTGTTGACCCGCTGCTGCGACGCGTCAGCCGCATCCCCGTCGGGAGCGGCGACGAGCCGCCTTCGATCGCGACTAACCAAACGAAGCGTTGGTGTCATGCTTGCGGACGTGGCGCGATGGTCGGGGGTCCCGTTCGATCTCGAAGGCGACGCTGCGAGCACGCTTGCCGCGCTTAGTCGGGTGGTTGCCGTTGGGCGAAGAGCGCGGATTGCGGCGTCGACCGAGGGCTCGATCGTCATCGACGACCGGTGGTGGCCGGTCTCGGTGAGGATGCTCGCGATCGGGCTGTTTCCGTTTGGCTTGGTCGCGCTGGCGTATCGGCGGCACGGGCGGCTGAGGATCGCGGTGCGGCCCAGTTCGGGCGGCCGCACGACGGTATGGGTGACCGGCGAGGCGAGTCGGCTGGTGTCCGTCGCGTTGTGGCGCGTACTCCACGACTTGTCGCCGCTCGCTCCGCCCGCTGCCGGGCTCGTCGAAAGCGCGCGCGTGCGCCGCTGGCGCGACCTCCGCCACAACATCGAGCAGCGGGCAGGTGCCCATCTTTGGCTGTTCTCGGTGAGCTTCGGCGCCGTGCTGTTCGTCCTGTTTTCGTGGCTGTCGTCGTGGGTCATCTGGACCGATGTCGTGAGCAATGCAGTCTTCTCGGTGCTCGTCGTGGGGATCGCGGCGCGTCTGCTTCAGCTCTGGCCGGACAACCGCCTGATCAACTGGCACTCCTCGCAACTTCGCTGAACATGGGCGCGTGCCGGGTTGGGCCGGGACAAGACCGCAACCAGCAATTACGCCGTACGTGTGCAACGTGTCGTCAAACACCGAAAACTGCCCGCCTGAGCCTTAGGGTCACGTTTCATGCGCGACATGATCGGCGTGACCAAGAATGCGTCAACTCGCCGTCGGGTGCTCACCGCGGTGGCGGCAGCTGTGACAGTAGTGGCGATGGCCGCGCCCGCGACGGCATCGCCGCACGGTGCAGCCAGCCATCCGTCGGTCTCGTCGCTGCATCTGTCGCCGTCGACCGTTGCCCACGGCGGCGGCAGCGTGCACCTCACGGCGACGGTCCACCACGCCGTGCACTGCAAGGTGACCAGCTCGCACAGCGTGTCTGGACTACCGGTGACCCACAGTTGTTCGAGCGGGCACTTGAGCCTCACCTTCCATGTCGGTGCTGACCCGACAGCCGCGCTTCGGCATCTCACGATCACGTTGAAGGCGACCTCGGGCAGCCATCACACGACGAAGACGGTCTCACTGACACAGGCCGCTGCGCCGGCCCCGTCGGTGAGCGGGTTCGCGGCCAGTCCGGCCCACCTGTCGTCGAGCGGCGGCACCGTGCACCTGACGGCGACGGTCAAGCATGCGACGACGTGCAAGCTCTCCGCGACGCCAGCAGTCGCGGGACTGCCGGCGAATGTCGCGTGCACGAGCACGGCTTTCAGTCGCGCGGTTGCACTGCCGGCTGACACCGGCACGACCGCCCGCAGCTATCTGTTCACCTTGGTCGCGCACGGCGCGGGTGGATCGAAGACCGCGTCGACGCATCCCATGGCCACGGTTGCGGGAAACACTTCGTCGCAGCCGATCTCGACGCTCGCCGCGAGTGGAGCACCACTGCCTGGCGATGCAACCACCGGGGCGAATGAGGACGCCGTTCTCAACGCCGTGAGCTGCGGCTCGGCCGGACATTGCGTCGCGGTTGGCGACTATTACGCGCCGCCAGGCGGCACGATCATCGTCGATCAACCGGGCCTGATCGAGACTCTCGACGGCACGACCTGGACCGCGTCAGCTGCCCCGGTGCCTTCCGACGTTTCTGCCACCGAGCCCTCGGTCCAGCTGAGCTCGGTTTCGTGTAGCAGCGCCACTTCATGTGTCGCCGTCGGGGAGTACTTGGACAGCGACAGCGGGTTTGAGCCGTACGTCGCGACCTTGTCGGGGACCACGTGGACCTGGAACCCGGCCTCGGTTCCGACGGACCCGCTGCTCCCGGACGACCGCATCGGCGGCAACCTGGTGTCGGTCTCGTGCGTATCCGACGGCTGTGTTGCGGTCGGCTACTCCCAGCCGCCGGACGAGAAGGACGCGCTGATCGAGGAGCCTGTTGCTGGCGCCTGGACCGGCATTCAAGCGGCGCTGCCGGACAATGCCGACCCCGAGGAAGACAATGAGACCGAGATCGTGGACGAGCTCTACCAGGTCTCCTGTACGACCGGCCCCAGCTGCACCGCTGTGGGTGAATACACGACCGGATCTGGACCCGGCTTGATGACCGTGGGGGTCGGCGAGACGCTCAGCTCAGGCAGTTGGACGCCAACGCAGCTGCCGCCCACCGCGGATGAGGGCTACGACAAGGTCGTGTCGTGCGCGTCGGGCGATTGCGCGGCCGCCGGCGAGTACGACACCAGCGCGGCGTACATCCAGACCGAGGTCGGCGTCGACTGGAGCTCGTCGGACGACATCACCGCGCCGCAGCCGACGACGTTCACCGGCGCCGGGCTCGACGCTGCCTCCTGCGCAACGTCGGCATCCTGCGTGTTGGTCGGGGAGGCCTACAACCCCGCGGCGACCGCGACCTACGGCCTGATCGACAGTGGGAGCGGTACGTCGTACATCGGGTCGGCGGCACCGGTGCCCACCAACACCACCGGCGGATCAGCAATGTTGACCGCCGTATCGTGCCCGGCGGCAGGAAGCTGCGGCGCGGTTGGTTACTACCGCGGCACCGACGACTCCGGCTCGTACGGCGACGACCTGATGGAGATCGAGACCACCGCGAGCGGCGTCAGCACATGGACGCCGTCTGAGGTGCCCTTGCCGAGCGTCGGCGCGGGTGCAGTGAGCCTCAGCGCGGTGTCCTGTGTCGCATCGTGGGGCTGCGTGGCGGTCGGCAATTACACGCCCAGCGGGACCGGGACCAACGTGGACGGCGAACTCGTGTTGAGTCCGCTCTAGGTCTCAGACCGCTTAGCTAACGAGCTTTCGTCACTCAACTCGGCGAGCGTCGGCCGGCATTGTCTGGCTGCCTAGTGCCCTCGCCGTCGCGCCACTCGCCGCCGTGTTCCGCGGCGTACTTCCGCTGTTGGCGGATCGAGTCGGCGTAGTCGTCGTACATGCTCTCGGCGGTGCGATCGGTCTTGCGGGTGAGGATCCGCGTGCGGTAGCCGATCATGACGCTCACGCAGTAACCCAACCCGATAAGTACGGCTGCGCCGATGAGGTACTGCAGCCACATGTCGCATCGCCTGCCTCGGTAGCTATCGCTCCAACCGGAAATTACCCGCGGCCAGCTGCGCGTAAACGACCGACGCCACGGCCGTTGGTCGTCAACCGTGGCGTCATCGCCGTCGCGGGCGGCTCTAGCATCCTTAAACGGCGGCCGCAGAATGATTTGGCGTTGGCTGCGTGCGTGTCGAGTCGGTGTCGGCCTCGTGGCGATCGGGTCTAGGCGTCGCTGGTTCGTGATCCTCGCGCAGGTGAAACTCGAGCTCGGTGCGGTACGTGTAGATCAACAGGCAGCGAGGGCATTGGTGTGCGGACATGGTCAGCTCCTTGGGCGGGCGTTTGAAAGGGTCCGGCCGTGCGGCTTCTCGTCGAACGCGTCCGGACATCCACTCGTATTCTTCGCGGCCTGGCGCGACGGCCGGCTGCGACGAGCTCGTCGTGCTGCGCCTGCGCGCGGTTGAGGATGTCGCGGGCTTGCCGGTGTGCGGCCAAGGTGATCAAGCGCGCGTCGTCGACGAGCTGTGTCCAGTGCGGCCGCTGCCGCAGCGATGGTGCGTTGCGCTTCGTCGAGTTGGCGTCCTGGCGCTCGTCGGCGGCGACGCGCAACCTCGGCAAGGCTGCCCGCGACAACGCCCCGAGGACGATCAGGAAGACCAGGCACTCGATGACGAGGGTCGTGTCGGGAAGCAGGAAGTTGCCTGCAGTGCTCATCGCACCGCTCCAATCGGGCGAGTTCTCGGGTGTCGGGCAGTCCGCGACCCGGCCGCGGGCTCCTCGCGGATCCGCGCTCGTGTGCGACGACGGCGTCGACCGCGAGGTTGTAGTAGGTGATAGCCAGGATCGCGAAGATGTAGGCCTGCACGACGGCCATGACGACGTCGAATGCAGTCCAGAGGTGAGTGGTACGACCGTTACCGGCGGCGGCAGCACGTCGTTGACGACCTCGACGAAGATGGCGCTCGCGAACAGGACTCCGAATAGCCGCAAGCTCAACGTCACCGTCTTGATCGCCGATCTCGGCGAGTCCGGACTGGCAACAGGTAGAGCGGCTTGACGTGGTGCCGGATGAAGTTGCCGACGCCGGTGACCTGCGCGGCGGTGACATTGATGACGACGAGCGTGATGAGCGCGAGTGCCAGCGTGACGTTGATGTCGGACGTCGGTGCCCGCAGCGTGATCGCGGGGATCAGGTGTAGCCAGTGGGAGAGCAGCACGAACCAGAACAGGGTGAAACCGAGTGCGGCGATCCGGCGTCGGGCCCAGGTCGGCCCCGCGCTGACGGTGCGATCGACGTAGTCGAGCGAGGTCTGGACGACGGCAGTGACGCGGCTGACGCGCGCCTGCACGGATCGCGCGGCCCAAGTCCACCACGACATCGCGGCACCGGCATCGCCGTGGCGAGCAGCGCGTCGAGCTGCAGAGTGTGCCGGCAACGTGAGCTGCCACCGCCAGCCGGTGCCCAGCAGGTGCTCCATGGCGATCACTCCTCTCTGCGTCCCCGTCCGCGTTCCTCACAGCCCAGGGTGCCTGCGATGCGGCACGAAGGCACCGGTCACGACTGGCAGGGATCACGGACGGAGATTGCCGAAACCCGGCAGGACCGGTGCGGGCTTGGCCTCGGCACAGGGGGTGACAGGCAGGCCTCGGTGTGATGATCTAACGCCGTTCCCATCCAGAGAGGAGACCCCGATGTCCGCATCCGACAACAAGGCGTCTACCCAGGAGGCTTACGCGGCTTTCGCCAACGCTGACCTCGATGGTGCGACGAAGAACATGGCCGATGACATCGAATGGATCGTGCCTGGCAACAGCACCATCAGCGGGACCTACCGTGGCAAGGATGAAGTGGTCCAGTTCTTCCTGAAGCTGGCCGCAAAGTCCTTCCAGACTCATCCCGAGTACTTCATCGCTGAAGGCGACCACGTGGTCGTGTTCACCCGCGTCACGGCCGACGGACATGAGTCGGATGGCGCCGACGTACTGACCTTCCGCGACGGCAAAGTCGTGAAGTTCCAGTCGGCAGGCGACACGGCTATGCAAGAGGAGATCTGGGGCAGCAAGTAGCCGCGGCGGGGTAACTGCACCACGCCACTCGGCGGCCGCACTCTGGTCTAGCGCACGACCCGGTAGGTGATTGTCTTCTTCACGCTCGGTCCGTACCTCTGGCCGAGTCTGACGGTGAAGTGGTGCACGCCGATGGTGTTCGTCCGGAGCAGTCGATGGTCAGCGGTGCTGCCCGTACATGACTGCACGGCGTTGTTGGTGCCATGGGTGCAGCGAAAGCCGACGTGGACCTTCGCGCTCTCGACGTAGTGCCGGTGGGTCGGGCGAGTGATCCTGATCGTGCCGGGCGTCGGCAGCTGCAGCACGGTGATGACGCCGCCAAAGCTGCTGAGCACGGCACGACCGTTGCGATTGTCGGTTCCGGCGAACCAGCTGTCCACGTTCGGAGTGCTGAGGGTCTGCACCTTCTTCGTGCCGGAGAGCACCAGAACGTGCGGCAGGTTCGTCGGGACGATGACGAGTCCGTCCGCGGTGTCCAGCGCCTCCGGGTTCGGCGTGGTCTTCAGTTTGATCGTGGCTTTGAGTCGCTGTCCGTGCAGGATCGAGACGCTGGTGCTGCCGAGGTTCTCGACGTACGCCAGTTGGGTACGAGGGTCAACCACGATGTCGGCGGGGTCGTCGCCAACCGTGGTGGTGTGCTGCAGCCGGGTCCCGCGCAGGATCGACACGGTGTCGCCGTCGATGTTCGCGACGTACGCGAGGTGGCGGGTGGGGTCAACGGCGACGTAGTCGGGCGCGCTTCCGGCTTTGACTGTCTTGATGACCGAAGTGCCGTGGATCACTGAGACCGTGTCGCTGCCGGCGTTCGGTATGTAGACGTCGCCCGTCGTAGGGTCGACCGCGCCACCGGCTGGTGACTTCCCCACGGTGATCGCGGTGACGAGGTCGGTGCCCTTGATGACCGCTACGGCGGCCGCATTGAACTCGTCGATGTAGACCCGGCCGGTCACGGGGTCGATCGTCGCGTCCCGTGGCTCACTACCTGCCGGGAGCGTGATCGTAGTGACGACCGATGTGCCATGGAGCACGGTGACCGTGCCAGACGGGGAGTCGGGAACATAAACAAGGCCGCTGGCCTCGTTGATGGCGATGCTGTCATCACCGCTTGGCACGAGGACGTCCGTCGCCTTGCCTGTCCGGGTGTTGACGATCTCGGTCTTGCCGGTGGCTTGACTGCCACTGCTGAGGTAGGCCCGGTGCCGGATCGGATCGACCGCCACGGCGAGGAATGAGCCGCCGGACACGGTGTCAGTGCGGACCACGGTCACCGGTCGGTGCGTGGCCGCGGTCACGGTGGCAGCGCCTGATACGGCAGTCACGATCGCGACCGCAGTCAACCCCGCTGCGCCGAACCTGATCATGCGAGATCCCCCTCTTGCCTGGACTCGCATCTTCGGTGTCGCCGGTCGCAACCTGATCGCAGCCGTGCCGCCGTCGTGACTCACGAACACGTAGGAATATTGCTGGCGTGTCGCGAGCGAACTAGTTGATGATCGGTCGGTGACCCAACCTTCTGATTCTTCTGATCCGAACGACGACGTAGTGCCAACGCGGTGGACGGCGTCGACCGTACGAGCCGACATCTGGGTGGACCCGGCGGAGGACAACCGCAACTCGGGGCTCGACCTCACCGACGAACGATCGACACTGAATGAATACCTGCGCGCCTACCGCTTGACGCTCGAGATGAAGTGTGCGGATCTCGGTGCGGAACAGCTGGCCCGTCGGTCGGTGCCCCCGTCCACGATGTCGCTGTTGGGCTTGATCCGGCACATGGCCGAGGTCGAGCGCTCCTGGTTTCGCCGCGTGATGGCCGGCCAGGACGCACCGAAGTTGTACAGCACGGGCTCTGACCGCGATGGTGATTGGGACGGCGCGGTGGGCGAGCCGCACCTGGTCGCCCAGGCCTGGCAAGCGTGGCGTGAGGAGGTCGCCTTCGCCGAGCAGTTCACCGAGGCGAATGACTTGGACTTCGTCGGACATATGGCAGACGGACAGACGCTTCAGCTGCGCGAGCTGCTCGTCCACATGATCGAGGAGTACGCCCGACACTGTGGCCACGCCGACCTGTTGCGAGAGCGGATCGACGGCCGCGTCGGCCAGTAGCCGACCGTTTCAGCACATAACTCGCGCGGCTAAGCGCGATCGTACGAGGACCTACGCTCAGGTTTGACGGGATCGGGCTGAGTCATGTGCTACTTCGGTCGCCACCGGCAGAATGTCGGAGGTGTGCGAACGCAGACGCTGGAGCGAGCGCCGTCGTGACTGAGACACCACCGGTGCCACGCGTGTTACGCGCAGCACGCATCGAGCTGCGACCGTACGTGCCAGCTGACTTTGCGGCGATCCACGCCTACGCCTGCGACCCGGAAGTGACGAGATACAGCGCCTGGGGCCCGAATGACGAGGCTGCCAGCCACACGTTCCTCGACGCCGCGATCGCGGCTCAAGTCGATCCGGGCAACGTCTATCGCTACGCAATCGAGCTACGCGAATCGGGCGAGCTCATTGGCGGTTGCAACGTCGAAATCGAGAGCGTGCCGCATCGCCGGGCGGAGTTCGGCTACGTGCTCGCGCGACCGTGGTGGGGTAAGGGCCTGGCGACCGAGGCAGCCGGGTTGTTGCGCTCACTCGCATTCGACGTGCTCGGCATTCATCGACTCCAGGCAACCTGTCACCCCGACAACATCAGATCGCGACGCGTGCTGGAGAAGACCGGTCTGACGTACGAAGGACGACTACGCGGTCACCAGCTCATGCGGGGGGAGTGGCGTGACTCGCTGCTTTACGCCGAGGTCAACCGCGCGAGCTAGCAACGGCGTCGGCCGTGACGCCTAATCGCGATCGATCTGCTCGTACAGACCAAGGAGCAGGCCGTAGCGCGGTTGGTCCGCGTCAGCCTCATCGGTGTGATGGGCGAGCTCGTTGAGTCTCGCCGTGATCTGCTCAACCTGCTCTGCGGTCAACCGCAGGTGGCGAAGCGTGAGGAACGGGTCGGGCGCGGCGGCAGCGACCTCGGCGGCGACCGCGCGAAAGGTGACGGTAAGGCTGGCCTGCGCATCGTCACCAACGACCCGCATCATCTGCGCGGCGCGTTGGTAGTACTGCTCGGTGCCGCCTCGCACCTTCCGGGTGCCGATCATGGTGACGAGGCCGGCGTCACGGAGCACCTTGAGATGGTGCGCGATGTTGCCCTTGTGGGTGGCGATCCTGG
The DNA here is from genome assembly GCA_963814845.1 of uncultured Actinomycetota bacterium. GTDB lineage: Bacteria > Actinomycetota > Actinomycetes > JAFAQI01 > JAFAQI01 > DATAUK01. The sequence goes on from CAWFEP010000015.1 coordinate 46,160, forward strand.
TCGCGAGCTGGCTGATCGTCGCGGGCTGATCCAGCTCGAAGAGCAGCCGCTGCCGGGTCGCGTGGCCAAGCGCCTTGAACTGTCCTGGACTCGAGACATCCATCGCATCTGCCCGCATCGATCAAGTGTCGAATAATATTGACGCTTTCGCAAACCGGTGCTTGGCTGGCCACGTGGATACGCAAGAGGTAGCGGAGGTTGTTCGCGAGGTCATGACACTGCTCGACCGGCACTACTTCGATCCTGAGGTGGCCGCCAGTGTCGCGGCGACGCTCGGTGCCGCGTTGGCGGCCGGGTCATATCCGGGCGATGAGGCCTCACTCGCTGAAGCAGTGACGGCCGATCTGCAGTCGGTCAACGGCGACAAGCATCTCCGGCTGAACTACCACGCCGAGACGCTGCCTGAGCGGGAGCCCGGCGACGACGCGGAGGAGCATGCGGCGTTCCAGCGTTGGGCTGATCGCACCTGTGGTGGTGTGGCCCGCGTCGAGCGGCTGGCCGGCAACGTCGGCTACCTCGATGTCGCGCCCGTGATGTTCCCGCCCACGATCAGCGGCGACGCGATCACCGCTGCGATGAGCCTGTGGCGGCCACCGATGTGCTGATCCTCGACTTTCGGAGTTGTCTGGGCGGGGACCCGTCCACGGTCGCGTGGCTGTGCAGTTATCTGTTCGGCAACGAGCCGGTCGAGCTCACCGGGCTGCGCGAACGCGGGCGGATTACGCAGTCCTGGACGCTGCCGCACGTGCCCGGCCGCCGGTTCGGAGCCACCAAACCTGTTTACGTGCTGACCAGCGCGACGACGTTCTCCGGCGGCGAGCAGGCCAGCTTCGACCTGCAGCAGCGCGGTCGCGCCACGCTTGTCGGCGAACGTACGAGGGGCGGCGCGAACGCTCGGGAGGGCTTCCGCGTGCACCCGCACCTTGAGGCGACGATCTCGGTCGCCGAAGGCGTCAGCCCGCTCACCGGCGGCAACTGGGAGGGCACCGGCGTCTCACCCGATGTCGAAGTGTCCGCGGCAGACGCGCTCGACCACGCCCATCGGCTTGCCTTAGAGCAGCTTGGCTCGGTCGATGGCCCGGGCGGTGACGAGGCCCGTGAGGCACTCGCCGCCGCCGGTTGGTCACGGCACTGAGTCAGAACGCGCCGATCCCGTCCGGGCTGCCCCAGCCGGTTGGTCCGTCCCAACCGGTACGCGCGTTGCACCACTGTTTGGTCGCACAACTGCCGTTGCTGCCTTGGGTCACGTCGCGCAGCCAGCCGTGGTGCGCCCAGAGGTAGGCACCGCTCGTGATGTCGGCGGAGTTGCCGGCAAGTGCGTACACGCCGGCGATGATCGGGGCCGAGGCACTGGTGCCGCCGAAGGTCAGCCAGCCACTTGTGCCCTGAAACGCGTAGCTGTCATAGACCGCGACGCCGGTCACCGGATCGGCGACTGCCGAGACGTCCGCGACTGCGCGGCCAGGGCAGCCTGTCGTTGCCGCCGGCTGCCAGGTCGTCTTGTTGTCCGAGGAGCAGCCGCTGCCGCCATCGCCCCAAGCCGACTCGGTGAAGCCGCGAGCCGAGGATGACCGCTTCAGTGTCGTGCCGCCGACCGCGGTCACCCATTTTGAGCTTGCCGGGTACGAGGTTCCGTAGCCGGAGTCACCGGCAGATGCCGTGATCGCGACGCCTGCGTGGTGGTAGTAGCGCCCGTACGTCCGGTCTGACGCGTCGGGGCCGCCGTAGCTGTTGCTGACCGCGTTCGCCCCGAGCCGCACCGCGGTGTTGACGCTCGCGCCGAGATTAGCCATCGAGCTGGTCGTCGCCTCGACGAGGATCACCCGGCAGTGCGGGCAGGTCGCCGACACCATGTCGAGGTCGAGCGAGATCTCCTGCCCCCAGCCACCGTCTGCGGCGGGATAGCTGTGGCCACCGGCCTGGTCGACCTTGCGGAAGCAGCCGTTCGTGCTCGTGCATGGAGGCAGGCCAAATTGTTTGCGGTAGACCGCGAGGTCGCGCTCGGCGCTCGGATCGTCGTAGCTGTCGACCACCGCGATGCTTTGATGCCCCCCAGCCGTCGCGCCGGGCAGGGAGTACGCCGACTGCAAGTCGCTTGGCCCGTACCCGACCGGAGCGCTTTGGTGTCGAACCCGCCCTTTGTGCAGCCGATCGACACGAATGGCGTAGCACCGCGCCCGGGCGTGGTGAGCGTGCTTGCACACTGACGAGTCCCTCACGGTCGTCGACGAAACGGTGGCGGAAGCGACAGGTGATGCGCTGGCGACGGCGTCGGACAACAGCGCAGCCGCTGCGATCGTGAACGCCAGCAGGAAACGACGTCGGTGCACGAGAAGAACCTCCGGTTCGGGAATCGATGACGGTCCAACGGTCGCTGCCGGAACGCGGTAAATTGCGCCGCCCGGCCAGGTTGTGGATAGCGCCGGGCAGCAGGCGACCTGTGTACGACGCGGGCTGGCACAGCGAGGCCCGCCAACTCGAAGGAGACACGTGAACAATCAGCATCGATTGAGTGGTCGCCAGATCACCGCCATGGTGTTCGCGGTCTGCGCCGCCGTGGTGTTGGCACCGGTAGGTGTGTTCGCCGCTACCCGCTCAACGATCTCGATTGCCGACGGGAAGCATCCGTCCCACCTGGCGCACGTCACCGCTACGGGCGCACAGGTGATCGCCGGGACTGCGACCGTCAAGGGGACCGTGACGGCGGCGCCCGCCAGCCCGACCAAGCCGTTCGCGAAGACAGGGTTCACGCCAGCCCAGGCGGTCAACTCGGCATCGGTCACCGTGCCGAACGGCACTCAGGTCGTCATCCAGACGATCAGCGTCAAGACGACGGTCGCCAACAGCATCACGCTCACCGGAGCCGAGATCACCTACACCGAGGCCGGCAAGGTCGAGACCATCGACTTCCCGACGCCCAAGATGTCAGCAGGTGACACCGACGGCGACGCGATCTTCGGCGACACGCTCGCCGTGACGCTGTACCCGGATCCAGGCTCGGTGATCACCGTGAGCCCGCAGGGGGTGGATACCCAAACCGCGGTAACTCAGCTCACGATTAGCGGGTTTCGGTCCTAGCCGGCTCGGCGTGTCAGGCGACCTTCGGGGTGGCCCGCTCGACGATTGCGTGTGCGTCCGCGCCCGGTGGCAGCGTGCCGAAGGTGTGGCCCCAGTCACCGCCGAGGCGTGATGCGCAGAACGCGTCCGCGACGGCTGGCGGAGCGAAGCGCACCAGCAACGAGCCCTGCAGCGTCAAAGCCAGCTGCTCCACGAGCCGCCGCGCCCGTACCTCGAGGTCGGCCGGATCGGCGAGCGCGTTGTCCAACGCGGCGACCGCTTGGTCGAGCCGGGTGTCGGCTCCACGGGCAAGCACGAGCTCGTCGCGGAACGCCTCCCATGCGCCTGGCTCGCGAGCAAGCGCACGGAGAACGTCGAGCGCGTTGACGTTGCCAGAGCCCTCCCAGATCGAGTTGAGCGGTGCCTCGCGGTAGACCCGCGCCATCGGGAAGTCCTCGACGTAGCCGTTGCCGCCGAGGCACTCCAGCGCCTCGACCGCGACGGCCGGCCCTCGCTTGCAGACCCAGTATTTGCCGACGGCGAGGCTGAGCCGCTTGAACGCGGACTCGTCGTTGTCGACCGCGGCGGCGAGCCGGACCATCAGCGCCGTCGCGGCCTCCGACTCGACCGCGAGATCGGCCAGCACTGCGAGCATCAACGGCTGATCAATGAGGTAGCGGCCGAAGGCCTGCCGGTGCCTGGCATGGTGCGTGGCCTGCGCGACGGACGCCCGCATGATCGTGGCCGACCCCATGACGCAGTCCAAGCGGGTCATCGCGACCATCTCGATGATGGTCGGGACGCCGCGACCCTCGTCTCCGAGCCGCCACGCGATCGTGTCGTCGAACTCAGGCTCGCTGGAGGCGTTTGAGCGGTTGCCCAGCTTGTCTTTCAGCCGCTGGATCTTGAACGTGTTGCGCTCGCCGTCCGGAAGCACCCGCGGGAGGACGAAGCAGGTCAGCCCGCCCGGCGCCTGGGCGAGCACCAGGAACATGTCGCACATCGGCGCGGACGTGAACCACTTGTGGCCGGTGAGGCGGTAGGTGCCGTCTGCGCTCGGCACCGCCCGTGTGGTGTTGGTGCGGACGTCGGAGCCTCCTTGCTTCTCCGTCATCCCCATGCCCGCGAGGCAGCCGGCCTTGTCGGCAGGCGTCCGCAGACCGGGGTCATAGGTCAGCGACGTGAGCCGCGGCACCCACTCCGCGGCCAGGTCGTCGTCGACGCGCAAGGCAGGTACGGCGGCGTGCGTCATCGAGATCGGGCAGCCGTGGCCACCCTCGGTCTGGCCCCACACCGCGAAGCCGGCAGCTCGGGCGACGTGCGCGCCCGGCTTCGGGTCGATCCACGGCGACGCGTGCAGCCCTTCGCTGACGGCGACCGTGAGCAGCGAGTGCCATGCCGGGTGGAACTCCACCTCGTCGATCCGGTTGCCGTACCGGTCGTGGGTGACCAAGCGGGGCGGGTTCACGTTGGCAAGACGTGCCCACTCCTGGGCTTCGGCGCTGCCGGCAAGTCGGCCAAGCGACGACAGCTGGTCGAGCGCCCATCCAGCTTCGTGGCGCTGCACGCCTTCGACCAGCGCGGTGTCCGTGCCGAAGACGTCGTACCCGGTCAACGGGGGCGCCTGGTTGCTCACGTCGGGTGTCGCGGCCATTCCCTAAGTGAAGCGCACCGCGACCTCTACGGTTGCCGGGTGACGTCGGTCCCCAGGCTCGTGTGGTCGGCGATTCGCCGTTCCTGGCAGGACCGCATTCTGGGGCTTGCTGCCGAGGCCGGCTTCTGGCAGCTCCTGTCCCTGCCGTCCGCGATCCTCGCGATCCTTGGCACGATCGGCTTCTTCAGCGGCGCGCTCGGAGCCGACAACCTCAACCACTTGCAACGCTCGATCGACAACGCCACCGCGCACGTCATCGTGCCCAGCGCGGTCCACTCCACCATCGCGCCTGCGCTGCACCGGATTCTGTTCGGCGGCCGCGCCGACGTCGTGTCGATCAGCTTCGTCGTGTCGCTGTGGACCGGCTCGTCGGCGATGGCGACGTACGTCAACACGATCACGATCGCGTACGGCTTCCGCAACCGCCGGAGCGCGGTGCGAAGCCGGCTTCTGGCGTTGCGGCTCTACGTCGCGTTCGTCCTCGCCGCGATTGTGTTGCTGCCGTTGCTGATCCTCGGCCCGTCCGAGATCGTCAACATCTTCCCGGACCGGTTGCATCACGTCGTGCGAACGGTCACCGACATCGGCTTCTGGCCCGTGGCGGTCCTGGTGTCGCTCACGTTGCTCGCGACGCTCTATCACCGCGCCGTGCCGGTACGAACCCCGTGGCGCCGTGCGTTGCCGGGCGCAGTGGTTGCGGTGGTGATCTGGCTGGTCGGGTCGGTGCTGCTCAGGGCCTGGCTGGAGTTCGCGTTCCGCCGTACTGCGACCTACGGGCCACTGTCCGCTCCGGTGGCCGTCTTGCTGTTTCTCTATCTGACCGGGATTGCGATCCTGTTTGGCGCGGAGCTCAACGCGGAGATCGAACGTACCTGGCCGCGCCCGGAAATTGAGGCCCTGCGCATCGACGACGCGGGCGCGCCATAGGCTTGCCACGAGTAGTTCCGAGGCGGCATTCCGGATGCCATTCCGACGACACAGTGGAGGATCGATGGCCGGCGAGTCAGGCGGTGGGCACGGCGCCACCACTGGGGTGTGGATCGTCACCGCGGTCATCATGATCGGCACGCTGCTCGCCGGGATCTCGTTGATCGTGTGGTGGCTGAGCCCAGAGTTCTGGGTCGGCGTCGGCCTGTTGGTCGCCGGATGCGTCGGCGGCTACTTCACGCACATCATGGACATGGTGACGGAGTACGCGCCGCCCGCAGCGCCGCGCGAGATCGAGTCCGGCTGACCGGTCGCGCTCCCTTACAGCTTTCGGTACATAACATGCAGCCCGATCATGCCGTGCTGAGGATGGTCAAACGCCTCGGGGACCGTGCCGATGATCGTGAAGCCGAGGTCCTGCCATAACTTGACCGCCGCGTGGTTGGTCTCGACGACGGCGTTGAACTGCATGCCGTGAAATCCGGCGCTGCGCGCCCACTCAAGGGCGTAGCCGCCAAGGGCGCGACCGACTCCGCGGCCCTGCTGGGCCGGATCCACCATGAAGCTTGCCGTGGCGACGTGCGCACCCCGACCTGGCCGGTTGGGCCCCATCTTTGCGGTGCCGAGCATGATGTCGCCGTCGCGGGCCACGACCGTCTGGCCTGGCGGCGGCTCCATCCAGAGCGCGTAGGCCTGCTCGGACGTCAAGCCGGCGGGGTAGGCGTAGGTCTCACCCGCCTCGACTATCCGGGCGAAGATCGGATAGATCGATGGCCAGTCCGCGTCGGTCGCTGCTGAGATATTCATGTTGCGCTCCGGCTGGAGCCTCGTTCCATATATCGCTCGTCGGGCTCGTGAAACCCGAACTTCCGGTAAAGCCCGTGCGCGTCGCTGGTGTGCAGCATCCAGCGGAAGGCGTGGCCGGGGCCGTTCTCGACCATCTCCCAGACCAGCGCGTGCGCGAGCCCGTTACCGCGATGCTCCGCGAGGACGTACACGTCGGCGAGGTAGGCAGTGCTGGTGCCATCGGAGAAGGCGCGCGCGAAACCGACCATGGCTCCGGTGCTGTCGTAGCAGCCGACGACCCGCCAGGCTTGCGCGACCTGGGCGGCGACGTCCGACCGCGTCCGCCAACGTGCCCAGTACGCCTCAGTGCTCAGAAATGCCCAGAGCGCGTCGATGTCGACTCGCTCGACGTCGTCGTCGATCTGGTACGAGCCCACCATCTGCATTTGCCCCATCATGCCGTCCCCGGCGGACATACCAAGCTGCCGCCGTTCCTGTCGGTGGTGGCGGCCAGACTGCGGTCATGGCGATGTTTCTTGTGCTGCTTCGGCGATCCGGCCCGCAGTGGTTGGCGGGCCGGCCGTTGGAGGAACAGTCCGGTTGGTCCGCGCATGCCGATTTCATGGACGGCCTGGTCGAGTCCGGCTTCGTGGTGCTGGGCGGTCCGCTCTCTGATGAAGATCGAGTCGTGCTCGCCGTCGAGGCAGACTCGCCTGCGGCGATCCGTTCGACCCTGGCACGCGATCCGTGGGCCGACACGCACTTGCAGCTCGACACGATCGATGAGTGGACGATCCGCTTGGACGGCATTCATCGGTGATCTTGACGGAGGTCCGCTTGCACGGCCCGGCGAAGGACACCTACGTCAAGATCAACGTGAGAATTTGGCTGGATCAGGGATGATCGGCAGGTGCCATCGAACTACCCCGACCCGTACGCGCGCGAACCCGAGCCCGAGGACGATGACGTCCCGCAGTTCGGACCGCGCGCGGTGCTCGTGTCGGCCGGCTCGCTGGTCGTGGGGTGGCTCGTCCTTGTGGGGCTCGAGGTCAGTGGCGACATTAGCAACAAGGTGTTCACGATCGGATGCGTGGCGGTTTTCGGCGTTGTCGCCTACACCGCGTACATGTGGGGCACCCGAGAGGCGCGTCGGGCGGTGGCAGCGCGGGTCGCGAAGGCGACCCGATATCGCCATTTCGGCGGCGGCAGCCACCCGCTGTGATGGCCAGGCGCAGCCGTTGGCCACCGGACGCCCGGCGTCAGGCCTTGTCGGGTGCGCGCACGTCCCACAGGTGGTGGACGAGATCGTGCAGGAAATACTGCGACAACGACTCGACCGTGAACGACGACCCGTCGCTGCGTCGTCCTGGACGCTGCCACTGTGACCCGCTGACTGCCTCCAGCCGTGCGGCCATTGCCGATGCGGCGGTCCCGAACTCGTCCGCGACTTGCTCGCGCGGCAGCTGGTCGTAGCGGCGCTCGATCGCGGTGGCGTCCTGGTCCCAGTTCTCAAACAGCGGGTCTTCCTCGTTGAGCATCTGCTCGAGCCGGCCGCGAAATCTCACGCAGGTGTCGCCAACGTGGCAGGAGTACTCAAGCGGTGACCACACGTCGGGCGCCGGCCTTGCGCCCGCGTTCGGCCGAGCGATCACTTCTTGCCACCGAGTCGCGACGTCGCGCAGCCGGGTAGCAACCTGCGTCCCGTCGACCGCGCTGGCGTCATACCCGCAGTCGGGACAGCGGCGCTCGAGCACCCAGGTCCAGTCCTTGGTGTCTGGGGTGATGGTCATGATCGCAACGTAGCGGAGGCACCCAGGGAGCGCCTTCGAGTTGTTGCGCGGGCACGAAACGCCCATATATAGACGACAGGTAGCAGAAGGACCGGACACATTAGGGCAACAATCGTCACTGTTGTTCAGCGGTTCAGCCTCTGCGACACTTGGCTCAGCATCGGGTCGCAACGTCGCGGTCGCTGCTAGGGGATCACGAGGGACGTCTGCCGATGCCAGATGATTGGAACGTCGCAAGCGCAAGCGCGGTCGCGCTGGTCGCGGCGATGACGGATCGGTTCGATGGCGACAGCTACGGGCCACCGGGTGGCCCCGTCCGGCATGTGCCGGATCGGCAGTGTGTCGTGCGAATTGGGCAGATGATCACGGAGAGCACGTTCGACGGCGTGGTCGGCGAGTCGTTCGCTGGTGCACTCGGGCTGCTCGCCGCGCGCGCCGTCGAGGAGCTGTCGATCTCCTCGGGTGAGCCGATCGAGACGTGGTTAGAGCGCTGGCTCGACGAGCCGTACGGCTCGCCCACCGCTTAGCGCTGGGAGCTCAGCTCGCGCCACTGTGCCCACCGACATTGGGACGCTGGTACCTCGCGCGTAGCCGCCACATCGACTCGGGTGCCCAGCTTTCGGCGACGGGATTCGCCAGCAAGGCATAGACCCGGCGTTTGTACTCGTCGAAGCTTGATCCCCACGGCGGCGAGATGCGGCCCGGTTCTCGGCAGGCCGTACTCCCAATCCAGGATCGCCCGGTCCACCGCGTCCAACGGCCGTAGCGTCGCCGCCGATTCCTTGGCCTGCTCGCGAGCGTCGACGCGGATCCCTCGGGTGTGGCCCATCCCCGCATCATGGGCGCACGGTCTGACCTATCTCCTACCCGCCTATTCGAAGGTGTAAAGACGGCCGGCGCTGATCGCGTCGGCTGCGGGTCGCAGCGTGGCTTCGCTGGGTTCGTAATAGATCGACCTCGCCCGCTCCAACAACACGGCGAGGATCCGGTTCGGTGGCGCTCCGCAATGCGTCTCGTAGACCTGCAGGAAGACGTCGTTGAGCCGGTCGCGGTTGCGGATGTCTGCCCGCCGGCGAAGTTCGTCGGCGGCTGCGTGCATCTCGGGGGCTGACCAGCCGCTTGCTGTCACCCGTCAAACGGTACGCTCAAGATCACTAATTGACGCTCAGCCACGCTGTCAGATCTCATAACCTGACCGAGTCAAGCAGCGGCATTGCGGTGTCGATAACGTCGGCGGTGGGCCGTACTCCCTGGGTGTGACCGAGCACGGCACATGGATGGTCCCGGGACCGCTTGCTGCTGGATGCACAACGCCGGGACCATCCGCCGGACACGCATCCTCGCGATCCTTGCAGCCCGGCTTAGACGAACGCGAACCGTCGGCCCAGGCTGATTGCTCGAGCGACCAGCATCATCGTCTCGGGTGTCGGCCGGTACAGCGACGTTGTCGACTGGACCAACAGGACAGCCAGCACCTGATCCGCCGGCTGACCGGCGTGAGTGAGAAACACCGCCTCAGCGACCTCGTTGAGATGCGATCGGTTGCGAGCGGCCACTTCCTCGTTGAGCCGCCTCGCCGCGACCGCCATGTCAGCCTGGCTGACTAGTGGTTCTCGCGCTTCGCCGACATCGGCCACGTCTTGCCTCTCGGACGCTCAGGTGAGCAACCGGGGCAGGGGCCAGACGGCGGCCCACTCAAGGTACGTGAGAATCCGGCGTCGCGGTAGGGGCTGGCTGCTCAGCGAGGCAGCCCGCCGACCTGCGTGCCGACGGCGGGTAAGGCTCCGCGAGATGGCACCGCCTGCTACGAAGCATCACCTTTAACCAGCTGTGGACTGAGATCACGCCAGCCGACGCATGACCGCGGTCGCAAAGCCGGGAACCTGCGGTCGAACCAGTGAGGTGAACCTCTGATGTCTTCCGGGTCAAGGACGTCCCGTCGAGATCCGCCAGCGAAGTGGTGGCGCGGCCGCGAATAGCGAGCCAGCGGCGCCACCTGCGATTGTGGTGTCGCGCACCAATGGGTTCCGAATGAGGGGGCAGTTAATGCCACGGCAGATCATCACGACTGCGGACGCACCGAGTTCGCCGCTCTACAGCCAAGGGGTCAAGGCCGGCCCGCACCTTCTCGTTTCCGGCATCGTCGGCATCGACCCGACGACCGGCAGTCTCGTGGCGGGCACGATCCGCGACCAGACGCGACAGGCACTGTCGAATTGCGAGCGACCGCGAAGTCGGTGTCTAAGACGCTGCATTTTGTCGCGCTCGCACAGTAATAACGCACCCATAGGACCGGCACGCGGAACGACGGAGCTCAGACCGCCGGTCAGGCGGGGCTGCCGAACTGCCATCGACTGGCGGGGTCGAGCCATCAGCCGCAGGCTTATCCACTGGCTTTCGTTGCCGTAGCGATGTTCGCGTGCCAAACCGCCTCTACCTCGCCTCCGACAGTGAGCGGCTGCAGGTAGTGCTCGATCCGCGAGTTCAAGGCATCGGTGTCATCGGCGGACAATCTCGCGACGTCGTCGGCGACCGCTGACGCGGCGAGACTGTCGCGGAGTTGAGGCGCGCCGCCGGTGAAGGTGGCATGTAGCTCGTGTTTTTGAACCCGAATGTCAGCGAATCCGTTGGAGTCCAGCAAGCCAGCGAGCGCGGTGCCATCTGGCAGTCCCCAGGGGCCAGATCGATAGCGGTCTGCGGGCTCGTCGCCGAGTTCGTCGCGGATCGCGCGTTCTAGGGCGGCCATGCTCGGCATTCCTCGATCGAGGCCCACACCGCCAGCGCGACCCGTCCGCCGGGGCGAAGCGCTCGCGACATCTCGGCGACTGCGGCGCCGCGATCCGGGACAAACTGCAGCCCTTGCTGGCAGGTCACGACGTCCTGCGAGCTTGCGGTTACGGCAAGTGGCGCGGCCGGCGACTCGATGTAGTCGATGGGGGCGCTGCCGGGTTCTGACGGGACGCTTCGCGCGATAGCGAGCATCGCCGGGCTGATATCGCAGGCTGTGACGTGACCGGTGGGGCCGAGCACGGGCGCGGCCGCCTGCGCGACAGTGCCTGGCCCCGTCGCGACATCAACCAATCGCTCGCCTGGCATCAGTCGGGAGACGGCCACGAGCAACTGCGCCCAAGGGCGAAAGACCGGCCCTAGCAACGTGTCCCGATAGGCACCCATCGCATCTGCCGTCGCAGTGCGAAACGCATCACCCCAGATTCGCCGTGTCAATTTCCGGTACCCGGGCGACAGTTCCTTCCGGTACGTGGGCGACATGATCGTTTAGGCGGGTTGCTGGCGTGCGGGGGCGGCCTTTGGGGTTGGCGAACGCGCCGAGCTCGCGGGAGCGGTCGTGGCGGATCGGGTGGACCCGGATGACGTGGCCGTCTTTGGAGAGCTGGACGGACCCGGCGACGATCGTGACGTCGATCGGCCTGCCGGGCCCAGCGCCCGCCCGGCACGGTAGGCGGTGCCGGCGAAGCTGACCGCCCGCTGCTGTCCGCGAGCCGGGTCACGGTCAAACCCGGCGGTGGCGTCCCGCGCCCGCCGCTGCTGGGGCACCGCGGCTCGCTGGACCCGGTCCTTGCTGATCGGCCTTGCCGCCGCTGCACTGGGTCGCGACCAGGACACCGGCGTGCAGGATCTCGACCAGCCCGCCGGTCACGACGACCTCGACCGGCTCACCGGCGAACGTCGCCCCGACCGATAGGCGAACCCGGCCAGAGAGATCCGGCCGCGGCTGATCGACCCACCGCGACACCCCCGCCGGCCGCGGCCGCCGACACGGCCTGCGTCGGCGACCGGTCGCCGGCGGTGGCTCGTCACCGGCGGCCAGCGATCGGTCGGCGCGGCAGCGCGAACCGCTCGACCGGCGGCCGGCCGCCGCAGGACTGGTGCGGCCGCTCGGTGTTGTACTCGACGACCCACGCATCCAGCGCGGCCTGCAGCTCCTCACGCGTCGCGTGCTGCGGTCGTGGTCGGTGAGGAACTCCGCCCGCATCGTCTTGTGGAACCGCTCGACCTTCCCGGTCGTGGTCGGCGAGTACGGCGCGGTCAGCAGATGCCGGATCCCGTTGTCGGTGCAGATCCGGTCGAACAGCACCGGCCCCGGACCCGACCGAACCGCGCGGTGAACACCTTGCCGTTGTCAGTCAGGATCTGCTCCGGCACCCCATGCCGGCGCCAGCGCCTCGGCCAGCGCGTCGCAGACCGGCCGGGCGGTGGCCCGCGCGCACGACCTTCGCGCAGACCACGAACCGGGAATGGTCATCGATCCCGGTCACCACCTTCATCTCCCGCCATCGGCCAGGAACGCCCGGCCCATCACGTCCATCTGCCACAACTCCATCGACCGGGTCCGCTCCCAGCGCCGGTAGTCCTCCCGCCGCCGCTTGCGTTTCTTCGCCTCGACCAGACCATGGCGCACCAACGCCCGATAGACCGACGACCGGCCCGGCAACGGCGCGACCCCGTCGCGCTCCAGCTGCCACGGATCCGGTCCGGCCCCCACGCCGGATGCGCCCGGCGCATCGCCACCACCGCGCCTCGAGCACCGGCGGCATCTGATGCGGACACGACACCGGCCGCGACGACCGGTCCGCCAGACCACCCAGCCCACCGTCGTCGGCATACCGGCGCAGCCACTCATGGACCGTCTGACGGACCACCCCATACCGGACGCGCGACATCGGTCACCGACGCGCCGTCCAGCACCTCCAGCACCGCCCGATACCGCTGCTCCACCACACCCAGCTCCACCAGCACAGCCGGCTCCCTCCGCCACGACCAACGTGGTCGCAGACGAAGCGAAACAGGCGCAGCCAGAAGCCGAACTGAGCGTGAGTGTCGCCCACCTACCGGAACGACTGTCGCCCACCTACCGGAACCGCGTCCACAACCTGTCGCCCAGGAACCGGAACGGAAGTGTCAAGCATGAACCGGACAAGCACACCCCAGATCTCGCCGCCAGTCACGCGATGCAGCCTATTTAAGGTCACCATCGGCGGCAGTCACGATCGTTGATCATGGCCCTGACCTGCGCTTTTGTTCGTGGGCGGTACAGGACTTGAACCTGTGACCTCTTCCGTGTCAGGGAAGCGCGCTACCAGACTGCGCCAACCGCCCGTGCTTTGTTGCGAGGCGGGAGCGGGAATCGAACCCGCGTACAGGGCTTTGCAGGCCCTTGCCTAAGCCACTCGGCCAACCCGCCTTGGTATTGCGAGAGGCGCCCACGAAGGCGCCACCGAGCGGACGACGGGATTCGAACCCGCGACCCTCACCTTGGCAAGGTGATGCGCTACCAGCTGCGCTACGTCCGCGCGCCCGAGGCGTCGTTTCGCCTCCTCGGTGCGCCGCCGATGCTACACGGGCACCAAGCATGACAGCATCGCCACGTGGTGCTGCCGCTGCCGGATCGACGTTGGCCAAAGGCCTCCGATTGGCTTGCTGCGGGGCCTGGCGATCGGGAGTCTGACCTCGCGGTTCTCGGTGTACCGGCGTTCGCGACCTCGTTGTCGCAGACCGGCGCCCATGCGACGCCGAACGCGGTCCGGCGGGCGCTCGGGCGGCTCTCGACCTGGTGCGCCTCGCGCCGGATCGACATCGCGGAGCTCATTGCGCCATGGGACCGCGGTGACGTCGCAGGACCCGGACATTCCGGTCGAAGGGGAGTGGCGGGTGCGTATGGCCGCAGAGACCGCGGTCGCGAAATCGCGCCTGCTCATCGCGCTCGGCGGCGACAACTCGCTCAGCTATCCGGTCATGGCAGGCGCATTCGGCGACGACGCTGCCGCAGTGCGGGCTGGTCACCCTCGACGCTCACCACGACCTGCGCGACGGCCGGAGCAACGGCACACCGGTGCGCGACCTGATCGAGGCGGGCCTGCCGGGGGAGCAGATCGTGCAGGTCGGGATCGCCGACTGGGCCAACAGCCGCTCTTACGCCGTGGAGGCACACGCGCGTGGCGTCACCGTGATTGGCCGCGCGGAGGTGGCGTCTCGCGGCGTTGAGAACTGCCTTCGGGAGGCGTTCGACATCGCTGGTGCCGCCGGCGGCGAGATCTACGTCGACCTCGACCTCGATGTCTGCGACCGTGCGGTCGCGCCAGCATGCCCGGGGAGCATGCCTGGTGGGCTGAGCGCGACCGAGCTGTTGCACGCCGCGTACCTTGCTGGCCACGAGCCACGGGTCCGGGCCGTCGACATTGCCGAGGTCGACGCCACGCGGGATGCGCCCGACGAGCGCACAGTCGCGCTTGCCGCGATGTGCCTGCTCGAGATCGCGGCCGGCCTGGCATTGCGGGGGGATCAGTGACGCTGTGGGTCAACGGGTCGCTGATCGACCCCGATAAGCCGGTCCTGCGCGCCGACGATCACGGCATCACCGTCGGCGATGGCGTTTTCGAGGCGATGAAGGTGATCGACGGCCAGCCGTTCGCACTCCGCCGCCATCTGCGCCGGCTCGCAACCTCGGCCGCAGGCCTCGGCATGGAGCTGGACATCGAGCGCGTCCGCGACGCTGTCCAGCAGGTGCTGTCCGCCGACTCCAACCCCCGCGCCCGGCTGCGGATCACCGTCACCGGTGGCCCGTCGCCGTTTGCCACCGATCGAGGTGGCGCCGTGCCGACCGTGATGGTCTCGACCTCGGCGCTGAACGAGTGGCCAGGACTGGCCGACGTCGCGATCGTGCCGTGGACTCGCAACGAGCGGTCCGCGACCGCGGGTCTGAAGACGACGTCATACGCCGACAACGTCGTGGCATTGCGGTACGCCCACGAGCACAACGCCAGTGAGGCGATCTTCGCCAACTCGGTCGGTGAGCTGTGCGAAGGCACCGGCAGCAACGTCTTCGTCGGCATCGGCGGGCAGCTCATCACCCCGCCGCTCGACAGCGGGTGCCTCGCCGGGATCACCCGCGAGCTCGTCCTCGAGTGGCTCGGCGACGTCATCGAGCGACCGTTGCCGATCCACGCTCTCGGCGACTCCGACGAGGCGTTTCTGGTGTCGAGCACGCGCAATGTGCAGGCGATCCGGTGGGTGAACGGCCGAGCCCTGCCCGCGGCGCCTGGCCCGCTGACGCAACGCGCGATTGATGTCTGGGCCCAGCGCAGTGTTGAGGTGGATCCGTGAGTGTCGTTGTGTCGCCCGTTCCCCTTGCCCCCGCCGATGTTCTTGCGGTGGCCCGCGAGGACGCCGAAGTCGTGCTGTCCGAGGACGCGCTCGCCGCAATGGCAGCCTCGCGGGCCCACGTCGAGTCTCTCGCAGCCTCAGAGCAGCCGTCGTACGGCATTTCCACCGGGTTTGGCGCGCTCGCGACGACGCATATCCCGCTGGATCGACGGGCCGATCTGCAGCGATCGCTCGTTCGGTCACATGCCGCTGGAAGTGGCCCCGCAGTCGAGCGTGAGGTCGTGCGCGCGATGCAGCTTCTCCGGCTGCATACGCTCGCCACCGGTCACACCGGCGCCCGACCGATGATCGCCGAGACGATGGCGGCGATGCTCAACGCCGGCATCACGCCTTTGGTGCCGGAGTTCGGCTCGCTGGGCTGCAGCGGCGATCTCGCCCCGCTCGCCGCTTGCGCGCTGGCCTTGATGGGAGAGGGCCAGGTCCACGACCGCGACGGCGCTCTGATCGACTCGGCCGACGCGCTGCGGGCTGCGGGAATCACGCCGGTCGTGCTCGCAGAGAAGGAGGGCCTTGCGCTGCTGAACGGCACCGACGGCATGCTGGGGATGCTCGTGCTGGCGGTCCATGATTTCGAGCGGCTGATTGTCACCGCTGACCTTTCGGCGGCGATGAGCGTCGAGGCGCTGCTCGGCACGGATCGTGTCTTCGCTGACGATCTCCAGGCGCTGCGGCCGCAACCCGGTCAGGCGGCGTCCGCAGCCAACATGCGTGCGGTCCTTGCCGGCTCGCCGATCGTCGCCTCGCATGCCGGCCCCGACGACACCCGAGTGCAGGACGCTTATTCGCTGCGTTGCGCGCCGCAAGTCACTGGCGCCTGCCGCGACACGGTGGACCACGCCCGGCGCGTCGCTGCGGCTGAGCTTGCGGCCGCGATCGACAACCCGGTGGTGCTCGCGGACGGGCGAGTTGAGTCCAACGGCAACTTCCACGGCGCACCGGTCGGGTACGTCCTCGACTTCTTGGCGATCGCTGCCGCCGACCTCGCGTCGATCGCCGAGCGCCGCACCGATCGGATGCTGGATCGCACCAGGTCGCATGGCCTGCCGCCATTCCTCGCCGGCGAGCCTGGCGTCGACTCGGGCCACATGATCGCGCAGTACACCCAGGCCGGTTTGGTGAGTGAGTGCAAGCGGCTTGCAGTGCCGGCCAGTGTCGACTCGATCCCGTCCTCGGCCATGCAGGAGGACCACGTGTCGATGGGGTGGTCGGCAGCGCGCAAGCTGCGGCGTTCACTCGACCTCGTGAGTCGCGTGCTCGCGATCGAGATCCTGACTGCAGCGCGTGCACTCGACTTCCGTGCCCCGCTCGAGGCGGCACCGGCGACGGCTGCGGTGGTCCGCCTGCTGCGGACCTCGGTCGCCGGGCCGGGCCCGGATCGTCACCTTGCGCCGGAGATCGAGGTGGCCGTGCGCGGCGTGCAAGACAGGTCATTGCTCGGTGCCGCGGAGGCCGTCACCGGCCCGTTGCGCTGACGCACGCAGGGCATAGGGTCCGCGACGTGGCTGACGCTGACCTCGTGATCCGGCGGATCGGTCGGCTCACGACGTGGACGTCGCCGCGAATGACCGACGCTGCGGTTGTCATCGGCCACGGCCGGGTCGAGTGGGTCGGACCGGATCGGGGCCTCCCGGCAGGGCTTAGCGATTGCCCCGAGCTCGATGCTGCCGGCGCGGCAGTCCTGCCTGGCTTCGTCGACTGCCATACCCACTCCGTCTGGGCTGGGAGCCGGCGCGAGGATGTCGCCGGCCGCCTCGCGGGCGGCGATTACACCGCGGCTGGCATCTCCTCGACAGTCGCCGCGACCCGGGACGCGTCCTACGACGAGCTGCTTGGGCTTGCCGCGGACCGGCTGTCCGAGATGCAGTCACGGGGCACGACGACGGTCGAGATCAAGAGCGGCTACGGGCTCACGCCGTCCGACGAAACGAGGCTGCTCGACGTCGCCCGTGAAGCGGCCGGCGGTGTCGGCATCGGGGTGTCGACTACCTACCTCGGGGCCCACGTCGTGCCTGCCGGTCGAGATCATGGCGATTACGTCGCCGAGGTCGTGATGCAACTGCCCGAGGCGGTCGCACATGGCGCCCAGTGGTGTGACGTGTTCTGCGACGCGGGCGCCTTTACCCTCGACGACGCTCGATGGATTTTGACAGCGGCCAGCAGTCACGGTCTCGGCACCCGGATCCATGCCGAGCAGCTGACTCACACCGGCGCTGCGTTGCTCGCCGCGGAGCTCGGGTGCGCCAGTGCCGATCACCTCGACTACGTCACCGAGCTCGATGCCGCGGCGCTCGCGGCGGCCGGCGTGGTCGGAGTACTCGTGCCGGTCGCATCGCTCTACACCCGCAACAACCGCTGGTCACATGCCGCGATCCTGCGTGATGCCGGCGTCACGCTGGCAGTGGCGACTGACTGCAACCCAGGCACGGCGTGGTGCGAGTCGATGCCTTACGCCGTGCAGCTCGCGTGTCTGGGGATGGGGCTCAGCATCGACGAGGCGCTTCGGGCAGCGACGCTTGGCGGTGCAAAAGCATTGCGCCGCAACGACATTGGACACTTAAGCGTTGGCGCGCGCGGAGATGCCATCGTGTTGACGAGCGATCATGAGGCCGACGTGGTCGCGCACCTTGGCGCCGCGGCAGTGTCCGCGACCGTGATCGGTGGCGCGCTCGCTCCGCGCGCCTAACCCTGCGTCCTATCCGTCGCCGTTCAGGATCAGGGCCAGCTCGGTGTCGACGTCGACGAAGCTGCTCTCGGCGCCGTTCGGCACCAACGAGTACGTCCGGGTGAGGAACGCGACGATACGGGGGAGCGGTGCCTCAAACAATGCCCGGCCCGACGGGCTCGACAGCGCCACGCACACGCCGGGCTGCGCGGCCCGGTCGGTTGGCCAAACCTGCACGTCGCCGTCGCCAACCGGATGGGTGACGCCGTCACTCAACAGCGATCGGGCAAACGTCCATTCGACGACTTCCGCCGCACCGGTGTGGAAGGCGACACGCACTGCGTACGGGTCGTGAGGCGAGTAGTTGAGGTCGGCGTGCACCGCCCGGTCTGGGCCGTCGGTCACCACCAACCGGAGCACCAACTCGGTCGTGACCGCATCGGGGTGGATGCTCATGATCGGGTGTCCTCCTCCACGTCCGCCGGCGCCGGCTCAAGTGGTGATGTCCCCGCGATCCGGGCCGCCCTAACGTCAATCGCGCAAGATGTGGCGGAGGTTGTCCCTGAGGTACCGATCTGTCCCGGAACAAGTGAGTCCGGGGTTGCCGGTTGGTGGCGGCTATGTCGTACTCTGATCGCGCTCGGGCGATTAGCTCAGCTGGTCAGAGCGCTCGCCTCACACGCGAGAGGTCACTGGTTCAAGTCCAGTATCGCCCACCCATATACAGGCCTTTGTCGGCACTCGTCCGGATTGTGCGATTGGCGCCGGAGTGAATCGCCGCGGTTTGACCGCGTGCTGCGCCCAATAGTCAGGACACTGTGAGCGGAGACGGTCGTCGGCGGCATTGAGCGGTAGATGGGGTGTGGCGTGGGGGCAAGGCTCGATGCGGGGGCCATCGTCGACGAGGTCCTCACCGACGACGGCACCGTCGTCAACGTTCGCTACGAGCGATGCCCGGCGGGATGGCAGGCGTCGTTCGAGCTGACCCATCCCGATGTGAACGATCTTGCCGTGGTTCACCGGCTCGTCACCGACTCCCTTGGCGAGGCCAAAGCCACCGTGCCGGCGGCGATCGCGTTCCTTCGCGGCCGTCCGGTCGACGAGCCGATCTAGTCGCGACCCGTCGGTCATAGGCGTCGCACCGCAATCCGGTTGAGGCGCCTCGATAGCCTTGCGGTTATGCCTGACATCCGCCTCACGCTCGATGGTTCGCCTCGCGTCGTAGCGGCGGGACTGACGACGGCGCAGATCTTCGCCGACGCCGGCATCACGGGCATCGTTGTCCGCGTCAACGAGGGCGACCTGCGCGACCTGTCATGGGTGCCTGAGGACGGCGACGCGATCGAATCGGTCCCGATCGACTCACCCGAGGGTCTGGCGGTGCTGCGGCATTCCAGCGCGCATGTCCTGGCTCAGGCGGTGCAAGCACTGTTCCCGACGGCGCGGCTCGGTATCGGACCGCCCATCACGAACGGCTTCTATTACGACTTCGGCGTCGAGACGCCGTTCACCCCTGACGACCTCGAGAAGCTCGAGGAGCGAATGGGCGCGATCATTGCCGAAGGGCAGAGCTTCTCGCGCCGGGTCGTGACCGACGACGAGGCGCGTCGCGAGCTCGCGAGCGAGCCGTACAAGCTCGAGCTCATCGGCCTCAAGGGCGGCGCCGCAGCGGACACCGAAGGTGCAGACGTCGAGGTGGGCGGCGACGAGCTCACGATCTACGACAATCTCTATCCCGACGGCTCGCTGGCGTGGAAGGACCTCTGCCGCGGACCGCACGTGCCCTCGACCGCGATGATCCCCGCAGTGAAGCTGATGCGCACTGCGGCGGCGTACTGGCGAGGCAGCGAGAAGAACCCGCAGCTGCAGCGCATCTACGGCACCGCCTGGCCCTCGGTGGCCGAGCTGGAGCGGCATCTGGAGTTGCTCGAGGAGGCCGAGAAGCGCGACCACCGCAAGCTCGGCGCCGAGCTCGACCTGTTTTCCTTCCCGGACGAGATCGGCTCGGGGCTCGCGGTGTTCCACCCGAAGGGCGGCATCATCCGCCGTGCGATGGAGGACTACTCCCGGCGCAAGCATGAAGACGCCGGCTACTCCTTCGTCAACACCCCGCACATCGCCAAGCAGGGGTTGTTCGAGACCTCCGGGCACCTGCCCTACTACGCGGACAGCATGTTCCCGCCGATCGAGTTCGAGGGCACCGACTACTACCTCAAGGCCATGAACTGCCCGATGCACAACTTGATCTTCCGTTCGCGCGGACGGTCATATCGCGAGCTTCCGTTGCGGTTGTTCGAGTTCGGTACGGTCTATCGCTACGAGAAGTCCGGCGTCATCCACGGCCTGACCCGGGTCCGAGGGCTCACGATGGATGACGCACACATCTACTGCACCCGCGAGCAGATGGCCGGCGAGCTCATCAACCTGCTCGAGTTCGTCCTCGACCTGCTGCGCGATTTCGGCTTGTCCGACTTCTATCTCGAGCTCTCGACCCGTGACGACTCCGACAAGTTCATCGGGTCGATGGAGACCTGGGCGGAGGCGACCGCGGCGCTCGAGCAGGCGGCCGCGTCGTCCGGCCTCGAGCTCGTGCCCGACCCAGGTGGTGCGGCGTACTACGGGCCGAAGATCTCGGTGCAGGCGCGCGACGCGATCGGGCGTAGTTGGCAGATGTCGACGATCCAGGTTGACTTCAACCAGCCTGAGCGCTTCGAGCTCGAATACCAGGGCGATGACGGTCAGCGGCATCAGCCGGTCATGATCCACCGGGCGTTGTTCGGATCGATCGAACGGTTCTTCGGCATCCTGACTGAGCATTACGCCGGGGCGTTCCCGGCCTGGCTCGCGCCGGTGCAGGTCATGGGCATCCCGATCCGTACGGAGAACATCGACTATCTCCGTCTCGTGGCCGAGCGGTTGCGTGGCGAAGGTGTGCGGGTCGAGGTCGACGAGAGTGACGACCGGATGCAGAAGAAGATCCTGCATGCACAGCACCAAAAGGTGCCGTTTATGTTCGTCGCCGGGCCGCGTGACGTCGAGGCGGGCGCGGTCTCGATGCGCTATCGCAACGGTGTGGAGCGCCGGGGCGTACCGCTCGACGACGCGATTGTGGAGGTCGCCCGCAACATCGCCTCACGTCAGGTCGAGCCCGATGCGCTCAACCCTGACGAGCTCGTCTCACCTGACGCATGACCGCATGACGGAGTCGGTCCAGCAGTCGGGCGTCGGCGACCCGGACGGCTGGGAGCGGCTGTGGAAGCCCGAACGGATGGCCTACATCCTGGGTGAAGGCAAGTCCGACGACTGCCCGTTCTGCACGATCCCGGCGATGAGCGATGAGGACGGCCTCATCGTCAAGCGTGGGCTGACCACTTACGTCGTGCTCAACCTCTACCCGTACAACTCGGGTCACCTGATGGTCGTGCCATTCCGCCATGTTGCGGACTACACCGACATCAGCGCCGAGGAGACCGCCGAGATCGGAGAGCTCACGCAGATCTCGATGCGGGTGCTGCGCCAGGTGAGCGGCGCGCAGGGGTTCAACATCGGGATGAACCAAGGCCACGTCGCAGGCGCCGGCATCGCCTCGCACCTGCATCAGCACGTCGTGCCGCGATGGGGCGGCGATACCAACTTCATGCCGGTCATCGGGCATACCAAGGTGCTGCCCCAACTCCTGCGCGACACCCGGCAGCTGTTGGCCGACGCCTGGCCTGTGGCCAGCTAACCACCTTCTAGCGTGGTCATCTGGCCAAACGTCTCAGCGTTGCGTCAGATGTCGATGATTCGGTGCGCGCTGCCGGTGCCGGCTCCGACCGACTTGCGGTGGGTGCCGGACCAGCCGAGTACGGCAACCGCAGACACGCCGACCTCAATCAGCAGCGTCGCGAAGCGGTCGTGGTGGCGTCCCCAGACAACGTCGCCGATGGCGCCGCCAACCAGCGCACCGACCCAGCCGCAGACGATGGTCGCGAGCACGCCAATGTCCTGGCGGCCCGGGATGATCAGCCGGGCTAGCCCGCCGAAGACAATGCCGACGAGGGCGGTCGTCACCACCCACCACAGCGCAAAGCCGACGAGCGGCAGCACGACGAACAGGACGACCAGCGCGGCAAAGACCCACAGGATCATGCACTAAGCGTAAGCCCAATTAGTGAGAGTGTGCTGAATCCGAAGCCGCCGACGCGGTCACCTTTGAGGCGATATGGGCAGGCATCGGGTCGTAGCGCAGGTGGTGGCGGGTGAACGTCGCGGTGCCGTGCGAGATCGAGCGCAGATCGATCGCGTAGCGGGTCACTTCGAGCTCCGGCACCTCGGCGCGCACCAGCGACCGTCCGCTGCCGACCGACTCGGTGCCGGTGACCCGGCCCCGGCGTGTCGACAGGTCGCTCATGACCGATCCGACGTAGTCGTCGGCGACCAACACCGATATCTCGAGCATGGGCTCGAGCAGTGCGAACGTCGTCCGCTCGGCCGCGTCCCGAAGCGCGAGTCCGCCAGCGAGTTGGAAGGCCATGTCGGAGGAGTCGACCGAGTGAGCCTTGCCGTCGCGCAGTGTCGCGCGGATGTCGACGACCGGGTAGCCAGCCGCCACACCCCGCTCCATCTGCGCCCGGATGCCCTTCTCGACCGAGGGAATGAACTGGTTGGGCACCGAGCCGCCGTAGATCTTGTCGACGAACTCGAAACCTGTTCCTGACGGCAGCGGCTCGAAGTCGACATCGCAGACCGCGAACTGGCCATGGCCGCCAGACTGCTTCACGTGCCGGCCATGGCCGGTGGTCGCGTTGGTGAGCGTCTCGCGCAAGGGCACGCGCAGCGGCACCTGCTCGACCTCGACGCCGTACTTGGTCTTAAGCCGGTCAACCAAGACGTCTGCGTGGGCCTCGCCCATGCACCACAAGATGAGCTGCGTCGTCTCGACGTTGCGCTCAAGCCGCACCGTCGGCTCTTCGGCGACAATCCGTTGCAGGCCGGTCGAGAGCTTGTCTTCGTCAGCCTTGCTCTTGGCCGCGATCGCGACCGGCAGGAGCGGCTCGGGCACATCCCATGCCGGAACGAGCAGGGGGTCGTCCTTCCTCGACAGCGTGTCGCCCGTTTCGGCCCGCGACAGCTTGGCGATCGCGACGATGTCGCCGGCGATGGCCGAATCGACCGGGCGCAGCGTCTTGCCCAGCGGGCTGGAGAGCGCTCCGACCTTTTCATCGACGTCGTGATCCTCGTGGCCGCGGTCGGCCAGCCCATGACCGGACACATGCAGCGTCGCGTCTGGATGCAGGGTGCCGGAGAAGACGCGGACAAGCGAGATCCGTCCGACGTACGGGTCGGTCGTGGTCTTCACCACTTCCGCGCAGAGTCGGCCAGCCGGATCGCAAGTCAATGGTTCAACCGGCGAGCCGTCGGGTCGGGTGACTGCGAGGACCGGGTGCTCCAGTGGTGACGGGAACCCGTTGACGAGCACCTCGAGCAACTCCGCCATGCCAAGTCCGCTGCCTGCACACGCGGCCAGGACCGGGTAGAAGCTGCCACGGGCGACGGCCGTCTCGAGGTCGTCAATCAGCACCTTGACGTCGATGTCCTCGCCGCTCGAGATAGCGGTCCATCAGCGTCTCGTCTTCTGACTCCGCGATGATCGACTCGATCAGGGCGTTGCGGTGCTCGGCGATCAACGGCAGGTGCTCAGGATCGGGGTCGCGCTGCACTCGGCTGCCGCCGGAGTAGTCGAACACCTGCTGCGAGAGCAGGCCGATCAGGCCGCCGACCGATTCGTCGTCACCGTGCAATGGCAGATAAAGGGGGAGCACACCGTCGCCGAAGGCGGCCTGGCAGGCGGCGAGCGTCTCCTCGAAGTCAGCGCGGGGGGAGTCGAGGCGGGTGATCACGACTGCGCGCGGCATGCCGACGGTGGCGCACTCATCCCAGATCATCCGGGTCGTTCCGTCGATGCCCTCGGCGGCGCTCGCCACGAACAACGCCGCGTCGGCGGCTCGCAGACCGGCCCGAAGATCGCCGGTGAAGTCGGCGTACCCGGGTGAGTCGAGCAGGTTGACCTTGACGCCGTCGTGCTCGAGTGGCGCAAGCGAGAGGCTGATCGAACGCTGCTGGCGCGCCTCGGCCTCGTCGAAGTCGCTCACTGTGGTGCCGTCCTCGACCCGTCCGGCGCGGGGGATCGTCCCGGTCGCGACGAGGAGAGCCTCAACAAGTGCTGTCTTGCCTGCCCCGGAGTG
The DNA here is from genome assembly GCA_963814845.1 of uncultured Actinomycetota bacterium. Lineage (GTDB taxonomy): Bacteria > Actinomycetota > Actinomycetes > JAFAQI01 > JAFAQI01 > DATAUK01. The sequence continues at coordinate 70,445 of CAWFEP010000015.1, forward strand.
GCCGACGAGCACGACGTTGCGGATCCGCCCTGGCTCGCCGGCCGACGGTGCCCTGCCGGCGGCTCCTGATGCACTCGACTTGTCGGCCATGGTTTGCCTCCTAGTTTTTGCGCTCTGCTGGCAGCCTGCACCCGGGCCGGTGTCGAGGCAAGGGGTTGGCGGCATTGGTTTGTGCCGGGCCAGGGGCTGCCGCGTCGGTATCCTCAGCCCACAATGCTCGGCATCCACGCACGGCCGCAGATCAACCGGGTGATCGAGCCGACCGCCCGACGGCTTGCCGCGCTCGGTGTGACGCCGGATGCGCTCACCGTGATCGGCACGATCGGCGTTGCCGGTGGAGCGCTCGGCTTCTATCCGCGCGGCCAGTTCTTCGTCGGAACGCTGGTCATCACGGCGTTCGTCTTCAGCGATTTGATGGATGGCGCCGTCGCGCGTGTCACTGGCAGCAGCGGCCCATGGGGAGCGTTCCTCGACTCGACGCTCGACCGGGTGGGTGACGGCGCCGTTTTCGGTGCACTTGCCCTCTGGTACGCCGGCGGCGGCAACAACACCACCCTGTGCGCGGTTGCGCTTTACGACCTGGTGGCAGGCGCGGTGACGTCGTACGCAAAGGCACGCGCCGAAGGCCTTGGCATGACCGCGAACGTCGGGATCGCCGAGCGTTCCGAGCGACTGATCGCCGTTTTGGTGCTGACCGGCTTGTCCGGGCTGTTTCACCTACCGGTGCTCCGGGCAATCGCGCTGTGGGGGCTGGCGGCGGCGACCACGATCACGGTGGTCCAGCGGATCGTGGAGGTGCGTCGGCAGTCGCGGCTCGCGGTCGAGGCTGAGGCTGAGGCCGATCCGGGACCACCGGCATGAACGACGCCGTTGTCGATGCGGCCTACGCCACGGGCTGGTCAGTGGTTCGAGGCATGCCGGAGTGGTTGGCCCGCCGGCAGTTCGACGCCGCGGCCGACGCGGTCTGGTTGCGGTCGGGACGAAGCGTGCAGCGGCTGCAGAGCAACTTGGCGCGAGTCGTGCCGGACGCAGGGGAGCGTGAGTTGCGCCTGCTCACCCGCGAGGCAGTGCGCTCCTACCTGCGCTACTGGTGCGAGGTCTTCCAGCTGCCAAAGATGAGCACCGAGGAGGTCATCGCCAGGGTCGACGTGACTGGCGATCCGTTGTTGCGGGCGGCCGTCGCGGCCGGCAACGGAATGATCTTGTCGTTGCCTCACATGGGCAACTGGGATCATGCGGGTGCGTGGCTGACCGGCACCGGCGTGCCATTCACGACCGTCGCTGAGCGGCTTAAGCCGGAGTCGCTGTTCGAGCGGTTCGTGGAGTTTCGCGAGTCACTCGGCATGGAGGTGATCCCGCTGACCGGAGGCGAGTCGCCGCCGTACTCCATCCTCGCCGACCGGCTACGAAGCGGTGGCGTGCTGTGCCTGCTCGGCGACCGCGACCTGACGAAGAGTGGCATCGACGTCGACTTCTTCGGTGCGGCAGCACGGATGCCGGCCGGTCCGGCCGCGCTCGCGCATGACACCGGGGCGGCGTTGTTGCCGGTCACCCTCTGGTATCCGAACCGACGGCGTTGGGGACTGCGCATCCACGAGCAGGTCCACGTGCCCGCAGCCGGTGATCGCGCGGCGAAGGTGCAGGCGATGACGCAGTCGGTTGCCAACGTCTTTCAGGAGGCGATCGCCGAGCACCCGCAGGACTGGCACATGCTGCAGCGGGTGTGGGTTTCTGATCTCGATCCAGCCCGAGCGGCGTAGCCGATGCGCGTCGGAATTGTCTCGCCGTACCCGTGGGATGTGCCCGGCGGAGTGGTCGCGCACATCGCCGATCTTGCCGAGGCGCTGATCGCGCGCGGTCACGATGTCGCGGTCATGACGCCGGTCGATGACGACGAGACACCGCTGCCGAACTACGTCACCCGAGCCGGACGTAGCGTGCCGATTCCTTACAACGGCTCGGTTTCTCGGCTGTTGCTCGGACCGGTGAGTGCCACGCGGGTGCGCCGCTGGCTGCACGACGGCGAGTTCGACGTCTTGCACCTTCATTCACCTGAGACGTTCTCGTTGTCGTTGCTAGCGCTCGGAAACGCGCAGGGGCCGATCGTGGCGACGTTCCATGCGTCGAACCCCAAGTCGCGGATTCTCGCGATGATGCAGAACCCGTTGCAGGTCTATTTCGAGAAGCTCGCCGGCCGGATCGCGGTCTCGCCCGCCGCGCGCAAGACCATCGTCGATCACCTCGGCGGCGACGCGGTCGTCGTGCCGAACGGCGTACACATCGCGAAGTACGCCGGCGGGTTGCCGATGCCCGGATGGCCGGGCGAAGGCGGCGCTATCGGCTTCGTCGGTCGAGTCGACGAGCCGCGCAAGGGACTCGAAGTGCTGTTCTCGGCCCTGCCACTGATCCGTCGCGCGCACCCCGGGGTACGAGTCCTGGTGGCGGGCCCCGGCAAGCATGAAGACCCGCCAGAGGGCGTCACGATGCTCGGCCTGATCAGCGATGCCGACAAGGCTCGATTGTTGGCCTCGGTTGACATCTTTGCCGCCCCGAACATCGGCGGCGAGAGCTTCGGCATCGTGCTGCTCGAGGCGATGGCGGCCGGTTCGCCGATCGTCGCGAGCGATCTCGACGCATTTGCCCGGGTGCTCGATGACGGTGGGCTCGGGCTGTTGACCGCCGTCGGCGATCCGGTGGCGCTCGCCGCCGGATGCTCAGCATTGCTCGCCGCGCCGGCTCGGCGCGACGCGTTACGGGTCGCTGCCCGGCACGCGGTCGCCCGGTACGACTGGTCGGTGGTGTGCGGCGAGATCCTGCGGGTGTACGAAACCGCGATCGCAGCCTCCACGGGACGCGTGGTCGAGGAGCCCGACGCCGTGGACGTCGCAGTTCTGGAGCAGGGATTGCCCGCGCAGTAACGTCAGCATGTGCTCTACCTCATCGCGGCGCTCGTTTTCGTCGTCGTCGCGTACCTGTCGTGGTACGCGTTGTGGACGGCTCGCCGCCTTGACCGGCTGCACGCACGGGTTGATGCGGCCGCGGCCGCGCTGCACGCGCAACTCATCCGGCGAAGCACGATGGCCGCTGCCTTCGGCTCAACGGTGCCACTCAACCCGGATATTGCCGTCGCGCTCGCGAGCGCTGCCGGTGAGGCGTCGGTGGCGACCGGGCTGGGCCATGAGCGCGAGGTGCTCGAGAACGCGGTTACCCGCGCGCTCCTCGCCGCGGTTGAGAACTCGCCGGAGAGCTTCACGGAGCGTTCGCGCGCGGCAACCGAGATGCACGACGAGGCGCTTCGAGCATCGTTTGCTCGGCGGTTCTACAACGACACCGTGCGGGATGCGTTGGTGGTTCGGGATCGCCGGGTGGTTCGCTGGCTGCGCCTGGCCGGTCGGGCACCACACCCCGCGTACTTCGAAATGGACGACGAGGAGCTTCCGCTAGCGCGGATCTCGGTTGCCTCTGGGCCTACGATTGAGGTGTGACTGACGAACAGGCGATAGGGACGGCGCGCGTCAAGCGCGGTATGGCCGAAATGCTCAAGGGCGGCGTGATCATGGACGTCGTCACGCCTGAGCAGGCAAAGATCGCGGAAGACGCGGGCGCGGTCGCGGTGATGGCGCTCGAGCGAGTGCCCGCCGACATCCGGGCTGAGGGCGGCGTTTCGCGGATGAGCGACCCCGACATGATCGACGGCATCATCGCGGCGGTCTCAATCCCCGTCATGGCGAAGGCCCGCATCGGGCATTTCGCCGAAGCGCAGGTGCTGCAGGCGTTGGGTGTCGACTACATCGACGAGTCCGAGGTGCTCACTCCGGCGGACTACACCAACCACATCAACAAGTGGGCCTTCACCGTGCCCTTCGTGTGCGGGGCAACCAACCTTGGCGAGGCGCTGCGGCGGCTGGCCGAGGGTGCCGCGATGATCCGGTCCAAGGGCGAGGCCGGCACCGGCGACGTGTCCAACGCGGTCACGCACATGCGAGAGATCCGCGGCGCGATCCGCCGGCTTTCGACGTTGAGTGAGGACGAGCTTTTCGTTGCGGCAAAAGAGCTGCAGGCGCCATACGAGTTGGTTCGTGAGGTCGCCGAGACGGGCACACTTCCGGTCGTACTGTTCACAGCGGGCGGGATCGCGACGCCCGCGGACGCCGCGATGATGATGCAGCTTGGTGCTGACGGGTTGTTCGTCGGCAGCGGCATCTTCAAGTCGGGTGACCCGGCCGCCAGGGCGCGCGCCATCGTGCAGGCCGCAACGATGTTCGACGACCCGGATGTGGTCGCGAAGGTCAGCCGTGGCCTCGGTGAGGCGATGGTCGGCATCAACGTCGACGAGCTGCCGGTGGATCACCGGCTCTCCCAGCGCGGCTGGTAAACCGCACTCACCTCTCGGACCCCCTGCGACACTTCGACATGCCCCGGATCGGTGTCCTTGCGCTGCAAGGCGATGTGCGCGAGCACATTGCCGCGTTGCAGGCTGCCGATGCGGAGCCGGTTGCCGTCCGGCGACCGACCGATCTCGATGACATCGACGGCATCATCCTGCCGGGCGGGGAGTCGACGACCATCGGCAAGCTCCTCGTGACGTTCGATGTGCTCGAGCCGCTTCGTGCCGCGTTAGCCGGTGGGCTGCCGGCGTACGGATCGTGTGCTGGGATGATCTTGCTCGCTGATCGGGTGCTCGATGCGCCGCCAGACCAGGTCGGGCTCGGCGGCATCGACATGACGGTGCGTCGGAACGCGTTTGGTCGCCAGGTCGACTCGTTCGAGGGCTCGGTGAGCTTCGACGGGATTGGCGAGGTCGAGGCGGTTTTCATCCGCGCGCCCTGGGCGGAGGACGTCGGCGAGGACGTCAAGGTGCTCGCGCGGGCCGCGGATAAGATTGTGGCGGTGCGGCAGGGATCGCTGCTCGCGACGTCGTTTCATCCCGAGTTGACCGGCGACCCGCGGGTCCACCAGATGTTCGTGACGATGGTCAGGGAGCGCGACAATGAGCGGCCATAGCAAATGGGCGACGACGAAGCACAAGAAGGCGATCGTCGACTCCCGGCGCGGCAAGCTGTTCGCGAAGCTGATCAAGAACGTCGAGGTTGCCGCGCGCACCGGCGGCGGCGATGTCGCCGGAAACCCCACGCTCGCCGACGCCATCGCGAAGGCCAAGGGCAACTCGGTCCCCAACGACAACATCGACCGAGCCGTACGCCGGGGCTCCGGGGTTGACGCCGGCGGAGCCGACTACGAGGCGATCACCTACGAGGGCTATGGCCCCGGCGGTGTGGCAGTGCTCGTCGAGTGCCTCACCGACAACCGCAACCGCGCGGCGAGCGAGGTCCGCACGATCTTCTCGCGTAACGGCGGGTCGCTGGCCGATCCCGGCAGCGTCGCGTACCTGTTCACGCGCAAGGGCGTGGTCCTGATCGCGAAGGCGTCCGGCGCGACCGAGGACGACATCCTGGCAGCGGTTCTCGACGCTGGTGCCGAGGAGGTCAACGACCTCGGCGAGGAGTTCGAGGTGATCTCCGACGCCGGCGACATGGCCGCTGTCCGGGCCGCGCTGGACGCTGCTGGCATCGCGATCGAGTCCTCGGATGCTGCGTTCCTGCCGTCGGTCTCCGTACCGCTCGATGACGACACCGGCCGCAAGGTGCTCCGCCTGGTCGACGCACTCGAGGACTGCGACGACGTCCAGAACGTCTGGGCCAACTTCGACGTCAGCGACGACGTCCTCGAGTCCGCCTAGACCCCGGGTTGTCAGCGCCGCACGTCGCCTGAGGCGCGCGGCGCGCTGACAACAGCGAGAGCGGCGCGAAGTTGACGCACCGCCACCGGGTCATTGGAGTAGATCGCGACGCTCGGGAAGCGCAGGGTCGTCTCACCCGCGATGACCGCGTCGTTGTCTTTTGCGCTGTCCTGCCAGCGGGTGGCGAGCGTGAGGTGAATGCCGCCGTCGACCTCGACTAGTACTTTGCTCCCGTCAGTACGGCGAAACCCGGCGTCGATGTAGCGTCGCCGGCCGATACCGTCCAGCCGCACCTGAAGATCGGGTTTCGGAAAGCCGTGGCGCCGGCACCAGCGGAGGAATTCAACCTCTGACAGAGCCTCGGCACCGCCATGCAGATCCGCGAGCAACGCCCGCAGCACCTGGCTGTGACGGACGTGGCCTGCCGACTTGAGGGCACCGCGCAACGCGGCGGCCGAAGTGAGTCGCTGCTGAATCGGCGCGACGACGATCCGCGAGGCGGTCCACGGATTTGGGGACCAGGCGGCGGCGTCGATGACGGATCGCTCGAGATTGGTGGTTGCGGGGCCGTGTTCGGTGCTGATGTCGCCGATGCCGAACCGTCGAGATTCATGGACCGCGACCCTGACGTTGGGGACGGCGAGCACGCGGCAGCCCCGCCCAACAACGACGTGGATTACGGCGGTCGCGAAGCCTGACACGCCCCACTGCTGCAGCGCAGTGAGCCCACACAGCGCGACCGGTGGTTGAGCGCTGAGCACTGCCGCCCAGCGGGCCTGACTCTCGGTGAGCGGACCGTTGTGGGTGCACACGACTGCGTCGTTGACCGCGCGCCATCGACACCCGGCGATCTGCGCGCGCACGCGTGATTCGGTCACGCCGGATCGACGCAGTTGCCCTCTCGTGAGCAGGCCGTCCTGCCGGCGAAGCACGCGATCCAGCGGAACGAGTTCGGTTGCCATGATCGCCAGCGTGCCCAACCCGTACGACAGGTAGCGGGCGACGTCCACAGGCCACGAGTTGTCAGCGCCGAGCGCTCCCAGGGCGGCGCGCGTTGCTGACAAGTCCGGGGGATGGGTGGGCTTGGCGCGTCGCTGCGGGTCGCTGCCGATTCCGCGTCGTAGGCTCCGAACACACGTTCGGACAAGTATCGGCGAAGGGCGGTTGCCGCGGTGCGGGTGCTCGGGGTTGACCCTGGCTTGACCCGATGCGGGCTGGGTGTGGTCGACGGCCTGGCGGGCCGGAAGCTGACGGCGGTCGCCTACGACGTCGTCTGCACGCCGGCTAGTGATGACATCGCGGCTCGGTTGCTCGCGCTTGAGGGCCATATTGCCGGTTGGATCGAGCTGCACCGGCCCGACGTGGTGGCGGTCGAGCGAGTGTTCAGCCAGCACAACGTCCGTACGGTGATGGGCACTGCACAAGCTGCCGCCGTGGCGATCACCACCGCAGCACGCGCTGGGGTTCCGGTCGTGCTGCACACGCCGAGTGAGGTCAAGGCCGCCGTCACCGGCTCCGGGCGTGCTGACAAGTCGCAGGTCGCCACGATGGTGACGCGCCTGCTTGGGCTCAGCGCCCGGCCACGACCCGCTGACACGGCCGATGCGCTGGCGCTCGCCGTCTGCCACATCTGGCGGGGCAGCACCTTGGCGAGGCTCGAGGCTCAGGCTGGGCAGCAGCGGGCGCAGCTTCATCAAGCGCAGCTCAATCGGGCACGGCTGGCAGCGGCGGTGGCCGAATGATCGCCTCGGTGTCAGGCACTGTGCTCGCGATCACTGCGGACGCGGCGGTGATCGAGGTCGGCGGTGTGGGCCTCTGCGTGCAGTGCACGCCGGCGACGCTCGCCACATTGCGCACTGGCGCGATCACGCGGCTTGCCACGACTCTCGTCGTACGCGAGGACTCGCTGACGCTCTTCGGGTTCGTCACCGACGACGAGCGAGGGGTTTTTGACACGCTGCAAGGCGTGACCGGTGTCGGACCGCGACTCGCCCAGGCCGTCCTCGCCACCCACTCACCCGACGCTGTGCGGGCTGCGGTTGCCACCGATGACGTCGGCGCGCTGATGCTTGTCGCCGGCGTCGGGCGCAAGGGAGCGCAGCGGCTGGTGCTCGAGCTCAAGGACAAGCTGGGTCAGACGACCACGTCCGCGACCGTGCTCCGGCTTCCGGGGCGCGATGGTCCCGGTGTGTGGCGCGATCAGCTCCGGTCAGCGCTGATTGGTCTTGGCTGGAGCGGCCGCGAGGTCGACGACGCGCTGGCCGCCGTGGGTCCCGAGGCCGAGGCCGCGCTCGCGGTCGGTGACACACCGGATGTGGCCGCTCTGCTGCGTTCGTGCCTGCAGATGCTGAGCCGGGCATGAGTGCCCGCAGCAGCAACGAGATTGTGTCCTCGCTCGCGGCCGATGAGGACGAGGTCGTCGACGCGGCGCTTCGACCGAAGCGGCTTGCCGACTTTGTCGGCCAGGAGCGTGTCCGGGAGCAGCTCTCGCTGGTGATCGACGCTGCCAAGCAGCGCGGCCGCGCCCCCGACCACGTCCTGCTGGCCGGCTCGCCCGGGCTGGGCAAGACCACGCTCGCGATGATCATCGCCAGCGAGTTGGGCGCGCCGCTGCGGATCACCAGCGGGCCGGCGATTGAGCGCGCCGGCGACCTCGCCGCACTGCTCTCGACCCTCGCTGAGGGCGAGGTGCTGTTTCTCGATGAGATCCACCGGATGGCGCGTCCGGCCGAGGAGATGCTCTATGTCGCGATGGAGGACTTCCGGGTAGACGTCGTCGTCGGCAAGGGCCCCGGAGCGACCGCGATCCCGCTCGATGTCGCGCCGTTCACCCTCGTCGGCGCGACGACCCGCGCAGGCATGCTCCCCGGGCCGTTACGCGACCGGTTCGGCTTCGTCGCGCGGCTGGACTTTTACTCCGCCACCGAGCTCGAACAGGTGCTGGTTCGAAGCGCCAAGCTGCTCGGAGTCGATCTCGACCCCGCCGCCGCGGAGGAGATCGGTGGCCGTGCTCGAGGTACGCCGCGGATCGCCAACCGGCTGCTCCGACGGGTTCGGGACTTCGCCGAGGTCCGAGCTGACGGCAAGGTCACCCGGGAAATCGCCCGCGCCGCGCTGGAGGTATACGAGGTCGACGAGCTCGGTCTCGACCGGCTCGACCACGCCGTGCTCGATGCGCTCATGCGGCGATTCGGCGGCGGCCCGGTCGGGCTCACCACGCTCGCGGTTGCGGTCGCCGAGGAGCCTGAGACGGTCGAGACAGTGGCCGAGCCCTTCCTCGTACGAGCAGGCCTATTGGCACGTACGCCACGCGGCCGGGTCGCCACACCGGCCGCATGGGCACATCTTGGGTTGAGGCCACCACCGCAGGCCGCAGGCGCACCGAGCCTGTTCGATCTGGACGTGGATCCTGACGTGGTCGATCTCAACCCGCCGGAGACCGAGACCTAGAGTTCACCGCTTCGGAGACTGCTGGCACGTAGACTCAGGCTCCGGCTGACCGGCCCATCGCGCCGGGATGACCTTGAGCGATGGAGGACCAACCCGGTGCACACGAGTCTGATGCTGCTCCACGTCGTTGTGGCGGCGGGCAGCACGTCCACCAAGAAGAAGGGCAGCAGTGAGCTGCCGTTCCTGGTGCTGCTGGCGCTGTTCGGTGTTGCCTACTTCGTCTTCCTTCGGCCCGCTCGCAACCGCCAGCGTGCGGCCGCGTCAGCTCGCAAGACCGTCGAGGTCGGCGATGAGGTCACGACGACCGCTGGCCTGATCGCGACCGTCGCCGCCGTCGAGGATGACTTCCTGACACTCGAGATCGCCCCTGGCGTGCAGTGCAAGTACCTGCCCGCGGCGGTTCTTCGGGTGAATGGCCCGGACGAGGAACCGGACCCTGATGCGCCCGACGCCTCGACGCACGAGGTCATCGACGATCCGGACGTGAGTCCGAGCACTCCCGAGAACACCGACGACACTCCCGACGAGACGGCACCGGCGTAGCGGCCGGCACGACCTCACGTCGGCAACGGACTACTTGGAAGGCGATACGCAGTGGCTGCACCGGCTAAGCAGCGACCGGGCCGATATCTCGGCGTCGTTGCGCTGGCTCTCGTTGCGCTCTACCTGGGCGTGTTCCTTGGCCCGGCCGACACCCCGGCGCTAGGACTCGACCTACGGGGAGGCACCGAGATCACCTTGACCGCGAGCCCGATTCTCGGTGGCAAGGTGACGAAGAGCGCGCTCAACCAGGCGGTCAACATCATTCGCCAGCGCGCGAATGGTCTCGGCGTCGCGAACGCTGCGGTCAGCACCCAGGGCAGCGACAACATCGTGGTCGAGGTCCCAGGTAAGGGCCGCCAGGTGCTCGAGACGATCGGAGAGACCGCGCTGTTGCGGTTCCGGCAGGCGCTGACCATCGCGGCCGGTACGCCGACACCAACAACGTCGGCCTCGCCGAGCACGAGTCCGAGCCCGAAGTCGTCCAGCAAGCCAGGGACGAAGAAGCATCACAAGAAGAAGAAGTCGAGCAAGTCCTCGCAGGGCGACGTCGTCTCGTCGGTGCTGAAGAAGCACAAGACCAAGACAACCGCCTCGCCGAGCGCGACGCCGACGCCGACTCCGACGGCAGCGTCACCCTCGCCAACCGTCAGTCCCACACCGACGCCGGTGCCCAGCGGTCAGCTGGCGTCGACCACCTCGGGTGGGCTGTCGAGCAAGCCATTGCCCAACAGCGAGTCGCCGACCCTGACCTCGAAGTTCGCGACCGCCTTCGAGAAGTGGGACTGCAGCAACCCGAAGACCAGCAACCCCACCAACGGCAGCGATCTGCCGACTGACTACATCATCAGCTGTTCCACCGACGGCCTGACCAAATACCTGCTGGCTCCGGCGGCGGTTGAGGGCACCCAGGTCAGCGGCGCGAGCGCAGGGGTCGGGACCACCAGCCAGTGGCAGGTCAACCTCAGCTTCAACGGCAGTGGCGCGAGTGCGTGGCAGAAGGTCACGGAGAAGGCCTACAACGTCAACAACGGCCAGCCGCCGAGCACCACGACGCCGTGTGTGCCGCCGACCGGCTGCAACGCCGTCGCGATCGTGCTTGACGGCCAGGTGGTGTCCGCGCCGTACATCAGCCAGGCTGGTGGGATTTCCGGTGGTAGCGCTCAGATCACCGGTGGTTTCACCGACAAGAGCGCGAACGATCTGGCCAACATCTTGAAGTACGGTGCGCTGCCGCTGAAGTTCGGCGCGGCCGACGTGCAGTCGGTGTCCGCGACCCTCGGTGCTGCTCAGCTTCGCGGCGGTCTGATCGCCGGCATCATCGGGCTCGGTCTGGTCATCGTCTTCTCGCTGCTGTACTACCGAGCGCTTGGATTGGTCACTGTCGGCAGCCTCGCGGTCTCCGGTCTGATCTTGTACGCCGTGACGACCTTGCTTGGCCATTCCTCGGTCGGCTACACGTTGTCGCTGCCCGGCATCGCCGGCTTCATTGTTGCCGTCGGCATCACCGCCGACTCCTTCGTCGTGTTCTTCGAACGGCTGCGTGACGAGATCCGCGAGGGGAGAAGACTGCGCAGCGCCGTCGATCGCGCGTGGCCACGAGCCCGACGCACGATCCTGTCGGCTGACACCGTCTCGCTGCTGGCCGCCATCATCCTCTACGCCGTCTCGATCGGTGACGTTCGCGGCTTCGCCTTCACCCTGGGCCTGTCGACGCTGTCCGACCTGTTCATTGTGTTCTTCTTCACCAAACCGCTGCTGATGGTTCTCGCCAGGCGGCCGGCCTTCGACTCCGGCGCGAACTGGACCGGGATCGGCCGGGCGCGCGCTGGTGTCGTGCGGGAGCCAGAGCCCGAACGGCCGCAACGCGTGCCTCGCTCGGCTCGGGCGAAGGAGGCCTGAGATGGCCGGCGATTCGATCGCGACACGTCTCTACCGCGGCGAGGTCTCCTGGGACTTCATCGGGCGCCGGCGGCGGTGGTACGCCCTGTCGGGGACGGTGATGCTGATCGGCATCATCAGCCTGGCGATCCGCGGGATCAACCCGTCGATCGACTTCACCGGTGGCGCGCAGTTCCAGGCGCCGCTTCACGGCCACACCATCTCGCAGGTGACCGACGCGGTGACGTCGACCGGTGTCATCCCCGAGGTCAGTGAGACCACCGGCAGCGGCTCGGACGAACGCTTCCAGGTCCAGACCAAGACGCTGACACAACAGCAAGTCACCAACGTGACTACCGCGCTCGAGACCAAGATCGGCGTCACCACCGACAACCTCGACATCACGACGGTCGGGTCGACGTGGGGCAGCCAGATCACTCACAAGGCGATTCTTGGACTCGTCATCTTCCTGATCGCGGTGATCGCGTACTTATCGGTGCGGTTCGAGTGGAAGATGGCGCTCGCCGCGATCATCGCGCTGATCCACGACTTGATCATCACCGCCGGCATCTATTCGCTGTCCGGCTTCCAGGTCAGCCCGTCGACTGTCATCGCGCTGCTGACCATCCTGGGTTATTCGCTCTACGACACAGTTGTGGTCTTCGACAAGGTCCGAGAGAACACCGCCGGCATCGCTGGCGGCAGCAAGATGACGTTCACCCAGGCAGCCAACCTGGCGGTCAACCAGACCCTGGTCCGGTCGATCAACACCTCTGTCATCGCGCTGCTTCCGGTGTTGGGTCTCCTGGTGATCGGCGCCGGCCTGCTCGGTGCCGGTTCCCTCGACGACCTCTCGCTTGCGCTGTTCATCGGGCTGGCTTCCGGTGCATACTCCTCGATCTTCATCGCGACACCGCTGCTCTGTGACTTCAAGGAGCGGGAGCCGACCTATCAGCAGCTGGCGAAGCGGGTGGCAAGCCGTCGTGGCAAGGAAGCACGAGAGGGCGCCGTCGCGGGCTTGACGCCGGCGACAAGCGCAGGGGCGCTGCCCGCCAAGTCAGGTCCAGCGATCACCGGCACGACGATCGACGGCATCGAGCCGCGTCCGACTGACGGCGACGTGGTCGATGACAGCGACGGCAGCGACGGCAGCGACGCTGTCGTAGAGCCGGTCGCGGCCCGCCGGCCCGGCACGCCACCACGCACCGGCGCACGCCCGGCCCAGCCACAGCGCCGCAGATCCTCGCGTGGTGGGAGACCGGGCGGCCGCGGCGGCAAGTCGCGCAAGCGCCGGTGAGCCCACTCGACCTTGACGCGCTGCTGCGATCGAGGGTTCGGGAGATCCCAGACTTTCCCGAGCCTGGAGTCAGCTTCAAAGACATCACGCCGTTGCTGGCTGACCACACCGCGTTCGCGGGCGCGATCGACGAGATCGTCGGCCACCACGGTCGGGGCACGATCGACAAGGTTGCAGGTATCGAGGCGCGGGGCTTCATCATTGCCGCCGCGGTTGCGTACCACTTCGGGGCTGGCTTCGTGCCGATCCGCAAGGCCGGCAAGCTCCCGAGCGCGACCTACTCCGAGCACTACTCCCTGGAGTACGGCCAGGACACCATCGAGGTGCATCAGGATGCCTTTGATTCTGGCGAACGCGTGCTCATCGTCGATGATGTGCTGGCCACCGGTGGCACGGTCGCGGCCGCGGCGCGCCTGGTCGATCGGGCTGGTGCCAAGGTGGCGGGATGCAGCGTCTTGCTGGAACTGACGTTCCTCAACGGCCGTGAGCGGCTCGCCGATCTCGACGTCCATGCACTGCTGAGCTACTAGCAGCAGCCGCCGGGCGTGCTGGGGTGAGCGCGCGGCGGGAACGCGGAGCACGTTGCGATCGTTAGACTGACTAACGAGTCTGACGAAGGGTTGTGAGGCGTGGCGAGCGACGTCGTTCCGGTTGCGGATGACGTCCTCCCGGCTGCCACCGGACCCGCTAGCGAACCGGCCGCGGCGGCACGCATGCGCGCCCGGCTGTCACGGCTCGGCGGCTCCAAAGACGCCCCACCGCCCGAGATCGAGGCGCTGCTGAAGACGCTGCGCGCGAACCACCCAAAGGCGGACACCCGGCTGGTGATCCGAGCCTATGAGGTGGCCGAGCGCTGCCACCGAGGCCAGCAGCGTCGCAGTGGCGACCCCTACATCACGCACCCGGTCGCGGTCGCGACGATCGCCGCTGAGCTGGGCATGGAGGCCCCGACGCTGTGCGCGGCGCTGCTGCACGACACCGTCGAGGACACCGCGCTGTCGCTTCACGATGTGACCCGCGACTTCGGCGACGAGGTCGGCCGGCTGGTCGACGGCGTCACGAAGCTCGACAAGGTGAGGTACGGCGAGTCCGCCGAGGCCGAGACCATCCGCAAGATGGTCGTCGCCATGGCGCGCGACCCGAAGGTGCTCATCGTCAAGCTGGCCGACCGGCTGCACAACATCCGTACGGTCTCGTGGCTGCCGCCGGACAAGCAGCAGCGGATGGCCAAGCAGACGCTGGAGATCTACGCCCCGCTCGCGCATCGCCTCGGGATGAACGCGATCAAGTGGGAGCTGGAAGACTTGGCGTTCGCGACGCTCTATCCCAAGCGCTACGACGAAATTGTGCGGTTGGTCGCCGAGCGCGCGCCCTCCCGTGACACCTACCTCGCCGGAGTGACCGAGCGAGTGCTGACCGAGTTGCGTACCGCGAAGATCAAGACCAGTGTGACCGGTCGCCCGAAGCACTACTACTCGATCTACCAGAAGATGATCGTCCGCGGCCGCGACTTCGACGATATCCACGACCTGATCGGGCTGCGCATCACGGTCGAAAGCGAGCGCGACTGTTACGCCGCACTCGGCGTCATTCACACCATGTGGTCGCCGGTGCCCGGGCGGTTCAAGGACTACATTGCGATGCCGAAGTTCAACCTCTACCAGTCGCTGCACACGACCGTGATCGGTCCGCAGGGCAAGCCGGTCGAGGTCCAGATCCGTACCACGCAGATGCACCGTCGGGCTGAGTACGGCATTGCTTCGCACTGGAAATACAAGGAATCTCCGGCCGCCGGTGAGCAGGACATGACCTGGCTGCGGCAGCTCGTCGACTGGCAACGCGAGACGCAGGACCCGGGGGAGTTCCTCGACTCGTTGCGTTTCGATTTGCATGCCCAAGAGGTGTTCGTGTTCACGCCGAAGGGCGATGTCATCGCACTGCCGGCGAGCGCGACTCCGGTCGACTTCGCCTACTCAGTGCACACCGAGGTCGGTCACCGCTGCATCGGGGCTCGCGTCAACGGCCGACTTGTGCCGCTCGAGTCGGTGCTCGACAACGGCGACGTCGTCGAGGTGTTCACGTCGAAGTCGGAGTCAGCGGGTCCAAGCCGCGACTGGCTGTCGTTCGTCAAGTCGCCGCGGGCGCGTAACAAGATCCGGCAGTGGTTCGCCAAGGAACGCCGCGAAGATGCCATCGACCAAGGCAAGGACGCGATCAGCCGAGCGATGCGCAAGGCTGGTCTGCCGTTGCAGCGACTGATGGGTGGCGATGCGCTGCTCACGATGGCCCAGGACCTGCACTACGCCGACGTCTCTGCGCTGTATGCCGCGGTCGGCGAGGGTCATGTGTCGGCGCAGTCCGTGGTGCAGCGCCTCGTTCACGCTCTGGGCGGTCCCGAGGGCGCTGTTGACGACATCGCCGAGACTGAGACGGCCACGCGAGTTGGCAACCGACCGCGACCTGCCGGCGACCCTGGCGTTGTCGTCAAGGGCGAGGCCGACGTGTGGGCCAAGCTCGCCAGGTGTTGCACGCCGGTGCCCGGCGACGACATTCTTGGCTTCGTCACTCGCGGTCACGGCGTTTCGGTCCACCGGATCGACTGCTCCAACGCGGGCAGTCTCAAGACGGAGCCGGATCGGCTGATCGAGGTCGAGTGGGCGCCGACAGCCGGCTCGGTCTTCCTCGTTGCGATCCACGTCGAGGCGCTCGACCGCAACCGGTTGCTCTCCGACGTGACTCGAGTGCTCTCCGACGCGCACGTGAACATCTTGTCGGCGGCGGTATCGACCACCCGTGACCGTGTGGCGATCTCACGGTTCACCTTCGAGATGGGCGACCCGAAGCACCTCGGGCACCTGCTGCGCCTCGTCCGCGGTGTCGAGGGTGTCTACGACGCGTACCGGGTGACCTCCGGCTTCTGACGGCGCCGTTGCCAGGCGGCGAGCCGGCATCGTTACGGTGTCTGCATGGCACAGGACCCCGAGATCGTCCACAACTACGTGACCGCTCATGAGGCCTACCTCGCGGCGACCGGCGACAGCCACGACCCGGATGACCCTGCTGTCATCGACGCGAGGGAGAGCTATCGGGCCAACCTTGCGGCCTACATCCTGGATCTGGAGACCAACGGCATGAGCATTCCGGCCACGCTCACCGACGCGATGGCGGCCCTACCCCCGCTCTAACCGATCAGTGAACCGTTGCGTACCGCGGGCGGTACGCGACGGTTCACAAAGCGGGCGGCAGCCGGTCCGGGCAGCTCCGACAGCGCATGAACTCCTCGATCCACCCTGCTCTCGCAGGATTACGGCTTGCTCGATGGCCACCTCACACGGCCTGTCGACCATGTGCGCCCAGCCGTAGCGCAGCTCCCGTAGGTGTTGACGTTCGCTGCGATTGTCCCGCCTCATGTCGCGCCACACCTCTCGCGTCTGATCGTGGCCGAAGCGCCCGTCAACCTCGACGTGAAGCTGCCACTCGACCATCAGGATGTCGAGGTATTCGGCGCCGTCCGCGAGGCGAGACGCCTGTCTGCGGCCGGTCGGGAGACCGTGGGCGCGCCGTAGCTTGGCGTCGCGCAGCTCGAGGGGGGACTGGGCGCCAGCCCGCATGTCGGGCAACGCATCGAGGATCACCTTGCGCCAACGCGTCCGCGGGCGTTGCACGAGAGCCAGCCGCAACTTCTCGGGCGTGGCTGCCCGGTCCCGCAACGAGTCGCCGACCAGACCAAGTGCGCTGTCCGCCGATCTCCGGTCCGCCAGCAGATCGAGGACAGTCCGTTCGATCCGCGTACGGCTGGGTGTGAATACCGGCTGGATATCGGATTCGCTCAGCGTGCGCGACCGATGGATAAGCAACCCGGGTTGGGCGTCGACCTCACGCGCGTACGGCACCGTGAGGTGGACCAGCGCGGGCTCCTTGCACAATCGCCAGCAACGTCCAGCAGAGTCGTGGCTCAAGGTGGCACGCTCGCCGGCGTACAGCAATGCGGCGAATTGCAAGGTCAGCCTTGGGATCGGTCCGCTGAAGACCACGTAGACACGTGGGAAGGTTGTCTGCCAACGACCGGTTTCCACGAGCCGGTGCAAGACCCGGTCAGAAACCCCCGCAGCGTGACATACGTCGAAGTGGACGGCGCCAGCGGTGTCCTCGCCGAGAGTCGGATACCGCGAGCCGAGGGTGGAATCGGTCACGATTCGAGCGTCGCCGACCCGGTGACAGCGAGGCAATCCCCGCGACGTATCTGTGGACGGCCAAGCCAACCCCGATTTGTGAACCGTTGCGTACCGCGGGCGGTACGCAACGGTTCACAAACGGATTAGCCCTTGACGACGGCGAACGACTCGATCACGACCGGTTGGTTCGGGTGACCGTCGCCGGGTCCGTTGGAGTTGTCGCTGCCGGCCTTGGCGATTTTCGTCAGCACTGACAGTCCCGCGGTGATGTGCCCGAACGGGGTGTATTGCGGCGGCAGGTTGGTGTTGGCGTAAACGAAGAAGAACTGGCTGCCGCCGGTGTGCGGTTGGCCGGTATTGGCCATCGCGACAGTGCCGGCCGGGTAGGTCGCGCCCTTGAGGTTCTCGTCAGGCAGCGTGTAGCCGGGGCCGCCGTGCCGGTGCCGGTCGGGTCACCGCACTGGAGCACGAAGATCCCTGACGTGGTCAGCCGGTGACACGGTGTGTCGGTGAAGTAGCCCTTGCGCGAAAGGAACGCGAACGAGTTGACCGTGTGCGGCGCGCGTTTCCCGTCGAGCGAGACGATGATGGTGCCGCAGTTGGTCACTACCCGAGCGGTGTACGTCGTGTGCGCGATCGTCATCTTCGGCGCGTGTGCGTAGGTCTGATGCTTCTGCTGCAGGGCCGGCGGCTTGTTGCAACCGTTCGCGTTTGGTGCCGCAATGCTCACGCTCGCCGGCGGAGCGGACGATCCACTTGAGCCGCACGCGGTGGCGCTCAGCGCGATGACCGCCAGGCCGAGCGCCGCGGTTTGCCGGCCGATCACACCTTCACCATGGTGACGACGAAGATCAGCACCTCGTTGCCCTTGATTGGCCCCGAACCCGTCGAGCCGTAGGCGAGCGACGCCGGGATGACGAGCTCGCGCACGCCACCGGCCTTCATGCCCACCACGCCCTGGTCCCAGCCCGGGATGACCTGGCCCTTGCCGAGGGTGAAGGGGAACTCCTTCTTCTTCGTGGTCGGGTTGACCGGGTCGGTGTAGGAGGCGTCGAAGACCTTTCCGGTGCTGCAGGCGACGCCGACGTACTTCACGATGACGCTGTCGCCGGACTTGGCCGCCTTGCCCTTGCCGGTCTTGATGTCCTTGACGACCAGCTTGGTCGGGGCCTTGCCCTTGACGTCAGGGATTGTCGGCTCGCCCTTGGCAGGCGGGTTCGGCTTGATCTTGGCGCACTTCGTCGGTGCGGCTGGCGCTGGCGTCGGCGTCGTCGAGGCGCTGCGTCGATGCAGCGGGCTTGATTACCGCGGGCTTCTTCTTGCCCGTGCCGCCGAACAGCACGATTCCGAGGATCACCAGTACGACGATCACGGCAACTGTGCCGATGCTCGCGCCGAGCACGGTGTTACGCCGCTTTGCTCGGGCTCGTCGTTCGAGCTCGGCTTGTCGGCGTCGTTCAAAACGACGGCGGGCGAGCTCGCGCTCACGTCGGCGACTAGTCGCCACGAGGGCCTCCGGAATCGATTGGTGAAATAACCGCGCTGAGTCTAGAAGAGCGGTCGCTAGTCTGACCTGAAACCCACCTGAAAGGACTGTCGTTGCTTGTCGTCGGTTTCCCTGCTGGGCCGTGGGAGACGAACTGCTGGGTGGTCGCCCCCGGGCGTGGCGAACAGTGTGTCGTGATCGACCCTGGCCACGGCGCCGAGGGTCCACTGGACGATGTGCTGGCCGAGTACTGGCTGGCGCCGGTCGCGGTGCTGCTGACCCACGGCCACGTCGACCACACCTGGTCGGTGACACCGGTCTGTGGCGCGAAGGGCGTGCCTGCGCTGATCCACCCGGACGACCGCGTGATGCTGACCAACCCGTTCGACGGGCTTGGGCTGCGACCCGGTACGCCGATTCTCGGCCGGTTGGAGTGGGCCGAGCCCGACGATGTCCGGGAGCTCACCGACGGAGAGACGCTGTCACTCGCAGGTATCGACCTTCGGGTCGACGCCGCGCCCGGGCACACCCGCGGCTCGGTGACGTTCACCTCCGACGGCGAGTTCTTCTCCGGCGACCTGCTGTTCGCCGGCTCGATCGGGCGTACCGACTTGCCCGGCGGCTCGTTCGAGCAGATCCAGACCTCCCTAGCTCGGGTGCCGCTCGCGTTGCCGGACGAGACTGTCGTTCGCCCCGGCCATGGGCCGGACACGACGATCGGCCGAGAACGCGCGACCAACCCGTTCCTCGCTGACCTCCCGATCGATCCTGTCGTCGGTCCGTCGGGCCCGGCACAGGTCCGACGGGGGTTGTGAGCTGAGGTGGCAAAGCCAGCCCCCATGTCCGGGTTCCCGGAATGGTTGCCGCATCAGCGGCTGATCGAGCAGCACGTCATCGAAACCGTTCGCGACGTGTTCGAGCTGCACGGCTTCGCGCCGGTCGAGACCCGATCGGTCGAGCCACTCGACCAGCTGCTGCGCAAGGGCGAGACCGACAAGGAGATCTACCTTCTTCGCCGGCTGCAGGCCGACGCGGACGACTCCGATGCGGGCCTCGGCCTGCACTTTGACCTGACCGTGCCGTTCGCCCGCTACGTGCTCGAGAACGCCGGTCGGCTCGATTTCCCGCTCCGCCGCTACCAGATCCAGAAGGCCTGGCGCGGCGAGCGGCCGCAGGAAGGCCGATATCGCGAGTTCCTGCAGGCCGACATCGACGTCATCGACCGCGACACGCTGCCGTTCCACTACGAGGTCGAGCTGCCGCTGGTCATCGCCGACGCGATGCGCCGGCTGCCGGTGCCGAAGATCCGGATGCAGGTCAACAACCGCAAGATTCCCGAGGGCTTCTACCGCGGGATCGGGATCGAGGACTTCATCACCGTCCTGCGCACCGTCGACAAGATCGCCAAGGTCGGGCTCGCGGCGAGTCCACACGATGCTGACCGAGGTGGGCTGCACCGAGGCGCAGGCCGACGCTTGCGTCGCGCTGGCGGAGATCTCCGCGTACGACTCGTCCTTCGTCGACGCGGTGCACAAGCCTCGGCTCGGCAGACCCGCTGCTCGACGAGGGCCTCGAGGAGCTGTCGCGGGTGGTCGACGCCGGTCGCGAGCACGCCACCGGGCTGCTGGTGGCCGACCTCAGCATCGCCCGTGGCCTCGACTACTACACCGGCACGGTCTACGAGACCGTCCTCGTCGGCCATGAGGGCATCGGGTCGATCTGCTCCGGCGGGCGGTATGACTCCCTCGCCACCGACGGCAAGGTGAGCTATCCCGGGCGTCGGGCTCTCACTCGGCGTGACTCGGCATGCTGGGCCGGCTGTTCGGCCAGGATCTGGTCGACGATCAGCCGCAAGGTGCCGACCTGCGTCCTCGTCGCGCTGCCCAGACGAGGAGTCGCGGTCGCGTTGCGAGACCATCGCCGCGCAACTGCGCGCGAGTGGCATCGCGACGCACGTGGCACCGGAAGCGGCGAAGTACGGCAAGCAGATCCGCTTTGCCGAGCGACGAGGGATTCCGTACGTGTGGTTCCCTTCGCCGCAAGGATCCGACCAGGTCCGTGACATTCGCTCGGGCGAACAGGTCGATGCCGACGCCGCCACGTGGCGACCACCGGCGGCCGACCTGCGACCAGCCGTGACCGCAGCGAGCCAGAACGCAGCAACAGGAGGAGTCGTGATCCGCACCCACGAAGCGGGGACGCTTCGCCTCGCCGACGTCGGCACCGACGTCACGCTGGCCGGGTGGGTCGCGCGTCGCCGCGATCACGGCGGCGTCACCTTCCTCGACGTCCGCGACGCGAGCGGCTCGGTGCAGGTCGTGTGCCGCGACCTTGCCGATGCGCATGCACTGCGCAGCGAGTGGTGCGTCACGGTGGCGGGCGCAGGTCGCCGCGCGCACCGAGGGCAACGTCAACCCGGCCTCGCGACCGGCGAGGTCGAGGTGGTCGCGTCGGCGATCACGGTGCTGAGCGAGAGCGAGGCGCTGCCGTTCCCGATCGACGGCGCCGACGAGATCGACTCCGGCGTCGACGAGATGTTGCGCTGGAAGCACCGCTACCTCGACCTGCGTCGCGCCGGTCCGGCGCGCGCGATCCGCACCCGGGCGCGGATCGTGTCGCTGATCCGCCATGTGATGGAGGCGCACGACTTCCTCGACATCGAGACGCCGTACCTCACCCGCTCGACCCCCGAAGGCGCCCGCGACTTCCTCGTGCCGGTACGCCTGCAGCCGGGGCATTGGTACGCCCTGCCGCAGTCGCCGCAGCTGTTCAAGCAGCTGCTGATGGTCGGCGGGCTCGAGCGCTACTACCAGATCGCCCGCTGCTTCCGGGACGAGGACTTCCGCGCCGACCGCACGGCGGAGTTCACCCAGCTCGACATCGAGATGTCGTTTCTCGACGAGGAGGACGTCTTCGCCTTGACCGAGGAGCTGCTCGCCACGCTGTGGCGCGACCTCCTCGACGTCGAGCTGCCGACGCCGTTCCCGCGAATGACCTACGGCGAGGCGATGCGGCGCTACGGCTCGGACAAGCCCGACTTGCGCCTCGACCTCGAGCTCGTCGACCTCACCGATCACATGGCCGGCACCGAGTTCCGGGTCTTCCAGGCCGAGCACGTCGGCGCGGTCGTGGTGCCGGGCGGCGCGGCCTACACCCGCAAGGAGCTCGACGCCTGGCAGGAGTGGGCGAAGGCCCGCGGCGGCAAGGGCATCGCGTGGCTGCTGGTGCCCGGAGGACGGCGAGCCGAAGGGCTCGATCACCAAGCTCGAGCCGGAGCGGCTGGCAGTCGCTGCCGGCCGCCGCCGGTGCCGAGGCCGGTGACGCGATCCTGTTCGCCGCCGGTCCCCGTCGTACGACGCTGGAGCTGCTCGGCGCGCTGCGACTCGCGGTCGGCCGGCAGCAGGGGCTGGTACGCGAGGACGAGTGGCGGTTCCTCTGGATCATCGACGCGCCGATGTTCGAGCCGAGGTGCTGACGGCGGCTGGACCGCCGTGCACCACCCCTTCACCGCGCCGACTGCCGAGTGGGCGGATCGCTTCCACGCCGATCCCGAGCACGCGCTCGCGCGGGCCTACGACGTGGTCGGCAACGGCGTCGAGCTCGGCGGCGGCTCGATCAGGATCCACCAGGGCGAGATGCAGCAGCGGGTCTTCGACGTCATCGGGCTGACCCGCGAGGAGGCACAGAGCAAGTTCGGCTTCCTGCTCGAGGCTTTCCGGTACGGTCCGCCGCCGCACGGCGGGATCGCCTTCGGTCTCGACCGGCTCGCCGCCGAGATCGTCGGTACGGACGCGATCCGCGAGGTGATGGCGTTCCCGAAGGCCTCAAGCGGCGGCGACCCGCTCACCGGCGCGCCAACCCCGATCACCGCCGAGCAGCGCAAGGAAGCCGGCATCGACGTCGACCCGCTCGCTGGTTAGCCCGCCGCCGGCCACCGGAAGGCAGACAGCGTCATGGTCAGGGTCGAAATCAACGTGCACGGTTCAACCGCGAATTCGACGTTCGTATGTCACATAAGGGTGGCCCTGGCTACACCAACGTGACATGGAGCAGGCGATCGACGGTCAATTAGTATCGGGCGCAAACCGGATAAAACGCCGGAGTTCCCTGGCAGTTGAGCGCATTGTGACTGTGACGGTGCCGCGAACGTCGAGCGCACGCGATTCGACCGCGTAGTGGACGACCTAGGCTCCGGGCTGTGGCCGGTGACCTGTTCTCGCAGGCAGCCGAGAGCGCTGCCGAGGCCGCCGCGCCGCTCGCCGCGCGCATGCGGCCGCGTTCGCTCGACGAGGTGGTCGGGCAGGCAGCACCTGCTCACACCGGGCGCGCCGCTGCGGCAGCTCGTTGAGGGCGGCAGCACGACCAGCGTCCTGCTCTGGGGGCCGCCGGGCAGCGGGAAGACCACGATCGCGCGGCTGCTGTCGGCCGGGCGGCTGTTCGTCGAGCTCTCCGCGGTCACCGCGGGCGTCAAGGACGTACGGGCAGCGATCGATGCGGCGAAGGAGCGGCTGTCCTTCCACGGCGAGCGCACCGTGCTGTTCGTCGACGAGGTCCACCGCTTCTCGAAGTCGCAGCAGGACGCGCTTGCTGCCCGGCGTCGAGGCCGGCCTGGTGACCTTCGTCGGCGCGACGACGGAGAACCCGTTCTTCTCGGTGATCTCGCCGCTGCTGTCCCGCTCGCTGTTGCTGACGCTCGAGCCGCTCGACGACGACGCGATCAGGGCGCTGATCGAGCGGGCGCTCGTCGATCAGCGCGGGCTCGGCGGCGGCCTGGCGCTGCCCGAGGAGAGCATGACGCACCTGCTCAGGCTGTCGGCGGCGATGCCAGGCGGGCGCTCACCGCGCTCGATGCGGCGGCGGGCGCGGCGCGGTCGCTGGGCCGCGACACGATCGATCTGGAGCTGCTCGAGCAGGCGGTCGACCGTGCCGCGGTTCGCTACGACCGCGAGGGCGACCAGCACTACGACGTGATCAGCGCCTTCATCAAGAGCATCCGGGGCAGCGACGTCGACGCCGTCGCTGCACTACCTCGCCCGGATGATCGACGCTGGCGAGGATCCGCGTTTCATCGCCCGGCGGCTGGTGATCCTGGCCAGCGAGGACGTCGGCCTCGCCGATCCGGCCGCGCTCGGTGTCGCCGTCGCGGCCGCGCAGGCGCTCGAGCTGGTCGGCCTGCCGGAGGCTCGGCTCAACCTGGCGCAGGCGACGATCCACCTCGCGCTGGCGCCAAAGAGCAACGCGGTCATCGTGGCGATCGAGGCCGCGACGGCCGATGTGCGTGAGGGCGGGCCGGCTGCGTGCCCGCCCCGCTGCGCGATGCGCACTACCCGGGCGCAAAGCGCTTACAACACGGCGGCGGCTACCGATACCCTCATGATTTCCCGGGCGGCGTCGTCGAACAGCAGTATCTGCCGGACGAGGTGCTCGGCCGGGACTACTACCGTCCCTACGACAGGGGCGCCGAGCGGGCGGCTGCCGAGCGGCTCGCTGCACTGCGTACCAGTGCGGGGTGCACCCGGCGTGCGGGCCACGCAACGCCCACGACGACGGGGAGCAGTAGGACATGACGATCCTTGCAAGCGGCGGACTTTCCGGCGGCCAGGTCGCCGGGCTGATCGTTGCCGTCTTCTGGGGGGTGCTCGTCTGCTTCCTCGCCTACGTGCTGGTCAAGCTCGGCAGGGTCATCGGCGAGACCGCGAAGCTGATCAACGGCGTGGCCGACCAGACCGTGCCACTGCTCGGCGAGGTGACGACGTCCGTCGTGCAGGTCAACGCCGAGCTGACCAGGGTCGACACGATCGCCGCGAACGTCGAGGAGATCTCCGGCAACGCGCGGGCGCTGACCTCGTTGTTCTCCGCGACCCTCGGCTCGCCGATCATCAAGGTTGCGGCGTTCTCCTACGGGGTGCGGCGAGCGATGAAGGGCAAGCGCGAAGAGGACGTCCGTAAGCGGGTGAAGGACCAGATGAAGTCCGACCGCACCCAGCGGCGTGACCGCGAAGAAGGCGACCCGATGAAGCGGCTGTTCTACATCGCGTTCGGTGCGACCGTCGGCGTGATCGCGGTGCGGCGCGTGACCGACGCGGCCTCGAAGTGGACTCCGCAAGGCATTGCGGCGCAGGCCGGCGGCGCGGGTGGGCGGCTGTCCGAGTGGTGGGCGATCGTGCAGGACTCGGCTGCGGCGCGCGAGCGCGAGCTGCGCGAGGCGTTGGGCATCGACGACGAGCGCGAGCATCCAGCGGCATGAAGTCGGTAGAGATCTCGGAGCGCTTCGTGCGCTTCTTCGAACGACACGGTCACACGGTGGTGCCCTCGGCGTCGCTGGTCGTGGCCGACCCGACGCTGCTCCTCGTCAACGCGGGCATGGTGCCGTTCAAGCCGTACTTCCTCGGTGAGGAGAAGCCACCGTTTGCGCGCGCGGTCAGCGTGCAGAAGTGCGTGCGTACCGCGGACATCGACATCGTCGGCACCAACAGCCGCAACGTCTCGTTCTTCCAGATGGCGGGCAACTTCTCCTTCGGGGACTACTTCAAGGCCGGCGCGATCCCGCTCGCGTGGGAGCTGCTGACGTCCTCGCTTGAGGACGGCGGGTACGGCTTCGACCCTGACCGACTCTGGCCGACGGTCTATCTCGACGACGACGAGGCGTACCAGATCTGGGTCGATGAGTGTCGGCGTGCCCGCCGAACGCGTGCAGCGCAGAGATCGCGAGGACAACTACTGGTCGATGGGCGTTCCCGGCCCGTGTGGCCCGTGCTCGGAGATCTACTTCGATCGCGGGCCGGAGTACGGCCAGGGACGGAGGGCCGATCGCTCGACGAGGAGCGATACCTCGAGGTCTGGAACCTCGTGTTCATGCAGTACATCCGCGGTGAGGGCGAGGGCTACGACTACGTCGATCACCTTCTGGGCGACCTGCCCCAGCGCAATATCGACACCGGCATGGGCGTCGACCGGATGGCCGTGCTGTTGCAGGGTGTCGAGAACGTTTTTGAGACCGACCTGATGAAGCCGCTGCTGGATTGGGCGGCCGAACTCACCGGCGTCCCGTACGGCAGCGATGACGCCTCGGATGTCCGGCTCCGCGTCGTTGCCGACCACGTCCGCACGTCGACGATGCTGATCTCAGACGGAGTGGCTCCAGGCAACGAGGGCCGCGGCTATGTCTTGCGCCGCATGATCCGCCGAGCGGTGCGCACGATGCGCTTGCTCGGTGTCGAGGAAGCGACGATGGGCGACCTCGTCGCGATTGGCGTGCAACATCCTGAGCCCGTGCTTTCCGGCACTCGCGGAGAACGCCGGGCGGATCGAAGCCGTGGCGGCCCAAGAAGAAGAGTCGTTCCTCGCGACGCTGCGTACCGGCTCGGTGCTGTTCGACCGGCTCTCCGGTGAGCTGCGCGAGCAGGGCACCAAGACCGTCCCGGGAGACCAGGCGTTCCTGCTGCACGACACTTCGGGTTCCCGATCGATCTGACGCTGGAGATGGCTCGCGAGCAGGGTCTGACGGTCGACGAGCCGGGCTTCCGCCGGTTGATGGAGGAGCAGCGGCAGCGGGCCAAGCGGCGACACGCGGAGCGCAAGAGCCACGCCGACCTCTCGGTTTACCGGGCGCTGCTCGAGCGGGGCGGCGTCACGACGTTTACCGGCTACTCGCAGGTCGAGGCTGAGGGCACGACTCGCGGGCTCGTCGTCGACGGCGAGATCGCGCAGGCCGCGGCCGAGGGCACCGAGGTCGAGATCGCGCTCGACCGCACGCCGTTCTACGCCGAGTGCGGCGGTCAGCTCGCTGACCACGGTCAGCTCGTGCTGAGCGATGGCTCGGTGATGGAGATCTACGACGCCCAGCGGCCGGTGGGCGACCTGATCGTGCATCGCGGGCGCGTGCTCAACGGCCAGATCCAGGTCGGCGACGAGGTGATCGCCGCGGTTGATGTCGAGCGTCGTAAGGCCATCTCGCGCGCGCACACCGCGACGCACCTGGTCCATCAGGCGATCCGCCACGCCCTCGGCGAGCACGCGACCCAGGCGGGCTCGCAGAACGATGCCGGCCGGTTCCGGTTCGACTTCGCCTCGCCCACCGCGGTCTCCGACAGCGTGCTCGCCGATGTCGAGGCCGAGGTCAACGACATCCTGCTCGCTGACCTGGCGGTGCGCGCGTTCGTCACGACCCAGGATGAGGCGCGCAAGATCGGCGCGCTCGCGTTGTTCGGCGAGAAGTACGGCGAGGCGGTGCGGGTCGTCGAGGTCGGCGACTACGCCCGCGAGCTGTGCGGTGGTACCCACGCGTGCGTTCGCTCAGCTCGGCATGGTCAAGCTGCTCAGCGAGGCCTCGATCGGGACCGGCAAGCGGCGGATCGAAGGGCTGGTCGGCGCTGACGCCTACACCCATCTCGCCCGCGAGCACCTGCTGGTGTCTCAGCTCTCCGCGATCATGAGCGCCAACCCGGATGAGCTGGTTGACCGGGTGAGCTGCGGTGGTGAGCCGGGTCGCGAGAGCTCGAGAAGGAGTTCGAGCGGATGCGCGGGGCGGCGGTGCTCGCCGGTGCCGGGATCTGGCGCAGTCCGGCGATCGACGAGGGCGGCGTTCGGTGGTCGCTCACCGAGCGCCTGATGGCGCCGATGCCGACGATCTGCGACGGCTTGCGCTCGACGTCCGGGGCCGGCTCGACTCTTCGCGCCCGGCCGTGGTGGCGGTCGCTGCCGTCACCGACGGTCGCCCGATCATGGTCGTCGCCGTCAACGATCCTGCCCGCGAGCAGGGTCTGCTGGCGGGTCGGCTGGTGAAGCGACGCGTCGCAGCGCTCGGCGGTGGCGGCGGCGGCCGCGACGACCTCGCGCAGGGCGGCGGCACCGACGCCGACGCGCTCGACGAGGTGCTGC
Organism: uncultured Actinomycetota bacterium; assembly: GCA_963814845.1. Lineage (GTDB taxonomy): Bacteria > Actinomycetota > Actinomycetes > JAFAQI01 > JAFAQI01 > DATAUK01. Next base: position 97,894 of record CAWFEP010000015.1, read on the forward strand.
GTGACCTTGCCGAGCACGGTCGGCGCTCGAGCATGCCGATGCGCCAGTGACCGGCCAATGGTGGAGTGCGCGGTGAGGACCGGCGTGCGGATCGCGGTCGATGCGGGCAGCGTCCGCGTCGGCGTTGCGGCCAGTGACCCGGCCGGCGTGCTCGCGACGCCGGTCACGGTGCTACGCCGTGACGCGCGCGGCGGGCACGACCTCGACGAGCTGGCCGCGCTCGTTGCCGAGCGGGACGCGGTCGAGGTGCTGGTCGGGTTGCCGCGATCGCTGTCCGGCCGCGACGGCCCGGCCGCGGTGACCGCGCGAGCGTACGCCGCCGAGCTCGCCGCCCGGGTCGCGCCGGTCGAGGTCCGGCTGGTCGACGAGCGGCTCACCACCGTCGAGGCCGCGCGCGGCCTGCGTTCGGCCGGCTTGCGCTCGAAGGCCGCCCGGCGGTGTCGTCGACGCGGCGGCAGCGGTGGTGATCCTGCAGCACGCCCTCGACAGCGAGCGCGCCACCGGGATCCGGCCGGGGGAGCCGGCGACGATGAGCGGCTTCGGCTTCGGCGATGTCCGACGAGCCTGCGGGCAGCTCCGGCGACGCGCACAGCCGTCGCGGCCTCGCCTTGGCGGTCATGCTGTTCCTCGTCGTTGTGGTGCTGGTCGTCGCTGTCGTCGCTGCCGGCTCCGATCAAGCGGATGCTCGGTGACGGCGGCGGCGACTACACCGGCGACGGGCACGGGCTCGGTGACGGTCGTCGTGCACCCCGGCGACAGTGCCTCGACGATCGGGACGACCCTGGCGAAGGCGGGCGTGGTCCGAAGCGCGCGATCTTCACCAGCGCGGCGCGCTGCCAACCCACAGTCCCGCGATATCCAGCCGGCACCTACCGGCTGCACCGAGCACATGCAGGCGTCACTGGCCGTCTCGCTGTTGCTGAACCCGACGTCGCTGGTCTCCTACCGGGTGACGATCCCGGAGGGCTTCACCGCGGCGGCCATCGTTGCCGAGATCGCGAAGCAGACCCCGATCTCGGCGGCCTCGCTGAAGGCCGCCCTCGAACGATCCGTCCTCGCTCGGCCTGCCGGCGTATGCGAACGGCCAGGTCGAGGGGTTCCTCTTCCCTGCGACCTACGACATCGCGCCGGGGGAGACGGCGACGCAGGCGCTGTCGGCCATGGTGACGCGGTTCGACCAGGCCGCGCACGCAGGTCAAGCTCGCCGCCGGCGCGAAGCGCATCGGGCTGTCGGAGTACGCCGTCATCACCCTGGCCTCGATCGTCCAGCGCGAAGGCGAGCTGATCACCGACTACCCGAAGATCGCCGAGGTCTTCATCAACCGGCTCCACGACGACATGCCGCTGCAGTCCGACGCGACGGAGTACTACATCCTCGGTCCCAACCACGGCCCGCTGACGGCACGGACCTGGCCAACCCTCGCCGTACAACACCCGGCACCACACGCGGGCCTGCCGCCGACGCCGATCAACTCGCCGGGTGAGGCCGCGATCAATGCCGTGCTGCACCACCCGAGCGGGCCGCTGCTCTACTTCGTCACGATCGACAAGGCCGGTCACACCGCGTTCGCGACGACGCTGGACACGGTTCAACGAGCTCGTCGCGGAGTCGCTGGCGAACGGCGTGTCAGTGACCGCCGCCTGACGCGCGCGGCGCGGCGGTGCTCGGCTCGCCGATCGGCCATTCGCTGTCACCCGTCCTGCACCAGGCGGCGTATGACGCGCTCGGGCTCGTCGGGCTGGTCGTACCGAGCGATCGAGTGCGTCGAAGCCGGTCTGCGACCACGCTGACCGCGCTCGACGCCGAGGGGCTCGGCCGGCGTCGGCCTGACGATGCCGCTCAAGCGGGCCGTCATGCCGATGCTCGCGGCGGCCGAGGACTCGGCGGCCTGGTCGGAGCGGCCAACACGGTGCTGTTCGGCGAACGCCGGCCAATGGCGAGGCGCCAACACCGACGTGCCCGGGCATGGTCGCGGTGCTGCGCGCCGGCCGAGCCGCGTCGGCGCCGACAGCGAGCACGCCGTGCGTCCTCGGTGCCGGGGCGACCGCTGGCTCGGCGCTCGCCGCGCTGCGCGAGGTCGGGCTATCGCAGCGCGGTCGTCTTCGCCCGGCGGCCCGAGGCCGCCGGGCGACGCTCCGAGTCGTTGGCGAGCGCGGTCGGGATCGACGCTCGAGGTGCGGCCGTGGTCCGAAGCAGCGCCGCGGCTGGCGTCGCGCCGCTGGTCGATCGCCACGACGCCCGCCGGCGCCACCGACGAGCTCGCGGCCGGTCGGTGAGCGCCCCACGCGGCGTGCTGTTCGACGTCATCTACTCGCCGTGGCCGACGCGCTGGCACCGGCCTGGGCGAGCGGCGGGGGCCGGGTCGATCGGCGGGCTGGAGCTGCTCGTCGAGCAGGCAGTCGAGCAGGTTCGGCTGATGACCGGGCAGACGCCGCCGGTCGAGGCGATGCGGCAGGCCGGGTACGCCGCGCTCGCGCTCCGCGCTGATCGGTTAGCGCTGGCCGACGACCTGCACAGATCTCACGAGGAGACAGCGTGGCCACTCGGGTGGGCATCAACGGCTTCGGCCGGATCGGCCGCAACTACTTCCGGGCGATCCTGGCCGGCGGGCACGACATCGAGGTCGTCGCCTACAACGACCTCGCCGACACCAAGACGATCGCGCACCTGCTGAAGTACGACAGCGTGCTCGGTCGGCTGCCGGCACGACGGTCGAGGTCACCGACGACGGGATCACGGTCGACGGCCAGACGATCGTCGGGCTGGCCGAGCGCGGCGGCCCGGGCGCGCTGCCGTGGGGGGACCTCGGCGTCGACGTCGTCATCGAGTCGACCGGGCTGTTCACCAAGGCCGAGGACGCGCGCAAGCACGTCGACGCGCGGCGCGAAGAAGGTCATCATCTCGGCGCCGGCGACCGGCGAGGACATCACGATCGTGCTGGGCGTCAACGACGAGCTGTACGACGGCTCGCAGACGATCATCTCCAACGCGTCGTGCACGACCAACTGCCTCGGCGCCGATGGCCAAGGTGCTCAACGACACGTTCGGCATCGAGCGCGGCCTGATGACGACGATCCACGCCTACACCCAGGACCAGAACCTGCAGGACGGCCCGCACAGCGACCTGCGCCGCGCCCGGGCCGCCGCGATCAACATCGTCCCGACCTCGACCGGCGCGGCCAAGGCGATCGGCCTGGTGCTGCCGGAGCTCAAGGGCAAGCTCGACGGCTACGCGCTGCGGGTGCCGGTCCCGACCGGCTCGGCCACCGACCTGACGGTCACGGTCGGCCGCGAGACCACCGTCGAGGAGGTCAACGCCGCGTTCAAGGCGGCCGCCGAGGCCCGCTCGACGGGCATCCTGCGCTACACCGAGGACCCGATCGTCTCGAGCGACATCGTCGGCGACCCGGCGTCGTGCATCTTCGACGCCGGCCTGACCAAGGTCGATCGGCGACCAGGTCAAGGTCGTCGGCTGGTACGACAACGAGTGGGGCTACTCCAACCGCCTCGCCGACCTCACGGTCCTCGTCGGCTCGCGCCTGTCCGCGTGACCGCGGCGCTGCCCGGGCATCGACACCCTCGGGGACCTCAGCCGGCAAGCGGGTGCTGGTCCGTTCCGATCTCAACGTGCCGCTCGACGGCGTCGCGATCACCGACGACGGCCGGATCCGGGCCAGCCTCCCGACGCTGCAGCGGCTGCTCGACGCCGGCGCCCAGCGTCGTGGTGATGGCGCACCTCGGCCGGCCCGAAGGGCGCGCCGGACCCGCGCTACAGCCTCGCGCCGGTCGCGGCGCGGCTCGGCGAGCTGCTCGGCCGGGAGGTCGCGTTCGTCGACCGACCCGAGCGACGTGTCCCGCCGACGCCGACGTCGTCGCTGCTGGAGAACGTCGGTTCGACCCGGCCGAGACCACGAAGGACGCCGGCCGAGCGCGGAGTGCTTGCGCGCGCCGGCTGGCGGCGCTCGGCGACGTCTTCGTCGACGACGCCTTCGGCGCCGTGCACCGCGCGCACGCCAGCGTCTACGAGCTCGCCCAGCTGCTGCCGCAGCGCGGCGGCGACCTGGTCCTGCCGAGGTCGACGTGCTCAGGCAGCTCACCGAGGACCCGCAGCGGCCGTACGTCGTCGTGCTCGGCGGCTCGAAGGTCTCGGACAAGCTCGCGGTCATCGACGCGCCTGCTGCCGACGCGTCGACCGGCTGCTGGTCGGCGGCGGCATGTGCTTCACGTTCCTCGCGGCGCAGGGCCACGAGGTCGGCGACGTCGCTGCTCGAGGCGGACCAGATCGATGCCTGCCGGCGGTTCCTGCGAGCCGGGCAAGGTCACGCTGCCGGTCGACATCGTGGTCGCCGAGCGAGTTCTGCCGCAGACGCCGAGACCCAGGTCGTCGCCGCCGACGCGATCCCGGCCGGCTGGCTGGGCCTGGACATCGGGCCGCAGACCGTCGAGCTGTTCGCCGAGCGGCTCGCCGATGCCCGCACCGTCTTCTGGAACGGCCCGATGGGCGTGTTCGAGATGGCGCCGTTCGCGGCCGGCACCCGGGGGGTCGCCGAGGCGATCGCCGGCCTCGACCGAGGCGCTGACCGTCGTCGGCGGCGGCGACTCGGCCGCCGCGGTGCGGGCGCTCGGCATCGACGAGAGCGCGCTTCGGCCACATCTCGACCGGTGGCGGCGCGAGCCTGGAGTACCTCGAGGGCGAGACGCTGCCCGGCCTCACCGCTGACGCTGACGGAGCGTCTGATGGCCGAGCCGCACCCCGCTCATGGCGGGCAACTGGAAGATGAACCTCAACCACCTCGAGGCCATCGCGCTGGTCCAGAAGCTCGCCTTCACCCTGACCGACAAGGACTTCGACGCGGTCGAGGTCGCGGTGCTGCCGCCGTTCACCGACATCCGCAGCGTGCAGACCCTGGTCGACGGTGACCAGCTGCGGATCCGGTACGGCGCCCAGGACCTCTCGCCGTACGACGCCGGCGCCTACACCGGCGACATCAGCGGCGTCGATGCTGGCCAAGCTGGGCTGCACCTACGTCGTGGTCGGGCACTCCGAGCGGCGCCAGCACCACCGCGAGGACGACGACGTCGTCAACGCCAAGGTGCTGGCGGCGTACCGCAACGGCGCTGACGCCGATCCTGTGCGTCGGCGAGCCGCTCGAGGTCGCGCGAGGCCGGCGACCAGGTCGCCCACACGACGGCCAGCTGACGGCGCGCTGCGCGGGCGTCACCGCCGCGCAGGCGGCGATCGATCGTCGTCGCCTACGAGCCGATCTGGGCGATCGGCACCGGCGAGGTCGCCACGCCGGAGGACGCCCAGGAGGTGTGCGCCGCGATCCGCGGCGACGCTCGGCGAGCTCTACACGCCGGCGACTGCCGGCGGCGGTCCGGATGCTGTACGGCGGTTCGGTCAAGGCCGGACAACGTCGCCGGCGATCATGGCCAGGCCGACGTCGACGGCGCGCTGGTCGGCGGGGCGAGCCTGACGCCGGAAGATTTTGTCCGGATCGTGCGGTTCGACGCCGAGTCTGCGGCGTGAATCGTGGATAACGGCGGGATCACGATTCTGCGGCGCGATGCGCACAATGCTTCCCGTTACCCGTGGTTCGGCTTAGAGTCTGGCCGCCGGGGTCCTGCCCGGTCTGTCGACGGGAAGGGGTGCGATGACGGCTCCGCTCGACGTTGCTGGCGACGTTGCCGAACCCACGCCGAGGCGTCGCTCGTCCGGTGTGCCGCGCGAAGGCGATCGAAGGCCGCTCGCTCGGACAGATCGCCTGGATGCGATTCAAGCGCGACAAAGTCGCGCTCGCAAGCATCGGCGTGCTCATCCTCCTGATCCTTTTCACGTGCCTCGCCCCGCTGATCAACAAGTGGGTCGGGCGTCAACCCGTACAGCGACAACGTCGCGATCCTCAACTTCAACACCGGCATCGGCATCGCCGATCGGCCACTTCGGTGGCATCAGCGCAGCGCACCCGTTCGGCGTCGAGCCGATCAACGGTCGCGACCTGCTGGCCCGCATCGATGTCGGTGCGCGCTACTCGCTGATCATCGCGCTGGCATCCACCGTGCTCTCGGTGGTCATCGGCACGTTCTTCGGCGCGATCGCCGGGTTACTTCGGCGGCACGATCGACACCGCTATCAGCCGAATCATGGACATCCTGCTGGCGTTCCCACAGCTGATCTTCGCGATCGCGATCGCCGCGGTGATCGAGACGACGCCAGTCCGGTGGCGGCCTGTGGACGCACGTCGCTGCTGCTGATCGTCATCATCGGCTTCTTCAGCTCGCCGTATTTCGGCCGCATCATCCGTGGCCAGGTCATGTCGCTGCGCGAGAAGGAGTTCGTCGACGCGGCGCGGGGCATCGGTGCTCGCAGCAGCTACATCATGTTCCGCGAGCTGCTGCCCAACATGTACGGCCCGATCCTCGTCTACTCGACCCTGATCATCCCGACCAACATCTTGTTCGAGGCGGCGCTGTCCTTTCTCGGCGTCGGGATCCCGCTGCCGACTCCGTCGTGGGGCAACATGCTCTCGGACGCCACCGGAAGCAACATTTACCAGATCGACCCAATGTTCGCGATCATTCCGGGCCTGGCCATCTTCATCACGGTCATGGCCTTCAACCTGTTTGGCGATGGGCTACGAGACGCCCTAGATCCACGGAGCAACCGCTGACGCGTCACGAGCGCGTCATGCGGACAACAAGTCGGACACGGCGACGAGCGCCGGGCCTGTCACAAGAGAAGGAACCGCGACCGGATATGCCTAATAAAAGTCTGGGTGCTACGAGGAGGGGTCGCCATTGCGGCACTTGCTCTCGGCGCCACCGCCTGCGGAAGCAGTAGCAGCGGTGGGATCAGCCGTCGGATACAAAAACCAGCTCCGCTACGACGCCGCGCGTCGACCATTTCACGGCAACGCGCAGGGCACCGGCAACGGCTTCCCGGCGACGACGCCGCTGAACCCGTCGACCGTCAAGGGCGGCACGCTGAACGTCGGCGTCGCCGGTGACGTCGACTACCTGGACCCGGCGCGGACCTACTACGCGTTCAGCTGGGACATCCACCAGCTGATCAGCCGGACACTGTTGACCTACCCGGATGGCATCGGCTCCAACGCGCTCGTCCCCGACTGGTGACATCGCGACCGGCCCGGCGACGCCGACCAACGGTGACAAGACCTGGGCCTACACCCTCAAGTCGGGGATCAAGTTCCAGGACGGCACGCCGGTGACGTCGAAGGACATCAAGTACGCGATCGAGCGGACGTTCGCGACCAGCGTCATCAACGGTGGTCCGACGTACTTCGCGACGTTCCTGTGCCCAGGCGGCGAAACCTCCGCGGCGCCTGCACGACCTACGGCGGCCCTTACAAGGGCAAGTCATCGGTCTACGGCCTGTCGACGATCAAGACGCCGAGTGCGAACAAGATCGTCTTCCACCTGAACCAGCCGTTCGCGGAGTGGAACTACGTCATGACGTTGTTCGGCACCTCGCCGGTCGAGCCCAGCGTCGACCAGAACCCGAAGACCGGTGGCGCCAACTACAACAACCACGTCCAGGCCACCGGCCCGTACGAGATCGCGTCGTACGTGCCGAACAAGCACATCGACCTGGTCCGCAACCCGAACTACAACCCGGCGACTGACGGCACGCGGCCAGCGCTGCCGAACAAGATCGACATCACGACGAGCTTCGACTCGCCGACGCTGGACAACGACATCATCGCGAACACGACCGACCTCGACATCGGCGGCACCGGTGTTCAGCCGGCGACGCAGGTCAAGATCCTGAAGTCCGCAGCCCTGAAGGCTCGTTCGCTCGACCCGATCACCGGGTTCACGCGTTACATCTCGATCCTGTAGGAGACCCCGCCGTTCAACAACGTGCACTGCCGGCGAGCCGTCGAGTGGGCGATGAGCAAGACCGAGCAGCTCGACGCACGCGGTGGCCAGTACGGTGGCGCGATCGCAAGCACGCTCGGGCCGCCAACGCTGGCTGGGTGGAAGAACTTCAACCTCTACCCGACCACGCCGGACGGTTCTGCTGACGTGGCCAAGGCCAAGGCAGGAGCTCAAGCTCTGTGGCAAGCCGAACGGTTTCAAGACCACCATCGTGGTCACGAACCAGGGCAAGGGTCCGCAGCAGGCGCAGTTCCTGCAGCAGGACCTCAAGGCAGTCGGCATCACCGCGAACATCAAGCAGTTCGACCCGGCGACGTACTACTCGTCCGTGGTCGGCGTTCCGGCGAACATCAAGAAGGACGGCTACGGTCTGGCGTTCGCAGGCTGGGGCCCGGACTGGCCGGCACCGTACGGGTACTTCGAGAACATCATCGACCCCCGCAAGATCCTGGCGCAGGGCAACAGCAACTACGGTGCCTGCAAGGACCCGAAGATCACCTCGCTGATCAACGGCGCACTCAAGCAGACCACCCCGGCTGCTGAGTACCCGTACTGGCAGCAGGTGGACCAGACGGTGCTCGAGTGATGCATGTGACGCACCGTTCGATTACGACAAGGCTCTCGACATCTTCAGCAGCCGGTTGAAGAACGTCTACATCGAGCCGCAGTACGGCATCGTCGACCTCCGTACCCTCGGGGTCGAGTAGTAGCTAGACAATGCGCGTTCCGCGGGGCCGGCCAACAGGTCGGCCCCGCGGAAACGCATTTGAGGAACCGCCTGACCCACGAAGTCTTAGACCGCAGGGATTGCCGTGATTCGCTTCCTTATTCGCCGCCTCGTCGGCGGCGTCGTGGTGCTTCTCATCATCTCGCGTCATCACGTTCTGGTTGTTCTACGCCTGCCGAAGCTCCTGAACTCCAACCCCGCGGCGCTGTACGCCGGCCGCAGCCCCAGCCCCGCGACCATCGCGGCGGTGTCGGAGAAGCTCGGCCTCAACAAGCCGTTCTGGACCCAGTACTGGGAGTTCCTCAGAGGGCATCTTCGTCGGCCGGACCTACGGCACCGGGGTCGCAGCCGAGCGTCTGCACCGGCCCGTGCCTGGGCTACTCGTTCATCAACAACGAGCCGGTGTGGTCGGAGATCATCTCCGACCTGCCGGTCGACATCTCGCTCGCGATCGGCGCCTCGATCATCTGGCTCGTCGAGCGGCGTCGCGACCGGCGTTCTGTCGGCGCTTCGCAGCGGCACCATCTTCGACCGCACGGCGCATGACGGTCGCGCTCGCCGGCGTCTCGCTCCCGATCTACTTCACTGGTCTGCTCTCGCTGTCGATCTTCAGCTACGGCCCGGCGTGGCTCGAGATGGTTCCCGAACGTTCACTACGCCCCGTTTACCCAAGGGCCGCTGTCTTGGGCCGCGCAACCTGATATTGCCGTGGGTCTGTCTGGCCTTCCTCTATGCGGCGCTCTATGCCCGGCTCACCCGCTCAACCATGCTCGAGACGATGTCGGAGGACTATGTCCGGACGGCGCGAGCGAAGGGTCTCACCGAGCGGCGCGTGATCTTCAAGCACGGCCTGCGCTCGGCGATCACGCCGATCGTGACGATCTTCGGCCTCGACGTCGGGCTGCTGCTCGGCGGCGCGGTGCTCACCGAGCAGGTCTTCGGATTTGTCGGAATCGGCAAGCTGGCGATCATCTCGATCGGTAGTCGCGACCTGCCCGTCGTGCTGGGAGTCACGCTGTTTGCCGCATTCTTCGTGGTGGTAGCGAATATCATCGTCGACGTGGGATATGCATACGTCGATCCGCGGGTCACCTACTCCTGAGCGAGGCGCGTCATCACCTCTCAATCTGCGGCTCATCCCGAGCCGTCCGTACCTGACGTCCAGGCGGTCGCCGGAAAGCCGACTGCGTTCGTCGAGGTCAAGGACCTGCATATCCACTTCCCGACCGACGACGGTTTGGTGAAGGCGGTTGACGGCCTGTCGTTCGCCTTGGAGCGGGGTCGCGACGCTGGGCATCGTCGGTGAGTCCGGGTCCGGGAAGAGCGTGACCAGCCTGGGCATCCTCGGCCTGCACAACCGCCGCAACGCCCGGGTGTCCGGCGAGATCTGGGTTGACGGCAAGGAGCTCGTCGCTGCCGACCCGGAAGACGTCCGCAAGATGCGTGGCTCGACGATGGCGATGATCTTCCAGGACCCGCTGTCGGCAATGCATCCGTACTACCGCGTCGGCACCCAGATCATCGAGGCCTACCGGGTGCACCACGACGTCTCCAAGGCGGTCGCGAGGGCGCGGGCCATCGAGCTGCTCGACCTGGTCGGCATCCCCGAGCCGAACCGCCGGGTCGACGCCTATCCGCATCAGTTCTCGGGCGGCATGCGGCAGCGCGCGATGATCGCGATGGCGCTGTCCTGCAACCCGTCGCTGCTGATCGCGGACGAGCCGACAACCGCGCTGGATGTCACCGTGCAGGCGCAGATCCTCGACCTGATGCGAGACCTGCAGAAGGAGTTCAACTCGGCGATCATCATCATCACCCACGACCTCGGCGTGGTGGCCGAGCTCGCTGACGACGTGCTGGTGATGTACGCCGGGCAGGCGGTGGAGTACGGCAGTGTCGCCGACATCTTCTACCAGCCTGAGCACCCCTACACCTGGGGCCTGCTCGGTTCGGTCACGCGCCTCGACCGCGTCCGGGTGGATCGGCTGCAGCCGATCCCGGGTAACCCGCCGTCGCTGATCAACGTGCCGTCCGGCTGTCCGTTCCACCCTCGTTGTCCGTACGCGGAGCTCAACGGCGGCAAGGAGCGTGAGGTGAGGCCGGTCCTCGTCGAGACCCAGCCCGGTCATTCGGTGGCGTGTCATCTGCCGGCTGAGAAACGTCGCGACATCTTCACGACGGAGGTGGCGACACTCCTATGACCGAGATGGCGAGCGAGGAACCCAGCATCGACCAGACATCGCATCACGACGCTTCGGCGACCGCTGTTGCCAGCGACACCCGCCCGAAGGAGGTGCTGCTCGAGGTCACCGACCTGGAGAAGCACTTTCCGGTCACGCGGGGCATCTTCATTCGTCGCAAGGTCGGCGCGGTTAAGGCCGTCGACGGGGTGACGTTCAGCGTCAATAAGGGCGAGACGCTTGGCGTCGTCGGCGAGACCGGTTGTGGCAAGTCAACGACCGGCCGCATGCTCAGCCGGCTGCTTGAGCCGACCGGCGGCACAATCAAGTACGACGGCACTGACATCACGCACTGGGGCTCGCGAAAGATGCGGCCGCTCCGCCGTGAGATCCAGATGATCTTCCAGGACCCCTACTCCTCGCTCAACCCTCGGCACACCATCGGCACGATCATCAGTGCGCCGCTGGAGATCCAGAAGGTCAAGAGCGAGAACGGCACGAAGCGAGCGGTCCAGGACCTGATGGAGCTCGTCGGGCCTCAACCCCGAGCACTACAACCGCTATCCGCACGAGTTCTCCGGCGGCCAGCGTCAGCGCATCGGGATCGCCCGCGCGCTCGCGCTTCGCCCGCGCATGATTATCGCGGACGAGCCGGTCTCGGCACTGGACGTATCGATCCAGGCGCAGGTGGTCAACCTGCTCTCGGACCTGCAGAAGGAGTTCGGGCTCACCTACGTTTTCATCGCCCACGACCTGTCCGTCGTGCGCCACATCTCCGACCGCGTGGCCGTGATGTATCTGGGCAAGGTCGTCGAGATGGCGAGCGACATCGATCTCTACCAGCATCCGCTCCACCCGTACACTCATGCATTGTTGTCCGCCGTTCCGATGCCGGACCCCGAGCGTGAGCACAAGCGCGAGCGGATCCTGCTGAAGGGCGACGTACCCAGCCCGCTCAACCCGCCGGCTGCGTGCCGGTTCCACACCAGATGCTGGAAGGTGCAGGACGTATGTCGCACGGTCGACCCACCGTTGGTGGAGCTCGCACCGGGCCATGAGGTGGCCTGCCACTTCCCAGAAGAAAGAGTGATCGTCTAATGACCGCCGCGTTGTCGATCGTGCTGATCGTGGTCAGCGTGCTGCTGATCCTGCTCGTGCTGCTTCACCGCGGCAAGGGTGGCGGCCTTTCGGACATGTTCGGCGGCGGCGTGTCCTCATCGCTATCGGGATCATCGGTCGTGGAGAAGAACCTCGACCGGCTCACCATCGTCTGTGGCGTCATCTGGGCCGGCTGCGTCGTCGGAATCGGCCTGCTGCTCAAGTAATCCCGGCCCGTAATCCTGGTCCGGCCTTGCGTTGCTGTGCGTGGTGTTCGGGCCCTAGCGTTCGGACACGTCGGTGGACGAGCAACTGCGCTAACTACCGGGGACTTCGGTGGTTTGTCCCGTTGCGTCTGATTCTTTGGTGGCGTTCAAGATCATGGCCGTTTTTGGACGCTAGAGCGTCCGTAAACGGCCGTCGGATCCAGCAAAACCGCGGAATCAGACACAACGGGACAAACGGCTAGGGCCTTGGCAGTTCGCGCAGTTAGCTGTCGACCTGGCGCGAACGCAACAAGGAGCGAGAGAGCCCGCTGGTTTGGCGTTAAGGCAGGTGGCTCGCGGCGGCTCGGTCGAGGAGCCAGCGGGTCGCGAGTTGGCCGTGTACGCCGGCGGCGGGCACCGTCGTCGGTGCACCACCGGACAAGGCCAGTCGCACCGCTCCTGCCTTCTCCTCGCCGGCCGCGATCAGCCACACCTCTTGCGCCCGATTGATCGCCGCGAACGACAGCGAAATCCGCGTCGGTGGGGGCTTCGACGCACCGCGTACCGGGATCGCCGACCGGGTGTCCGACAGCGCCGGAGCCTCGGGGAACAGCGACGCTACGTGGCCGTCGGGGCCGAGGCCAAGCATCAGGATGTCGAAACTGGGCGAGTCGCCGGCGCCGGGAGGTGTGGCCGCGGCGAGTTCGGCGGCATAACGCTCGGCGGCGGCGTCGAGATCGTCACCGTCTGATCCGTCGCTGGCAGGCATTGGATGCACCCTGGCCGGGTCGACGTCGACCGCGTCGAGCAGAGCCTCACGTGCTTGGGTCTCATTGCGTTCTGGATGCCCACTCGGCAGAAACCGCTCGTCGCCCCACCAGATCGACAGTCGTGGCCAATCGATGGCATCGCGCGCCGGCGCGCTGGCGAGCTCCCGTAGCGTTGCGCCGCCGATGCCACCACCGGTCAGCACGATGCTTGCCTCGCCACGGGCCGCCTGAGCATCGACGACGCCAGTAATGATGCGGGCGGCGACTGCCTGGGCTAGCAGCGTAGCGTCGCGGTGGATGACGACGAGCGGCGTCGTCACGTCGCGGCGAGCGCAGGATCGCGCCAGACGAGCACGCGATCGCGGGGAACCTCGCTGACCTCGACCCCGGTCGCGATCGACAACGCCTCGGCGTACACCAAGTCGGGGTCCATGCGGCGGAGTTCCTCGGCGAGTAGATCGCCGAGCTCGCGCCGCGGCAGCGGAAGCGTGCGGGGGTCTTCCTGGCCTCGCGTCAGCGTGGCGGAGCGGCCATCGGGTCGTTCGATCGCGACGTCGTACTCCTGACCGTCGCTGTCCCTGGTGTGAATCGCAGCCGAGGTAATGCCCGGACCGCCGGACTCATCGACGGTCGACTCGACGTCGAGTCGCGACACCAACCAGCCACTGAGCAGCGAGGCGCTGGCGTTCGCCGCCTCGGCGCCGACCTCGCACTTCGTGGGCTTGCTGTCGATGCCGTCAAGCGCGGAAGCGAGCAGCGACCGCCACGGGGTCGCTCGGGTCCAGGCCAGGTCGGTGTCACCGGAAATGAAGTCCTGAGCACGCAGCCGCAATGCGGCGATCGGGTCAGGTGCCTGCGCGCAGTCGGTGATTCGGCGATTAGCGAGGACGCCAAGCGCGTCAGTCGCGATCTCGGTCGGCGGCGGACCGTGCCACCAGGTCACCACGGGTGCGTCTGGCGCGAGCAGAGGGAGCACGATGGACTCCGCATGCAGGCCCAGCCGGCCGTACATCCGCATCACGATCGCTTCGGTCGCGCCAAGCCTGCCGCCGACCTGAACCTCGGCGTCGAGCCGGATGGCAGCATCGATCGCGTGGCGGACCACGATGATCACGCGGCATGGATGGGCAGCCGCCGCAACGGTCGCCGCGTCTTCCGCTTCACGCACCCGCTTCTCGTCGACGACGACAACGAGGGTGAGCGCGAGGCCCGAGGCCAGCGCGCCGGCAGCGCGACGCTCGGCCAGCAGCGCGTGAATGATGTCGCCGCCGGTGGTGTCCCACAAGGTCGTGGCCATCAGGGCCTCCTCCAGACGCGACCGTCGTGCGCGAGCATGTCGACCGCGCCGCGCGGACCCCACTCACCGGCGCGATATTTCTCCGGTGGCCGACCCGACCAGAAGTCCTCGAGCTGGTCGATCACGAGCCACGACGCATCGACCTCTTCGTTGCGCGGGAACAGCGTGGCGTCGCCGAGCAGCACGTCGAGGATCAGGCGCTCATAAGCCTCGGGTGAGGATTCGGTGAACGCCTCGCCGTAGAGGAAGTCCATCGAGACGTCGCGGACCTCCATCGCTGAGCCAGGCACCTTTGAGCCGAACCGCAGGGTCACGCCCTCATCGGGCTGCACTCGCACGACGAGTTGGTTGTGCCCCAGCTCGACCGTGTCAGTGGCGTCGAACGGAAGGTGCGGCGCGCGGGTGAACTCCACCGCGATCTCGGTGACGCGCCGGGGCAGTCGCTTGCCAGTGCGCAGGTAGAACGGAACGCCGCCCCAACGCCGGGTCTCGATCCCGAATCGAACCGCGGCATAGGTCTCAGTCAGCGAGTCCTTCGGGATGTCCTTCTCGTCGAGATAACTCGGCACCCGCTCGCCGGCCAGCCAGCCCTGGTCGTACTGACCACGGATTGCGTATCTCCCGAGATCGGGCGGCAGCGAAATTGCGTTGAGAACCTTCAACTTCTCGGTACGGATCGACTCGGCGTCGAATGAGACCGGCTCTTCCATCGCGGTCAATGCGAGCAGCTGGATCAGGTGGTTTTGCAGCACGTCCCGTGCCGCACCGGCCGAGTCGTAGAACGCCGCGCGACCGCCGATGCCGACATCCTCGGCCATCGTGATCTGCACGGAGTCGACGTAGTGGGCGTTCCAGATCGGCTCGAACAAGGTGTTGGCGAAGCGCAGCGCCAACATGTTCTGGATCGTCTCCTTGCCCAGATAGTGGTCGATCCGAAAGACGTTCTCCGGGCTGAAGACCTCGTCGACCAGTGCGTTGAGCTCGCGGGCGGAGGCGAGGTCGTGTCCGAACGGCTTCTCCACGACCACGCGCCGCCAGCCGCCAACCTTGGAGTTGTCGGCCATTCCGGTTCGCTGCATCTGCTTGAGCACGGTCGGAAATGCCACCGGCGGGATCGACAAGTAGAAGGCGGCGTTGCCCTGGATGCCGTGCGTCGTCTCGAGGTCGGCGAGGGTCTGTGCCAGCTGATCGAACGCTTCGTCGTCATCGAACGCGCCCGGCAGGAACTGCAGGGAGGCGGCGACCCGCTTCCACACGTCCTCGTGAAACTCGGTGCGGCTGTGCTTTTGTGCCGCCTCACGGGCGAGGGACTCGAAATCACCGACATCCCAGTCGCGACGGGCAAATCCGAGCAGCACGAATCCCGGCGGCAACAGGCCGCGATTCGACAGGTCATAGATCGCCGGGATCAGCTTCTTTCGGGACAGATCACCGGTCACGCCGAAGACGACGATCGCGCACGGTCCCGGCACCCGTGGCAGCCGCCGGTCGCGTGGGTCGCGAAGCGGGTTGCCCGGCGCCCCGGAGATGATCACGCGGAACTCCCGCTCGCCGCGGCCAGGAGCTGGTCAATACCAGCGGCCCGGTCAGTGAGATGCAGGCGGACGAATGGCCGGTTGCGGCTGTCGATGGCCTGTGCGTCACCAAGAGCCTGGGCGAGCTGCAGCCGCCCGAATGAGAACGGCCGGCCTGGCACCTCGACATCGAAGGCGTTGACCCCGGTGATCTGCAGGAAGACACCGACCGGCGGTCCGCCCTTGTGGAACTGTCCGGTGGAGTGCAGGAACCGCGGCCCCCAGCCAAACGTGACCGGGTGGGTGAGGCGCGCGGCAAAGGCGTCGCGAAGTGTTGCGGCGGCGCCATCGTGGATCCGGTCGAGGTAGGCCATGACCGCGAGGTAGCCGTTGGTAGGGATGGTTGCGAGAAGCGCATCGAGCACCGCGCTTACGTCGCCGGCCCCAGCGAGCAACGCCGCATCGGCATGTACTTCGATCGACCCATCGATGATCGCCGGCTTGCCCTCGGGCAACGGTCGATCGCCGGCCTTGTCGAGCACTGCCTTCGTGTTGTCCTTCGACTCCTGGACGTTTGGCTGGTTGAACGGATCGATGCCGATGATCTTGCCGGCGATCGCGGTCGCGAACTCCCAGAGCAGGAACTGCCCGCCGAGCGGACCGCTCACGGTAGTGCCGGTCGCCGGCGGCGACCCGCCGAGGGTGAGGAGATGAGTGTCGTTGCGCTGCTCGAAGCCGGGGGAGTCGGTGTCGCCAACGACGACTGGCAGCAGGCCTCGGCCGATCTTGCCGGTCGACTCTGCGATCAGCTGCTCGGCCCAGTCGCCGAATCCGACGATGCCGGAGCCGGCGTCCGCAATTACGACCTTGTCGTGGCCTGCGACGCCGTATCCGCCAAGCGCTGCGCCGAGTGCCAAAGCGGGATTGCCGGTATCGCCAGCCAGAGACGGCGCGAGGGCGGCTGCCTGATCGAGCAGCTCGGCCACAGGGACCCCGGCCAGCCCGGTGGGGACCAGTCCGAACGCGCTGAGCGCGCTGTAGCGGCCGCCGATGTTCGGGTCGGCCTCAAAGATGCGGTAGCCGGCCTCGGTCGCGATGGTGTGCAGCGGTGAGCTCGGGTCGGTCACGACGACGATCCGCTGGGCTGGATCGATGCCGGCGGCTCGGAAGGCCTCTTCGTACGCTCGCCGGTGACTGTCGGTCTCGAGGGTGCCGCCGCTCTTGCTCGACACCACCAGGACGGTTGTCGCGAGCCGATCGCTGAGCGCCGCGGCAATCTGACCGGGATCAGTCGTATCGAGGGTCGTGAGCTCGACGCCGTACGTCGCAGCGATCACCTCAGGCGCGAGCGACGAGCCGCCCATGCCAGCGAGCACGACGTGGTCAACCCCGCCGGCGCGGAGGTGGTCCCGCAGCGCCTCGATCTGGGGCACGAGTGGTCGTGAAACTTCCGCGCAGTCGAGCCAACCGAGCCGATCGGCTGCCTCGGCGGCGGCATCCGGCCCCCACAAGGTGGCGTCTTTCGCGACGATTGCCGCGGCGACGCCGGCGATGCCCGTCTCGGCATCATCGCGGGCGACTAGCAGGTCGGCACCTGATGAAGCGACCGAGACGCCGCCGGCCGCTACCGTCGTTGCCTCATCACTCACTTGCCACCCGCCAGTCGCTCGAGCTCACTCTGCGTCGAGTCAGTCAGCTCGTTCCACGAGACGTCGAACTTCTCCACGCCCTCGTCCTCGAGCACCTGCACCACATCGTCGTAGTCGACGCCGACTGCCGCGAGCGCAGCAAGCACTCCCTCCGCGTCGGCATAGTTCGGACGGATCGTGTCGCCGGTGATGTGACCGTGATCGGCGACCGCGTGCAGCGTTCCCTCGGGCATCGTGTTGACCGTGCCGTTCGCGACCAGGTCGACGACGTACATCGTGTCTTCGAACGCCGGGTCCTTCGTCGACGTCGATGCCCACAGCGGCCGTTGTGGCTTCGCGCCGGCAGCGGCCAGGGCGCGCCAGCGGTCGGTGTCGAACTTCTCCTCGAACAGCTTGTACGCAAGGCGGGCGTTGGCGACAGCTGCCTTGCCTCTGAGCGCCTTGGCTTCGTCGCTGCCGATCTTGTCGAGTCGCGCGTCGACCTCGCTGTCGACCCGGGAGACGAAGAACGACGCGACCGAGCCCAGTCGCGAGAGGTCATGACCGGCGGCCTGGGCGCGCTCGAGCCCGCTCATGAATGCTTCGATGACCTCGGCGTAGCGCTCGAGGGAGAAGATCAGGGTCACGTTGACGCTGATGCCCTCGGCGAGGGTCTGCTCGATTGCGGGGACACCCGCCTTGGTCGCGGGAATCTTGATGAACAGGTTGGGTCGATCCACCAGCCACCACAAGGAGCGCGCCTCGGCGACGGTTTGTGCGGTCTCGTGGGCGAGCGAGGGCGCGACTTCGATCGACACTCGCCCGTCGACGCCGTCACTTGCCTCGTAGGCGGCGCGGAACAGGTCGCAGCCCGAGCGGACGTCAGTGCCGGTGAGCGCGCGGAGCGCCTCGCCGACACTCACGCCACGGATCGCCAGGTCGCGGACCTGGTCGTCGTAGTAGGCACTGCCGCTGATCGCCTTCTGGAAGATCGTGGGGTTGGTCGTGACGCCCACGACGTGCGAGTCGCGAATCAGGGTGGTCAGGCTGCCTGTCACCAGGCGTTCGCGGGACAGGTCGTCGAGCCAGATCGCGACCCCGGCCTCAGAGAGTTGTTTCAGGGTGTCCGTCATGGGGTTGCTCCTCAGTTGCCGGTGGTCGAACCAGAGGTGGCGCCGACCTTGGAGAGGCTGGCGTGGGCCGCAGCGACGACCCGATCTGGGGTGAGGCCGAACTGCTCGTACAGGATCTGGTACGGCGCGCTGGCGCCGTAATGCTCGAGGGAGAGGCATTCGCCCGCGTCGCCGACGAAGTCGCGCCAACCGAACGCCACCGCGGCCTCGACGGACACCCGTGCCTTCACCTCGGGTGGCAGGACTTGCTGGCGGTACGACGCGTCCTGCGTCTCGAACCACTCCCGGCACGGCATGGAGACCACCCGAGTTGGTGTCCCTTCGGCCTCGAGCAGGTCACGAGCCTGAAGGGCGAGCGTCACCTCGCTGCCGGTCGCGATCACGATCACCTTCGGGATGCCGGTTGAGGCCTCAGCGAGGACGTAGGCTCCTCGCGCAACGCCCTCAGCGGAACTGTGGGTAGTGCGATCGATGACCGGCAGGTTTTGCCGCGACAACACGAGTCCGGCTGGCCGGTCGATGTGCTCCATGATCGTCCGCCACGCGACAGTGGTCTCGGTGGCGTCGGCTGGCCGGACCACGTCGAGTCCCGGGACGGCTCGCAGCGCCGCGAGGTGCTCGACCGGCTGGTGCGTTGGCCCGTCCTCGCCGAGCCCGATCGAGTCGTGGGTCCAGACATAGATGACCGGCAGTTTCATCAGCGCGGCGAGTCTGACCGCACCGCGCATGTAGTCGGAGAACGTGAAGAAGGTGCCACCGAAGACCCGCGTGCCGCCATGCAACGTGATGCCGTTCAGGACGGCGCCCATGCCGTGCTCGCGGATGCCGAAGTGCAGGATCCGGCCGTACGGTGACCCGCCGTGCGCCTCGGGCAGGAACGAGTCGGCACCGTCGATCTCGGTGAGGTTGCTCTCCGCAAGGTCGGCTGAGCCGCCCCAGAACTCCGGCATCACCGGTGCGATGGCGTTGATCACCGCGCCGCTCGCCTTGCGGGTCGCCATCGAGGTTTCGCCAGCGAAGTCCGGCAGCTTGGCGTCCCAGCCTTCGGGGAGCTGGCGTTGTGACATTCGGTCGAGCAGCGCGGCCTTTTCGGCGTGCCCGGAAGCCCACGCATCGAAGTCCCGCTGCCACGCGGCATGAGCCTCACGGCCGCGGTCAACGACCTCGCGGGTGTGCGCAAGCACTTCCTCCGGGCAGTAGAAGCTGACCTTCGGGTCGAAGCCGAGGATCACCTTCGTCTTTGCGACCTCTTCGGCGCCGAGCGCGGAGCCGTGCGCCTTTCCGGTGTTCTGTTTTGTCGGCGCCGGCCAGCCGATGATCGAGTGGACGACGATCAGACTCGGCTTCGACGTCTCGGCCTGGGCCGCGACAAACGCGGCATAGACGGCATCGACGTCTTTGACGTCGTCGACGTGCTGCACGTGCCAGCCGTAGGCCTCGTAGCGCGCACCAACGTCCTCGCTGAACGCGACCTTTGTGTCGCCTTCGATCGAGATGTGGTTGTCGTCATAGAGCATGACGAGGTTGCCGAGCTGCTGGTGACCAGCGAGCGAGCTCGCCTCGGAGGCGATGCCTTCCTCCATGTCGCCGTCGGAGGCGAAGCACCAGATGGTGTGGTCGAAGACGCTCTTGCCGGGCCCGGCGTCCGGGTCGAACAGTCCGCGCTCGTAGCGGGAGGCCATCGCCATCCCGACGGCGTTGCCGACACCCTGGCCGAGCGGACCGGTCGTGACCTCGACGCCGATGGTGTGCCCGTGCTCCGGGTGGCCGGGAGTGAGCGATCCCCACTGCCGCAACAGCTTGAGGTCTTCCATCGTCAGGCCGTAGCCAGACAGGAACAGCTGGATGTAGAGGGTCAGGCTGGAGTGGCCACAGCTCAGGACGAACCGGTCGCGCCCGATCCATGTCGGGTCCGTCGGGTCGTGGCGGAGCAAGCGCTGAAACAGGATGTACGCCGCGGGCGCGAGGCTCATCGCCGTGCCGGGATGGCCAGAACCCGCCGCCTCAACCGCATCCATGGCGAGCCCACGGATGACGTCGACGGCGAGTTTGTCCTGGTCGTCCCAGACGAGCTTCTCGGCCTTAGTTGTGCTCACGGTGCTCCTCGTGGTTTGTGATCAATGTCGAGCGTAGTGAGGTAGCGCTGGATCGCAACGCGCAGCATCTCCTGTCGTCGTAGCAGCCACCGCCCTGGGATCAGGATCGCCGCCGCGGTGGTTCGATCGCGCCCGTTGGATCCCCTTGGCGCAGCCCTGGTCAGCACTTCTGGGCGTTGGCCGAGGGTGCAGCCGTGGCAGACGCGCTGAAGACATACCCACGATCGGGTGGGTCTAAGGCAGGCCGTTAGGATTCCTTCGATGGCTTCGCTGCCGTCGCTGGATTCGCAGTAGTAGCCACCGGGGCTCGAACCAAAGGATGCGCGTGTCGATCGCCGCCTCGCCTGCTGTGGCTGGAGGCGCAAGTCTGCGCCAAGTTGTCGGTCGCTACGTCGCGCTGACGAAGCCACGGATCATCGAGTTGCTGCTCGTCACCACGTTGCCGGTGATGATCCTGGCCGCGCGCGGGCTGCCAGATCTGTGGACTGCGGTCGCGACGCTCATCGGTGGCACCTTGGCGGCGGGTAGCGCAAACACTCTCAACTGCGTCGTCGACCGCGACATCGACGCGGTGATGTCGCGGACAAAGCGACGCCCGATGGCCAAGCAGCAGGTGCCGCCGATTGCGGCCCTGCGCTTCGGGATCGTGCTCGGCGCCGCCGCGACCCTGCTGCTGGGCCTCGGCGTCAACTGGGTCTCTGCCGGGCTTGCCGATGGCGCGATCGCCTTCTACGTCTTCGTTTACACCCTCGGGCTGAAGCGTCGTACCCCGTCGAACATCGTGATCGGCGGGGCTGCTGGCTGCTTCCCGGTGCTGATCGGCTGGTCTGCGGTGCGCGGTGATGTCGGCTGGCCTGCGGTGGTGCTCTTCGCGGTCGTCTTTCTCTGGACCCCGCCGCACTTCTGGGCGTTGGCGATGCGGTTCAAGGACGACTACGCCGCCGCCGGCGTCCCGATGCTGCCGGTCGTGGCTCCCGCGATCTCGGTAACGCGCCAGATCGTTTGGTACTCGTGGGCGATGGTGGCGGCCTCACTGGTCCTGATCCCGTTCGGCGCCGGTCCGCTTTACGCCGTCGCCGCGGTTGTCCTCGGTGCCGCGTTCCTCGTGTCGGCGCATCGACTCAACGGTCGCGTCCGTCGAGGCGAGCCGGCCAAGCCGCTCGCGTTGTTCCACCAGTCGATCAGCTACCTGACGCTGTTGTTTGTGGCAGTCGCGGTTTCTCAGTTCGTCTGAGGGTCATCTCCTCCGCCACCGAGACTGGCGCGGTGAATCCGAGCTGGAGCCAGATCGTTGCGCACCACAGCACCGTTGCACCAGCGACGTGAAGCTCGACGACGCTCGGCGGCAAGTTCAAGAAATACTGCGTGTAGCCGATCGCGACCTGCAGGAGGACCATCCCCGCGAGGAAGGTCGAGCGTCGACGGGTGAGCTCGGTCGTGGGTGTCAGCCGCACCGCGAACAGCGTGGCGATCACGAGCCCGGTAAGGAACAACGCAGAATCGGCGTGCAGCTGGGTGACGCGTTCTAGCGGGAAGTGCAGTCGCCGGACATGGGCGCCGGAGCCCGCGTGCGGCCCCGTACCGGTTGTGACCGTTCCGAGGAAGAGCACGACCGCGGCGACACCGACGAGCAGGCGTCCGAGCAGCAGCAGTGGCCGCTGCACCTCGGGCGCGCGGCGTTGCCATAGCGGGTCGGCGCGGTGGACCAGCACTAGCGCAATCCAGAGCATCACCATCGACAGCAAGAAGTGAGCCATCACCCATGGCGGCGACAGGTGGTACAGCACCGACAGACCACCGACCACGGCTTGGCCGGCGAAGCCCACGACGAGGCTCCATGACAACAAGGTCAGATCTCGGCGCCGCGGTGCTCGGAACAGCGAGCCGAGCGCGACACAGAAGACGAACACTCCGACCAGCGACGTGATGATGCGGTTCACGAACTCGACCAACGCGTGGTACGACGCGGGCGCCACCAGTGACGTGCTGGTGCAGCGCGGCCAGTCGGGGCAGCCAAGCCCGGAAGAGGTCAGCCGCACGGCGGCGCCAGTGACGACGATTGCGCCGAGTGAGACCGCTACGGCGACTGTCAGCCGGCGGAATGTCTGAGGGGAGATCGACGCTGACATTCTCCGAACAGTCTAGGGAGACCCGGGAGTTGCTCAGACACCGGATAAACTGGTCTAGCCCGAGTGAGTTAGTGCGGATATCATGGGTCAAGGGAGAAGGTGATCGACATGACCGCGCCAACGCGCCACAAGGTGTCGCTGCCGGCAGATTCTCCGTCGCTGCCCCAGGCACCCAGCAGGCTGCGGTCGTTCTTTGCTTTCCCCGATCCCGTCAACGAGGTCTCAGCGCGGCAGGTCGCGGGCGGCGTTGTGCTGCTGGGCATCGCCAGCTTGATTCTCGACGAGCGCGCGATTTGGTTGGTCGCCGTGCTGGCATACGGCTTCGTCGCTCGGGTGCTCACCGGGCCGACGATGAGTCCGCTTGGTCAGCTCGTGACGCGAGTCATCACGCCGCGTACCAACTTTGCCCCGAAGTTCGTCGCCGGGCCGCCGAAGCGCTTTGCCCAGGGGATGGGCGTTGTCTTCTCCGTCACCGCCCTGGTGCTCACCTTGCTGGGCCACGACACCACCGCGCGGGTGTTCCTCGCGTTGCTGGTCACGGCCGCAACGCTCGAGTCGGTGTTCGCCCTGTGCCTGGGATGCACGGTGTTCGCGTTCCTGATGCGGATCGGCGTGATCCCGGCTTCGGTCTGCGAGCGCTGCAACAACATCTCGCTCGCGACGACTTAGCGCATCTGGCCGACGCGGCGATGTCTGGGTCGCCGCAGCGCCCGGAAGAACGACGTCGCCACCGCGGTGCGTTCGGCGTCGCGCCAGGATTGCCGGTCGGGGAACGCGGCCCGGCTGCGGCGGCTCGATGACCGGCCGATCCAGACGGCCCGAGCGGCAAGCCCTGCCGGCATTACGAAGGGCAAGACCGACCAGGCGCGATCGCCGGCGAGCGCCAGCACAACTGCGACTGCTGCCGCGGCGACGAGGCTGATTACGGCGTCTGCACTGGCAGCCAAGCTCGCCCAGAACTGACGGTCGCTGCGGAACGGCTCGTCGACCCGGCTTGTCCAGTCAGCCTCGGTCCAGGCGGGCAACAGCGTCATGTCGAACGCATCGACAGATTCCGACGCGCCCCGATTCGGCCGGACGAGCGACGCTGGCAACGCGGTGAGGCGGAGCCGGGCGTTTCCCTTCCAGAGCAGCGGGAGATACTGCTCGGCAACATGGCGCGATCGGTGCGCGCCTACCAACCACTTACAGGGCGGCATGACATGGCGGACTTTCTGACGGACGTGAAGACCCTGCGCAAGCAGGCACGCACTCAGATCAAGAAGGGCCCGGTGACGGCGGCGTACGGCGCTGATGTCGACCGGGTGCTTGAGGTGCTCAACACCGCGCTGGCGACTGAGCTGGTCTGCGTGCTTCGGTATCGCCAGCACCATTTCGCGGCCAAGGGCCTCGACGCAGAGCCGATCGCGGCTGAGTTCATGGTCCACGCCGGCGAGGAGCAAGGTCACGCCGACCAGATCGCGGAGCGGATCAGCCAGCTGGGTGGCACGCCCGACCTCAACCCGGACACTCTCACCGGCCGCGCGCATTCGGAATACACGACCGCGGCGAGCTTGGTCGAGATGATCAAGGAGAACCTGGTCGCGGAACGGATTGCGATCGCGTCCTACACCGAGATGATCAAGTGGCTGGGTCAGGGTGACCCGACCACCCGCCGGATGCTCGAGGAGATCCTCGCCGTCGAGGAGGAGCACGCTGACGACATGGTCAACTTCCTCGACAAGGTCGGCTGATCCGCCGCCGATTCACGGCTGACCCTGCGGGGAGCTTACTTAACGTCAGCGTTAAGATTAGTTCCCGTGAGGGACTACAAGTGGACGGCGCTGTTCATCTGCACGCTCGGCGTGCTGATGGCCACGATCGACGGCTCGATCACCCTGATATCGCTGCCGGCATCTTCCGCGGGCATCGGGATCGACCCGCTCGAGCCGGGCAACAGCTTCTACCTGCTGTGGATGATTCTGGGCTTCCTGGTCGTCACCAGCGTCCTCGTGGTCAGCCTCGGGCGACTCGGCGACATTTATGGCCGGGTGCGGATCTACAACCTCGGTTTCGCGGTCTTCACGTTCTTCTCGCTCTTGCTCACCGTGACCTGGACTTCGGGCATGCCGCCGGGATCTGGCTGATCACGATGCGACTGTTCCAGGCGGTCGGCGCCGCGATGTTGCTGGCAAACTCGGCGGCGATCCTCACCGATGCCTTCCCCGCCAACCAGCGAGGTACGGCGCTCGGGATCAACCAGGCGGCGGCGTTCAGCGGCACCTTCATCGGGCTGGTCCTCGGTGGGGTGCTGGCGCCGATCAACTGGCGGCTGATCTTCCTGGTGTCCGTGCCGATCGGGCTGTTCGCGACCGTCTGGGGATATCTCAAGCTGCAGGAGCTCGCCGACCGTCGCCCGGCCCGGATCGACTGGCCCGGCAATGTGACGTTCGCGCTCGGGTCTGATCCTCGTGATGATCGGGATCACGTACGGCATCGAGCCGTACGGCGCCGACACCATGGGCTGGACCAACCCGGCGGTGCTCAGCGAACTCGGGGCCGGGATCGCGCTGCTGATCGTGTTCTGCGTCATCGAGACCCGCGTTGCCGAGCCGATGTTTCGGTTGCAGCTGTTCAAGATCCGGGCGTTCACCGCTGGTGTGCTCGCGAGCTTTCTCGCCGCCTTGAGCCGGGGCGGGCTGATGTTCATGCTGATCATCTGGCTGCAGGGGATCTGGCTGCCGCTGCACGGCTACGACTTCGCGCAGACGCCGTTGCGCGCGGGGCTGGCGATGCTGCCGCTGACGTTCGGCTTCCTGATCGCCGGTCCGGCGTCGGGCATGCTGTCTGACCGATTCGGTGCTCGGCCGTTCGCCACCGGCGGCATGATCGGCACGGCGATCTGCTTTGCGCTGTTCGAGATGCTGCCGGTCAACTTCTCCTACCCGGTCTTCGCCGTGCTGCTGTTCGTGACCGGGCTGACGATGGCGGCGTTCGGCTCGCCGAACCGAGCCGCCGTGATGAACAGCCTGCCCTCGCAGCACCGTGGCTCCGGGTCGGGGATGAACACCACCTTCCAGAACTCCGCCCAGGTGCTGTCGATCGGCATCTTCTTCACCTTGATGATCGTCGGACTGTCGTCGTCGCTGCCGGCCAGCCTGGATCACGGGTCTGGTGGCGCACGGCGTGCCGGTGGCAGTGGCCGCGCACGTGTCGCATCTGCCGCCGGTGTCGACGCTGTTCGCGGCGTTCCTCGGCTACAACCCGATCCAGCATCTGGTCGGGCCCGCACGTCTTGTCGCAGCTGCCGGCCAGCCAGCAGGCAGCGCTGACCGGCCGTACCTTCTTCCCCGGGCTGATCAGCGCGCCGTTCCGCAGCGGGCTGCATGCCGCGTTCGACTTCGCGATCGGGGCCAGCCTGCTCGCGGCTGCGGCATCCTGGACCAGAGGTGCGAAGGTACCGATCCACTGAGATGGCCGACGTTTCGCTCGAGCCGGAGCCGGAGGTGCTGACCCGATGAACGCTCGGCGCGCCGCGCGGCACGACCGGCCGGTCGAGCTGCGAATCGGCGAGGTGGCCAAGCTGACCGGTCTGACGACGCGAACGCTGCGCTACTGGGAGGAGCTTGGGCTGCTTCGCCCGAGCGGCCACCGTGGCAGCGGGGAGCGGGTCTACTCACCCGCCGACATGACCCGGGTCAGCCGGATCCGCGACCTGCAGGACCTGTTGGGCTTTTCGCTGGCAGAGGTACGTGCCGTGGTCGACATCGAGGACATTGACGTGCTCGACCGGGTTCGCTCGGAGCTTCGATCCGGCGATCCCACGCCGCAGCGGCGCGCGGGAGCTGCTCGACGAGGCGATCGCGGCGAACGACCACCTGCTGGACCGCCTCGGTGAGACCCAAGCGCGGATCCAGGCGTTCCGCGACGAGCGGGCACAGAAGGCGATCCGGCTGCGAGAAGCGCGCGACGCTCTCGACGATGTGGTGAGCGCGCGACGCTAGCTCAGTGCCCGAACAGGCGGACTGCCGCCACCACGATGGCGAGCACAGCCGCCCCGATCGCCAGCGGTGCCAGCGGCTCGCGCTGACGCCGGCTGCGCAGCGAGAGCGCGAGCGGCAGGAAACCGAAGATCACGAATCGGGTCTCAAACGCGATCACCAGATAGAGCGCGACGACGCCGAGAGGTGATCAACGCCAGCCGGTTGCCACTCTGAGCGCGAGTCCCAGTGCCTGCGTAGGACGCGGGTACGGGCTGGTACGGGCTGTACCCGGGGTTCTGCGGCATTGCAGCGGCGCTTGCGGGTTGGATCGCGCCCACTTGTCCAGTAGTGGCGCCGTAGCCGGCAGCGACGGGCTGCGCGGCTGGCGGAGAGGTGTTGCTCGACCAGGTGTTGCCGTCCCACCAACGATGGCCGCCGCCACCAGCGGGGTCCGGATACCAGCCTGGCGGTGGCGTGGGCGTGGTCATGGGAGTCCCTCATCCTGGCGAAGCGGCAAAGCGGACGACTAGATCGTCATCGGTAGCACGCGGATCAACTTGAGCGTGCGCCCCGCACGGTGCCGCCGCGGCGCCGGACCCGCGGAGCTAGCTGTCCCAGCGGAAGTAGCGAGCGGCGGCGGTGGCACCGACCGCAGCCCACACCAGCAAGGTCAGCCAGTCGTGCAGGGGGACTGGCCCGCCAGTTCGCAGCACGACGCGAAGCCCGTCACTCAGCGCGCTGATCGGCAGCAGGTCCAGCACGTGTCGCACGCCGCTGGAGAAGTCGGTGAGCGGGAACGCCACGCCACCGAGCACCAGCAGCACGAGGTAGACCAGGTTGGCAGCGGCCAGGGTGGCCTCGGCCCGCAGTGTCCCCGCCATCAGCAGGCCGAGCGAACTGAATGCGGCAGTGCCGAGTAGCAGCAGACCGATCACTGCCGCGACGTTGCCGTGCGGCGACCATCCGAAGGCCAGGCCGACCACACACAGCAGTGCGACCTGCAGCAGCTCGACGCACAGCACGCTGAGCGTCTTCGCCGCGAGCAGGACCGCGCGCGGCAGCGGCGTCGTGCCGAGCCGGCGCAGCACGCCGTACCGTCGCTCGAATCCGGTCCCGATGGCCTGGCCGGTGAAGGCCGTCGACATCACCGCGAGTGCCAGGACACCGGGCACCAGAAAGTCGATCCTGGGCTTCGGCAGGTTGGCGATCGGGGCGCTCGCAAACAGGATCAGCAAGACCGTCGGGATGATGATCGTGAGCAGCAGTTGCTCGCCGTTGCGCAGCGTCAGCCGCAGCTCCATCGACGTCTGCGCGAAGAGCTGTCTGGCGCGAGGCGCCGCCCCGGGTGCAGGCGTCAGGTCGAGCGGCGCGCTGGTCACGACCGCAGCTCCTTGCCGGTGAGCGTGAGGAAGACGTCTTCGAGCGTTCGGGCGCCGGTCGTCATGCGGTCCGGGATGACGTCGTGGCTGGCGCACCAGGCGGTCACCGCGGCAGCCAGGTTGGGCGTGATCTCGCCCGTGACGACGGTAGTGGCCCGCGGCGGTCTCGGTGGCGCTCGTGTGCGGCGGCAGGGTGCTGAGCAGGTCGCGAGTCGGCAGGGCGGCGTGCGCATCGAAGCGGAGCTCGCGGCTGCCTGCCGCGGCTTCGGTCAGGCTCGCGGGGGAGCCGGCTGCGACGACCCGACCGGCGTCGACGATGACAATCGCGTCCGCGAGCTGCTCGGCCTCGTCGATCGCGTGCGTGGTGAGCACGATCGCCACCCCGGCAGCTTTGAGCTCGCCGATCAGCTCCCAGGTCGCGTGACGGCCCTGGACGTCGAGGCCCGGCGGTGGGCTCGTCGAGGAAGACGCAGCTCGGGACGTCCGACGACGCTCAGCGCGAGGGAGAGCCGCTGCTGCTCGCCGCCGGACAGCCGACGCCATGGGGTACGCGCGACCTTCTCCAGCCCTAGCCGTTCCAATAGCGGCTCAGCCGGCAACGGGTGGGCGTGCAGCGCCGCGTACAGGTCGAAGCACCTCGCCGACGCGGGCGGAGGGGTAGACGCCGCTGGCGGTCGACCCGCCCTGCGGCATGACCCCGACCCGCGGCGCAGCGTGGCGCGTCTCGACGCGGATCCAGCCCCAGGATGGCGACGGACCCGCTGTCGGCGGCTCGCAAACCGGCGCAGATCTCCACGGTGGTGGTCTTGCCGGCGCCGTTCGGGCCGAGGATGGCGGTGATCTGCGCCGGCGGCCGCCTGAAGCGACACATCGGCGACTGCCACCGCGCTGCCGTAGCGCTTGGCGAGGCTCGTTACCTCGACAGCGGCCACGTCGCGCAGTGTAGGAAGCGAACTGGCGGAACGGAGTGTCGCGGCGTCCGGATGGCCGCCGGATTGGCACCCGAGTGGCAATTACGCAATAATGGTGTTGTGAAAACCGCGCACGCTCACCCTGAGCCTGTGCTCGACGCTGCCGAGCGCCGCACCCGGGCGCGCGTGTCACGCTCGCTGCTCGATCACGGACCGTCGACGGTGGCCGAGCTCGCCGAGCGGCTCGGCCTGACCTGCGCCGCGATCCGTCGCCATCTCGATGCCGCGCTTGCTCGACGGCACGATCGTGGCGCGCGAGGAGCGCTCGCACGGCCCGCGTGGCCGCGGCCGTCCGGCACGACGGTTCAGCCTTTCCGACGCCGGACATGACGCCGGGCCCACCTCCTACGACGAGTTTGCCGTCGACGCCCTTCGCTACCTCCGCGAGTCCGGCGGCGAGGCCGCAGTCGAGGACTTCGCCCGTCGCCGGATGGCGGAGTGGGAAGCCCGCTACGCCGAGCGGATCGCCGCCTTGCCGCTCGACGAGCGCCCAGAGGCCCTGGCGCAGGCCCTCGCCGACGACGGCTACGCCTCGACGGTGCACGACACCGCGCTCGGCGTGCAGGTCTGCCAGCACCACTGCCCGGTCCAGCACGTCGCCGAGGAATTCCCGGTGCTGTGCGAGGTTGAAACCGAAGCGATCGGCCGACTGGTCGGCCGTCACGTCCAACGACTCGCCACGATTGCCCGCGGGGACGGCGTCTGCACGACGCATATCCCGCTGACCGACATCACCGCACGACCAACGTCCGGAAGGACTGCTTCATGACCGACCTTGCCCGCCCCGAGCTCGAGGGTCTCGACCGCTACAAGTTCGGTTGGTCCGACTCCGACCTGGCCGGCTCGACGGCAAAGCGTGGCCTGTCCGAAGAGGTCGTGCGCAACATCTCGGCGCTGAAGAACGAGCCGGAGTGGATGCTCGAGCAGCGGCTCAAGGGCCTGCGGCTGTTCTACAAGAAGCCGATGCCGCACTGGGGCGCCGACCTGTCGGGGATCGACTTCGACAACATCAAGTACTTCGTCCGCTCTACGGAGAAGCAGGCGCACGACCTGGGACGACCTCCCGCCGGAGATCAAGAACACCTACGACCGGCTGGGCATCCCCGAGGCCGAGAAGCAGCGGCTGGTCTCCGGCGTCGCGGCGCAGTACGAGTCGGAGGTGGTCTACCACCAGATTCGCGAGGACTTGGAGAAGCAAGGCGTGCTCTTCCTCGACACCGACACCGCGCTGCGTGAGCAGGAGGACTTGTTCCGCGAGTACTTCGCCTCGGCGATCCCGGCTGGTGACAACAAGTTCTCCGCGCTGAACACCGCGGTGTGGTCGGGCGGCTCGTTCATCTACGTGCCCAAGGGCGTCAAGGTCGACATCCCGCTGCAGGCCTACTTCCGGATCAACACCGAGAACATGGGCCAGTTCGAGCGGACGCTGATCATCGCGGACGAGGGCTCCTACGTGCACTACACCGAGGGCTGCACGGCGCCGATCTACTCATCCGACTCGCTGCACTCCGCGGTCGTCGAGATCATCGTGAAGAAGGACGCCCGGGTGCGCTACACGACCATCCAGAACTGGTCGAACAACGTCTACAACCTCGTGACCAAGCGGGCGATCGCCCACGAGGGTGCCGTCATGGAGTGGACCGACGCCAACATCGGATCCAAGGTCACGATGAAATACCCCGCGGTCTGGATGGTCGGCGAGCACGCAAAGGGCGAGACGCTGTCGCTTGCCTTCTCCGCCGAGGGTCAGCACACCGACTCCGGCGCGAAGATGGTGCACGCGGCACCGCACACCTCGAGCAACATCGTGAGCAAGTCGGTGGCGCAAGGCGGCGGGCGCACGTCGTACCGCGGCCTGGTGCAGATCAACAAGGGCGCGCACCACTCGAAGAGCACCGTGAAGTGCGACGCGTTGCTCGTCGACTCGATCAGCCGCTCCGACACCTACCCGTACGTCGATGTCCGCGAGGACGACGTGCAGATGGGCCACGAGGCGACCGTGAGCAAGGTCAGCGCCGACCAGCTCTTCTACCTGATGAGCCGCGGCATGACCGAGGACGAGGCGATGGCGATGATCGTCCGCGGCTTCGTCGAGCCGATCGCCCGCGAGCTGCCGATGGAGTACGCCCTCGAGCTGAACCGACTCATCGAGCTGCAGATGGAAGGGGCCGTCGGCTGATGAGCGCTCGAAACCACCCCGGCGGCTGGCGCCGGGGAGCGGCTGTCTGGGCCGGGATCACCGCCGCTGGCGTCCGCGGCGCAGCGGCTGGCGTCGTTTGACGCCAACGCTTTTCCCGTCCCGACCGGTCGTGAGGAGGAGTGGCGGTTCACGCCGCGACGGCGGATGAGCCGGCTCCTTGATGACGTGGCGAGCGATGCGCACCTGAAGTGGACGACTGACTTGCCTGCCGGTGCTCCGGTTGTCGAGCTCGCCGCCGATGATCCGCTGCGGCTCAAGGTGCCGGCGCCCGTCGACCGGGCGGCTGCGCTCGCCTACGCCAACTCCGGTGGCGCGATGGCGCTGCGGGTGCCCGCGAACACCGAGCTCGACCGGCCCGCGGTCGTCGAGCTGCACGGCACGAGCGTCGACGACGTCGTCTGGGGCCATGTCGTTGTCGAGATCGGCGCCAACTCCACCGCGACCGTGGTGATCGACCACACCGGCAGCGCGAGCTACAGCGCGATGTTGTCCGTACTCGTCGGTGACGGCGCCAGGCTGACTCTGGTCAATCTGCAGGACTGGGCCGACGACACCGTCCACGTCGAGCACCAGGCGGCGTCGGTCGGGCGCGACGCGACCTTCACGTCGGCGGTCGTGACCCTCGGCGGTGACCTGGTACGGCTCACGCCCGACGGTTCAGTTCACCGGCCCTGGCGGCAGCGCAGAGCTGCTGGGGCTGTATTTCGCCGATGCCGGGCCAGCACCTCGAGCATCGGTTGTTCGTCGACCACGACCAGCCGAACTGCCGCAGCCGGGTGACCTACAAGGGTGCGTTGCAAGGCGCGCGGGCGCACACGGTATGGATCGGCGACGTGCTGATCCGCGCCACCGCGACCGGCACCGACACCTACGAGGAGAACCGCAACCTGCTGCTCACCGACGGTGCACGGGCCGACTCGGTGCCCAACCTCGAGATCGAGACCGGCGAGGTGATCGGCGCCGGCCACGCCAGCACGACCGGGCGTTTCGACGACGAGCAGCTGTTCTACCTGATGGCGCGCGGCATCACTGAGGCCGAGGCCCGTCGACTTGTCGTTCGCGGCTTCTTCGCCGAGATCGTCGAGCGGATGGGAGTCCCGGAGGTTCGCGACCGCCTGCTCGCCGCGGTGGAGCGTGAGTTGGGCGAGGCGGTCGAGTGAACGGTTTCGTCAAGGTTTGCACGTCTCTCGACGCTCGCCGACGAGACCGCGCTGCACGTCGACGTCGGCCGCACGCCGGTCTGCGTCGTGCGGTCACAGGGCGAGGTGATGGCGCTGCTCGACGAGTGCTCGCACGCCGAGGTTGCGCTGTCCGACGGCGACGTCGAGGCCGGCACCGATCGAGTGCTGGTTGCACGGGTCGCGGTTCGACCTGCGCACCGGCAAGCCGACCGGCCTGCCCGCCACCGAGCCCGTCCCGATCTATCCCGTACGAATCGACGGCGACGACGTCTACGTCGCTGTGAAGGAGTAACTGCACATGGCAACGCTGGAGATCAAAGACCTGCACGTCACTGTCGCCGCCGACGGCGACGGTGACGCGCCCCGCGAGATCCTCAGCGGCGTCGACCTGACCGTGAAGCAGGGCGAGACCCACGCCATCATGGGCCCGAACGGCTCCGGCAAGTCGACGCTGGCCTACTCGATCGCCGGCCACCCGCGCTACACCGTCACCGGTGGCAGCGTCACCCTCGACGGTGCGGACGTGCTGGCGATGACCGTCGACGAGCGTGCCCGGGCGGGCCTGTTCCTCGCGATGCAATACCCGGTCGAGGTGCCAGGTGTCAGCGTGACGAACTTCCTGCGTACCGCGGTCACTGCCATCACCGGCGAGGCGCCGAAGCTGCGGACGTGGACCAAGGATCTCAATGCGGCGTTCGAGCGGCTCGCGATCGACCCGTCGTTCCTGCAGCGGTCAGTCAACGAGGGCTTCTCGGGCGGCGAGAAGAAGCGATTTGAGGTGCTGCAGCTCGAGTTGCTCAAGCCCAAGATCGCGGTGCTCGACGAGACCGACTCGGGTCTGGATGTCGACGCGCTACGGGTTGTCTCGGCCGGCGTCAACCGCATCCGCGAGGCCGGCACGACCGGCACGCTGCTGATCACCCACTACACCCGGATTCTGCAGTACATCAAGCCCGACTACGTCCACGTATTCGTCGGCGGCCGCATCGTCGCTGAGGGCGGTCCGGAGCTTGCCGACACCCTCGAGGCAGAGGGTTATGAGAAGTGGACGAGTGCGTCATGAGCTATGACGTCGCGGTGATCCGGAAGGACTTCCCGATTCTTCAACGGGAGGTGCGACCCGGCGTGCCGCTCGTCTACCTCGACAGCGCAGCGACGTCGCAGAAGCCGTTGCAGGTGCTCGACGCGATGCGCGACTACAACGAGCGACACAACGCCAACGTTCATCGCGGTATCCACACTCTTGCGGAGGAAGCGACCGCGCTCTACGAAGATGCGCGCGCAAAGGTCGCGACGTTCATCGGCGCCACCGACCCGCGCGAGGTGGTGTTCGGCAAGAACTCCACCGAGGCGCTCAACCTGCTTGCCCACGTGCTGCCGTTCGGTCCAGGTGACGAGGTCGTCATCACCGAGATGGAGCACCACTCCAACATCGTGCCGTGGCAACTCGCCGTGCGAACGCACCGGCGCCACCTTGAAGTGGATCGGGCTGACCGATGACGGTCGCCTCGATCTCGACGACCTCGACCGGGTCATCACAGACCGGACGAAGGTCGTGGCGTTCGTCCACCAGTCCAACCTGCTTGGCACGGTGAACCCAGTCGCAGCGATCGCGGCTCGGGCTCGTGAGGTCGGGGCGTACATCGTCGTCGATGCCTCGCAGTCGGTGCCGCACCAGCCGGTCGACGTCAGCACCCTCGGTGTCGATGCGGTCGCGTTCACCGGCCACAAGATGTGCGGTCCCACCGGAATCGGCGTGCTCTGGGCTCGCCTCGACCTGCTCGAGGCGCTGCCGCCGTTCCTCGGCGGTGGCGAGATGATCGACGAGGTCACGATGGCCGGCTCGACGTTCGCCGCTCCGCCGCACAAGTTCGAGGCGGGCACTCCGCCGATCGCCCAGGCGGTCGGGTCTCGGTGCCGCTGTCGACTACCTCACCGACCTCGGCATGGATGCGGTGCATGCGCACGAGCAGTCGCTCACTGCGTACCTCCTTGACGGCCTCGCTGCGGTGCCGGGCCTTCGGGTGATCGGACCGACCACGATGGAGCAGCGCGGCGGCGCGGTGTCATTCGTTCTCGACGGCATTCACCCGCACGACGTGGGGCAACTGCTCGACGAGCACGGTGTCGCGGTGCGCGTGGGTCATCACTGCGCGCGTCCGGCCTGCCTTCGCTACGGCGTGCCGGCGACGTCACGAGCGTCGCTGCATCTCTACAGCGACACCTCGGATGTCGACGCCTTGATGACCGGATTGGTGCGAGTGCGGAGTTTCTTCGGATGAGTGCCACACAGCTCGAGTCGCTCTACCAGGAGATCATCCTGGACCACTACCGCACGCCGCATCACAAGGGCTTGCGTGACCCGTACGAGGCTCAGGTGCACCATCTGAACCCCACCTGC
>CAWFEP010000016.1:0-106876 GCA_963814845.1 uncultured Actinomycetota bacterium
GTTCTACCACTGCTTCGGCATGGTCATGGGCAATCTCGGGGCACCACCCACGGCGCCACCATCGTCATCCCGGCCCCCCTGTTCGACCCGGCGGCCACCCTGGCGGCCGTCGCCAGGAGCGGTGCACGTCCCTGTACGGCGTGCCGACCATGTTCATCGCCGAGCTCGGGGTCCCCGGGTTCGCGGGCTACGATCTCACGTCCCTGCGGACCGGGATCATGGCCGGATCGCCTGCCCGGTCGAGGTGATGAAGCGGGTCATGACCGAGATGCACATGGGCGAGGTGGCGATCTGCTACGGCATGACCGAGACCTCGCCCGCTCGACCCAGACCCGCTCCGATGACGACCTGGAGCGCCGGACGGCCACCGTAGGCCGGGTCATGCCGCACATCGAGGTCAAGGTGATCGACCCCGCTCGGGCCTGATCGTGCCGGTCGGGACGCCCGGCGAGCTGTGCACCCGCGGCTACTCGGGTCATGCTCGGATACTGGGACGAGCCCGAAAAGACATCCGAGGCCATCGATGCGGCCGCTGGATGCACACCGGTGACCTGGCGGTCATGGGCGAGGACGGCTACATCAACATCGTCGGGCGGATCAAGGACCTGGTGATCCGGGGCGGGGAGAATGTCTACCCCCGCGAGATCGAGGAGTTCCTCTACGGCCACCCGGATATCGAGGACGTCCAGGGTCATCGGCGTTCCTGACGCCAAGTACGGCGACGAAATCGGCAGCACCACCAAGGTCCCGAACGTGGCCGGCGACGATCCTTCCGACGCCGAGAACGTGCTCAGCCAGGCCGGCTTCACCGCCGAGATCGAGGCCAAGACCGTGCACAGCACCGAGAAGGCGGGCACGGTCGCTCGCACATCTCCACCTGCTGGATCCGAGGCGTCCATCGGCAGCCCCGATCAAGGTCTACATCAGCGACGGCACACCCAAGCCGAAGAAGTCGCCGAGCCCACCACCGTCATCTCGCCGCCACCTCGCCGCCACCGACGCCACCGCCGTCGACCTCGCCACCGATGCGCCCGTCGAGCTCGCCGTCACACGGCGGCGCGGTCACCACCACCACCACCACCGCCCGCATAGGCGGCGCGCGGTGCCGGCGGCTCACCCGGCGAGCTGGCGGCGTACCTCGGCGGCGACCCGGCCACCCTCGGCCCGGCCGGCGAACTGCGGCTGCACGACCTTCATGACCTGACCCATCGCCTGCGGCCCGGCGGCGCCGGAGGAGGCGATCGCGGCGGTCACGATCGCGGCGAGCTCGTCGTCGCCGAGCTGGGCCGGCAGGTATTCGTCGAGCACGGCGCCCTCGGCCCGCTCCCTGTCGGCGAGCTCGGTCCGCCCGGCGCCGTCGAACGCCTCAGCCGCCTCTCGGCGCTTCTTCGCCTCGCGCGCCGAGGACCTTCAGCACCTCGTCGTCGGAGAGCTCGCGGGCCGACTTGCCGGCGACCTCCTCGTTCGTGATCGCGCTCAGCGCCATGCGCAACGTCGACAGCCGCAGCTCGTCCTTGCTCTTCATCGACGCGACCATGTCAGCGCGCAACTGCTCCTTGAGGGCCATGCAGTCCAGCCTAGGCTGGAGCGATGCGACCTGCTCTGGCATTGCCGCTCGGGCTCGCCGCTGCGGGGGTCAGCGCCGCGACGTACGGCTGGGCTATCGAGCGCAAGGCGTTCCGGCTGCGCCGGGTCGAGGTGCCGATCCTCGCGCCAGGCGCCCGCGGCTCACGCGTCCTGCACGTCTCCGATCTGCACGCCACCCCCGGCCAGCCGTGGAAGGTCGCGTGGGTTCGCTCGCTCGCCGAGCTCGAGCCCGACCTCGTCATCAACACCGGCGACAACCTGGCGTCGATGCACGGCGCGCCGGTCGTGCTCGAAGCGCTGGGCCGCTGCTCGAGCGGCCGGGCGCGTTCGTCCCGGGCTCCAACGACTGGTTCGCGCCGGTTCCGAAGAACCCGGCGCCGCTACCTGCTGCCCGACACGACGAGCCGTCGCAACAACGGCCAGCCGCTGCCGTGGGGCGCGCTGCGGTCGTCGTTCACCGCGGCCGGCTGGCTCGACCTCACCCACCGCCGTACGACGATCGTGGTGCGCGGCGTCCAGGTCGAGCTTGCCGGGGTCAGCGACGCCCACCTCGACGCCGACCACTACGACCGGATGGCCGGCAAGGTCACCGGTGACGTCGCGATCGGGCTGTCGCACTGCCCCGAGCCGCGGGTCATCGACGCGTTCGCCGCCGACGGCTTCTCGCTGGTGATGAGCGGTCACACCCACGGCGGCCAGCTGCGCGTGCCGGGGTTCGGCGCGCTCGTGACCAACTGCGGGCTCGAGCGGCGCCGGGCGCGTGGGCTGTCGCGCGTGGCCGGGCGGCGGCTGGCTGCACGTCTCGGCCGGTCTCGGCACCTCGCCGTACGCGCCGGTTCGGTTCGCCTGCCCGCCCGAGGCGACGCTGCTGACCCTAACTCCGCGAGGTCAGTGAGCGATCTGCCCTAGACTCACGGACGCTTCGGGATGTAGCGCAGCTTGGTAGCGCACCTCGTTCGGGACGAGGGGGTCGCAGGTTCAAATCCTGTCATCCCGACCATGTGAACTGTTCGCGACATCGTCGACACCTTGGACCAACGGTTCAGGGTTCTCGCTGTTCCAGTCGAGCGCAGCTGAGGGTGTACATCCGGCTGTATGCACGCCTCACACGTGAGGTAGGCCGAGATGCGCCAGCGACCAGCTCGGCGATCTGCACCGCGTTGAGCGCCGCGCCCTTGCGCAGGTTGTCGTTGCTCACGAACAGCACCAGCCCGCGGCCATCCGGCGACGCCTGGATCCTGTCGCAGCCGCCCGACATAGCCGGGTCGCGACCGGCGGCGTGCAGCGGAGTGGGGACGTCGATCAGCTCGACGCCCGGCGCCTGCGGCGAGCAGTTCCGTCGCCCGAGCGACCGATAGCGGCCGGGCGAACTCTGCGTTGATCGACAGCGAGTGGCCAGTGAACACCGGCACGCGCACGCAGGTGCCCAGAGACCAACAGGTCCGGGATTCCGAGGATCTTGCGACTCTCGTTGCGCAGCTTCTTCTCTTCGTCGGTCTCGAACTCGCCGTCATCGACCATCGAGCCGGCCATCGGCAGAACGTTGAAGGCGATCGGCGCGACGTACTTCGTCGGCGGCGGGAAGGTCACACTCGCACCGTCGTGCACCAGCTCGTTCGCGCGGTCGGCGACCTGGCGTACCTGCTTGTCGAGCTCCTCGACTCCGGATGGTCCGCTGCCCGAAACCGCTTGGTAGGTGCTGACCACGAGGCGCACCAGCCCAGCCTCGGCATGCAGCGGCGCGAGCGGGGGCATCGCAGCCATCGTCGTGCAGTTCGGGTTGGCGATGATTCCCTTGCGCGCCTCGCCGATCGCGGCGGGATTGACCTCGCTGACGACGAGGGGGACATCGGGATCCATCCGCCAAGCCGATGAGTTGTCGATCACGGTGACGCCGGCAGCGGCAAAGCGAGGCGCCTGCTCACGCGACGTCGCAGCGCCAACCGAGAACAGCGCGATATCAAGCCCGGTTGGGTCGGCAGTTGTGGCGTCCTCGACCGTGATGGTGCCGCCCGCCCATGGCAACGTCATCCCTGCCGACCGCGACGAGGCGAAGAAACGTATAGCCGACAACGGAAACTCGCGCTCGGCGAGCAGTTGGCGCATCACCGTGCCGACCTGTCCGGTCGCGCCGACGACGCCAATCCGCAGATCACTCATCGGCCGGTCCCGGCATGAACGGTCGCTGGCGCGCCGTGAGGGTCGCCGAGATCGAACGCGTCATGCACGGCGCGGACCGCAGCCTGCACATCGCTGTCGACACAAACGACCGAGATCCGGATCTCTGAGGTCGAGATGTTCTGCACGTTGACGCCGGCCGAGGCGAGGGCTTCGAAAAAGGTCGCAGAGACGCCCGGATGCGAACGCATGCCCGCGCCCACCAACGAGACCTTGCCGATGTGGTCGTCGTAGAGGAGCGACTCGAAGCCGATCGATCCGCGTACCTTCTCCAGCGCCTCGAGCGCATCGGCGCCATCGGCGCGAGACAACGTAAAGGAAACGTCGGTGCGGCCGGTCGAACCGGACACGTTCTGCACGATCATGTCGATGTTGACGTTGGCATCGGCGATCGCACGGAATATCCCGGCTGCCTCGCCCGGCTTGTCGGGCACGCCGACGACCGTCACGCGCGCCTCAGACAGATCGTGAGCGACGCCGGAGATGATCGCCTGCTCCACCAGTTCCTCCTCGGGGATTCCCACGACCCAGGTGCCGTCGCGGTCGGAAAACGATGAGCGCACATGGATCCGTACGCCGTAACGGCGCGCATACTCCACACACCGCAACATCAAGACCTTGGCGCCGCACGCCGCAAGCTCAAGCATCTCCTCGTAGCTGATGCGGTCGAGCTTGCGCGCGTTGACACCAGCCGCGGGTCGGCGGAGAACACCCCGTCGACGTCGGTGTAGATCTCGCAGACATCGGCGTCGAGTGCCGCCGCGAGTGCCACCGCCGTCGTGTCAGAACCGCCACGGCCCAAGCGTCGTGATGTCCTTCGTGTCCTGCGAGACGCCCTGGAATCCGGCGACGATGGCGATGTAGCCAGCAGCGACTGCATCGCGAGATCCGGCCTGGCGTCACGTCGATGATTCGCGCCCGACCGTGACGTGAATCGGTGATCACGCCGGCCTGCGAGCCGGTGAACGACCGTGCCTCGAAGCCCTGATTGGCGATCGCCATCGCCAGCAGTGCCATCGAGATCCGCTCGCCGGCGGTGAGCAGCATGTCGAGCTCGCGAGGCGGTGGCAGCGGCGAGACCTGCTGGGCAAGGTCCATCAGCTCATCGGTCGTGTCGCCCATCGCGGAGACGACCACGACGACGTCGTCGCCGGCGCGGCGCGCGTCGACGATCCGCTGGGCGACGCGCTTGATCCGCTCGGCGTCACCGACCGACGACCCGCCGTACTTCTGCACGACGAGAGCCATGCCTGCAAGTCTACGGACGCGCCGCCGAGCACGACCCGCCGATTTTCCGCTGCTGGCCCGGCCAGCGCTTGCGGCCGCTCGCAATCTCAGACGTCGAGAAGCCGGCGGCCCTCAAACGCCCGGCCGAGCGTGACTTCGTCGGCGTACTCGAGGTCTCCGCCGACCGGCAGCCCGGAGGCGAGCCGCGTGACGCGGATGCCCAGCGGCTTGATCAGCCGGGCGAGGTACGTCGCGGTCGCCTCGCCCTCGAGGTTCGGATCGGTCGCGATGATCAGCTCGGTGACGGTCGTCGTCGGCGAGTCGCGTCATGAGCTCGCGGATCCGCAGGTCGTCGGGGCCGACGCCCTCGATCGGGGAGATCGCGCCGCCGAGGATGTGGTAACGGCCGCGGAACTCCCGGGTGCGTTCGATCGCGACGACGTCCTTGGGCTCCTCGACCACGCAGATCACGGCCAGATCGCGACGCGGATCGCGGCAGACCCGGCACTGTCTCCTGCTCGGCGACGTTGCCGCAGATCGTGCAGAACCGCACCTTGTCCTTGACCTCGGTCAGCGCCTCGACCAGGCGGCGGACGTCGACCGGATCTGCGGCCAGCAGGTAGAACGCGATGCGCTGCGCGCCCTTCGGGCCGACGCCCGGCAGGTGGCCGAGCTCATCGATGAGGTCCTGGACCGGTCCTTCGTACACGCGACCTCGGCCTAGAAACCCGGCAGCCCGAGGCTGCCGCCCATGCCACCGGTCAGCGGGCCCATCGTCTGGGCGGCAAGCTCGTCGGCGGCTCGCTTGGCGTCGCGCACCGCCGCAACGACCAGATCCTGCAGCGTCTCGAGGTCGTCGGGGTCGACCGCCTTCGGGTCGATCACCAGCGGCGGTGAGCTCGCCCGACTCCGGTCAGCGTCGCGCGCACCAGACCGCCACCGGCGGTGCCGTCAACGGTGGCGGCCGCGAGCTCCTCTTGAGCGGCGGCGAGCTGCTGCTGCATCTTCTGCGCCTGTTGCATCAACTGCTGCATGTTCGGCTGTGGAGGCATGACCCGAGCCTACGGCGCGCGGTACGCACGATCGCGGCCGCACATCGGGCCAGCTGTCGCTGAGCCCGCGACATACGAGGCGGTCAGGAGCGGTCGATCTCGCCGATCACCTGGGCGCCGACCTCTTTCTTGAGCAGCGCAGCGCCGCGTCGGCGGGATCCGGCGGGGCCGGCAGCGTCAACGTCGGCCGCCTCGTCGACCTCGTCCGGCTCGGCTCGACCGATCGGCAGCTGGACGAATCCGACGCTGGGGCGCTCGGCGAAGCCGCCTGGCCGGCGTCGCGCGGACCACCACCGGCTCGCGGACGGACCACTCGACGGCGCGCTACCCGACGGCGCGCTACCCGATGGCCCGGTGCCCGATGGCCGCTCCGACGGCCCGCCAGCGGTCGGACGGTGAGGTCGTGCGCAACACCAGGTCGACGCCGACGACCTCTTTCAGCGCCTCCACCACGAAGTCGGCGACGTCGTTGGCGAACCGCGTCGGCAAGCGTCGGCGTCGGGAACGACAGCGTCAGCGTCTTGCCCTCGAGCGACTCGATCTGCGAGGAGAACATCAGTGCGTGCGCGGTGCGGCTGCGCTGCTTGACCGCGTCCAGCACCGCGTCCCACAGCCGCCGCAAGCGCCACGACATCGAGCACCCCGACCGCTGCGGGATGGCCGGCGGCGGCGCGGTCCGGCGCCTCGGGCCCACGGCGACCTGCGACTCGGTCGGCAGTCGGGCTGGCGGGCGTCGGCTCCGACGGCGGGAGCGGCGTCTCCGGTCGCTCGGCGCCGGCTCAGCCGGTGCCGTCGCGTCGCGACGGCGACTGCCACGGTGCCGGCTGGACCGGTCGCGGGCCACCGCGTCGGTGCGTCGTCACGTCGGTCGGCCGGTCGGTCGACGACGCCGGTCGCGGACAGCCGTGCGCTCGAGCCGATCGAGGCGCGCCAGCAGCGCCGCCGTGTCGCTCGCCGCGCCCGGGCAGCAGCACCCGCGCACACGCCAGCTCGAGCACCAGTCGAGGTGACGTCGTACCCCGCATCTCCACCAGCGCGGTCGCCATCACGTCGGCGGCGCGCGACAGCGACGGGCGGCCGTAGCGAGCGGCCTGGCCGCGCATCCGCTCGAGCTGATCGGCCGGCGCGTCGAGCAGCCCGGTGTCGGCGGCGTCGGGCACCGCATCGAGGACGAGCAGGTCGCGGAACCGCTCGAGCAGATCCTGGACGAACCGCCGCGGCTCGAGCCCGGCCTCGATCACCCGGTCGACCGGCGCGGAAGACCGCCGCGCCGTCGCCGGCCGCGAACGCGTCGACGACCTCCTCGAGCAGCGCCGCATCGGTGTAGCCGAGCAGCGCACAGCGCCCGGTCGTAGGTGATCCCGCCGTCGCCGGAGCCGGCCGCGAGCTGGTCGAGGATCGACTGCGCGTCGCGCGCCGAGCCCGCGCCAGCGCGCACGATGAGCGGCAGCACGGCCGGCTCGACGGTGATGCCCTCGGCTGCGCACAGGCCGGCCAGGTGCTCGCGCATGATCTGCGGCGGGATCAGCCGGAAGCGGTAGTGGAAGGTCCGCGACTTGATCGTCACGAGCACCTTGTCCGGCTCGGTCGTCGCGAAGATGAACTTCACGTGCGGCGGCGGCTCCTCGACCACCTTGAGCAGCGCGTTGAACGCCGCGGTGGTGATCATGTGGGCCTCGTCGATCACGTAGATCTTGAACCGCGACGACACCGGCGCGAAGAACGCCCGCTCCCGGAGGTCGCGCGCATCGTCGACCAGGCCATGTGAGGCGGCGTCGATCTCGATCACGTCGAGGGAGCCGGCGCCGTTCGGCGCGAGCGCCACGCACGAGTCGCACACCCCGCACGGCGTCGGGGTCGGGCCTTTCTCGCAGTTCAGCGAGCGGGCCAGGATCCGCGCGCTCGAGGTCTTGCCACAGCCCCGCGGGCCACTGAACAGGTAGGCGTGGTGGATCCGCCCGGACAGCAGCGCCTGGCAGATCGGCTCGGTGACGTGCTCCTGGCCGATGACCTCGGCAAAGGTGCGCAGGCCGGTATTTCCGGTACAGCGCGAGCGACATCGAGACGGCCTCCACCAACTGCAGAGAAGGACCCCTCGCGCACCCGCCAGAGCCCACTTACCCTTGCTGCCTTCCGGCCCTGGGGGAGTTGGGCGGGATAGCGCCGCACGAGGGGTCGGCGACCACTGTATCCGCGGCCGCCGACAGCGCACGAACCGTCCCAACGAGCCAGACCGATGGCTAGACTCGCTCGACGGAGGATTCGCCTAGTTGGCCTATGGCGCACGCTTGGAAAGCGTGTTGGGGGCAACCCCTCGCGAGTTCGAATCTCGCATCCTCCGCCGGTTATTGCGACAAGAGCGCGCCGTGCCTGCCCGGCCGGACATGGAGGTCTGCGATCGCCAGTCCGGCGCGGCGCCGTCCGGGCACCGCGACGACCGGCGATCACAGCCCGCCGCGGTACGTCGGACCCGCGCTGCTGGCGGTGAGCTTCGCCGCGATTGCTGCGCACTGCGCTGCTCGGCCCGAGCGCGACCGAGGCGCCGCTCGGCGCCCACGACAACGGCGCGACCCCGCCGCTGGCACTTCGCGCGCCGCGCCAGTCGCCCTGGCTGGTGACCGCGTTGCTCGCGGTCGCGATCGTCAGCCGCGGTGGCGCGCTCTGGCTGGGCCTGAGCGGTCGCTGGCAGCCGAGCCCACGACGGCTGGTTGCGGCCGGCATCCTCGCCGCCGCCGACTTGCGCGTCCTGCCGCCGATCGGCTCGGCCGACCCGCTGTCCTACGCCGCCGTACGGCCGGATGGTGACGACCGGCCACGACCCGTGGACCACCAACCCGGCACGAGCTCGCCGCCCCGACCCGGTCGAGCGCGCCGTCGAGGTGCCCGTGGCAGCACACCCCGTCGGTCTACGGCCCGATCGCGACCGCGGAGCAGGCTGCCGCGTCGAAGATCGCCGGCACGACGTCGCCCTGCACCGTGCTGCTCCTCGACCTCGCCGGCGCGGCCGTCTTCGTCGGCGCCGGCCTGCTGCTGCAGCGGATGGCGCCGAACCGAGGCCTCGAAGCGACGCGCGGCCCTGCTCTGGACCGCCAATCCGCTGCTCTGGCTGCAGCTCGTCGGCGGGCGGGCACC
Source organism: uncultured Actinomycetota bacterium (assembly GCA_963814845.1). Taxonomy (GTDB): domain Bacteria; phylum Actinomycetota; class Actinomycetes; order JAFAQI01; family JAFAQI01; genus DATAUK01. The sequence goes on from CAWFEP010000016.1 coordinate 9,177, forward strand.
TCGATGTCCTCGCCGCGGGCGCCGTGCTGGCGGCGGTCGCCGTGGCGGCGCGGAGCCGGCTGGCAGCCGGTGCCCTCGCCGGCGTCGCCGCCGTCGATCAAGGCGCCGGCCGGCCTGGTCTGGGTGGCGCTGGTGTGGGCGGCGCGACGGTCTCGACGGTCCGTCGTCGAGCTCACCGTCGGCGCGCGGCGGTCGTCGCCGGCATCGGGTACGCCGTGGCCGGTGTCGGCGCACTGCGACCAGCTCAGCCGCGCCTCGCACCTGGTGTCGCTCGCGACGCCGTGGCGCCCGGTCGCCGATCTCACCGATCCGGCCTTCGGCAACGGCGCATCCCGGCATCTGATCGGTGCACTCGCCATCGTGCTGTTCGTGGCCGTCATGCGTCGCCCTCGGCCGGTTGAACCCCGAGATCCGCGAGGGGTCGCCGGCCGCAGTCGCGCTCGCGCTGTCCCTCGCGCTACGTGCTGTCCGCGCCGTACTCCTTGCCTTGGTACGACGCGGTGCCGTGGGTGCTGATCCCGCTGCTCGCGGCCAGCTGGCTGGACGCGCTGCTGATCGCCCACACCGGGGTCCTGTCGCTCGCCTACATCCCCGGCCGGGCGGCGGTCCGCCTGCACGGCGCGATGCACACGGTGGCCTTCGGCATGCGCGATGTCGTGCTCGCCGACGCTGCTGATCCTGCTGCTCGCTCGTGCTAGCTGTTGCAAGCACTCGACACGCTGCGCGACCTGCGCATTTGGCTTAGCCACGCTTGCTTGACTAGCCTGGTGCTTGCTCGGAGCAAACGCCCGAGACCGTTACGGTGCGCCGAATCCTGCTGGCCGTGACGCGCAAAGACCAACGGCAGGACCGGGGGACCCACCGCGGACGACGTCGTACCAGACATCGAACGCATGGGGTGAAGTCGGATATTTTGCCGACCGGGCACCTTCCAGCCCGAACCCGTCAGCTCACTTCGTAGGCGCAGGGAAGGGATACCTCCATGCGCCATGCCCGCTATCGCGGACGCCATCGCAAACCCTCGACCGAACCGGCCGGCTGACCGCCATCGGCGCCGTCGGGGTCGGCACGACGCTGCCGCCTCGATCCTTCGCCAGTCGCCGCACACGCGGCGACCGACGTGCAGTGGGAGCGGGTCGCGCACTGCGAGTCAGGTGACAACTGGCACATCAACACCGGCAACGGCTACTACGGCGGCCTGCAGTTCTCCGCCTCGACCTGGTCCTCATACGACGTCGACAACTTCGCGAGCCGCGCCGACCTGGCGACCCGCAACCAGCAGATCGACGTCGCCAACCGGGTGCTCAACAGCCAGGGCTGGAACGCCTGGCCGGTCTGCTCGCAGTACGCCGGGGCGCCCGGCCCGAGCCACCGGTTGCTGTCGCACCACCACGCCAAGGTCGGCGGCCACGGCAAGTGGGTGCACTACACCGTCAAGCCCGGCGACACGCTCGCCGAGATCGCCCGGCGCCATCACGTCAAGGGTGGGTGGCACGCGATCTACCGCCACAACCGCCACGTGATCGGCGCCAACCCGAGCATGATCCACGTCGGCGATGAAGCTGAAGGTCTGACGCCCGCGCAACTGCTGAGCGCTTCACCGCCGATGAATGTCCGCACTCGACCTCGCGCCGACGCGGACACTGTCTCGGGCGAAGTCAGGACCGGTCGCACCGACGCGCAGCATCTCGCGAAGTCTGCCGTCGCCTTGTCGCTGCCGGCCGTGAGGAACGCGAACCGTACGACTGCCCGCCGGCAGCGAGCAATGCCAGCGTGCCCTGCCGGCCCGCGACCTGCATGCCCGACCTCGACCGACCTCACCGGCAGGCGTTCATCACCTCGGCCACCGAAGCGCGTGTCGATCGCAACGCCGGGACGCGAGCGGCAGGACGCCGCCGCGCAGCGCTGCGGCGACCGCGTCCGGGTCTGACCTCGGTTCGGCCGGGCCCGGGCACGACCTCGAGCTGGGCGTCGTCCGGGCCGAGCAGCACCACGTCCGCGCCGGACGACCTGCGCGGCCGGCGACGTGTCGAGCGACCAGCCGCTCGGCGCGGTCATCGTGAGGCCACCGACCTGGATGACATGCGACGGTCCGAGGACGATCGAGATCGCGGCAACCGTCAGCACGGCGTTGAACCCGACGTGCGCGGCGATCGAGCAGGCCAGCCCGCGCGTGAGGTAGAGACCACCGAGCGCGGCGCCCAACGCGGCGTAGTAGACCAGCGAAGCCGGCATGAAGTGCCAGACCGCGAAGGCACCCGCGGACACGAGGACGGCGACCGCTTTGCCGCGCGGCCGCAGCGACTCGAGCAGCAGGCCGCGAAACAGCGTCTCCTCGACGAGCGGCGCGGCCACGCAGCCGATGAAGACGGTCACGATGATGTGGGTCGGATCGCCCTCGCTCATCAGCAGGACGATTCGTGGGTCGGACTGCAGATGACCGGCCGCGGCGCTGACCAACGGCGAGCAGCACCAGGCTGATCCCGACGCCGACAGCCGCGCCCGATCCCGACCCGCGCGGCGAGCGGCCCGTCCCCCCAGCGCAGCCGGACCGACGGAGTGATCTGGCTGACGATCATCGCCGCGACGACGGCGTACATGCCGACCGTCAAGACGATGTCGTAGCGGATCAAGGCTCTCGGGCTCGATCGACGTCACGTGCGCGAGCGCGAGCGCGATCAGCTGAATCACGCCACCGAGACCGATCGCTGCAGCGACCAGGACGGTGCTTTGCGGTCGAGCAGCCGACCGTCGTCGACCGCCTGGTCCTCGGTGGACGGCGGGGGAGGTGGCGGCGGCGTCCAGCCCGGGCGCGGCTGAGGCTGGTGACGATCCCGATCGGCGCGAGGGGGTGCGGCGCAGCGGCACGGCCACGGCATCGCGCCGGCGTACGCAAGGACGGGAGCGGCGGCGCCGAACGGCAAATAGCACTGGCTGCACCACGTGGCCGAGGGCGGCGACACGGCGCCGCACTGCTCGCACGTATGCACCGTTTCGTATCGACCTCACGCTCGTGCCGCTTGACAAACGCCGTTATCGACGAAATACCCAGACGAGGGGTTCCGTTGCGTGCGGCGGGAACGAGACCTGGCAGGATGGTGGAACGTGTGGAGTGGCGCCCGGGCGAGAGTCGGGCGCTTCGGCAGCGCGTCGTACCCGCGTCCGCGGACTGCGTGCCTATCCGGCGCTGGCCGGCCGGCTGGGCGCGATTGTCGTCGCGCTCGGGCTGCTGCTCGCGGTCCTAGAGGAGCACGAGGCCAACCACCAGTTGATCGCGGTCGGCCTCGCGGCTGCCGCACTCGGTCGCGGAATCGGCCTGCGCCGACCCGTACTGCTCCCGCACATCGCGGCGGCGATCACGCTGCTTGTCGTTGCCCACCTGGCAAGCGGGCCGGGGCGACAGCGGTTTCGGCCAGGTGGCCATCGTTCTCGCCGGCGTCGTGGCGCTCTGGGCACCGCCGGCGCCCGCGCCCGGGACGGAGCTCGAGCGCGGCACGATCTGGCGTCTGGTGAACGCCACCGGCAACGACTGCCTCGCTCCGTTCGCCATGCGCCGCGACAAGTCCTACGTCTTCTCCCCGACGGTCTCGCCGCGGTCGCCTATCGCGTGCGGTTCGGCGTCGCAGTCGCCTCCGGCGACCCACTCGGTGCGGCCGGACTCCCAGCCACAGCGGTCGAGGCAATTCTCGCGACTGGTCGGAGGCGAACGGATGGCGGATCGGCGTCCTCGGCACCAGCGAGGACGTGGACCAAGTGGTGGCGCCGCGCGGTCTGCGCGCGCTGCCGATCGGCCGCGACGTCGTCATGGACGTCAACACCTTCACACCGTCGGGCCGTGCCTACCGCAACCTGCGCCAGGCAATACAACGGACCCGCAACGCCGGTGTGACCACCGCGATCTATCCCAGCCGACACCTACCGCCGGGCGTCGCCGAGCGAGCTGAAAGCGATCGTCGAAGAACAGCCGCCGCAATCCCCAATCGCGGCTTCTCGATGATCCTCGACGGCCTGCTCGATGACCCCCCGCATCCCGGCACGCTGATCGCGGTCGCGTACGACCGGAGCGGGCAAGTCGTCGCGTTCCATCGTTTCAGCACCGCCGACAATGGCCGTGAGATCACCCAGGATCTGCCGTGGCGCCGACGCGGCGCTCCAAACGGGGTCGATGAACGGCTTGACCTACGACATGGTCGACGTGGGCACGGGAGCACGACGCACGACGGGTGTCGCTGTCCTTCGCGGCATTCCCCGAGCTGTACGCGGCCGACGCCGCAGGCGCGATCGAGAGAGCGAGCTACTGGGCCACGCATCGCCTCGACCGTTTCATCCGACTCGAGTCGCTCTACCGCTACCTGCGCAAGTTCCACGCCCTCGGCCGTCGCCGCTACGTCGTGCTGCGGCTGCGCGACCTCGTGCCGGTAGCAGCCGCAATGCTGACGTTCGAGTTCGCTAGCTGGCCCTCGCGCCGCAGGTAACGCCGAAGAAGGACGGGACGCACCTGCGTCCCGTCCTTCTGGTCATGAGGCGAAGTGAAAGCCGAGGCTCAGGTTGGGCGCCGACTGTGGCCCGCGACGTCGTCGTCGTCGGTGGCGGTGGGCCGAATGTGCTTGTGACCCTGCACGTCGTCGGCCGGCTCACGCTTGTGACCCTGCACGTCGTCGGCCGGCTCACGCTTGTGACCCTGCACGTCGTCGGCCGGCTCACGCTTGTGACCCTGCACGTCGTCGGCCGGCTCACGCTTGTGACCCTGCACGTCGTCGGCCGGCTCGCGCTTGTGACCAGCAACGTCTTCGTCGCCTGGCTCGCGCTTGTGACCCGCCACGTCCTCGTTGATCTCGTTCTCGGTCATCTTGAACTCCTCTGCTGGCCCCGGTCCCGATGACCGGCCGTGTCACAGACTGCCGTGAATCGCAGCCGCTGTCTGTCGGATGCCCGACACTTGCATCGTCATCGTCCCGACGGATCCTCGCCCGCGAACCGTGCCAGCGCAACCGGATCGCGTATCACGATGAGCCGACCGTTGATCTCGAGCCAGCCGCGACGCTCAAACCCGTGCAGTGCGAGGTTCACGCTCTGCCTCGTGCCAGCCACTCGATGAGCCAGCTGCTCCTGGTTCATGCCGAGATCAACCACACCATTCGCGTCCCGTGGGTGCTCGAGAAGGATTTTGCCTACCCGCCGCGGCAGATCGAGAAATACCAGGTCCGCAGTCGCGTCGGTCAACCGTCGGAAGCTGCCCGCCACTGCAGCCAACAAACTCTCGGTCACCACCGGGAACCTGCGCTGCAGGTCGTGAATGACCTCTCGCGGGACGACCAACACCTCAGTGGCATCCAAGGTCTCGGCGTCCGCCGAACGCGCGCCACCGTCGATCACCCCCAGCTCGCCAATCACCCCGCCCGGCTCGACCACCGCGAGCATCAACTCACCGCCGTCGGCCGATCGCACGACCACCTTGATCCTGCCGCTCAGCGTGACGAGCAAGCTGTCACTCGGATCACCGGTCGAGAACACGAGCTGACCCTTCGGGTACCGCCGCGGCCGCGAGGATGCAACGATGGTTTCGAGCTCGCCGGCGGGTACGCCGGTGAACAACGGCACTTCCGCCAACGCCTTGGCGATATTCCCCCGATCAGCCATCCGCACCCTGCGCATTCGTCGACACGGCTCGCAGCACCGTCTTGACGTCGTACGGCCGCAAGTGCGGATGCTTACTGAGCATTCGTGCCACCAGACCGCAGACATGAGGCGCAGCAAAGGAATTGCCGGTGCTGACAATCGTGCCACCGTTCAGCCACGGCACCTCGACGTCCATCCCGGGTGCGCCGAAGTCAACCGGCGGCGACGGATTCGCGTCGATCGAGAACGGATCCTGGCCATCGTGTGCGGCGACGGAGATGACCGAGGAGAACTGCCCGGGGTAGGTCGGCGCAGGCACGTTGTTGGTCGCACAAACGAGCACAACGCCGGCAAAGGCCGCCTCATCCGCGATCTCATGGAACAGACCGAAGTAGTCCTCCCGGCCGGTGCTCAGTGACAGGTTGATGACCCGGGCGCCATGCTCGATCGCCCAGCGCAGACCCGCGGCGAAGACGAGCCCCTTGCCGGTCAGGCGCTCGCCGAGCACCCGCACCGACATGATGCGGGCGTCCGGGGCGGCGCGGCGAATGATGCCCGCGCAGGCCGTGCCGTGTCCGTACAAGTCGTCATGGGCGCCTTCGACGAAACGCACCTCGTCGGCGTCGTTGTCCCATGACAACGCGATCGCCGTCTCCACCGAGCCGACAGCCGGGTGCGCCGGATCGACCCCGCTGTCGACCACGGCGACCTCGATGCCGGCTCCGGAGGCGCCACCCCACGCCCACTCCTTGGTGACCGGCAGGTCGATTCGCCGCACCGGCTGGAGCACATCCGGAGCGAACGCCTCCGCCCATGCCGGCCTCAGCGCGTCCGTGGCGACCGTCGCTCGGCATACGTGGCGACCTCGCGGAGGACACCGAGGGCGAGCCGGCGCTCGGCCGCACCCCGTCGCGCCAGCGTGGCAAACGTTGCCGCGAGCGCCGCAAGGTCGGCATCGGCACCAGTCGCCTGATCCGCCACCCGCCACGCCGCAGCCGACAGGTCGCCATCAGCACTTGCCGCGTCGGCGACCGCGGTCGAACAGCACCCGGCCGAGATCGCCGAATGCCTGGACACTCTCCAGCGCGATCGCAGCCTGGTCGGCGAACAACGCCAGCAATGTCATGTCGCTGATCGGCACCGGGCCGGGTCGGCATCCCGGTCGAGCAAGGAGATCACGCCGAGGGTGCGACGAGGTGAGGCGACGGGTACGGCGAGGATCGCTTGCGGCACGTACCCGGTCTGCTCGGCAACTCCTCGTGAGAAGCGCGCGTCGTTCGCGAGGTCGCTGATCGCGATCGGCTGCCCGGACTGCACGACCCAGCCCGCGATGCCCTGGCTGGCCGAGATCCGCATACCCGTGACGTCGTCGGCACCCGCGCCGGCCGCCGTGGTGTAAACCAACTCGGACTCATCCTCGCTGAGCAGCGCGAGCGAGCATGCCGCCGCGCCGAACAACTGCCTCGCCGTCTCGGTCAGCGAGCGCAACAACTCCTCGCTGCCGACCGGACGGATCGCCGGACCGAGGTCCGCGGCGAGTCGGCCTAGCTCGGCAAGTAGGTCATCTGGAGTCGTCATGACGTGATCATTATGTGGCTCACGCCTCCTCCGCGCGACGGTTCGCGGTGCGCGCCCATCGCGTACCCGTCAGCTGAATGAACGCCGCACTCGGTGGCGCCGTGTCGAGCGCGTCCAGGAAGACCTTGCCGTCGATCCGCATCAACACACTGTCCTCACGGGTACGCACAGTTGCGGTGCGAGGCACACCGCGAACGAGGCCAAGCTCACCGACATAGCCAGGAGCGATGACCGCCGGGAGCTGGCGCGCCTGCGGCGCCTCACCCTTTGCCCGCACCGTGAGCGAGCCGGACACCAGGATCCACAACGCATCGGCCGGCTCGCCTTCGGTGATGACGACCGATCGAGCGCGGCACGTCCCGCTCCTCGGCCGCCTTCGCTAGCCGCTCGAGCACAGTACGGCTGGTGCTGGCGAACAGATCAAGGCTGCCCAACAACTCGACCAGTGGCTCCAACCGAGCGACTCCGCAGCCGAAGCGCGATCGCCGCGCACGAGCAACGGCAGCCCGATAAGCGCCAAGCACCGGAATGCCAACGCCGGTCACCACAAGGGCGGTCTCGACGCCCTGGCTCGACAACACCGCCGCAATGGCGAAACTGCCGATCAACACCGCGGCCGTGATGATCGCGTCGAAGGCGCCAAGCACCCGACTCATGACGCCGCCATCGAGATCTCGCTGAAGCGCGGTGATCGCGAGAACATCGACGATGACCATGCCGACGCCAGACACGACCTGAAGGACGAACGCGGGAGCGGCGGAATGGACCAGCGTCGTCGCCGCAAACGGCAACGCCTGCAACGCGATGCTGACCGCGATAACAGGCGCCAGCCTCGGCAATGCACTCAGCCGGTTCGCAAGACCGGCAGCGATGACGCCACCCGAGTGCATTGCCAGCGAGCAGATAGCTGTAGCCGTTGACGCCGGTGCCGAGGTGCACCGACAGCGGTGCGTAGATCACCGTGCTCGCGCCGTAGACCATCGAGTCGAGGGCGCAGAACGCGACGAGGGCGAGTGCAACCTGGTGCGAGGCCAGGACGCGGAAGCCGACCAGCCACTGGGTGAGGATGCCGCTGCCCGGCTCGATTGTCCCGCGTGACCGGATACGCAGGCGAAGAATGATCGCGGCAGCCACGAAGAAACTCGCCGGCGTTGAGGGCCACGCCGACGACGGTCGGACCCGGCGAGCAGCAGCAGGCCACCGATCGCCGGGCCGAGGACGACGACCAGGCTCTCCAACGTCGCGAACAGCCCGTTCGCCGCCGCCAGGTCCTTCTCCGCAACCACCTCGGGAGTCAGCGCGCCTGCCGCCGAGCGGTACGGCGAGGCCACGATTGCCGAGATCGCGGTGAGCACCAGCAGCGTCCACACCGGGCCGCTGAGGCCGACCGAGACCGCGATAGCGGCCATCACTAAGCCGGAGGCCAAGGCGGAGACGAGCATGACTCTGCGTCCGTTCGTACCGGTCAGCGATCACGCCGGCGTAGCCGCTGAGCAGCAGGCCGATGATCCACCGCGACGCGGACAGTCCAGCCAGCCAGACCGTGGAGTGAGTCCGGTCGTAGACGTCAACCGCGATGACGACGCTGTAGGACCAGCTCCCGACCTCGTCGATCAGCGCGGACGTGGCGAACAGCGCGAAGTCACGCTGTCGCAGCGCATCCCGATAGCGGCCGCTTTGCGCCACTCACGCCCTCCCGCTAGAGTTCTGGCCCGCCGCGTCTACCCCGCTAGAGTTCTGGATCTCACCGCCTGCGAGGAGCAACCATGTCACCGGACCCGGCGATCGTCGAGGCACTCGGCTCCACGGATCTGTTCAGCTCTCTTGACCGCCGCGCGTTGAACAAGGTCGCGAACGCGATGAAGACGTCGCATCACGACGCCGGCAAGGACCTGACCCAGCAGGGTAAGGATGGCATCGCGTTCCACCTGATCCTCGAGGGCACCGCGACCGTGACGGTCGACGGCACGGCACCCACAAGATCGGCAAGGGCGACTACTTCGGGGAGATCTCGATGATCGACGGCGAACCCCGATCGGCGACAGTCACCGTCGACACGCCGATGACGACTGCTGCGCTGACCGCCTGGGAGTTCCGCCCGCTGCTTGACGAGGAGCCGACGATCGCGAAGGGGCTGTTGCTCGCGATGTGCCAGCGGCTGCGCAGGTCAGAGCAGGTCTAGTCGGAGCAAGGCTCGCCGACGTCAGGCGCTGACCTGCAGCTGGGCCGTGATGCCATCCGCCCGGTCGAGCACGAGCTGGGCTCCTAACCGGGCGCAATCTCCCGCGCCTCCGCGACGGCGAGCGTGGCCGCGGCAGCATCACCGCACGCGATCAGGTGTTCGCCGTAGTCGAGCAGGCCGTGGGCGACGTGGTAAGGCGTGCTCAAGGCGCGAAGTGACTCGATCGCGGCAGCGAATGAGGCGGTCACCGCGGGGTCGGGCTGGCCAGAGGCGAGGCGCGCACGGACGAGAGCTCGCTCGGCACGCTGGATCCCGGAGATCTCCCCTGGTCGGTGCGCGTCGAGAAGATCCAGCAGCTTCGTGACGGCGGCGGAGTCACCGAGCTCATGAGCCGAGCGGGCGGCGAGCGGCCAGGTCCATTGCGGTGCGTCGGCACCGATGCCAACCGCGTCGGCGTAGCTCAGCGTCACATTGGCCAATCGCAGCGCTTCAGCCGGGTCGCGGCGGGCGGCTGCGACGAACGCTCCAACCATCGTGACCACCCCACGGTCCTGCGGGTCCTCACTCGCTTGCAGCTCCGCTCGTTGCCAATCAAGGGACTCCGCCAGCCCCGCATCGCCGCCCAACGCTGCCATCCACACCCGGAACGCAGCGACATAACCGGATTCCTCCGAGGCCGTCGACCTCGAGACCATGGACCAGCACGTCGCGAGCCGCCCCCCAGTCACCGGTAGCGACAAGGGCAGTCGCGAGGTTGGTGAGCGCAAACGACAATCCGTCCCGGTCACCCGTGCGTCGCAAGTATCCGGCGGCCGTGCGGGCGGCATCGATCGCCGCGGCTCGGTCGTCATCCCCTATCCCGTCGGCGAGGTTGAGCAGCGCCCGGCCGGCGACGACGGTGTCGCCGACACGCTCGGCCAGCCGTGCCGCTTCGCGGTGATAGGCGCAGGACTCCGGCCGCCGCGCGTTGAAGGCGAGCCAGATCCCCCGCGTGATGAAAGAACCCGCCAGGAATCGGGGCTGACGCCGATTGTCTGCGCCAGTGTCAGCCCCTCGCTCGTCAACTGATCTGCATCGCGGCCAGCAAACGTCTCCAATGCGCCGAGCTGATCCAGGGCACGCACCGTGTCGGAGTCCGGGTTGGTCCGCAGCACTTCGACCGCAGCGGTCGAACTGCTCACGTGCCTCGCTATGTCGACCCGCTCGGCGCAATGCCTCCCCTGCAGCCGTTTGTGCCCGGGCCGCACCACGAGGATCAGCATGCGCGGTGTAGATGATCCGCGCCTTCTCGGCATTCACGAGAACGCTTTCCCAGTCACCAGTGGTCACCGCCGCAGTTGCTGCGTGTTCCCACAGTCCGGCAGCCGCCAACTCGCTGCCTGCGGCGGCCGACTCCTCGACGAAACCCGCGGCCGCGGCATAGCTCACGGTCGCCCGCGCAGGAGCCCCGGTGCGCTCGGCGCGCTCGGCGGAACGGATCAGCTCGCCGATCGCATCGTCGCGGATCGCGGCGATGTCAGGATCGTCCGGCACTGCAGCGAGGGCATCGAGATAGTGCCGCGCGATCACGTCTGCGACCTCTTCGCCATCGCTGGGGAAGGTCGCGCGCAGGTGTGCCGCTACCGCGAGGTGACGAGTCTTGCGGTCACGGCGTGACAACGTTTCGTACGCAACTTGCCTCAGCATCTCCTGGGCGAACCGGTACGCGCCGCGTTCGGGCGACAACGGGTCGGCGCTGACCTCGAGCACCTCTCGACGCAACAGGTCCGCCAGCGCGGACCGGACCGGCTCCTCGGGACGGCCAGAGACCGCGATCAACGCTTCGGCCGGGAAGGTCGAGCCGAGGACCGCAGCATCGGCAACCAGCCGACGGACGTCTGGATCGAGCGAGTCAAGCCGGGCGGCGAGCAAGGCATGCAAGCTGTCCGGGACGGCGAGCTCGCCGACATCGCCGACGAGCCGATAGACGCCCTCAATCGGCTGCACCACGTCGCGGTCGATCAACGACCGAACCGTCTCGACCGCGAACAACGGGATTCCCTGGGCGCGATCGCTGATCGCCTGCCGCGCCGCGACGGGCATGCCGGGCACCAACGCGTCGAGCAGGACGTCCATGGACGCCGCATCGAGCGGGTCGAGGGTCAACGCGGTTCGGTTACGGCCAGTGCCAAACCCGGGTCTGCCCTGCTCGAGCTCGGGGCGGCCAAACACCAGCACGAAGATCGGGAGGTCGCGCGACCAGTCAACAAGGTGATCGAAAAAGTCCAGCAGGCCGTCGTCGGCGTACTGCGAGTCTTCGACGAGGAGCACAACTGGCTGCACTTCAGCAAGCCGCTCAAAGAACATCCGCCACCCTGCGAACAGCTCCGGCCGCCCGAGGGCCGCTCCGGAGCCGTTGCCGAATGGTGACGCCGAGCAGCCGCGCCAGACGCGGCTCCCATGTACGCCTGCTCGGCCGGATCGGCACGAACCTCGCGATCCCATCCGCGAGCTTGCTGGCAGCGACGTCAGGCGATTCTTCTTCGGCAATGCCGAAGCCGCTGCCGAACGATCTCCGCCAATGCCCAGAACGACACCCCGTCGCCATAAGACAAACAACGTCCGCGATGCCAGAACATGGTCCGGCGAGACCGTCGATGTATTTCTCGAACTCCCAGCCAAGCCGCGTCTTTCCAATGCCAGCCGGACCCGTGACCGCAACCAGCCGCGGCACCCGGCGTTCACTCGACGCGTGGAAGAGCTCCTTCACCAGCCGCAGCTCGGCGTCACGACCGGTCATCGGTGCTTCGAGCCCATCAACGCGCTGCGCACCACCGACGTTCGACAGCACGCCGGGTCGCTCGCCAGAGCTGCTCCGGCTCGGCTTTGCCCTTCAACGTGTGCTCGCCCGCGTCGTCGAATCCGATCGCGCTCGACGCAAGCCGACGAGTGGTTCCGTCGACAGGACTACCCCAGCGGAGGCGACGGACTGCACCCGCGCAGCGGTGTTCACGGCGTCGCCGGCGACCATGCCCTCATGTGTCGCACCCAGCGTGACCGCGACCTCGCCGGTCACGACACCGGCCCGGGCGGATAACCCAGCCAGGCCGGTCTCGACCCCGAGCTGCGCGACCGCCGAGACCACGTCGAGCGCTGCCCGGACCGCGCGCTCTGCATCACCCTCGGCGGCGAGCGGAGTGCCCCACACCGCCATGACCGCATCTCCGATGAACTTCTCGACCACACCGCCGTACCGGCCGATCACCGTGCGCGCGGCATCGAAATATCGAGAGAGGAGCTCGCGTACCTCTTCGGGATCGCGGCTTTCCGACAACGGCGTAAACCCGACCAGGTCACAGAACAGCACCGAGCAGACTCGACGTTCCGCAACCGGCACCGGCTCCGGGTTGATAGCGGTGCCGGCGGCGATCGGCGCCTCGGCCGCGGGCAAGGGCGCGCCGCAATCACCACAAAATCGGCGACCGGGTTCGGTCACCGAGCCGCACGCTGGGCACGCCGCACTCAGCGGCGTCGCGCAGTCCCCACAGAAGCGCTTACCGGTGGGGTTATCGGCTCCACAGGCGCCGCATCTCACCGCCGCTCCCTCCCGCACCTGCACCGAACGTCGATTCCAGTGCTTGGCGGTGGAGGTGGGATTTGAACCCACGGAGGAGTTGCCCCCTCACACGCTTTCGAGGCGTGCTCCTTCGACCGCTCGGACACTCCACCGTGATCGAGCCTAGCCGGCGCTTTAGTCCCGCTTCGCCCCGAACCAGTGATGAAGTAGTCGCCGCGGATTCCGCCGCCAGGACGCCGCTGACGACCTCAGGGCGATGGTTGAGACGGCGGTCGCGCACCACGTCCCACAGCGATCCGACCGCGCCCGCTTTCGGGTCCCAGGCGCCGTAGACCAAGCGATCGAGGCGGGCCAGCACGATCGCGCCGGCGCACATCGTGCACGGCTCAAGGGTGACCACGCAGGGTGCAGCCGTCCAGCCGCCAGGTGCCGCGGCCGCGCGGCCGCATCGCGGATGGCAAGCACCTCGGCGTGGGCGGTCGGGTCGCCGGACGCCTCTCGCTGGTTGTGGCCCCGCCCGATGACGACGCCGGCGGCATCGACGACGACGGCACCAATCGGTACGTCTCCACCGGCATCGGCCAGCAGCGCCTCGTCAAGTGCGAGGCGCATCAGATCGTCGTGTGCTCACACGCCGCGGAGCTTGTCCAGCACGTCAAGACAGCCGGCGGCCTCGCACAGTGCGCTGATGACATCCGCCGGAAGCTGTCCCTCTTCCGCGCACAGCTCGAGCAGGCGACTTGCCGGTGTGCCGAGATCGGCGAGCAATGCCGGGTCGCCGGTCGGGTCGCCGTCAGCCCGCATGCCCTCGTCGGAATCGTCGTCGCCGTCATCGTCGTCACCCTCAGTGGGGGTCGTCGACATCGTCGACGCTCGCCTCGATCGCGGCTTCGGCAAACAACGCCGCAATCTGGGCTGGACGCGATGACTCGCGCATCCGAGACAAAGACTCGTGGCTCGCCGTCGGAATCCACTCGGAGAATCGAGAACCACTCGTCATCTTCTTCGACGAAGAGCAACGCGGTCTTTGCGTCGTCACCCACGACCTCGCGAAGCAGCTCAACGACGCCGTCGAGATCCTCGACATCATCTAACTCGAGCTCCTCGCCGAACCACGAGGGGGCCGACGCGGGCAAGAGCCGCGGTGGCGTAGGTCACGAGTCAACTCCCAAGTCGTCGCTGATCGAGCAAGACTACTAACGAGGTTGTGCTTCCAGCGCGCGATCATAAACATCGGCAAATCCCAAGCGATCAGCAACCGACAGCAACATCTCATCGGCATAGGCATCGAGATCACCCAGCAGGGCGCTGAGCTCCATCTCGTCGAGACCGAGGTCGGCGAAGATTCCGACGTCGCCGGCCGGCCAGACGTCGTCGACATCGTCTTCACTCGGTGCGTCGATGCCGAGCCGATCGACCACCTGACGGGCGAGATCCCACGCCACCGCCGCCGTCACGTCGGACAACATGAGCCGAACGTCATCGCCGCGCACGCGCAGCGCGACAAAGAACTCGTCCGCGACATTGACGAGCCCGATCGCGCCGTTCTCGGCCGGTTGCTGCCGCAGCACCTGGATCAAGCCGTCAAGATCACCACCGACCCGCTCAGGCAGGACACCCGAATGCCAGGCGCCGTCTTCGCGGTACACAACGACAGCAATGCTCTCCGCTGCCTCGCCGCTCATCGCCACCTCACTCCAGCCCTGATCCGCGAATGGTGACAGATGATCGGGGCGCCGCCAATAGGTCGACGCTTGAGACAACGTGAACTTCGCGGGACCTACCGGACTAGTCGGCCGATTCGGTGTCGTTCATGGACTGACCGCCAAGCCGACTTGGCGTGCCCACCCCGATCATCGACAGCGACCACGCCCGCCGACACGACTGGCACCACCACGCACCGTGCCGGTCGGCGTAAGGCTGCAGGTCCTCATCGCCGCAGTACGGGCAGTAGAACGGAACTGCTCGCTGCGTCACTGCACCAAGGCCTCGTCTGCGCGCCGGACCCAGGTCGCAAACCGCTCACCATCTGAGCGGTCGTCGAGGTAGTTGCGCAGCACCCGCTCGACATAGTCCGGCAGCTCGGCCGCAGTGACCTTCAGCCCACGCAGCTTGCGACCGAAACCGGCATCCGAGCCGATCGCGCCACCGAGGTGCACCTGGAACCCCTCACCATCGTCGACGATCATGCCCTTGAGCCCGATGTCGCCGACTTGGAACCGGGCACAGGAGTTCGGGCAGCCGTTGACGTTGATCGTGATCGGGGTGTCGAAATCTGGCAGCCGCCGGTCGAGCTCGGCGTACAGATCGACGGCGCGCGCCTTGGTCTCGACGATCGCCAGCTTGCAGAACTCCAGACCGGTGCAGGCCATCATCCCGCGGCGGAATGCCGATGGACGCACCGGCAGATCCCGGGCCGCGAGCGCCGCGACCAGCTCGTCGACCTGGTCGTCGGCAACGTCGAGGATCACCATCTTCTGCTCGACGGTCGCGGCGACCCGGCCGCTGCCATGCCGCTCGGCCAGGTCGGCGATGTCGGCAAGCTCGGTGCCGCTGGTGCGACCGGTGCGGAACGCGAACCCGACGTAGTTGCGGCCGTCCTTCTGCCGCCTCACCCCGACGTGGTCACGCTCGCCGTTCAACTCCACGGGCGCCGGCCCATCCTCGAGGCGGCGACCGAGAAACTCCTCGCTCTCGAGCACCTCCCGAAAACGCTCCGGACCCCAGTCGGCGACGAGAAACTTCAGCCGAGCCCGGTTGCGTGAACGGCGATATCCGTACTCGCGGAAGACGCGGGTGACGCCAGCCCAGACTTCACGCGTCTCGCCAGGCGGAACGAAAACGCCGAGCCGCTGAGCCAGCTTCGGGTTGGTCGACAGCCCGCCGCCAACCCACAGGTCATATCCGACGCGGCCATCCTCATGACGGACGCCGACAAAGGAGATGCAGTTGATCTCGTGCGCGGTGCACTGAACCGGGCAACCGCTGATCGCCGTCTTGTATTTGCGGGGAAGGTTGGAGAACTCCTTGTTTCCCAGTGCGTATTCGTTGATCTCCAACAGCGCGGCGGTGGCATCAAGGACCTCATCGGCGTCGACACCAGCGAGTGGGCAGCCGAGCACGTTGCGTGGTGTGTCGCCGCACGCTTCGCCGGTGCTGAGGCCGACCTCTTCGAGTCGCCGCCAGATCTCTGGCACGTCCTCGATCCGGATGTAGTGGAGCTGGACGTTCTGCCGGTCGGTCACGTCGGCGAAGTCGCGCCCGAACTCGGTCGCGATTCCCGCGATGACGCGCAACTGCTGGCTGGTCAGCGCGCCACCGGGGATCCGGATGCGCAGCATGAAGTAGCTGGTCGTCGAGCTCCTCCGGCTCGAGAATGGCAGTCTTGCCACCCTCGATGCCTGGCCGGCGTTGGGTGTAGAGACCCCACCACCGCATCCGGCCACGCAAGTCGGATGGGTCGATCGACGCGAACCCTGCCTTGGAGTAGATGTTCTCGATCCTGGCCCGGACGTTGAGGCCGTCATCGTCCTTTTTCATGCGCTCCTGAGGTGTCAGCGGCTCGAGATGTCCGAGCGCCCACTGACCCTGGCCAGGGCTGCGACGAGGTGTTGGCATAAGAAAGCGGCTTCCCGATCTGCGGTGGAGTGAGACGCCGTCGTCTCGAATCGTGAGACAGAGGTCTTCGCGCTGTGCAGTCCATCCGTCGTGTGGCAGACTACCTGTATGTCCTCGCAGGTGCCTCTGGTCGCTCGGCTGCATATTGATCTGCAGCGCGTCCACAGCGCAGTGTGTTGCGCGCGCTGATTATCCGCGCCCGCAACTCTCTTCTCGTTTTGAGGACCTCCAGTGACTGCGCCAGTCATCGACAAAGAATCACCGCCATTTGCCCCGCTGTCCTTCCTGCACGACGATGCGACCGTGCTTCAAGATCTTTACGACGCATCTGACGGCCAATCCCACCTCGCTGCGCACGCCGGCGCAGCGCTGGAGAACGCCACCCCGCAGGAAATTCTGCGTTGGGCGATCGACCGATTCGGCCAGCGCTTCGTCGTGACGTCGTCGATGGGTGACGGCGTGCTCGCCCACATGGCCGCTTCCGTCCAGCCCGGCATCCGGGTGCTGTTCCTCGACACCGGCTATCACTTTGCCGAGACACTCGGCACCGCTGACGCCCTCGAGTCAACGCTTCCGATCGAATTGATCAAGGTCAAGCCGCACCTCAGCGTGGCCGATCAAGACGTTGCGTTCGGGCAGGATCTGTTCGCTCGCGACCCCGACCTTTGCTGCGCAATGCGCAAAGTTGCGCCGCTTGCCAAGTCCCTCGCGCCGTACGTCGCATGGGCATCGGGCATTCGACGCGATGAGACGTCCTCGCGCTCCGACGTCGGCGTTGTCGAGTGGGATGAGCGTCACCAGATGGTGAAGGTCAACCCGCTTGCGACCTGGACCTTCGACGATGTCCAGCGCTACATCGTCGACAACGACATCCTGGTCAATCCGCTGGTGTCGGAGGGGTACGGCTCGATCGGCTGCGCACCCTGCACCAACCGCGGCGAGGGTCGCACCGGCCGCTGGCTCGGCCTGCCAAAGGTGGAGTGCGGCCTTCACGGATGACGCTCGCAGGCGCACCCCTGGTGCTCGCGGCGCACGGCAGTGCCGATCCGAGGTTCGCTGATGTCTTCGCGTCGTTGACGGTCGTGCTGGCCGAGCTGCGCCCGCAACTCGACATCCGCGTCGGCTATCTCGAGCACGGTCCGCCCGAGCTAGCAACGGTCGCGAGTCCCGAATGCGTCGTGGTGCCGGTATTGCTCAGCAACGGATATCACGTCCACATCGACATCCCGACCAACGCCGCCGGGGCCACGATTGCGTCGCCGATCGGACCAGACCCTCGACTCGCCGAGCTGATGGCGCGGCGGCTGCGCGATGCCGGATGGCGCGGCGGGCCGGTGCTGCTCGCCGCCGCGGGATCGGCGGACGCCCAAGCACTCGATGACGCGCGCACGGCCGCGGCTAACCTCAGCCGGGAGATCGGCGCGGAGGTCACTGCAGCCTTTATCGGCTCAGGTGAACCCAAGCTGCGCGACCTCCAAGGCGCCGCAATCGCGACGTACCTGGTCGCGCCTGGTCGGTTTGCCGACATCGTCTCCGCGCAGGCCGCGTCCGTCGTGACGACGCCACTCGGCGCTGACCCGATCCTCGCGCAGATCATCTTGGATCGGTATGACACGGCAGTTGCTTGTGCCCGCGTCAAGGTAGCGCAGCCGACACCTGCCGGTCGCTGATCACCCCGAGGTGGACTCAGCTCAGGGCTGAGGTGCCGGCGATCGCTCCCTCCCATTCGTAACCCGCCTCGCCGTGCTCGATGAGGTCTAGACCAGCCGTCTCCTCCTCCGGACTCACCTGCAGACCCACGGCATGGTCGGTCACCCACAAGATGATCCACGTCATGACAAACGGGTAGACGATCGCGGCGACCGCAAGCACTGCCTGGCGTCCGAGTTGTGTCCAACCACCCGGCTCGCCGGCCGCGTTGACGGCAAGGCTGGCGAACACGCCGGTCAACACCACACCAAGCGCGCCAGCAACCATGTGCACGCCGACGACATCCAGCGAGTCGTCATAGTGGAAGATGTCCTTGAGGTGCACAGCGCCATAGCAGATGACGCCGGCCGCGATGCCAATCACGATCGCTGCCCATGGCTTCACATATCCCGATGCCGGTGTGATGGCGGCAAGGCCGGCCACTGCACCGGTGGCGATCCCGATGCCGGTCGGCTTGCCTCGCAGTCGCCACTCCACACCCATCCACGCGAGCATCGCGGCGCAGGCGCCCAACTGCGTGTTGACCAACGCGTACGCCGCGACTTGCCCGGCCGACAATGCACTACCGGCGTTGAAACCGAACCAGCCGAACCACAAGATGCCGGCGCCGAGCAACACCAACGGAACACTGTGCGGACGGGCTAGCTCGTGCGTGCGCCGCAGATACAGCGCTGTTGCCAACGCGGCAGCACCAGCGAGCTCGTGGACAACTGAGCCACCCGCAAAGTCGATCGCGTGCAACCCCCCGGCGCCGAGGAAGCCGCCACCCCACTCGGCGTGAGCAAACGGGGAGTAGACGAACAATGACCACAACCCGATGAAGACCAGGTAGCCGCGGAACCGCATCCGCTCACAGAACGCACCGGCGATCAGCGCAGGCGTAATGACGGCGAACTTCATTTGAAATGCCATGTAGACCAGCGCCGGAATCGTCGGCGCGTAGGCGTTCGGCTTGCCCGTGACGTCATTGAGAAACACGTTGTGCAATCCGCCGACCACTCCCCAGCGACTCGGCCCGAAGGCGAGGGAGTATTCGACGATCGCCCAGAGCAGGCTGATCAATCCGATCGCGACGAACGACTGCACCATCGTGGACACGACATTCTTGGCGCCGACTAAGCCGCCATAAAACAGCGCCAGCCCAGGCATCATGAACAACACCAGTGCGGTCGAGGTCAGCATCCACGCGGTGTCGCCGGCGTTGATATGCATGTCAACCCCCATTGGTCGACTGCCGGCGAGGCTCTTGGCCCGGCGAGCAGATGACGGCTGTAGGCCAGTGCTCGGTCGGTGTGACTATAGGGGTGAGACGCCGGGATTCGCCGCAACCGGCACGCGCGAGCTCGCGCGAAGCTACGCGGTGAGCAAGAGGCGTTGCGGCTCGAGAACAGTTGCCGACTCGAGCTTGCCGAGAGTCTCCGCGTCATCGGGTGTGTAGGACACGAGCCGGACACCCATCCGTTGTGAGAGCCACAGGTTCGTGTAGGAAAACTGCATCAGCCCGAGTTGTGCGTGACGAATCCGCTTGGTGAGATTCTCCGGCGCGGCAACGTCATGGCGCTGCCACAGCTCGGTGAACTCCGGCGAGGCATCCTGCAGCCGCCTGACCATGCACTTCCACACCGACTCGCCAACATGGTCTGCCATCGCCGCGCGATATTGCGCCACCATCCGGCGGGCGGCCGTGTCCCAGTCCAGCAACGACTTTTTCATCGCCGGGCAGGTGAACAGCAGCCACAGGCTGTTGCGCTGCTCGAACGGCAAGGCGTCGAGATCGCCGATCAACATCGTGTACGCGTGGTTGTAGGCGAGCAGGTCATATCGACCGTTGGTCACCATTGCGGGATACGGGTCGAGCTTTGCGAGCAGCGCCCGGACGGGCTCCGAGACCGGCACGCAGTCAGGGCCGACCTCTGCTAGCGGCGAACCCGCGAGCGTGAACAGGTGACTGCGCTCGTGCGGGTCGAGCAGCAACGTACGAGCAATCGCGTCGAGGACCTGTTCCGAGACGTTGATGTCACGGGCTTGCTCCAGCCAGGTGTACCAGGTCACGCCAACGCCGGCATGCTGCGCGACCTCCTCACGCCGCAGGCCCGGAGTGCGCCGCCGGCCGTACTCCGGCAGCCCAAGCTGTTCGGGGCTCAGCCGCTCACGACGGCTGCGCAGGAACGACGCCAACTCCCGGCGACGAGAGGTCGCGGGATCGATCGGGGCGGTGTCGAGGACGGGTTGCTGCTCCAGAGTCGCGGTCACGGGTACCAGGATGACAGAGAGCCGAACCCGGTGCCAGTTGGTCTGAATAACAGGATAACTACGGTCTGGTACCAGGCTTGGAACGGGTCCAGAGTGACCACCATGACCATTGCAACAACGACCTCGCTCATCCTGCCCGACCGCACTGACAGTTCCGAGCGCCCGTCCAGCCCGCCGATCGCGGCCCACACCGTGCACGGACCGGCGCTTCCGACGGCCGGCCTGATCACGGTTCTTCTCGGCGTCCTGCTGCCGATGATCGACTTCTTCATCGTCAACGTCGCGCTGCCGACGATGCGCCAGGACCTCAAGGCGTCAACCGGCGTGCTCGAGCTTGTCGTCTCGGGGTACGCAACGGCATACGCCGTCCTGCTGGTCCTCGGCGGCCGGCTCGGCGACGCGCACGGTCGACGCCGGCTGTTCCTGACTGGCATCGGCGCATTCACGTTTGCCTCATTGCTGTGTGGGCTCGCACCAACCGCCTCCGCACTGGTGGTGGCTCGGCTGCTGCAAGGCGCCTCGGCCGCACTGATGGTGCCGCAAACCCTGTCGACGATTCAGGCGACCGGCAACCTCGAATCGCGATCCCGCGCCCTCGCGTGGTTCGGCGCAACCGGCGGCCTTGCCGCGGTCGCCGGCCAGCTCCTCGGCGGCGCCTTGGTCTCCGCTGACATCGCCGGCAGCGGTTGGCGGGCGATCTTCTTTGTGAACGTCCCCATCGGTTTGATCGGGCTGGTTTTCGCCGCTCGGTTCGTCCCGGAGACGAAGGCGATCCACCATCACCGCATCGATGTCGTCGGGACCATCCTGCTCGGGCTGACGCTGGTCGCTGTCCTCATCCCGCTCACCGAGGGTCGAGCCCTCGGCTGGCCGATGTGGTCGGTCGTCATGCTTGCCCTCGCGCCTCTCGGCGCGGCGATCTTCATTGCCGCAGAGCGCCGCATCGAGCAACGAGGTGGCTCACCCCTGGTGCCACCGTCGGTGCTGCAGCACGCGAGCATGCGTCGCGGCCTGCTCCTTGCCATCCCGTTCTTCGCGACATTCGGGGCGTTCATGTTCGTCTACACCCTCGTGATCCAGGGCACGCTCGCCTTCACTCCGATTCGGGCCGGAGTGGCGTTGACCCCGCTCGCGGTCGCCTTCCTTGCGACATCACTCACCACCACACGACTTGTCGCACGGTACGGCCGAGCGGTCATCTGCGCGGGAGCGGCGATCCAGCTCATGGGCCTGCTGCTGGTGATCGCGGCGCTCGAGCTCGCCTGGCCGCAGATCTCGATCCTTGACCTGCTTCCGGGCTTTGCCATCATGGGCGCCGGACAGGGCCTCATCATGAGCCCGCTGATCAGGGTCGTCCTCTCCGACGTCCCGGTGGAGTCAGCCGGCGCAGGCAGCGGCGTGCTGACCACGACACAGCAGACGTCGCTCGCCCTCGGCGTGGCGATCATCGGCAGTGCGTATATCAGCATCTCGCCGGCCAGCCGACTCGGCGCCTTGCATGCGGTAGTGCTCGTGCTTGGCTTCCAGTCGCTGGTCGCCGTCGGTCTTGCGATCGGCAGCCGCGGCCTTCCCGGTCGCCGCGCCTGAGAGTCGCGATTAGTGCTCTGCCGCCGATCGGCCCTCGCCGGCAGAGCACGAAGATTGCCGCCGCACGCACCCCGTTCGTTCAGCCGTCGTTCGACTGGTGGCCGCTCGCCCATCAGATGCTCCAGGTATGCCCTATCGCGTGGCGGCAACGTCCGCCATCACCTCGCGGGGTCGCGCGATTCCTCGAGGTGAGCTGCACGCCTACCTCGAAGGGCGCGACACCACGGTCTGCGGGCGCGCGCTGGGCGTCGACCTCATCGCGTTCGATTCACTGCGATGGTCAGCACGCCCGATCGGCCTCATGACCTGCCGAATCTGCTTTGCCGGCGCTCGCTAGCCGGCGTCGATGCCGCTAGCCGGGACGAACTGCGCCGATGTAGTCGGGGCGGAACGCCGGATCCTTGCGGACGAAGGCACCCGTGAACGGCGCGTCGATCATCTCGCCGCCACCGATGTAGATGCCGACGTGGTGAATGGTCGCCGGATCAGAGGTGTTGTAGGCGAAGAAGACGAGGTCGCCGGGCTCGAGCTGCGACTGCGATACATGGGTGCCCTCATGCCACTGGTCACCAGTGAAGTGCTCGAGGTAAACACCGGCCTTCGCCCAGACGTACATCGCCAGACCAGAGCAGTCGAAGGAGTTTGGCCCGGCCGCACCCCAGACGTAGGGCTTTCCGATCTCTTTGTATGCCCACGCCACCGCCGTCGCGGCGCCGCCAGAGCCGGCGACCGGTCTCGGCGCCGGCGGTGACACCGGCTGAGACCGCACTGCCCGCGCTGCCGCTGCCGCAGCCGCCTGCTGCCGGCGCAACGCCGCTGCTGCCCGCTCGGCCGCAAGTCGCTGAGCACGCTCCTTGGCCGCTTTGGCCGCCTTGATGATGGCCGCTTCCTTGGCCTGCAGCCCGGACAGAATCTGCTTCTCCTTGGCAGCCGCGGCAATGATGTCGTTGCGGTCGGCGGCCATCGCTGCAGCAGCCGAGCGCTGCGCCGCGAGCGCGGCGGCGGCATTGGCCTGCGCCTGCTCCTGCACCCGCTGGGCGGCATCGACGCCGGCGAGAGTCTCAGCCTCACTAGAGGAGACCGCCTGTAGCGAAGAGACGCGGCCCAGGAACGTGCTGGTCGAGGTGCTGGTGAGCGTCAACAGTGAGTTCGAACCCTCGCCGCGGTAGGCCGCGACCGCAAACGCGGCCGCGGATTTCTGCAGCGCGCCGTACTTCGCCTGCGCTGCCGCCAGCGTCCGTTGCGCAGTCGCAGCAGATTGTTCAGCCGCAGCGAGCTTGATCCGGGCGCCGTCGTAGCGCTCGCTTGCCGCCTCTGCCTGGTTGTTGAGCTCACGCAACTGGCGCTCGGCTGAGGCGATTTGAGCCTTAACGCTCTGCGCGGACGCCGGACCGGCGGCGACGATGCCGGTCGTGACGGCGGCAGCGGACACGGCCAGGGCGAGCAAACGGACCGGGAGGCGAACTCGACGCGCCATAGGCGTGCGGGGGCCTTTCTTCCGTAGCCCCGCCTACCGGGTTAGCTGTCGGGTTCGGACGCGGAAGCTCTCGCCCTGCTGCGCCACTCTCGCGGCGCCGGTTCACCCCTGGGGAACGGGTCCCCGGCTCTGACACGTCACCGGCGAATTCAGCCGATGATGCGTACGATTCGGCGGTCCCCGAGACGCCGCCAACCCGGGGTGGCCAGCAAGTCACGTTTCGGTTAGACCGCACGTTATCCACAAGTGGAAGATCGACTCAAGGGCCTGGTGCAGGCAAGTCGGCAATCCGGTGCCATTCGGGTGGACGGGAGGTGACGACCCGATGAATCGTCGCCCGCGACTGGCCCATGAGGCCTGATTCGCTTCTAGCGTGTTCTTGCCCACCATCCACAGCTCAGGAGTCGTGTCGTGCCATGCGAATCCGCGATGGGTGGAGACTGCCGGCAACCAGGCTCGGGGCGCCGGTGGTCCTCGTCGCTGCCGGGCTCGCGCTGAGTGCCGCAAGCGGCCCGATTCCCGCCGCCTCTCACCCAGCGGCAGACGAGCAAGCCATCAGTCCGACTGCGGCGATGATGCCATTCGCGGCAACGCCGATTACGATCCCGTTCCACGTGACGACCGTCGTCGTCGAGCGTCAGCGCAAGCTCCCACCGGCAAGCGGGCCGATCGTCAAGCTCCCCCAGCATCTCGATGTGACTGCCTCTGCCATCCCGCGCCGGGCGCTGGCGTCGTACGTCAACGCCGCGAAGCTGAACCGCGCATCGGACCCGCAGTGCAAGCTGCGTTGGCAGATACTCGCCGGCATCGGCTTCATCGAGTCGGACAATGCACGTTCAGGCGGCTCGGCGAAGCCCGGTTGGAACGGTGTCGCCAACCCCCCGATCTACGGCCCGCTCCTCGACGGCCAGGACGGGTTCGCGCGCTTCCCAGACACCGATCACGGCGCGATCGACGGCAGCGCCACCTGGGACCGCGCCGTCGGCCCGATGCAGTTCATGCCGTCGACCTGGGCGGTCTGGGCCGCCGATGGCAACCACGACGGGATCAAGAACCCGCAGGACATCGACGACGCGACGCTCGCGGCGGCCCATTACCTCTGCGCGAGCGGACCAGGCCTGAACCGACCCAAGCACCTGATTCGCGCGATCTACAGCTACAACCACTCGTATTCATATGTGCGAGCGGTGCTCACGGTGACCGCTCACTACATGAACATCAACCCGGCGAAGCTCGGCATTAACGGCCTGCCGAAGCTCAAGAAGCACCGCCGAGTCCACCTGACGACCCCACCCGGAGCGCCGCCGATCACCCCGACGCCCTCCGGCTCGCCATCGCCGGATCCCTCGGGCTCGCCATCGCCGTCGCCGTCGCCGTCATCGACGCCCGTACCGATCCCGACTCCGACCCGGATGCCGACACCGTCACCACTCCCCACGCCCTCCGCGCCCCACCGCCCGCGCCACTAAGCCACGGACGAGCAGCCACTGCTCACGCGTAAGAAAAGCGTTCGTATGTGACATTCGTATGTGACATAGGGGTAGCCCTGGCTACAGCGATGTCACATGGGGTTGAGAGCGAACCGAACGATGCGCGCACAGCCGGACAAACCACCGAAGCCCCTGGTAGTGAGCGCTTTGGCTGTGCTAGCGGAATCCCTCCGGTATTTGGCCGGACACAACAGAGCCGGCGGACGCCCGTGACGCGTCTGCCGGCTCTGGAGCGCATGGGCGCTAGCTCTTGACTGTGACGCCCTTGCTGGTCGCCGAACCGGCGGCGTAGCCGGCCTTCTTGGCGGTCACCTTGCAGCTGATCTTCTTGCCCTTGTCCTTGCCGATCAGCTTGTAGGAGGACTTCGTTGCGCCCTTGATCTTCTTGCCGTTGAGCAGCCACTCGTAGGAGTAGCTCGAGGCCTTCGGTGACCACTTGCCCCTGCTGACCTTCTCGACGGCACCGACTGCACCGGACCCGGACAGGGCCGGCTTCTTGGTGGCCTTCAAGGCCTTGCCAAGCGAGACCGTGACCGACTTGCTCGTCGCCTTGCTTGACGGGCCAGTACCGGCGTGAACGGTCGCGGTGCACGACAGCTTCTTCTTGTACGCCGAGGCGGCGACCGCGTAGCTCTTGCCAGTCGCGACCTTCTTGCCGCTGACGAGCCAGGTGTAGGCGGCCGAGACCCCGAAGTCGAGGTTGTTCTCGGTGCACTTCTCCGTGCCGCCGACCTGATGCGGTCCGGAGATGCTCGGCACGCTGGCGATCGGATCGACCGTGTAGTGCAAGCCCGCCGACGTCGACGGACTGTAGGTCGAGGTGTCGGACGGCGTGAACGTCGCGGTCAAGACGGTGCCGTTCGGCTTACTTGGCAGCAGGTGCGTGGTGGCAAGCGTGCCCACTCCGGTGTCGGAGTTGAACGTGCCGGTGCCGAGGCTCTGGCCGTCCTGGAAGAACTCCACCGAGCCTGCCGGATGCGAGCTGTCGGTTGCCGTGACCGTTGCACTCAGGGTCACGCTGGCGTGCTGCTTGGCCGAGCTTGACGGTGACGCTGTCAGCACGGTGGTCGTCGTGACAGCCGAAGCGCCCGCGACCGGGTAGGTCTCGACCCAAGTCCCAGCAGTCGGGTTGACCATGACGTCTGCGTCCCAGTATTCGGCGTCGTTGCTCGAGCCACCGTCGCCACCGCTGGTGACCAGGCGCACCTGGTAGACGTCCGCATATCCCGCTTGGGTGTTCACGTCATGGCCAGCGATGAAGGTCATCAGATTCGCGCCGACTGATCCGACACTGGCGACCGGGGTGGTCGCACTCGACAGGCCAGGAGGCACCGAACCACCAGTCGGCGGCGTGAAGGACGGAGTCGATTCCTGGCTGGCGGGGAAGTTGCCAGTCGGCTGTGACGGCGTGGGGTTGGCGAAGTAGATCGTCGCCTTGATGCCGCCATTGGTGTCCGCCGTGGAAGCCTCGGCGTAGTCGAACAGATGAGTGAGATCCGAGCCGCCGGTGATGACCGTTCCGGTGGAGTTATAGAACGTGAGGGTTCCCAAGGCGCTGACATCGGGCTCCCAGGGCGGATCGGTCACCGCTCCCGCGGGGACGGCCAGGACCGATAGCGACGCGACGATCATTGCGGTTCCGATGCTCAGTGCCGCTCGCCGTTTGAATCTCACCACTGAAATCCCTTCAGACATGCTGCTGCTCGGCCTGGTGCCTCGGGTGCCACACTGGCATCCCGTTTCCCTCATCGGGAGGGTCGTCGTTGACGCTTCGCCTGGTGTTCATCGCGGCGTCACCAAGGCCGCCGACGTCATGACGGACCGCTCACTCGGCGCCGCCACCACATCGCGGCGGTGCCGCCGATCGTCAGCACCGCAACGATGCCGAGACCGATGCCGCCCTTCGCGCCCGAGCTCAGCCCTGAAGAGTCGCTCGCGGTCGAGGCGCCGGTCTTCGCAGCGCCGTTCGTCGATCCACCACTGCTCTTGCTCGACGAGCCATTGGCCGCCGAGCTCGAGGTCGCCGCGACCGGCGTCGCGGACCCGACCGGCACCGCCGAATGCTCTTTCTTCAGCTTCTTCTTCGGCAGGAGCTTGGTCTCGTCCGACACGCCAGATCCCGCGTTGCACGACGAGCCACCACCGCTGAGCATGGTCCAGGTGCTGCCTTTGATCCGCAAGACCGCGGCGGGATAGCTCTGCGAGTGGACCCCGCGGTTGAACGCCGTGTAATACATCCGCAGCTCGACTGTTCCGTCCCAATGCGCGGGGTAGGCGTTGGAGAAGCCGAGCAGTGCCGAGTCGAGGTTCGTCGCCTGCACGACGGGGTGGGCCGCGTTCGTGAACGAGGACGCGCCAGTGAGCTGCTGACCGCTCCAGTCGCCTGGGTCGACGAACTGGATCGGTTGGTAGGCATAGAGCGTCGCGCGCGCGGTGGTATTGCGATAGCCCCGAGGAGCCGGCGTCGACGACACGGTCTTCCAGGCGAAGGGCGCCGTGAACAGACTGCCCGAGGTCATCGCAACGCCCGAGCGGCTGCAGAACGTCAGAGTGCCGTGAATGCTGGTGTCGTTGAACGGAACACCTGAGCCGGACGCAGACGCAACCGGCGCGGCAGCAGACATCGCGGCGAGCGTCAGCGTCGCAAGAGCAGTGACAGAACGGGTTCGACGGACGTGGCGTTTCATACTTTGACTCCTTGGGGAGTTTCGATGCCGGATTGACTCTCAGGCTTGCGAGATCGCCGCCAGCGCCACACTCGCCACCCGGCGAGGAGCAACAGCAGGACGACGATGGCGATCAGGATCCACGGGGGCGCCCAGAAACCGACACTCGCCGTCGCGACCCGCAGACCAGGGTCGGAGTCACCTGGTGCTGCCTGCGGGGTCACCGTCACCTTGGCTGACATCCGGAGCTCGGGAAAGACGTCGGCGACATGAGCCGTCGCGTGGTACGAGCCGCCGGGCAACAAAGTCGGAACCGCGGGAAGCGACTTCGCGAGTGTGGTGGTGCCGAACATCCCGTGAATCGAGACTTGTTGGGCGCCGCTGAGAATCGCGTTCCCGGTGTTGGTCACGGTGTAATGCACCGTGACCGAGCCGCCCTTGATCGGGTTGCGGCGTCCGGAATAACTCGCCGTGAGTCGCTCGATGCTGAGCTGCGGACGAAGCGTGCCGCTGATCCGTACCAGCACGCGAGTGGCGACGCGCTGTTCGAGCTTGACGTGTTGGCCGCTCTTGCCTTTGACGAGACCGGTGAGGGAGACGATAACCGCGGCGACATGATCCCCGGGCGAGGCATTGCTCGGGACTGTGAGGTGGATCGGCAGGATCGTGGTCGACCGAGCCTTGGCATGGATCAGCCCCGAGGCGTGCGGGGTGCCGACTGCGACCCAGGAGCCCGCACCGACCCGTGGCGCGGTTCGAGCCGGGTAGAAGAAGCCGCCGTTCGGGCCGGGGTCTACGTCCACCGTGTACACCCGCAGCGTCTCCACATGATGTGTCAGGTTGAGAACCGCGATGTGATCCTCGATCCGACCGCCGGGGGAGGAGTCGTACGTGAAGAGCGTCCGGCCGTCCGGGCCTTTGCTGTTAGCGGGTCCGGCCCCGAAGGTGATGTTGCCCCGGGTCGCCGCCGCCGGCACGGCAAAACCAGGGTGCGGAGCGGCGGGGACGGCCGCTGACGCGGCTGCTGCCGACGAGGAGATCAACGCGAGCACGGCAATCGCAACCCTGACAGCGCGCATGATGCAAGCAAATCCGTTCAATCGGAAGTGGAAGGAAACGGCGGGTGAACACCACCCGACGAGCAGGATGGGGCGGGCAGAAATCCTGCCCGCCCCATCCGCGGTTGTGAGGCGCGACCTCACCCGTTGTGCAGTCTCACGAGGTCAGTCGGCCACCGTGAAGACGATCGTGCCGTTGTACAGACCAGACGCAGTCGACGTCGGCGCGTTGATGCTCAAGGTGCCATCGAACGTTGCCGTGCCGTCCCCGCCACCACCGGTCGCGAAGGTGTGAGGGGCAGAGCCACCCAAACCAGCCGAGCCGGTGTCGGTCGGTGAGACACCCGATGCTGCCGGGTTGTCACTGGTGCCCGTCGCTCCGGAGTAGCTCTGGGTGTCCGAGCAGGAAGCTCCATCAGCAGGAGCAACCGGCTTGGTCAGCCCAGTCAGACCGACGTTCTCTGGGTTGATCGAGGTCACCGCGCCGGCCGGCAACGGCGATGGCGGGTTGGCGTCCGTCAACGGAGTACCAAGTGCCTGAGCGGTCCATGGGGCGCCACCGGTGGTGGAGTCCGTGACCTGAATGCACAGGAACGGTGCACTCGTGCTCAATTCGGTGCCCGCACTGTTCAGCGCCATCGGCGGAAGGATCAACGGCGCGTTCGCGGTGTACGGGGTGTTGATGACCAACGTGCCGACCGGGACGGTCGTCTGGATGCTCTGGGTCTCAGAGCAGACCGAACCTGGCTGAGCACACGCCGAACCGGTGGCCGGCTTGGTGGCCAACGAGAACGGCTGAGCTGCCGACGCTGACGCCTCGAACTGGGTCACATCGGTCGGGGTGAACTTCGCCACGATCGAGTGCCCACCGGCAGTGAGACCAGCCGGAATGTCGAACGTCGCCACACCGGAGGCGTTCGGCGTCACTGGCGTCGAGTTCAACGCCGTCGCAGAGCCGTTGTCGAACCACGACACCGTTCCTGCGGTGACCGGAGTGCTACCCGCAAGCACCGTGGAGCTCAGCGAAACGTCGTCGCCAGCGAAACCATCCTGGTTAACCGTCAGGCTGGTTGTCGTCGGGGTCGACGGCACGTTGACCTGAAGCGACGTCGAGCCCGTCGAACCGGTGAAGTCAGCGGTGTCGGTCGGGGTGAACGTTGCGGTCAGGCTTTGTGCACCGGAGGTGGCGAAGGTGTGCGACAACGTCGCCACACCACTTCCGTTCACCGCAGTAGACCCGAGGTCGGTGGCACCGTCCTTGAAGTCCACTGAACCCGCGGTTGCCGGCGACTCGGTTGCGGTCAGGGTGACCGACTGGGTCGTCAGTGCGGGGTTGGGGTTAGCAGCGAGCGTGGTCGTCGTTGCTGTCGCGACGGCCGGGTAGATCACGCTCCAGGTGCCCGCGGTCGGGTTGACCTGAATGTCGTCTTCCCAGTACTGCGCGTTGGAGGCACTACCGCCGTTGTCACCGCCGGTCGTGCTGATACGGACCTGGTAGACGTTCGCGAAGCCGGCCTGGGTGTTGACGGTGTGACCGGCGATGAACGTCGTCAGGTTCGCCTCGGTGGGACCAGGTGCGGCCACCGGAGTGGTCGAGGTGTCCAACGGTGCCGGCGCACCAGCCGGCGGGGTGCTGTTCGGTGTCGATTCCTGGCTGGCCGGGAAGCTGCCGGTCGGAGTCGACGGTGTCGGGTTCGCAAAGAAAACCGTCACCTTGGTGCCGGCGGCAGCGTCTGCCGTCGAGGCTTGAGCGTAGTCAAACAGGTGGCTAAGGTTGTTGCCTCCGGTGATTACCGCACCGGAGGAGTTATAGAAAGTAAGACTCCCAAGTGAGCCGGGGTCTGGTTCCCAGGGAGGGGAGCTCGCAGCGGCGGCCGAACCGATCGACGCTGCGAGAACCCCGCCGGTGATCGCGAGCGTAGCGACGCCCGCGATCACCGGTCGGAGGTTCAGTTTCATAATGTGAAAGACCTTTCAGTCAGTGGAAGACAACGGAACTAACCGACTAACCGTGGTGCTTCGCGATGAAACCGACGATCACGGGCCACCGAGAGTGACGTGGTACGTCGGGGTGATGCCAGCAGCTGAGATGAGCCCCTGACCGGCACCGGTTGCGTAGTAAGGCACGCCACCAGGGCCAACCTCGCCAGCAGTCGGGTCGTTGGTGCAGCCGTCGCCAGAAACCGGCGGGTTGTCGGGGCACGGGTCATAGAACAGGGTCTGGACCCAGTTCAGCGTGCCGCCTGGCTGCCACGTGGTCGTGCTGGTGACATCCGACGCCCGGAAGTAGATGTAGAGGTTGCGGGTGTCGGTGTAGAGGGTTCCCGTGCTCGGAGTACCAGTGAGGTACGCCACTGCTGGGTTAATCGTGTCGGCGGTCGAGGCACAGCTTGCCGGTGTGGAAGCCGCGATCGCGTTGAGCGAGCAACTCGGGTCGTGGAAGTAGCCACCGACACCATTGCTGGCACCGGAGCCGAGCTTGCCCTGGAACATGTTGAGACGACCGCCAGACATCGGCTCGATAGCGTCCTTTGACGGAGTCGCATCGGTGTTGCCGGTCTGGTCAGTGGCCGCAGCGATCGCGGTCGGGTCGTTCTCCTCGCCAGTCTCGACGCACGCACCTGGAGTGGTCACGCCGATGTCAGCCAGGAAGGTCTTGCGAGTTCCGGAGCCAACCTGGGGCACGATCGGAATGATCGTGTCGGTCGAGGTGCCACCAACTTGGGTCCAGGTGGTGTCGGTGCAGTTGTAGATCGCGGCCAGCTGCGTCGTCGACAGGGGCACTGCGTTCGTCGTCGTCGCGGCGAGCATTGCGAGCTTGTCTGTGCCGATCGTGATGCTGTCGAACGCCGCGCCGAGCGTTGCGCCCTCAGTCGAGGAGGCACGGGTGTAGCTGATGTAGTGGTGCGTGTCCGTGAGGATGGCTGCGGCACCAGCACCCGAGCCGTTCGGACGCTGAACCGGGACGGTGCCCGCGCGCAGAACGATTGTCGGGTTCAGGGTGCAGGGAGCATCCGCGTGGTTGCTCGTCTGCGTCCCGGTGCCAGCGGTGCCGCCCGTACCAGGTGCACAACTGGGGCCAGTGCCCTGCGGACCATATGCAAGGCGCGCGTTCGCGTCCGGCGTGGCGTCGAAGTTAATGACCTTGAACTTGTTGCCGGCGTCGTTGTAGCCGGGGTCTCCAAGGAAGTCGCCGTCGGCAATGAAGTCGCTGGCGTACTGAACCGTGTCAGACCCGACGCCGACGACGTCCTTGGCCACCGGCGCGTAGTCCGCGAATGCGGGCTGCGCGACGAGGACCAGCGACGCCGCGACAGTAGTCGCGGTGGCGAGGCCCACTTTAAGCTTGCGGTGCTGCATGCTTCTCCCCCTTTGAGGGACGTAGGAAGGAACCGTGCGCCAGGACACTCGCAGGCGTGGGTGCTCCAACAGGTGTTTTCAGGTGAACGGGCAATGAAGTGAAGTCAATGAGCCGGTCAGACTCGGACACAACCGTCAGGTGTCACAGAATCGGACGCTGCCAAGCAGCGTGGTACGCGCTCAGGCGAGGTTAGGCAGCAACAACAACGCGGTGCTGGTCGCGCCCCACAGCACGGCGAGCAGGATTGGCAGTCCCACGAGCCACATTTGCCACAGCGTCCATCTGTTGTAGGCGTAAACCAGACCCGCCGAGAGCAGCAGAAGCGCCTGCAACCACAGCACGAGCGGCACCAGGTCACCGGTGTCACTCGCAAGCTCGGTGTCGGCGCGAGGTGAGATCGCCGGGCGCCCAGCCTCTGTCGGTTGCACCTTGCCGGCCGAGAGCGACGCGTCAACGTAGATCACCTGGCTCGGTGCCCAGCCGCTGCGCCAGCCGCTCCCCGCAGAGGTCTCGAGGATCAGACTCGACGGGTTCGTCGCAAGGACGCCCGGGATCGGATCGCCGGCACGACGCACGTCGATGACGGAGTAGGTGAAGACTCCTTGACCGGTGGTCACCGTGATCGGCGCACCGTCTCGCAACGAGTCGATCGAGCCAAACGGGGCACCGAACGTCGCGCTCCTGCCGAAGACCTGCGAGATGCCCGCCTGCCCCGGCAGCGGACTGCTGGGGTAGTGGCCGGGCCCCTTGGCGAGCTCCTTGGACGACGTGCCTTCGACAACAACGGAGTGCAAGCCGATCGAGGGCGCACTGATCAGCGCGATCGGCGTACCCGGATTGATCACGCCACCGATCGGAACCGTCGCCAGCGCGAGGTTCTGGCGAAGGTGACTGAACATCACGTGCTGCGAATGGCTTTCCTGCAGACCGGAGAAATACAGCGCATACAACACGACCCAGATCGCCAGAATCGCGAGCGCGCCAAGGGTCGAGATGATCATCGACCGGGCCGGTGACAGCGGCGGCCGCTTCGCATCTGCAGGCTTGGATCCGAGTTTGGAAGGACGTACCCGCTCGAAGACCCAGCCGCTGCGGATCTCCTCGCTGGCTGAGAGCGGCGGCGCCTCGCTCGTCGTCACGGCGAGGCCACCCTTGGCCGGTCGAAGCGCCACAGCGCCAGCGTGGCAACGCCGGCAAGAAGCGCCAATAGCAACACGAGAGGGAACGCGAAGGCGGACAGTGTCGAGCGCTTCGCGGCAGTAGTGCCCAGCGAAAGCGCGGCTTGCGACGAGCTCGGCTGTGGGCCGGTTGACGTCGCCACCGTCGGGGATGACCCGGAGGGTGCGGGCGAGCTGACCGGCGGCAAGCTAGCAGTCGTGCCACCCGGCGTCGTCCCGCCGCCAGGCGAGCTCGAGCCACTCGGGGTAGGTGTCGGCGATGACCCGGTGACCGAAGGCACTACGCCTTTCTGCGCGGCGATCGCGACGGCCGCCGCCTTGGTGTAGTTCACCATCTTGCCAAGGCCGTTTGCCGCGGTGAGGGGCAGATAGCCAGGCGGCAGATCACCATTGCCGAGACCCGGGTGTTGACCCGCGGACACCGCAAAATCGAGGAACTTGGCGTAGTCACTTGCCTCTTGCGGAGTGAGCCCACTCGTCGGCACATCAGTGGACAACAGCATCGTTCCCGGATACGCCGACTTGCCAGCCGGGGACGTTCGCAGCGTGTTGTACGGCACCGGCCAACTGCCGTCCGCCTTGTCCGGCTTCATCAACAAAGCAGCGGCGCGAAGCGATGCGTCGGTCGGGGCCGCGAAGGTGCGCCCGGCCGCATTCGTGAACTGGTTGTTGGAGGTTGATCCACCTTGGGTTTCAAGCGCAGCAGCATTGAGCTCGTAACGCTTCACGTCGGGCAGAGTGGTCAGCCCGAGGATGAACTCCTGGCCTTGCGGCTCCCTGCCAATCGAACCGAGCTTCTGGTTCTGCTGGGTCGTCCCGGTGCACGCGATCTGGGAGTTCGCGATGTCGAACTGTAGGTCCAGCGTGATCGACGCTGGTTGCTCGACCGGCGACGCAACCAACGGCAGCCAGGGCACCGGGTCGTTGAACAGGCACGAGTTCTTGTCAGATGCATAGAGCCCGGGTGGCTCGAACGTGTCGAGCAGCGGCCACGAGCTGACCGGCAGCTTGATGCCCTTGTATTTCGGGTTGACCACCATGCCCCACGGGTCCGGCTTGCCGTTGAGCCAGGCACGCGCTTCGGGGTTGTCGTTGATGTAGGTCGTCAACGCCGTCATGTGTCGGTGTCGCCGAGTCAAACATGATCGTCGCGGCGGGCTCGGAGAACTGCACCTGTTTGGGCAAACCCGGATTGAGCGCTTGAAACTCCGGGTCAGCGGCAAGGTCCAGCGGATTCGGCTTCTGGGTGCTCGGGTTCCACAGCTTCTTGTCCTCGGCTTGCACCGTCGAGTTTGACGGATAGGACTCGGTCAGCAGCTTCGCGAGCAACCGCGCGTCAAGCCGAAGATGGACATACTGCTGCCCTTTAGCCGTGCTGATGTCGTAGACAACTGCGAATCCGGTGACGGCGGTCGGCGCTTGCACCACCGGCTTGGTAAAGGCCGGTGTCGGTGGTGAGCCTTCGAACGCGGCCTGGATCGACCCCTCCGCCAGCAGGTTCTTCGCCTCGACCTCACCGGTCTGCACATGCTGGATCGGGAACAGATGCGGGTTGAGGCAGAAGTGCGGTCCCCACTGCTGTGTCGCCTGCAACATGAGGTAGGACCCGTAGATGTCCGTGGGCTGGGCAGAGTTCTCCAGCGCGCAGATGTTCGACGGCGGGGCGAACGTCAGTGGCACCATGATCCGGTTTCGCCAGTTCGACGCGCTCCACCACAACTCACCGCTGACCGCGAGGTCTTCTTCCTCGTTGGGGTTCGTGTCGAGGCTGCCGGCGGGGTAGGCGCCCTTCTGTGAACACAGCGACAGTGCTTGCGCCTCGACTGGCGCGGGGCTTGGCCGGTCGCCGGGCGGCAGGCTGTCTCCCGCTGGGTCGCAGCTGATGCCAATGATCGGGATCACGACTAGCGAACACGGAACCGTCTGCGAGCAGCCCAACGATGCGTTGCTCTCGGAAGTGGTGATGACGAATTTGGCGGAGCCCTTGCCGTTGAGGTCGCTCACCGCATACGTCGTGTTGCCAGGCTGAAGCGAGGCCGCGGCGCTCGCTTCTTCCGGCGGGATCCCGGCGTCGCAGATCAACGTGCCACTCGCGTCCGAGGTGCCGCCCCGATAGACCTTCCCGCTTGCTGCGACGAAGGGCACCCAGTGCTGCGCCGACGGCGCGCGCTGGCAGCTCTTCGGCAACGGGTTCGGCGCGTTGACCGACAAGCCGCGGTCCGCGACCGTCGCATAACGGTCCAATCGGTATGGCGGGAACGCAAAGCCAGAGGAGATCTGCACGCGTTCACCGGGAGTCTGGGTCCAGCAGGTCTCCGGCGAGATGCGCTTTGAGGCCGGCGCGCTGTTCGACGCCAGCCCGTGGCACATCATCAGGACAACCGGGTACTCCTCCTGCGACGCAGCCGAGGAGTTGGGATCAGCCACGATGCCACCGGTCGGGTGGGCACCGCTCCACGTCACGTTGATTTCCTGCCGGTCGCGCAGTTGGTGGGTCTCGTCCACCTTCACACTGAACTTCCGCTTGTCGACGACCACGGTCCGCCCGTTGATGAGGTTGCTTCGCGTGATGGTCTCGCTCTTCGCGAACGCACCTTTCGACGACGCCGCCGCAGCGGCGGCAGGCGAGCCAGTCGCGGTTGGCGCGATGACAGCGGCGGTCAACCCGAGCAGCACGGTCAATGCGCCCATGCCGCCAACCCGGCGCCGACGGCTCGTCGCGGCGCCACGACTCAGCCGATGTGCTCCGATCATCCGCTGGCCTTGCGGCGATGGATCCGTCTGGCGACCAGTGGCGGGATGGCCAGCACAAGCAACAGCTCAATGGCCGCAAGGACTGCGAGCAGTCCGCCGACGCCGCCGTTGTTCGAGTTGGGCAACGAGGTCGGGTTTCCAATGATCGAGCCAGAGTCTGCTTCGTCGGCAGCGGCCCCACCCGAGCTGGTTCCGGGCACAGTGGGGCCCCCGGAGCTGCCGGGTATCGGGTTGGTCGCACTATGACCGCCGGAGCTGGACCCCGGGTTCGAGCTGCTGCCCGGGTTCGGGGCTGTGCTCGAGGTCGTCGTGGTCTTCGGCGCCTTGCCATTCTTCGTCGGATTGCCAGTCGAACCGGCGCCCGTGCTGCCGTTGCACGGCCCTTGGCCGACCTTGTCGCACAGTGGCGGCTCGGGCGCGATCTTGGCGAGATAGTTCTCGTCCGGATGTCCGGCGACGAATGTCGGGTTGTGACACGTCGTCACGTTCTCGTTGCTCAGTTGGACATTCTTGTCCGCCTTATGCAACAGGTTCGTCTGTTGGAAACTCGCTTCGACCAGGTTGATGGGCAACGGCGAGTAGCCAATTGGCCCCATCTCTGCTTGACCCGCACAGATGTCGTAATACAAGAAGTCGGCAAGCGTTTGCCGCTTTGGTGTGGTCATGCGCTTGTCGGTTGGTGACGTCGGAATGATCATGTAGGAGTACGACGACATCGCGTACGCCCGCTTGTCAGGCATCGTGTAGACCTTGTTGAGGTTCTGCAGCAGGTAGTTCTTCGACTTCTTGTTCATGTTGATCTGCGCCTTCGTCAAGGCGACAGCCACGTTGTATTGGTTGGGCGACGTGAAGTAACCCGCTTGGTTCTCCAACTGTGCCACCGGGTACTGCTTGTTGAGCGCATAGCTGTATTCGTCGTAGCCGATCGCCCCGTTGGCCGCTGCTGAGGTGATGAAGTTGATGACGCCGTCCGAGCCGTTTTGGGCGACCTGCGGATCCTGCCGAGGAAAATACTCGGTCATTCCGACGTTGTCGGAGAATGGCCGCCAGATGCTCGGATATTGGGTGTTGAGATAGCGGGTGAACTGCGCCGTCGATCCCGAGCCCTCGGAGTGCACGACCGGGATGATCGGGAGCGATGGCAGTTTGCGCCCGTTGTTGTCGGCGGTGATCGCCGGGTCATCCCAGTTGGTGATCTTGTTGGTGAAGATCTTGGCGAGCGTCTCGCCGGAGAGCCGGAGATTGGTGACCAGCTTGCCGCCGACCCGAATCTGATAGGGGAACGAGGTACCTCCCGCGACAATCGGCAGGTAGGCGTACGGGCGGCAGGTTGACGGTTGGCTCGGATTGATGCAGTTCGTGTCCGAGTCACCGGTCGCTGGGTCAACACCTTGGAAGCCGATGTCGCTGACCGCAAAGTCGGTGGTGACGTTGCGGAAGTCGGTGCGGCCCTGCGCCGAGCCGGCTGCGGTGAAGACGACCTGCAGGCCATTCGTGGTCACGTCAGAGATCCACTGGTTGATCGCGTTTGCGGCCCAGCTCGAGCCAGAGCCTGAGATCAACGCATGGGCCACCGCAGCATTGGCGGGCGCGGCGGCAGCGAACGGAGCAACGCAGAACGCGAGTGCCGCCGTGAGCAAGGCGAACGCACGACACATGGAGTGTCCTCGCAAGAAGTTCGTGAATCGGTTGGAGCGGGATCGGCGGTGCGTCATCGACTGGCCACCTTGCTGCGGGAGAGGAAGCGGGCGATGCCGAAGAGGATCAGCACCATGACGAGCAGGACGATGCCGGCTCCAAATCCACGTTCGATGAACCGTGGCTCACCGCTGCGGACGGCAGTGAGGATGTAGAGCGGCAGTGAGTTCATCGGGTTGTTGAGCGGGTTGATGTTGAAGAACGTCGACGCGCCAGAGGTGATCAAGACCGGCGCGGTCTCGCCGACCGCGCGGGCCATTCCGAGGATCACCGCGGTTGCCAGGCCTGACCGGCACGTCGGCAGGACCACCCGCCAGACCGTCTGCCACTGCGAAGCGCCGAGCGCAAGGCCAGCCTCGCGAAGTCCCCCCGGCACGACCCGCAACGCGACGTCAGCCGAGCGCGCGATGATCGGCAGCATCATCACGCTCAATGCCATAGCCGCACAGAATCCGCTGCGTTGAAAGCCAAGCCCAACAATGAGGGTCGTATAGATGAACAGTCCGGCAAGGATGTCCGGCAGGGCGGTCATTGCCTCGACCACGGTCCGCACGACACGCGCGAACTTGCCGCCGACCTCGACCATGAAAACGGCGGTGCCGATGCCGAGCGGCAGTGACACCACGGTCGCGATGCCAAGCTCGATCAGCGATCCGACGATCGCATGGAGGATGCCACCCTGGTTGAGCGGCGCCGTCGGACTCACACCCGCCTGCGAGTGCGTGATGAACGTGACGTGATGGACGGCGGCAAACCCCTTCGCGACGGTGTAGGCCACCGTCGTGACAAGCGCTACTCCGACCAGCGCCGCGCCGCCGGTCACGATCGCCGACCACAGCCGGTCGATGACGATCGGCAGCGAGTGCACCATCGCGGTCACGGTCGCGAACATCACCAGATATGTGACGTACCAACAGATAACGAACCCGACCTTGCCGCTGAAGGGAAGGATCTGGGTGTAGAGCAGCCAGACGAGAGCGAGCGCGCCGACCATCGAGCCGTAGAGCGACAGCCGGTCGTCCACCGTCAGGACGCTGATCATCCGGGGCTGGTCCGGCGGCCCATCGTGGGTCGGCGTCCCGCTGTCCGGATACGGGTTCGACGCCGGCGCAGTTGTCTCGATCGTTGTCATCGCATCTCAGATCTCGGTCATCGCGCCGCTACGGCTGCGACTGACGATGATCGCGGCGAAGGTGTTGACGACCAGGGTCATGACGAAGAGCACGAAGCCAGCCGCGAGCAGCGCTGAAAGCTGGACTTTTGTCGCATCGCCAAAGAAGTTGGCAATAAGTGACGCCGTCGTGATCGTGCCGATCTCGAGTGGTCGGAACTTCACGTCGAAGTCGGGCGAGACGATCAGGTAGACCGCGACGGTCTCGCCAAGTGCACGGCCCAGCGAGAGCATCGTGCCGCCGATGATGCCGCCGCGACCGAACGGAAGCACGACGGCTCGGACGACGCCCCACCTGGTCGATCCGAGGGCAAGGGCTGCCTCTCGCTCGCCCATCGGCGCCTGCGCGAAGACGCCACGCATGACCGCGCACCCCATCGGGATGACCATCATCGACACGACGATGCCCGCGATGAACGCGGACGAGCCGAAGCGGGTCTCGGCGAACGTCGGGGCGTTCGCATCTCCGCCATGGACCGCAAAGAGGGGGATCCAGCCCAGATATTGGTTGAGAAATCGGGCGACGAACAACGCGTGCGGCGCGATGAGCAGCAGCCCCCACAGGCCATAGATGATGCTTGGGATCGCCGCCATCAGGTCGACCAGCGCCACCAGCCAACCTCG
Organism: uncultured Actinomycetota bacterium; assembly: GCA_963814845.1. Lineage (GTDB taxonomy): Bacteria > Actinomycetota > Actinomycetes > JAFAQI01 > JAFAQI01 > DATAUK01. Next base: position 48,757 of record CAWFEP010000016.1, read on the forward strand.
TGCCCACGTCGGGGCGTATTCACTGATGTAGAGCGCGGTGAGCAATGACAGCGGGAACGAGATCAGCAGCGCGATCAGCGCGACCTCAACGGTTCCGAGCAACACCTCTTCGATCCCGAGGATGTTGCGTTCCGGGATCCACTGGTTCTCGGTGAAGAAGTGCAGGCCGTAGTGATGCAACGTCGGGATCATCTGGTAGCCGAGGAACAACCCGATCGCGCCGGTCACCAGCAGCACTACCGCGCCGATGGCGGTGGCGATGCTGCGAAAGGCAATATCCGGGGCATCGCGAGTCGTGGCGAGCGACCGCGGCACATCGTCAGGTTCGAAGGCCGGTGAAACGGGCTCTTCGAGCGTGGTCGTCACCCAAATCGTCCGTTGACGTAGTCGGAGGTGCGCTGGTCGATCGGTCGCTCGAACATGTCCCTCGTGGCGCCGATCTCGACGATCTGGCCCGGGGTGCCCTGCTCGGCAAGGAAGAAGGCACATTGCTGCGACACCCGGGCCGCCTGCTGCATGTTGTGGGTGACGATCACGATCGTGACCTGGTCACGCAGGATCCCAATCGTCTCCTCGATCCGGCGAGTTGACGTTGGGTCGAGTGCCGAGCACGGCTCGTCCATCAGCAGCACGTCGGGGTTGACCGCGAGTGACCGAGCGATGCACAGCCGCTGCTGCTGCCCGCCGGACAGCGAGCCCCCTGGAGTGTCGAGCCGGTCCTTGACCTCGGCCCACAGGCCGCCACGCTGCAGGCAGTCCTCGATCAGCGCGTCGCGCTCATCCCGGCCGATCCGTACACCGGTCAGCTTGAGTCCCGCGACGACGTTCTCGCCGATGCTCATCGCGGGGAACGGGTTCGGCTTCTGGAAGACCATGCCGATCCGCTTGCGAGTGGCAGTGATGTGGTTGCCGGGCGCGTAGATGTCTTCGCCGTTGAGGCGAACCTCGCCGGCCAGCTTCGCGCTCGGCACCGACTCATGCATCCGGTTGAGGATGCGAAGGAAGGTCGACTTCCCGCAGCCCGACGGGCCGATCAGCGCGGTCACCGTGCCGGGCGGCATCGAGAGCGAGACCCGATCGAGGACCTTGTTCGACCCGAACCACGCGGAGACCCGCTGCGCGTCGAGGTGCGCCCCCGTTGGGTTGCTCGCGCTCCGCTCAGCCTCGGCGATGTTGATCGTCGGGGGGGCGACAGTCGTCATTGACGCTCCTTCGGTCACAGCACTGTCCCGGCGGCGCCATCAGCCGCGAGTTGTCCCGTTCGGGGCGTCGCCCCGTCGGAGAGCTCTGCGTTGGCAACCGCAGCCATGAAGGCTGCGACGTTGTAGGTGCACTCCCGATGACGGGCGTAGCCCCGACTCGACGTGGCAACCGCGACGTCATCCAGCCGCAGCCGCCAGCCCCATGTGCCGGTGTGCGGCACCGTCAGGATGTGAACCTCGGCCTCCTCAATTCGATCGTGCAGGGTCACGGCGTGCTCAGTCGCCAGCTTGAGGTCAGCGAACACGCGCGAGCTTCGGCCGAGCTCGCGATGGTTGGCCCCGGTGAGACGCCAGGCCACCCACGACCCATCCGGATCTACATCGCCCTCGAACGTCTGGTGGACATCGGGCCACACCGGATGCGCCTCGGCACCTCGACCTACGCCCACGACGAAAAGAAAGCGCGGCGATTTCACGCATCCCCTCCTCGTCGCGGCCGATGGCCGTGGACCAACTCAATTGGTGTCACACCACGACAACCGACGTACGACGACGACCGGCGCACGCAAGCCGAACGCCAGATGAGCACTAGGTGAACGACAGAAGTTGGCTGTGCGCAGCGTTTCAGCCCGCCGGGTGAGACCTAGCGGTCTTCGAGCACCACGTCGGGCGGCCCGACGAGAACCGGGTCGGGCTGGCCGACGACCTCCGCGCTCTTGCCCGGGTAGTCGAAGCGCGAGAGCACGTAGCGCATGGACTCGATCCGGCCGCGGCGCTTGTCGTTGCTTTTGACGACCATCCACGGCGCGTAGGACGTATGCGTCGACCGGAACATGCGTTCCTTCGCGTCGGTGTACGCGTCCCACTTGTCCAGCGACGCCAGGTCCATCGGGCTGAGCTTCCACTGCTTGACCGGGTCGACGCGGCGCAGCGTGAACCGCGTGCGCTGCTCGCTCTGCGTGACCGAGAACCAGAACTTGATCAGGTCGATGCCGTCCTCGACCAGCATCTTCTCCAACGGCGGCGTCTGCTTGAGGAACCGGTGATATTCGTCGTCGGTGCAAAAGCCCATCACGCGTTCGACGCCGGCCCGGTTGTACCAGGAGCGATCGAAGAACACGATCTCTCCGGCGCCCGGCAGTTGCTCGACGTAGCGCTGGAAGTACCACTGCCCTTGTTGCACATCGGTGGGCTTCTCCAGCGCCACGACGCGCGCGCCACGCGGATTCAGATGCTCGGTGTAACGCCGGATCGTGCCACCCTTGCCAGCCGCATCACGGCCTTCGAAAACGAGAATGAGGCGACGGCCGTCTTCCTTCACCCAGGACTGAAGCTTCAGCAGCTCGATCTGCAGCAGCCGCTTGGTCCGCTCGTATTCAAGGCGAGTCATTCGCTTGTCGTAGGGATAGCCCTCCCGCCAGGTCTCGACCGGGTTGCCATCAGCGTCAAGCAGAGTGGGCTCGCCGTCATCGTCGATGAGAACGTCGACCTCGAGGTCGTCCAGGCTGTCGAGCAGGTCATCTGCGTCGAGCATTCCGCCCGGATAGTCGGCCGTCTCGGTCGCGTGGTCTGCCATCACACCTGTCCTTCATCGACGTCGAGCGCCAAGCATTCCGACCCCTGACCGTACTGCGATCAAGGTGGAGCCGACCGCTGGGTTAACAACAGATGACGCTTTGACCCTGCCACGCTCGGCAGCCAGATTCGGTCGGCTTGGGTCGCAGTGGCGTGGGTAGCGTCCCCGCCATGGGCTCTGACTTCGTACTAGTTCTCGTGGTTGTCACTGCACTGGGGTTCGACTTCACGAACGGCTTCCACGACACCGGCAATGCCATGGCGACCTCGATCGCCACCAAAGCGCTCCCACCGAAGGTGGCCGTTGCGCTGTCGGGAGTGCTCAACCTGGTCGGGGCGTTCCTGTCCTTCGCCGTTGCGGCGACCATCGCGAACGGCTTGGTCGACAGCGGGGTTGTGACGCTGACCGTCGTGTTTGCCGGCCTCACTGGTGGGATCTTGTGGAACCTCGCGACTTGGTATCTCGGGATCCCCTCGAGCTCCTCCCACGCGCTGATCGGAGGCGTCGTCGGCGCGACGTTGGCAGCCTCAGGCTCGAGCGCGGTGAAGTGGCACGGGCTGGTCGAGAAGGTCGTCATCCCGGCGGTGCTGTCGCCGGTCATCGCCGGCCTGATCGCGACCGTCGGCACCTATCTCGTCTACCTGTTCACTCGCGGGATCCGCGAGCGCACGCGCAGCCACGGCTTCCGGGTCGGCCAGATCGGGTCGGCGTCGATGGTCTCGCTCGCGCACGGCACAAACGACGCCCAGAAGACCATGGGAGTCATCACCCTTGCCTTGATCGCTCATCACACGGTCGCAGCAGGAGCCAAGGCGCCCGATTGGGTCATCGTGTCCTGCGCGCTCGCAATCAGCCTCGGCACGTACATCGGCGGGTGGCGGGTGATTCGCACCCTCGGCAAGGGACTGGTCGAGATTGACTCGCCGCAGGGGATGGCGGCCGAGTCATCGTCGGCAGCCACAATCCTGCTCGCCAGCCATTTCGGCTACTCACTGTCGACCACTCACGTGGCGACCGGATCGATTCTTGGCAGCGGACTCGGCAAGAAGGGCGCGACGGTTCGGTGGAGCGTCGCCGGCCGGATGGCGACCGCTTGGGTCATCACGCTCCCCGCTGCCGGCGCGGTCGGGGCCCTCGCGTACTACGCCGCGAACGGCATCGGCGGGACGGCCGGAGTCGCCATCATGTTCGTCGTGCTCGTCGCAGCAGCCACTGGCTTCTATGCCGCCTCACGCGGCAACGTCGTCAGCTCTCACAACGTCAATGACGAGTGGACGGGATCGGTGACGCCGGAGTCACCGAAACTCGCCGCCGTCGCCGCTTAGGAGGCACCGATGAGCTCATGGATCGATCTGCACGCGATCTGGCGGATCGTCGTCGTCGGGCTGCTGGCCGGGGCTGGCCTGCCGGCACTGTTTGCCCTCGGCTTGCGGGCACTGAGCGCCGGCCCTCGCACCGCGACGGTCAACGGCGCCGACGACGACCGGGTGTACGGCGGGCATCCGCTCGGCTTGATTGTCGCGGCACTGTGCTTCGCGGTGGTTCTGGCCGCGATCGGATTGGGTATCTACAGCATCGTGAACAGCGCCTGAGGCCACCGCCTCACCAGTCCCACCGATCAAAGGAAGCCGATGCCGCTGCCACCGATCCTCCAGTCGATCACCGACTTTCTCCGCAAGGGCTATCCGCAGGGGGTGCCGGAGCGCGACTACATCCCGCTGTTCGCGCTGCTTCGTCGTCGGCTCACCGATGAGGAGGTCGCCGCGCTCGCCGACGACCTCGCGGCTCACAGCCCCGACGCGGCAACCGCACACGCGATCCACGCGGCGATCGCCCACGTCATCAGCGAGACCCCATCCGAGTCCGACGTGGCACGGGTCATGGCACAACTGGAGTCTGCCGGCTGGGAGCCGCCCGAGCGCGACCATGTCTGAGCGAGCGTGCCCGCGCCTCGCCCTTGGTGATCCCGGCCGTAGTGGGGCATCGTGGTGGTTGTGACCACCGTGCACCCCGCCATCTCGCGCACCGTGGATCTCAACGGGCCGACCCACTATCTCGACTTCGGCGGCCCGGCCGACGGCCCGCTGGTCCTCGCGGTCCATGGCCTTGGCGGCTCAGCGTGGAACTGGCTGGCGGTCGCCCCGCTGTTGACGATGCGATGCCGAATGCTCGCGATCGATCTCGCCGGGCACGGCCTGTCGCCCGCGGCTGGGCGGTCAACCAGCGTTCAGGCCAATCGGTTGCTGCTCGATCGCTTCATCCGAGAGATCGTCCAGGCGCCGGTTGTGCTGGTCGGCAACTCGATGGGTGGTCTGATCACCTTGCTCGAGGCGGGCGCTTCGCCGGACGTCGTGCTCGGGGCGGTGCTGATCGATCCGGCGCTTCCCCGCCCGCTGCTCTCGCGGGTGGATCCGCAGGTCGCCATGCAGTTCGCGGTCGTCGCGCTGCCGGGCATCGGCGAGGCAGCCTTCAAGCGCCGGCGCAAGCGCCAGACCGTGTCGCAACAGGTGAACCAGACACTTCGGATGTGCACGGTCGACATCGACCGAGTGCCGCCGGAGGTGGTCGCCGCCGGCATCGCCGCGATCGAGAGTCGCAATCCCGCTGATTATTTGCCCGCTGACACACTGCGCGCCGCGCGCTCGTTGATGCGACTGCTGAGCCGACCGCAGCTGGTTCGCCGCGCCTTCAGCCGGATCACGGCGCCGGTGATGCTGATTCACGGCGACCATGACCGGTTGGTGTCGATCAACGTCGCGAAGGCGACCGCGCGGGAGTTTCCGGCCTGGCGGTTCGAGATCGCCGAGGACATCGGTCACGTGCCGATGCTCGAGGCACCTGCATGGACCACCGAGAAGATCTTCGACTGGATGGAGCACGACGCCAAACTGCTCGACGCGTGACCGGTTTCACACGACTAGGTCGCGGCGCCCGTCGGGGTGGTTGAGACCGGTGGTGTGGTGCTGGGTGGTGACGTCGGCGGTGTCGTTGTCGGTGGCGCGGTCACCGTCTGGGTCACTGTCGCGGTCGGAGCCGGCGTCGAGGTCCCGCTTGGCGAAGCCGGTGGCGAGGTGGTGGATGACGATGGCTTCGGCTTTGCCTTGTGGTGAGGGCGATGGCCGCCGGACCCGGTGATCGATCCGAATGTCGTCGTGCGCCCGCCTGAGTGCGAGACCCCGAACACTGCTGCTAACGGCTCGCCGACGCCGAGCTCGATGACCGTCACGATGCCGATCGCGATGACAAACGCGGCGACCGCGCCCGCCAGGGCGAAGCGCCACGACACCTGGCCCATCAACCGACGGCCCTGCTGCCGCGCGGTCTTGATGACCTCGGTGAACGGCGGCGCGGCCGCGCCCGCCTGGTGCAGGCGTCGAAGCCGCGCCTTGGTTCGGCGCAGTGAGTGGACGTAAAGCGCGCTCCCGACCGTGGCGAGCACGCTCGCGATCGCCGTGCCAATGACCGTGCCCGCAACGCCGAAGAACGAGCAAAGTACGGCTGCCGACACTGCCGCAGCAGAGCTTGCGGCGACCTGCGACAGCGAGATCTGAAGCCGCTCCTGCGGTTCATCAGGGTCGTTGGCCACGCGTTGACGTTATCGGCTGAGCCACCCCTCAACTGCTGCCGAAGGCGGCCCGAGCTGCCGCCCCGCCGATCGCCGCGCGGTCCCAGAAGCTGAGCGTGCCGTCGGTCAGGAACTCCCGACCGGCGTCGACCAGACCAGCGATCGCGGCGTAGGCGAACGCGCCGCCGACGGAGATCCGTCGCACTCCCAACGCGGCGAGGCCTGTGACGTCCAGGCCGCCGGGAAGCGCGAGCACGTTCACCGGCGCGGCGACCGACTCAACGACCGCTCGGATGTCCGCTGCATTGGTGAGCCCAGGGGCGTAGACCACGTCGGCCCCGGCGGCTGCGAAAGCCTGCAACCGGGCGATCGTGTCGGCCAGGTCGGGCCGACCACGCAGGTAGTTCTCGGCGCGAGCGGTCAGCACGAGGCGGGTCGGGCCGGCGTGAGCTGCCTCCGCGGCGGCCGCCACCCGCTCGGTCGCGAGGGCCGTGTCATAGAACGGATCGTCACCATTGCCGGTGAAGTCCTCGATCGAGCAACCGGCGAGCCCGGTGCGCGTCGCCAGCTCGATCGTCTCGGCGACGCCAGCGGGCTCGTCGGCGAAGCAGTTCTCGAGATCAGCCGACACCGGAAGGTCGGTCGCCGCGGCGATCGTCGCCGCATGCGCGAGCGCTTGATCGCGGGTCACCGATCCGTCGAGTTGACCGAGCGTGGCGGCGAACCCACTGCTTGTGGTCGCCAACGCCTGAAAGCCCAGCGAAGCCAGCACCCGTGCCGAACCCGCGTCCCACGGGTTGGGAATCAGCAGCGGCGCCGGACCGGCGTGCAGGGCAAGGAAACTGGCCGCTTTGTCGGCGTCTGGAGTCATCGGTGGAACCTATCGCCGCCATCTGATAGCGCTCCCGCGGTTTTCCGACGACGACCGTGGGTGAACCAAACGACCAATCCGAACGAAGGTAGACAATAGATACACATACGTTGTGGGGGTGCGCACCAACGTCGGCATGAGAAGGCGTACGTGACCACTCCGCTGCTGCTGTTCATCGGCTTTCTCGCTGGCCTGTTGACCATCGTGTCGCCGTGCATCTTGCCCGTACTGCCGGCAGTCATCGCCTCGGGCGTCAGCACCGGCGGGCGTCGCCGCGCATTCGCGATCGCGACTGGCCTGGCGCTGGCCTTCGGCTTCTCCGCGCTGTTCAGCATTCGACTGCTGCAGGCGCTGGGGCTGCCGTTGGGTCTTCGCTACGACATCGCGATCGGTGTGCTCTTCCTGCTCGCGATTGGCTTCATCGTTCCGACCGTCGGCCAGTGGATCGAGCGGCCGTTTGCCCGGCTGGGTCTCAACCGCGCAGCGAACAGCACGTCCGGCGGCTTCGTCCTTGGCGCGACCCTGGGCTTGCTCTACCTGCCGTGTGGCGGACCAATTCTCGCCACCATCGCCGCAGTGGGTAGCCCGCACAGCTCACTCGGTGCCGACGCAATCGGTCTGACAGTCGCCTACTCCCTGGGCATCGCGCTGCCGATCTTCGGTCTTGTCCTGCTGACCGGCAGGCTGTCGAGCACGACGACATGGCTGCGGGCTCACAGCACCGGCGTGCGACGCACCGGCGGGGTGCTGCTCGCCCTCAGCGCGGTCTCGATCACTTTCGGCGCCGCCACGGCCTTGCAGTCCGCGGTCCCGTCGTACTCCGCGACGATCGAGCACCACCTCACCGATAGCAAGTCGATCAGCACCAAGATTGCGCACATCGGCAACCCGCACGAAACGACGAACGCCAAGCACATCCAGAAATCGATCACCGCGAAGGTGACACCATCTGGACCGAGCTTCGTCCCGATGGCCGACTCGGTGCCGACGGTACCGGCGTCATCGCTGCCGGTCTATGGCAAGGCACCCAACTTCACCGACGTCACCAGGTGGCTCAACACCCCTGGCGGCGCGCCGATCAACATCTCGCAGCTGCGCGGCAAGGTCGTGCTGATCGACTTCTGGACCTACTCCTGCATCAACTGCCTGCGCAGCCTGCCACACGTCGAAGCGTGGTACTCCCGCTATCACGCCGCCGGCCTCGACGTCATCGGCGTGCACACGCCGGAGTTCGACTTCGAGCACGTCGAGAGCAACGTCATGGCGGCGATATCGCGCCTCGGCGTGAAGTACCCGGTGGCGATGGACAACAACTACGGCACTTGGAACGCATGGGGAAACAACTCCTGGCCGGCCGAATACCTGATCGACCAGAGCGGGAACGTCCGGTACGGCTCGATCGGCGAGGGCGACTACGGCACGACCGAAGGCGCCATCCGTGCACTGCTGGCCGCCGGTGGCGCAAAGCTGCCTCCGGTGACCTCGGTGCCGGACCGCACACCCAATGAGGCATCCACGCCGGAGAGCTATCTCGGTTACGACCGGCTCGCGCGCTACGTCGGCACCCCGATCGTCAAGAATCAGCCGACGAACTACACGTTCGCCTCATCGGTGGCTGCAAACCACCTCAGCTATTCCGGCCAGTGGACGGTGCAGAGCCAGGACATAGCCGCGGGGTCCAACTCCGGGGGAGCCAACTCGGCGGTGCGGATCAACATCGACGCCACCGATGTCTACCTCGTGTTGTCAGGCACTGGCACCGTGACTGCCACCCTGAACGGCAAAGCCCTGCCCAGCCAACACGTGGGCGGCGTGCCGACTCTGTACACGATCCTGTCGGGCAACGACGTCCAGCACGGCCTGCTCCAGCTGAACATGTCCACCGGGATCAAGGCATATGACTTCACGTTCGGCTGACCCACGCCGCTAGCCTGCACGTCATGGCGGACGTGTGGATCAAGCAACACCCCGACGGCAGCTGGTGGGCCTCAGGTGACCGTGACGGCGAGATCGTCGATGGCTGGGAGGGCATCGCGGCGTTCGTCGAGGCCGGCCTGATCGTGCACTGGGACTCTCCGGAAGCCACCGAAGCCTTCACTGCGGCCTGCGGCGACCCCGGCGAGATCTGATCGGTCCCGGCCGCCATCCGGTGGCTCGCGCGAATCGCCCCGCTTGCGTCTTTCGACGGGCGGGGCGATCGCTGTGTTTAGCCGGGGGACTCAGTCGTCCCAGGGGCCATAGTCGTCGTCATTCACGACGTTCTCCTTGCCTGCCCACACTCATCGCCCAGCGCGCTCCTGTTGAGCAGCGCGAGCACTGGGGGGCTTCACTTACCAATGTGATCGCAGTCCGCGATCGGGATCGAAACAACAGGTTTCGACAGCCTCTATCGGGCTGATCTTTGTAGTCTACTCTGCCGTCGCGGCGGCGGCGTCTTCGACGAGACAATCGGCCGGAAGATCAAACCAGCGCAATGCTTCGACGTCCGCGCGCAAGCCGGTTGGTGTGATCCCGTCGACCGGTCGATCGCGCTGCGCAGCAAGGAGTTCAGCGTCGCGCAGATGGTCGCGAAGCACGCCGACGTCTGCCGTCGCCGCGTACGTCGGACACACCATCGCCCGACCCGGGCCGTCGTAGCGGACATCGCTGAGGCGAAGCGGTGGATCGAGGGCAGCGTTGCGGTGATGCCACAACCCGGTCGGCGGATCGAATCGATAATCGGTCAGGAAGCGAGCGCCGTCACGCGCGACGAACTTCACCGCTTCGATGATGTAGTCGGCCACGGTCTCGTCGAGGAAGTACGTGAAGTTGACGCGAACCCAGCCGGGTTTGATCCCTTCACAGCCGGCGGCGATCTCGTGTTGGAAGGCATGCGAATGCTCGAGATCGATGCCGAGCAACCGGTGGCCGTACGGGCCGGCACACGAGCAACCGCCGCGAGACTGAATGCCGAACAAGTCGTTGAGAAGCGCGACCACGAAGTTGTGGTGCAGGTAGTTGCCGCCAGGCGCCTTGATCACGAACGACACGATCGAGAGCCGCTCGGCATCGAGGTTGCCGAGAATCTCAATTGCCGGCTCGGTCGACCACGCCTCGACAGCGCGACGAAGCAACGCGTCCTCGACCGCCTTGATCAAGGGCACGCCAACCGCTTGCTTGAGCTGAAACACCAGGCCGGCGCGAATCGCTCCGATGATGTCCGGCGTCCCGCCCTCCTCACGTGCAATCGGGTCATCGAGATAGACGTGCTCGAGCGGGTTGACGTATGCAACCGTGCCGCCGCCCGGAACGCTCGGGACGCGGTTCGTGACGAGATCGCGTCGGACGGCGAGAACTCCGGGCGTGCCGGGGCCGCCGATGAGCTTGTGTGGTGAGAGAAACACCGCGTCCAGGCCGGCATCCGGGTCGCCCGCGGGGGCCATGTTGATGTCGACATACGGTGCGGCCGCAGCAAAGTCCCAGAACGACAGTGCGCCGTGCCGGTGCAGCATTCGCGCGAGCCCTGCGGTATCGCTGACGATGCCCGTGACGTTTGATGCCGCGGAGAACGACCCGATTCGTATCGGCCGGTCGGCGTACCTCAGGAGTTGTTCCTCGAGCACTGCGAGGTCGATGTGACCGTCGCGGTCGGCTGAGATCTGCACCACCTCGGCGATCGACTCGCGCCACGGCAACTCGTTGGAGTGGTGCTCGAACGGCCCGACGAAGACAACTGGCCGTTCCTGCGGCGGAATCACCGCGGATAGCGAGTAGCGGTCTTCGAGCTGCGAGGGCACGCGGAGCCCGAGGATGCGCACCATCTTGTCGATCGCGGCGGTCGCGCCCGAGCCGGTGAAGATCACGAGGGTGTCGTCATCACCGCCGAGGGCGTCACGGATCACTCGCCGGGCGTCCTCACGCAGCCGCGTGGTCTGCAACCCGGTGCCACTCGACTCGGTGTGGGTGTTGGCGTAGGTCGGGAGGACCGCGTCACGGATGAAGTCCTCGATGAATCCAAGCGCGCGACCACTCGCGGTGTAGTCGGCGTAGGTCACCCGACGTGGACCGTACGGCCCCTCCATCATCGTGTCGTCGCCGATGACGGCATCACGGATGCGGTCAAGCAATGCCGACTGCGGGAGATCCACGTCTGAATGGTAGGCGCGCGAGCCCTCCATCGCCGCGCCATCCGATCAGGACTAGAACAGCTGGTGGGCGTAGACCAGACTGTTCTGCCAGCTTGCGACGATGCTCTCCGGTACGTCGGTATACCAGTGCGTGAGGCGGGTTGGTCTTGACCAACCAGACCCGACGCGAAGCTGGCGCTCCTCCAACCCGCTGGCCGCGTTGCCGCCATGACGGGACACGAGACTGTCGAGCTCCCAGATCGACCCGCCCGCCGGGCTCGTGGCGAGCAAGATGCCTTGCGCGAGACGGCCACTGTGCGGCAATCGGGCCACAGCCGACCAATGACCTGCCGCATCACGATGCGCAATGAACGCGCCGTCCGTCGCAGGGGTGGCCCGGCTGTATCCGTCGTTGCCGTTTGCGTCGCGATAGATGCCCAACCAGATTTGGCCGTCCGTCGCCGCGATCGACGACAAGTTGTCGCCGCCGTTCCCGCTGATCGACGCCGCCTTGGCCGGCCGGCTCCATGTCGTTGCCGAGGTTGACAGCTTCCAGACGTCGATCTGATTGCCAACTGTGTTGGCGACGTACACCGCGCCATTGGACGGATCGCGGGTCATCACGCCGCCCGGGACTTTTCTAACAGAGCCCGGCAACACCGACTTCACGAAGTGATGACCGGGTCGGCCGATGTAGACCGTCTCGCCAGGATCAGTATGTGGGCGCCGCGGATTGTCGTCGAAGAGCAGGGCAATGCGGCCGCCGCCGAGGGCCACGGCCGCCTGTAGGTCAGGACTTGCGTCGGTGCCATCGCCACCGTCGCCGCAACGATATTGGGGGAGGACCTTGTCCGCAGCGGTGATTCTCGGCAGCCGATTCGCCGATGCCGCAACCTGGATCACGCTGACCGCCCGGCAGCTCGCGAGCACCACGTCAATCGACTCGCCGTCAACAGATGACGTCAACAACATGGTGTCCGGATCTGCAGCGCCGCGGACCGGAGTTTTGACGAAGGACTTCGCGCTAGGTGGACGCGTGACATACGTCAGACCGGCTCCGATGTCGTTCGCGTACAGGAAAGCAAGCTCATGCTCACTACCGTCACGATCGACCGCCAGAGCTCCGGGAAAGGCGGTCAGACCACTACGTAGCTCGTTGCCATCGATGTAACTGCCGATACCGACGACGGTTCCCTGCGCTGTGCCACGGCGAGCATTGCCGTGAGCGTCGAAGCCGTACAACGACAACGAATAGTGACGATGGTTTCGCAGTCCCTTGACGATCGCGGTGGCATCGAAGTGGCGGGGGCAGTGCGGCACCCGGCAGGTCCAGGCGGGTGCCGCAGTCGGCGGCTTCTTAGCCGATCCCGGCGGGGTGTGCCCAAAGGCGACATAGATCGACAGCTTGGCGAGGTCCTGGGTGATGTTGTCGCCCAGCATGTTGTAGTCGACCTCAAGACTGTGGGGCCCGAGCGGCTGCGTGAACACCTTCGATTGCAGTTCGAAGAGGTCCTCGCCAACCGTGATAGTCAGGTGCGCGGGGGTGGCCGAGTCGACGCCTGAGCTGCGCTGCCAGACCGACAACTTGTAGGTGGTGAGGTCGCGCAGCATCTCCACCCGAGTGCGGTGCCATACCAGCAGTTTCTGCACCCCCTTGCCGTGCAGGCTGCTCGGATAGGCCGCGTTCGCGCCGTATCGCGAGGCGACCTGCAAGGTGCAACCGGTGCAAGGCGTCGTCTGCAACGTGAGATAGGCGTGGTTCTTCGAGAAGTGCACGGTCGCGCCACTCACGACCGGTGTCGGCGGTGCCGGTGTGGCGACTGCGTTGCCAGCAAATGGGCCCGCCAGCATGATCGCGGCACTCAGAGCGCCAGTCGCCGCAACAAGCGCGCGCAGCTGGATCGGCTTCGTTGTCGCCATGCGATGTCTCCGTCCGTGACCGATGTCGCCTGTCCAACGTTCCGTGGGCTCCGAACGTTGACAGTCGGTGACGCGAGAATCTTCAGTCAGACTTGCCCCTCGGTGTGACAGTTGAAGCGATGCCGCGTACAAGCAGATCAAGACCGAACTCGAACCGGTGGTCGCCATCCTCGGCCGTCAGTGGGCCTGCCAGCGCGACCAGGTGGGGAAACCGATCTGCGGGCAGGCCCGCAAAGAACTCCGCAGCTCCTCGTGGAACGCCGCCTTAGCCTCCTCGCCCGTGGGGAACGTCTCGAGGCTCTCCTCGAACGCCGACGCCGTGACGTACAGCGCGAGGATGTCGACGGACAGTGAGGCGACCATCGGGCTCACCCCGCCGGCCAGCAGGATCCCCACCATGGCGTTCGATGCCCGGGAGTGCGCCCTCGCCGGTGGGGATGTTGCCGAGACTCGCGCGGGCGATGTCGCGATGCCGGCCGAACGTCGCTCGCGCCGACCGAAGGATCTCCTTGAGCTGCTCCTGCCACCGGTCCGGGTCGATCGGGTCAGGGATCACGACCTCGCCGAGCACCCGGTCGAGAACGGCAGCGACCATCTCCTCCTTGTCGGCGACATGGGCATACAGCGATGCCGGGCCGGTGCCGAGCGCTTCGGCCACCCGGCGCATGGTCACGGCAGTCGAGACCTTCGGCGTCGAGGACCGCGATCGCGGCGTCGACGATCGCGTCGCGACTCAGGGTGCGCGGCGGACGCTGCGGGTCTGTCGGGTCCGGCCATGCCGCCGTGGCCCGGGCGGGAGCGCGGCGGGCTTGGTGAGTTCTGTCCACGGGACCAGTATAACCACTTGACACGAACACCGTTCGTTTGGAACAGTGTTCGTTATGACGAACACGTTCGCAGCAACGATCGCCCGACCGGAGTCCGCCGTCTACCGCCACCGCTGGCTGATCCTCGCCGTCGTGCTGGCCGCCGAGTGCATGGACCTGATCGACTCGACCGTCGTCAACGTCGCCGCGCCGCAGATCGCGCGCGACTTCCACGCCTCGTCGACCGTCGCTGCAGTGGATCGTCGGCGGCTACCCGCTGGCGATCGCGGTCGGGCTGATCACTCGGCGGCCGGCTGGGCGACCTCGTCGGCCGCAAGCGGATGTTCCTCATCGGCGCGATCGGCTTCGTCGCTCGCCTCGGCGCTGTGCGGCCTGGCGCCCGACACCGGCGTGCTGATCGCGCGCCCGGCTGGTGCAGGGCGGCTTCGCCGCGATGATGCTGCCGCAGGGTTTCGGCATCCTGCGCGAGGTCTTTCCGCGCGGACGAGCGGCAGCAGGCGTTCGCGATCTTCGGGCCGGTCATCGGCTTGTCCGCCGTGTTCGGCCCGATCATCGGCGGCTCGCTGATCGACTGGAACCTGTTCGGCAGCGGCTGGCGGCTGGTCTTCCTGGTCAACGTTCCGATCGGCATCGCCGCGATCATCGGCGCCGTCCGGCTGCTGCCCGCCGTCGAGGCCCGACCGCAGCACCCAGCTGGACCTGGTCGGCACCGCCCTGGTCAGCGCGTTCGCCGTGCTGCTGGTCTACCCGCTGATCCAGGGCCGCGAGCTACGGCTGGCCGTGGTGGACCTACGCCGTCGATGGCCGCCGGGGTCGGCTTTCTTGGCGTGTTCGCGGTCCAGCAACGCCGCCGCGACCGCGGCCGGCGCAGGCCCGCTGGTCACGCCGAGCGTCTTCGGCCACCGCGGCTACTCGGCGGGACTGGTGTTCGCGATGCTCTTCTTCGCCGGCATGGGCGGCACGCTGCTGTGCTCGACCCTGTTCCTGCAGATCGGGCAGGGCTTCACGCCGATCCACGCCGCGCTCTGCACGGTGCCGCTGTCGGTCGGCCTCGTCATCGGCGCCGGCCTGCTCGGGTGGCTACCTCGGGCCGAAGTTCGGTCGCCGCACCCTCCAGGCCGGCGTGGTCGTCGGCGCGCTCGGCTGGGTGCTGCTGGTCCTCGCGCTGCGCGGCCACTCGACGATCGGCTTCGTCGACCTGCATGCCCGGTCTGCTGGTCGCCGGCATCGGCTTCGGCCTGATCGTGGCGCCGATGTTCGACATCATCCTGGCGTCGGTCACCGACGCGGAGACCGGCTCGGCCTCGGGCGTGCTCAATGCCGGCCAGCAGCTCGCCAGCTCGATCGGCGTTGCCGTGCTCGGCACGGTCTTCTTCGACACCGATCGCGCGGCGGCGACTTCCACAACGGCCTGAGCCGCACCCTGCTCGTCCAGCTCGCAATGATGGCCGGGCTGCTGCTGCTCTCGCCGCTGCTGCCCCGCTTCGCCCGCGAGCCAGCACCCGAAGTCGAGCTCGAGGGCCAACTCGAACGGGTCTAGCCCAAATTCCTCGGTGATCGGGCGCTATCGGACAAAACGCCGAGCCTCTCGTCATGAGCGCTTTGGTCTTGCTTCGGCGATTCGCCTAGGCGGGGGTCTAAGCCCGGCTATCGCGAGGCCCAGCCAAGATAGGGATTCCGCCCGATGTGGCGACCCTCCTCAGACGCGCATCGTTGACCTCGTCAGCAAGCGCACCACACGTCAGAGGAGAGCGATCATCATGCTCGGACAGACCAATCAAAGCCTTCGCGATGGCCGATCTCGACTACCGGATCGACCGGATCTTCAACGACTTCCCCAGCTCGCCCCGTCCCTTCCACCTCAAGTGGCCGGTGGGGCTGCTCAGCTCGAACCGGCGGCGCCCGCGCTACCCGTCAGCCCCGCGGCCGGCGCCCCATCACGTGACGTCGATCGGCTGGTCCGGTAGGAACCGTCATCGGGACAGCACCATGATGGGATCGTGCCAGTCGAATCAACTCCCACCCCGCTGGTGGGTCGCGTCGAGGAGATGCGCCAGCTCGCGGACCTTGTTGGTGCTGGCGACATCGCAGGCGGCGCTGTCCTGCTCGGCGGCGACGCTGGCGCTGGCAAGAGCCGGCTCGTCGCCGAGCTCAGCGCCCGAGTGGCCGGCGATGGCTGGCGGGTGCTGGACGGACACTGCCTGGACTTCGGCGACAGCTCGCCGCCCTACCTTCCGTTCAGCGAGGCACTCGGCCGGCTGGCCGCCGAAAGCCCTCGCGACACCGAGTCGCTGGTCGAGACCAACCCCGCGATCGCGGGCCTGCTCCCAGCCCACCGGCTGCTCACTGATTCCGACAACGCGCCGGCTCCGACTGGGCGGGCGGCGTTGTTCGACGCGGTTCACAACGCGCTGACCCAGCTCAGCGAGGACGCGCCGCTGTTGCTCATCGTCGAAGACCTGCACTGGGCCGACCAGTCGACCCGGGATCTCCTTCGGGTGCTGTTCACCCGCCAGTTCAGCTCCCCGGTCGCGATCCTCGCGACCTATCGCAGCGACGACCTACACCGGCGCCACCCGCTGCGCGGCGCGCTCGCCGAGTGGGTGCGACTGCCCACCGTCTCTCGACTTCAGTCGCGCCCGCTCAACGACGCCGAGGCACGTCAGCTGATCGACGCGCTGCATCCGGAGCCGCTGCCGAAACGTGAGGTGAAGCAGATCCTGGCCCGGGCCGAGGGCAACCCATTCTTCATCGAGGAGCTCGTGGCCGCGACCGAGGTGGGCGGCGGGGCGTTGCCCACGGACCTCGCCGACCTGCTGCTCGTTCGGCTCGAACAACTCGACGCCGCCGGCCAACTGGCCGTCCGCGCGGCCGCCGTTTCGGGCCGCCGGGTGTCACACACCTTGCTAGCGCACGGCACCGACCTCAACGCGGGCGCGCTCGAGGACGCGCTGCGAGCAGCAGTCGAGGCCAACATCCTGGTCGCGTTGTCGGGCGACGGTTATGCGTTCCGCCACGCATTGCTCGGGGAGGCGATCTACAGGACCTGCTCCCCGGCGAACGAGTCCGCCTCCACGCGAAGTACGCCGAGGCGCTGGCGGCCTATCCCGACGAAGGCTCAGCCGCCGAGCTGTCTCGCCATGCCCGTGCCTCGCACGACCTCATCACGGCGACTCGAGCGAGCGTCGAGGCCGGTGACGAGGCGATGGCTGTCGGCGGGCCCGAGGAGGCGCTTCGTCACTACGAGTTGGCACTGGAGCTCCTCACTGATCCGCGAGTTGCCGAAGGGGTGGGCACCGATCGCGACGCCGCCGGTCATGTCGATCAGGTTGAGCTGGTGTTGCGTGCGAGTGCGGCGGCAGCGGCAGCGGGGCATCTGTTCCGCTCGGTCGCGCTCGCCGAGGACCAACTCAACGCACTTCCAGCGGATGCCTCGCCGCGAGACCGGGTGAGGTTGATCCATGCGATCGCGGTGACAGCGCAGGTGATGGATCACAAGATCGACCTGCTCGCCTTAACCACCGAGGCCGTGCGACTGATGGCCGACGAACCGCCAAGCACACTGCGGGCACATGCGCTCAACGTGCACGCGCGATCGACGGCTGATCGCGCCCGCGACGACGAGGCGGCGCAATGGGCCGGCGAAGCACTGGCCATGGCGCGCGAGCTCGGTCTCACCGCGGTGGCGACCGACGCGACCCTGCTCCTTGCCAAGCTGGATGAGCGGGCTGGCGACCCGGACGCCGCCGAAGCCGCAATCACCAAGGCGATCGAGCAGGCAACAGCTGCTGGCGAATCGATGGCCCAGTTACGCGGGGTCTATCACTTGGCCATGTTGCACTTCGGCCAAGGCCGGTTGACATCGGCTATCGAGCTATTCGGTGAGGCCGGCAGCCGGGCGGCGGCACTCGGCAGGCAGTGGGCTCCGTACGGTCTCGACGCAGTCGTGTTCGGCGCGATCGTGACGCATATCAACGGCGACTGGCAGCGCGCTGCGCAGATGATCGACACCACCGGCCAGGCACCACCAGAGCTGGCGGAAGCACAGTTCGCCGCGATCAACCTGACAATTGCGGCCGGTCGGGGCGAGGTGGCGGCACTCGCCGGAATGCCCCGATTACGCAAGAGCTGGCATCTTGACGGACTGGTCGCGATCAACAGCGGTGCGGCCGCCATCGACATGTACGGATATGCCGGCGACATCGACGCCGCGCAGGCCATTCACGACGACACCGTGACCACCGTCAGCGAGATGTGGCAGCAGATGGCGTTCCAGGCCCGGGTCCGCCTGGCCGCACTGCTGCTCGGGCAACTAGCGACGGCTGCCGGTGCGGCAACGGGCACCCAACGCGAGGAGTTGGTCCGGCGCGGAGATGACCTCGCCGAGCGGGCGTTGAAGGTCGCCGCCGCGGGCCGCCACACTGGTCCGGAAGGCTTCGCCTGGGCCAATCGAGTCACCGCGGAGCGGGCTCGATTGCATTGGCTTGCCGGGATCGAGCCGCTGACTGAGGATGCCTTGATCGACGCGTGGCGCGACACCGTCTCGGCATTCGAGCGGTTCGGGCATGTCTACGAGACGGCTCGCTCACGCGCTCGGCTCGCCGCGGTTCTCTACGCCGCCGGCCAGCCGATCGAGGGCAAGGAACACGCCGACCTCGCGCGCGCGTGCGCCACCGAGCTCGGTGCCCAACCTCTGCTCAGCGAGCTGCGTGGCCTGGCCGGGCGCGAGCAGCCCGCTGGTCGCGTCACGAAATCTCGGGACGGCGACTCGCTCACCGCTCGAGAGCAAGAGGTGCTGACCCTCGTCGCCACCGGGCGGAGCAATCGCGAGATTGCCCAACAGCTGTTCATCAGCGCCAAGACCGTCAGCGTCCATATCTCGAACGTGCTGGCGAAGCTCGACGCTGCGAGCCGGACCGAGGCAGTGGCCATCGCCCGCCGCCTCGGCCTGCTCGACTAAGCGACCGCGTCTCGCCGTTCGTCAGTCCTGGTCGTACGGTGCCGCCTTCCACTGCGCGAGCGTCAGGATCGTCGACTGATCATGAGCCATGAAGCTCCACGGACCGACGTAGGTGTTGTTCGTGAACTTGTTGTTCTGGTCGAAGGTGATGTGGTCCTCGACAACGGTGCCTTGGTAGGGCGACCAGTCCGGGTACGAGCCGTACTCGCTGAACAACCCGTTGAAGCCACACCCATTCGCTGCGGTGCAGTTGCTCCCGACGTCGCTTGGCGTAAACGAGAAGGTGTTGTTGCTCACCGCGACGTTCTGAGTCTTCCACCGGCAGTCATCGAAGTACGGCGACTTGGCGATGTTGGCCTGCGTGCAGGTGTTGATGTTCACCACCGACGGATTGACCAAGGTGCACACACCGGTCGAGCTGTTCGCTGGCGAGTTGCAGAACCGGTCAGCGTTCTCCCACAACACCACGCCGGACCAGTTGTCCTGGAAGGAGTTGCCGCTGATCGCGAAGGTCTGGTTGTAGGCGGTGTTGACTCGTGAGTCTGAGCCACTCTCGCTGATGTAGACCGCACCCGTCGGGAAGCCCGGGTTGGTCGGCCCCTCGACGATGCCGTTGCGAACGAAGGTGTTGTTGACGATCTGGGCGTTGTAAGAGATCTCGTAGATGATCCCGTCGCCGTAGTTGCCGGAGATGTAGTTGCCGGAGAAGTTGAACCCCGCGTTGTTGGTGTCAGCCCACAGCCCAACCGAGAGGTTGTCGTGGACATAGTTGTCGGTGATCTGGGCACCCGTGACGTTCCAGAACTTGCCGCCGCCAGTGCACCCACAACCGTCGACCTTGGCTTCCCAGTTGTACGTGTCGTTGCCGGTGATCTCGTTGTGGTCCAACGTGATGTTGTCGGGACCTGACGGCAGGTAAGCGTTGAAGCCGTACTGGCCGTTGTCAGACAGGCAGTTGTAACGAAGCACATTGTTGCTGCCGATCATCGTGCCTGCGCCGGCGTTGTTCGTGATCGTGTCGTACTGCAGAGTCCAGCCAGGACCGGAGTCGTGGTTGACGACGCCCTCGTCCTCGTTGTCGCCGGCCGCACCGAAGTTCTCGATCGTGAGGTATTCGATGGTCACGTCACTCGCCTGCGTCGTGAAGGCGTAGAGGTTCTCGTGCTGGCCGTCGATGACCGCGCCGGGTGCACCGATGAACGTGTCGTTGTTCATCGGCTGGATCTGGTCGAACTGTCCCGACCCGAGGGTGTACGTGCCGCCCTTGAGCCAGAAAGTGGTTCCGGCGGGCTCGAGCGAGACCAGCGTCTCCAGGTCCTCGGACGGGGTCACCGTGATGGCGCCGGCGGGTGCGGTGGTTGGCCCACTGAGCAGCGCAGCGTTGCCGCACACCACCGCCGGCGGCGTGGTCGGCGCGCTGCCTGATGGCGGCGGACTGCCAGGTGACGTCGGGCTCAACGTGGGCGTGGGCGAAGAAGTCGGTGTCACCGTCGGTGTCGCCGTCGCCGTCGGGCCTTGAGTCGGACTCCGCGTCGGAGTCACGGTGGGCGTAACCGTCGGAGTTGGTGTCGGTGTCGGCGTCTTCGAGACCGTCTTCGTCGGGGTAGGCGTTGGCGTCACGGTCGGCGTCGAGCTCGGAGTGCTCGGCGGAATCGAGGTCGGCGTCGAGCTCGGAGTTGTCGGCGGTGTGGAGCTGGGGCTGCTGGGCGGCGTCGAGGGCGGCTTGCTCGTTGCGGTCCGCGTCGGCGTCGGGCTCGGGCCGCTTGCCGGTGGGACGATGAGCTTCGGCGCCGGCACGGGATGCCCCAACAACCAGGTCCCCGGCTTGAATGCGAGCACGCCGACCGCCGCGGCGCTGCTCGCCGGCGACGTCGACCAGGTGTATTTCGCGGTGACGCCTATAGCGCCCGCTGTCGCGGTCGCGGAGGCGACCTGAGAGGTGCCAGAGTTCACTGTCGCGTTGAGCACGGACTTCGGCGGCGCAGCGGCGACGCCGCGAACCGTTGCGCTTCCCTCGCCGAGGGCAAGTGTCTCTGCGGCGACCGTGGTCTCGACCGACGGCGCAGTGAGACCGGCCATCGCTACTGCACTGTCGATCGGTGCCGTCGGCGAGATGCCCCGATAGTCGGTAGTGACAACGGATGCCTGGGCACCAGAGCTGATCGTTGCACCAGGCGAGGTCGATGGAGCGGCCCAGCCGACGCACGCCGCCACCCGCACCGCCTTGCCGTTGGTCGCATTGACCGGTTGGGTCCATCCCTTCGGGCAGGTGATCGTGGCGGACGCCGCCGTCTCCACCCAGCTGACCAGCAGGTCGCCATAAGCCGTGCCCGCAGGCAATCCCGTGCTCAATTGGTTCGCATGCTGAGCAGTTGCCGTCATTGACCTACCGATGGCCTCCACCTTCTGGTAGCGAAGATCCGACGCAGCAGAACGCAGCACAAGCGCGCCGTTCACGGCATCGCTGGTTGTGGCTGGCACGCGCCACGTTGCGCTGAACGTTGCCGCACTCGCGGTCGCCGTAGCCACCGAGACGCCGATCTCGCTGGGGACGCTTGCCTGAGCAGCGAGGCTGGCACCCACCGGCGCCTGGGCCTTGGCTGGATCGACGCTACTTGCCTCCCCCATCACCACAACGTCGCCGGCGGTGAGGCCGGCGAGCTGGCTGACCCGCACACCTGACAGGCCGGCGTGCGCGGCGATTGCCTGGTACGAGCTCACGCCGCGGAAGGCGACAGTGACCATGGAAGCGGAGACGGCGCGATCGACTGTCACAGTTGGCCGGGTCGGTGAGGATCCCGCCACCTGCCAGCACTCGGTCAGGGTGCTGTTCGGGCCATTGCTCACCTCAAACGCCTGGTGCCACGCGGCTCCGCAACTCACGGCCGCAGCGTGGCCGGCGCGCAGGCTGACCGTCGACACCACGACATCGCCGGCCTTCACGCCGGCGGGCAGTGCGGTGGATGGCTGACGAGTCGATTGCTGACTCGACGTCGTCGGCCGACCCACGCTGGTGATCTTGGGCGGTGTCGTCACCGCGGGAGCACCCGGAGCCTTCGCGAGCTGGGCATCGCTGACCGCAGCTGCGTGCGAAGCGGGGGATGCCGCGAGCGGCACGGCGACCGCACCAATAGCGGCAGCACCGAAGCTCACGCCGATCACGACCGCGGCTGTGCCCCGAAATCGATGGCTGGAAGCAGACAAAGTGCGCTTACGGTGCAATCCCATAGTCTCTGGACCTCCAGCGATAACCTGGTGGGCCGTTAGGCCTGGTACCGAGGCCTGACCACCCAGGTGGACTACTCGGGCTAATGCATTAGGGCTATCGGCACCACCTTAAGCCCTGGCGTTAGTCAATTCGGGTGAATCCTCGTCGCGACAAAAGAGGCAAAACGTGTGACGAGCGCACGGTGGCCATAACCTCCATAGTCATTTCGGTGGGGTAACCGATCGCCGCCAAACCTCTCCCCCTCCCATGACCGCTGGGCCACGTGCGGGTGAACGGGACACGGCCGTTGTGCACACGCAATTGCTGTCCCAGCACGCCGCGTGCAAAGGTGTCGCGAGCTTGGCCGCGGCGCGATGCAGCGTCCGGCACGTCCGGGGGAGACATGACCACGAACCGCGACGGACGGCCGCGCCGTTCGACGCCTGCCATCGCCGGTGGTGCGGTGGCCGTCAGTGTCGCGTTCATCATCAGCACCGCGGTTGTGCTCAGCGCCGGACCGAGCGGCGCCACCGCGGTGCCCGCGCCCGATCCGTGGCGGCAAGGCGGATTCGACGCCGCGTCGACGTCATACAACTCAGCCGAGGGGGAGCTCGTGCCCTCCACCGTTGGCCAGCTCGTACGAAAGTGGCGGACGGCCTCGCCTGACGGCGGCGCGATCGGGGGCATGGCGGCCAGTGCTCACACCGTCTACGTCGCCACCGCCGGCGGGATCTTTGCCTACTCGATAAAAACGGGCCGGGCAGACCGTCGCTATCGACTCGGCAGCGCAGTCACCGTGCCCGGCACCATCTTGCTCAGCGACACACAGCTGATCACAACCGTCGGCCCGGAGCTGGTGTCCATCAACCGTGACAGCGGACGGCAAACCTGGACAGTCCAGGCGCGCGACACCACCGCGGTTTCCCAGGCTTGGAGCGCGGTCATCCTCGCCGGCGACGCCATCTACGCGGTCCTTTCCACGACCACTGCGAGCACTGGGGTGACCACCGAGGCACTCGACGCAATCTCGGCCGCGACCGGAGATCCGCTCTGGACCGCAAACGGGGTTTTCGGGCCGATCGCCGCGGATGCCGAGAAGGTGTACGCCCAGGGTGTCGGGACCGCGGTGGGGCCGGACGGTTTCGACCACACCGTGGTGGCGCTGCACGCAAAGACCGGCAAACCGGCGTGGTCGGTCCCGCTTGCGACCAGCCAGATCCTCACCGATGTCGTCGTTTCCGGACGCACCGTCATCGCCGGCGCCGGCGGCTCGGCATTCGGAAAGGAGATCTACGCGATGTCGGCCGCGAACGGCACCAAGAAGTGGTCGCATACCGATCAAGCGACCGGGAAATACCCGGAAAGCCCTGCCGGTGAGTTCCTGGTGACGAACGGCAAGCGGCTCAGCTATCTCAGCGCCCAGTCGCATCTGGTCACATTGCTTGTCAGGACCGGGCGCCTGCTGTGGAAGCAGCCCGCCAGCCAAATCGGCGCGGTCGGCGGTGGTGGTCTGGTTTACGTACGGCTCAGCAACGGCCGCGATCGTGCCTATCGACTGACGAACGGCAAGATCCGGTGGACATCAATCCGCGCGGGCTTCCGCCCGTACCTCGTCGCCGACGGTCATCTCGTTGTCGGCGGCAGCAGCCTCGTCGCGTTTGGGCTTCGCTGACCGCAGGCGATCAGTTGCTGCGGCAGACGATCGACGGGTCAGGATTGCGGCGGGCGTTGCTCGGCCAGATCCGTCGCGCTCGTCCCCTCGCCGGGGAGGCCCTTGCTGATCAGCACTGCATGCGGTCGCAAAGCCTCGCGATTCGGCTCGAACCCCATCCGGCGTACCTCGGCGGCGATCTCGTCCAACACCTGGTCCACCGCTCGGCCGGCATGAGTTGCGTTGACGCGACGAAGGACGACCGAAAGGTCAGCAGCGAACCTTTCGGCAATTTTGTGTTGAAGCGCGCGAATGACGTCTCCGTCCGAACGCGCCCGCAAGCTATTCATCCCCCACAAGATCAACTAACGGTGCGCCCTGATACATCGCTCCGACGTGACGTAACGATTGCCTGACGACAGCGACCTCACCTGGGGTCAGCCCGACCGCCGTACGGCGAGAAGATAGGGACTCCTCCCGATGCGCCCGCCTTCCTTAGACGCGCATTGTCGAAGTCGGCAGCAAGGTAGCCCGACGAGGAGTGATCGCGATGAACGGACAGATCAGACAGGGATTCAGCGAGCCAGAGGTCGACTATCGCCATGTGCAGCTGATGGCGGAGGTGGCACAACACCTGATCGAGCGCAAAGCGCGGCGTCGCCGGGTCCACAATCTGTTGCACCGATGGCGCCAGGCGATCGATCGACCGGCGCCACGAGACCAGTCGACACGGTCGGGCCCGGAGGTCGTTGCCAGGTGCACGGGATCCGCCTGAACGCCACCCGGCCGGCTCAGGTCACGCTGATCTGAGTCGATCCCACGGGTAATGTCGCAGTCGTGGCGACAGACGGCAGCGAGCAAGATCGCGCAGTGACGCGACCGGGTGCCGGCGAGGCGCTGATGAAGGCGGTCGGGCGCGACGACCTGACAATCCGGCGCTTTCTGCGGAGCCTGTCGCCGGTCGACCAAGTGGGCGTCGAGCAGCGCGCCGCGATGCTCTGGTCCCGCAGCATCAAGACCGACTCCAAACGGTGGGCACTCGACACGGCAGTGTCGATGGTCGACCTGACCACGTTGGAGGGCAACGACACACCGGGGAAGGTCCGCAGCCTCTGCGCGAAAGCAGTGCACCCGGACCCCACTGACCCGACCTGCCCGCGGGTGGCCGCGGTCTGCCTCTACCCCGACCTGATCGCCGACGCAGTTGCACAGGTCGCCGGCACCGGCGTCGCCGTGGCGAGCGTGGCCACCGCTTTTCCGTCGGGGCGGGCATCGCGTGCGGTTCGCCTCGCCGACGTCCGCGAGGCGGTGAGTGCCGGAGCGGACGAGATCGACATGGTGATCGACCGGGGCGCGTTCCTGACCGGTCGCTACGCGCAGGTCTTCGACGACATCGTCGCGGTCCGAGCAGAGTGCGGCGATGCCCACCTGAAGGTCATTCTCGAAACCGGTGAGCTCGCGACGTACGACAATGTCTTCCGCGCGTCATGGCTTGCGCTCGTCGCCGGCGCCGACTTCATCAAGACCTCCACCGGCAAAGTCAGCTCCGGCGGCTACTGCCCCAGTTGCGGTGACGATGTTGAGCGCGGTACGCGATTTCGCGGCCGCGACAGGTGATCATCGCGGCGTGAAGCTGGCGGGCGGCATCAGGTCGTCGAAGGACGCGATGCGTTATCTCGTCGCCGTCAAGGAGGTCGCGGGCGACGCCTGGCTGTCGCCGCGGCTCTTCCGGTTCGGGGCATCGAGCCTGCTCAACGATCTTCTGATGCAGCGAATGAAGATGCGCACCGGCGCCTACTCCGGCCCGAACTACGTGACGGTGGACTGACGTGAGCGACTACGACTACTCGCCCGCTCCGGAGAGCCGCGCGACTGCACGGCTGCGCGAGTCCTACGGCATGTTCGTCGACGGTCGAGTTCGTCGACGGTGGCGGCGGCACGTTCAAGACCATCAACCCGGCGGACGAGTCGGTGCTCGCACCGTGGCCCTCGCCGACACCGCCGACATCGACACCGCAGTCGCTGCTGCCCGGCGTGCGTACGACACGGTGTGGCATTCGATGCCAGGTCGCGAACGGTCGAAGTACCTGTTCCGGATCGCCAGGCTGATCCAAGAACGCGCCCGCGAGCTCGCTGTCCTAGAGAGTCTCGACAACGGCAAGCCAATTCGCGAGTCACGCGACGTCGATGTCCCGATGGCCGCGGCGCACTTCTTCTACTACGCCGGCTGGGCGGACAAGCTCGGCTTTGCCGGCTTCGGTGCGGACCCGCAGCCGCTCGGGGTGGCGGCGCAAGTGGTGCCGTGGAACTTCCCGTTGCTGATGGCCGCATGGAAGCTCGCGCCGGCGCTCGCCGCCGGCAACACCGCTGTCCTGAAGTCGGCCGAGACGACGCCCCTGTCAGCACTCGCTCTCGCCGACATCATCGCCCAGGCCGACCTGCCACCTGGCGTCGTCAACATCATCAACGGCGGCCCGACCATCGGCGCGGCGCTGGTCGCACACCCGGGCGTCGACAAGGTCGCGTTCACCGGATCGACGGAGGTGGGCAAGCAGATCGCGAAAAGCGTTGCGGGCACATCAAAACGGCTCACGCTCGAACTCGGCGGCAAGGCCGCGAACATCGTCTTCGACGACGCACCGCTCGAGCAAGCTGTCGAGGGCATCGTCAACGGCATCTTCTTCAACCAGGGCCACGTCTGCTGCGCCGGATCACGACTGCTCGTGCAGGAGTCGATCGCCGAGGAGACCATCGACGCACTTCAGCCGCCGCCTGGTGCACCTCAAGCTCGGTGACCCGCTCGACAAGAACACCGACATCGGCGCGATCAACTCCGCATCGCAGCTCGAGCGCATCACCGAGCTGACCGCGATCGCCGAGTCGGAGGGCGCGACCCGATGGTCGCCGCCGTGCGAGCTGCCAGCGACCGGATTCTGGTTCGCGCCAACCGTGCTCACCGACGTCACACCCGCGCACCGCGTCGCGCAGGAAGAGGTCTTCGGTCCGGTGCTCGCCGTGATGACGTTCCGTACCCCGGAAGAGGCCATCGCCAAGGCCAACAACACGCCATACGGACTGTCCGCCGGCGTCTGGACGGACAAGGGCTCACGCATCCTGTGGATGGCACAACGGCTGCGCGCCGGCGTCGTGTGGGCCAACACGTTCAACCGCTTCGACCCCTCCTCACCGTTCGGTGGTTATGGCGAATCGGGGTACGGCCGCGAAGGCGGGCGCCACGGATTGGGGGCCTACCTTGCCCACTAAGCCCAAACCCGCGCGACGGTCATCCGCCAGCGCAAAGGACGAGCGCCTCGAAGTCCGCAAGACCTACAAGTTGTTCATCGGCGGTGCCTTCCCGCGGTCGGAGTCCGGCCGCACCTACCCGATCGCTGATGCTGACGGAGGTTTCGTGGCGAACGTGGCTCAGGCCTCACGCAAGGACCTGCGGGATGCGGTCGTCGCGGCGCGCAAGGCGCAGCCCGGCTGGTCGGAGGCAACGGCCTACAACCGTGGCCAGGTGCTCTACCGGGTCGCCGAGATGCTCGAGGGTCGCCGGGCACAGTTCGTCGCCGAGGTGGCGTCCGCCGAAAGCATCTCCGCTCGCCTGGCCGATGCTCAGGTGAGTGCCGCGATCGACCGCTGGGTCTGGTACGCCGGATGGAGCGACAAGCTGTCCCAGGTGCTTGGTGCCGCGAACCCCGTCGCCGGCCCGTACTTCAACTTTTCCGTGCCCGAGCCGACCGGCGTGGTCGGAGTCATCGCGCCGCCGGCATCGTCGCTGCTGGGGTTGGTCTCGGTGGTTGCGCCGGTGATCGTGAGCGGCAACACGGCCGTTGTGATCGCCTCATCGCCGAGACCGCTTCCAGCGGTGACGCTCGCGGAAGTGCTCGCAACCTCCGACGTGCCGGGTGGTGTGGTGAACGTCCTAACCGGCGACGTGCCCGAGCTCGCGCCATGGCTGGCATCGCATCAGGACGTGAATGCGCTCGACCTGGCCGGTGCGGCCGAGTTGGCCGACGACCTCGAACGTTCCGCCGCGGACACGGTCAAGCGGGTGCTTCGACCCGGGACACCGGAGCCGGACTGGGCTGCTCCGCCGAACATGGCGCGAATGTCAGCGTTCCTTGAGACCAAGACGGTCTGGCACCCGCTCGGCGTCTGATTGTTCCGGTGATCTGCGGGCTCAGACCAGTTCGGAGTACGCCGGTTTGATCACTCCGTCGATCAGGCCGAGCCGGTCATCGAAGGGCCAAAACGCGCTCTTCATCGCGTTGATCGTGAGCCACTTCAGGTCCGACCAACCCCACCCGAACGTCTCGCTGCAGCGCGCCAGCTCCGACGACAACGTGACGCCGCTCATCAGTCGGTTGTCGGTGTTGACCGTGACCCGGAACTGCAGTCGCCGTAGCAGCCCAATCGGGTGCTCGGCGAGTGAGGGCGCCGCGCCGGTGTGGACATTGGACGTCGGGCAGAGCTCAAGCGGGATTCGACGGTCGCGAATGTAGCCGGCGAGCGAGCCGAGCTGTGTCTCTCCGTCCGGACCGACCGAGATGTCGTCGGCTATCCGCACCCCATGACCCAGCCGCTCGGCGTTGCACCACTGCAGCGCCTCCCAGATCGATGGCAGCCCGAATGCCTCACCGGCGTGCAGCGTGGCGTGGAAGTTCGCTCGTTGGACGAACTGAAACGCATCGAGATGTCGGGTCGGTGGATAGCCGGCTTCGGCGCCGGCAACGTCGAAACCCGCAACGCCAAGGTCTCGGTATTTCACTGCAAGCTCGGCGATCTCCAACGAGCGAGCAGCGGTGCGTATCGCGGTGAGGAGGGCGCGAACGACGATCGGCCGGCCGGCCAAACCGGCGTCTCTCATGCCCTCGGCGAAGCCGGCGAGCACCGCCTCAACGACCTCGTCGAGGGTGAGCCCCTCTTCGATGTGCAGCTCCGGGGCAAAGCGCACCTCGGCGTAGACGATGCCGTCGGCACTGAGATCCTCGACGCACTCCCGCGACACTCGACGCAGGTTGTCGGCGGTCTGCATGACCGCGACGGTGTGCGTGAAGCCCGCGAGATATCTCACCAGGTCGCGTTTCGGTGTCTCCGCGACGAACCAGTGCGCCAGCGCCACCGGATCGGACTCGGGCAGCCCCAGATAGCCGATCTCGTCAGCAAGCTCGACGATGGTCGCAGGCCGCAGGCCGCCATCAAGATGGTCATGCAGCAGGACTTTCGGGGCAGCGGTTATCAGTGTGATGTCGAGCGGGGACATAGGGCACGTTACCGCGTGACGCGGTGTCGATCGGTGCCGACTCAGCCCACCCGATCAAGCACGAGCGGACCAACGATGGGCGCGACGTCGGCGACGACAACTGCACCCTCGAGGCTCTCGCGGGCCCGGCCAAACCGGTCGGGGTCGTCGGTGAGCAGCTCGAGCAGCACGTCTCCCGCGACGACCTCATCGCCGGGTCGCACCCGGCAGATGACTCCGGCGCCAAAGTCGACGGCGTCCTCCTTGCGCGCGCGGCCCGCACCAAGGCGCCAGGCGGCGACGCCGATACCTCGAGCATCTAGGCGCGACACGACACCGCTGCGATCTGCCACAACGGTCTCGACGTGCGCCGCGGTTGGCAGTTGCGCATGTGGGTCGCCGCCCTGGGCGGCGATCATTCGCTCCCAGACTGCGAGCGCCGACCCGTCCGCGAGGGCAGCGGCGGGGTCGGCGTCGACACCGGCGGCCGCAAGCATCGCCTCGGCAAGCGCGAGCGTGACTTCGCGCAGGTCGGCCGGACCACCTCCGCCAAGGGTCTCGACCGCCTCAGTGACTTCGATGGCATTGCCTACCGTGCGCCCGAGCGGGATGTCCATGGCGGTCAGCAACGCGGTCACCGCCACGCCGTGATCACGGCCAAGACCGACCATGGTTTCCGCGAGCTCTCTTGCCTGCAACAGGTCGGGCATGAATGCCCCGGTCCCGACCTTGACGTCGAGCACCAATGCCGACGTGCCCTCGGCGATCTTCTTCGACATGATTGAGGCGGCGATCAGCGGAATCGACTCCACGGTGCCGGTGACATCACGAAGCGCGTAGAGCTTGCGATCGGCGGGCGCCAGGCCAGCGCCGGCCGCGCAGATCACCGCACCGACATCCTCCAGCTGGGCGTACATCTCCTCGACACTCAACGCGGCCCGCCACCCGGGGATCGACTCGAGCTTGTCGAGCGTGCCGCCGGTGTGCCCGAGGCCGCGCCCTGACAGCTGCGGAACGGCAACGCCGCAGGCAGCGACCAGCGGCGCCAGAACCAGCGAGACCTTGTCCCCGACGCCGCCGGTGGAGTGTTTGTCGGCCGTTGGCCGGGACAGCCCGGAGAGGTCGAGCCGATCGCCCGACGCGATCATCGCCGCCGTCCACCGCGAGAGCTCACGCGGCGACAGGCCACGCCAGCAGATCGCCATCAACAGCGCCGACATTGCCTCGTCGGCGACCTCACCGGCGTCGTACGCCGCGATCACCCAGTCGATCTGCGGGTCGGAGAGCTCGCCGCCGTCACGCTTAGTGCGAATGACATCGATCGCGTCAAAGCTCGCAGTCACGACTCCCGCCGCGCCGCGAGATCGTCGCCGTCGAAGGCACCGGGGAGCAGCTCCGCCATCCGGTGCGGCGGCAGACCAGGGCCGGCGTCGATGAGCAACGCGGGCCCGCCCCGTTCGAGCAGCAGTTGGCGGCAGCGACCACATGGAGCGAGCGGCTTGCCGTCACCGGCAACGACACTGACGGCCAACAGCTTGTTGCCGCCGCTGGCGGACAGCGCCGACACCAGGCCGCACTCTGCGCACAGCGTCAGGCCGTACGACGCATTCTCGACGTTGCAACCAACGACGATCTCACCGGTGTCGGTGAGACCCGCAGCGCCGACATGCAGTCGCGAGTACGGCGCATAGCCTCGCGCGGCCGTCTCGACTGCTGCCCGACGAAGCTCGTCCCAGTCGACCGCCGATTCCGCAGTTTCCATGGCCGGGGACTCTACCTGCCCTCAGTCATCACCCGGCGACGTATGGAACGCCGTCAGCTGCAGGCGGCCGGACACGGCCAACCAGACCGGAGACCACCGCGATAGTGATGACGTACGGTGCCGTCGACAGGATCGGCGACGGGATCCCGACGTTGAGCACGGCGAGGAAACTCTGCAACGACACCGCAAAGCCGAACAGCAACGCGGCGCTGAGCGCACCGAATGGCCGCCACCGTCCGAAGATCATGGCCGCAAGCGCGACGTAACCGAGGCCGGCGGTCATGTTCGAGGAGAACTCACCTATCGAACCAATTGTGAACGATGCGCCGCCGATCCCGGCGATCACGCCACCGAGGATGACGTTGCGGTAGCGCACCGAAATGACGTGAATGCCGACAGTGGCGGCGGCCCGTGGATGCTCGCCGACCGCTCGCACCCGCAGACCCCATCGGGTGTAGAAAAGCGCAACGTGCACGACGACGAGCAGGATCGCCGCACCATAGACAAACACATTCTGGTCAAAAATGACGGGCCCGAGGATCGGGATCTTTGACAGCAACGGCAACGCGATCGGGTTGAAGGTGTTCGGGCTGTTAAGTGTGGTCTGGTCCGGGGTGAGGACCTGGGCCGTGAGGTAGTTGGTCAGCCCGGTGCAGAAGGCCACGATGACCACACCGACGATGATCTGATCGGCGCCATAGCGCAGCGTCAGGAACGCGAGCAAGGCGCCGAACAGCGCTCCTGACGCAGCGCCGGCCAGCACGCCGAGCCAGAGGTTGTGCGATGCGCTGCCGATCATCGCCCCGAGGAAGGCACCAGCGAGGAACTGCCCCTCGATGGCGATGTTCACCACACCCGACCGCTCGCACATGACGCCCGAGAGCGCGCCATAAACCAACGGCGTGGCCGACACGAGTGTGCCAGCGAGGAGTTGGACGAAGTCGAGCGAGCCACCCCGCGCGGCCCACACCAAGAACGCCCAGACGAAAGCAACGACGCCGACGCCGAAAATCATGTAGTTGCCGCGGCGAGGAGGCGCAGCAAGCAGCCACGTACCGAGCACCGCGCACACGACCGCCAACGCGATGCTCCACGCCCGAACCGGCATCACCAACGGCGACACCTTGACCGCCGGCGGGCTGGTCAACAAGAACGTGGCATGCACTCCACTGGCAACCCCGAGGCCGAAGCCGAACAAGCAGACCACCGCGAGTACGACCAGGAAGCAGCCCATCCCACGAAGGCGGCCGATCGACACGAGCCGTGCCTCCGGCGCGGCAAGGCCTGGCCGGGTCGCGACGGTGATCTCGCTCATCCCGCCCACCCCTTGGTGAACAGCAGGATCTTGCCGGCGCCCGCTTCACGAAGCCGGAAGATCTCGCGGATGAGGGCGGGCGTCGCCACAAAGAACACGATCACGGCTTGGATGACGGTAGTGAGGTCGAGCGGGATTCCCGTCGCCGCTTGCATATAGCGGCCGCCAGTATTGAGCGCCGCGAACAGCAGCGAGCCGAGCACCACCCCGATCGGCTTGTTGCGACCGAGCAGGGCGACCGTGATGGCGTTGAAACCGACCGCGCCGCCATACCCGCTCGAGAGGAAGAAGTCAGTGCCGGCGAGCGTCGACATGCCGGCAAGTCCGACCAGCGCCCCCGACAGCGTGAGCACCAGCACAGTTGCACGCCGGGCGTCCATCCCTGCGGTGCGGCCGGCGTCAGGGTTTGACCCGATCACCCGGAAGGTGAAGCCCAACGTGCTTCGGCGCATGAACCACGACATTCCTGCGGCAACCGCGAGGGCGACGATGAGCCCGAAGTTGACGCGGAGGTTCGCACCGAACAGATGCGGCAAGGTGGCCGAGGACGGAATGGTCTGCGAGATCGAGTTGCTTTGTCCTGGCTGTTGCAGCGGTTTCGTGGTGAGCAGGTAGTCGAGCAGGTCGAGGAAAATGTAGTTGAGCATGATCGTGACGATCACTTCGTGCGCGCCGGTGCGGGCCTTCAAGATGCCGGGGATAAAGCCGGCGACGGCACCTCCCGCGGCTCCGGCGAGGATCACGAGCGGCACGTGCAACGGCAGCGGCAGGTGCACCCCGAAGCCGACATACGTTGCAGCGATCGCGCCCGCGATGAGCTGACCCTGCCCGCCGATGTTGAACACGCCCGTCGAGAAGCCCAGTGCAACCCCGGTGCCGGCGAGGATCAACGGAGTTGCGGAGACCAGGGTCTCCGAGATCGGCGTGAACAGCGTGGTCCAACCATGACCGCTCGACACCGCATGGCTCAGCGATGACGGGCTGAAAATCGATCCGGTGAACAGATCACCGTACGCAGTTCCTACCGTCGAGAAGCTCTGCGAGAAGGCATGCCAAGGATGCGAGCCGAGGTTTCCCCACGCGTGCAATGTGACTGGCGTGGTCACGATGATGAGCACCGCACCGAAGATCAGTCCACAAAGGACGGCGAGGAAGGTGACGACCGCGACGTTGGCTTCCACCAGATGGTGGGAGGCCCTGGACCACCACGGCGCCTGATCCGAGCGCTCGGTTGCGGTTCGGCTCGGTTGCGGTTGGCTCGCCCGCTGCCTGCTCGGCATCCGGCGTGGGCTCGCTACCCGTTGGCGGCTCAGTTGGCGGCTCGGGCGGCGTGACACTCACAGTGCACTCATGTCGGTGAGCTCTCCCCCGGGACGTCGGGCACATCGCCCGGATCAGCATCAGCTGGTTTGTCAGCGCCAGCCATCATGAGGCCGATCTGCTCACGCCCCGCAGTCGGCGGCACGATACCTACCACCGCGCCACGGAACATGACAGCGACCCGATCCGCGAGCGCCAGGATCTCATCGAGCTCCGAGGAGATGAGCAAGACCGCAGTGCCGCGGTCCCGTTCCTCGATGATCCTGCGGTGCACGTACTCGATCGAGCCCACGTCAAGCCCGCGCGTCGGCTGTGCGGCGACCAGCAGCCGCACCGGACGGGACAGCTCGCGGGCCGCGACCACCTTCTGCTGATTGCCTCCTGAAAGCGTCCCGACAGTTGTGTCCACCGAGGTCGCCCTGATGTCGAACTCGGTGAGCTTGCGCTCTGCACTGTTGTGTACTTCGGTGAGATTTCTCGCGCCATGGCGGGCGTACGGCGGTTGGTTGTGCAGATCGAGCACAAGGTTGTCCGCGATCGACATGTTGAGCACCAGGCCCTCGAGCTGACGGTCCTCCGGGATATAGGCGATGCCGGCGCTGAGCGCTTGGCGCGGGGTGACGCCGGTGATGTCCTTGCCATCGAGGTGAATCGTCCCGCTGCGCACCTGATGCAAGCCGAGAAGCGCTTCAGCCAACTCCGTCTGACCATTGCCTTGAACGCCGGCGAGCGCGACGACCTCGCCAGCACGCACTGCCAGATCAACATGATCGACCGTGGTCACGCCGCGGTCGTCCGCCAACGTCAGGCCGGCAAGGTCGAGCACGGTCTCGCCTGGGTGCGCCTGATTCTTACGGACGACGAGATCCACGTTGCGGCCGACCATCATCGTCGCCAGGTCTTCCTCGTCAGACTCCGCGGGGGTCGTCGTGCCAATCACCCGACCCTGGCGAACGACAGTGATCCGGTCGGCGACCGCCAGGACCTCCTTGAGCTTGTGCGTGATGAACAGGATCGAGCGGCCCGAGTCGGCCAGCGACCGCATGATCGTGAACAGCGCCTCAGTCTCCTGCGGCGTCAGGACGGCAGTCGGCTCGTCAAGGATGAGCAAACTCACATCACGCAACAGGGCCTTGAGGATCTCGACCCGCTGCTGCAAACCGACGGGCAGATCCTCGACGATGGCGTCGGGATCGACCTCGAGCCCGAACTCGCCGGACAGCCGCCGAATCTCGGCCGTCGCTGCCTTATGATCCAGGAATCCGAACGCGCGAGTGGGCTCGAAACCGAGGACCACGTTCTCCGCAACCGAGAACACCGGTACCAGCATGAAGTGCTGATGCACCATGCCGATCCCCTGCGCGATCGCGTCGCCCGGGTCGACGAAGTTGACCGGCTTCCCGTCGATGCGGATCTCACCCGAATCGGCGTGCAGCAGGCCAAACAGCACATTCATGAGAGTGCTCTTGCCCGCACCGTTCTCGCCGAGCAAGCAATGGATCTCACCAGGTTCGACGGTCAGATCGATGCCGTTGTTGGCCACCAATGCGCCGAAGCGCTTGGTGATGCCAACCAGTTCAAGCTTCATAGCGCCTCCCGACCGGTGTCAGGACGTCTCCCATCACCGGTCGGGCGTGCCTACAGCCGATCAGTTCGCCGGGTAGGAATTCGGGTCGACCGAGATCTTCCCGGACTCGATACCCGACTTGATCGTCGCCAGCGCTGACTTCACCTTGGCCGGGATCTTGCCGGCGAAGTCGTGGAACGGGGCGAGCCCGACTCCACCGTTGGCGAGGGTCCCGACGTACGTGCCGCCCTTGAAGGTGTTGTTGGCGGCGGCCTCGACCGCGTCACTGACTGACGTCGCGATGCCCTTGTTGACGCTGGTGATGAACAGCGAGCAGTACTGCGGGGCGGAAATGCAACCGTCGGTGTCGACCCACTCCATGTAGTTGGTGCCGCCAGCCTGCTTGACGGCCGCAGCCGCACCGAGACCGACCGAACCAGCAACCGGGAAGATGACGTCGGCGCCCTGAGCCATGAGTGTCTGCGCATCCGTCTTGCCGAGCGCCTGGTTGGTGAAGTCGTTCGTGAACAGGCCGTTGCCGGCAAGGCTGTTCTTGGCCCGGCCTGGCTTCGGTGTCCAACCAAGAGCAGTCACGTGCGCGTTGTTCGTCTTGTTGTAGTAGCGGACACCCGCGACCCAGCCATCCATGTAGATCGTGACAGTCGGGATGTTCTGTCCACCGAAGGTTCCAACCTTGCCGGACTTGCTCATCGCGGCGGCGAGGTAGCCACCGAGGAAGCCGTCCTGGTTGGTCTCATAGCTGAGCGCCTTCACGTTCTTGATCTTCGGGGTGTACTCGAAGTCGACAATCGCGAACTTCTGGCTCGGATTGGCCTTTGCCGCCTTCTGCGTCGCGCCGCCATGTCGAAACCGACCGTGATGATGATGCCGCAGTGACGGCCGATCAGCGTGTTGATGTTCGGGGTGTAGTCACTCGTCGAGTTGGACTGCAGGTAGGTGTAGGTCAGGCCAGGCACGGACTTTGCTGCGACCTTCAGACCCTCGTAGGCAGAAGCATTGAACGAGCGGTCGTTGATGCCACCGGTGTCGGTGACCTCACACGCGAGGAACTTGTTCGAGGCGGGAGCACTCGAGCTGGGTGGGGCTGCTGGGCTGCTGCTGTTGCCGGATGACGGGGTGTTGCCGGTCGATGTCCCCCCACATGCGGCCGCCAGAAGTGCGAATGTGACCATCAGACCAGCCGTCGCGGACCTCCGGCCCCGCCAGCCGCCTGCACTACCGAGAGCGTTCAACTTCGGAGCCACCAGTTCCCCTTTCAAGGCCCGTTTGTCCCTGCGAGCCGTGTCCGGCCGCAACATTCCTGGTCAGGCCCGGGCGCAGCAACGACCAGCAGCCACGTCCTTGTGGCTGGTGCGTGACCATACACCCCTGGCGCCAGCACGCCAGGTCACGGTTTCGTGAACTTCGGCCGCCCTCGATTCCCGCTTGCCTGCGATAGCGTCGCAAGCCGTGACCGGCACCGATATCGACCCATTCGCCGCCGCCGAGTTTGCCGCCACCGAGCTAGCCAAGCGCACCGGCGTGGCGCATCACGACGCTGCCGTTGTCCTGGGCTCCGGTTGGCAAGATGCGGCGGACGGGATCGGCTCCGACGCGATTGAGTTGGCCACCGCCGACCTCCCGGGCTTCGTGCCACCCACGGTCGCCGGTCACCAGGGCCGGGTGCGATCGGTCGACATTGCCGGGCGGCGAGTCCTGGTGCTGGTCGGACGCGTGCACCTCTACGAGGGTCGGTCCGCAGCTGAGGTGGTCCACCCGGTTCGCATGGCTGTCGCGGCCGGCGCCTCGGTTGTCGTCCTGACCAATGCGGCGGGCGGCATTGATCCCGCATACCGCGTCGGCCAGACCGTCATCATCCGCGATCACCTCAACCTCACTGGAGTCTCGCCGCTGAGCGGGCCGCCGCCACCACCCGGGTACGCCCCTCGGTTTGTAGACCTCAGCGACTGCTGGTCACCGCGGCTCGCGATCGTTGGCACGACGGCTCGACTCCGGACTATCCGAAGGCGTGTACGCCGCGCTACCGGGACCGCACTACGAAACACCGGCCGAGATCGCCTTGCTTTCGGTCGGCTGGCGCAGATCTGGTCGGCATGTCGACGGTCCTGGAGGCCATTGCTGCGCGCCATCTCGCCGCAGAGGTGCTCGGGCTATCACTGGTCACGAATGCCGCTGCCGGCGTGTCCGGTGAGCCGGTTGGTCATGAAGAGGTCTTAGCTGCCGGCGCCGCCGCGGCGCCCGGGCTGGCCCGCCTCATCGCCGGCGTGATCGCCGAACTGTGAGCGTGACGATGACCGACGCCCGGTACAGTTGCGCGCTGAAGCCGAGGCATGGCTAGCCGCCGACCCCGACCCGGCCACCCGGGCGGAGCTCGCCGACCTGCTTGCGGCGGACGACACCGCCGCGATCGAGGACCGCTTCGCCGCCCCGCTGCACTTTGGGACCGCCGGGCTCCGGGCGCCGCTCGGGGCCGGGCCGGCGCGGATGAATCGCGCCGTCGTGCGACGCACGACCGCGGGCGTTGCACGCTGGGTCGTCGGCCGGGGCCCAGCGGCAGTTGCGGCCGGCGTGGTCGTCGGGCGCGACGCCCGGCACGGCTCCGCCACCTTCGCCGCTGACGTCGTCAACGTGCTGCGGACCTTCGGGGTGGCGACGCACGTGTTGTCGCGTCCGCTACCGACACCAATCACGGCATTCGCAGTCCGCCGGCTGAGTGCAGCCGCCGGAGTAGTGGTGACCGCAAGTCACAATCCGGCGCCGGACAACGGCTACAAGGTCTACTCCGGCGACGGCTCGCAGATCATTCCGCCTGACGACGCGGAGATCGCCGCCGCGGCACAAGGCGATCCCGTCCCGGACCGTGTGGTGCCGATCGGCGCCGAGACAGTTATCGATGACGACACACTCGCCGCGTACTCCCGCGCGGTGCTCGACTTGCTGGATCCACGGGGCGCGAGGACGTTGCGATCGGTCTACACGGCGATGCACGGCGTCGGCGGGTCAGTCACGCCCGGCTTGCTCACTGCCGCCGGCTTCGACCCACCCCACATCGTGGTGGCACAGGCCGAGCCGGACCCCGATTTCCCGACCCTTCCCTTCCCCAATCCCGAAGAGCCCGGCGCGCTGGATCTCGCGATTGCTTTGGCGCGCGAAACCGACGCAGACATCGTCATTGCGAACGACCCCGACGCCGATCGCCTCGCGGTTGCGGTCCCGGGCCGCGACGGCGAGTGGCGCGCTTTCACCGGCGACGAACTCGGCATCCTCATCGCCGACCGCCGGTTGGCGGTCACCAGCGGACCCGGCCGCCTCGTCGCCACCACAGTCGTGTCGTCCTCGATGCTGTCCAAGCTTGCAGCCGAGGCAGGCGTTGCGTACCAGGAGACACTGACCGGCTTCAAGTGGATCGCGCGGGCGGCACAGCAACAGCCCGGTCACCATCTGATCTTCGGTTACGAGGAAGCGCTCGGTTACACAATCGGCGACATCGTCGCCGACAAGGACGGGATGAGTGCGGCTCTCGTCGTTGCAGAGATGGCAGCAGAAGCCAAGGCAGCCGGCGGCAGCTTGCTCGATCTTCTCGACGCGCTGTTCGCCCGCCTGGGTGTGCACCTCACTGCCCAGCTGTCTCATCGCGCTGAGGGCCGAGACGGGATGGCGGCGCTCGCCACCGTCGTCGCCCGGTGGCGGAACAACCCGCCGACCGAGCTCGGCGGCGTCGCGGTCAGCGAGGTCATCGATCTGGCCGCGGGCCACGATGGGCTCCCGCCGACCGATGCCTTGGTGGTGCGACTGGGTGGTCACGGCCGAGTCGTGCTGCGTCCGAGCGGCACCGAGCCAAAGCTGAAGGCCTACCTCGAGGTCACCACCGAGCCGCCCGGACTCGACGGGCTCGATGCCGCGCGCAAGGAGGCGTTCGCACGACTCGAGGTCTGCGCGCCGACGTCATCACGCGCCTGCAGGTACCTGGCTAGGACCCGTCCCCGATCTGTGAACTGTTGCGTACCGCGGGCGGTACGCAACGGTTCACAGTCATGATGCGGGCGCGGAATCGGACGTCGCTCTAGGCCTTTGCCGCGATCGGCGTGTTGACGGTGGGGATGACTCGGTTGCCGTACGCGGTCAGTGTCGCGTCCTTCGCGTCGTGCTGCAGGTAGACCGCGAACTGATCGACTCCCAGGTCACGCAGCTCGTTAAGCCGCTCGACCTGAGCCTCGACCGGGCCGAGCAGGCAGAACCGGTCGATCACCTCGTCCGGCACGAAGTCGGTATGCGTGTTGCCCGCCTTACCGTGCGAGTTGTAGTCATAACCCTGCCGGCCGGCGATGTAGTCGGACAGTGCTTTCGGGACAGCGGCGCCGTCAGCGCCATAACGCGCAACGATGTCTGCGACGTGATTGCCGACCATTCCGCCGAACCAGCGGCACTGGTCGCGGGCGTGCTCGAGGTGAGCCGCCGAGCCGTCGGTGACGTACGCCGGCGCCGCGACACACATCGTCACAGCTGCGGGGTCCCGCCCGGCTTCCTCAGCAGCCTTGCGGACCGCGGCAATCGACCAGGCCGTGATGTCCGGATCGGCGAGCTGCAGGATGAACCCGTCGGCGACCTCACCCGCGAGCGCGAGCGCCTTCGGCCCGTACGCCGCCACCCAGATCGGCAGCCGCGAGCCGACACTCCAGGGGAACCGCAACAGGCTTCCCTTGTACGTCGCCTGCTCGCCATTCGCCAACGCACGGATGACAGCGATCGACTCACGCAGCGTTGCAAGGGTGACGGGCGAGCCGTTGATGACGCGCACCGCGGAGTCGCCGCGGCCGATGCCGCAGACGGTGCGGTTGCCGAACATGTCGTTGAGAGTGGCGAACAGCGACGCGGTCACCGTCCAGTCGCGAGTCGCCGGATTGGTGACCATAGGCCCCACCGTGACGCGATGCGTCGCGGACAGGATCTGGCTGTAGATAACGAACGGCTCCTGCCACAGCAGATGCGAGTCGAACGTCCAGACGTTGGTGAACCCGAGCTGCTCGGCTTGCCGCGACAGCTCGACAACGCGCCACGCGGGTGGATCGGTCTGCAGGACTACGCCGAAGTCCATCGTCACACCAGATTCTGCGACAGGCCGCGCTTCACGAACTGACCGTGAGACTTCTCACCCAGATATTCGCCACGATCGATGAGGACTCGCCCGCGGGACATGACGAGATCGACGTGACCGTCGATCTCGTAGCCCTCCCATGCGGAGTAGTCCATGTTCATGTGGTGAGTGCGACCCTCGCCGATCCCGATGCTGGTGTGCCCGGCGGGGTCGTAGACGACGATGTCGGCATCGGCGCCTGGGGCGATGACGCCCTTCTTCCCGTAGAGGCCGAACATCCGCGCCGGCGTCGTGCAGCACACGTCGACCCACCGCTCTACGGAGATACGACCGTCGACAACGCCCTGGTAGAGCAGGTCCATCCGATGCTCGACCGAGCCGATGCCGTTGGGAATCTTGGCGAAGTTGCCGATGCCCATCTCCTTCTGGTCCTTCATGCAGAACGGGCAGTGGTCGGTCGAGACCGTCGTGACGTCACCGGTACGGATGTAGCGCCACAACTCGTCTTGATGTCCTTCGGCGCGGGCACGTAGCGGTGTCGAGCACACCCACTTGGCGCCCTCAAATCCGGGCGCACCGAGCTGCTCCTCGAGGGAGAGGTACAGGTATTGCGGGCAGGTCTCGCCGAACACGTTCTGCCCAGCGTTGCGAGCCTCAGCGATGCGCGCCAACGCCTGCTTGGCGGAGACGTGGACGACATAGAGCGGCGCACCGGTCATGTTCGCCAGCATCACTGCGCGGTGCGTGGCCTCCTGTTCGGTCTGCCACGGCCGGGTGACGCCGTGGTAGTACGGCGCGGTCTCGCCGCGCGCCAGCGCTTGCTGCACCAGCACGTCGATCGCCGAGCCATTCTCGGCGTGCATCATGATCAGGCCGCCGTTGCCGGCCGCCGTCTGCATCGCCCGGACGATCTGGCCATCGTCTGAGAGGAAGACACCCGGGTAGGCCATGAACAACTTGAAGCTGGTGACGCCCTCGTCGATGAGCGCGTCCATCGCCTTGAGCGAGTCGTCATCGACTTCGCCGATGATCTGGTGGAAGGCGTAGTCGACGGCGCAGTTGCCGCCTGCCTTCTCATGCCACAGCGCAAGCTGGTCGAGCACCCGCTGCCCGTGGGTCTGCACCACGAAGTCGACGATCGTCGTGGTGCCTCCCCACGCGGCGGCGCGGGTCCCGGTCTCGAACGTGTCCGAGGCAAAGGTGCCGCCGAACGGCATCTCCATATGGGTGTGACCGTCGATGCCACCCGGGATCACGTACTTCCCGGTGGCGTCAATCACGGCGTCGGCCGAGCTGGCGACGTCGCCGAGCACGGTTGACCCTGGCGCGAGCAGCGCGACGATCGACTCGCCGTCGATCAGCACGTCCTGCTTCGAGGAGCCGGTGGAGCTGACGACAGTGCCGCCGCTGATGAGAGTGGTCACGGCTGTGTGGTCTTCACGTACGACTCTGGCCGGCGATCACGATAGAACTGCCAGTCGTTGCGAGTCTTGGTGATCTCCTCGAAGTCGAGGTCGCGAATCACGATCTCTTCGGTGTCGGTCGAGGCGACGTCGCCCACGTAGTTGCCGCGGGGATCGACGAAGTAACTCGACCCGTAGAAACGAACCGCGTCCTCGCCGAACTCCTCGGTCTCGATCCCGATCCGGTTGTTGGCGGCGATGAAGTACTGGTTGGCCGCCGCGGCGGCTGGCTGCTCGAGCTCCCAGAGCCGGTTGGACAGGCCGGGCTTGGTCGCGGACGGGTTGAAGACCAGCTGGGCGTTGTTGAGGCCGAGCTCGCGCCAGCCTTCGGGGAAATGCCGGTCATAACAGATATAGACACCGACCCGCCCGACCGCGGTGTGGAACACCGGGTAGCCGACGTTGCCTGGCCGGAAGTAGAACTTCTCCCAGAACTGCGGCAGGTGTGGGAGGTGGTGTTTGCGGTATTTGCCGAGCAGACTGCCGTCGGCGTCGATCACCGCGGCGGTGTTGTAATACTCACCCTCGTTCTCGACCTCATAGATCGGCAGAATCGATGACGATGCCGAGCTCCTTGGCGAGCGCCTGAAACCGCTCGACGGTCGGACCGGGAATCGACTCGACGTAGGAGTAGTACTTCTGGTCCTGCACGATGCCAAAATAGGGCCCGTAGAACAGCTCCTGGTATCCGATGACTTGTGCCCCGTCGCCGGCGGCGTCGCGCGTCAACTTCTCATGTCGCGCGATCATCGACTCCTTGTCGCCGGTCCAGGCGACCTGGGTGATCGCGGCGCGAATGACGGTCATCGGCAGTCTCTCTTCGGCTGTGGCGGCAGGTTCGAGCCCTTGATCCTGCTGCGGTGCAGCGGGCCCGTCAACGACCATGCCACACCCTCATCGGATGTCTAGCGGCCAAGCACGACTCCGCCGTTCGG
Organism: uncultured Actinomycetota bacterium; assembly: GCA_963814845.1. Classification (GTDB taxonomy): domain Bacteria; phylum Actinomycetota; class Actinomycetes; order JAFAQI01; family JAFAQI01; genus DATAUK01. The sequence continues at coordinate 91,366 of CAWFEP010000016.1, forward strand.
CGACAGGATTTGGCCGGTGACCCAGCCACCGTCCTTGCCTAACAACCAGGCGATGAGCGAGGCGACCTCATCTGGCGAACCCTCCCGGCCGACCAGCGTCTGGGCAGCACGCTCTTGCCGCGATTCGTCGGTGAGCCGACCCACCCAAAACTCGGTGTCCGGGACAAAGCCGGGCGCGACCACATTCGCGGTGCCGCCGGTCTTGCCGAGTGCTACCGCCAGGTCGTACATCCAGGCGTGAAGTGCCGACTTCATCGCACCGTACGATCCGCCGCCACTGCCTCGCAACGCCGCGACCGACGACAGCAGGACGGCCCGACCGCTATCGCGCTCGAGCGCCTCGCGCAGCGCCTCGACGAGCAGCACCGCGGTCAGGACGTTCGACTCGAACGACGCCTGCCAACTCTGCTGCGTCGAACGCAGACGGTCCTCGTCCGTGCCGGCCGGTGAGAGGCCGCCCGCCGCAGCCACAACGCCATCACAGCGATAGCCGGCGGCGTCGACGTGGCGCGCAACCGCACTCGCTCCCTCGGGGTGAGCCACGTCGGCCGCGATTGGATCGATCTGATCGCCGAAGTCCCGGGCCAATTGCTGCAGCGGCTCGGTTCGCCGACCGACGGCGACGACGACGAAGCCATCGGAGACCAGCCGGCGCGCGACCGCGCGTCCGATGCCTCCACCTGCTCCGCTGACCACGATGACGGGCGATTGGTTCATCCCTTCACCCTTACCAGGATTCTGAACACCAAACTCGCTCCGGTCCCGCGCGACGAAGGTCAACCAGGGACCTGCCAGGTGCACCCCCGGTCACGGTGCAGCGCAGGTGCGATGACTATTGACACCGACGCACCCGACGGGAATGGATCGGCAGATGACTGAGGAGCACAGCCAGGAACTTCGTACGGCAACGCTTGGTGATCTTCCGCTAAGCGGGACGGGCGCACTGGTGACAGGCGCAAGCAGCGGCATCGGCGCCGCGACTGCGCGTCGAGTTGCCGCTGAAGGCGCCTCGGTCGCTTTGGTCGCTCGCCGGCGAGAACGCCTCGATCAGCTCGCAGATGACATCTGGCAGGCCGGCGGATCGGCCCATGTCATGCCGATCGACATCACCGAGCCCGGCCAGGCCGAAGAGGCAGTGCGGCAGACGGTCGAGCGCCTCGGCCGTCTGGACACGCTGGTGAACAACGCCGGCGTGATGCTGCTCGGACCGGCGTTGAGCGTCAGCACCGACGAGTGGGACCGGATGATCGCGCTCAACGTCACCGCATTGCTCCACCTCACGCACGCGGCGCTGCCGTACCTGGTCGACGCCGCGGCAACATCTCCTCGCCGGATCGCCGACGTCGTGAACGTGAGCTCCACGGCCGGCCGCGTCGCGCGACCGGGCAGCAGCGTCTACAACCTGACGAAGTTCGGCCTGAATGCGTTCGCCGAAGCAACCCGCCAGGAAATGCTCGCCCATCGCGTGCGGGTCAGCGTGGTCGAACCCGGTCTCGTCGACACCGAACTCGTGAACCATCTCAGCGACGACATCCGTGAGGCGGCACGCGAGCAGGTTGCCGGCGTCGAGGCCCTGCATCCCGATGACATCGCCGACAGCATCGCCTACATCGTGACGCGTGACCGCCGGGTCGCCATCAACGAAATGCTGATCCGTGCCAGCGAACAGACGTGGTAGGAGGAGTCTTCGTCACATAGTTCGGCCGGCGCCCAGTCGTAGGCTCCGGTGACCGACTGACGCCTGCAAGCAGGGAGCCGTATGACCGAGGACATCGGGGAGAGCCTTGTAGGCGCCTACTTGCGATACGTCGAGAACTGCGAGTTCGTTCTGTTCAACACCTACCTGCCCGAAGGCCAAGGCGAGGTGGATGTCATCGGGATCCGCCTCGGCAAGCCGCGCCGCAACATCTACTTCGCCGAGGTCACGACCCACATCGAGGGAATGAGCTACGGCGGCAACCGAGCCACCGTCGACAAGGTAAGGAGCAAACTCCTGCGCGCGCAGGCATTCGCCGAAGATCGATTCCCCGACGACAACCATCATTTCGCCATTTGGAGCCCTCGTGTCCCGAGGGGCGCCGTGACCGCCGCATTCGAGGCGATGGCTGAGGAGTTCACGTCCAGAGGCAAGCGCCTCGATTTCGTGATGAACGAAGGCTACGGCGACCACATCCAGCAACTCATCAATCATGCACGCGTGAACAGCCGGGCCACGAGCGACCCAGCCTTCCGTCTTCTGCAAATCCTCAGCAGGGTTAAGACCGATACAGGGCCGTTGAGCTTCGCCTAGGCTTCCCTGCGACGGCATTGGCCGAGTGGATGCTGGCAGCTCGGGAATGCAATCGCCTGCAGAACCACACCTTCCCAGTCGGAGACCTGAGGAGAGGACAAACGGATGGCGATGCATTGGGTGGCCACGGACTTTGGCGACTTGGACGTGCTCGACCTGCAGGAGTTCGACGTGCCGGCGCCCGGGGTAGGTGAGGTGACGATCACGGTCCACGCCGCAGGTATGAATCCGGCCGACTTCAAGTACATCGCACGTGCCGGAGACCGGTCGACGCTGCCGATCCCGATCGGGTACGAGGTCTCGGGGGTGATCGCGGCGATGGGCCCGGGCACCCAGACTGCGTCCGGTGGTGGAGCAGTAGGCGACGAAGTGCTCGCGTTCCGGGTGTCCGGCGGCTACGCGTCGGCACTCACCGTGCCCGCTAAGGATGTCTTCGCGAAGCCTAGTTCGATGAGCCATCCGGCGGCGGCAAACCTACTTCTGGCGGGCACGACCGCAGCTGAGATGCTCTCCGTCACGCGAGTTGCCGACGGCGAGACGATCGTCGTGCACGGTGCATCGGGCGCGGTCGGAGTCAGTGTGCTGCAGCAGGCACGGCTGTTGGGCGCACGGGTGATCGGCACCGCAAGTCCGGGCAGTTTCGACACAGTCCGAACATTCGGCGGCGAGCCCGTCACGTACGGCGATGGCCTTGAGCAGCGACTGCGTGACCTGGCGCCCGATGGGTACGCCGCCGCGCTCGACACCATCGGCACCGACGAAGCCATCGACGTCTCTTTGGCACTCGTCAAGGACCGGTCTCGGATCGTCACGATCGCAAGCCGCGACCGAGCCGCGTCCGACGGCTTCACCGTGATCGGTGGGGCGATGTCAGCGAGCGCGGCATACCGGGATGAGAACCGGAGTCGATTGATCGGGCTTGCGGCCGACGGACGGCTCGTCGTGCCCATCGCCCGAACGTTCCCGCTAGCCGATGCCATCGAGGCGCTCAAGATACTCAAGGGTGGCCATCCGGGCGGCAAGCTCGCCCTCATCCCATGAGCGGGCGCGACCGGGTGGGACGCGGCTCAGATCTTCGGCCGACTCGCATGCGTCGCGACCGAGAATCCGGCGTTGTTGAACGCCTCGACGTCGTAGAAGTAACCCTTATGGGGAAGCGACTTCGCGTAGAACAGCTTTGTCGTTGTGGCGACCACCGTCCACGGGCCTGACTTCTTGTGGGCTCGGCGAACGTCGTAGCCGAGAATTCCGCCGCCCGTCACGTGCGGTCGTGACCAGGTCAGCCGCAGCTTCTTCTTCGTGCCGTGCGCGTGAAGCGATCTAGGCGCACTCGGCGGCGCCAGAAACACCGCAACAGATCCGGGTGTGTCCAACATGGTCGGGCCACCGAAGAGCAACGGCGACGGGCTGATGTTGCCATGTTGAGAAGGGCTGAATCGGAAGACCAGATCGTTAAGCGCGTTAGGGACCCAGACATCGCCGATCGCGTCAATCGCGATCAGACGGGGCTCACTCAACCCGGTCTCGGAGCCGCTGATCACCTTCGGAGCGGCATTGCCGTGAGCACCTGGCGCAAATTTTAGAATGGCGGGTGTGCCGGTGTTGGCATTATCGGTGATGGGATCGTCACCGTTCACGCCAACCACGATTCCGTAAGGGTCGTTGAGGTGGGTCTTGCTGCCGCTGATTTGCGTCGACGGTCGGATATCGCCGTGCGCTGTCCCAGCGAACTCTTCGAGCGTGGGCCTCACCGTCGCCTTCGCCGGTCGCTCCTCACTGACCCAGACGTGCTTGCCGTCAGGGCTGACCGCGAGCCCGACGAGGTTTGCCAGCCCGGTATGGCTGCCAGCGATCGTCCGAATCGGAGCGATATCGCCGTGCGCTCCCGGAGCAAACTCCGCGAGAGTGTTACTCCCGGAGTTAGCCACCCATACGTCGCCGCTTTGTGCCAATCCAATCCCGATCGGTGCGTTCAGCGTGGTCTTCGGGCCGGCGATCGTGATCACTGGCTTGACGTCGCCGGTGGCAGCTGCACCGAACACCTCGATGCTCGAGTTGGAGAGGTTCGCGACCCACAGCCGGCCGTGGTGGTCGATGGCCAGTCCGGCCGGATTGTTCAGCTCCGTCGCAGCGCCGTTGATGTCGGCGATCGGCGCCGCCTGGCCGTTGGCGCCTGCGGCGAACTCCAGCAAACTCTGGGTGCTCTCCGCTGTGACCCAGATCGTGCCGTACGCCGGCGCTTTGGCGGCAGCGGTGGAGCGGTCCGACGTTGCCTGCGCCGAGGCACCGGACGAAAGCGCGAGCAAGCCAGCCAGAGCTACTAGTGCAACACCGAGGTTCGATCCAACGCGAACACGGCGTCTGTTGCGCTGGCTGACGGTCACGACGACTCCTCGAGTGGGGGTCGCCGCAATATACGGCGGTCTCGGTGCATGCGCGGCGTGAGCGCAACACAAGGACTTCAGTGCGATGCGCTCCGGGTTTGACTTTTGCCGCGAACCAGGACATGTTGGCAAATTCTCGTGCCCGGCGGTCGCAGGTCGGGCGGGCGCTAAGTCGCGACAGGACCGATCCGGGCGCCGTCGACATCCACCACAGACGGCGCCGCTGACATCCATCACAGACAAGGACCCTCGATGAGACATTTGCCCCTCGTAAGACGACTCTTTCCCGTGCTCGCTGTTGTCACGGTCGCGGTCGGCTTCGGCACGGTGGGCGCCGAAGCTGCCGGCACCGCACGCGCCTGTGTGCACCCGCGCTTCGTGACGTCAGGCTGGGAGGGTCAGGGCTTCGGCAAGTACTACGCCGACAGCGACATGTGGAATGCGAGCAACTACACCGTGACTCAGCACATGCGCGTTTGCTCGCCCGGCAACTGGTCGGTGACCGTGACCGCGAACAACAACAGCGGCGATGGTGCGGTCAAGACCTACCCGAACGTGCACCGCGACTATCACAACTGGACGACCGGCTACGAGCCGAAGCTCAGCTCGTTCAGGTCGCTGCGCACCACCTTCGCCTCACGATCGCCGCACGTTGGGATCTATGACGGCGCCTACGACATCTGGATGAACGGCGTCGCCGACACCAACTCGACCGAGGTGATGATCTGGACCGACAACTACCGCCAGGTTCCGTCCGGGTCAGTGGTCAGACGTGGGCTGCACTTCTCGCATCGCACGTGGAAGCTGTATGCGACCGGTGACCACTCTTACCTCGCTTACGTCCCGAACAAGCCGCTGCCGCACGGCACGATCGCGCTCAAACAGCGGCTGTCCTACTTGGCGAGCCAGGGGTATCTCCCGAAGGGTTCGACCGTCGGCCAGGTCGGTTTCGGCTACGAGGTCGTCTCGACGGACGGTGTGGCGCACCGGTTCAAGATCGACCGCTTCTCGGTGTCCTCGACGAAGAAGTGAGGCGTGGCGGCGATGCCGCTGGCTGAGCCTGGCAGCCACCGGCCGATACTCAGCAGGCGAAACAGCGTGAGCTACTGCGGGGCGGGGAGCTCGGCTGCCACCGTGGCCGCGAAGCGCAGCCGGTCGTCGATCAGGGCCACGTCATGCTTGTGGCGGGCCTGCCAGAGGAACAATCGGCCGTCGACGATGTGCATGCCGCTCAGCGCCTGAGCGGGCAATCCGGCTCTGACCGTCGCTGACATCGCGGACTTCGCGTAGTCCTGATCCTTGGCGAAGACCGCGTAAACACTGTCAAAGGCCTCGTCGCCGGTGCTGACCGCGTCCTCAGCGGCGTGTCGGTGCAGGTGCTTTCGCTCAGTTACGTGCAGCCACGGCACCGGGTTCGGCAGTTGCATGACAAGCATCGCGAAGTAGACGTCCGAGGGGCCAGAGCCAGCCGGGCCGCCACCACCGCCCGTGGCGAAGTAGAAGTCATAGACCGCGATGATGCGCTCGGCATAACTACCGGTGACGACCCGGTGCGCGTACTGCCGATCGGTTTGTCCGAACGGATAGAACGAGTAGCCGTCGTACTGGCTGTTGTCCTCGAAGACGTAGGTGCAGCCGTGCGAAAGAGCCCACGCCTGCATCTCGTCGTTGTGCGCATTAAAAACCCGTTTGTTGCGGCGCGCCAATGGGATCGCAGCAATGACAAGTACGACCAATACGGAGATCGCGAGCACTCGAGCCAGCACGAACCGCTCCCCCCCCTGCGCAGCATTCGTGAGGCTTCACCATAGCGACCGCTATTCAGGGGCCGTTTTCCACCGGTCTCAAGCATGAAAGGCTGAGCGTGTGGACCTCTCCGACAACACCACGCTGCCCTCGGCGTTCTTCACGCCGGGAAACAGCTCGTTCAGTGACTTCCTGTCCAGCCACGCGCCTGACTTGTTACCAGGCCGACGCGCACAAGCGTCGGGATCGGCGGTCGTCGATGCCCCCCACGGCACGACGATCGTGGCGATCACCCACACGACCGGCGTGATCCTTGCCGGTGATCGGCGCGCAACGATGGGTAGTTTCATCGCGCAGCGAGACTTCGAGAAGGTGTTCCAGGCCGACGAGTTCTCCGCGGTCGGCATCGCCGGCACCGTGGGCGTGGCGATCGAGATGGTCCGGTTGTTTCAGGTCGAGCTCGAGCATTACGAGAAGATCGAGGGCACGACGCTCAGCCTTGAAGGTAAGGCCAACCGACTCTCGCTACTGATCCGCAACAACCTCCCGATGGCCATGCAGGGCCTCGCGGCCGTCCCGCTCCTCGCGGGTTATGACCTTGAGGCCGCGACACCCGCGACGGCCGGCCGGATCTTCTCCTACGACGTCACTGGTGGCCGCTACGAGGAGCACAGCTTCCACTCGGTCGGCTCGGGCAGCGTCTTCGCCAGAGGTTCGCTGAAGAAGCTCTATCGCGACGATTTCAGCGAGGCAGATGCGGTGCTGGCCTGCCTACACGCGTTGTACGACGCAGCCGACGATGACAGCGCGACCGGCGGCCCTGACCTGACGCGACGGATCTATCCCGTCATCACCTCGGTCACCGCCGACGGCTACCGTCGGCTCGCCGACGACGAGGTTGCAACAACGACCGAACAGGTTGTGCGGGAACGGATGAGCACCCCTGGCGGACCGCACGCACCCCTGCGCTAACACGACCTCGCTGAACGCTCGTGCTACTCGATTGACGGCGCTCGGGATTGAGCCTTCTTACGGTGGTGGCGCGAATCGATTGTCACGACCGCCCCTGCGAGAAGACCCAGGATGAACCCGCCGGTTCCCCACTCCAGCCGAACCCGAATCGAGTGCGTGAGCAAGATCACGATGACCGCGAGCGCGATGACGATCAGCACCGTGGCATGTGAACGGAAGCGTTTCATCGATCTTCCTCTCGATGAAAGGACGGATTCTCGGACCGACCCCCGCGATCATCCTCCCGCCGGACAGGGCCAATGGCCGAGACGGCCAAGAATCCCGACTGCGCGAAGGGCAGATGCACGGCAAGCTCCACGCATCCGATGCTTCCACACAACTGAACTCCACGTAGGCCGCCCCGTGAGGATCGTAGGGTGCCGGGATGCGACTGTTCGCGGCGGTTGACCCGCCGGACAACGCCGCCGCGGACCTGGAGCGGTCGCTGCGGCGCAAGGGACCAGACTTACGATGGGTGCCGGCCACGCAATGGCACATCACGACCGCCTTCTACGGCGAGGTCAGCCCGGAGACCGCCGAGGATCTGCGCGAGCGGCTCGAGCGGGCCGCCACCCGTACTGCGCCCCTGTCGTTGCAGATCAAGGGCGCCGGTTGCTTCCCGCGACGCCCGAACGCGGCGAAGGTGCTCTGGGCCGCTATTGCGGGTGACATCGACGAGCTGTCCCGGCTCGCCGACCGGTGCGTTGCGTCGGGCCGCCGCTGCGGGATCACGATGGAGAAGCGCGCCTTTCAGGCGCACCTGACCCTGGCCCGCGCCCGTACGCCGACCGACATGGGCGGCCGGCTGTCCGACCTGTGGTCCTACGAAGGGCCGACATGGACAGCGGAGACGTTGCGGCTGGTCCGCTCCACCCTGGGAGCGGAGGTCCGCCACGAGACAATCGCCGAGTGGTCACTGGGCGACGGAGCGTTCCAGCCCTGACCCGCCGCCTCGTAGCTGTCCAGCCGGGCATGCACCGTCGGCCGAGCGCGCGGATTGTGAGCCGACCCGACGCCTCCTTCGCCAGCCAGTTGCCCCGCAACTAGGGCGTTGTCATTGAGGGCTGTCGCGACGGCCTAGCCCGGCGTCGCGGGCTCGGACGATCGCCGTCGACCGGTCCGTGACTTGCAGCTTGGTGAAGATGCTGGACACGTTGTTGCGAATGGTCTTCTCGCTTAGTCCGAGCCGGTCGGCGATCGACGGGTTGGGGTGTCCAGCTGCGACGAGGTCGAGGATGTCGTGCTCCCGCGCTGAGAGCTGAGGAAATGCGGACGAGGCGGTACGGGCTCCGCTCCGAAAAAAGGCTGACATGCGTGCAGCCAAAGCTGGGCCGACGATGACTCCGCCGTCGGCGACGGTGGTGATGGAACGGATGATCTCGTCGGGATCGGCGCCCTTGACGACATAGCCACGTGCACCCGCTCGTAGGGCGGCGAACAGCGACGTGTCGTCATCGAGCATCGTCAGCATCAGGACCCCGATCGACGGGCAGCGAGACAGGATGCTCCGGGTCGCGTCAATGCCGCTTCGCCCTGGCATGTGAATGTCCATCAGCACCACGTCCGGTGTACTGCTCAGACACAATGCTTCTGCTGCATCGGCTTCAGCCGCATCGCCGACAAAGTCGAGGAGGGGCGACTCCTCGATGAGAATCCGCAGACCGTTTCGGAACACCGGATGATCATCGACGACAGCGACGCGGATCGTTCCGCTTGGTCGGTCGAGTGTCACGACGTGACCAAGGGGATGCTCGCCCGCACAACCGTGCCGTGCGGGCTGGCATGCTCAATCGTGCAGTGCCCGCCGAGCTCAGCGGCTCGCTCGCGCATCGAGATAATCCCCACCCCAGCTCGATAGCCCTCCGGCAGGCCTGCCCCGCTGTCGCTGATCTCCAACTGCAGGCAGCCGTCCACGCTGATCCGCACCGCGGCAGACGCAGCGCCGGCGTGCCGGACGATATTGGTCATGGCTTCGACTGCGATGCGGTACGCCGCGACCTCGGCAGCAGCTGGAAGAGCAGGCAACGGATTGGGCCCAGTGACAGTTATTGGACCGAACCGGCTCGCCTGCTCGGCGAGCGCCCCGACGAGTCCGAGCTCGTCCAGTGCCGGTGGCCGCAGGTCGTACACGAGTCTGCGAATCTCGGCGATGGCTTCCTGCGTCTGCACACTCAAATCCTCGATTTGTCGGGCCGCACTGAGCGGTTCGGTCTCGAGTTGACGACGCGCCCGGTAAAGCCCGAGGACCACACCAGCAAGACCTGGCCCGACACTGTCATGCAGATCGCGGCGGATCCGCCGGCGCTCTTCTTCGGTGGCCGAGACGAGACGCTCACGGGAACTCCGCAGGTCGTCGATCAGCGAAACGGCATGGGCCGCGGCGGCGAGCTGGCCTGCGAGCGCCGCTAACAGCCGGCGCTCGCCTGGGGTGAAGTCGGGCTCTCTGTCACGGTGACCGACCAGCAAGGTTCCCACCTGCTCACCCGCAAAGAACAATCGGAACGGCTCCCCACCGCCGATGGCACTTCCTGACTCCACCACCGCGTGCGTCAGCTCAAGCCGGACGTAGGGCAAGCGCAGTGCGTGACGGATAGACGCGACAACGTCGGGCAGCACGGCTTCCGGTTCGACCGCACCTGCGAGTCGGTGACCGAGCTGCTCCAACGCCGCATATGGGTCGCCACGCATCCCGTACACCAACCGGTCCGCGGCTCGCTGAAGCCCGCCACGAAGCGGAAGGGCACACAAGACCGCTGCCACTGCTGCTACCGCGGCACCGACGGAGTTGGCGGCGATCAGATCGACGAGTGCGGCAGCGCCGAGATAGATCCCGAGCACGATGATGCTCAGGGCGGTGTAGACCAGACCTCGGTTGATCACCTGTCTGGTGTCGAACAGGCCGTAGCGGCGGGTCGCGATCCAGGCGGTGACCGCGAGTATCGCTACTCCGCTGAGCTCGGGAGTCGTGGCGTCGTCGCTGTTGCCGGTCAGCAGGATCACGGCGCCGCAGCTCCACCAGGAGGCGGCGATGAGCCACGCGGCCGGCATGACGATCCGCAGAGCCGCTCGCTCGGTGTCCGAGTCGGCCTGCCGGAAGCGCTGATGGACCGACCAAGCGGCCAGCGTCACGATGACGGGAACGGCCACGATGGTGGCGCCAAGAGCATCGGCGATGGTGCCGGCGACACCGGGTAGCGCCGTGGGGTTGTGGCGGTGCGGGTAGTCAAGCAGGTGCGGCGCGAAGAGCTCGTTAAGAACTTGGGCAGCTATCACAGCCCACGCGACCACGAGCAACCGGCGCCAACGTCGGGACGAGGCGTGCCCGTCCGGGAACAACAGCAGGCCGACGGTTGGAACGACGACGAGAGCCGGTGTCCACGGCCAACTATCGAGCCACGCGGCCCAGTTTGCGCCGGTGAGATGGACGTGATGGTCGAGTGCCGCATGGGAGTAGATGTAGCTCCCGACCGCAAGCGGGATATTGATGCCGCAGATGAGTAGCAGCCAACCCACCGGGTTCCGCGGCTCTGCACTCGCTGCCGCTGACCCGACCAGCGCGATGGACATGCAGCTGATGACCAGCAGCGCGAAGCCGACACCGGTCGCGTCCAGGCGATAGCGAATCGCTACCGCTGCCGCCGCGATATTCAGCACGGCGGCAGCGACAGCCAGTCCGCGCGCCAACCCCGTCGAGATCGATCCTGTCATCGCCGCCATTGTCCAGCCTCGTTGTCGGCTCAGGGGTGGTTTCTCCTGATCGGTCTAAGACACCGCGACTGCTTCGTATTGCGGGAGCGGGACCGAGGAGGTACTCCGGGTCAGCGCCACCGAGCACGCGCCGAAGGCAACCACTAGGAGCGCGAAGCCGACCGCTGCGACCGCGCCGACTCCACTCGCTTCACCGGCCATCTCCCCAATCGGCCACAAGCACATCGCGGCGCCTGCCCACACCGGCACGTTGCCGGACCGGATCAGCGCGACCCCGAGCATGACGAATCCGACGAGATGCCCGACAAGGTAAATCACCAGCACGATGTCCACGGCCGTCGAGTTCTCGAACGCCTTGACCAGGCTGGTCGCCACTGAGTGATCGGCGTTGCGCGCAGCAACAGCGACCACCACATCCTGGGCCAGCAGGTATCCGGCGCCGAGAACACTGACGAAGGAGATAGCAGTGCCTGCGGTGGCGAGTCGAGAGCGCCCGAGCCCCGCCACTCCACCAGCGAAAAGCACCGCCGGAAGGATCAACAACAGCGGCAGATCGAGGACTTGCGCCCAGGCCATTGCGGTTGGATGCGCCAATGCCGCTGTCACCTGCGCGCCGGCGTTGTCGCCTTCTTTCATCGGGGACACCAGAAACTGCAGCAGCTGGCACACCGATCCGCCCACCAGACACAGCACGCCTGCCCTCACCCGCGACTTCGTCGAAATCATCACTGCTCCTGATCTTGTAGCGACCGCCGCTGTGACGGCCAGTGGCAGCGTCGTGGCTGACGACATCCCGGTTCTAGAGGCGGCCGTCCCGGCTCGCCAGGATTTTCGACCGAGGCCGCCGCGGCATGACCGCCGAGAGGCCACCGTCCTCGACGTTGGCTCTCAGCAGCCGTGGCAGTTGTCAGGGTGGTTATGGGCCACTCGGCTGTTGGTGCTGGTGATCGCCAGGGCGGTGTATATGCCGCCGCCTTGCAGGGTGGCGTCGGTCGGTCCCTGACCAACGTGATGAAGCATGCGCGGGGCAGCCACACCTTCGTCGAACTCGCCTACGACTCGACCCAGCTCACGGTGCTTGTAGCCGACGACGGCAACGGCCCGGCTACTTCGCCTGACGCGGGATCCGGCGGTCACGGCCTGCTTGGGATGCGCGAGCGGGTCCGGATGTTCGGCGGCTCCTTCGACGCTGGGCGCCGACCGGGCGGCGGCTGGATAATGACCGCCGTGCTTCCGGTCGCGGCGGACTCACTGTGATCCGGTTGTTGCTGGCCGACGACCAGGCATTGGTTCGCCGAGGACTGCGGATGATCCTTGAGGCCGAGCCTGACTTTCGCGTTGTCGCCGAGGCCGCTGACGGGAATGAGGCGGTCGACGGGGCTGACGTTCATCAGCCCGATGTGATCCTGATGGATCTGCGCATGCCCAATCTGGATGGCATTGCCGCAATCGTTCGGCTGCCTGCCGGCGCGAAGGTCCTGGTGCTGACCACGTTCAGTGGAGACGCGCAGGTCTACTCGGCGCTGCGAGCCGGCGCAAGCGGCTACTTCCTCAAGACCGCGCCGCCCGAGCAACTCGTCGCCGCGGTCCGCACGGTCGCGGCAGGCGACGCACTACTCGATCCGCGCATCACCCGCCGACTGATTCAGGAAGCAGTGTCCGGGCCAGCACCGGACAGCGGCAAGGCCGCGCTGTCGTCACTGAGCGACCGCGAAGTCGAAGTGCTCGAACACGTCGCGCGCGGTCGCTCGAATGCGGAGATCGCCGCTGCCGTGTTCTTGTCGGAGGCGACAGTCAAGACCTATCTCGGACGGGTGATGGCCAAGACCAGTACCCGCAGCCGAACTCAGCTCGTCGTACTTGCATATGAGACCGGTCTGGTCCGGCCGGGTGACGCGCCTGCAACACCCCATCCGGAATAACTGCACACAATCATGTCGCGGCGGAGTTCGGTTGCCATGCACTTTGTCGGGCAGCCGCATTCGGCCGCGCAGACATAGCCTGCCGGGTCGCTCTCGAAGACGACTCGGCCAAGATCAAGATGACGCGCGTGGCCGCTACAGACAGCCGCGAGCACTACCGGCGCAGATCGTCCAAGGTCGGTCGCCATCCACGGCGGGCCGCGTTAGCGTGGGGCCATGGCGATGACGACCCGAGTGGTGAACGTGTCGGTACCGGTGCGCGACCAGGACGCAGCGGTCCGCTTCTACGTCGACGTCCTCGGCTTCGAAGTTCGTCATGACGTCGAGGTCTGGCCAGGCGCTCGATTCGTGGAGGTCGTTCCACCCGGCTCGGACGTTGGCCTGGTTCTACTGCCGCCAGACAGTGATATCCCGATGGCGGTCCGTCTCGGGACGGACAGTGCCGACTCGGCCTACGAGAAGCTCCGCGCGGTTGGTGCGACGCTGCCCGATGACGCGGTCCTGCACCTTGCGGGACAGCCGCCGATGTTCCGTTTCGAGGATCCGGACGGCAATGGTCTCGTCTACCTCGAGACGTGCGGCCTGATTCGACCGCCTTCTGAGCCATGAGAGCAACGCATCCTCAAACGGCTTGCCGTCTGGCCTGCCGTGCTGAGCGCGAGCAAGATCGATCCACTTGTTCTGATCGAGATATACGCGGATCACCAAGACATCATCTCGACCCGCGCCAGCCATTTCCTGCGTGCGAACGACCGCCAGCTGGGGGTGACGGTCCCGGTCGCGAGCCCTATCCGACAGTCCCAACGCAGAAGTCGAGTAGAAACGCGCAGATTGCTATCGCGACGCGAGGTGTGTAAAAGCTCCGCCGCATAGGCAACGCAGATCGCAGTGACAGTGTCTTCCTGTACGGCAAGGCGCATCGCACGTACCGCCATGTCGATGCCAGGGCGTCCGCGACGCCCAAACAACTCGTCGATGTATGTGACCGCGTTGGCCGTAAGGCGCCCGCGACGTCGTCCGTCAAGAATGAACTGATTGTCGCCGCGACGTCCACGGGCGGACGTCGATCTGCATCAACGCGACAACGTCTCGCCCGCATCTTTGTCGCCGAAACGGCCCTCGCATCCCGTTGCGTACTCGGTCGTGAATCTTGTGTTTGGCGACGAAGAGAGCAGTCTACTCCTGATCCTCGGCATCAGCATAACGAGCGATCCGTGGAGTCCAGCGCCACTCACTGGGGTCATGGCGTCGGCGCGCCGACGAGTCCCGCTCCAGCCCGACGGCTCGCCGAGCAAAACGCGGCGGAACCGTACCGGCTTGACTCGGCGCTTCGCGAGCCGCGCCGGCGACGGCATCCGGAACAACTCCAGGTCGATACGGAACAAACGCGTCGAGGCCCAGAGCAGGCGCAGGCGCAATCCAGATCGCCGGGCTCGACGTGGCCACTTTCCTGAAGTTTTGGGGAGAAGCCGGCGCCCCCTGCATGACGTCGTCGAGTCGTGGGTCGGCGCTAAGATGCGACGGGTCAAGTGCGAAGGCCACCGTCCGTGGTGAGCGGTGCAATCGTCATGTCCAAGTCCGCGTTCCCGGTGCGGAGATAGACAGCCTGTGCGCCCGCGACGATGAACGCCTGACCATGTGGTTCCAGAGCGACGAGCTGGATCGAACAGAACGCGACGAGCTTCGATGTAGCGGAGGTCGATCGGCTCATTCATGGCGAACGCACCTCGGCGATCGATGCGAGGCGCCACGCGCTCCTGTTCGCTGCAAGCCAGGTAGACAAGCTTCCCCTTCAGCGGGCATCCGTCCGTTTCCGGTCAAACAGTCCAGCGCCACTTGACTGAAGCCACGCTACCGAATTCCGTCTTCGGCTCTGCGTTCGATCCCACACGGTGGTGTCGAAGGGGCTGAGGAGGGCGACGTTCGCGCCCTGGTCCGCGGGCAGAAGGTCGAGTCTCGTCGCGACGTCGACCGAGCTGTCGCAGTAAACAGCGAGAAGGGATGGGAGCGGCGACGGGAGACAGTTGCACCGCTGCGAAGGATCCCGTGATCGCTGTTCGCGTGTCGATGGCCGCGAGGCGGGAGACGGCGTCATTGGCGCCTTGCTTGGCGATATAGGTCCGCGTCTCGTTGGTCTTGAATACGTCGTATGACTGGGCGTAGCGCGTGAGGCAAGCGGGTCGACATCGACGGACTCGATCGGACCGCGGTTCTTCCGGGTAATGAGTGCGTCTCTGTCCAAGGTTTCGATGAGGCGCGACAGGTAGCCAGCGTTAAGGTCCACGGCCGCTGCGAGTTCCCGGATGCCGTATGGCGGCCGGACGTCGCAGAGGAATCCGGGCGAGCCGTCCTGCCTTTGCTCCTCTCGCAGCCGCGCTGGCGCGCGCGCGCCGGGATCGGGGTCGCGCGTCGCGCCATCGGTCCTTATATAGAGGGCAGGCTGATCGAGC
>CAWFEP010000017.1:0-20523 GCA_963814845.1 uncultured Actinomycetota bacterium
GAAATTCCTTGTCGGGTAAGTTCCGACCTGCACGAATGGCGTAACGACTTCAGCGCTGTCTCAACCACAGACCCGGCGAAATTGCAGTACGAGTAAAGATGCTCGTTACGCGCGGCAGGACGGAAAGACCCCGGGACCTTCACTACAGCTTGATATTGGTGGTCGGTTCGAATTGTGTAGGATAGGTGGGAGACTATGAAGCGGGCACGCCAGTGTCTGTGGAGTCAACGTTGAAATACCACTCTGTTCGTACTGGCTGTCTAACCTCGGTCCGTAATCCGGATCAGGGACAGTGTCTGGTGGGTAGTTTAACTGGGGCGGTTGCCTCCAAAAAGGTAACGGAGGCGCCCAAAGGTTCCCTCAGCCCGGTTGGCAATCGGGTGTCGAGTGCAAGTGCACAAGGGAGCTTGACTGTGAGACAGACATGTCGAGCAGGGACGAAAGTCGGGACTAGTGATCCGGCGGTGGCTTGTGGAAGCGCCGTCGCTCAACGGATAAAAGGTACCCCGGGGATAACAGGCTGATCTTGCCCAAGAGTCCATATCGACGGCAAGGTTTGGCACCTCGATGTCGGCTCGTCGCATCCTGGGGCTGGAGTAGGTCCCAAGGGTTGGGCTGTTCGCCCATTAAAGCGGTACGCGAGCTGGGTTTAGAACGTCGCGAGACAGTGGACATAACGCGCTGTCTATAAATTCGGCTATATGCTGGAAACACCGAGTATCTCGGACTACTCGTTCTTGTCGGAACCTCGTTTTTAGGTTTCGGCATGAGCAGTGACAATGTCTCGAGTGCGGTCAATCAGCAGGAAAGGCTGGACGGCACCTCGTCCAGAATCCTCAGAGACTCTACGCCGAACACCGATCGCGAAATGATCGGTGAAGATATAGTCCGATCTGCATGGCGACATGCAGAGCCAGGCAGAAATGCCCTGGCCCCAATGTCGAGCATTGATGATTCATGTCGAGCATTGATGATTCGACGTTGCGGTAACACATATGTCGGTCCCTATCCGCCGCGCGCGCAGGAAACTTGAGAAGGGCTGTCCCTAGTACGAGAGGACCGGGACGGACGAACCTCTGGTGTGCCAGTTGTTCTGCCAAGAGCACCGCTGGTTGGCTACGTTCGGAAGTGATAACCGCTGAAAGCATCTAAGCGGGAAGCACGCTTCAAGATGAGGTTTCCCACAGGGTTAACCTGGTAAGGCCCCCGATAGACCATCGGGTTGATAGGCCGGAAGTGGAAGTGCGGTAACGCATGCAGCTGACCGGTACTAATAGGCCGAGGGCTTGACTCCAAAACTTTTTTGTTCGCGTCCACTGTGCGGTTCCCGAGATGCGGTAGAGCCCTCTTTAGCGGGTACTACCCACATCTCAATAGAGTTTCGGCGGCATAATGGCGAAGGGGAAACGCCCGGTCCCATTCCGAACCCGGAAGCTAAGCCCTTCAGCGCCGATGGTACTGCCCTGGTGACGGGGTGGGAGAGTAGGACGCCGCCGGACATCTTTCACGAATGACCACCCAGCAATGGGTGGTCATTCGTCGTTGTTGATCGGTTATTGCCACACTGTTTAGGGCATCCGCATGCCTGGTGCCGAAGAGAGGAATCCTGTGCCGCCGCCACCCCGTCATCCGTCCGAGGACCCGCGCCGAACGCCGGCTCGAGCGTCCGGCCGCGCTCAGGCGTCCCGGGGTCAGGGCGCTGCGGGCCAGAGCTCGAAGCCGCCCCGCCAGGACGATCAGCGTTCGGCACGCCCGCAGCGCCCGCTCGCCCGACCCGTGCCGACGCCTCCCAGGACGGGCCGCGACGACCCCGGCTGGTCGAACCGGCGTTGCCGGCTGACATCGATCCGCGGGAGCTGGATCGTGGCCTCAAGGCCGGGCTGCGAAGCTTGCCCAAGGACCTGGCCGAGAAGATCGGCGTTCATCTGATCGCCGCCGGCCGGTTGATCGACGATGACCCAGAGGCGGCCGCTGCGCACACCCGGTATGCCCGTGGCCTCGCGCCCCGGCTGGCGGTTGTCAGAGAAGCGGCTGGGGTAGCGGCGTACCGGACCGGTGACTACGCCACCGCGCTGTCCGAGCTTCGAGCAGTGCGCCGGATGACCGGTGACCCGACATATCTGCCGATCATGGCCGACTGCGAGCGCGGGCTCGGCCGCCCGGAGCGAGCGATCGCGCTCGCGGCTGACCCGGACGTGGCACGGCTGGCGCCGACTGAGCGGGTGGAGATGGCCATCGTCGCCTCCGGCGCGCGACGCGATCGCGGCGAGGCGAAGGCTGCAGTCGTCGCGCTGCAAGGGCCGGACCTTGACCGCTCTGAGGTCGCGCCCTGGACCGTGCGCTTGTGGTACGCCTACGCCGCCGCCCTGCTCGACGCCGGTCGCGTCGACGAGGCGAAACAGTGGTTCGAGTCGGTGGTCACGATCGATGAGGACGACGAGACCGATGCTGAGGAGCGCGTTGCCGAGCTCGAGCAGGCGTGACGCTCGCCTCCTAGCTCGGCGCTGCCTGCCCCGCCTGGCCCGCCTGCCCTGCCTCTAGCTTGTCGAGCCAGCGGTTGATGCCGTTGATGTTGGCCGCTGTCGAACTCAGCGCCTCGAACTTCTCGTCGAGCTCCGGGTCGGTGTAGAGCCGGCCATAACGATCCGCCGTCTTCTCCCGCAGCATCGTCACCGCGTGGTCGAGGTCGAGTGCGTCCGCACGGGTCTCTCGCACCGCGTCGACCCACATCTGCAACTCCTCGGCCGCCTCGTCGAGTGCGGATCCCACCTGATTGACCGGCCCGAAGTGGCTGAAGAGCAACCGTTGCGGTGCCAGTTCGGCGAAGTGCCGCAGCGAGTGCAGCGCGGTGTCGAGGTCGAAGTCCGGCGGCGGGGTCGATGGCCGGATCGCCCCAGTCTCCGGGATGAAGATGCCAGCGGCGTCGCCGACATACAAATCTCCGCTCAACGAATCAAGCAGCCCGACGTGATGCTGGGCGTGGCCAGGGGAGTAGTACGTCGTGAGCTGCCGGCCGCCACCGAGATCGATCTCGCCGACATCGTCGACAGCGCGGATTCGCAGCGGATCGGTGGGGACAAGTTCGCCGAACACGGTGTCCATCAGGTCGCCGAAGACCCGTCGCGCACTATCCATCAACCGGCTCGGGTCGGCGAGATGTCGGGCGCCTCGCTGATGGACGACGATCTCGGCCGATGGGTACGCCGCCGCTAGGTCGCCCACTCCGCCGGCGTGATCGAGGTGGATGTGAGTGACCGCGATGGTGGCGAGATCGTTGGGGCCGATCCCCAACGAGTCCAACGCGCGCTGCACCGCGGGCGCCGAGCGGGCGGTGCCGGTCTCGACCAGGCACGGCCGGTCGCTCGCGATCAGGTAGCCCGCGGTGATGCCGGCATAGCCGGACATCAGCGTGTCGATTCCTTGCACGTCGTGGCCGAGTGCCGTGGTTACGACTTCGCCATCCACAAGGCTCACCCCAGGTGCTCGCTGTCCACAGTGTTGATCTGACGCCACACAGCGTCTCCTCCGACGCCGATCCTAAGCAGGTACATCACGGAGGAGGAGTCGATGACCACACGAGTCGGCGGCGCGGCCAAGCCAGCCGCGAAGTCAGCCGCCAAGCGCCAGACACCCACTCCACCGGAGGGCCTGACCTCGGCGCATCGCAACGAGGTGACCGTCTGCGGCCGGTTGGCGGCGGCGGCGCTTCCCAAGGAGCTGCCGAGTGGCGATGAGATCGTCACCTGGCGGTTGGTGGTCGATCGGGCCGGAACCGCGCGTACGCGCAAAGTCGACGTGGTTGACTGCACGACCTTCGCTGCCCGCGTGCGACGCCAGGCCCTCACGTGGAGCGAAGGCGACATGATCGAAGTAGTCGGAGCCCTGCGGCGGCGGTTCTGGCGGGGGGCCAGCGGCTTGCAGAGCCGCTGCGAAGTCGAGGTCCAGGCTGCAGCACGGTCACGGCCGGGTGCAGCCCGGGCTCAGCCGGTGGCGGTCAAGGTCAGCCGTCGGTGAAAGCCCGAATGACCAAGCCGGTCGCCGGTTTCGGCACGAACAACGTCGACTTGCGCGGCATCCGATCGCCCGCAGCCGCTACCGCCGCGACATCGGCGACCGGCGTGGGGTTGAGCAATAACGCGATGCCGCCACTCGCGACCGCGGCGGCCGTGGCCGACGCCACGTCATGATGAAACTCCACGACGTCCTCGTTGTCCGCGAGTTGCCACAACTCGCGGATCAGATACCCGTGGGCGACTGCGACGTCGAGCGCCCGCCAGGCGTTCGAACGCTCCGGCGGTAGCGCCGCGGCGAGTTTCACGGGGTCCGGGTCGGTCAGCAACCAAGCCCGGGTGCCATCGGTGACGACGAACGCCGGCCCGTCGGCGCCTGCCGCCTCGAGCAGAACCTCCGCCGCCGCCAGGTCACCGGCAACCTCGGTCACGGTGAACCCGGTGCGCGCCCGTTCGATGGCAACCTCGGGAGGCAACCCCGGCACCGCCCGGTGGATCGCGTGGACCTGTGGGCCGAAGGCGGAGCCGTCCACCAGGAACGCCAGCCCGTAATCCCACGGTCCTGATCCGCCCCCGTCGCGTGCCGGCCGGCCTGATATTCGAGGAACGTCGCGTACCGATGGTGTCCGTCGGCGATTACGGCCCGCCGACCGTGGAGGTCCGCAGCGACCTCGTCCAGCAGCGAGTTGTCGCCGATCGCCCACAACCGGTGGCGCACGCCGTCTGGGGTGCTCACATCGACGATCGGCTTCTCGCGGTCAGCGCTGGCGACAGCTCGGCTGGCCGCGCCACCCCCCTCGTAGACGAGGAAGATCATCTCGAGATCGGCCTCAGTGGCCACCATGAGGGCGAGCCGGTCGGCGACAGGTCCGGCCATGGTGTTCTCGTGGGGAAGCACGATCTGATCTTCTGCGGGGGTCAGCCCAAGTGCGCCGACGAGCCCTCGCTGGGTGTGACCGCTGGCGACCTGCTCGTAGACGTAGAGCGCGGCCACATCGTCGGCCCGCAAGATGCCTGCGGTCCGCCACTGTGCCATCAGCGCTGCCGCGACGCCGTAACGACTCTCCGGAACACCGTCGTCGCGCGGCAGCGTCAGTCGCACCACGTTGTGCGGCTCGCGGGCCTCGAGCTCGGCGTGCCCGGCCGTGTCGATGACATCGTACGGTGGCGCGAGCACGTCGGCGAGCGAAACCCGCTGCGGGTCGTAACGAAGTGCTCGGAAGGGCGCAAGAACCAACCCGTCCGGGCGAGGCACCGGGTCGGTTGGCGGCCTTGAGCTCATGCCCGCGATGCTACGGGGAGACCGCTACTGACCACGGACGGAGTGGGGCGATGAGGACCGGTGTGACCGCTCCGGCGGCCGGCCTGATCGGCAGCGACGGGCCGCTGCAAGATGGCCACGATCTGCTGCTCGTTGACCTCGACGGCGTGGCCTATCTCGGTGACCGCCCGATCGACGGAGCGGCCGACGCTTTATCCGGTGCGCGCATGGCGGGACTGGACATCATCTTCGTGACCAACAATGCGTCGCGGCCTGCAGCCGCGGTCGCCGATCAGTTGACCGCGATGGGCGTCAGAGCCGAGCCGAGTGAGGTGATGACCTCGGCGATCGCGGCTGCGGCTGAGTTGGCCAGCCGCTATCCGGCCGGGACTGCCGTACTAGTGGTTGGTGGCGAAGGCGTGATCGAGGCGCTGTCGGCAGCGGGGTTGCGGCCGGTCACGAGCGCAGACGATCGGCCCGCGGCCGTGCTGCAGGGATTTGGCCCTGACGTGGGCTGGCGCGTGCTCGCCGAGGCGAGCGTCGCGCTGCGGGCCGGCGCACTGTGGGTGGCGACCAATGGCGACGTCACGCTGCCCTCACCGCGCGGCCCGCTGCCGGGCAACGGCTCCCTCGTCGCGGCCCTTGCCGCAGCGACCGGCTTGCAACCGCTGGTGATCGGCAAGCCCGCTCCCGCGCTGTTCAGGGCGGCGCTGAGGGCGAGCGGCGCTGATCGACCGCTGGTGATCGGCGACCGACTGGACACCGATATCGCTGGTGCCAGAGCAGCGTCGCTGCCCTCGATGCTCGTGCTGAGTGGCGTGTCGAGCGCGTTGGACCTGGTGGGCGGCAGCTGCAGGGTCGCGCCCGAACCACGTCGGCCGCGACCTGCGGGCGCTCTCGCTCACCCACCCGGCCGTCGAAGTCCGGCACGGCGTCGCGACCTGCGGCAACGCCCATGCGGAGATCGTCGCTGGCGCCGCCAGGCTCGACTCAGACAGCGAGGCGGCAACCGCTGACGGCCTCGATGGCCTGCGCGCGTTGTGCGGTCTCGCCTGGTCGCTCACCGACGAAGCGCAAACCCCAGACGAGCTCGAAAAGTACCGGCCCGCTCTGGCCACCCTGCACGTCTAACCGTTCGTATGTCACATAACGGTTGCCCTGGCTACCCCGATGTGACATGAGGGCAGCCATCGCTACCCCTATGTGACATACGAACGGGATTAGAAGCCGAGGAGGGAACGGAGGCGGAGCATGTCGCGCATGGGGGCGGAAATATGCAGCCGACCGTGCAGCCACGCGCTCAAGAAGTCGTCCTCACCGTCGGCCAGCGCCACCAGATCGTCGCTGCCGAGGACAACTCGGACGTCCGCATCGGGCGGCGTAGCGGTCGCCGGGAGGACCTGGGCGATGTCGTGTACGCCCTCCTCGTCGACGCGGGCGGTGAACGATACGTCCAGATCCTTCACCGTGCACACCACCGTGCGGCGAGGGAGGTGCCGCACCCGCGTCTCGCCGTCCATGCTGTCGACAGTGGCGGCGAGGTGGTCGAGGGCCGAACGGCATTGCTTGATCGTCGCCACGTCAGGCTCCGACCCGGACACACACCATGGGCCACACGGCTGGCGACGTTAGCGCACGCGGCGCCAAGCGTCGGATACCGTCGCGGCGTGGACGATGGCACGGTGGACAGCGTGTACGGGACGGCGCATGCCAGCGACAGCCGGATCTGGGTCAGCGGCACCGCTCGACGCCGACGTGGAGCCGGAGTCGATCGACAATCCCGAGGTTGAGCCTGCCGAACTCGAGTCGGCCGGAGTCCCGGACTCCGCCGAATTTGAGTCGACCGGCGTGGCGGCCGCCGACTCCGCGCTCACCCGGCTGCGCGACATCGACGCGGCGCCGCTCGAGCAGCACGTCGAGATCTTCGACGACGTGCAGCGGCGACTACACGAGGGTCTGGCCGAGCTCGACGACGAGCAGTGAAGTGGCCCGTAAGGCGCGACTCGACGCCGAGCTGGTCCGCCGCGGCCTGGCGCGTTCACGTCAGCACGCCGTCGACCTGGTCGCCGAGGGCAAGGTCCGGATTGCCGGCCTGCCTGCCCATAAGGTCTCGACGGCGGTCGACCCAACAACACCGTTGCAGGTCAAGGAGTCAACCGGTGAGGATGTCGTCTCCCGCGGCGCCCACAAGCTTGCCGGCGCGCTTGATCACTGGCCAGAGCTGCAGGTCGAGGGCCGTCGCTGCCTCGATGCTGGTGCCTCGACCGGCGGATTCACCCAGGTCCTGCTGCGCCGCGGCGCCGCAACAGTCGTCGCGGTCGATGTCGGGTACGGCCAGCTCGCCTGGTCCCTTCGTTCTGATGACCGTGTCCAGATTTACGATCGGACCAACGTCCGCGATCTCACGCCGGATCTCATCGGCGGCCAGGTCCAGCTCGTCGTGGCCGATCTGTCGTTCATCTCACTCACCCTCGTGCTACCTGCTCTTGCCCGGTGCCTCTGTCCGGACGGCGACGGGGTCGTGATGGTCAAGCCGCAGTTCGAAGCAGGCCGGGCTGCCGTCGGCGCGGGTGGCGTGGTTCGCGATGCGCAGACGAGGGTCGCCGCGGTCTACCGGGTCGCGACGGCCGCGCTCGGTCTCGGTCTCGGAACCGCTGGCGTCACCGCGAGCCCACTGCCTGGCCCAGCCGGCAATGTCGAGTACTTCCTGTGGTTGCGCGGCGACGCCAACCCCGTCGACGAAGCGACGATCGCGGCCGCAGTTGAAGCCGGCCCGCAGTGAGCGCGCGGCCGCGCACCATCTTGCTGGTCGCCCACGCCAGGCGTCCGGCTGCTATCGCGGTTGCCCAAGATCTCTCGAGCCGCCTGTGCGAGGCCGGCGTCACGGTACGAGTGCTGGCCGAGGAGACCGAGCTTTTCGACTGCCCGGGTGCCACGGCCGTGCCAAGCGACGAACTCGCGGCTCGCGGCGCCGAGCTTGTCGTCGCACTCGGCGGCGATGGCACGATGCTGCGGGCCGCCGAGATCGCGCGGCCCGAAGGCGCCCCGCTGCTTGGCGTCAATCTTGGCCACGTCGGCTTCCTCGCGGAGGCCGACCCGGTGGCCCTCGACGTGACCGCCGCAAAGATCCTCTCCGGCGACTACGACGTCGAGGAGCGGATGGCCCTCGACGTCACCGTCATCCGCGATGGCGAAGTCGTCATCCGCGACTGGGCGCTTAATGACGTGTCGGTGGAAAAGGCCGCCCGCGAGCACCTGATCACGATCGTGCTCGAGATCGATGGCCGGCCGCTGTCACGCTGGGGGTGTGACGGCATCGTCTGCGCCACGCCGACCGGTTCGACCGCGTACGCGTTCTCAGCCGGCGGACCGGTGGTCTGGCCGGCGGTGCAGGCCCTTCTGGTCGTACCACTCAGCGCGCATGCGCTGTTCGCTCGCCCGCTCGTCGTGTCCCCGGCTTCCACGGTGGCGATTGAGATGACTGATGGCGAAGTGATCGCGGTGATGTTCTGCGACGGCCGACGAACCCATCAAATCGAGCCTCGCGACCGGCTCGAGATCGTGCGCAGCGAGGCTCCGGTACGCCTGGTGCGGCTGCGCAATGCGCCGTTCACCGACCGGCTGGTCGACAAGTTCCAACTCCCGGTGCAGGGCTGGAGCGGTCTGTAGGGCTGCACCGGGATGGCGGCTGTCCACAGCCCGGCGTGCCGACCCTTGGCTGTCAGTGGCCGGCCGTAGTCTCGGTGGCGTGCTCGTAGAGCTGCGCCTGCGCGGTCTCGGGGCGATCGATGACGCCACCCTTGACCTCGGGCCTGGGTTCACCGCAGTGACTGGTGAGACCGGTGCCGGCAAGACGATGTTGTTGACCGGCCTCGCGCTGCTGCTCGGTGGCCGCGCTGACGCCGCGCTGGTGCGCGCCGGCCACGCTCGCGCTGAGATCGAAGGCCGGTTCCGGATCCCGACCGACGGTACGGTCGCCGCGGCAGTGGAGGACTGTGGTGGCGAGCTCGACGGCGATGAGCTCGTGATCGCCCGCACCGTCGGCGCCGACGGTCGCTCGCGTGCTTACCTCGGCGGTCGATCGGTGCCCGTTGCCACTCTCGCCGGACTCGCCGATGATCTGGTCACCGTCCACGGTCAGGCCGATCAGCGCGGGTTGTTGAAGGCGTCGGTCCAACGCAACGTGCTCGACGCCTACGCCGGCAAGGCGGCGGCGAAGCCATTGGCCGAATATCGAGCAGCGTTTGCCGAGTTGGCTGCGGTCCGCGCCGAGCTCGAGGACGTCACTACCCACCGCCGCGAACGCACGTTGGAGGCCGAGGGCCTTCGCCGCGGATTGGCGGAGGTCGACGAGGTCGCGCCCGATGTGGGCGAGGACCGTGCGCTCATCACCGAGTCAGCCCGCCTCAGTCACGTTGAGGCGTTGCGGGCTGCTGCCGGAAGCGCGCACGAGGCGCTGAGCACCACCGACGAGGGACCCGAGCGTCGTGATGTGCTCAGCCTGCTGGGCTTGGCCCGCCACGAGCTCGAGGCGGTGCGCGGCCATGATCCTGAGCTTGATGGTCTTGCCATCCGGGTCGCGGAGACCTCGTACGTGCTGGCCGATGTCGCGGCTGACCTGTCGGCATACGTCGACCGAATCGATGCTGACCCGGCGCGGCTGGCCGTCGTGCAGGAGCGACTGAGCCGCCTTGGCACGTTAACCCGCCGCTATGCCGTGGACATTGCCGGCGTGATCGAGTGGGCCAGCCAAGCGCGGGAGCGACTTGCCTCGCTCGACGATGACGACAGCCGCGTCCACGAGCTCGTCGCCCGCCGCGACGAGGTGCTGGCCCAACTTTCCGCGGCGGCAGCCCGGCTCTCGGCTGCCCGGGTCGCGGCTGCTCGCCGGCTCGAGGGTGCTGTGTCGAGTGAGTTTGCGGGTCTGGCGATGGCGGACGCCTCGCTACCCGTTGTCGTCGGCCGGCGCGAGGATCCGCATGGCCTCGTGATCGACGGCGCCCAGGTCGCGTTCGGGCCCTGGGGAATTGACGATGTCGAGCTGCAGCTCATCGCGCACGCCGGCGCGCCGCCACGCCCGCTGCATCGCGGCGCGTCTGGCGGCGAGCTGTCCCGGGTCATGCTCGCGCTCGAGATCGTTCTCGCTGGCGTGGATGGAGTGCCGTGTTTCGTCTTCGACGAGGTCGACGCCGGCGTCGGCGGCCGGGCCGCCATCGAGGTTGGCCGGCGACTCGCCGCGCTGGCACGGACGGCGCAGGTGCTGGTGGTGACCCACTTGCCGCAAGTCGCGGCGTTCGCCGACCGTCATGTCGTAGTGGCGAAGACCGAGACCGGTCTCATCACCTCGACCGAGGTCGATCTCGTCGACGGCCAGGCCCGGTTGCGCGAGCTCTCCCGCATGCTCGGCGGCCTCGAGGACTCTTCGCTCGCGCAGGACCACGCCGAGGAGCTGCTCGCCGCCGCGGCCGCCGCAAAGACCAACGCCTCCTAGCCACGAGCTCGCCAGGCGCGCCCATCCGGCGTTGCTAGGGATATCGCTCGCGCTCCTCTGGCAGACTGCGGGTTGATGAGGCTTGCCACCCTGCGGAGGACACGCGCAGGAGACGACCCGCCCGGCGCGATCGGCGCTGTGCGGTTGGACCGACGTACCAAGAACCTCACCCGCCGGCTGCGGCCCGGCGATATTGCCGTGATCGACCATGTCGACCTCGATCGCGTGGCTGCTGAGGCCCTCGTGACGTGCGGGGTGGGTGGCGTGATCAACGTCGCCCCGAGCGTCTCTGGCCGTTATCCGAACCTTGGCCCCAACATCCTGATCGCCGCGGGTGTCCCGCTCGTTGACGACGTCGGCCCGGAGGCCTTCGCCCAGCTGCGCGAAGGCGATCGGGTCAGGGTGTACGAGGACACCGTCTACGCGATGGACGGCCGCGTGCTCGTGAAGGGCGCCGAGCAGACGGTCGATTCGGTGACCACCGCGATGGCCGACGCCCGCGAAGGGCTGTCCGCGCAGCTCGAGGCGTTCGCCTCCAACACGATGGAATACCTGCGTCGCGAGCGTGACCTGCTGCTCGACGGCGTCGGCGTACCCGACATCGCAACTGACCTCGATGGACGCCATGTCCTGGTTGTGGTCCGCGGCTACACCTATCGCGAGGACCTGGTCGCCCTGCGGCATTACGTCCGCGAATACAAGCCCGTCTTGATTGGCGTCGACGGCGGTGCCGACGCGCTGCTCGAGCGCGGGCTCAAGCCAGACCTGATCGTCGGCGACATGGACTCCGTCAGCGACGCCGGCCTGCGCTGCGGCGCCGAGGTGGTCGTGCACGCCTACCGCGACGGCAGCGCGCCTGGCCTCACCCGGGTCCAGGAGCTCGGCATCACGCCAGTGATCTTCCCGGCGGCCGGCACGAGCGAGGACGTCGCGCTACTGCTCGCCGACGACAAGGGCGCCGCGCTCATCGTTGCGGTCGGCACTCACGCCACCCTCGTGGAGTTCCTGGACAAGGGCCGGGCCGGCATGGCAAGCACGTTCCTCACCAGGCTGCGAGTCGGCGGCAAGCTGGTCGACGCCAAGGGTGTCAGCCGGCTCTACCGCAGCCGGATTCCAGTGACCACGTTGATCTTGCTTGTTCTCGCGACGGCGATCGCCTTCGCCGTGGCGTTGTACGTGACGCCGGGCGGGGCGTTGTACCGCGAGTACTTCTCGACCGACTGGGATCACTTCACCCGTTGGCTGCACGGCCTGCTGTGATCGGTTTGCCCGAGTCCGGATCGAGACGACACCGAGGGGCTGCGGTCTGCCTTGCGCTGACGACCGCGGCGCTGCTGGTCGCCCCCGCCGTGAGCGCCGCGCAGGCTCCGGCAAATGTGCCGGCGAAGTCGATCGTGTTGACCGCAGGCAAGAGCCCGTTCCGGGACCTGTACGTGCCAGTGCTCGGATCCTCGACCTCCCTCGTCTACACCCAATCGCCCTACCCGTACGCCAGCCAAACGCTGCGGCTGCGTCGTCGCAACGCGGCCGAGTCGACCTTGAAGTTCAACTACCGCAACGAAGAGCTGCCGACATCGCTGGCGGGATCCTCGCTGACCGGTGCCGACGACTTTTCCTCCAAGCTCGGTGTCGTCCAGAACAACGTCGAGTGGTGGAACCTCGCGAAGGCCACGTCGGGCGTGCTCGACCTGCCCAAGACCGAGACCTATCTCAGCTCGGTGCCCGGTGGCGTGCTCGCGATCTCCAAGACTGGGGTGTTGGAGGGCTATCCGGCATCTGGCGCCACTGCGACGTCGCTCGGCACTCCGTTCCCTGGCGCCAAGAGCGGCTCGGTGCCGATTGCCGCCGCCGGCAGCAACGGGGTGGTTCTCGTTGCCGACACCGGTTCGGTCACCTATCTCGCCTGGAGCCATCCGAAGCACTTCACGTCGCTCAATGTCGGCGGCTCTCAATACACCGACCTGTTCTGCTCCTCGGTCATCGCCGGCAGCACCGGCTGCAGCGCGACCAACGCGGCAAAGCGGCCGGTGATCATCCGCGCATCGCTGACCGGTGGGGCGCCCGTGATCACCACACTCCCGAAGTCGGCTTGCCCGGCTGATGTCTTCGTGACGTCACGCGTCACGGCGTGGACTGACGGTTGCGCACTGACGATCAATAGCGTTCCGGCGGCGACATCCTCGCCGGTGTCCACCAGCAAGGCGCTCGCCGGCGACGGCGGCGGGCTGGTCGCTGCGTACGGCAAGCTGGCCGTGGCCGAGCTCAACGGGCTGAAATACACCATCGACACCCTCACGACCGCGACGAGCCCGCCGGTCAGCGTGGTGGCGTCGGTGCGATCACCGGTGGTGGCCGGTCACATAGCGATCACGGCAGGCCGCGTTGCGTACTACGACGACCAGCACGCGGCGATCGACACCTGGACGCGGACCGTCGGCGGCTCGGTGAAAGCGGCATCAGTTGGGTCGGCGCGCTCGCTCGGCCATCCCGGGTCGGGCTCGTTCATCGACACCGGCGGCTCGCCACGGCTGAGCTTGTCGGGCGAGATCACCGCAGCCGCGGGCACCGGCAAGGGCCTGACGATCCGGTCTCCCATCCGCAACGTCACCATCGCCGCGAAACAGGCCGTGAGCAACGTCGACGCCTCCGGTGATCGGGTGACGTTCGCCGTCGCGTCGAGTGGCCACCCGCGCCTCTACGACTTGCGTACCGGCAAGCTCACGACGTTGTCGACCGCGATCGACGCCAGCATCTGGGGCAACTACCTCGTGTATGCGAAGGCCAACGGCTCGGTCTGGCGGCAGGAGCTCGGCGGGCACCGCCAGCCGGTCAGGCTGCGCGGCCCGCTGACTGGCACTCGAATCGGCGCTCCGAACGTTGTGCTGTTCACCTGGGGTGACGAGGTCGGCTGGGAGATCCAGGCTCCGGCGGCATCGGGACCTGGGTGGACGATGATCGGCGCTGTGCGCAACGCCAAAACGCTCGCACCCGCGCAGGTGATCCCGTCTCAGTACCTCCCGATGTCGGCCAGCGCGAACGGCGTGCTGGAGAAGCGATACGTCGGCAACGAGGCGCGCTACTTCATCCAGCCGTACGGCTCAGCCAGCCGCGCTGAGGTGCTGTTGATCGCCCAGACCGGTCTGCTCTCCGGGGAGCCCGACGAGATCGCGGTCTCCGACGACCGCGTTGCCTGGATCGATGGTCACAACGTGGCGCGGCTCGCGGCGTTGCCGGTCGCCGCTGGCGCGGACCGTCCGCGCGATCTCGGCGACCCCGTGATCGGTGCTGCGTCGAACAACCTGGCGAAGACGCCATGGCGGGCGTTCATCCCGCTATCGGCCGGTCTGACCTCCTGCGCCGTGACGATCCGCAGCGGCGCGAAGCTCGTACAAACACTCAGCTGCTCGGCGGCGGCCGCCAAGCAGGGCGACGCCGTCGTCGGCTGGAACGGGCGGGATGTCGCCGGGCACTCGGTGAAGGCAGGCACCTACACGTGGCGACTCACCGCGGCCAACCGATACGGCACTGCGCTGGCGGCTGACGGCACCCACACGGCGATCACCGGCAGACTCACGGTCACCTAACTCCTCACCGGAAGGATCCGTCGAGCCCGACCCGCTGCTGCCGGGCGTTTCCGGGGTCGGCGACCTCCCGCCGATAGGATCCTCGGCGTGGCAGGCCTTCGTCGATGATCGACTTCCGCTACCACATCGTTTCTATCGTCGCAGTCTTCCTCGCGTTGGCGCTCGGCCTGTTCCTCGGCAGCACGACGCTGCAGAGCACAGTGACCGACAATCTGAGCAAGCAGGCCAAGCACGTGACCGGCCAGAACCGGACGTTGGAAGCGACGAACCGGCAGCTCAGCGGCGAGCTCAAGGCTGAACAGGGCCTGACCGCTGCGCTCGAGCCGTACGCGGTCAGCGATCGGCTGACCGGAGCCTCGGTCGCGCTGGTCTCGGCTCCTGGCGTGAACGGCAAGGTACGCAAATCGCTCACCAACACCCTGCAGCTCGCTGGCGCGTCGGTCACGGCCGATGTGCAGCTCCAGGCCTCATACCTCGACCCGACCCAGGACGCCGAGCTTGGTCAGCTGGCCCAGGAGCTCGTGCTCCCGGGCCACACCCTGCCGTCCGGCAACGGGGTGACCCAGGTGTCGGCCGAGCTTGCCGATGTTCTCGTCACCCGGCCGGGACGCAAGCTTGTCGCGCGGCGCAACGTCAACCAGACGCTGAACGCGTTGGAGGACGGCAAGTTCATCAACGTGAGTGGCACGTTGCCGAACCGGCCGGCGACCCTCGCTATCCTCCTGCTCGCCGGGCCGACAAGCGGCTTGACGCCAGCCCAGGCACAGCAGCAAAACACCGTCTTGCTCAATCTCGGCGCCCGGCTTCGGGCCTCATCGACCGGCGAGGTGGTCGCCGGACCGACGCCGGTGCCAGGAGTTAGTGGCGATGCATTCTCGGCGGCACTTGCCGACGCCACATTGTTGAAGCTCGTGTCGACGGTGGCGCTCGATTCGGACAACAGCAACGGACACGACGCCGCCGCCGGGCGGATCGCCGTGGTGCTCGCCCTCGCAAACGCGCCGTTGGGCACGGTCGGGCAGTACGGCCTCGGTGGCTCGTCGACGCCGTTGCCGAGCGCCTCGCCCACACCGTGAGCCGCCGCGGGACGCCACCACGAGCGCTCGCGGTTGCGGCGCTCAGCGCGGCTGCGGCCAGTGCGGCCTTGGCCGGGCTGCAACGAACGACCTCCTCAAAGCGGTGGCGGCGGGCTAACTATCGTGACCGCGAGGTGACGCTGCTCCTCGGTCCGGCGGTCGCCGCGGGTGCCGCTGCCGGGATGGTCGCCGCAGCGCCGGCTGCGAGACGCGCGGCACTCCTCGCGGTCGTGAGCGCTGCCGCGGTCGGGGTCTACGACGATTTGTACGGCGACCGGCATGCTCGCGGCCTCGGGGGGCATGTCCGGGCGTTGCGGGAGGGCCGTGTGACGACCGGGATGATCAAGATGGTCACGCTTGTCGGTGCGGCCGGCGTCGGATCGGCCGTCCGCTACCGGAACGTGGTGGATGCTGCGCTGGGCACCGTGTTGGTGGCGGGTGGCGCCAACCTCGTCAACCTTTTCGACTTGCGCCCTGGGCGGGCCGCGAAGGTCAGCCTGCTCGCCGCGGCTGGGCTGAGCCGGTCACGCAGCCGGGAGACGAGAGCGGTCGCGGCCGTTGCGGCGGGTGCGGCGTTGGCGGCGATGCCTTCGGACCTGGGGGAGCGAGCGATGCTCGGCGACGCGGGCGCGAGCACGCTGGGTGCTGTGCTTGGGTGGTCCGCCGGGCTGTCGGGGACGCGGAGGCGCCGGGCGATCCTGGCCGCCGCCGTGATCGCTCTCACGGCAACCAGTGAGCGGGTCAGTTTCAGCGCGGTGATCGACGGCCAGCCTGCGCTGCACGCGATCGACCAGCTCGGCCGGCACTCCGGGTGAGCCGACCGGCGCCTCCGGCAGGCAGCGCACCGTCGCCGGGCAGCGCACCCTCATCGGGCATCGCCCGGGCCGCGGTGCTGATCGCCGCAGTGACGATCGCGGCCCGGCTCGCGGGGTTCGCACGGATTGTGGTCTTCGCGCGAATTGTCGGCCCTAGCTGCCTCGGCGACACGTACTTCACTGCGAACACGGTGCCGAACATCATCTTCGACATCGTCGCGGGCGGGGCATTGTCGAGCCTCGTGGTGCCGGTCCTCGCCGGGCCCGCAGCGGCTGGCGACCGAGCGGTCGTCGACCGCACGACCTCGGCGTTGCTCACCTGGGCCGCCACGATCCTCATCCCGATCATGGCGCTCGGTCTGCTGTTCACCCGGCCGCTGATCCGGCTGCTCGTCGGGCACGGCCACGCCGGCTGTTCGGCGAACGCCCAGGTGGCGGTCGGCGCGCGGATGCTCGAGGTTTTCATGCCGCAGGTCCTGATCTACGGCGTGGCGGTGATCCTGATCGGCGTCCTGCAGGCCCAGCGCCGATTCCTCGGCCCGGCGTTGGGGCCATTGCTCTCGAGTGTGGTCGTCATCGTGGCGTACGCGATCTTCGGCGCTGTCGCCGCCCACGAGGAGACCAACCTGGCCACGCTGACCACGGGCCACGAGCTGATCCTCTCGGTTGGCACCACGCTCGGCGTCGTGGCGTTGCTGTTGACACTCCTGCTCCCGGCGGCGCGCACCGGGATGAGGCTGCGCGCGACCTACCGGTTCCCGCCTGGTGTCGCCACGACGATCCGCGCGATGGCCATCTCGGGCGCGCTGGTCGTGGGCAGCTCCGACATCGCGACCGGCGTTGTGTTGCGGATCGCCAATTCGCGGGGCACCGATGGCTCGGTCGTGCTCTACAACCTGGCGTGGACCGTGTTTACGGTGCCGTGGGCGATTGCCGCCGTACCGCTCGCGACGAGCGCCTTTCCCGGGCTGACGGCGACCTGGCAGAGCGGTGACCGGGAGGCCTACACCGGCACGACCGCACGTACGGCGCGAGTGATGCTGGTCGTCGTTGCCGCGGCGGCTGCCGTCATGGGTGCGGCCGCAGGGCCGGTCTCGAGGCTCGTCGTACTCGGTGCGCCTGGTGGTGTTGCGCCGACCGTGCTCGCACGCGGTCTCGTGACCTTCGCACCTGGGCTGATCGGATATTCGTTGGTCGCGCTGCTATCCCGAGCGTTGTACGCCCAAGGCAACGCGCGTACTCCGGCGACCGCCGTCGTCGCCGGGTGGGCAGTGGCGATTATTGCTGACGTGATCCTGGCTGCCGCGATGCCACCAAGCTGGACCGTTGCGGCCGTGGGCATCGGGACCTCGGTCGGGGTCACGGTGAGCGGCTTATGGCTGCTCGTGGCACTGCGGCGCTCGGCCGGCGCGGCCGCGCTGAGTGGCCTTGGTCGCGCGTCGAGCGCAGCGGTCGTCGGCGGCTTAGTTGCGGTTGGCTGCGCGACGTTGCTTGCCCGAGCCGCACCGCACACTGGCGCGGTGGGAGATCTCCTCATCCTCGTAGCGGTCGCTGCCATCGTCCTGGTGGTGCACACCGCGATTGTGGCGAGCCTCGACCGTACGACGCTGCAGTTGCTGCTCGACCGAAGTCGGTTACGTCGTGTCGCCTGACCCCGAAGCCGAGAGCGGTGTCCGCCTGCTCCTCGTAATGGCGGCCAGCACCGGTGGGATCGGTCGCCACGTCAAGACCCTCGCGGAAGGTCTGCCGAAGCGGGGGTTTGCGGTGACCGTATGCGGCCCGGGCGCCACTCTCGCTGCGCTCGACCTTGACCCCGCCAGCGTCCGGCTCGTGACGGTGCCGCTGGACGACGCTGGCCTTCGAGCGCTCCGAGAGTCACGACGGGTGCTGCGCGCGGAAGCGGGGCGGGTCGACGTCGTCCACGCGCAGGGGCTGCGGGCCGGCGGCGCCTGCGCGCACATTGCGGCCAAGGCGCCGCTCATCGTGACCTGGCACAACGCTCCGATCGGCGGTCGGCGCTGGCGATTCACGCACGCGGCGCTGGCTCGCTACGTCGCGCGCAGCGCGGATCTCACACTGGCGGCCTCGGGCGATCTTGCCGCCGATGCTCGCAGTGCCGGAGCGAGGGTCGTTCGCACCGAGTTCGTCGCGGCGCCCACCCTGCCGGCGCCAAGCCGTAGTCCGGCGACTGTCCGGGCCGAGCTTGGCGTCGGCGAGCGGCCGCTGGTGCTGGCGATCGGCCGGCTCCAGGAGCAGAAGCAGTTCGACGTGCTGGTCGCGGCCGCTGCGAGGTGGGCGGCCCACGAGGAGATCGCCGTACGTCGTGATTGCGGGCGACGGGCCGGACCGTGCCGCGTTGGCCGACCAGATCGCGACGACAGCCGCGCCCGTGACACTGCTCGGCCAACGCGAGGACATGGCTGACTTGCTCGGTGCTGCCGACGTCGTGGCGCTGCCGAGTCTGTGGGAGGCCCGGGCACTGGTCGCGCAGGAGGCGTTGCGCGCTGGCGTTCCGCTCGTGGCAACCGGGGTGGGCGGATTGCCGTCGCTGCTCGGCGACGCCGCGATCATCGTGCCGGTCGGCGACGCGCCAGCACTACGAATCGCGATCGAGAGTGTGTTGTCGGATCATGACCGCCGGGCTCGGATGATCGCTGCAGGCTTCGCCCGCGCCGCTGGCTGGCCGGATCAGGAGGACAGCCTCGACGAGCTGGCCCAGACCTACCGCGACCTGATCGGCCCGGATCGAGCGGGTCAACCGGGTGAAGATTGATCATGCGCAACTCGCCGACGTCGCGGCGTACGCCATCACCTCGCCGGCGGTGTTACCGTGGACTCCCGTGGGTTGCCGCGATGATGCAAAGATCAGCATCCGTCATGACCGGTCGGTCAGGATCGTTCACGCCATGACGCCGCGCGGCGCTTGAGACCACGGGAGGGCGATGTGGCTCGGTCGGCCAGCGCTTCGAATAGCACGGTCCGCCATGTGTTCGTGACCGGCGGCGTTGCCTCCAGCCTCGGCAAGGGCCTCACGGCATCAAGCCTCGGCCGGCTGCTGAAGTCGCGCGGGCTCCGCGTCACGATGCAAAAGCTCGACCCCTATCTCAACGTGGACCCGGGCACGATGAACCCGTTCCAGCACGGCGAGGTCTTCGTCACCGAGGACGGCGCCGAGACCGACCTCGACGTGGGTCACTACGAGCGGTTCCTCGATGAGGAGTTGTACGGCGCGGCCAACGTCACGACCGGCAAGGTCTACTCCGAGGTCATCGCCAAGGAGCGCCGTGGCGAATACCTGGGTGACACGGTGCAGGTGATCCCGCACATCACCAACGAGATCAAGGATCGCATCCGCGCCATGGCGGTGCCGCCACCCGGCGGCGAGGACATCGACGTCGTCATTACCGAGATCGGCGGCACCGTCGGTGACATCGAGTCACTGCCGTTCCTCGAGGCGGCCCGGCAGGTGCGCCAGGACGTCGGCCGCGACAACGTGTTTTTCCTCCACGTATCGCTGGTGCCATACCTCGCGCCGTCGGGGGAGCAGAAGAGCAAGCCCACCCAGCACTCCGTGCAGTCACTTCGTTCGATCGGCATCACTCCTGACGCGATCGTGTGCCGGTCCGACCGGCCGATGCCGGCCAGCCTCAAGCGCAAGATCGCCCAGACCTGTGACGTCGACGAGGAAGCCGTGGTCTCCGCACCGGACGCGGCGTCGATCTACGACATCCCCAAGGTGCTGCACGCCGAAGGTCTTGACGCCTATGTCGTGCGCCGACTGAGCCTGCCGTTCCGCGACGTCGACTGGGCGGAGTGGGACGAGCTGCTCGCCGGGTGCACCGCCCCAGCCAGCGCGCGACGATCGCGCTCGTCGGCAAGTATGTCGACCTGCCGGACGCCTACCTGTCTGTCACCGAAGCGCTCCGTGCCGCCGGTGCTGCCAACGACACTCACATCGACATCCGGTGGGTCACCTCGGACGAATGTCAGGACCCGGAGTCAGCGGCGCAGACCCTCGATGGTGTCGATGGCGTGCTCGTGCCCGGCGGCTTCGGCGTCCGCGGCATTGAAGGCAAGGTCGCCGCGGTGCGCCATGCCCGCGAGCACCGGATCCCGACCCTCGGTCTGTGCCTCGGCCTGCAGTGCATGGTGATCGACGTGGCCCGTCACAAGGCTGGCCTCTCTGACGCCAACTCCGCGGAGTTCGACCCGGAGACGCCGGACCCGGTGATCGCGACCATGGCCGACCAGCTCGATGTGGTGGCAGGCGAGCGCGACATGGGCGG
>CAWFEP010000018.1:0-76045 GCA_963814845.1 uncultured Actinomycetota bacterium
CAGGCAGCAGGGCGCGGTAGACGCCGACGTACTTATCCCGCTGGTGGTGCCAGGCGAGCTGGGTCTCGATCCGGAAGTTCGACTCGCGCGACATCAGGACGCGACGAGGCTCGTCATCGAGCAGGCTCGCGATCGTCGTGGCGAACTCCTCGACATTTCCCGGCGTCGCATACAGCGCGGCACTTCCGGCGGACACCCGGGTCTCGTGCAGCTCGAAGGCGACCACCGGCAGGCCGAACGCCATGTATTCCACCGTCTTGTTCATGGTGGACGCGTCGTTGAGTGGGTTCTTCGGGTCGGGTGACAGGCCGACGTCGGCGCTGGACATGATGCGGGCGAGCTCGTCATCCGAAACCCGGCCGGTGAAGTGAACATGGTCCTGCAGCCCGAGCTCGTCGCGCAGCGCGACGAGCTCGTCGAAGCAGTCTCCGCTGCCGATCAAGGTGAAGCCGATGTCGGTGCGGTGCAGCTGGTTGACGATGACATCCGCCGCGCGAACCACGTTGTCCACGCCGTCCTGCGGGCCCATGACGCCGAGGTAGGCCGCGAGATAGCGATGACCGCGCTTGCGCTCCGGCTCGGGCTCGCACCGCCGAAGTCGGTTCAGGTCTGGACCGCTTCGCACAACGGTCACGTCGCGGGGCGACTTGCCGCTGCGGTTGATCGCGATGTTGCGGTAGGAGTCGTTGGTGGCGATGACGTGGTCGGCGGACAGATGAGTCGCCTTCTCCAGCGCGCGAAGCCCCCAGTAAGGCAGCCGCATCGAGGTCGGGAAGCGAGACTCGTAGAGCTCCGGGCAGAGGTCATGGTGATCAAAGACGAATCGAACTCCGCTGACCAGCTTCCAGAAACCAGCGATCGGCCAGAAGATGTCCGGCGGATTGCAGGCCTGCAGGATGTGGAACTTGTTGCTACGCCTGACCTTCAACGTCAGCCATGCGGTCACGAGGAAGGAGTGGATGTATTCGCCGATGAACCCGAGCTTGCCGCCTCCTGGTGCGTACGGTCGGAACTTGTAGAGACTGACTCCCTCGACGACATCGAACGATGGATCGTTTGGACCCTTCGGGCAGATCACCGACACGGTGAAACCATCGTCGACTAGTGCCTGACACTCCAGCCACACTCGGCGGTCGAAGGGCACGGGGAGGTTCTGGACGATGATCAGCACGCCGCAGCGCGGGCCGTGGGTTCGCGGGCGCTGAGGCGTTGCCGGCTGGTCGATCACCACCCGGCCCCCGTGTAGGCCGGAAGCGCTTCGACCGAGTCGCCGAGACGCCCGTTGAGGTCGATGATGTGCTCCGGCGGCGCGGCCAGGAGTGCATCGATGACTGGCTGCTCCCACGACGCGACGACAGCGATGTCCGCTCCGGCGACTGCCGCGTTGGGGTCATCGGTGAGCAGCGAGCGAAGGTGCGGCATCTTCTGTTCCATGTAGCGCCGGTTGGTGCCGATCAGCTTTGAGGGGTTGACGATCGCGTCGTAGATGCGAACGTCGTAGCCCTTGCCGATCAACCGCTCCGCAAGCTCGACGTACGGGCTCTCGCGCAGGTCGTCGCTGTTCATCTTGAAGCTCAAGCCAAGGATCGCGATCGTGCGGCCGCCGTTGGCGATCACGCGGTCGACGATGTCTCGGATGCAGAGCTCGTTGGTGGACAGCGCGCCGGCGAGCAGAGGCAGGTCGGTGCTGTTCATGCGAGCGAGGTAAAGCATCGAGCGCAGGTCCTTCGGCAAACACGAGCCGCCAAAGGCAAAGCCGGGTCGCAGGTAGGTCGGCGCGATGTTGAGGTTCGTGTCCTGGCAGAACAGCTCCATGACCTCGCGGGAGTCGACGTCGAGCAGCCGGAACAGCCGGCCGACCTCGTTGGCGAAGGACACCTTGATCGCGTGGAAGGCGTTGCAGGTGTATTTCAGCCCTTCCGCGGTGCGGGTGTGGACGGCTTGTACCGGCAGCTCGAGGAAGCCCAGCAATGACTGGACGCTGTCAACGACTCGAGGGTCGTTCGCGCCGACGACCACGAACGGCGGCGTGTAGAAGTCTGAGATGCCGACGCCCTCGCGAAGAAACTCCGGGCACATCCCGGCGCCGACCTCGACATGCGCCGGGTCGATGTCGGCGTCCCTGATGACCTCGGTGACGAGACCGTCAACCGTGCCAGGCGGAACGGTGCTGCGAATGATCAAGCTGTGAAAGCCGGACGCGGGTGGCGTGACCTCGGCGAGTTTGGTGGCGATGTCTGAAGACGCCCGCCGGATGTAGGTCAGGTCGGCGTCGCCCTGCGCGGATGAGGGTGTGCCAACACAGACCAACGAGATCTCAGCACGCTC
This sequence comes from uncultured Actinomycetota bacterium, assembly GCA_963814845.1. Lineage (GTDB taxonomy): Bacteria > Actinomycetota > Actinomycetes > JAFAQI01 > JAFAQI01 > DATAUK01. The sequence goes on from CAWFEP010000018.1 coordinate 2,329, forward strand.
AAGCGCCGTGGCCAGGTCGGTCGTCGCGTGGAGGCGTCCAGCGTTGACCGCATCGCGCACCAGCGAGCTCAGCCCAGGCTCCTGCACGGGGCTGCGACCCTCGGAGATCATGTCGACCTTGGCCTCGTCGACGTCAACTCCCCAGACGTCGTGGCCGTTGGCAGCAAGGCATGCGGCCGTGACTGTTCCTACATAACCGAGGCCGAAGACCGCAACCTTCATACTCGCCTCCCCGTGTGCTCGCGCCGAGTGATCACGACAGCCAGATCTGGCCAGCCGTTCGAACAAGTGAGCATTTGGGTGCGAGCAGTGATACACCGCACGCTCGGATCGTTCGAATTTCCAATCAGCGCATCAAGACGGGTACCTCGTCGCTCTTGATACCTGCCGCCCATGTCGGGTGGCGCCGAAACGATGCCGGAGACTTCCCTATGCTCAGCCAGAAAACTGACGTTGCGGTGCGCACGTCAGTAGTTCGTCCGGGTCGCGGCGCCAAGCTGCCGGGCGAAGGTATTGACGCCTTGATCCTCGATGCTGCGCTTCGTCAGGCTCTTGCGTTCGCGCAGAGCCTCGGGCGCGCGGGGATGCGGGTCGCGATGGCCGAGTCATTCGCGGAGTGGGATCCGAGCTTGCCGGTCGCCGCATTCAAGTCGCGCTGGTCAGCCTGCAACGCCACGTTTGCCAACTTTGCCGATGACCCCGACGTCTTTGCCGCCTCGGTGCTCGAATTCGTGCGCCGGCAGCCGACCGCGGTCGTCATTCCTGGAAGTGACGGATCGATTGCGGCCCTTCGTCCCTGGCGCGAAAGGCTGGAAGCCGCAGGAACACGCTTGGCGTTGGCCAGCGACGGCGCACTTGCGGTTGCGAACGACAAGGACCGCACCCTGGAGCTGGGCGTTAAGCTTGGCATCGATATCCCGCGCACCGCGCTGATCGAGCGACTCGAAGACACCGGCAGCGTGCTGGCCGAAGTGGGCTATCCGGCGGTGATCAAGCCCACGCAGTCATGGGTCCGCCGCTGCGGCGTCGAACGTCGCTTGCAGGCGCGGGACGTCATCAACGAATCAGAGGCGCTCATCGCGGTCAGCGAGATGATGACGGCGGGCGCTGCAGTTGTTGCCCAGCAATGGATTCCCGGGCGCCGCGAGGGCGTCATCGTGTTCAACGCCGGCGGTCGCATTCACGCGACGTTTGCCTACATCGAGCACCGTACGGTGCCGGTTCTCGGCGGGGCCTCGGTGCTCCGCGAGAGCATCGAAATGCCCGCGGACTCCCTGGAGGCGTCGATCGCGCTCGTCGAGACGCTGGGTCTCGAAGGGTATTCGGTCGTTGAGTTTCGCCGCGACCTCGCCGGACGCCCGGTGCTCATGGAGATCAACGCGCGGCTTTCCGGCTCGGTCGAACTCGCAATGAGATGCGGTCTCGACTTCCCCAAGATGGTGTGGCAATGGGCCATGGGGGAGTCGATCGAGCCGACCACGCCATACCGCACCGGCGTCCGGATGCGCTGGCTCCATGGCGACCTGCGCTGGTTGCGCGAAAGCCTTTCCGACCCGAAGCGGCCAGACAGCTTGACCCGAGGGAAGGCGTTGCGGACATTCGCCGCCGACTTCTTTCGCCCCACCTATTTCGATGGCTTTGACCTCAGCGATCGCCGCCCGATCCTCGCCCATATGGCGGCAACCATGCACGTCGCCCACCGCTCTCTCGACCACAAGCACTAGGAGTCCAGTTATGTCCGCAACCGACGTCGTCATCGTGGGCGCAGGGCCCAACGGGTTGTCGATCGCCTCTCACCTGTCTGCGCTCGGCGTTTCGCGCCGGATCCTCGGTGATCCCATGGGCACGTGGCGCAAGCAGATGCCGGCCGGCATGTACATGCGCTCGGAGCCGTACGGCTCGGACTTTGCTGCTCCTAAGCCCGGCTTCAGCGTTGCCGACTACTGCCGGCAGTACGGCCTGGACTACGTCGACCGGCTCGGCCCGCTGTCAATGGCCCGGTTCCTGGACTACTCGCAGTGGTACATCGACCGCCTCGTGCCTGACGTCGAGAACACGATGGTCACCTCGATCACAGCGACCAAGACTGGCTTTGAGGTCCTCACCGAGACCGGCGAGCGCATCGAGGCGCGACGCGTCGTCATCGCGACGGGTATTGCGCCGTTCTCCAAGCTGCCAGAAGAGTTGTCGACGTTGCCCGAACACCTCCTGACGCACACGATCGAGCACCACGACCTCAATCGGTTCCGTAGCAAGGTCGTGGCTGTCGTCGGCAGCGGTCAGTCCGCGCTCGAGACTGCGGCGCTATTGCACGAATCCGGCGCCGAGGTGCACGTAGTGGCTCGTCGTGACCAGATCTCCTGGCTGACACCGAACCCGAAGCGGGTCAGCCAGTTGGGCCGGATCCGCCGGCCGGTGAACAAGCTGTGCGAGGGCTGGCACTGTGCGTTCTGGAACAACCCGTTCGCCTTCCGCCGGCTGCCGGCTGACATGCGCAAGGTCAAGGCCACGAGCGTGCTCGGTCCGGCTGGCGCCTGGTGGCTGAAGGACCGCGTTGTCGGTCACGTCGACTTGATTCTGGGTCACCGCATCCTCGGCGCCGCGCCGAATGGCTCCGGCGTCCGGCTCGAGCTTTCGCGGGCCGACCCACTCCGAGCTGATCGCCGACCATGTGATTGCGGGCACCGGATTCCGCGTGGACATCACCGGGCTGAGCTTCATCGACCCGGCGCTGCAGACGCGTATCACGAAGTTCGCCGGCTCGCCTGTGCTCAGCCGTGCGTGCGAGACGAGCGTGCCGGGGCTGTTCTTCGTCGGCGCTCCTGCTGCTGTCAGCCTCGGCCCGTCAATGCGGTTCGTGGCGGGCACGCACAACATGGCCGCTCAGGTGGCACGTCGACTCGCGCGCACGACGCGTCGTCGCGCATCGCAGTCGGCCGCGCAAACGAGTGAACCAAGCGCCGTGGCAGGTATCTAGCGGCCTGCAGTGCGCTCTTGATTTGTATACGTAGCTCTGTCTTGTTGAGGGATCTAGGGGTTGGCCCTGCGGGGGCTAGAGGGAGACAAAACGCATGAGAATCCTGGTTGCGGGGGACCGCGGGTACATCGGCGCGGTGATGACGCCATATCTGCGACAGGCAGGGCACACCGCCGACGGACTCGACCTTGGGCTGTACGAAGGCTGTGACTTCGCCGGCGGACCGGCTGAGGGGCTGAGCCAGTTTCGCGACACCCGCGATGTCAGTGCCGCGGATCTCGATGGCTATGACGCGGTGGTCTGCCTTGCGGCGCTCTCCAACGACCCGCTGGGCGAGCTCAGCGCGGCGACGACCTACTCGATCAACGTCGACGGGACAATCGCGCTCGCACAGGCAGCCAAGGATGCTGGAGTTCCGCGGTTCATCTTCGCGTCGTCCTGCAGCCTCTACGGTGCGGCAGGCTCGGGCGCTGTAGCCGAGGACGCCGACATGCGCCCGGTCACGCCGTACGGCGAGTCGAAGGTCATGGCGGAGAAGCGACTGTCGGCGATGGCCGACGACAACTTCCACCCGACCTACATGCGAAATGCCACTGCCTACGGCGCGTCGCCCCGGCTACGCCTCGACATCGTCGTCAACAACCTGACCGGGATCGCCGTGACCACCGGGCGGGTGCGGTTGCAAAGTGACGGCACGCCCTGGCGTCCGTTGGTCCACATCGCCGACATCTCGCGTGCCACGCAGGCACTGGTCGAGGCGCCGATTGAGGTCATTCACGACGAGGCGTTCAACATCGGCCGTGACGAGGACAACCTGCAGATCCGTGACATCGCCGAGATGGTGGCGACAACCGCTGCCGGATCGGTCGTGACCTATGCGCCGGATGCCGGCCCAGACCTGCGCAACTATCGTGCCGACTTCTCGAAGCTGCACGACACCTTCCCGGACCTCGGCCTGCAGTGGACCGTTGCCGACGGCGTGCGAGAGCTGGTGAGCGCCTACACCGAACACGGTCTCACGCTCGGTGAGTTCGACTCGTCGCGCTTCGTTCGGCTTCGCCGGGTGCAGGAGCTCATGGCGGCCGGGCAGGTTGATGACTCCCTGCGTCGAGTTGTGGTGCTTGAGCAGCCGACGTCGACCGACCGCCTGATCGAGAGTGTCGGCGCATGAGCGACCTGACGCCGTCCTGCCGCCTGTGTGGGGCGCCACTACATCGGACCTTTGTCGACCTCGGCATGTCGCCGCCGTGCGAGAGCTATCTGCGCGCAGACCAGCAGGAGGACCCGGAGGTCTTCTACCCGCTGCATGTGCGGATCTGCGACGAGTGCTTGCTGGTGCAGCTCCCGGCATATGTCAGTGCCGAGAGCGTGTTCAGCGACTACGCGTACTTCTCCTCTTTCTCCGACTCCTGGGTCCAGCACGCCGGTCGTTTCGTCGCTGACATGGTCCAGCGCCTCGACCTTGGTCCGGACAGCTTCATCGTCGAGGCGGCGAGCAACGACGGCTACCTGCTCAAGCACGCGGTTGCGCGAGGCATCCGCGTGCTCGGCATCGAGCCCGCGGGCAACATCGCGGTTGTCGCACGCGAATCGGGAGTGCCGACCGAGAACATGTTCCTCGGCGAGAACACCGGCAAGGAGATCGCCGACCGCTACGGTCGCGCAGATCTCGTTGTTGGCAACAACGTCTTCGCCCATGTGCCGGAGCTTCACGACTTCGCACTTGGACTGCGGGCGCTGGTTGCGGACACCGGCATGGTGTCGCTGGAGTTTCCGCACCTGTTGCAGCTCATCGCCAACCGGCAGTTCGACACGATCTACCACGAGCACTACAGCTATTTCACGCTGCGCACTGCTGCGCAGGCGTTGGCACAGGCCGATCTTGTGGTGGTCGATGTCGAGGAGCTCGCCTCTCATGGTGGGTCGTTGCGAGTGATGGCCATGCCGAGCATTTCGGCAACACCGCCCTCTGCTCGCGTCACGAAGGTCCTCGATGACGAGGCCGCGGCAGGGCTGCACACCCTCGCCGGCCACGAAGGATTCGCTGCTGAGGTGCTGCGGATCAAGAGCCAGCTGTTGGAGTTCTTGATGGCCGCCGCCGCCGAGGGCCGCACCGTCGCGGGCTACGGCGCACCGGGCAAGGGCAACACGCTGCTCAACCACTGCGGCATCAGGGCAGACCTGCTGCCTTACACCGTTGACCGCAGCACGTACAAGCACGGCTTGGTGCTGCCCGGGACGCATATCCCGATCTTCGCGCCGGAGGTGCTTGCCGAGCGCCGCCCCGACTACATCGTCATCCTGCCGTGGAACCTGCGAACCGAGATTGCGGCACAGCTCGAGTACGCCCGTGACTGGGGGGCGCGGTTCGTCGTTCCGATCCCAGAACTTTCGGTGTTCTGACTGTGACTGAGGAGTCGACATGAAGGTGGTCCTGTTTTGCGGAGGCCTCGGCCTGCGCATGCGGTCAGGCACCGACTCGGCCCCCAAGCCGATGATGACGATCGGCGATCGTCCGGTGCTGTGGCACGTGATGCGCTACTACGCTCACTTCGGTCACACCGAGTTCATCCTCTGCCTCGGCTACGGCGCACCATCGGTCAAGAACTACTTCCTCAACTACGAGGAGACCCAGTCGAACGACTTCGTCATGGGCAAGGGTGGTCGCGACGTCCAGCTGCTCGGCTCGGACATCGATGACTGGCGGATCACGTTCGTCGACACCGGCATGGAGACGAGCATCGGCGAGCGGCTTCGTCGCGTGCGGCCTTACCTCGAGGGTGACGAGGTGTTCCTGGCCAACTACGGCGACGTGCTGACCGATGCGCCGATGGATCGGATCGTGTCGGACTTCTGCGCCGGCGATGCAGTGGCGAGCCTGCTTGCAGTGCGACCGCAGGCGTCGTTCCACACCGTCACGTTCACCCCCGACTCACGAATCACCGAGATCCGGCCGGTGACCGACCTGCCGCTGTGGACCAACGGTGGCTACTTCGTCCTCCGCCAGGAAGTCTTTGATGTTCTTGCCCAGGACGAGGACCTGGTCGGCGACGCCTTCCCGCGGCTGGCGGCAACCGGTCAGCTGATCGCGGTGCCACACCACGGCTTCTGGGCGCCGATGGACACCCTCAAGGAGCGCAGCCAACTGGAGGAACTTCACCGCACCGGCGAGTCCCCATGGGAGTTGTGGTCGAACGACCGCGCCGCGTCGCGGCTTGGCGCAACGACCGAGCTAGTGGCACCCGAGGTTTTTCCGCGCGGCACGGTGGTCTGATGCGTGGCGTGTCACTGTCTGATGGCAGCGCCCCCAACCACGTGCTTGCGGTTGGCGCCCACCCAGACGACATCGAGATCGGCTGCGGCGGCACCCTGCTCGCCTTGGCGGCGGCCAACCCTGCGCTGAGTGCTGACCTGGTGATCCTGACCGGTGAGCCGCTTCGTCAGGACGAGGCTCGCCACGCCGCCGAGCTGTTCCTGCCCGACCACGACGTCCGGGTGCACACCCTGGATTTGCCCGACAGTCGACTGCCATCGGTGTGGAACGCGGTCAAGGACGCGCTGGAGTCGGTCGCGCGTGAGTCCTCGTCCTCACCCGACCTTGTCCTTACCCCGCGCCACGACGACGCCCATCAGGACCACCGGCTGGTCGCCGAGCTCGTGCCCACGGTCTGGCGAGACCACTTCATCCTGGAGTACGAAATCCCGAAATGGGACGGCGACATGAGTCGGCCTAGCGTCTACCTGCCGCTGACTGCAGAGCAGATGCAGGAGAAGGTGCTGCGACTGCGCAAGGCCTACCCATCGCAAGTTTCCCGCGACTGGTGGGACGACGAGGTGTTCTACGGTCTGGCGCGGCTGCGTGGGATGGAGTGCCGAGCTCGGTACGCCGAAGCGTTTCATGCCCGCAAGATCGTCTTGACGTGTTGAGGCCGACCTTGCACCTCGTTCAGAATCGCTCAGAGGCGAACCACATGCGGCTCTGGCAGGGGGACGATGTATTCGGCGCCCCAGCCACCCGCGGCTTCGAGTTGCCCGATGACTTCCTCGGCAATGTCCCACGTCAGGATCAGCACAACGTCGGGCTGAGCGGCGACGAGCTCGTCGACCGGGCGGATCGTGATGTCACAACCAGGCAGTCGTCGACCGTGCTTCGCGGGTGCGGCATCGACGGTGAATGGGAGCAGGTCGGCGTCGATCCCACTGACACCGAGCAGCACCGGAGCCTTGGACGGGGCGCCGTAGCCGAGGACACTTCGCCCAGCCGCGTGCGCGGCCCGCAGGAAGTCGCGCAGTGCAGCGACCGAGCGAGTGACCGCGTCCTGCAACCGGCGAAGCGTCGCGGCGTCAGCAATGCCGGCTTCAGCCTCCGCGGCGAGCATCTGAGCAACCGAGCCGTCCGGCTGGCGAGCGCCGGCCGAGTGGGCGAGCAATACCCGGACACTGCCGCCGAAGACTTCGGTGGCCTGCACGGAGATCACCTCGAGCCCGACGGCGCGCGAGAGGTTGGCCAGCGCCGTGATCGACAGGTACGACCAGTGGCCGTGACGGATCGTGTCGAACTGGCCACCCCGGACAAGCGCCAGCAGATGGTGGAACTCCAACAGCAACACGCCATCGGCTGCGAGCGCCGTCGCCCGCGTCGCGAGGGTGTCGCCGACCGCAGGCTCGTGCGCGATCGCGTGGACATCAACGACGAAGTCAGCCGGCTCGCCGTCGGTGGCAAGGCGACAGCCGGCCGCCGCCAGATGGTCGAGCCACGAGCCGCCATGATGGCTCGCGAACTCCCGTACCGTGCCGGTCGCAACGTCGGGATATTGGCGCAGGATCTCGGCAACCGATTCGCCGGCGTGGGCGATGCTCGTCGCAGATTCAACGGCGCGGGGCGGTTCCTCGAGCAAGGGATCGATCGGTCCGAGCTGGGCGAGTCGGCAGGTGTCGCAGAGCCAGAGCTCAAGCGGCCAGCGCGGGTCCTCGCCGTGATCAGAAGCCAGCGGGAACAGGTCCGAGGCCGGCTGGGGTCCGAGGTCGACGACGCGCTCGATTGTGGGCTCCCCGCAGCCCCTGCATCGATCCATGAGCGCCATCATGCCTCAGCAGCGTGGCGGTTCCGATGAATGTCACTGCCGGGCCGCTGCACGGCGTGCTGGTCTTCGAGCCGACGCCGGTGCACGACGACCGAGGCTTCTTCACACGGACCTTCGACGCGCAGATCGCGACCGATGCCGGTCTCGATGTATCGAGGTTCATCCAGGACAGCCAGTCGCGCTCGAGCCAAGGAGTGGTTCGCGGGCTGCACTTTCGCACCGATGGCCGCGAAGCGAAGCTGGTGCGCTGCGCTCGCGGCGCGGTGATGGATGTCGCCGTCGACCTGCGGCCATGGTCACCGACGTTCCGCAACGTGCAGACAATCGTGCTCGACGATGAGCAGCACCGTTCGGTCTACCTTCCTGCCGGCCTCGCCCATGGTCTGCAGGCGCTGTCGGACTCCGATGTCTGCTATCGCATCGATGCTGCCCACCAGCCAGACGCTGATGCCACCCTCGCGTGGAACGACCCGGAGCTCGCGATCGAGTGGCCGCTGCCGCCCACGATCATCTCGGCGCGGGATCGAGCCGGCAAAAGCTTGTCGGAGCTGGCACCCCACTTGGACGGCTGGCTCGGCCGGTCGCGAGATGAGACGGAGGCTCAGTCGTGATGGCCCACGCCGCGCCGCGTACCGGGCTGTTTCACCCGAGTCGCTGGAAGATGGCATCCGCCGCCCGCAGCCTGATTCAGCGGGTGAGCTGGGGGATCGGTGACCAGGCCGTCTCGAGCATGACCAACTTCGCGATCAGCGTGTACGCCGCGAAGGAGCTTCCTGCGTCGCAGTTCGGCACGTTCAGCCTGGTCTACATCACGTATGCCTTCATCCTCAACGCATCGCGCGGCCTCGCGACCGAGCCGCTGCTGGTGCGCCACAGCGGCGAGCCCGACTCTGTCTGGCGCGCAGCCGTCGCCCAGTCGGGCGGGATGGCGCTGTCTGTGGGAATCGTCAGTGGGGCAATCTCCGCCGGCGTGGGGCTGGTTGTCGGTGGGGAGATCGGCCGGGTCCTGCTCGCCCTGGCAATTGGCCTACCGGGCCTGATGTTGCAGGACAGCTGGCGTTATGCGTTCTTCTCGGTTGGCCGTGGCTCACGTGCCTTGATCAACGACTGCATCTGGGCGTTGGCGCTCATCCCGGCGATCCTGGTCGTGCACCGCGGCGGCCACATCACCGGCGTGACGTGCATGCTTGCGTGGGGAGCGGCCGGGTTGGTCGCGGCGATTGTCGGCATCTTCCAGACCGGGATCATGCCCCACTTGGCGGGCGGACGGGCCTGGCTGGTCAAGAACTGGGATCTCTGCCCGCGCTATATGGCAGAGAACCTGAGCATTGCGGGCGCGAGGCAGCTCCGTTACACCGGGCTGGCGTTGTTTGGCGGCTTCGCCGCGGTCGGTCATCTGCGCGCGGCCGAGGTCCTCCTCGGACCGTTCGGCGTCTTGCTGATGGGCGTCAGCCTCGTGGCCATCCCGGAAGCCGTTACCGTGCTCCGCCGCTGGCCACACCGGCTCCGGACCTTCTGCGTGTTGCTTGGCGGCGGCGAGGCGGCGGCTGTCGCCATCTGGGGTCTTGCCGTGATCCTGCTCTTGCCGCACGGCCTTGGCTCTCGCGTGCTCGGCCCGATTTGGAAGCCGGCATCGCCGTTGTTGCTTCCGGCGGTGCTCGGCATGGTCTGCGGGTGCTTCTCCGTCGGTGCCAACGCCGGCCTGCACGCGCTCGGTCAGGCCAAGCGCAGCCTTCGTGCGCAGGCCATCTGGTCAGGGATGTATCTCGTGGGTGGCCTCGTGGGCGCGGCATTCGGTGGTGCGCTCGGCACGAGCTGGGGAGTCGTGGGCGCGACCTTCCTGGGCGCGGTCAACTTCCAACGTCAGCTCAACCGGGGCATCGCTGAGTATTTGGCGAACCCGCCGGCTGAGCCGCCGCATTCCACTGACGCAGTCCTGATCGAGTCGCCGATCGACCCGGAGATTGTCCCGGAGGTCTTGCCGGAGGTTGTCGCGGACGTTGTGCCGGAGATCGTGCCGGAGCCGGCGAGCCAGTGGGCGGCAACATGAGCCCGATCCCACGATTGAGCATTGGTCTGCCGGTCTACAACGGTCAGAACTACCTGGCCGAAGCGCTCGATTCGTTGCTGGCACAGACGTTCTCCGACTTCGAGCTGATCATCTCCGACAACGCCTCGACCGACTCGACGGCACAGATCGCAGCGCGATACGCGGCGACCGATGCCAGGATCCGCTTCTTCCAGCAGCCGGCCAACATCGGTGCGGCGCTCAATCACAACTTCGTTTTTCGGCAGGCCCGCGCGGAGTTCTTCAAGTGGGCTTCGCACGATGACTTGTACGCACCGACCTTGCTCGAACGTTGCCTCGAGTTGCTCGACGAACGACCCGACGCGGTGCTGGCCCACGCGTTCGAGGCGTTCATCGACGCTGCCGGAGATGTCGTCGGGACGGTGCCTTATAACTTGAAGACAGCGACCAGCGATGCACCGGTGCGGTTCCGGTCGATGCTGTTCGACCTTGGCGGCGACGACATGTACGGCGTGATGCGTTCCGAGGAGTTGCGGCGCACCCGGCTGTTCGGGAGCCATCACAACTCCGATCGCACGCTGACTACCGAGATCGCTCTGCGTGGCCCGTTCGTGCAGGTCCCTGAAGTGCTGTACTTCCGTCGTGACCATCCCGATCGCGCGGAGCGCGCGCGGCCAACTCCACAGTCGCGAGCTGCCAACATGGACCCGCGGCGCGGCGACCGGTTGCGAAACCCGTTGCCTCGGTTGTTTGTCGAGTATGTCTGGGCCTACCTCCGGATGATCCGAAGCTCCCCGATGTCGACCGGCGACCGGCTGCGCTGCCTTGGCTATCTCGCGCAGTGGTTCGGCAGCCGGTGTCTGCCAAAGTCGACGAGGCACCTACAGGACAGCCCGGACCCAGCGGTCCGAGCGAAGGCGGGTCGGCGGTTTATCGCGGGGACAGGGTCTGGGTCCGGACACCCATGAGCGGGCGCCGGCGGCCGTTGCCGCCACGTACTGCCCGCATCGGGCTATTCGGTCTGTTCGGGATCGGCAACACCGGCAACGACGGCTCGCTCGATGCAATGCTCCAGCGGCTTCGCGTCGAGCACCGGGATGCGGAGTTCGTGTGCATCTGCCGCGAGCCCGATCGGGTCCAAGCCGAGACAGGTGTCGCGGCCGTGTCGATGCTCAGTTATCGCGACAAACCCGGGCTGCCGAGAGCCGTGTCGTTGTCGATGCGGATCTTGACCAAGCTTCTCGATCCACTTTGGCTCCTGCTTGTCGTCCGTCGCCTCGATGTCGTGGTCATTCCCGGCATGGGTGTCTTCGAACAGCAGGTCCGGGTGCGGCCTTGGGGCCTGCCTTACGCGATGTTTCTGTTGTCCTCGGCGTGCCGCCTCACCGGCACCAAGCTCGCGTTCGTCAGTGTCGGCGCCGAGCCGATCGATCATCCGGTGACCCGCTACTTCAACCTGCGTACTGCCCGTCTCGCGGACTTCTGCTCCTACCGAGACGAGTTCTCGCGGCAGGCAATGATCGGCATGGGTGCTGACCCCGACCGCACGTCGGTCTGCCCAGACGTCGTGTTCGGGCTGACGGTCGAGCCCGATGAGCCATCGGCGGACGGACCGATCTGTGTCGGCGTCATGGCGTATTACGGTCCGACCGATGACAAGGTCCGGGGTCGCGCGACACACGAGCGGTATGTCGACAAGACCGCCACGTTCGTCGGTTGGCTCGTCGATCAGGGCCACTCGGTGCGATTGCTTTCGGGCGACGTGGCTGACGAGCGAGTGGCCGACGTCATCCGGACCCGTGTTCTCACTGAGCGCCCGACGGTGGGCGGCAATCAGGTGGTCGTGGTGTCGACCGACACCCTGCTGGAAGTCAAAGATGCAATGCGGGGTGCGCAAGCAGTCGTCGCAACCCGCTATCACAACGCCTTGTGCGCGCTGTTGCTGAACATCCCGACGATCTCATTGGGGTACGGCGGCAAGCACGATGACCTGATGGCGGTGATGGGGCTGCCGGAGATGTCACACCATGTCGCGTCGTTTGAGTCTGACTGGCTGGTTGCGCGGATCTCAGATCTGCTCGCGCGGGCGCCGCATATTCGCGCAGATCTTCCGGTGCGCAACAAGGCAGCCGCGGCCGCCGTCGCCGACCAGCACGAAATATTGGAGCGGACTGTGTTCCGCTGAGTTGCCCATGGCGAGTAACTTGGATGGATGGTTCTGCTGCGTCGCATGCTGGGTGATGTTCTTCGCCGCCACCGCCTTCGCCAGTCGCGCACTTTGCGCGACGTGAGTGTTGCGGCCGGCGTATCGCTGGGCTATCTCTCTGAGGTGGAGCGTGGCCGTAAGGAGGCGTCGAGTGAGTTGCTTGCCGCGATCTGCGGCGCTCTCGACGTCTCTTTGTCCGAGGTGTTGCGCGAGGTCAGCGACGACCTGGCGCGCGACGAACGTCGCCGTCGCCTCGCCCCGGTTGGCTTCACGATGGCGCCGGCATCACTGACCGCTGCGCCGCTGGTCACCCGTCCGGTTGCCGGCATTCCGCCACGTCGTCCGGTTGACCGTCCGGTCGCGCCCGTGGCCCAGCTGTGCTCCGGGACGGATCGTCCCGTTGTCGCGGCGTGACGTGACGTGACGTCACAGCACTTCGCCTCGGCGGCGCCCATCCACGAACGCGGGCTGCACAGCCGCGCCGGCAACGCCATGGCCCGCACCCGTGCGGCAGTCCTGGATGGCGCATCGCGGGCGGTCGAGAAGCACGGCGCCCGCAAGGCCACGATGGCCGATATCGCGTCACTCGCCGGCATCGCCAAAGGGACGCTCTACAACCACTTCCGGGCCAAGGAGGCGGTCTACGGCGCGGCGCTTGATGCCGGTCTGCGGGGTCTTGCCGCCGAGTGCGTTGCCGCCGCCCGCGATGATCTCGCCGAGGCCCTCGTGCTCGCCGCTGAGCGCATCGGTGGCCATCCGGCGTTGCGCCGAATTGCCTCAGATGAGCCGTCGGTGCTGGCGGCTCTGATGACGCCAACCGACATGCCGCTATGGGGTGTGGCGCGTTCCTCGGTGCGTGATGTGCTGGTCGCGGCCGGTGTGGCCACGAGCGCCTCGTCGATCGACCTGGTCGTGCGCTGGCTGACAAGCTTCATCGCCTCGCCCGGCACCGATGTCGCCAACCAAGCCGAGCTGGTTGCGGCCGCACTGGTCAACTAGGCGCGCAGCCGCAGGCCTCGGGGCGTGGGGTGGAAGCCAGCGGTTTCCAGTGCGGCGCCCAACGGGGAGTTCACGACGGACGTGCCGTCGGCGCGCTCGACCGCCAGGCGACCCAGCAGCCCTTCCCGGACGGCGAGCGCGAGGGCGTCCGCGGCCGGTTGGATCGTGGCCGGGTCCTCGCTGTAGGAAAGCAGCGACTTGCCGCCCCGCTCGACGTAGAGACACAAGAGCACCGTCGACCAGCACGACCAGCGCGCCGGCTTTGCGCCCCGGCCGGTGGGTGCCGTCGTGATCTGGCCAGCCGATCGCCGCGCCGTACGGGTTGGCGGGATCGGTGGCTGCCAGCACGACGCACGCGCTGTGTGCGGCGCTCATCCGGCGTGGTCAACGCTCGCATCCGGTCGACGGCGCCAGGAAGGGCGAACTGCGCGCCGCCGAGGCCTTCCACGAAATACCCGCGCCGGCAGCGGCCGGTCGCTTCGAACGCCTTGAGGACCGGATACACAGCGGCGAATCCCCCGGTGATGTGCTCGGCCGCGACCGCGCCGCGGGTCACGATGCCGTGGCGCTCGAGCAGGTTTTCGGCGGTCGCATGCAGGCGCCGGGTTTGATCGTGTGAGCGCTCGGGAGTAGCCGACCAGCGTCCCGCGGTCGTTGGCGGGCCGCCGCGTCCGGCCAGCGCGGGCCGAGGCCGTCGTCGCCCGCGCGGTGGCGCTGGGCGGGATCGACTCGACCCGAGCAGTGCGCGCAGCGGGCCGAAAGTGTCGTTCGTGACGTGCCCGGACCACACCAGGTCCCACAGTGCGGCAGCGAGGGCGCGGTCGTCCCCCGCGTCGACGCGTTCGGCGAGCGCCCGGAAGAACAGTGCGCCGCCGCCGGACAGCTCAGCCAGCAGCTGCGCGTGCAGTGGGGTGTCCGGGGATCGGTGAGCGCGGGCATGAGTGAGTGCTGCGGCGTCGGCGAGGTGCAGGGACACCCAACCGTCGTTGCCGGGCAACGAGCCGGCGCCGAGCCAGATGACCTCGCCGGTCGATGTCAGCTCGTCGAGCATCGAGGCGGAGTAGTCGGCCACTCGGCTGGGGAGGACGACCGACTCCACAGTCGAGGCAGGCAGCACCGCGCCGTTGAGCTGCTCGATCGACCTGATCAGGGCTTCCAGGCCTCGGCCGGCGTGGACGCCGACGCCCTGCCAGGCGGGCAGGAATCGGGCCGAGGGCCGCGGGCTCGGCCGGCTCGACTTCCCTGCGCAGCTTCGCCATTGAGCGTCGGCGCAGGCTGCGCAGGACCTCGGCGTCGCACCACTCCAGACCGGTGCCGCCGGGACGGAACTCGCCTTGCACCAGCGGCCCGAGCCCGCCAGCCGATGCGAGGGCTCGCTCGACGACGGCGATGCCAAGGCCGAATCGGGCGGCCATGTCGCTGGCATGGAACGGACCTCGGCGCCGAGCGAACCGGGAGACCAGATCTGCAAGCGGGTCGGCGACGGACTCGGTGAACGCCGCGGGAATCCCGACCGGCAGCGGGGCGCCGAGCGCGTCGCGCACCCGGCTCGGCATCCTCGATCGCGAGCCAGCGCTCCTCGCCACCGATCCTGACGTGGATCGCGCGCCGCTGGCTGGCGAGCTCACCGGCCAGTGAGCTGTTGGCGCCGCGCGGCCGAGCTCCTCAGCGGTCAGGTCGCCGAGGACCCGCAACGCGTCCGCGACGTCCTCGACGGTGCGCAAGGCGCGCTCGGGTGTGAGCCAGGCGAGCTCGGCCTCGACTTCGTCGACCGCGTCCGGGTCGAGCAGCTCGCGGAGCTCGACGTTGCCGAGCAGCTCGGCCAGCAGTGTCGCGTCGAGTGCGAGGGCGGCGGCCCGCCGCTCGGCCAAGCGGCTGATCGCCTTCGTACATGAAGGCGCCGACGTAGCCGAAGACGAGGCTCCGGGCGAACGGCGATGGCTGCTGCGTCTCCACCTCGATCATGCGGACGCTGCGGTTGGCGACGTCTCGCATGAGAGCTGACCAGCCCTGGGACATCGAAGACGTCCTGCAGGCATTCGCGCATCGTCTCGAGAATGATCGGGAACGAGCCGTACTGTCCGGCCACGCTGAGCAGCTGGGCGGACTCTCTGGCGCTGCTGCCACAGCGGTGCCCGGCGACCAGGATTGCGTCTGGGCAGCAGCAGCGCACGAGCGGCGCACTCGCGAAACCGCGAGGCGAACAACGAGGACCCGCCGAGCTCGCTCGTCACGATTGCCTCGACCTCGTCGGGATCGAAGACGGTGAGCTCCGGCGCCGGCGCGTCGTCGGTGTCGGGCAGTCGCAGCACGATGCCGTCGTCGGTGTGCATGACCTGCACGTCCATGCCGCTTCGCTCGCGCATCCGCGCCTGCATCGCCAAGCCCCACGGCGCGTGTACCTGCGCACCGAATGGCGAGTGGACGACGACCCGCCAGTCTCCGAGCTCGTCGCGGAACCGTTCGACAACGATGGTCCGGTCATCCGGGACATGCCCGGTCGAGGCCCGCTGCTCGCGCGAGGTAGGACAGCATGTTGGCCGCCGCCCATTCGTCGAGCCCGATGTCGGCGAGCCGGGCACGGGCTGCGGGCTCATCGAGGCGCTGCAGCTCGCGAGCGAACGCGCCGAGAGCACGGCCCAGCTCGATCGGTCGTCCGAGCGGCGTCGCCGTGCCAGAAGGGCAACTTGCCCGGCTGCCCCGGCGCGGGGGAGACCATCACCCGATCGTGGGTGATCTCCTCGATGCGCCACGACGTGCTGCCCAGGGTGAAGACCTCACCGACCCGCGACTCATAGACCATCTCCTCGTCGAGCTCACCGACCCGGCTTTGCCGCTCACCGACGAGATAGACGCCGAACAGGCCGCGGTCGGGGATCGTGCCGCCGCTGGTGACCGCGAGTCGCTGCGCACCTGGCCGGCCGGACAGCATGCCGCTCACGCGGTCCCAGACGATGCGCGGGCGCAGCTCTGCGAACTCATCCGACGGATAGCGCCCTGCCAGCATGTCGAGCGTGGCGTGTAGCGCAGAGTCCGGCAGCGCCGCGAACGGCGCTGCTCGGCGGACGAGGATGGCCAGATCCTCGACTGTCCAGGGCTCCATCGCGAGCATGGCGATGATGTGCTGGGCCAGCACGTCGAGCGGGTTTCGGGGCGGGCGGATGGCTTCGATCTCGCCGCTGGACATCCGATGCGAGGTGACCGCGGCTGGAAGCAGGTCACCGCGGTGCTTGGGGAACATCACGCCTCGACTGATGGCACCGACCTGGTGCCCGGCCCGGCCGATTCGCTGCAACCCGGACGCGACCGACGGTGGCGACTCGACCTGGACGACCAGGTCGACCGCGCCCATGTCGATGCCCAGCTCGAGGCTGCTGGTTGCCACCACGCACGGCAGGTCGCCGCGTTTGAGCGCCTCCTCGGTCAGGCTTCGCTGCTCGCGACTGACGCTGCCGTGGTGCGCCCGCGCGATCTCGATCGAGGCGGCGTCATCCGGGCGGCGTTCGTTGGCGATCTGGTTGAGCCGGTTGGTCAGCCGTTCGGCCAGCCCGCGTGAGTTGGCGAACACGATCGTGCTGTGGTGCGCCTCGATCAGGTCAACGATGCGGCCCTCCACCGCGGGCCAGATGCTCGACTCGCCGTCGAGCTCAGTCATGTCTTCGACCGGCACGACGATGGTGACCTCGATGGTCTTGGCCGCGACCGGCGCGACGATCGTGACCTTGCGTTGCCCACCAAGGAACCTCGCGACTTCGTCGACCGGTCGTACGGTCGCGGACAGGCCGATTCGCTGCGCGGGCTCCTCGAGCAGCTCATCGAGGCGCTCGAGGCTCAGCGCGAGATGGGCGCCGCGTTTGCCGCCCGCCATGGCGTGGACCTCATCGACGATCACCGTCTCGACCCCGCGCAGCGACTCGCGGGCCTGACTGGTGAGGATCAGGAACAGCGATTCGGGCGTGGTGATCAGGATGTCAGCCGGCGTGCGCATGAACGCACGCCGTTGCTGGGCAGGAGTGTCACCGGTGCGCATCGCCACGGTGACGTCGCCGACCGTGGTGCCGAGTCTGGCGGCGGCATGCGCGATGCCGGCGAGTGGTGCGCGCAGGTTGCGGTCGACGTCGACGGCCAGGGCCTTGAGCGGGCTGATGTACAGGACCCGGCAGCGTTTGGTGCGATCCGCCGGCCGCGGGGTGGTCATCAGTCGGTCGATCGCGTGGAGGAACGCGGCGAGGGTCTTGCCAGAACCGGTTGGGGCGATGACCAACGCGTCCTGGCGGTCGGTGATCGCCTCCCACGCCTGGCTCTGCGCCTCGGTCGGAGCGGCGAAGGACGCGGTGAACCACTCGCGGGTCGCGAGGGAGAACCGATCGAGCGCGCTCATCTGGCCATTGTTGTCCCTGGGTCGGACACCCGCACCTCGACGTAGCGTGATCAGGTGCGGCTGACGGACTTCTGGTGGCGGATGGAAGAGCAGTTCGGCGCGGCGTACGCGACGTCCGTGGCGCGCGACCAGGTGATCGGCCGCCTTGGCGGGCGAACCGTGAACGATGCGCTGGCTGCTGGTGAGGATCCGAAACTGGTGTGGCGTGCGGTCTGTGAGCACTTCGAGATCCCGGTGGCACAGCGTCACTGACGCCAGGAGGCGCTGTCACTGACGCCAGGAGGCGCTGTCACTGACGCCAGGAGGTGCTGTCACTGACGCCAGCAGGCAGCGTCGTCGACGCCAGTGCGGCGTGTCGGCTTTACTTCGAACACCTGTTCTACAACTGTGGACGACGCACGGCCGTCCACAAGTTCTGATGGGGCAGCGAAACTGTCCGACCAGGCTCTTAAGGTCGGCCAGGACAAGCGGCAATCGCACCAGCATCACGACGGAGGCTTCGATATGGCAGGCATGGACCGCGACAAGGCTTTGTCGGCCGCGTTGAGCAACATCGAGCGGGCACATGGCAAAGGTGCGGTCATGAGGCTGGGTGATGAGATCCGCGCGCCAATGGACGTCATCCCGACCGGGTCGATCGCTCTTGACGTGGCGCTGGGCATCGGTGGTTTGCCCCGAGGCCGAGTGGTCGAGATCTATGGCCCGGAGAGCTCCGGCAAGACGACCGTGGCGCTGCACGCCGTCGCCAACGCACAACGCGCCGGTGGCATCGCCGCGTTCATCGACGCTGAGCACGCCCTCGACCCGGAGTACGCGAAGGCGCTCGGTGTCGACACCGACGAGCTACTGGTCTCCCAGCCCGACACCGGTGAGCAGGCGCTGGAGATCGCCGACATGTTGATCCGCTCCGGCGCGATCGACATCCTCGTCATCGACTCTGTGGCGGCCCTCGTGCCACGCGCGGAGATCGAGGGCGAGATGGGTGACTCCCACGTCGGTCTGCAGGCGCGGCTGATGAGCCAGGCGCTGCGCAAGATCACCGGCGCGATCGCGACCAGCGGCACGACCGCGATCTTCATCAACCAGCTCCGCGAGAAGATCGGCGTCTTCTTCGGCTCACCCGAAACGACGACCGGTGGCAAGGCGTTGAAGTTCTACGCCTCGGTGCGACTCGATGTTCGACGGATCGAGACGCTCAAGGACGGCCAGGACGCAGTCGGCAACCGGACCCGGGTCAAGGTGGTGAAAAACAAGGTTGCGCCGCCGTTCAAGCAGGCGGAGTTCGACATCTTGTGGGGTCACGGCATCAGCCGGGAGGGCAGCCTGATCGATCTCGGTGTCGACCATGGCATCGTCCGCAAAGCCGGCGCTTGGTACACCTACGACGCGGATCAGCTCGGGCAGGGCAAGGAAAACTCTCGCGCGTTCCTGTGCGACAACCCCGACCTGGCCGATGAGATCGAGAAGAAAATCAAGGAGAAGCTCGGCATCGGGCCGCAGCTTGACGCCCCCGCCGACTCCATTGGTGCCGAGGGCCTCGCCGATCTGGATGCTCCGATCGATCTCACCGCCGACGTGGTGCCCACGCCAGTCGAGTTCTGATGGCCGATGCCGAGGTTGACCTCGACGCGGATGCAGACCCGGAGTCGGTCGCGAGGGCGATCGGGCTGAAGTTGCTCGACCGGGCACCGCGCACCCGAGCTGAGCTCGCCACCGCGATGGCTCGTCGGGGAGTGCCGGACCAGGCAGCGTCGGCGGTGCTTGATCGGTTCACCGAGGTGGGGCTCATCGACGACGTCGCGTTCGCGACCGCTTGGGTAGACAGCCGGCATCGCGGTCGGGGTCTGGCCCGTCGGGCCCTCGCTTCCGAGCTGCGTAAGCGGGGGATCCCGGAGGAGACGGCCAGTGATGCGTTGTCCGCAGTGAGCACCGAGGATGAGGCGGCTGCGGCCGAGGCGCTGGTGCGGCGACGGCTGCGGTCGATGTCCAGCTTGTCGCGCGAGGTCAAGACTCGGCGGCTCGTGGCAATGCTGGGCCGCAAGGGCTTCGGCGGCTCGCTGGCGTACTCCGTCGTTTCCCGCGCCCTCAATGACGACACGACGGCGCTGGACGCTGACGCCGTCGCGCCTTAATGTCAGCCGTACCAAGTAGTCATTGACCGTGGTGCGGCCGTTCATCGGTCGTCCATGTTGATAGTTGGACGCTCACGCACCGTGGTCCAGGCTGCGCGCGGAAAGGGGCGTCCGGCATGTCCCCAGTCGTCGCCCTCATCACGGTCATTGTCATCATTGTCCTTTTTGGCGTGCTTTTCGTCGCCGCGCTCCGGATGCTGGCGCGTGCCTCGAGCCGCCCGCCTGCCTTAGAGCTGGTGGAGACCGCGGTCGACGTCGATCGTCGCGAGCAACGGCTGATCGATCGCGAGGAGCGGCTCGAGCGCGAGGCTCGCCGGATCGCCGAGCGCGACGAACAGCTCACCACGAGCGAGCGGGCGTTGGCTGCGCAGCGAGCTCGCCTCGATGAGGCCGTGCAGACCCAGCACGACGAGCTCGAGCGGGTCGCCGGCCTCACGGTCGCGGCGGCGAAGGCCGAGCTCGTGAAGGTCATTGAGACCCAGGCCAAGCGCGATGCGGCGCTGATCGTTCGGGGCATCGAGGCTGAGGCGCGAGAGGAGGGCGAGACCCGCGCTCGAAAGATCGTGACGCTGGCGATTCAACGGATCGCCAGCGAGCAAACCGCCGAGTCCGTGGTGACCGTGCTTCACCTTCCCAGTGATGACATGAAGGGCCGGATCATCGGTCGCGAGGGCCGCAACATCCGTACCTTTGAGTCGGTCACCGGGGTCAACCTGATCATCGACGACACGCCCGAGGCGGTGTTGCTGTCGTGCTTCGACCCGGTCCGTCGCGAGGTCGGGCGGCTCACCCTGGAAAAGCTCGTCCTCGACGGTCGGATCCACCCGCACCGGATCGAAGAGCAGCACGAGCGAAGCAAGACCGAGGTCGAAGGTCTTTGCATCCGGGCCGGTGAGGACGCCCTGGTCGATCTCGGCATCACCGAGATGCACCCGGAGCTGATCGCGCTGCTCGGGCAGCTGCGATATCGCACGTCATACGGCCAGAACGTGTTGAAGCACCTCGTGGAGTGTGCCCATCTCGCCGGGATGATGGCCAGCGAGCTCCGACTTGAGCGCGAGATCTGCAAGCGCTGCGCGCTGCTGCACGACATCGGCAAGGCCCTGACCCACGAGGTGGAAGGCAGCCATGCGCTGATCGGCGCCGAGATCGCGCGCAAGTACGGCGAGTCCGAGGACGTGGTGCACGCGATCGAGGCACACCACAACGAGGTGGAGGTTCGCACGGTCGAGGCTGTCCTGACCCAAGCCGCCGACGGCATCAGCGGCGGTCGCCCAGGCGCCCGGCGAGAGTCCCTCGAGCACTACGTCCATCGGCTTGAGCGGATCGAGGAAATCGCGGCTGGTCAGGTCGGGGTTGAGAAGGTCTTCGCGATGCAGGCGGGCCGGGAAATCCGCGTCATGGTCAAGCCCGACGAGGTCGACGACATCGGTGCACAGGTGATCGCCCGCGATGTCGCGAAGCAGATCGAGGAAGAGCTCACCTATCCCGGCCAGATCCGGATCACGGTGGTGCGCGAGTCCCGAGCGACGGAGGTGGCAAAGTGAGCTGGAGTCCTACGCCGGATGACGTTGCCGACCGCTACGCCGCCGCCCGCTCGAGGGTTGTCGCATTCCTCGCAGATCTGCCAGCCGCGTGCACGACGATCAACGTCCCCGGCACGCCGAAGTGGAACGTCCGCGAGCTCGCCTCGCATCTGGTCGGCTCGCCGAGCGACATGCTGGCGGGCAACCTTGAGGGTGCCGGCAGCGACGCGTGGACCCAGGCACAGGTTGACGCCCGTCGTGGCCGCAGCATCGCGGACCTGCTCGAGGAGTGGGAGGCAGCAAGCGCAAGCCTCGACGACGCCATCCGAGCCGGCAAGGTCTCAGCGCCGGTGTCCTTCGATGTGATCACCCACGAGCAGGATCTCCGTGGCGCGATCGGTGCCGCACCGACGCCGGATCCGCTCGCGGTGCGGTTCGTGACCGACGGCTTTGCGGCCCGCGTCGATCGGGTGGTTGCCAAGGCAGGTCTGGCGCCGTTGGAGATTCGTGATCCCTCGGGTGGGTGGTGTGCCGGCACGCCTGGCGGGGTGGTTGTTGAGGCACCTGAGTTCGAGATCTTCCGCTCGCTGACCGGTCGACGCAGCGGTGCGCAGGTCAGCGCACTGCGTTGGAGCGGGGACCCCTCGCCGTATCTCGACCTGCTGTGCCCGTTTGGTCCGCTGCGGCAGACCGACGTCACGGAGTGATCACTTATGCACTAATGCGCATTGGACAATGATCATCTTCGGTTGCTGGCATGGACGACATGCGCAAATTGCTGGCGGTGCCGATCGTTGCGGCACTCATTGTCGGTGCGGCGGGGTGCGGTGGATCTTCGTCGGCCGGCGGCTCGTCCTCGGGTCGCCTCAAGGTCGTCGCAGCGGAGAACTTCTGGGGCAACCTGACCGAACAGATCGGCGGCTCTCACGTCGCGGTCACCAGCCTGATCAGCTCACCGGACGCCGACCCCCACTTGTTCGAACCTGGCACGCGGGACGGTCTTGCGGTCGCGACGGCCTCGGTCGTGATCGTCAACGGCGCGAACTATGACCCGTTCATGGACCGGCTGCTCGCCGCTGCACCCTCCTCACACCGCACCGTCGTACGAGTCGCCGATGTCCTGCACGTCACGGGCAGCGATCCCAACCCTCACCTCTGGTACGACACTCCAGAACTTCCGTCGGTGGTGATGGCCATCGCCAACGCGCTGCGAGTGCTGACCCGGCCAATGCGGGTGTGTACCGTGCCGGAGCGGTGAAGACAATCGCGGCGCTCCAGCCGCTGGAGCAGGCGGTGAAGGCATTGGCGGCGGCTGACGCCGGTGACCCGGTGGCCTACACCGAGCGGGTGCCCGGCCTGCTGCTTGCGGCCGCGAAGCTGCCGGTCCTCACGCCGCCAGGATTCGCCCGTTCGATTGAGGACGGCACCGATCCCTCCGCGTCGGACGTCGCGGCGATGCGATCGCTGATCACCGGGAAGAAGATCGATGTCCTGCTCTACAACGAGCAAGCCACCAGTCCGGTCACCGCGCAGCTGCAGGCGCTGGCGCACCAGGACGGCATTCCGGTGGTTGCGGTGACCGAGACGATGCCGACGAAGGCGACCTTCGAGTCATGGCAGCTCGGCCAGGTCAAGGCGCTGGCCGCGGCGCTGGCAAAGTGACGACGCCGGGGGGCTCGGATGCGGCACGGCTCGACGGGGTCGCCGCTGGCTACCCCGGCCGGGTGCTGTGGCGAGATCTCGACCTGAGGATCCAGCCGGGCGAGTTCCTTGCGGTCCTTGGCGGCAACGGCACCGGCAAGACGACGTTGCTCAAGCTGCTGCTCGGGCTCATGCGACCGCTTGCCGGCACCGTCACCGTGCTCGGGACCGAGCCGAGTCGCGGCGACCGCCGAGTTGGCTACGTGCCGCAACACTCAGCGTTCGACCCTGACGTGCCGGTGCGCGGGATCGACCTCGTGCGACTCGGCGCGGACGGACATCGGTTCGGGCCGAGGCGCGCATCGGCCGACGTGCGGTCGCGAGTCGCCGCCTCGATGGCGGCAGTCGGCGCTCAGTCCTACGGCGACGTCCCGGTCGGCCTG
The DNA here is from genome assembly GCA_963814845.1 of uncultured Actinomycetota bacterium. GTDB lineage: Bacteria > Actinomycetota > Actinomycetes > JAFAQI01 > JAFAQI01 > DATAUK01. The sequence goes on from CAWFEP010000018.1 coordinate 25,747, forward strand.
CTCTCCGGAGGTGAGCAGCAGCGGTTGCGGATCGCGTCCGCTGTCGTGGACGACCCGGCGATCGTGCTCGCGGACGAGCCGCTCCTCTCGCTCGACCTTGCCAGCCAGCAGCAGGTTGCCGACGTGCTCAACGAGCGGCGGAGAGCGGTTGGCGCAGCAGTTGTCGTCGTCACTCACGACGTGAACCCGGTGCTCCGCCACGTCGACCGGGTGCTCTACCTGGCCAACGGCCGATGGGCTGCTGGCACCCCCGACGAGGTTCTGACCAGCGAGCGGCTCTCGGATCTGTACGGCGTCGACGTCGATGTCGTGCGTGTCCGCGACCACATCGTCATCGTGGGTGCGCCTGACGCGGCAACCGGCCCACATCATGGTGGCGACGGCTGATGTTTGTCTCGCTGTTGCAGCAGCACTTCATCCATATCTCGCTGCTCGCGGCCGGCGTTGCGGCGGTGGTCGCTGGCTCACTGTCGCCGCTGGTCATCGCGCGCCGGCAGGCCTTCTCCGTGCACGGAATGGCCGAGCTCGGACTCACCGGTGCCGCGGGTGGCCTGCTTGCCGGCCTCGACGCCGCGACAGGCGCGCTGATCGGCTCCGTAACGATCGGAGCCCTGCTCGGCATCCTCGGGCTACGTGATCGCGACCGCGACGCGGCGACCGGTGTGGTGCTCGCGGCGGGTCTCGGCCTCGGCGTCCTGTTCCTCACCAGAATCAACGGGTACGCGACTACCGGGTTCGGCCTGCTCTTCGGCTCGATCACCTCGGTGTCGACGAGCCAGCTTCGGCTGCTCGTGATCGTCGGCGGCGTCGTGATTGTCGCGCTCGTCGTGCTCTGGCGTCCGTTGTGGTTTGCCTCGGTCGACGCCGCTGCCGCTGAGGCTCGCGGTGTGCCGGTGCGGACGCTCAGCGTCGTCTTTCCGATCATGCTCGGCGCGGCGGTCGCCGAGACGATTCAGGTGACCGGCGTGTTGCTGATCCTCACCTTGGTCGTCACTCCGGCGGCGGCGGCGACGAGGCTGTCCGCCCGCCCGTCGACCGTGGTCGCGCTGTCAATTGGGGCCGCCCTGCTCGCGGCCGAGGGTGGTGTCCTGGCGTCGCTGGAATGGAATGCTCCCGCGTCGTTCTTCGTGTCGACGATCTCATTTGCGGTGTATGTCGTGGCGCGGTTGGTGGGTGGGCGTCGCCGCGGTCGCCGCCCCACCGCACACTTGCATTCATGACGGCACCGGACTCGACGACCGCGGCGGCCGCGGCCGCGGCGGTCGCGACACCGCGGCTGCCGCCCCGAAAGTGGCTGCGCGACGAGATCTGGCTGGTGTTTGCGCTCTCCCTCGGTGCCGACGGGTTGCGCGCCCTGATCCGCCTGCTGGCAGACGTGACGAGCGGCCAGGCGTTGACCGCTCAGACCGCCGTACTCAATGGGTCGCAAGCGCCGGGTCGGCCGTGGCTGGACCTGACTCTTCAATTGGTGTCGCTCGCGACCGGCATCGTCCCAGTCCTGCTGGTCGCGCACTTCCTGATGCGGTCCGGCGAGGGACTGCCCACGATCGGCATTGACTTTCGGCGCCCGAGGCTCGATCTGATTCGGGGTGCTGTGCTCGCCGCGATCGTCGGTGGTGCCGGCCTTGCGCTCTATCTTGGTGCGCACGCAGCCGGTGCGGATCTCACGGTCGTCGCCGAGTCGTTACCGGTGGTGTGGTGGCGGATACCGGTCCTGGTGCTTTCAGCGTTGCAAAATGCGACGCTCGAGGAGGTGCTGGTTGCCGGCTACTTGTTACATCGGTTGCGCCAGCTGGGGTGGAGCGACAATCGAGCGCTGGTGCTCAGTGCGGTGCTGCGCGGCAGCTACCACCTCTACCAAGGTCTAGGCGGCTTCGCCGGCAACGCCATCATGGGGCTGATCTTCGGTCGTCTCTACCAGCGGTGGGGCCGAGCGATGCCGCTGCTGATCGCGCACACCCTGATGGACACGGTTGCGTTCGTCGGATACGCCGAGCTCGCCGGACGGGTGTCGTGGCTGCCGATCCCGCACTGATTGAGCGGTCTTAGTCCCAGGTCATGGCGTTCGCCTCGAAGGCCGTCGGGAGCTGGACGCCGACCACGCAGAACACGACGCCTGCCGGGTCGTGCAGGACCACCCAGCCTTCGGGTCGTTCGACGACGCTGGCACCAAGCCCCACCAAGCGATCGACCTCGGCGTCGATGTCATCGGTCTCGATGTCCAGGTGGATTCGTGGCGTCTCGTCACCCACCGCCTGCACCATGAACTGCACTCCTGGCGTCGGCTCGCCGAACACGGTGTAGTCGGGGTCGTCCTGCTCGACCTCTCCCGGCCGCTCCAGCGCAGCGCCCCAGAACTCCACGGTGCGGGCGTAGTCGGCACGCGGCACGTCGATCAGCGTGCTGGTCAGCCGGCTGCGGTGGCTCATGAGCGCGTCTGCTGCTGCGATGCGCTGCACAACACAGAAGGTGATGCCGGCCGGGTCCCTCATGACCACCCAGTGATGGCTGCGGCCGATCTCGGCGGCACCGAGCGCGGTCAGCCTCGCGACATCGGCCTCGCGGTCCTCGCTCTCCACGTCGATGTGCACCCGGCGAGTGTCGTCGCCGGTGGCCTGCACCATGAAATAGAGCCCCGGCGTGACCTCGTCGAACTGCGCGTAGTGGGGAAATGTCTCCGTCACGACCGGAGGCTTGCCAAGGGCCGCGGCCCAGAACGCCACCGCGCGTTCGTGGTCGGCTTGCGGGACGTCGACGAGAGCGCCGGACAGGCGCAGGCGAGGAGTCATGCCGTGAGAGTGCCACGGCGCGAGACAGTTTCCCTCTGGCCGCATAGCTGTACGTCAGGGATAGCCGCTCAGGATGCTCATCGAGCCAGGCGGCCGCAGCGCCGTCACGAAACTCGTTGCCCAACACCGCGACGAGATCGCCCGGCGCTCGAAGCGCCACTGCGACATGACGTCGATGCGGTGGGCGCCTCGCGCACGCCACCATCGATCGGTCGCGTCGGGATCGAACGCCGCGTTCCCCTGTGTCGCGACCCGCAGGATGTCGGCGAACTCGCCAGCGGCGTAGTCGTTGTCGACGACCACTAACGTGCCGCCGGGCCGAAGCACGCGTGTCACCTCACGCAGCCGGCCTCACTGCCGGCGCCGAAGAAGTATGCGAAGCGGGCGTGCACAACGTCGACCGAGCCCTCGGGCAACGGGATGTGCTCGGCCGACCCGCCGAGCTACGGTCACGTTGGCTAGACCGCTGACCCGTTCGGTCGCGACCAGCCGCAAGTCCGGGTCAGGCTCGACCCCGGTCACGGTCGTGGCTTCGGCGGCATAGTGCCTCAACCAAAAACCGGTGCCGCAACCGAGGTCGACAAGTGCGCGGCCGGCCCACGGCGCGAACTCCCGCATCGCGGCGAGAACGAGTCCGTCGGGATCGATGGCCTGGTTCTCGATCTCGTATAGCGGTTGGCTATCGCGAATGTTCGGCGCCGGCATCCAGTCCGGAACTCGCTCATCGCTGCGACTCATGCGTCAGTGCGGCGGTATGGCCTCCTCGCTGTCCACCATCGGACGAGTGCCCCGATAGACCAGGACCGCTCCGATGACCACGATGATCGGGCCGAGGATCGACCAGGTTGTGGTGTTGCTCATCGAGCTGCCTGATAGCACCCCGACGCCCTGCAAGCGTGAACAGCAGCCCGAGCAACACGACCACGACGCCACCAACAAAGGGGAGCGGTCTCTTCATGGTGATGTCACGCGTCGTGACGTCGGGATTGGTTCAGGTTGGCGCGCCTACCATCGAAGGATGCCTCCGGAGCCTCGTGCTCGCCCGGACGGTGCTCCGGTGGGGCGGCGCGTCGTGCTCGGGCTGCTCGGCGTCGGGGCGCTCGGCATCGTGGCGGGCGCAAAGGTGCAGGACGCGCTGGAGCGCGTGCTCGGTCCGCTCGAGACCCGTGACCCGACCGGGCTGCTGTCGCTGCTCCCGCTCGGTGACACGTTCCGCTTCTACTCGGTCACCTACGGCGCGCCGACATCGCAACGCGACCAACTATCGGCTGCACGGTGTCGGGTCTGGTCAACCGCACCGCGACCTACACCCTCGCCGACCTGCAGGCGATGCCGCAGATCGACATCGTGCGAGACTTCCAATGCGTGACCGGCTGGCGGGTGCCGCAGGTGCACTGGCGAGGCGTGCAGCTGTCCCATCTGCTCGACCTCGCCGGGCCGACCACGCAGGCAACCGCGTTGCGGCTGACATCTTTTGACGGCACCTACACCGAGAGCCTGACCCTGGATCAGGCGCGGCTGCCGGATGTGATCGTCGCGCTCGACATGCTCGGTGGTCCGGTCAGTCACGACCACGGCGGCCCGGTGCGGCTCTACGTCGCCCCGATGTACGGCTACAAGAGTCTGAAGTGGCTGTCGGGGATCGAGCTGACGGCGGAGGTCATCCCCGGCTACTGGGAACACCGCGGCTACTCGATCAACGGTTGGGTCGGCGCCTCGAACGGACGTGACGATGAGCCGACCGGCTGACGGCAAACGCCAACTGCTCCGGTTCACCCGGCCGGTGCGCTGGGTGCACGGGGTCACCGGTGTGCTGATGACGGTCTGCATCCTGACCGCCGCGATCCTCTACAACGGGTCGATCGCGGTGCTCGTCGGAAACCGTTACATCATCGAGCAGATCCATGTCTGGTGCGGCTTCGCGCTCCCGGTGCCGCTGATCGTCGGGCTTTGCTCGCGCAGCTATCGCGCCGACCTTGGTCGCCTCAACCGGTTCACCTCGTCGTGACTGGAAGTGGTTGCGCTCGCGCAGCCGACGCAGACGGGGACATCCCGGTCGGGAAGTTCAATGCCGGGCAGAAGCTCAACGCCGCACTCAGCGCCGGCGCGATCGGTGTGCTGCTCGGCACCGGGATCGTCATGTATTTCACCCACCTGACCCGGCTGTCGTGGCGCAGCGGCGCGACCTTCGTGCACGACTGGTTCGCGCTAGGCCTCGGTCTGCTGGTCGTCGGCCACATCATGTATCGCGCTGCGCGACCCGGACGCGTTGCGGTCGATGCGTACCGGTCGTGTGCCGTTGCGATGGGCGCGACGTGAACACGCCGAATGGGCCGATGAAATGACCGGGGAGACGAGTGGGGAAGCCGAGCCGCAGGATCAGGTCGAGTCGGCGAGGTAGCTCTTCACCAGCCGCGCAGGTGCGCGGTCGAGCCATGCCTCGATGATGACCTCTTCGAGCTCGCTGACCGGAATTTCGGCGAGGCGAATCAAGACGGCGGGATAGCCGTTGAAATGTGGTGTTGTGAAATAGATGCCGGGCTCGGCGGCAATGAGCGCATGTTTCGCGCCCTCATCAGGCACGCGAGCGCCGAGAATCACGCCGCTGGGCGCCGCGTCGCCGAGCGCCAACAGGTCGGGCTTGTGTAGCGGGCGTTCCCAGACGACCAGCTTGTCCTTGACCCGCCACTGGGCGTGGCCGCTGTGCGAGCCGCGCTCAGTGGTCGCCGGCAACGCCAAGACGATTCTGCGCACGTCGTCCAGGTCGGCCATTCAGGCAAGATATCGCCGCCGCCGGGCGAGTGACGGTGCCGAGTGAAGGGCGTGTGAAGGTGCGTGTGAGGGTGCCGCGTTAGGGTGAATTGTGAATGATGGTCAGCCGTCGCAGACCGCCCGGCGAGTGGCCGCGCAGCGTCGCCACTTCCAGCGCGTGCCGACCGGCTATGGCGACCCGGCCGCGGATCAACTGCTGCACGACGATGTTGCCGGGGATATTCCGTACGACGCTTCGCGGTTCACGGCCTACCTCGCTCGGCGCACTGAGTTCTTCGATCGTGCGGTGGTCGAGGCAATCTCCCGACGTTGCCAGCAGATCGTTGTGCTCGGAGCGGGTTACGACGGACGCAGCCTGCGTTATTCGACTGTTGGGGTGCGGTGGTTTGAGCTTGACCATCCCGCAACGATGGCAGCGGCTTCCGCGCGTCGACACCGACTCGGGATCTCGGACCCGACCGTTACTCATGTCGCAGTGGATTTCGCGGTTGATGACGTCGGCGCCGCTCTCGGCGCAGCCGGGCACGATACGAGCCGGGCGTCGTTGTTCTATTGCGAGGGAGTGACGCCCTACCTCGACCGAGGGGTCGTCACGGCGGTGCTCACCTCGCTTCACGGCCGGGCCGGACCGGCAGGCCAGCTCGCGATCGACTTTGCTCTCCGGCCCGCGACCCGACCTGCGCGACGGTCCCGTGAAGCCTTAAGGGCACGCGTCAAAGCGCAGGGCGAACCGTTGCGTTTCGAGCTCGCGAAGAACGAACTGCCGGCAGTGCTCAGTGAGGCCGGGTGGTGGATCGTCCGAGCGGTGGATCCCGCCGGCGCCGATATCTCGAAGAGCGAGCGCCCGTCCGTGTTCGTGACCGCTGTGCCGGCGGCTGATAAGGAGCGTCATGGAGCCTGAGCTGACGTTGCGTCCGATGACGGCGGCTGAGTTTGCGGCCCTCCGTTCGCCGTTGATCAGCGGGTATGCGGCTGCTCATGTCCAGGCCGGCAGCTGGAGCGCCGACGTCGCGGAGGAGAACGCTACGGCCGAGTTGGCTGCGCTGCTGCCGAATGGTGTCGACACCGACGGGATGAGGTTGCTCATCGGTGAAGACGCAGCAGGCGAGCGGGTCGGACATCTGTGGCTGAAGCTCAATCGTCCGTACGGATCCGGGTCACGTGCCTACATCTACGACATCGAGATCGACGCGGACCACCGCGGCAAAGGGTATGGACGTGCGCTGCTGCGGGCCGGCGAGCTCGAGGCAGTGCGCCATGGCGCCGACGCGATGGGCCTGAATGTCTTCGGCCCGAATCAGACGGCGCGCAACCTTTATGAATCGGCTGGCTATGAGATCACCGCGATCGACATGCACAAGCAGCTTGACTGCTCGTAGAGTCTGCGCATGTTGCTGAGCGGGTTCAACCATGTCGCGACCGTCACGAACGACAGCGAGCGGCTGCACGCCTTCTACCGCGAGGTATTCGAGGCCGAGGTGGTCCGCGACGGTGCCGAGTTCGACGATCAGACAGGCCCCCGGCTGTCCGTGATCAGGATCGGTCCCGACGCCGAGCTCAACGTCTTTCAGATCGAGGGCAACACCGAGGCGGACCGGCAGACGCCGATGTTCGGTCGCGGCCGGATTGACCACCTCGCGCTTGCAGGCCTCGTCGCTCGCGACTTTCGAGGAGCTTCGCGCCCGGCTGATGGCCCGCGGCTCTGCTGATGACTTCGTCACCGACTTCGGCCCGATCCTGAGCGTTTTCTTCCGTGACCCCGATGGTCTCGAGTGCGAGCTTGTCGTGCCCAACCCGGACGCGACGCCTGGCGCCAGCAACCCGCCTGGCACGAGGGCGGCTCGCTATTCCGCTGACTGACTGCGACCCTGTTGAGGTGACGCCACCTAAGGGACTGCCCACGCTGGCGGAGTTCAACGAGGGGAACGAGGCGCGGGTCGCAGCCACGTCCTGAGCTATGGCAGCGCCTGGAAGCAGCCGGGCTGGACCGACGACAGCCATGTCATCGAGCTGCTGTGGATCGGTGCCACGCACGAGCTGGTCGCGTTCTACATCACCTACGACTGGGATCGGCTCGCCCCGGGCAAGCTGAGCCGCGATGCCGCGATCGGCGGCGAGCCTCGACATCGCGGCTCGACTCCGGCGTCGGCATCGGGCGAGGCCTGGGCGATGCCGACCTCGCGACGTCCGAGATCAATGTCGAGGTGCTCGCAACGCTGAATTCTGACATCGCCTGCCACGAGCTGCTCTGGGGCTGGCATTGGTGGCAGCACCACGAGGATGGTCTTGAGCACGTCCGCGCCGAGGCATCGAGGACGCGACGTCCGTAGATGAGCGCGCGGACGTATGAGGTGCGGACGTACGGCTGCCAGATGAACGTCCACGACTCGGAGCGGATCTCGGGCCTGCTCGAGGCATCCGGCTATGCCAAGCCGGCCGGCGGCGAGGATCCCGACCTCGTCGTCTTCAACACGTGCGCCGTTCGTGAGAACGCCGACAACCGGCTCTACGGCAACCTCGGCCAGCTGTTGCCGATGAAGCAGCGGCATCCCGAGCATGCAGATCGCGGTCGGCGGGTGCCTCGCGCAGAAGGACCAGGGCGTCATCGTCGAGCGCGCGCCCTGGGTCGATGTCGTGTTCGGCACCCACAACATCGGATCGCTGCCAGTGCTGCTCGAGCGGGCGCGAATCGAGTCAGAGTCACAGGTCGAGCTGCTCGAGGCGCTCGAGACGTTCCCGTCGACGCTGCCGGCCCGGCGCGAGTCGGCATACCGCGCCTGGGTGAGCATCAGCGTCGGGTGCAACAACAGCTGCACGTTCTGCATCGTGCCGTCGTTGCGCGGCAAGGAGAAGGACCGGCGGCCCGGCGAGATCCTGGCCGAGGTCGCAGACACTGGTTGATGCCGGCGTGCTCGAGGTGACGCTGCTCGGGCAGAACGTCAACTCCTATGGCGTGGAGTTCGGCGACCGCGGGCGCCTTCGGGAAGCTGTTGCGGGCGTGCGGGGACGATCGACGGTCTGGAGCGAGTGCGCTTCACCTCGCCGCATCCGCGCGACTTCACCGACGACGTCATCGCGGCGATGGCGGAGACGCCGAACGTCATGCCGAGCCTGCACATGCCGCTGCAGTCGGGCAGTGACCGCATCCTCGCCGCGATGCGCCGTTCCTACCGAGCGGCGAAATATCTCGGCATCATCGACCGGGTCCGCGCGGCGATGCCGGACGCCGCCATCACGACCGATGTGATCGTCGGGTTCCCGGGGGAGACCGAGGCGGACTTCGCGCGCGACTCTCGAGGTCGTCGCCGCAGGCGCGGTTCGCGAGTGCCTTCACGTTCCAGTACTCGATCCGACCGGGCACGCCGGCGGCGACGATGCCCGACCAGGTGCCGCCGGAGCGTGGTCGCAGAGCGCTACGCCCGGCTGGTCGAGGTGGTCGAGGCGAGCGCCTGGTCGGAGGCGCAAGAAGTGTGTCGGCGCCAGTCGTCGAGGTGCTGATCGCCGAAGGCGAGGGCCGCAAGGATGCGGCGACGTTGCGGCTGTCAGGCCGCGCGCGGGACAACCGGCTGGTCCACGTCGCCGACTGCGACGCGCGCCCAGGCGACGTCGTGCAGGCGGTGGTGAGCCAGGCGGCACCGCATCACCTGATGGCCGACGAGGTGATCGGCGTACGCCGGACTCGTGGTGGCGACGCCTGGCAGGCGCGGCGAGAGACGCCGGCGGCGACCGGCGTACTGCTGGGCATGCCCGGCCGGCCGAGGAGCCGTGATGCCGCAGGTCATCGCGGTCGTCGGGCCAACGGCGACCGGCAAGTCAGCGCTGGCGATCGCGCTCGGCGCATCAGCTCGGCGGCGAGGTCATCAACGCCGACTCGATGCAGCTCTACCGCGGCATGGACATCGGCACCGCCAAGCTCCGCGCCGGCGGAGCGCGACGGGGTGCCGCATCACCTGCTCGACATCTGGGACGTCACCCAGACCGCGAGCGTCGCCGACTACCAGGACCGCGGCCGCGCCTGCATCGACGACGTGCTGGCCCGCGGCGTGACGCCCGATCTGGTCGGGGGAAGCGGGCTGTATCGTCCGGGCGGTGCTCGACCGGATCGAGTTTCCCGGCACCGACGCCGCGGTGCGCGCCGAGCTCGAAGCCGAGCTGGCCGACCGTCGGTGCGCCGGCGCTGCACGCAGCGACTCGCGGGCTTCGATCCGGCCGCGGCGTCGGCGATCGCGCCGGCGAACGGCCGCAAGATCGTGCGCGCGCTCGAGGTGATCGCGCTGACCGGCGAAGCCGTTCACGGCGGCACTTCCGGCGTACGACGCCCCGATCTATGACGCGGTGCAGATCGGGCTCGACCTGCCGACCGCGCGCTCGACGAGCGGATCGACCGTGCGGGTCGCGCGATGCTCGAGCGCGGGTCTTGTCGACGAGGTGCGCACGCTCGAGGCCGCACGGGCTGCGAGCCGGTGTGACGTCGTCGCGAGCACTTGGCTACGCCCAGGTGCTGGCGGCACTCGACGGTCGGATCACGATGGACGAGGCGGTGACGCAGACGGCGCAGGGCGACTCGGCGGTTCGTCCGCCGCCAGCGTTCATGGTTCCGTCGCGATCCGCGGATCCACTGGCTGGAGCCCGGTGTCCCAGCGAACTCGCTGGCGACGAAATCCTCGAGCCGTGCTGAGGTTGCCGCCGATCAACCGATTGAGCCAAACGGCGTGTCACACATGACCACAACGGGTCATGTGGCAACGATCAGCGCGGAACCGATATTTCGCACAGCGTCGAACTCAGGCGCCCACCGGGGAGGACACCATGTCGAGCGTCGACCTCGACCTCATGCCGGCGCTCGCGCGCGCCGTCGATGAGGACACGCTGGTCGTCCACTATCAGCCCGAGGTCGACCTCGCGAGCGGGGGCGTCGTCGGCATGGAGGCGCTGGTGCGCTGGCAGCACCCGCAGCGCGGCCTGCTGTGGCCGGTCGACTTCCTCTCCGTTGCCGATCGTGGCGGTCTGCTGCCGAGAATCGGCTGGGAGGTGCTGCGGCGCAGTGCCCGGGAGCTGGCGTCCTGGAAGTCGTTACCGGCGCTTGCCGACGGCTCGCCGCGCCAGCTGTGGGTCAACGTGTCCGCCTCGCAGCTGCTTGAGGCCGACTTCGCCGAACGCATCGCCGCGCTGATCGCGGAGTTCGACCTCGCTCCGGACACCCTGGGCCTGGAGGTGACTGACGAGACGCTGGCGACGGGCAGCCGCCACGCGCCGGCGCTGCTGCACGAGCTCCGAGACACCGGGGTAGTTCTCGCGCTCGACGACTTCGGTAGCTGGTATTCCGCGCTCGGGACGCTGGGAGAGCTGCCGATCGTCGCGGTGAAGCTTGATCAGGCGTTCGTACGCGGCGTCGGCTCGTGATCTCGAAGACGACTCGATCGTGTCGTCGGTTATCGCGCTCGCGCACGCCCATGGCGTACGAGTTGTCGCCGAGGGTGTCGAGAGCTGGAGCGAAGGCGCTCGGCTGTGCGAGCTCGGCTGCGACCGGGCGGTCGGTTATCTGTTCAGCGGGCCGCAGATCGCCGAGCACGCCCGGTTGATGCTCGCGCACGGCGCAGGCTGGACCGCCCCGGCCCAACGCAAGCCGACTGGCACTTAGGAGCCGTCGCCGCGGGACGCACCTAGGCTGGAGGGGTGAGTGCAGCCACCGTGGCCTTCGTCAAGGGCCACGGCACCGAGAACGACTTCGTCGTGCTGCCCGACTTCGACGGCGAGCTCGATGCGTCGCTGGTGCGCGCGCTCTGTGATCGCCGGGCCGGCATCGGCGCCGACGGCGTGCTGCGGGTGGTCCGCGAGACCGGCGGCTACTTCATGGACTACCGCAACGCCGACGGCTCGATCGCCGAGACGTGCGGCAACGGGATCCGGGTGTTCGCCCGCTACCTGGTTGCGGCCGGGCTCGTCGATGCCGGGCACGATGATCGATCGGCACGCGCAGCGGGCCGCGCGAGGTGACCGTGCCCGCCGACGGCGGCGACATCACCGTCGACATGGGACCGGCCACCCGGCTCGCCGACGCCGAGGTCAGCGTCGGGACGTCGTCGTGGAAGGCAGCGGGCTGGTCGATGGGCAACCCGCACCTCGTCGTGCTCGATGCCGGCCCGATCGACGCGCTCGACCTGACGCGCGCGCCAGTGGTCGACCCCGTGACCGCCTACCCAGACGGGGTCAACATCGAGCTGCTCGAGCCGGTCGGCGATCGACATGTGCGGATGCGGGTGCACGAGCGCGGGGTCGGCGAGACCCGCTCGTGCGGCACCGGCGCGTGCGCTGCGGCGGTCGCGGCGATGGACGCCGCGGGGGAGCGCGTCGTCGTACCTCGTGGACGTGCTGGGCGGGCGGCTGACCGTGCAGTGGCGCGCGGACGGCACGGTGCTGATGACCGGGCCGGCCGTGCTGGTGGCGTCCGGCGAGGTCGACTGCGCGGCCCTCGCAGGCGGTTTATCCATTCGTCTCGCGTCTGAGCGTGCGTGCCACCATTGGTCCGAGATGACCGCTGAGACCTTCGATCCGCCGACGACGACCTGCCCGGCATGGCTGGCCTCGAGCTCGAGGAACGCCAGGCGCTGCGTCGCGTCGCCGGCATCTCGACCGAGCTCACCGACGTCACCGAGGTCGAGTACCGCCAGCTTCGCCTCGAGCGGGTGGTGCTGGTCGGCGTCTGGACCGACGGCACGCTCGAGTCCGCCGAAGCGTCGATGGCCGAGCTCGCCGGCTCTGGCCGAGACGGCCGGCTCGGTCGTGCTCGAAGGGCTGATCCAGCGCCGCTCGACGCCGGACTCGGCGACCTACATCGGCTCCGGCAAGGCCAAGGAGCTGCGCGACATCGTGGTCGCGACCGGCGCCGACACCGTGGTCTGCGACGGCGAGCTCACGCCCAGCCAGCTGCGCCAGCTCGAGGACGTCGTCAAGGTCAAGGTCATCGACCGGACCGCGCTGATCCTCGACATCTTCGCCCAGCACGCGCGCAGCAAGGAGGGCAAGGCGCAGGTCGAGCTGGCGCAGATGGAATACATGCTGCCGCGGCTGCGCGGCTGGGGTGAGTCGCTGTCCCGCCAGGCCGGTGGTCGGGTCGCGGGCGGCGGCGGCATCGGCACCCGCGGTCCCGGTGAGACCAAGATCGAGACCGACCGGCGGCGGATCCGCACCCGGACCGCGAAGCTGCGCCGCGAGATCGCCGCCATGAAGACGTCGCGCGAGGTCAAGCGGCAGGAGCGCAAGCGCCGCGCCGTGCCGTCGGTGGTGATCGCCGGCTACACCAACGCCGGCAAGTCCTCGCTGCTCAACCGGCTCACCGACGCCGGCGTGCTCGTCGAGAACGCGCTGTTCGCGACCCTCGACCCGACCGTTCGCCGGGCGCAGACGCCGGACGGGCTGACCTACACCCTCGCCGACACCGTCGGGTTCGTCCGGCACCTGCCGCATCAGCTGGTCGAGGCGTTCCGGTCGACGCTCGAGGAGGTCGCCGAGGCCGACCTGATCCTGCATGTCGTCGACGGCTCCGACGCCGACCCGTCGTCGCAGCTCGCCGCCGTGCGCGAGGTGTTCGCCGACATCGGCGCGCTCGACGTGCCCGAGCTGGTGGTGATCAACAAGGCCGACGCCGCCGAGCCCGAGGCGCTGCTGCACCTGCTCCACGAGGAGCCCGACAGCATGCGTGGTCTCGGCGCGGACCGGCGAGGGGATCGACGGCGCTGCGGGCGCGGACTCGCGGACCTGGTGCCGCGACCCGACGTGCCGGTCACGCTGTTCGTCCCGTACGCCCACGGCGAAGTGGTCTCCCGGGTGCATCAGCACGGCGAGGTCAAGGCGGTCTCGCACACCGCCGAAGGGACTCACATGGAGGCCCGACTGCCCGCCTGGCTCGCCGGCGAGGTTGCGTCGTACGCCGTGACGTGACGCGACGGTGCGCGAGCGATCATCGCGCCGATCGTCGTGGTCTGCGCGATCGCGATCAGCCCGGTCGCGGCTCACGGCAAGCCGGCGCGCGAAGACGTCGCCGAACCCGCTCGCGGATCCGAAGACCAACACGCGTCCGAGCCAGCGCGTTCCTCAACGCCTGTAGCGACATGGGCACGAGCAAGGCGGCGAACGCGCAGTGCGACAAGGCGGCCCTGCAAGGACTTCGACGGCGGTCCGCAAGAAGGAAGGCCTCGGACCGATGACGCTGCCGCGCGATTTCGCGGGTCTTGTCGGTGCCCGTCGCAACTGCTCGCGATCTCCAACATCGAGCGGGTCGACCGCGGTCTGCGCCCGGTGCTCGGCCGGTCCACGCGCTCGACAAGCTGGCGCAGCAGGGCGCGAACGCCGACGAGGATCCGCCCTTCCCCGACCCGTTCCCGGGCAACTCCGGCGGCGCCAACTGGGCCGGGGCCGGAAACTCAGCGCTGCTCGACGACTTCTACTGGATGTATGACGACGGCCCGGGCTCGTTTAACGAGGACTGCCCGCACAAAGGGGATGCGGGGTGCTGGGGTCACCGTCACGACGTGCTCAACGCCTATGAGGACCAGTCCTGATGGGCGCGGCCGTCGCGTATAAGACGGAGTTCGGCACATCGATGACAGAAGAGTTCATCGGCGGGGACACCAAGGGAACGGTCAACGTCTCGCCCCGACTGGTCACACGATCGCGAGCACCTTCCCGCGCGGGCTGTCCATCTCGGCGCGGCCGAGCACGGTGGTGCGCCACCACCTGGTGACGTGTCCGGAAAGGTGACGAGCCACGCCACCCAGGCAGCGGTCGCGGGCCAGGTCGTCGTGCTTCAGCGGCGGGTCGGGCGCGGCGGCGCCTGGACTGATGTTGCCCGCCGTCGTAGCGGCCCGCACGGCGTCGTATCGTTCGCGGTGCACCCGAGCCGCGCCGAGTTCTTCCGGCTTCAGGCACGCACCAGCCACGGTGTCGGCGACGGCGTCAGCGCGGCGATTCGGATCGCGATCGTCTGAAACTGCTACTATTGATGACATTGACGGCGTCGCAGCCGTCCCTCCCGCGGGCGAGCCGCCCGCGAGGTCGCACGTAGCTCCGGTTGCTCCTCATCACGTCGATGGGCTTCAGCACACGAACGCGGCCCACGCGATGTTTGGAGTTTTGTCATGTCTGCGTCATCCCCCCGTGGGAGAACCGGTGCGCCCTCGCGCAACCGATCTGCCGCATCCCCCCAACCGGCCCGCCGCCGGTCCGGGCGACGAACGTCCGGACCCTCGAAGCCAGTTCGCAAGCCCGAGCCGACCGCGGTTGAGCGGGCGCTCGACGAAGCTGCGCTCGCGCCTGAGCCGGCTCCGCGCGATTTTGCCCAACTCGGCCTGCCGGCGCCTCTGGTCACCGTGCTCGCCCGCCGTGGCGTGCACCAGCCGTTTGCGATCCAGTCGCGGACGCTGCCTGACGCGCTCGCCGGACGCGACGTGCTCGGTCGCGCCCAGACCGGCTCCGGCAAGACTCTCGCCTTCGGGTTGCCGATGCTCACCCGTCTTGTCGCGGGAAGCAACCGGCGTACTCCGGGCGCCCCCCGTGGCCTGGTGCTGGTGCCTACCCGCGAGCTCGCCCGCCAGGTCGCCGACGAGCTCTCCCCGCTCGGGCACCCGCTGTATCTGCGAGTCACCACGGTCTACGGCGGTGCGCCGATGGGCCGCCAGATCGAGGCGCTGCGTCGTGGCGTCGACATCGTCGTGGCGACGCCGGGTCGGCTGATCGACCTGCTGGAGCGCCGTGCCCTCACGTTGAGTGACATCGAGATCACGGTGCTCGACGAGGCCGACCACATGGCCGATCTCGGCTTCCTGCCTGCCGTGACCCAGCTGCTGGACCTCACGCCGGAGGGTGGCCAGCGGATGCTCTTCTCGGCGACGTTGGACCGCGGTGTCGGTCGCCTCGTTGAGCGCTATCTCCACGACCCCGCGATGCATGCGGTCGCTTCGGCGACCTCACCGGTCGAGGACGTCGATCACCATGTCTTCACGGTACGAGCTGAGGACAAGGTGGCGCTCGCCACCGAAATCGCGTCGCGCCAGGCACGCACGTTGTTGTTTGTCCGCACCAAGCATGGCGCGGATCGGCTGGCTCGCCAGCTCGGCAACTCCGGCGTCGAAGCGGTGGCAATCCACGGAAACCTCAACCAGGGCCAGCGGCAACGGGCGCTCGACGGCTTCTCGGCCGGGCGGACCCGCGTCATGGTCGCGACCGACGTCGCGGCGCGCGGCATCCATGTCGACGATGTCGATCTCGTGGTGCACTATGACCCGCCGAACGACTCCAAGGACTATTTGCACCGCTCCGGTCGCACCGCGCGTGCCGGTGCGAGCGGCACTGTCGTGTCCTTCGTCGATGCCGCTCAGTCACGCGATGTGGCCAAGCTGCTCGAGGCAGCAGCAGTGACGGCGACCACAACGTCGGTGCGTCCGGGTGCACCCGAGGTGCGGTTGCTGGCAGAGTCCGGTGAGCCGATCGTGGTCACTGCGCTGCCCGATCGAGGCAGTGCCGGCCAGTCTGGACGCGGCGGCCAGTCGGGTCGCGGCGGCCAGTCGGGTCGCGGCGGCCAGTCGGGTCGCGGCGGGCGCCCAGCACGATCAGGAGCGTCCGGTGGATCGCCACGATCGCGTAATCCGCGTCACAGCCAGTCGGCGGACCGCAGCGCCGCGCATCACGCGCCAACTCGCGCTAACCGGCGCAGCGCCGGCTGATCAGATCCGACGGAGCACGGCGGTGACGCGACCGAGGATCGTCGCGTCGTCGCCGTCGATCGGGGAGTACTCCGCGTTGTGGGGCAGCAGCCAGACGTGGCCGTCCTTGCGGCTGAAAGTCTTCACGGTCGCCTCGTTGTCGAGCAGCGCTGCCACGATCTGACCGGGCTCGGCGGTCTGCTCGCGGCGCACGACCACCCAGTCGCCGTCGGTGATGGCGGCCTCCACCATCGAATCGCCGACGACCTGTAGCAAGAACAGCTCGCCGTCGCCGACGATCTGTCGTGGCAGCGGGAAGATGTCCTCGACCGCCTGCTCGGCAAGGATCGGCCCACCGGCAGCGATCCGGCCGACGACCGGAACGTAGGCCGGGGTCGGACGGTCGTCGCCCTCGCCGGTCGGGTCATCGGGCACTGCCGCGGGCACCCGGACCTCGACCGCTCGCGGCCGGTTGGCGTCGCGTCGCAGAAAGCCCTTGCGCTCGAGCGTGGTCAGCTGGTGAGCGACGCTGGAGGTGGAGGTGAGCCCGACGGCTTCGCCGATCTCGCGCATCGACGGGGGATAGCCCCGGCGCACGACTGAGTCGCGGATGACCTCGAGCACCTTGCGCTGGCGTGGCGTCAGCCCGGCCGCGTCGGGCGGGCCATCGGGGATCTCGCTGACCTTCGCTCGCCCTGCCGCGCTGCCGTCGGATTCGCTCGTCTTGGTCATGTCCGCACCGTAGCGACCCGACACGCCAGATTCAAACACCTGTTCGAACGTGTCGCGATTTTGTCGCTGAGTCATGTTATAACTCGTACAGACGTTCGATCGAACGTGCATTCGATCGGATCGGCGAAACTGTCGTAGGCGAGCGCAAGACTGGCAGGCGATGTTGGTGGGCCGATGTTGGTGGGCCGATGTTGGTGGGCCGATGTTGGTGGGCCGATGTTGGTGGGCCGATGTTGGTGGGCCGATGTTGGTGGGCCGATGTTGGTGGGCCGATGTTGGTGGGCCGATGTTGGTGGACGGAGTGCTGGCAGGACCGAATAGCCCGAATAGCAGGGCTGGAGAAGGGACGAAGACGATGGCATCGACTCGGGCGAACACCGCAATCCGACTGACCCGCCGGGGCCGGCTGGTGCTGGTGGTCACGGTAATGACCCTGCTCGTGCTGGCGGGCTTCACGCTCGGCCACGGCTCGAGCCTCGCAGCGAGTCGGGTGCCGCCGGCTACCCATCACACGGTGGTCGTGGAGCCCGGCGAGACGTTGTGGGCGGTGGCCGTCCGGATCGCCCCACACGTCGATCCCCGGCTCGTGGTCGCGGATATCGAGTCCCTCAACCACCTCAACAGTGCCGCGGTTGAGACCGGCCAGCAGCTCCGCATCCCGACGTTGCGCTAGGTGGTCCCGACACGCCAGAAATAGTTGGCGGAAGTGCTTGCGTGAAGCCCTCGGACGGCATACGTTCACCCCCCACATCTTGTGTTACACGGTTGTAGTTTCCTCCACAGGTTGTGCCACACCGCATCCACAGGGTGTGGAAGGGGACCGAAGGAATTGGCTCCGGCGGGAGCTGCAGATGAGGCGGGAGGTGAATAAGCGGTGCATTGTCCGTTCTGCCGCTTTCCTGACTCACGAGTGGTTGACTCTCGCGAGACCGATGACGGCGCCGCAATCCGCCGCCGTCGTTCCTGCCCTGAGTGCGGTCGCCGCTTTACCACCTTGGAGACAGCGAGTCTGAGTGTGGTCAAGCGTTCTGGCGCGTGTGAGCCGTTTAGCCGCACCAAGGTGATCGACGGCGTGCGGAAGGCCTGTTCAGGCCGTCCCGTCGACGAGGACGCCCTTGCGCGGCTCGGCCAGCAGGTCGAGGAGACAGTTCGAGCCAGCGGTGCCGCCGAGATCCCGGCACACGAGGTCGGACTGGCGATTCTGGAGCCGCTGAGCGCGCTCGATGAGGTCGCCTATATCCGGTTCGCCAGCGTGTATCGAAACTTCACCTCACTTGACGATTTCGTCATCGAAGTCGCCGCCCAACGAGAGCAAGAAAGAGCTCATTCGAGCGCCGAGCCGGGACCAATCCCGGCCAATTCAGCGTTGAACTAGTCAGCACGAGAACACTCGAGAGGACATCCATGACCGAGACGGTGAGCGGCGCGTCGCGAACGGCCGGCACGACCAGGCGGCAGCGCGGCATGCGGTTCGAGCGCGTCTTCACGCGCCCTGGCGTGCACCCCTACGACGAGGTGACGTGGGAGCGTCGCGACGTCGTCATGACCAACTGGCGCGACGGCTCGATCAACTTCGAGCAGCGCGGCGTCGAGTTCCCCGACTTCTGGTCGGTCAACGCGGCCAACATCGTCACGACCAAGTACTTCCGCGGCGCGGTCAGCACCGACGCGCGCGAGACCAGCCTGCGCCAGCTGATCGACCGGGTCGTGAAGACCTACCGCAAGTCCGGCGAGGACAACGGCTACTTCGCCTCTGCCGAGGACGCCGAGATCTTCGACCACGAGCTCACCTACATGCTGCTGCACCAGGTGTTCAGCTTCAACTCGCCGGTCTGGTTCAACGTCGGCACCGCCTCGCCGCAGCAGGTCAGCGCGTGTTTCATCCTCGCCGTCGACGACACGATGGACTCGATCCTGAACTGGTACCGCGAAGAGGGCCTGATCTTCAAGGGCGGCTCGGGCGCCGGGCTGAACCTGTCGCGGATCCGCTCCTCCAAGGAGCTGCTCTCCTCGGGCGGCACCGCGTCCGGCCCGGTCAGCTTCATGCGTGGTGCCGACGCGTCCGCCGGCACGATCAAGTCCGGTGGCGCGACCCGTCGCGCCGCGAAGATGGTCGTCCTCGACGTCGACCACCCCGACATCGACGAGTTCGTCGAGACGAAGGCGCGCGAGGAAGACAAGATCCGCGCGCTGCGCGACGCCGGCTTCGACATGGACCTCGGTGGCAAGGACATCGTGTCGGTGCAGTACCAGAACGCCAACAACTCGGTCCGCGTCAACGACGAGTTCATGCGGGCGGTCGAGGAGGGCCGCGAGTTCGGCCTGCGCGCCCGTCAGACCGGCGAGGTCATCGAGACCGTCGACGCCAAGGAGCTGTTCGGCAAGATCGCCCAGGCCGCGTGGGCATGCGCCGACCCCGGCATCCAGTACGACGACACGATCAACGACTGGCACACCAACCCGGAGACCGGGCGGATCACCGCGTCCAACCCGTGCTCGGAGTACATGCACCTGGACAACTCGTCCTGCAACCTGGCGTCGCTGAACCTGCTGAAGTTCCTCAGTGACGACGACACCTTCGACGCGGCGAAGTTCGTCAAGTCCGTCGAGCTGATCATCACCGCGATGGACATCTCGATCTGCTTCGCCGACTTCCCGACCGAGGCGATCGGCGACACCACCCGTGCCTACCGCCAGCTCGGCATCGGCTACGCCAACCTCGGCGCGCTGCTGATGGCCACCGGTCATGCCTACGACTCCGAGGGCGGCCGCGCGCTGGCCGCGTGCGATCACCTCGCTGATGACCGGCACTGCCTACCAGCGGTCGGCCGAGCTCGCCGGCGTCGTCGGTCCCTACGACGGCTACGCCCGCAACGCCGACCGCTCACCCGCGCGTGATGCGCAAGCACGCCGCCGCCAACGACGCGGTCCGCCCGGTCGATGCCGACGCGGCGCGGGTGCTTGCATGTCGCGACCAAGGACTGGCAGGAGTGCCTGGCCGATCGGTGAGAAGAACGGCTGGCGCAACGCGCAGGCCTCGGTGCTCGCGCCGACCGGCACCATCGGCTTGATGATGGACTGCGACACGACCGGCATCGAGCCGGACCTCGCGCTGGTCAAGTTCAAGAAGCTCGTCGGTGGCGGCTCGATGCAGATCGTCAACCAGACCATGCCGCGGGCGCTGACCAAGCTCGGCTACGAGGACGAGCGCGTCGAGGCGATCGTCGAGCACATCGCCGAGCACGGCCACGTCATCGACGCGCCCGGCCTCAAGCCGGAGCACTACGAGGTGTTCGACTGCGCGATGGGCGAGCGGTCGATCCCGCCGATGGGCCACGTCCGGATGATGGCGGCGGCGCAGCCGTTCATCTCCGGCGCGATCTCCAAGACGGTCAACATGCCGGAGACCGCGACCGTCGAAGAGGTCGCAGACGTCTACTTCCAGGGCTGGAAGCTCGGCCTGAAGGCGCTCGCGATCTACCGCGACAACTGCAAGGTCGGCCAGCCGCTGACCGACGCGCGCGCCAAGAAGGCCGACGCTCGGTCGAGGTCGCCGAGCACGCGCCTGGTGCGTCGGCGGCTGCCGCGCAAGCGGCCCGTCGCAGACGATGTCGTTCTCCGTGGGCGGCGCCGAGGGCTACATGACCGCAGGTTCCTACCCCGACGACGGTCTCGGCGAGGTGTTCCTCAAGCTCGGCAAGCAGGGCTCGACGCTGGCCGGGTGTCATGGACGCGTTCTCGATCGCGATCTCGATCGCGCTGCAGTACGGCGTGCCGCTGGAGACCTACGTCCAGAAGTTCACCAACATGCGCTTCGAGCCGGCCGGCATGACCGACGACCCGGACATCCGGATGGCGCAGTCGGTGATGGACTACATCTTCCGTCGCCTGGCGCTGGACTACCTGCCACTTCGAGACCCGAGCCGAGCTCGGCATCCACACCGCCGAGGAGCGGGCTGCAATGGTCGCTGCCACCTCCTACGGCTCAGCGCCGGCCGCACCAGCGGTCGACGATGAGGACATCGAGGTCGACGTCGAGACGATGCGGGGCAGCGTGCCGGTCGAAGCGGCGCACGCCGCTCCGGCACCGGCAGAGGCTCACTCCTCGACCGAGCTCATCGAAGCCCAGCAGGGCACCGCGGCCGATGCGCCGCTGTGCCTGAGCTGCGGCGTCAAGATGCGCCCGGCCGGCTGCTGCTACGTCTGCGAGTCCTGCGGCAGCACCAGCGGCTGCAGCTGAGCAGATCGAGAGCGCGGACGCCTCGAGCGGGTACAAGGTCGCGCGGTGTAACGATTGGTGGTGGACGCACAAGCTCGCCTGGACAGCGATCGGGCCCAGACGGTCGTCCAGATCGAGGCATTGGCGGGTGACCTTGCCGACATCATGAGCTCGGCCGAGCTCGTGGCGACCGACGACGAACACGATCCCGAAGGTGCGACGGTCGCGTTCGAGCGATCCCGCGTGAGTGCGCTGCTGGCACAGGCACGAGAGCACCTGCTTGACCTCGATCGTGCGACCGCGAGGGTCACCAAGGGCCGGTACGGCGTATGCGAGCATTGCGGCCGGCCGATCAGTGACGAGCGGCTCGAGGCCCGGCCGAGCACGAGCACGTGTATCGACTGCGCGGCCAAACCCGGGAGGTGAGGGCGGCGGTGCCCGATCACGCGAGCGACCTGCTCTTTACCAATGGTGGCGTATTCGACGGCCATCGGTTTCTCGACGCCGGCACCGGAGTCCTCGTGCGTGGCGCTCAGGTCCAAAGCGTGGGCACCGACCGGCCGCCAGGATCGCCAGAGCCGGTTGACCTCGACGGCGCAACGCTGGTCCCGGGGTTCATCGACGCCCACGCGCACCCGGTCTTCGCCGGCAACCAGCTCCGCCACTGCGACCTGCGTCGCGCTGACTCGCTGCCGGGATATCTCGACCTGATCGCCGCCTACGCGCGTCAGCATCCGGACGAGGCCTGGATCACCGGCGGCGGCTGGGGGATGGACGCGTTCCCTGGCGGCATCCCGACCCGGGAGATGCTCGACACGGTCGTGCCCGACCGGCCGGTCTTCCTGCCGAATCGCGACGGCCACGGTGCATGGGTTAACTCTCGGGCGCTTGAGCTTGCCGGCATCGAGGCCGGCACTTCCGATCCTGTTGACGGCCGGATCGAGCGTGACTCCGATGGCACCCCAGTGGGGATGTTGCAGGAAGGTGCGACGACCCTGGTTGGCCGCCTGCTGCCGACCTTGACCCCAGACGACTGGTACGCAGCGCTTCTTACTGCGCAGCGCCATCTGCTGGCCCTCGGCATCACCGGCTGGCAGGACGCCATCGTCGGTGACTACCTCGACGGCGCGGACCCGCTGCCGGCGTATCTGCGGGCCGCTGAGAACGGCTCGCTCGTTGTCAGCGTTGTCGGCGCGTTGTGGTGGGATCGCAGCCGCGGTCTCGAGCAGTTGCCCGAGCTCGTCGAGCGGCGCGGTCGGCAGCACAGTGACCGGTTCCGCGCCACCAGCGTCAAGATGATGCTCGACGGCGTGGCGGAGAACCACACCGCTGCCATGCTTGAGCCCTACCTCGGCCACGACGACTGCGCCGGCGATCACACGGGCTTGGACTTCATCGATCCCGACCAGCTGCCGCACTATGTGACTGAGCTCGACCGCGAAGGCTTCCAGGTGCACTTTCACGCCCTTGGCGATCGCGCGGTCCGCAACGCGCTCGACGCAATTGCGGCGGCACGGCGCGCCAGCGGATCAACGCAGCGCCGACATCACCTCGCTCACCTTCAACTCGTGCATCCCGACGACATTCCCCGCTTCGCGCAGCTCTCGGCCACCGCCAACCTGCAACCGTTGTGGGCCGAGCACGAGCCGCAGATGGACGAGCACACGATTCCTTATCTCGGTGAGCGACGGTCGAGCTGGCAATACCCGTTCCGATCGTTGGAGGCGGCGGGTGCAGCGCTGTGCGGCGGCAGCGACTGGCCGGTGAGCAGCCCCGACCCGCTGCTCGGCATGCACGTCGCGGTCAACCGCAGCCTGCCCAAGGATGTCGGCGGTGGCGGCGAAGACGCCTTCTACCCGGCCGAGTCGATCGGGCTGGCGACCATGCTTGCGGCATACACCGCGGGGAGCGCGGCGGTGAACGGGGTCGATGGCCAAGCCGGATCGATCCGCGAGGGCATGGACGCGGACTTCGCCGTCATCGATGCCGACCTTAGCCACATCGCGCCCGCCGACATCTGCCGGGCGAAGGTCCGCCAGACCTGGGTCCGCGGTTCGCTGGTTTATGACGCCTCGACGCCGGACTGACGACGCGTGCCGGACACCATCCCTGGCGTGCTCGCCCGCGCCGCAGAACGCGACGCGGGCGGCAGCTGGCTGCGCACCGACGAGGGTCAGCTGAGCTTCGGTGCTGCCGCCGGTCGGGTCGCACTGGCGACGACGCGACTGCGCGATGCCGGCGTCGAGGCTGGCGACCGGGTCGCTCTCCTCGCTCGCAACACGCCCCCTCATCTACTGGCCTGGCTCGGGATCTGCAGCACGGGTGCGGTTGCGGTGCCGATCAATCCGGTAAGCACGCCGACCGAGCTGGCAGGGATCCTCGGACAGGTCCGTCCTCGGCTGCTGATCACCGATCTGGCGCTGCCCCCGTGGGTCGAGCCAGCCGGCCGAGCAACTGCGGACAGCTTCGAGGTAGTCGACGTGGCTGACGTGGTCGGTGACTGGCTCGAGCCCATCGAGCTGACCGACGTGAGCGTTCCGCTCGCCGTCGAGCCCACGGCCGTCGCCGTACTGATTCCGACGTCAGGCACGACCGGTCGTTCGAAGCTGGTCATGCAGACCCATCGTGCCTACGCGATGGCGGGCGAGGGCTTTCCGTGGTGGATGGAGCTGGACTCAACCGACCGGCTGATGACCTCGTTGCCGCTGTTTCACATCAACGCGCCCGCCTACTCGGTGATGGGATCGCTGTATTGCGGCGCGGGACTCGTGCTGCTGCCTCGGTTCGCGGCGAGTGACTTCCTCGACGCCGCGCGACGTCACGGCGCGACGGAGTTCAACGCCATCGGGGCGATGCTCGAGATCTTGATGCGGCAGCCCCCGAGGCCTGACGACGCCGACACCCCATTGCGGCTCTGCTACACCGGACCGTCACCGGCGCGGGAGTGGCAGGAGGCCTTCGAGGCGCGTTTTGGGTTGCGAGTTGTGTGCGGCTACGCGATGTCCGAGTCGCCGTACGGCCTGATCTGGCAACGTGGGACGCGACCGTTTGGCACGCTCGGTTCACTGCGTCAGCACCCCACCCGGGGCACCATTAATCACGCCCGCGTCGTCGATGACGACGGTCGCGATGTCGGCAACGGCGAGACCGGCGAGCTGCTGCTCAAGAACCCGGTCGTGACTCCGGGCTACTGGGAGATGCCGGTTGAAACCGCAGCGGCGATCGTCGATGGCTGGCTCCACACCGGCGACCTGGTGACCGCTGACGTCGACGGCACGTACACCTTCGTCGCCCGCAAGAAGGAGGTGTTACGCCGGCGAGGCGAGATCCTGTCGCCAGCCGAAGTGGAGGAGGCGATCCTCACCCACCCCGACGTATTGGAGTGCGCGGTCGTTGGCGTTGCGTCAGAGTTCTCGGAGGAGGACGTCAAGGCGTTCGTCGTCGCATCACCAGGGGCGCAACTTGACTTCGCCGAGCTGCGCGAATGGGCGGCCGCCCGGCTGAGCGCGTTCAAGGTGCCGCGATACTGGCAGGCGATCGCCGAGCTGCCGCGTACGCCGACCTCGCGCGTCGCGAAGCACCAATTGCCGGCCGGACATCCGGAGCAGGAGTACGACGCGGGCTAGCGTTCCCGCGGCTCATCGAGATCGTAGGAACCGAGCATGATCAGCAGCGCTGCGAGCAGGGTGACCACCACGAGCACCGTCAAATAAATGCTGAAGTGGTAGGCATCGTTGAGCACCGCCGGTGTCGGACTCAACGTGTCGGAGTGATCGACGAGGAACCGCAGTACCCGTGCCGCGTTCAACGCACTCAACGCCCCAGCGATGATCCACGCCACGCCGAGCACGCCGAACGACAGCAGATGACCCGGTCGCTGACCCGAGCCGATCGGCCGCCAGGCCGCGAGAAGTGCGGCGACCACCGCGACTGCGGCGAAGCTCAGGAACGCCGCTCCGATCGCATCGCTTGGCCGGTGCCAGCCGGCGGTCTGTACCGCGGCGGCCGTGAAGCCTGCGTAGGACCCGGCGAGCACGGCGGCAACTCCTCGCCAGGCCGGCGCCGAGACCACGACGAGTGCGAGGGCGCATGCGATCGCGGTGGCGGTGTGGCCGCTCGGGAACGTGTTGGCCGGATAGAGCGCATCGCTGCGGACGAGTGAGGGACGGTGCAGCAGGACGCGTCGGAGCAAGTCAGTGAGGACGACTGCCACGCCGGCCGCCACGGCCACAGCGATACCGAGCCGGGGTCGCCGGCGGAGGACGCCGAGGGCGACGAGGATCAGCAGGACGACGGCGAAGGAGTCGGCGGTGATCCGTTGCAGTGCCGAGATGTCGCTGGCGCGGGTTGAGGTTTGCTGCTGGCGCGAACCGAGCAGCGCGGCGTTGTCGAAGCGGTGGCCGAGCGAGGTATGCACGGCGAGGACGTAGACGCCGACGGCGAGCAGGCCCGAGAGCGTCGCGGCGAGCAGAAGCCGACGGCTCAGGCCGGCTGCCCGGCTCGGCTGAGTAGGCCCCGCTGCAATGGGGGTGGCGACGCTCATGGTTCCATCAAAGCCCGTCATTCTGATGACTCACCCAAATCGGGGGTTTCACACATGCCGTTGGCCATCGCTCGACGCTGGATTCGTCTTCTGACGTCCGTGGCCGCTCCGGCCCTCCTGGTTGTCGGTCTGGTCGGGGCCGCGACTCCTGCTGCGGCCGTACCGTCAGTCGCCGCGCATTGGAAGACGATCCATGGTGACACGACCAACGGCATCGCCTGCCCGTCGACGAAGCTCTGCGTCGGCATCGACGGCAACAAGGTGACCTGGACCACCAATCCGACCGCTGCCAAACCGAGGTGGAAGCGCGCTGCGCTTGAGCCCAGCAGTCAGGCGGGTGTCCAGGGCGGGGTCATCCTCGACGCGCTGAGCTGCTCGGGGCCGAAGTTCTGTCTCATCTCCGACGACCTCGGCAACACCTTCGCCACCACGAACCCGACCGGCGGCAAGCGCGCCTGGCACATCGCCGATGTCAACAGCATCGAGATTCTCGGGCTCTCGTGTGCCTCGCCATCGCTGTGCGCGGGGATCGACTACTACGGCAACGCCCTGATCTCGACCGATCCCGGTGCCGCGTCCCCGACGTGGTCATCGGTGTTCCTCGCCGCCAACCATGACGAAGACCCGCCGGTGCTCAGCTGCGTCGGCAGATCGGTGTGTGCCGCGGTGATGGGAAGCTCGAGGATCTTCTACACCACCGACGCCACGGCGGCGCCCGCGAAGTGGCGGCATGTCAGCCTTGCGGGTCGTGGCGGCTGGGACGGGATCTCGTGCGCAACGACCTCTCACTGTGTGGCGGTCGGCGCGCTCGACTTCGGCTCGCGGGTGGCACTCACCGCCAACCTGGCAGCGGGCCAGCACTCGTGGAAGTCGGCGAAGGTACGTGCGGGCGACTTCGGTCTGAGCAACATCGACTGCGCGACCAGGTCCTTCTGCTTCGCGCTGAGCGATGTATACACCACACACGCAGCCGCGAAGAAGTCGGCGTGGCATCGTGTCACGCCGGCAAACCAGAACTCCCAGACAGACGTGTCATGCGTCAACAGCTCGTGGTGCTTTGTGTCGACGATTAGCGGCACGCTTGCCTGGCATCGCTAGGCGGCTCGGCGGCTAGGCACGGCGTAGGGCGAGAACCGGGATCGTGCGGATGCCCGCGGTCTTCTCCGCATACTCAGCGAAGCCGGGGTATCGCCGGGCCTGCTCGCTGTAAATCTGGTCGCGCTGTTCACCGTGGAGTTCGGTCACGGTGACGTCGTAGGACTCAGTGCCGATCTCGACGGCGCCGGTCCCCGAAGCGATGAGGTTGTCATACCAGTCCGGGTTGGTCGGAGCGCCGGCCTTGGAGGCGAACACGTAGATCAGGTCGACGTCGTCGTCGTTCGCGAGGTACATCATCGGCGTGACGTACGCCTGGCCGCTCTTGCGGCCAGTGTGATGGACGAGGACAAGCGGCGCGCCTTCGAACTGACCACCGACCAAGCCACCACTTTCCCGGAACTCCTCGATGAGATTGGCGTTCCAGTCGTTCGGGTCAGGCATGACGCACTCCACGATGTCGTTTGGGGGACTCCATGATGTCCCAACGACATTGCCGACTCAGCAGCGGACCGCTTGAGAGACCGGCTAGAGCGAGGCGACCGCTGCCAGATGCGGAGCGAGCCGCGACTCAAGCGTGCGCATGTCCTGTAGGTAGAGCGACGTCCAGAGCAGGCTCTTCGCGTGCTCGGTGTCCGCACCTGCTGCCACACTGACCATGAGGTCACGTCGCAGCGTCTCGAGGACGTCTTCGAAGGGGATGGACTCCCGTGGTGGCGGCGGGGTGCTGCCGGGCCGATGCGGGTCGAGTGCATCGGCGACCGCAACGTACCAATCATGCACCGAGTCCGCCTCGGAGTGCAGCAGAGTAGTGCTCGCACTGAGGTGGTCGTGCGCGTCGGCGACACCGTGGTCACGTAGCCGCAGGCCAGTGATTGCCTCACCCGCGAGCCGCAGTCGAATGGCGCCGTTAGCGACGCCGGTGAGGTCGGCCAGCGGCACCGACTTCGTCCCACGCTCCGCGAGATATTGGCGCAGCGCGTCGTCGAGTCGCCGTCCGGCGGCGAGCATGTTGCGGAGCTCGACCGCAGGTTCGTCACCAGCGCCGAGGGCGTACTCAACCGCGCTGTCGAGGTAGGTCGCGCCGACCCGGTATGCCTGGCTCAGCGCCGTAGCCGATGGCGGCCGCCGCGCCGCGCGGCCACAGGAGTACACCGACGACCAGGCTGACTGCGCACCCAAGCGCAATGTCCTCGATTCGCACCAGGCCGACCTTCCATCCGACCGGCGCGATGATGTTGAACAGGATCAGCAGCACGATCGTGAAGCCAGCCTGGCCCGCCGCGAACGAGATCGCCTCAGGGGCGAAGGCGGCGAGCAGCAAGGCGAACGGCAGGACCGCCCAGAGGATCGGCGTGCTGGTCCCAATCGCGAAGACCAGCAGTGCGCCGATGACGAATCCGACCAGCGTCCCGGCGAGGGCTCGGACGACCGTCGACCCGGTCGATAACGCATTCGACCGCAGCACGGACAGCGTGCCGAGTACGACCCAGAACGAGTGCTGTGCGCCGGTCCACTCTGCGATCCCGATCGCCACGCCGAGGCCAACCGCACCTCGGATGCTGTTTTGCAGCCACACGGAGTGCCGCTCGATCTGGCTGGTCGCGATCTCTACTGCTGGGCTCAAGCGGTGATGCGCTCGGGTGCGCCGGCGGGCGTCCAAGCACCCGGTCGATGGCCGGACGCGCGTCGGATTCGGCCGCCCATCGCACGGTGTCACCAACAAGAGATCCGGCATAGCTCAGCTCATGTCCCTGGTAGGGAATCTCGACCTGCGGCCGGCGACTCGGGGTTGAGCAAGGCGCGGGTCTCGGCGGCGACTCGATGGCGAGCGACCTGAGCTGGTGGAGGGCCTCGGTGAGCCCGTGGTCGTCGCACGAAGACGGATCGAGCCGCCGCGTAGAGCACGGCCGCGCTTGCCCGCAGCACATCAGCCGCCGCGAACACCGCGTCCTTCGCCAGCGGTGGCCATGCGTCCATTTCTCGGTGCTCAGTGAGCGCACGACGGCGCCGAGCCACTCGAGCTCGTCGACCAGCCGGACCAGCGCGCGGCTTCCGGTCGTCAGCCCGACCGGCCGGAAGGCGGTGCCGCGGAAGGTCCGTCGTAACGCGCCGAGTGACTCGGACACCTGTTCGCACAACGCGTCTGCATCCTCGGTATGGCCCGCCGCGCGGGTGGTGATGACCTCGGCGATTGCCTGGCACGTGTCGGCGGCGTAGCGGCGCAGGTTGTTGTGCTCGCGTGGTGGCCAGACCAGCATGACGGCCGGAATGCTGACCGCCACGGCGATAGCCCAGCCACCTAGCCGCGGGCCGATGTCACTCGCCGTTCCCGGCAGGCTGACCGGCAGAATGAACATCAGCAGGGCCGCCCGAGCACCTGCCGCGATCGAGACGCTGAGCGTGCCGACGAACAGGACGGCGAACGCGACGATGGCCGTGGCGGCAACCGCGAGCCAGCTGTTGCGTGAGGCGAGAGTGCCGAGCGAGATGAGCACAACACCGGACAGCGCAAGCATCACGTAGCTCGTCAGCCGAGCCGTCCAGCTGCCGGGGAAGTCGACGAACAGCAGCAGTGCGAAGCCGCCGAATGCGGCAAAGGTCGCGAGCTGAGGGTTGTCGATGACCTCGAAGGTGAAGGCGAACACTGCCGGAATGACAACGGCGGCTCGGATAGCGCGATGCAACGCGTACCCCGTCGGATCGCGGGCGCGTACCTTCTCCACCAGCGACCACATGGGTTGATCTTGCCCGGCGCTCCAACCGGACACAACCGATGGGTCACGCTAAGCGTCTGAACAGGTAGACCACTACCCGAGCGATCACTGAAAGGCGTCACCCGATGAAATTCACCCCGCTTGCTCTCGCCGCTGTCACTGTCGCGGCGGGTGCCGCGTTGATCGCCGGGCCGGCGGCCGCCGCCCCCAGCGCGCACACGCGCGTCATCTCCTCATGCACGACGGCGAAGTACCGCCCGCATCAGTACATCCTGACCTGCGCCGACGCCAACACGGAGATCACTCATGCGAAGTACTCGTCGTGGTCGGCGAAATCCGCCGCCGGGCACGGCACGTTCGTCTACAACACCTGCGAGCCGTCATGCGCCGCCGGCAAGTTCAAGCATCACCCGGTCGACTTCTCGCTTGGCCGTGTCCGCACAGTCGGCGGCAAGCGGTTGTTCACCCGGATGTATGTCAGCTACGCCGGGCTGAGCGAGACCTTCGCGCTGCCGACCTCGAAGATCTAGCCCTTCAGCTCGATCTCGACGAACACAGCCTGCTCGGTGCCGTCGTTGGCGACGTCGTGCGCAGTGCCTTTGGTGCCGAGATACGGCAGGCCCGCGGTCTGTGTCATCTCGCGCACCGCGCCGTCCGGTTGAGTGACTCGGAACGAGCCACCGGTGACCGGGACGACGACGTAGTCGAACTCGTGGACGTGCTGGCCGGTCGCCGACCCCGATCCCTCGAAGGTCCACACCGTGACCCTCGTCTGATCGGTGTCGGCAGCGGTCGTCGGTTGCGCAGCGCTCACTGAGGCTCCTGAGGTAGCGGTCTGGCGGTTCTGCACACAACTGGTGCGCAAGAAGGCCACTGTGGCAGGTCGTCGGCGCGGTATTGCGGCAGACGTACCGGTTGTGTGCTCAAGCGCCGCCCGCTAGCTCTGCGCCGCGACCGAGTTGACGAGGCGCAGCATCGCCTGCTGCTCGTCCGGCCGGATGTTGGCAGCGCGGACCTTCCAATCCATGACGTCGCGAAGCTGCGACTTCACTGGTACGAGGTCGAAGGACGACAGGAACTTACGGAGGAGAATCGATCGGCCGAACCCGAGAATTGACGCCTCGAGACCCTTGGCGGGAATCTCACCCGCTGCGATCAGCAGCCACGCCACACCGACGTCGACTGCGCCATCGCCGCGTGCGGCGTTTGGCCAGTCGATCACGACCGGACCGTGGGCGCTGATCATCACGTTCAGCGGGTGCAGATCAAGGTGGACGATGCAGTCTCCCTGCCCGACGGGCGATGGCGGCAGGAAGTCGGGCGCGGGGATTTCATGCAACTGCTGGTGCAGTGCCGCGAGGACTGCCCCTTGGCGTCGGATCGTCCAGGGCTGGTCGCTAGCGGCGTCGAGCATTGAGGGACCAACGATGCGTTCCATGACGAGATCGGTGCCATCCTCGCTGATCTCCTCGACCGCAGGCACCGGATAACCGCAGCCTCGGACGTACTCCATCGTCCGGGCCTCGTTGAGCATCGATCGGCCGTTGCGGGATCGGCGCAACACGAGGCCTGGGGAGTACTCGTAAATGTCGCAGTCGCGGCCGGCGCCGATGAGCTGCCCAGGTCGTCGCACCCGGCAACATTATGTGCTCAGGAGGCCTTCTGAGTCTCGACGATCTCGGCGTGAGCACCGTTCGGAAGTGTGATCGGGGTGAAGATCTCAGTGGCAAGGCGGAGTTTCGGCGTGGAGTTGAAGTACGTCCCCACCCAGAGATCGACGTTCTCCAGAGTCGACTTGCCGCAGCCGGTCGGGGCACTCGTCACGGGCATCGTGCTGGTGATTTCTGCCCGACCGGAGGCAGGGTGGCTTGCTGCGACGATCGGGAGTGCAACGTTGGCTCCTTCGGAGATCAGCGACTCCGGCTCGGTCCTCGCCGTGACACTGTCGACCCGAACGGCGCCCGCGGGTTTGTGCAACTTCGCCGTTCGCTGGCCGAGCAGCGTGCCTCGCGATTTGTTGCTCGTTGCCTCACCGGACATCGACACCGTGCCATGGTCGGCCTGCCAGAACCGGCCGAACGAACACGGGTTGGGCGGTCCACCACCACACGCGGTGCCGCTGACG
Source organism: uncultured Actinomycetota bacterium (assembly GCA_963814845.1). Taxonomy (GTDB): domain Bacteria; phylum Actinomycetota; class Actinomycetes; order JAFAQI01; family JAFAQI01; genus DATAUK01. Next base: position 57,439 of record CAWFEP010000018.1, read on the forward strand.
TCGTAGTCAAACGTGATCCGCGCTGCGGAACCAAAGCGGAAGGTCGAGGTCAGGCCGCCGACGGCGCCCCAGCGGTCGGGGCCGTGTGAATGGCTGGTGATCGACAGTCGCCCGGACAGACGCACGTTGCGGGTGCTCGAGAGCGGCACACCGTTGCACTTCGTGAGGTGGGACTTCCCGACTGGCGTGAACGACAGGTTGATCGTTGCGTACGGCGCGCTCGCCGCCGCCTTGAGATGCAGCTGCCCCTTTGCCGTTGTCTGGAATTTCAGCGCCCTCGGCCGGATGCGGAACGTCCAGGTGTGCGACTCGGAGGCATTGCGGGTCTCGAGGGTCGCCGAGACAGTGTTGGGCGACGAGCCGTCGATCGAGCGGAAGGCGTCGAGCCGGACGCGAAGCTTGCGATGGGTGCTCGACACGACCTTCTTCGCGCCGCTTTGCAGCTCGACGCCGGTGATCTGCGGGCCCGAGTTTGTCGCCACACGTTGACGTGTATTGCCAGGCTCGTGGGATGCCCCGGCGGATGCCGGTGTTGCCGCGAGAACGAGTGTGGTCAGTGCCGCGGCAATGAACAGTCCCCGTGAACCGAGCGCTGCGGTCTTGCTTGGCGTCATCGCCTACCCCCGTCGTCATCGCGGGCTGCTGCCTGTCGTGGCGCTACCGAGGCATTGTTCCAACAGATCGGTATCGGCACCAGCCCCGCGCGAGTGACGGTGAGTGAGTGATCGGAGGGCTTCATAGGATCGTTGTCATGAGCCTTGTCACTGCGGGGATCGCCGCCGATCTTGCACCGACCGGCACGCTGCGCGCCTCGATCAATCTGGGCAATCCAGTCCTGGCTCAGGGCACCGCGACGGCGCCGACGGGTGTGACGGTCGACCTCGCCCGTGAGTTGGGAGCGCGGCTTGGGCTTCCCGTGGAGCTTGTGTGCTTCGACGCCGCGCGCAAGTCCTTCGAGGCGATGACGCAGGGCCGGGCCGACATCTGCTTCCTGGCGATCGAGCCGGTACGCGAGGCAGAGGTTGCGTTCACGGCTCCGTACGTCGTGATCGAGGGCGTGTTCGTCGTGCCGCACGACTCGTCCATCACGACGACCGCCGACGTGGACCGGGAAGGCGTCCGCGTCGGCGTGAATGCAGGATCGGCCTACGACTTGTTCCTGACTCGCACGCTCCAACACGCCACGGTCATCCGTGCTGACAACGGGCTCGATGTGTTTCGCGACGAGGGACTCGAGGTGGCCGCCGGCATCAAGGCGCCAATGACCGACTACATCGAGCGTCATTCCGGCGTTCGGTTGATCGACGGTCGATTCATGGAGATCCAACAGGCGCTCGGCACGACCCGAACGCGTGCCGCCGAGACGGTGCAGTATCTGCGGAGCTTCATCGAGGAGATGAAGTCCAGCGGCTTCGTGGCCGACGCGCTTCGGCGGGCGAATCAGCCAGACGTCGCCGTCGCCGCGCCGGCGAGTTGAGTGTCAGCCGAGGAACGCGAGCACTGCGGCTGCCTCAGCCTCGAGCGCCTTTGTCGACGCTCGTGACAACGTGCCGAAGGGCTTGAGCGAGACCGTTCCGGCGGTCAGCGTCCACGTCGCAACGGCCTGGCCGGCCACCATGGCAAACGGCCGGAAGACCCCGTTAGTGGTGATGATTCCTTCGTGGCGGCCAATGATCGGCGCACGTGACACCCAACCGAGCAACGTGGGATCGAAGGCGCCCAGCAGAACCGGCGGCGGCAGCTCGGCACGGCTCGATCGGTCCACGATCGCCGCCAGACCGTCCTCGCGCTCGACGAGCTGCGATGCGATCGCAGCGATGCCCTGACGGGCGTCAGTCAACGTGATGCCGGCCCATTTCGCGAGATCGGCCGGAGCGGCCGGTCCGTGGCCGGCGAGGTAGCGACGCGCCAGCTCACCGAGTGCGACATCCCTCGCAAAGGGTCGCGGTGGTGCGCCGAGCCAGTCGCGAACCAGGACGAACGCTTGCTCACTTCCGACCATCGGCCCCCGCACGATCAGACCGCGCAAGGTGGCGAAGAACACGAGGTGCATGAAGGCCTGGCCCTCGACCGGGATGCCGGCGTTAGCCAGGTGGTCCCGGAGCTGGCTGCGGGTCAACGGGCCGTCTGCGGCGAGCGACCGTTCGATGATCACGAGACCGCGGTCCGCCTCAGCGGAGGAGACGCCCTCCTGGATCAGCCGCCGTGTGCTGCCAGTGGCCAGCTGTGGCGTTGTGAGGTCGTGCAGCCACCAGTAGTCGTCACTGCGGATCAGGTGAAGGGTGCCGCGATTGAGGGTCGAGATGACGACCGACCGGTCGACGGTTAGCCCGTGATCGACGTCAGCGGCTACCAGGCCGGAGCTCCGGGCGCGGATAGCCAACCGGGCGCCACGAGGGTCCTGCGCTTGGACCGCGAGCAGCCGGCGGACAACGTCGGCAACATCACCGCCTGGCGGCCCGCTGAGCAACTGCGCACTCAGCCGCTCGGCGAGAACGCTCACGCGGGCGAGCCGGGCTCCAGGATGAAGACGGGGATCTCCCGCGTCGTCTTTAGCTGGTAGTCGGCGTAGTCGGGATACGCGGCGACAGCGCGAACCCACCATTCGGCCTTCTCATCGCCGCTGAGCTCTCGCGCGGTCATGTCCTGCTTCACCGGACCGTCCTGCACCTCAACGTGCGGATTCGCGACGATGTTGTAGTACCAGACCGGGTTGGTTGGCGCGCCACCCATCGAGGCGACGGCGGCGTACTTGCCGTCGTGCTCAACTCGCATCAGCGGGTTCTTGCGCAGCTTGCCGGATTTCGCGCCGACGCTCGTCACGATGATGACCGGCATGTCCCGCAGAGTTGTCCCTTTGGTCCCGCCGGAGCTCTCGATCAGCTCGACCTGATTGCGTACCCATTCCTGGGCGCTGGGCTCGTATTCACCTTCTAGTGGCATGCGTTTAAGTCAACACCAAGCGCTGATGACAGGGTGAAGGGGTGAGCCTTTCTCGTCGATGGTCGTTGTTCCTGGTGGCATTCGGAGTTTGGTCGTGGGTGATCTGGCTGACCTTCATCCACAACATCGCGAACGATCCGCGGTCATTCACCGGCAACCGGCCGCACGCGTTCTTCATCGTGCATCTCGTGTTGACCGTCGTGTCGATTGTTCTCGGCACCGTGATTGGCGCACTTGGTGTGAGAGGGCTGCGCGACCAGCGTTAGTTGCGAATGGGGCGCGTAGCCGGCGACTGCCTTGAGGTCTGGCTCGGGTCGGTCGTCACGACGTCGCCGAGCGCCTCATCGATCGCCTTCAGCACGTCTGGCTCGAGGGTCACACCCGATGCGGCGGCGTTGTCCGTCACCTGCTCCGGTCGTGTTGCACCCACGATCGCGCTGGACACGTTCGGGTTTTGCAGCACCCACGCCACGGCGAGCTGCGCCATCGACAGCCCAAGGTCGGCGGCGATCGGCTCGAGGTTGCCAACGGCGATGAGCACCTCGTCGCGCAACCAGTGACTGATCATGTTGGCGCCGCCCATTTGATCGGTGGCGCGCGAGCCAGCTGGAGGTGGCTGACCAGGCTTGTACTTGCCCGTCAGCACCCCTTGTGCGATCGGTGACCAGACCACCTGGCCGATGCCGAGCTCCTCACAGGTCGGCACGACGTCGGCCTCAATGACCCGCCAGAGCATGGAGTATTGCGGTTGGTTGGAAACGAACGGGATCTTCAGGTCGACCGCCAACGCATGCGCGGCGCGAATCTGGTCAGCGGTCCATTCCGAGACGCCGATGTAGTGGGCCTTGCCGGAATGCACGACGTCGGCGAAGGCGGACATCGTTTCTTCCAGCGGAGTCTCGTGGTCGAAGCGGTGGGCCTGGTAGAGGTCGACGTGATCGGTCTGCAGTCGCTGCAGCGAGCCGTTGATTGCCTCCCGGATGTGCTTGCGCGACAGGCCAGAGTCGTTCGGGCCGCCTGGACCGGTCGGCCAATAGACCTTGGTGAAGATCTCGAGCGACTCCCGTCGCTGGCCCTTCAGTGCCTTGCCCAGAACCGTTTCGGCCTTGGTGTTGGCGTAGATGTCGGCGGTGTCGAAGGTCGTGATGCCGACCTCTAGAGCCTGACGGACGCACGCGAGCGCGGCATCCTCCTCGACCTGGGAGCCGTGGGTCAGCCAGTTGCCGTAGGAAATCTCAGAGACCTTAAGGCCAGAAGAACCAAGTCGTCGAAAGCGCATACATCGACCCTATGTCCTCTCAAGACCGTCCTCTCAGACTGTGGGTCCTCGCGGCGTTCGGCGAGATAACCACGCTCTAACCAGGCGAGCCCGCCATGGGCTTGGTCCTCACCACGCTGAACGGGATGGTCGCGTTGCAACCCTTGAGCCGCTTGAACCGCACGACAACGCGACCGGACGCTGTCGTGGGAGAGGTGAACCGCCCGGTCACCGTGACCCTGAGTTTCGGGCCGGGGTACGCCGTCGTTGACTTCGTGAACGTGCCGCGCTTGGTGATCGCCATCGGGCCGGTCGGCGCTTCGTAGCCCGCGTACGGGCCTTTGCAGCCCGCCTTCACCGTTGCGTTGCCGGTGAACTTGCGGATGACCTTACGGTTCGTTGTCACGACGAAGCTGACGGTGCTGCCGTTGCCCGGTCCACTCTCGGTGCCGGCAAACGTGCCGGCCCTCGGCTTCACCAGAGTCGTCGCACTCGCCGGCATGCCCGCGCCGAGCATCGCGGCGACAGCGAGCCCGAAACCGGCGGCTAGGACGCGACTAGGCATGCTTCTTTGCCTTGGCGGCAGGTCGTTTGCGTGGCGGCGGCGTCGTGATTGCGGCCGGGCCGGCGTCGGCGACATCGGGGACCACGGCGTGCACCAGCACTTTGAGCTCGTCGACGAGGTAGCCCGCCATGACGTCGAGATCGGGGACAAGGTCGCGGTCGGCGATCAGCCCGAAGTGCAGCCCGCCGCCGTAGCTCATCACGGTGATGTTGAGGCCTTGGCCCTCGGCGATCGCGGACAGCGGGTAGTAGGCCAGCAGCTTCGCGCCGGCGTAGTAGAGCGCCACGTTAGGCCCGGGCACGTTGGAGATGATCAGGTTGAACGGGTTGATCCGTTCGATCAGCCGCAGCCGCGCCGACAATCTGGCCGCCTGGCCGGCGAGGGCAGGCATCGCGAACTCCGCGACGTCGGTCAGCAGGTCGGCGGGCATCGCGCCGTGCTGCTCTTTGGCCGCCCGCATCGCCTCGTGCGCTGCCTGTAGCCGCGCGGCGGGATCGGTCAGGTTGGTCGGCAACGCGGCCATCAGTGTCGACACCCGGTTGCCGCCCGTACCGATCTGCTCTTGGGTACGGATGGAGACCGGCACCGCTGCGACGAGTGGGGCGTCCGGCAACGCATCGTGGTCTTCGAGCCACCGCCGGAGCGCGCCGGCGCACAACGCCATGACGACGTCGTTGACGGTGGTGCCGGAAGCGTTCTTCACCGCCCTGACGTCCTCGAACGGGACAGTGCGGAAGGCCCAGCGGCGGTGCGGCCCGATCGGCTTGTTAAACGGGCTCGATGGCGCTCGGAGGCTGGGCGAGGCCAGCACGACATTGGCATCGCGGCCGAGCAGCCGGTCGACAACTGGCAGCCGTGGCCGCGCCGGGCTGGTGGCGAGCATGGGCAGGGACCTGGCGAGTGAATACGTGAGGCGGGCGCCCCGGAGCGGATGCCCGGCGAGTGACAAGGCGCTGCGCGCGAGCATCGACAGCGCCGACGGCTCCGACTCGACGATGCGCTCCGGCACCTCGACGCCGTCGTCCGGACGGCCATCGGGCGAGGTGTCGAGAATCGCGGTGAGGATGTCGTTGCCTGACACCCCATCGATCGCGGCGTGGTGGACCTTGCTGTAGATCGCCACCCGACCGCCGGACAGGCCATGGATCAGGTAGACCTCCCAGAGCGGTCGACGGCGGTCGAGGTGGCGGGCATGCAGCCGCGCGGCCTGCTCGGCGAGTTGTCCGTCGTCACCGGGAGCGGGGAGGGCGAGCTCGCGGACGTGGTATTCGATGTCGAAGTCGGGGTCTTCGATCCAGTACGGCTGGTCGAGCCCGAGCGGGACGTCGACCAGGCGACGGCGAAATGGCGGAATCAGGTGCAGCCGTGACTCGATCAGCTCCGTCAAGCTGGCAAGGGTCAGGGCGTTGGGCGCACCGGCCGGGTCGAGGATGCAGATGCTGCCGACGTGGCCATACATCGCCGGGGTCTCCATCGCGAGAAATGCGGCGTCCAGACCCGTGAGTTGCTGCATCGTGGGCCCCTTACTCGGCGAGCGCAGCGGTGATAGCGGCGACCAGCTCGGGGTCATCAGGCTCAACCAGCGGACGGAATCGCCCGAGCACGCGACCATCGGCACCGACGACGAACTTCTCGAAGTTCCATTGGATGTCACCGGCCGCGCCTTCGAGATCGGGCGTCTCGGTGAGCACCTCATAGATCGGGTCGCGGCCCTCGCCATTGACCTCGACCTTGGCACTCATCGGGAACGTCACGCCGTACGTCGTCGAGCAGAAGGTGGCGATCTCCTCGGCGGTGCCGGGCTCCTGCTCGCCGAACTGGTTGCAGGGGAAGCCGAGGACGGTGAACCGCTGGTCAGCCAGCTCGAGCTGGAGCGCCTCGAGCTTCTCGTACTGCGGCGTGAGGCCACAGCGGCTCGCGACATTCACGACGAGGGCGACCCGGCCGTCCGCGAGGCCACCGAATGTGGTCGGCTCGCCGGTCAGGGTGGTGACGGGGAGGCTCAACAGATTCGTCATGCCTCCATAGTGTCAGGACTCGAGCCAGCGCAACACTGCAAGCACTCTGCGGTGGTCGTCTGAGGACGGCGCCAGGCCGAGCTTGCCGAAGATGCTCGTCACGTGCTTTTCCACCGCACCAGCGCTCAGGTGCAGCGCGGCGGCGATCGCGGCGTTCGCGCGTCCCTCTGCCATCAACCGCAGCACCTGACGCTCGCGGGCGGTGAGCGCATCGACCGAGTCGGTCCGCCGGCTCGCGCCGAGGAGCTGGGTGACCACCTCCGGGTCGAGCACGGTGCCGCCGGCCGCGATCCGGGTGAGCGCGTCGACGAACTCGCTCACATCCGCGACTCGGTCCTTGAGCAGGTAGCCGACCCCCTCGGAGCCGGCCGCGAGCAGCTCTGCGGCGTAGCGGGTCTCGACGTACTGGGAGAAGACGAGAACGCCGAGGCCGGGATGGCGGGCGCGTAGCGAGATCGCGGCCTTCAGGCCCTCGGTGGTGTGCGTCGGTGGCATGCGGATGTCGACGACGACGAGATCGGGCACGTCGGCGTCTACCACCGTGGCGAGCATTTCGGCATCACCGACCGCCGCGGCGACCTCGTGGCCGCGCATGGTGATGAGCTGCACGAGGCCGTCGCGCAGGATGACCGAATCCTCGGCGATGACGATGCGCATTACAGCGGGATCCCGATCGTGACCAACGTCGGGCCGCCTTCCGGGCTGGCGATGTCGATCCGGCCGTCGACGGTCGAGACCCGGTCGGCTAGACCGGCCAGGCCACTGCCGCCGGCGCGGTCGAGGGCGGCACCGCCGGCACCGTCGTCACCCACGCGGACGAACAACTGGCGCTCGACCACCCGGACGTCGACTGAGGCATGATGCGCGCCGCTGTGCTTGACGACGTTGGTTAACAGCTCGGCAGTACAGAAGTAGACGATCGACTCGATCGCCGGGGACGGCCGGTCGGGGATGTCGAGATGCAGCGTTGTCGGGATCGCGCAACGAGCCGTCAGGGTCCGGAGTGCATCGGGCAGGCCGTTATCCAATGCCGGCGGGTGGATCCCTCGGGCGAGGTCTCGAAGGTCGACGATCGTGCCTTTCGCTTCCCGGTGCGCTGAGTCGACCAGCTCACGCACTCGCGAGAGCGCCTCCTCGGGATCCTCGCTGGTGTCGAGCTCCTCCTTGGCGAGGCCGAGGCTCATGGCGAGCGAGACCAGCCGCGCCTGCGCGCCGTCGTGCAAGTCGCGCTCGATCCGTCGCAGTGATGCGGCCGAATCATCGACCGCCATTGCCCGGGTCTCCTCCAGTGCGCGGATGCGTTGAGATGCTGCCGTCGGCCCGAGCAGTCCCTTGATCAGCAGCCGGTCGACCGACACGGTGGCGCGTACTGCCCAGGGCGCGATCAGCACCACCAAGATGCCGAATGCTGCCGTAGCGAGGATCCGCCAGGGCGTGTCGAGCCAGAAGTGCGGATAGAGCTGAGCGCCCCGGTGATAGGCGCCCCGATCCAGCTGTCGAGGGAGGCCGTTGCGCCACGCCGGGTAGGTGATGGCGCCAAGCCCGGCTGACCAGACTGTCACCGCGACCGTGTAGTCGATGATCGCCATCGGAAACTGCAAGAACAGAAACAGAATCGCGCGCCAGCCGTTGCGCTCGGTGATGTAGCCCAGCACGCCGGCGCGGCTGCGGTTGACGATGGGACGGTCCACCGAGATGCCAAGCAGACCGCGGCCGAGACCCCGGTAGACACCGCCGATCCCACGCGCCGCCGACACCGTGATCGCCAGCAACGGAATGCCGATCAGGGTGATGGACAGACCGAAGCTCACGCTCAGGCTCGTGACCACGAAGACGAAGCCGGCGATGCCCAGTGGCAGGCCGATTAAGGAATAGAGCAGCTCGCACCAGGTACGCCGCTGGGCGAGTGCACTGAAGAACATCAGTCCAGACTGCCGCAGTTATCGTTCTCGCGCCTATCCGGCGGGCCACCCAACGTGCTTCGGGTTAGCCCTACTGCAACTCGGGGGCGCACCGGCTGTTGCCGAGACCCGTCTGCGGCCAGTGTCATGGGCATGGATTCGATTGAGATTTCAGGACTGACCAAGAGCTACGGCGACACCCTTGCGGTGGACCACCTGAGCTTCACGGTTGAGCCAGGACGCGTGACTGGATTCCTCGGGCCGAACGGCGCCGGGAAGTCGACCACGATGCGACTCGTGCTCGGCCTCGACCGAGCCGACTCTGGCACGGCAACGATCGGCGGCAGACCGTACGTCGACCTTGCCGAGCCGTTGCGACGGGTCGGCGCGCTGCTCGAGGCCCGTGCGCTTCACCCCGGCCGGACCGCACGCAACCACCTGCGCTACCTCGCCCTCAGCCAGGGCATCGCCGTCACCCGAGTCGAGGAAATGCTCGAGCTGGTCGGGCTTGCCGACGTCGCCGACAAGCGGGTCGGTGGCTTTTCACTCGGGATGGGGCAACGGCTCGGCGTTGCAGTGGCATTGCTCGGCGATCCCGGCGTGCTGATGCTCGACGAGCCGGTCAACGGCCTCGACATCGAGGGCGTGCGGTGGATCCGTATCCTGCTCCGCAGCCTTGCCGACGAGGGCCGCACTGTCCTGCTGTCGAGCCACCTGCTGAGCGAAGTGTCGGTGACGGCCGACCACCTGGTGGTGATCCGGTCGGGCCAACTGGTGGCGGACTGCTCGACAGCCGAGCTGCTCGACCTCGGCTCCGGCGGTTCGGTCGTGGTGACCACCCCCGACCCGGGCCGCCTCTGTGAGCTGGTGGTTGCCGCCGGCGGCCGGCTGACGTCTCTTGAAGGCGACACCGTACGTGTCAGCGACCTCGCCGCCGCACGGATCGGTGAGCTGGCTGCTCACGCCCAAATCGTCCTGCACGAGTTGACACCGCAACGCGCGTCACTCGAGGACACCTTCGTCGAGCTCACTGGCGAGCTCTCAACCGTAGGGAGTGCATCATGATCGCCCTCAACCGGCTCATGGCGGCTGAGTGGACCAAGCTGCGAACACTGCGATCGACGGGCTGGACGCTCGCGACGATGGTAGTCGCGAGTATTGGCCTGGCCGCGTTGATCTCGGCATCGGATGCGCACGGATATTCGGGCCTCTCGGCTGCTGACAAGGCCACTTGGGATCCCACCAACGAAAGTCTTGCTGGCACCCTGATCGGCCAGATCGCGATCGCGGTGTTCGGCGTGCTGGCGATCACCGGAGAGTTCGCCAGCGGCACGATCCGCAGCAGCATCGCGGCAGCGCCGCGGCGCACTCCGCTCCTCGTCGCGAAGGCGGCGGTCTACGGCGGCGTGGCATTGATTGCCGGTGAGGTGATCTCGCTGATCTCGTTCTTCGTCGGTCAGCCGATCATCGCGCGGCATGCACCGCACGCCACGCTCGGTCAGCCCGGGGTTGCACGCGCGGTTCTGTTCGCCGGGCTCTACCTCGCCCTTGTCTGCCTGATCGCGCTGGGGATCGCGACCTTGTTGCGTCACACTGCCGGCGCCATCAGCGCGGTGGTCGCACTGTTGCTCGTGGTGCCAGCCATCACCGCTGCGCTGCCGAGCTCGATCCAGAACTCGTTCGGGATGTTCCTCCCGGTGCAGATCGGCGGCTCCTCGATGGGAGCGGTGGTGCGGGTGCCCCACGCGCTGTCACCGTGGGCCGGCGCGGGCGTGCTCTGCCTCTACGCCGCGATTGCGATGACCTTCGCCGGCTGGTCGCTGCTTCGCCGCGACGTCTGACCGCGGAGTCTTCGGGTGTCAGAGGACGACCGCGATCGCGAAGCCGTCATAGCCTTTGGCGCCGACGGTCTGGATCGCGGTCGCGGCGAGCCGAGGATCGGCACCGAGAAGCTCGCTGAACCTGCGGATCCCGATGACGCTCGGCTCGAGCGAGTCCGGGTCGAGCACGTCGCCGTTGCGCACGACGTTGTCGGCGACGATCACGCTGCCGGGATGGGTAAGGCGTAGTGACCACTTCAGGTAGTCGGGGTTGTTGACCTTGTCGGCATCGAGGAAGACGAGGTCGAACGGCTCGCCGCCGTCGAGGGTTTGCAGCGTCTCGAGTGCCGCACCGACCAGGACCTCGACCCGGCCGGACAGCCCGGCGGTTGCCAGGTTGGCGACGGCGACCGCGGCGTGACGTTCGGAGGCCTCCAGCGTGATGAGGCGGCCATCAGGCGGCAACGCGCGGGCGAGATGAATCGTGCTGTAGCCACCGAGCGTGCCCAGCTCCAAGATCCGCTTCGCGCCGATCATGGTGGCGATCAGCTGCAGCAGCCGGCCCTGAAGTGCAGAGACCTGCTGCACGGGCAGGCCAGCGCTGGCACTCGCCGCAAGTGCATCGTCGAGCACCGGGTCCGCCGGCACCAGTTGGCGGGTGAAGTAATGATCGACCTCGGCCCAGGTGCGTTCGGTGCTCATGTGGCCTCCTGGCTCAGTTCATCGAGGCCGGCACATCGAGCAGCCGACCGGCCGGCACTGCGGACAACTCTCGCAGCAATGTCGACTCGAGCGAGAGCCACCTGGCTTCCGCTGCGAGCCGTCCGGCTGCGTCATGCTCGGCGAGGAATCTCTGCCGGTCCGGCGTCTCGGCGATCACTGTGGCGGCGACCAGGTAGGACAGCAGTCGAGCATCTGCCGGAACCTCGGTGTCCGCGAGCGTGACTCCACGCAAGGCGCCGAGTGCGTGGCGGTAGTCGAAATAACGCGCCGTAACGATCTCGGCGAGCCCGCCGATCTCGCCGACCGGCTCGAGCAGCCACTCGACGGTCCCGCGCAGGTATGGCCGTTCGCTGTCGAGGGAGATGATGCGAAAGCGGGCGCTGCCAACCGACTCCAGGTCATACGTTCCCTCCTGGCCGGCCACGATCGCGGTGATCACCGCCATGCAGCCGACATCGTGGAGCGCGTGGACGCCATCGGTGCCGACCTCACGACCGCTGCGGATCGCGATCACGCCGAATCGGCGCTGATCGACCGGCAGCTCAAGCAGATCGGCCATCAGCGTGCGATACCGCGCCTCGAAGATATGGAGGGGGAGCGGCGCGCCCGGGAACAGCACCGTGGCCAGCGGAAACAGCGGGATCAGCTGGGAGGGCACACCCGCACGCTACGCACCGGCCGAGCAGGGTGAATTTTGGCGTGGTGGCTTTGCCTACCGGGCGCCGGGGGTTACAGTGGGACAGGTGAGTACACCAACTCTAGTAACTCGATCCAGTTTCGCGATCATCGGAGGCGGAGCCGCAGGGACCCTGACGGCGACGCGCCTGATCGACGAAGCTGGCCGTCAGCAGCGCCCGATCGAGATCACGGTGATCGATCCGCGGCCGCAGCTGGGCCGGGGCGTGGCCTACTCCACTGACGATGACCGCCACCTTCTCAACGTCTCGGTCCGCAAGATGTCGGCCTATACCGACGACGCCGAGCACTTCGCTCGCTGGCTCGAGTCCAAGGACGGCGTCGCACCGGAGCCGTGTGACTACCTGCCACGGGGAAGGTACGGCGAGTATCTGTGCGACGTGCTCGACGAGGCGCAACGGCGGACGCCGTGGGCGCGACTGCGGCACGTTCGCGAGCGCGTCATCGATATTGCCCATGTCGAGGGTCGATGTCGACTCGCGTTGGCCTCCGCCGAGGTCATCGAGGTCGACGCCGTCGTGCTTGCCGTCGGTCACCTGGGAGCAGAGCTGTCCTGGGTGCCAGAGGCGCTGCGGGGATCGTCGCGGTTCGTCGCGGATCCCTGGACTCCCGGCACGCTCGATGGTGTCGACACCGACGAGGACGTTCTGGTGGTCGGCACCGGGCTGACCATGGTCGACGCCGTCCGGGTGCTCGACCGGCCGGGCCGCGTCGTGCACGCCACCTCGCGACATGGAGTTCTGCCGCGGCGCCATGTGGCTGGCCAGCTGCCGGCGATGGAGGCTCCAGAGCTGTCCTCGTCGACCCCGACGCTCGCCGAGCTCCACACCGTCATGGCGACCCACCTCGACAAGGCGACCGCGCGTTACGGCGACTGGCGACCCGCGGTCGACAGCCTTCGTGCGATGACGCAGCGGTTGTGGGGTGGGCTGAGCGAGGCCGATCGGGCCGAGTTCGTCGCGTTGGACGCCCGGTGGTGGGACTCGGTGCGGCACCGCATCCCGCCGGCGAGCGCGGAATCGATCGATCGTGCCCGGTCGGCGGACCGGCTCACCGTGCAAACCGCTCGGGTGCTTGCCGCCGTCGAGACTGCCGACTGGGTCGAGGTCACCCTGTCCAATGGCCAGACGCTGCAGGTTGGTGCGGTCGTCAACTGCGCCGGTCCCTGCAACAACCCGGATGCGAGCACTGACCCGCTGATCCGATCGCTCATCGACCAGGGCCTCGCCCGCGGCGGTCCGCTCGGTATCGGCCTCGACACCGCTGCCGATGGCGCGTTGCTCGACCGGTCCGGTGAGTCCGACCTCCCGGTCTGGACGCTCGGGTCATTGCGTCGCGGGACGTTGTGGGAGAGCACGGCGATCCCTGAGATTCGGGACCAGGCCGCGGCGCTCGCCAAGCGCCTGCTCAGCCAGGCGCCGACGCGCGACCTGCGGCCACGCGACCCGTACGGCCTGGCACTGTCGACCACTCCGGCTGCGGCAGACGCGTGGTGTCGGGCGCTCCATTCGATCTGCTCGTTGCAGCGTGACGCCGCCGAATCACTGACCGAGGCGGTCGAGGCGGATCCGGGGTTCGCGATCGCCCACGCCGCGCTTGCCCTGGTCGGCCACGAGTGGGGTGGCGATGTCGATGTCGACACCAGCCTGCGCAACGCCGTTGATGCGGCGAGGGTTCGGGGCGACGCTCGCGAACGCAGCTTTGTGCAAACTGTGGTCAGCCGGTTGACGGCGGGCACCCACGCGGCTGATCGAGACCTGATCCGTCATGTCGAGGAGTTTCCGCGAGACGCGCTTGCGGTCAGCGTGGCGCTTCCGACCATCGCGTTCAGCGGCTTGACCCAGCCAGTCGCGCAGTCGTGGGCGCTGGCAGACCGGTTGGCGCCGTCCTACGGCGACGACTGGTGGTTTGCCGGCATGCTGGCCTTTGTCCGCCAGGAACAGCAGCGTTGGGACGACGCCGATCGACTCGCCGTTCGGTCGATGCGGGAGTGTCCTGGCTCAGGCCACGCTGCGCATGCCCGCACGCATGTCTTCTACGAGACCGGCGATCATGTGGCTGGGCTGCAGTGGATGGACGAGTGGATCGGCGCGAACGGCCCGGAGATGCAATACACCGCGCATTACTCCTGGCACGCGGCACTGCATGAGCTCGCGCTCGACGATGGTGAGGCCGTGCGCCGGCGCTATGCAGAGCAGCTCGCGCCGCCGGTGGTGGCGGGCGCCAGAGCACTGGTCGACTCCGCCTCGTTGTTGTGGCGCTCGCAGCTGGCGGGCGCGTGGACCGGCGACCTGCCGATCGAGGCGGTCCTCTCGACCGTGCCGTCGTGCCTGCTCGATCATCCGGCGACGGCATTTGCGGCGATGCACGCAGTCGTCGCCCTCGCTGCGGCTGGTGATGTCAACGGGATCGACCGGCTGCGCGCGTTCGCTTCGGACTATCCCGATCCGACGTACTCCGAGCTGATCGTGCCGATGTGCGAGGGCTTCGCGGCGCACGTCCGAGGCGAGCCGGCAGTGGCGGCCGAGCGGCTTGCGTTGGTCGTGCCGGGTGCCGGCCGGTTGGGTGGCAGCGCGGCCCAGCAGGAGGTGATCGCTGAGACCATGGTTCACGCGCTGGTGTCCTCCGGGCAGCACGAGGCGGCCAGGCGCTTCCTCGAGCGACGCCTCGACCGCCGACCACGGCCCAGCGACCAGCGACAGGTCGCCACGCTGGCGGGTCACGCCGGGCGTTAGCCCAAAGGTGTCTATCCGCCGGTTGGGAGCACATCCGTCGTGGCTACCCTCAACATCGCAAGTCTGGCCGCCGATCAAGGGTCAGGATGGATGCTGCCAGCACGTCACGCGTGCGACGAGGGTCAATAGCCGCAATCGCGACCGCGGTGGGGCTATTAGGTGTCATGCCCGCTGCAGGTGTCGCCCAGGCGACGTCCACCGCTCGCGGTCGCGGCGGCGACGGCAACTGCCCGGCCGCTGAGTCCCTCGTTCCACATCAGACCTGGCACAAGCACACGCTCGCGCCGGGCGTGGTGATGCGCAACGCCACCGCGACGGACTCCCGCGGCACCGTCAACATGCACGTGCTGCGGGTCAACGTGGCGAGCAAGAACATCTCCCTTCACCCGCTGATGCACTCGATCGCCGAGCGGTCGCCGCTGAGCACTCTGGCCAAGGGTCATACCCGCTTGGTGGCCGCGACCAACACCGGCTATTTCGACTTCCGCACCGGCGCTCCGACGCAGCCGCTGATCGTGGGCAAGGTCCCGCTGGTCATCTCCACGAAGCACCAGGCCGTGGTGGGTCTTGGCACCAACGGCGTGATGGAGTCCGGCACCGTGTGGTGGGCGGCGGTCATCACCGCCGGCAGTCGCATCCACGACCTCGCGAGCAAGAACGACATCAACCCGCCAGACGGCATCTCGCTCTACACCGGGTGGGGCGGCGCGCCGGTGCCGGCGTCATGGAACGGTGTCGCGCGCAGCGTCGTCGACGGCGTTGTCGGCTCGGCGGGACACGACCAGCGCGGCGGCCTCGCAGTGCCGAGCAGTGGCTATCTCCTGGTCGCGCATGGGCAGAGCGCGAGCAAGTGGCTGTCCTCATTGTCGACCGGCACCAAGGTCAGCGTCGCGTCCTCGGTCGTGACGAGCGCGCCTAAGCCGTTCGTCCAGGCCTACGGCGTCGGAGTCGAGGTCGTGCAGACCCCTGGGGTCATCCGCACTGGCCTGAGCTGCAACAGCATCAACACCAAGCAGCCCGCACGTACGGAGATCGGCTGGGCGAACGGCGGTCGCACCTTGATCATCGCGATCGTCGCCGACAACCCGAACACCTCGATGCACGGCCTGGATGAAGACCAGATGTCCGAGCTGATGGTTCAACTCGGTGCGAGCCAGGCCTGGGCGTTCGACGGCTCGGGGTCAACCGAGCTGTTGGCCAAGCTGGCCCACGCCTCCGGGCTGGCGCTGGAGAACTATCCGGCGGATGGCCAGGAGCGTCCAATGCCAGTCGGTCTCGGGATCGCCTCTAAGCCGGTGAAGGCGAAGAAGGCGAACAAGAAGAAGCACTGACGGGCGCTGGCACCGGTGCCGGAGCCGCACGTCGGGGGATTCCCAACGCTGCCCCGGCGGCGACCGCGGCAATGACCGCGTCGCAGGCGAAAGCATGGACAAATCCCGATGTCGTTGCTGCCCGTCCGGCCGCACCGTTGAGTACGGCTGAGTGAGCAATTGGCTGCCGAGCACATGGTGGGTGCGATCGATCGCGACGGTCGCGAGCGCCGCGAGTCCGATCGACCCACCAACCTGGCGGGACGTGTTGAGCAGGCCGGACGCGATGCCTGCCTGTGACCAGTGCACACCGGTCGGTTGCGGCGGTGGCCAACGGCGTGAAAGCGGCGCCCAACCCGGCGGAGATGAGCAGTGTGCCGCCGAGCACGCCGTCGATGTAGCCGGAGGTCGCAGTCAGCTGGGTCAACCAGCCGAAACCGACCGCGGACATGCCCAGCCCGATGACCAGCAGCCGTTGCGGGCCGAGCCGGCCGATCAACCGTGCGGAGGTCTGCGCGCCGATGATGATCGCGACGCTCATCGGCAGGAACAGCAGGCCGGTCTTGATCGGGCTATAGCCGTGGACGTCCTGCAGGTAGAGCGACAGGAAATACCACATCGAGAAGAAGACGACGCCGAGCAGGAGCATAACGACGTTGGCGGCGGTGACCGACCGCGACTTGAACAGCGACAGTGGCATCAACGGGTCGAGGACGCGGGTTTGGGTGAACACGAACACCGCGAGCAGCACGACTGAGACGGCGAGCAGGCCGATCGTCCGGCCGGATGTCCACGGATGTACGTCAGTGCCGACGATCGCGTACACGAGCAGCGCAAGGCCGACGGTGGCGAGGATTGCGCCGCGCACGTCGAGGCTGCGCTGGGCGTATGAGGAACGCAATGAAACTAGACACAAACGATAATCTATTATAGATTAACAAAAAATCTACTTGACAATAAAAGATTGACTGTGTTCAAGTCTCGTGTGAAATTGACAGGGACCTACTATGCAATTGTGACCTCAGGGGCCGATTTGCCCTCGTGCGAGATTCACGCGTAGTTGAGTGAACATGTTTCGTGTGCGGCCTCCCGAGAAAACGTTTCCCGAGCTGTATCAATGTGGAGATTAAAGCACAGGAAATCTGATGGCTGGGATTCAAGAGGTGCTAAGGAGGATATCAACGTGAAAGACATTCGACCGTTCATGAAATTGTTCTGGGCGCCGCTAGTCTGCCTGGGTCTCGTCATTTCCAATCCAAGCCGCGCCGACGTCCTTTCAACGTTCAGTGCCCATGACCCATCGCGGATGGTCTATGACCCTGTGGGCAATCGCTGGTTGATTTTTTATACCGGAACGCGAATGTTCCTTGCAGTTTCGACCGATCAAAACCTGGACGCACCCCAACTCCAATCACGTATTTCCAGCTCCGGTCCTGGTGCAGATAACACGGACTATTGGGCCCCCGACATGTGGCCCACTCCCATCCACGGGCAATATCTACTCTCTCTCTTTGTCATCGTTTCGGATCACAGGTTTCTTCAATCCAGGTGGCCTCAACGACCTCGCTTACAGACCCTGTCTGGACCAAGCTTGGAGCGTCCATTAGTAGCGTATCCACCTGCTCTGGTCTCGATCATTGGGATGCTTCCAGCCGCTGACTACAACACGGATTGATCGTCTGCGTTACTACGATCCGGATCAGGACCGGCTTTGGATCGTTTCGGTTCATTGCTCAATCGCTGGCTTTTACCCGTAGAGCTGAATCCGGCGAATCCCTACCCAGCGACTCGGGAGAATATGTATTGCTAGCGGGAGGTCGGCCCGGCTTGCCCTACAATGCCACGGCCTACCCCAATGCCATAGAAGGTTCCTTCGTGTCCTTACGGCGGATATTTCTACCTGAACGCCGCGGTTGACGTTTGCTGCGCGGGTAGTGCCAGCGCCTGCAAGATCATCGTCGGCGAGTACGAGTCGATCACCGGACCTTACGTCGACAAGGACAATGTCGATCTCAGGAACTATGGCGGGTCGATCTTTGCCGCGAGCGCCGGTCCCGAGATCGGGCCGGGCCAATTCGGGCTCTACAGCCTCAACGGAGTGGACCACTATACCTATCACATGGAGAGTTTCAATTTAGGCAGGACGACTCCTCTGGGTCAACGGGCAATTGACTACGACCCGTGAGGCCCGGGTTCACCATCGCCGTCTACCAACAAACGATTCCCCAAGGCGCATACGAGATACAAAGCGCGTCGCCGGGTCTCTCTTCATGTGAAGATGAAGGTGCCAGGAACCAACAGTTGAAGGGCATCCTTGACGGTGTCTGGGATCGCGTCCCAGTCGGAACTGGCTGTTCTTCCCGCATGTGTCGCCAGGTGGCGACACCTGTGACACATTCAGAATGCCGGCACTAAACTCTGGTTGGAAGTACTTGCGATTCTCGGCCCGGCGACAATCGCGCCGTACCGCCAGGCGGGAACTGGGAGCGATTTCATTCGAGAGAACATGCAAACAACGTGGGAAGCGGCGACGACCAGAAGTGGCGAGTTGTCCTTGACAGCGACGGTACATATGATCTCCAGAGTTATCGCAGTGGAATGACACTGGGCTTTCCCACGGGCGATACGACGCCTTCTT